>NZ_JAEMNU010000015.1 GCF_016461825.1 Rugamonas violacea | reverse complement strand
AGGTCGAGGCGCTGCTGCCGTGGAATGTGAAGGATTTGCATACCCCGGATTTAACCAGCATTCTGCCTGGCTGAATAGGTTGGGGTTCGTGGAGTGCTTACAATTTATTGACGAACATTGCGATGAATTGACAATGATTCGTAGCCTGACACGACATCAAAAAGCTCTTCATCAATCGAACTCTGGCGAAGGCTGTGAAATGCACCATGTAGATTCTCAAGCAATTCGTCAATATTCTTATCGGCGCGCTCCATTGCTGCCAAACGGCTTGCGTTCTCGCTCGCAAGCGATTCGGCGCATGCGCGAAATAGCGAGATGTAAAGATATTCGCGGATCAAGGCGCGCAGCGTCGTGGTGTCTGCTCCCATTACTTCTGGCAAAATTTTGGATGGCCAGCCAACCTTCGTCAACGAGTGCAGCCATTCCTCGTCGAGTGGTAACAACCTTTGGCTGACCGGCTCAAACAACGATCCCGATTGCGGACTGTTGTGGAAGACGTACAGGCGCGCCATATCGCCTTTGGCACGATGTGCTTCAGTATCAATTTGAATTTGTCCAACAAGTGGAGCAATCGCCTTGACGGAATTTGGCACGACAAATATTCCCATCAACGGCAATCCAGAAGCCGCAAGGCGCGCATGAACGCGTTCACCGACGGCCCACACCTGCGGTTTTCCTGGCAAGGTTGCCAGTGTCTTGATCGCATAGTCGGCCACTACATCATTAAACTGCCCGACCAAACCTTGATCGGAGCCAAATACGATAGCGTTGATCGGATCAGTCACAGCACCGGAATTTTGTGCCTTGGAAGTGTACGGCGTAACAACCGAATCACTTGCGCGCGCACATGCGCTCAATCCAAGTTCCACTGTCCGGTAATAGTCGGTCAACGCCTTGACCGATTGTTCATACTGGCCGATGTTCGACGCGGCCAAGGCTTTCATGGTACGGACGACTGATTGCAGATCGCCAGCACTGTCGATCTTGCGATGCAGATTGGCCATGCTGTTGCTCATGGCTGATCCTTGACCGGCTGCGCTTCTTTTTCGGGTTTGGCTTCCTTCGGTTTGGCGTCGTCCGTGGCTTTGCTCTTGGCCTGGTCAATTTTGGAATCGAGTTTATCGTTGTTGTTTTTGGGCTGCCCAGTTTTGACGTCGGACTTAACCTCTGGCGCAGGCTGAAACGGTGCGAGCGCGGTACGAGCCAGATCGACAATCGTCTTGCGGTCATCGTCATTCAATTTTTCCGCAGTCTCGAATCGTTCGCGAACTTCTTGCGGGATGCGTGCTGCGGCGTCATTGACCGCGCGCTCGGCATCCGCCATCCGCTCCAGCGGTACCAGATCGAACAAGCTGGCACTCAAGGCCAGCAAGGTGATAATTTGCGCCGGTACCGCCACGGGTGAGAATTCCGGTTGCTTGAGACAGGCGCGAATCCGTCGACCATGCTCGATGATCTTGCGGCTATCCTCATCCAGCCGTGCACCAAAGCGGGCAAAGGTTTCCAGTTCTTCAAACTGCGCATAGCCGAGCTTGAGATCACCGGCCACCGCGCGGTAGGTGGCGCGTTGCGCCTTGCCGCCGACGCGCGACACCGATTTCCCGACATCTACTGCGGGCAGCACGCCCAGTTCAAACAGCGACGGCGACAGGTAAATCTGTCCGTCGGTAATCGAAATCAAATTGGTCGGAATGTAAGCCGAGATATTCTGTGCCTCGGTTTCGATGATGGGCAACGCCGTCAGCGAGCCGCCGCCACGTTCATTGCTTAAATGCGTTGATCGTTCCAGCAAGCGCGAATGGATGTAGAAAATATCGCCAGGGAAGGCTTCACGACCAGGTGGACGGCGCAGCAGCAACGATAGTTCACGATAGGCGCGCGCATGTTGTGTCAGGTCATCGTAGACAATCAGCACGTCGCGCCCGGCTTCCATGAAATACTCGGCGATACTAGTCGCCGCATACGGCGCAATATAGGCCAGTCCGGGCGGATCATTACCTTCGGTGACCACTACCACCGTATAATCCAGCGCACCCTTCTCGCGCAGGATGGCGACGGTCTTTGCCACAGCAGAGGCACGCTGCCCGATCGCGCAATAGACGCATACAACATCCTTGTCGCGCTGGTTGAGGATGGTATCGAGGGCGATCGCCGTTTTGCCGGTTTGCCGATCGCCCAAAATCAATTCGCGCTGGCCGCGTCCAATCGGAATCATTGCATCGACGACTTTCAGCCCGGTTTGCAGCGGCACGACTACCGGTGCGCGGTCCATGATCGCAGCCGCCGGACGTTCGATCGGCAGCCGCGTATCGGTCGTCAACACACCGTTGCCGTCGAGCGGACGGCCGAGCGGATCGATTACGCGTCCCAACAACGCATCGCCGACTGCCACATCCATCACGCGACCGGTGCGCTGCACTTGATCGCCAGCGTTCAAATGCGCGTAATCGCCGAGCAGCACCACACCGATTTCATCGGCGTCGACATTGAACGCGATGCCGAATATGTCGTTGGGGAACCGGATCAATTCATCGAAACCGACTCCTGGAAGTCCCGCCACTTTGGCAATGCCGGTAGCGATGCTGGTGATGGTGCCGACCTCGCGCAGCGTCAACTGCGGCGTGAACGCATCACGCATTTGGCCAATCCCGGCGAATGCGTTATCGAACGCGCTTTGCAGGCTTTCGGATGTGATGTTCATTGCGTGGTCTTTGCAACGGCCTCGGAGGCAGCCGGTTTCGGCGCAGTTGCCACTTCCGGCTTTGATGCTGGTTCGATTTCCAGATTTTTTGCAGAGACAATCTCAGGCGTCGGTACGGGCGGCTTATCCGGTTTGGATGGCACCTTGGATACGGGTTGCGTCTTTTCTTTCAACAAATTCGCGACGCCGGTCTCCAACGAAGCCAAATAGTCCGCGATGTTCCATGCCACTTTTTGTCCGTTCGTACTCAACTCGACGCCACTAACCAAATCGGGTGCGACGTCAAACTTGAGCGGTATGTCAGTCGCAAACAGTTGCTTGACCGCGTCTTGTATCGCGCTGCGCTGTTCCGCCGGAAGCTCAAACGCGCTGCGCACCAATGCGGGGGCGGTGCCTGACTTTAGGGCGTCAGAAAATTTGGCCTTGGTCGCGTCATCCAATGCCTGCAAGCGCTGTATAAAAATTTCGGTCATACGCTGCTCTAGGCTGGCGCTTGCCAGATCGGTCAATGCCTTGCGTGCGATGGCGAAGACTTCCTGTTGCGTGCGGATGCTGATGGCTTGATGCAAATTCTTCGCGCCATTTTTCAGCGCTTCGTCACGCTTGACGCGCAACTCGTCCGCCGTTTTGCGTGCTTGTTCCAACAGGCGTTGGCTTTCGGCCTTTGCCGCATCGGTTACTTGGCTCAGCAAACTCGCGCGCTGCTGGTCGAACGCGTCGTTCTTTTGCTGGAAGGTGTCGCGTTCTTTTTGCGCTTCGGCTTTTTTTGCGTCGGCATCGGCAAGTTCAGCAGCGATCTTTTTTTCGCGGGCATCAATCGCGTCAAGGATAGGCTTGTACAGAAATCGCTTCATCAACCACACGAGGATGATGAAGTTAAGTGCTTGCGCGCCGACGGTAAACCAGTCAATTAACATGAATTATTTCCCGGCAGTTTGGGAAATCGCATGGTTCCAGAATGGATTGGCAAAAATCAGGATCATCGACACCACGAAACAATAAATCGCGGTGGATTCGATCATTGCCAGACCGACGAACAAGGTACGCGTGATGGTGGCGGAGGCGTCCGGCTGCTGCGCCAGCGCGCTCAATGCAGTAGCGACCGCCCGTCCTTCGGCCAACGCGGGCCCGAGGCAGCCAAAGCCTGTAGTGAGACCGGCAATCATGATCGAAGCCACCGCGATAATTGTCATGCTATCCATATTATTTCCTTCGGTTGTTGATGTGGTTCATTGCAGCCTCAGGCTTTCGCTACCGCGTCAGGCGCCGGCTTGCGTTTGCTGACACGCGTTGCAGCGGCGATATACACCGCCGCCAAAATGCTGAAGATATACGCCTGCACCATGCCGGTCAGCAAACCAAGCGCGGTCATCACGATCGGAAATAGAAACGGCGTGATTGTCAGCAAAATGGCGATGATCATCGCGCCGCTCATCATGTTGCCGAACAGACGCACGGCCAATGCCAGCGTGCGCGATAATTCACTGATCAGATTAAACGGCAGCATGATCACGGTTGGCTCGATGTAGGATTTGAGATAGCCGCGCATGCCTTGCTGCGCAATACCGAAATACGGCACCGCCACAAATACGCACAATGCGAGCGCGGCCGTGGTCGAGAGCGAACCGGTCGGCGGTTCATAGCCAGGAATGATTGTGCACAGACTGGCCGCAGCGACGAATAGGAACAGCGTGCCAATAAACCCAATGTATTTTTGGGGATCAGGCAAGCCGACTTCTTCGATCTGCGTGAGGATCGACGAGACGACGATTTCCAGCAGATTCTGCCATCGCGAGCGCTGCAAACCCATCGACAGCTTGCGCGTGATCAGTTTCGATCCGACCACCAGTATCAGCATCAGCCCCCAGGTGAAGACGATGGTGGCGTTGAGTTTGACAAACCCATGCTGCCAGAAAATCAGCTCGTCCGGGCTAAGGCGCATGACGGGCCTCCGGTGCCGAATCGGCTGCATTTTCTTTCGGCAACCGCGTTACCCAAGTCACGCCGCCGCGCGCCGCAAGAAATCCAAGCAGGCACATGACAAGGCGTTCCCAGTGGGTTCCTGCGACAAAATAAAATCCAGCCAGCGCGATTCCCATGCGCACCAGCAGGCTGATGAATACCCACAACGCCGGATGCACCGACGCCATGCTTTCTCGAATCGTCCACCACAGTCCACCATAAAACATGGTGCCGAGCGCGATGCCGGCCACACATGCCCACAACAGCGGCAACATGTCAGTCATTGCAGTCCTCCTTCATCGTCATTCTGTTCGTCGTGCATCGCGTGATCTTCCTTGTCCACCCAATGCCAGGCATTGAAGCAGCCAAGCACCAGCCCAGCCATCAACAACGCCAGCGTCCACCCATGCCGACCCGGATGATGGGTATCGAGCCAGATGCCGAGCGCCGCACCAAGCAGGGTCGGCACCACCACCGACCAGCCGATCAATCCCATCATGCCCAGTCCAAACCATACGCCTTGCGTACTGCGTCGCGCCTTCAACTTACGGACGGCCTTGGCGCCGATCTCGTCGGCCAGATTCGGCGGCTTAAGCTCGTCACTCATGTTGGAAGCGTGCGAAGCGATGCAAAAATCCGGATTCCAGTTTCGCCATGACAGTGCGTACGCTTTTTTCCTGTTCATCCAGCGTTGAAAATTCCTGCTCGACCAATGCGCGCAATTGCGTCAGATCGGTGCCATGGATTGCACGGCGCACCGACACCAGCACATCGGCTCCGGCCTTCACCAATATTCCCTCATCGACCGCAACGAAGACCTCACCGTCGGCATCGGATTCATAAGTCAGAATGCCTGGCGCCAGCGCCGTGACGCAATCGCGTCGGTGCGGCAACATGCCGAATGAGCCATTGCGCGTCTCTGCCACGATGCGCGACACGTCGCGCTTCTCGACAAAGATTTGATATGGCAACAGAACCTTAAGATTCATGGGTATCTGCCTCCGCTTCAACCGGCGGTTTTGACGTTGGTACTAACGTTGATGCTTGCGTAGATATCGGTGTCGGCTTTGGTTGTGATCGCGGAGCAGACACACCTTTTTCCGGCGTGGCGGACTGATCCGGTTTCGCTTTCTTTTTCGCTTCATCGATGCTGCCGATCATGTAGAGCGCACTCTCCGGATAGTCCTTGAATTCATCATTCAAGATACGCTCGCAGCCATCCAGCGCATCCTTCAGGCTAACCAGCTTGCCGGTCAGGCCAGTGAATTGTTCCGTGGTGAAAAATGGCTGCGTCAGAAAGCGTTCCAGCCGACGTGCACGTGCGACCACATTGCGGTCGTCCGGCGACAGTTGCTCCAGACCAAGCATGGCAATGATGTCTTTCAGTTCTGCGTATTGTGCGAGGGTGCGCCGGATTTCCTGTGCGAGCGCATAATGCCGCCCGCCGACGATGCCAGGCGTCGCCATTTTGGAACTCGATTGCAGCGGATCGATTGCCGGAAACAGTCCCTCGCCGGCGCGCTTGCGCGACAGTACGATCGATGCCGACAAATGCGAGAAGGTATGCACTGCAGCCGGATCGGTGAAATCGTCGGCCGGCACATACACGGCCTGGATCGAGGTGATGGCGCCGCTATCGGTATTGGCGATGCGCTCCTCCAAACCCGACAGTTCGGTGCCCATCGTCGGTTGATAGCCGAGACGGGACGGCATCTGCCCCATCAGACCGGACACTTCCATGCCGGCCTGAATGAAGCGGAAAATATTGTCGATCAATAGCAGCACATCGCGATGTTCATCGTCACGAAAATATTCCGCCATCGTCAGTGCGGCGTGGCCAACGCGAAACCGTGCGCCTGGCGGCTCGTTCATCTGGCCGAAGACCATCACCATGTTCGGCAACACGCCCGCTTCTTTCATGTCATGGTACAACTCCTGCCCTTCGCGGCAGCGTTCACCGATGCCGCAGAAAATGCTCACACCTTTTTGATTGCCGACCATGTTGTGGATCATCTCGGTCAGCAGCACCGTCTTGCCCACACCTGCGCCACCGAACAATCCTGCCTTACCGCCGCGCTCCAGCGGTACCAGCACATCGATGACCTTGATGCCGGTTTCGAAAATTTGCGATTGCGTGGAACGCTGGGCCAATGGCGGCGGCGCCCGATGCACGGAACGCCATTCAACGTCAGCCAACGGCGCTTCACGATCGATTGCATTGCCAAACACGTCAAACATGCGCGATAAAATTGCCTTGCCAACCGGCGCTTTCAACGGGCCGCCTGTGTCCTCAACCGGATCGCCGCGCGCCAAACCCTGAGTCGGGGTCATCGCAATTCCGCGCACCACGTACGCGTCCAGTTGCGCCAGCACCTCAATCACAATTTTTCCGGCATCACCTGTACGCAGCATCGCATGAATCGGCGGCAAATGTTCATCAAAACGAATATCGACCACGCTGCCGCGCACGGCAACGATCACTCCCATATTCAAAGATTTTGTGTTGCCTTGCATGATCATTGCAATCCAACCTTCCCGCTATAGAACCTGCCAGAAGAAGTGCCCTTAGCTTTCTCGATCTCACCTGCAATTGCGTGGTTTTTGGATACAAAATTGTTCAGATAATTCTTTTCATTGAAGAAGATAAAATATTTTCCGTAGGGCCATATCGGCATCACTTGCCATGCATTATTCATTTTTCTCACCATGACCGACTCCGCGTGATAGTTCGCTTTCCGAAGGTTCCTTGTCGATGCGCGTGACGCTCACCGCAATCGGGTCACTGGCTGGAAACGACTCGCGCAATGCCTCATCAAGTGCGTCATTTTGATGTTTTATTTTCGCTTTGGAGCTGTCGCCTTTGTCGATTGACTTGCCCAAAACATTTTGTTCATCGAATGCATCACTCATGATTATTCCTCTAGCCCTCAGGCGTTGGTTTCGATAACTACCTTCAACGCCTTGGTATCAGCCGCACGCTCAAAGGTGTCATAAGCGTCGAGTATCTGATCAAGTTTGAAGTGATGGGTAATCAGTCGGGTCGGGTCGATTTTTTTTGCCAGCACCGTTTTCAGTAACATCGGCGTTGTCGCCGTGTCGACCAATCGTGTGGTGATCGCGATGTTCTGCGACCATAATCGTTCGAGATGCAGCTCCACCTTGCGACCATGCACACCGATGTTGGCAATGATGCCGCCTGGCGCAACCAGATCCTGGCAAAGTTGGAATGTCGCTGGCACACCAACTGCCTCGATCGCCGTGTCAACGCCATGTCCGTCAGTCAACGCCTTCACTTTTACAACGGCAGTGCCGTCCGCGCTATTGATTGTCCGGGTCGCGCCGAATTGTCGAGCGAACTCCAAACGATTGTCGTCCAAATCAATCATGATGATTTCAGACGGCGAATAAAGCTGCGCGGTCAACAATGCAGCAAGGCCAATCGGACCCGCTCCTACGATCGCAAGCGTCGAGCCTGGCGCGACCTTACCATTAAGAACACCACATTCAAAACCAGTCGGCAAAATATCGCTGAGCATGACCAACGCTTCCTCATCTGCACCTGAAGGTATAGGATAGAGGCTGGTGTCAGCATGCGGCGTGCGAACGTATTCGGCCTGCGTGCCATCGATTTCGTTGCCGAGTATCCAGCCACCCGTAGTGCAATGTGAAAACATGCCGCGTCGACAATACTCGCATTTGCCACAAGACGAGATGCACGAAATCAGAACGCGGTCGCCTACCTTGAAGGTCGTCACGCCAGCGCCAACGGCATCGACAATCCCGACACCCTCGTGTCCAAGAATGCGTCCCGGCGCACAGGTTGCGACATCACCTTTGAGAATATGCAGGTCCGTTCCGCAAATCGTCGTCTTGACGATTTTTACGATAGCATCACCCGGCGCCTGAATGGTCGGCTTCGGACGATCTTCAAGCGCCTTCAATCCCGGGCCTTTATAAACAAATGCTTTCATCTGATACTCCAAATTAAAGGTTGCGGATATGAGATAGATACATAATCTGTACTCTGGCTCAGTAAATAGCAATCATGCGAGAAGAAGGTTACAGAGCGACATGTCAAGTACTCCCTCGATGCTGATGCCTGCCGTGTTCAACTGCGGTCTTAGCCTCAGGTTCCGATGCAGTCCTGGCGTCAGGCTTCGCCTCTTCTTTGAGATTCAGCGTCCGTAATCGCAGCGCGTTCACAATCACTGATACGGAACTTAGTGCATAGGTTTATACACATCTTTTTTCGCCAATAAAATCAAACACTTACAAAGCACCAGCTGTTGCAGAAACAGCAATCCCGGAGTGCCTGCCCGATGGATTTCCCGTCAACGCACAACGACTTTGCTCAATTTTTAAGCAAAAACACTCAAAAAGTGCGGTTCTTGCGGGCCAGTGCGACGGTCAGAAAAAGATGTGTGTAAACCTATGAACTTAGTGACATCGCCAGCGCGGCAACAATCGGACTCAGCAGGATGCCGAATACCGGGTAGAACACACCTGCGGCAATTGGAATGCCAATCCCGTTGTAGACGAACGCAAATACCAGGTTTTGCCGAATATTGCGCATCGTCGCCCGGCTGAGGACAACGGCCCGCGCAATGCCTGCGAGGTCGCCTTTGACCAGCGTAATGCCGGCGCTCTGGATGGCGACTTCGGTCCCGGTTCCCATGGCAATCCCGACGGCGGCTTCCGCCAGAGCCGGGGCATCGTTCACGCCATCACCAGCCATCGCGACAATGCTTCCTTCGGCCGTGAGTTTTTTGACGATGCTGATTTTGTCCTGCGGCAGGATATCGGCTTTGACTTCCTTGATGCCGAGCTTGCGGGCGACCGCCTCGGCGGTGGTCTGGTTATCACCCGTCACCATCACGATCCGTATACCTTCTTTTTTCAGGCTGTCGAGGGCCGCCTGCGTGGTGGGCTTGATCGGGTCAGCAATCGCGATGATGCCGGCCGGCTTGCCGTCCACCGCGAGAAACAGCGCGGTCGCTCCATCGCTGCGCAGCGCATCAGCCATTTGTTCCAGATCGCCCAGCGCGACGCCGAGATCCGTCATCAGTTTCACATTGCCCAATGCCACCGACTTGCCGCCAACTTTTCCGCTCACTCCTTTGCCGGTGACGGAAGCGAAGTCGGTTGCCTGTTCAATGGCAGCATTGCTTGCCCGTGCAGCAGCCACGATGGCTGCGGCGAGAGGATGCTCGCTGGATTGCTCAAGACTGGCTGCAAGCGGCAGGATGTCTGACTCTGACAGGCCGGCAGCGGGAACAATTGCCGTGACCTTGGGTTTGCCTTCGGTCAGCGTGCCGGTTTTGTCAACGACCAATGTGTTAATTTTCTCCATGCGCTCCAGAGCTTCGGCCGACTTGATCAGGACGCCGGCACCGGCACCTTTGCCGACGCCCACCCCGATTGACATCGGCGTAGCCAGGCCAAGCGCGCAAGGACACGCAATGATGAGGACCGAGACCGCAGCGATCAACGCGTAGGAAAGTGCTGGGTCGGGACCCCAGACCGCCCACACACTAAACGTGATGAGCGCCACGCCAAGTACAGCAGGAACGAAATAGCCCGACACCTTGTCCGCCATGCGCTGAATGGGGGCGCGGCTGCGCTGTGCTTCGCTGACCATCGCCACGATGTGCGCGAGTATGGTGTCCGCTCCCACTTTGTCGGCGCGCATGACCAGCGAGCCGGTGCCATTTACGGTGCCGCCGATGAGCTTGTCGCCGGGCTGTTTGGCAGAAGGCATCGACTCGCCGCTGACCATCGATTCATCCACGGCACCCTTACCCTCAAGTACTTCGCCATCGACCGGCACACCATCGCCGGGTCGTATGCGCAGATGATCACCGACCTGAATCTGTTCTAGCAGCACTTCCTCATCGGTGCCGGCAGCCGTCAATCGATGGGCCGTTTTAGGCGCCAGTTTGAGCAGCGCGCGAATTGCGCCGCCGGTGTGCGCACGCGCGCGCAATTCTAGCACCTGGCCCAGCAATACCAGCACCGTGATGACGGCGGCGGCTTCAAAATAAACAGGGACCATACCGTCCGCCATGCGAAACCCGGCGGGGAATATTTTAGGCGCAAACGTCGCAACCA
This sequence comes from Rugamonas violacea, assembly GCF_016461825.1. Classification (GTDB taxonomy): domain Bacteria; phylum Pseudomonadota; class Gammaproteobacteria; order Burkholderiales; family Burkholderiaceae_D; genus Rugamonas. Next base: position 6,092 of record NZ_JAEMNU010000015.1, on the reverse strand, counting down.
GGCTATAGATATAAGCGGTGCCCGTTCCGAGGGCAATCAGGCTGAACATATTCAGACTGCGGTGCACGACCGACGCCCAGGCACGCACAAAGAATGGCCATCCGGCCCACAAGACAACCGGGGTTGACAGAGCGAATTGAATCCAGATGGAGATGCGCAGCGGGACGAGATTGTGCAGGCCGAGTGCGGGCATGTGGCCGCCCATTTCCAGAATGAAGACCGGCAAGGCCAACGCCAGCCCGATCCAGAAACGGCGGGTCATGTTCGCGAGTTCTTGATCAGGTTCGTCTTTGGCCGATGTCTTGACAGGCTCCAGCGTCATGCCGCAAATTGGGCAATTGCCCGGCGCGGGTTGGCGGATTTGTGCGTGCATCGGGCAGATATAGATAGCACCAGTTGTCTGCGGCACGGTAACGTTCGGCACGGCGGCGGTCATGATGTCGCCCTTTCCGACGTACTATTGATCCAGTCTTTCGCGACAGGCAATTCGGCTAATTTGAACAGTCGGACGTCGCCGTGAAAGAGAGGTTTGAACATGCTGACCATTGCGTTCAGCCACGCGCGATCAGACGCCACGGCGATGTGGCTGAAATCGTGCCAGTGCTTGATCCCGAATGTGCCGTCGTCCCACCGCGCCTCCAGTTCAAAACCGGTGCAATCCTGGCCGATGACATACAGCATCTTGACCGGGCCCTGCGCCATCATGGCTTCGGCCATGGGAATCAGCGTGTCGCGATAATCTGCATGCGTCACTTTTCCAGTTGCTTCAATTGCCATCACGTCGGCGGGCAAGCCCTCGATTATGTTGAACATGGTTTTCTCCATTTCTCCATTAATGTTGGATGAGCGCCAGCGTATGCTGCGCAATCATCAGTTCTTCGTCGGTGGGGATGACCCACACCGACACTGCACTGTCCGACGCGGAAATACACGGCCCACCCGCAGCGTTCGCCTTCTCGTCCAGCTTCACGTTGAGCCAACCCAATTTGGCACACAGCGCGGCGCGCACTTGCACCGAGTTTTCGCCGATCCCTGCAGTGAACACCAAGGCATCCAGTCCGCCGAGCACAGCGGTATACGCGCCGATGTATTTCATCATCGCGTAGGAAAAATACTCCAGCGCCGCGACCGCGCGCGCATCAGCGCTGTTTTGCAACACGCGCATGTCGCCGCTGATGCCGGACAGGCCGAGCAGGCCCGCACGCTCGTACAGCATCTTCTCCAGCGATGTGTCATCGAATTGCTTGCTGCGTAGCAGATACAACAGAGCACCCGGCGGCACATCGCCAGGACGCGTCGCCATCGGCAGACCGGATAGTGCACCGAAGCCCATCGTGGTTTCGACGCTGCGCCCATCCAGCAGCGCGCACATGCTGGCGCCGCCGCCGAGATGCGCGACGATGACGCGCCGCGCTGCGGGTGCAAATTTCGGCACCTGGCGGCTAATGTAGTCGTACGAAATACCGTGAAAGCCCCAGTGACACACACCGGCATCGCGCACATTTTTCGGCAGCGCATAGGTCTGCGCCACTTGCGGCATGGTGCGATGAAACGACGTGTCGAAGCAGGCCACCTGCGGCAGTCCCGGAAAAGCTTCGGCAAAAGCGCGCGCGCCGTCCACGTTGTACGGTTGGTGTGACGGTTCCATCACTACCAACGAGTCAAGGTAGTCCAGCACGTCGCCATTTATCAGCACCGGTGTCTCATATCGCTCGCCGCCCAGCACCACACGGTGACCGGCGGCGACCACTTTGGTGTTGTCCAGATTGGCTTCCAGCCAGGTAATGACGAAGTGCAGCGCTGCCTTGTGGTCGACCGTGTGGCCTTCGCCCCATTCATGGGAATCCATCGGTTTGCCATCGGCATTATTGACGACGAAATGCGGATCGCCTTGCATGCTGTCGATTCGGCCTACGCACAGCAGCGGCAATGCTTCGCCAGCGTCTACGGCATAAGCACCGAACTTCAAACTGGTGGAACCCGCGTTAAAAACGACGATTGCATTTTTCATGATCGATCACTCCGCAGTTTCTGGACGCAGGATGGTCGGGTCGCGCGCTAGTGCGTCGGCATACAATACGGCCGCAGCAGCCGAGAAGCGGCGCGCGGCGGCGGTGTCGGCACGGCTGGTCAGGATCACCGGCACCCGCGCACCGACTACCAGGCCGGCGGTTTGTGCGTCGGCCATGAAGACGAGATTCTTGTAGACCATGTTGCCCGCTTCGATGTTGGGCACGATCAGGATGTCAGCCAAGCCTGCGATCGGCGATGCGATATGCTTGATGCGCGCTGCGTCGGCATCGACTGCCGCATCGAGATCGAGTGGCCCGTCGACAATGCCGCCGACGATTTGCCCTCGGTCCGCCATTTTAGAAAGAATTGCACCATCGAGCGTGGCCGACATTTTGGTGTTAATCATTTCGATTGCCGCTAGCACCGCCACTTTCGGTACGTCGATGCCGAGCGCGCGGGCAAATCCGATCGCATTCTGGCAAATGTCGCGCTTCTGATCGGTGTCCGGCACGATGTTCAATGCAGCGTCGCTGACGATCACGCGGCGCGCATAAGTCGCCACGGAGAACAACGCACAGTGGCTAAGCAGGCGACCGCTGCGCAGCCTGGTTTCCTTTTGCATGATCGGGTGCAGGAACACATCGGTATGCAGGCTGCCCTTCATTAGCGCCGCAATCTCGCCTGTACCGGCGGCCATCGCGGCCTGTAATGCAGAACCTTCCGCACTCTCGGTTGATACGATGCGGACCTTGCCGATATCCAGATTCGCCTTATCCGCGATTTTACGAATCTCCGTTTCGGGTCCGTAAAAAACGGGCAGGATCAGTCCTGCTTCGGCGGCCTCCACCGCGCCTATCAGCGCATCGGCGCTGCATGGATGCACGACGCCGGTCAGCATCGGCTTGAGATTCTTGCAGCGCTCGATAAGTCCATCGAGACGATGCGCCACGACCTCGCGTTGCTGCCGCGTGATCGGCGCCAGCACTTCCAAGGTTGCGGTCGCAATCACATGCCCGTCCGGACCGGTGCAGAGTCCATCCAGAATGACGATTCCCTGCTCCGGCCGCTTCTCGCGCACCACAAGACGTGCGGTCATCGCCACGTCAATCGGCAGCACACCTTTGACCTGCACCGAGACTGCGCGCACGACGCTGCCCGGCCCCGGAAGGTTCGAACCGACCAATGCGGTCAGCATGGAGGTGACGATGCTGGCAGCCGCCTGGCTCTCACCGGGAGCGGAAAACACATTCCATTCGCCGAACGCGGCAGCCCATGCGCGTACATCACCAGTCTGCAACGTGCGCGCGACCGATGCAGCGTCACCCTGCACAATCTCATCGAAGGTCTTGTTCGTGACGGTAGTCATTGCAACTTCCCTGGGGGATTGGATTTACGCGCGGACGGTACCCGCGACGTGTTTCCAATGTTGGTAGAGGGAATGCAATGGTCACCGATATCGAGCTCATCAGCCTTGCGGCTCACGATCAACGACTTGTCGATCTCGCAGCATGGGTCGGAGACAACGGGAATGACCGCAGTGTCAATTGGCACCGAAAGAACTTGTGACAATTTCGTCAAGCGCTCATTTTCACCAACGCTCGGCGGATCGTCCGCGCCGACTATCGCATGCACCTGTTTTAATAGTTCCTTGCACGCACCTTCCTTGATTACCATCGACGCCAGCGCATCCACCGCCTGTTCACCTGCGAGCTGCAACACGAAGAACTGCTCCCGCACCAGCACCCGGAAATCGGCAAGTGATAAGTGCATGATATTTTCACGTGCGACGTTAAATGCGAGGGCGGTACGCTGCTCAATCATCCGATCTGCCTCAGTCACATACAGCACTGCACGCGTCAATGCTGCGTTGTATCCGCCTGTCTTGAGTTTCGCTGCATAACCGTCGGCACGCACTTTTTGTGCCGCCACCCTTTCTACTGAAACAGTGGGGCGTGGCCGCACCTCTGTGCCGTCATGGATACCCAGCATTGCTTGTACGATCGGCGAGCCGTAGAATCCGAAAAAAGCCTTTTCTTCCATGCTGTCGCGCGCGTCGCGCCAGGCATCCAGCGCAGCGGTGATGTGCTGCGAGACTTGCTCCTGCACTGCGAGGAATGGATTGTCGGCTGTCACCGGCCTGCGCATCGAAGTCACGGCGGCAGCTATCGTCTGCACGCCCTTCATCATCGGGTTACGATCAGCGAAGAGCGTGTAACTGAGCCGCAGCGGAGCCATCGTGCGGGTCATGCTTGCCATCGGTTGATTGGCAAGCGCGCGCACCATCGGTTGCATGAACGTGCGATACAGCGAGAGGTTGATTTCCGACATGCGAGCCACGGCGGCGAAGGCGCGGTCATCTTCCAGGCTGTTACGTCCGAGCGCGCGGATGTCGTCGAGCGAGCGATCCTCGAAGCGGGCAATCCATTCGCCGGTGATGAAGCCGGCGGCGGGCACGTTATCGGGCCTCGGCGCAATGACGATCTCAAAAAGACCAGGCGGCAGACAGTCGATGACGTCCATCAGCTGTACGAATTCTTCGTCCTGTTTTGCGCCCACCTTGGATGAGACGAAGATGGCGAGATGCCCCACTTCCTGACTCAGGCAGTACACAATCGTGCGCTCGCTGGCCCGGATGTCGTCGACGTCCCGATACAGATCGAGAATCCAGCCGAGTGACTGCTGCGGCGGGCTGATGTTGTCGACCATCGAGGTGAATACGATGATGGGCGAGGTGATGTTGCGCAGATCAAAAGTTGTGCCGTTGTGCGATTGAAGCTGGTTGCGCGTCAGCTTGTCTCCGATGAACATGTTATCCACCAGGAACTGCAGTTCGTCACCATTCAACTCAATGAAATCGCCCCACCATTTCTCGAACTTGAGGTAACGTACCGCATCACTATCGACTTGCGCGTACACCTCGTATTGTTTTCCCCACAGCCAATATGCCGGGTTCAGCATGTCGAAATTCAAGATCAATTGGGTCCCGTCGATTTTGCCGTTGCCGAGATCGGCACTCATTGCGTTAAGCCAACTGCCGCCGAGCAAACCTCCGGCGTAACGCATCGGATTTTTCCCATGCACACCCTGCCAGTACGACATTGGCGAACCGGCGACCATGCAAGGGCCAAACAACTCGGGCCGCAATGCCGCCACCATCAGGGTCTGATAGCCTGCTTGGCAATTACCGATGACAAACGGTGGCGGTGTATTTGGGTGGAGTGCTGCTATATGCTCAAAAAAACTGACCTGTCCTTCGACCACATCCAAAAACTGTTGCCCCGGTGCCGGTATCGCGCCGAAGCCGATGAAGTAAACCGGGTGCCCCGCGTTGAGCGCATCGCCGATCTCGCTCGCTGCTTTGAAACCACCGACGCCTGGCCCTTGGCCGGCTCTCGGATCGATGACCACGACCGGTCGCTTCTTCGGCTCGGTGACAACATCTGGAGGGGCAATAATCCGGGACAACGTGTAATTGATGGGTCGCGGCAACGAGCGGCCGTCCATCAGTAGTTTCTGATCAAAGATCAGCACGGTGGCCATCGGGCGTGAGGTGATCTCGATTTGTTCGTTGCCGCGTTGTCTCAGCAAATCGAGGAAGAGAACGCTACGCTGTACCGCATCGATCATGTAATCCGGCCAGCTTGCGATCAGGTCGGGCCGCCCTCCGTCCAGACTCTGCCTGTATGTTGGAACCGCGGCGATGGCGGCATGCTTGGGGGAATGGCCGACTTCCGACAAGGAATTAACCTGGTTAGGTTGATTGAGTCCCAAGCTATGCGCTCCTGTTAGATTTTGAATCTCCCGGCCGGAAAACTCAATATTCCCACGCATAGCAGTTGATCTAACCTAGCATGGTGTTGGCAACTGTGCTGCAAATGCCAATTGCGGTCTGTGCGCTAGCGCGCGAACACGAGTGGCATGACGTGTCATTTTTTGCGGCTGACAACGCATTTTTGTCATGCATATCTTTGAACTGGAAAATCAGTCGTAAGCGTCCAACCGCCCCATCTTTTAATGCCCTGACCGCCTCGCCATACTCCGATTTTCGATATGGAGACAGGCATGAAATCAGGAGTGCG
>NZ_JAEMNU010000149.1:11201-57298 GCF_016461825.1 Rugamonas violacea | reverse complement strand
TCAAGCGGATGGCTTACGGTTTCCGGGACTCCGCATACTTCTTCCTCAAAATCAAGGATGCCTTCCCCGGCAAACCGCGATGAACCTTTTTTTATTGGCGGCGAGGCGGCGCCGGGGCGAAAAAAAAAGCGGCGAGCCCAAGCTCGCCGCCGTGTTGCGGCGGGCGGCGCGAGCCGCCCGCAGTTTGCTGCTGAGATTACAGGGTGCCGCGCACGCCCAGGTAGTAGCGACGGCCGATCGGATCGTACACGCTGGCGTTGGTTTCGGCGCCGGTGGTGTTGCCGCTGATTCCGGTGATGATCGGTGGCGCCTTGGCATCGAAGGCGTTGTTGATCCCCAGGTACAGTTCGACGCTCTTGTTGGCGGCATAGGTGAACTGGAAGTCGTTATAGGTCTTCGAGCCGACCTTGACCGAACCGGCTGGCAGGTGGTTGCCGGCAAGCCATTGGTCATCCAGCGCGCTTGGGCCGGTGTAGGAAGTGGTCGAGGTGACACCCCACGCACCCCATTTGTAGGCCAGGTTGATGACGGCCTTGTTGCGGGCAAAGCCGACTTCACCGGTGCCGGAGTCTTCTGGCACCCCTTTCAGCGGAATGTCATAGAAGTCCTTCAGATAGGTGTAGGCGACGTTGGCGCTCAGACGTCCCGGGCCGACCTTGTCCGACCACGACAGGGTCATGTCCACACCTTCGGTGCCACGGCCACCGTTGTTCTCGGAGCTGGCGTCGATATAGGTGATGGCGCCGATGTTGGTGTCGCCCGAGGTGGAGGTGCGGCGGGTGATGAGTTTGCACAAGCTCGTGTTGCTGCCGCCATAGCATTGGGTCAGGGTCACTGTGCGCGGCGTGGTCACGATGGCGTCGGCAATCTTGATGTTGAAGTAATCCGCCGTGAAGGTGAACTTGCTCAGCATCGGGATGGAGCGCGGAGTGATGACGACGCCGAGGGTGGTCGAACGGCCTTTTTCCGCCTTCAGGCCGGCATTGCCGCGGTCATAGCCGCTGATGCCTTGCTGGTCGGCCTGGCTCAGCGTGAACGTGCCGCCGTTGCTCTTCATGTTGGCCAGCACGTAAGGGTTGCTACGGCAGGCATCGGCGGCCGCGCCGACCGAGGTCAGCTTCAAGCCGTCGCAAGGGTCGGTCAGATCGTTCGGGAAGGTCTGGCTAGGCGGTTGGTACAACTCGCTGATGTTCGGCGCGCGGGTCGACAGGGCACGGGTGCCGCGGAACTTGATGTCGGACACGGGCGACCATTCGAGGCCGGCGTTCCAGCTGTTGGTGACGCCGACGGTCGAGTACTTGCCGTTGCGGAAGGCGCCGGTGAAGGCCAGCGACTTGGCGAACGGTTGGTCCTTGAGCAGCGGGACGCGGGTTTCGGCGAAAAATTCGCGCACGTGGAAGCTGCCCACGGTCGGCGGGATGGCGTTGCCGGCGTTCAGGCCGGCCTGGGTCAGCGGGTCGGCGACACTGCTCGACGTTTCCTCGCGCCATTCGAAGCCGACGGCCAGGCCGACCTTGCCGGCCGGCAGATCGAAGATCTCGCCGCTGATCGAACCGCCGGCCAGTTTCTGGGTGACGGCCGTTTCCAGCGAGGACGGCGCGATGATGTATTTCAGCGCTTCCGGGCTGATTTTGCCGGCGCCGAAGATATTGGCCGGAACGCAACCGAGGGCGCGGGCGTTGGCGTCGGCGCAGATCACGTCGGTGGTGCTGTTGTTGTGGTTGTCGTCGTTGACGTCGGTCACGGCCTCGAGGGCGTTGCGGAAGTTCAGCACGTTGACCTGGCCGGTCGAACCCTGCGATTCCTTGGTCTTGCCGTAGACGATATAGGTATCGTAGTTCCAGTCCTTGACCGTGCCTTTCAGGCCGGTGGCGATGCGGAAGGTGTCGCGTTCGGCGCCCGAGGTGCGCAGGCCCACTTCGGACATGCGGCGGGTGAAGCTGTAGTCGCGCAGGCCGTCGCCGTCGTTGTCGGTGATGCGGTCGAACAGGTACTGCGGCACCAGCGGGTTGCGCATGATGGCGCCCTTCTGGCCGCCGATCAGCATTTCGGCCGGCACCTGGCCGCCGGTGGCTTTGTAGATGTCGCCCGACTTCAAGGCGAACGGTTCGGTCGCGGTGCGCGTCTTGGTCGAGGCGAAATTACCCTCGAAATAGGCGCTGACATTGTCGTTGAACGTGTGGTTGCCCGTGGTGGCGATCAGGAAGCGTTCGGTCGGTACGGCGATGGTGCGATAGGCCGAGCGATTGAAGCCGGTCGGCGCGCCCTTGGCGCCGTTGGTGTCGACCGGGATGACGTTGCCGGCGGCGTCGTAGGTGAACTTGCCGGTGTCATGGAAGAAGGTGCCGGCCGGAATGTAGCTGGAGTAGAACGGACGGGTCGGCTTGAAGACGCCGGACGGGTCGCCGTCTTCGACCGAGGTGAACTGGTCGACCGCCGAGGCGGCGCGGTCGCGCGAGAACACCGCGCCTTGCTTGGAGTAGCCCAGGTGGCCCATGACGTTGCTGGCGCCGTCGGCGCTGCTGGTGCCGAAGGTCAGCGAGAGTTTTTTCTTGAAATCGTCGCCTTCCGAGCTGCGGCCGGTCTGCGCGTCGAAGGCGACGCCGTTGAAGTTGCGTTTGAGAATGATGTTGACGACACCGGCGACGGCGTCCGAACCGTAGGTCGCCGAGGCGCCGCCGGTCAGCAGTTCGACGCGCTCGATGAAGTCGGTCGGGATGGTGTTCAGGTCGACGGCGCTGCTGCCGGGCACGCCGGAGACGAAGCGGCGGCCGTTGACCAGCACCAGGGTGCGTTCATCGCCGAGGTTGCGCAGGTTGACGGTGGTGACGCCGCCGCCCGAGGTCAGGAAGTTCGAGTTGTTGCGGCTCAGCGTGGGCGTGCCCATGGTTGGGTTTTTTTGCAGCAACTCTTGCAAGTTGGTGGCGCCGGACGCGGCGATGTCGGCCGAGCTCAGGATCTGCAGCGGGGTGGCCGAGTCGGCGTTCGGGCTCAGCAGGCGCGAGCCGGTCACCTGGACTTTTTGAATCGCCTGCGGGGCTTCTTGTGCGAATGCCGCCTGCATGCTCAGTGCAACGCCGCCGACGCAGATCATGCGGACCGAGCGTGCCAAAACCGTTTCCTTCATCATTCCCAAACTCCTCAAAGATGTGTAGAGTATTTTTTGCTATTGTTGTTAAAATTTTTTTTAACGATGCACTGTACCGAGCGTGGATGGGGCTGTAAATATAAAAAACCAATATTCGCGAAAAAGCAACAGTAATTTTATTGCATTGAGTTATTTGTAATTTTCTTGGCGGGCGGCGCGCGGGCGCAGGGCGGGCGACAGCTCACACCACCTTTTATCAGCATGTGCCGATGCCAATCCGCCATGCCGTTTTTATCTCCGGATGTCGCGGTCGGTGGGGTTGTTACGACTGCGGCATGGTGCGCGACTATTCAAAGAAGAAGAATATCGTCCACGAAGTTCACACACATCCATCGAATATGCCGAGGCGACGGAATTGGATGGAGCGGCGGCGAAAAATTCCACCATGCGGCGCGTCAGGGCACTTCGAAAAACCACCAAGTTGTCGTTCCGCATCGGCGGACCGCGTAGGCGGGAACCCATGCTGAGCCAATGGAGATGCGGGGTATAGATTCCCGCGTGCGCGGGAATGACGGTTTTCGAGGTGGCCGTTATTGGATGGTCGCGATATTGCTCGAAAAATCACAAAATATTTGATTGGGCAATATTCTTTGCTCACTCGGCCGGCCTGCGCAGGCGAGTGGAGGGCAATATAAAAGTTGCTATTGAAACCGCGCCGCAGCTTGCCGTCATTTCCGCCGAAATATTATCTTGTCGCCTCCCGCGCGGCTTGCCGGCGCGCCGTGCCGTTTCCTTGCGGTGCCGGCGGGGCATGACTGATAAGCCAAATTGTTGCTTGTACACGCCAAAAATTGGCATGTGGAAGGCGCAAAAACGCGTCTGCGCTTTGCCATTTGTCTAGGCAAGCAAATACCCGGGTGGTACGGGAGAGGTCGTTGGGGAGGCCGCCGGGGGAGCGCGCGGCGGTGGGCCGGGGCGGCCTCAGGAACGCTGGCGTTTCAGCCGCCAGCGCAGGCGCAGATCGTGGAATATCGGGCCGGCGGCCATCACGGCCAATAAGGCGGCGGGGAATATCGTGGCGGAGAAACCAATGTGCTTAAAACCCAGGGCGCCGCTGACGCCGCCAATGAAGAAGAAGCCGATCAATAATCCATGGGCGCGCAATTTAAGGTGGTTGGCACGCACCTGTAAATCGGGTAATTGCAGATGGTTATAATATATGAGCTTACCCAGTTCTATGCCGACATCGGTGGATAAGCCGGTGATATGGGTGGTGCGGATGGTGGCGCCGGAGGCCTTGGTGATAATGGCGTTCTGCAGCCCCATAATAAAGCACAATAATAAAACCGTCACCGGTGCGAGAATGTCGCCGAGCGCGGATAAAAAGCTGCCGGCGAGGCCGAACAGCAGCAACAGGCTGGCCTCGACCATCAGGCTGAGCGCGTATTCGCTGCGCAGGTGTTTGCGCCTGGCCCAGTTGACCATCAGGGCGGTGCTGGCGGCGCCGGCCAGAAACGCCAGCCAGGCGGCCAGCGCGGCCAGCACCAAGCTGAGGTGGCCCAGTGCCAACTCGTCGGCCATGCTGGAGACGATGCCGGTCATGTGTGAGGTGTAGCGACCGATCGCCAGGAAACCGCCGGCGTTGACGGCACCGGCGACAAAAGCCAGCAGGCAGCCCAGATGCAGATCGGAGCGGCGGTTGCGGCGCCGACTGCTCAGGCTGGATATATAGTGCAGGGGCATGCGGCGGCCTCCGGATGGCAGGCCGCGCCGCCGGCCTGTGGGATTACTTGTAGATGCCCGAGCCGACCAGCATGTCGTCGACCTTCTCGACGTAGCCGGCCTTGGCCTCGACCGCCTTGGTCACCGGATTCGGCCATTTGAACTCGACCCAACCCTTGCCCTTGGCCTTGGCCAGATCGATCATTTCCTTGATCATCGCCTTGCCCTCGTTGTCCTTGAGGCCGATCAGCGGCTTGCCGACCATCTTGGGATTGTTGCCGTGGGCCAGGGCCACGCCGTTCAGGTCGTAGACGTAGATGTACAGGTCGCGGTCGTGAAAGGTGGTGTTGCCGGTGTCGGAGAAGGCGGCGAAAGCCTTGTCCTTGCCGTCCGACTTGATCAGGGCGGCGGCCTTCTTGACCATCGCGACGGCCTCGTCGGCCGAGCCCTTGTCGGCGGCCGAGGCCGCCAGTGGCAGGGTGAGCATACTGAAGCTGATGGCAAGCGCGCCGAATACTGCTTTCATGTCCGTCTCCTGGCAAATATCAATGGTGTAAGTGGGTGGTGGCGGGCCGGCGCGACGCGCTTCTTTTCCCTACGGCAAATATTACTCGCATTGATATATTTCCACTGTTGTTAAATGGCAACGTCCTGTTCGAAGATGCTCAACCACAGTTGGCGCACCTGGGCCGCGTGCGTCGCCACCAGCGCCGGGTCGACGCGGGCCAGATCCTGGCCCTGCAGGCGCAATTGGTGTTGCAGGCGGCGCAGCTGGCGGTAGGCGTCGCCGACCCCGGCGGCCAAGCTCGGGGCGATCAGGGCGAGCTCGCCGCACATCTTCAACAGGGCGATATTGCCGTAGTTCGCCGTGAGTTGCGGGTAGTTGGCGGCATATTGCAACACCAGATATTGGACGATGAACTCGATGTCGATCATCCCGCCGGCGTCCTGCTTGAGGTCGAACAGCTCGGAGCGGTGGGCGTGGGCCTGGGCCATCTTTTGCCGCATGGCCAGCACCTCGCGCTTCAGTCCGCCGTCCAGCGGGCGCCGCTTGCGCAGCACCTGCTGGCGGATCTGTTCGAAGCGTTCGCCGATGGCGGTGTCGCCGGCGCAGAAGCGGGCCCGGGTCAGCGCCTGGTGCTCCCACATCCAGGCGGCGTCGTTCTGGTAGCGTTCGAAGGCGGCGACGCTGGAGACCAGCATGCCGCTGGCGCCGTCCGGCCGCAGCGCGGTGTCGATGTCGAACAGGATGCCGGCCGAGGTGTGCGAGGTCATCCAGGTGATGAAGCGCTGCGCCAGCTTGGCGTATTGGCCCGGCGCGTCCTGGTCGTCGTCGTCGAACAGGAAGATCACGTCGAGGTCGGAGACGTAGCCCAGTTCCTTGCCGCCCAGCTTGCCGTAGGCGATCACGGCGAAGCGCGGCACCTCGCGGTGGCGCGTCGCCACCGTGCGCCAGACCGCCTGGACGGTGGCGGCGACGATGGTGTCGGCCAGCGCCGACAGGTGGTCGGCCAGCTTTTCCACCGTCAGGTCGCCGGCCAGGTCCTGCGCCAGCAGGTGGAACAACTGGGCGTGGTGGACCTCGCGCAGGATGTCCATCTGCCGCTCGGTGTCGCCGGCGGCGCCGTCGAGCTGGCGTTCCAGGTCGAGCGCCAGCGCGGCCTGGTCGAACACGGCGTTGCGCACGCGGTCGTCGAGCAGCTCGTCGAGCAGGATCGGGTGCTGGCTGAGGAAGGTGGCGGCCCAGCCGCTGGCGCACATCATGCGGATCACCCGCTCCAAGGTGTGCGGGTATTCGGTCAGCAGCGACAGGTAGGCCGAGCGGCGGGCGATCGCCTCGAAGAAGTCGAGCAGGCGGCCCAGCGTGGCCTGGGCGCTGGCGCCGCTGGACTCGGCGCTGCAACGGGCGATCAGCGGCAGCGCCGTGTTGACCAGGGCCAGCAGGCGGTTGCGGCTGGCCTCGGGCATCGACTGCAGGCGCGGCGCCTGCCAAGTGGTGATCAGGCGCTTGGCGGCGCCGGCCGGGTCGGCGAAGCCGAGGGCGGCGAAGCGCGCCTCGATGGCTTCGCGGTTGTCGGGATCGGCGCACTCGTTGCTGGAACCGGGGTCGATGTCGCCGTCGGCGGCGGCGCTCTTGTCGGCGAACATCTCGTCGAACTGGCCGGCGACGAAGCTGCGGTGGGCCTCGATCTGCGCCAGCAGGCTGGCGGTGTCGGCCAGGCCCATCATGCGCGCCACCAGCAGGCGGTCGTCCTCGTTGGCCGGCAGGGTGTGCGTCTGGGCGTCGTCGAGGTATTGCAGGCGGTGCTCCAGGTTGCGCAGGAAGGTGTAGGAAGCCAGCAGTTGATAGACGATGGCGTGGCTTAGCAGGGATTTGTCGGCGATGGTGCGCAAGGTGGCGCGGGTCGAGCGGTCGCGCAGGTCGGCGTCGCGGCCGCCACGGATGAGCTGGAACACCTGGGCCAGGAACTCGATTTCGCGGATGCCGCCACGGCCCAGCTTGACGTTGTTGCTGCGGTCCGGGTGCAGCCGCTCCTGGCGGTTGACCTCGGCGCGGATCTGCGCGTGCATGTTGCGGATGGCGTCGATGACGCCGAAGTCGAGGTAGCGGCGGAACACGAAGGGGCGCACGATGGCGTCGAGCGCGGCGATGTCCTCGGCGGCGCCGCTGACGGCGCGCGCCTTGACCCAGGCGTAGCGCTCCCATTCGCGGCCCTGGACGATCAGGTAGCGCTCGACCATGTTCAGGCTGGCGGCCAGCGGGCCGGAGCCGCCGTTCGGCCGCAGCGCCATGTCGACGCGGAAGGTGAAGCCGTCCTCGGTGATCTCGGCCAGCGCGGCGATCAGCTTCTTGCCCAGGCGGACGAAGTACTCGTGGTTGGACAGGCCGCGCTGGCCCGGCCCGGCGGCGGTGTCGCCGTCTTCCGGGTAGACGAAGATCAGGTCGATGTCGGACGACACGTTGAGTTCGCCGCCGCCCTGCTTGCCCATGCCCAGCACGATCAGCTGTTGCAGCCGGCCCGACTCGTGGCCGATCGGCGCGCCGTGGGCCGCCGTCATCTCGGCCTCCAGCTCGGCCAGGTGGCTCTGCACGGCGAAGTCGGCGAAGCGGGTCATGGTCGTCACCACCTCGGCCAGGTCGGCGCGGCCCTCCAGGTCGCGGCGGATCAGGCCGCACACCAGCAGATTGCGCAGCCGGCGCATGGCCCGGCCCAGGGGCAGGCCGCCCTCGGCCTCCTTTGCCAAATAGTCAGCAAAATTCAGCTGGGCAAGCGATAATTGCGCCAATTCATCGGACTTGGCGGCGCGCCCGGGCGCGGCGGCCAGCCAGCGCTGGTAGAAACGGGAGGCGGAGGTCAGGGAAATGGGCGGGGTGGGGCTCATGGAATCCGGAAAGAACACATAACACATCGTGGGCGCGGGATTGCACCGGGTATGCGGTAAAATTGCCGCGCAGGCTGAAAACGCTTGCACCCCGGCACCACCGCAGTCCGAGGGCCATTGCTTGGATGCAAGTGCGCTATTGATTTTAGCGATTTATTTTACGCCGGGCCTGATTTATTAGCTTATTGATGCAAAAACCGGAACCGACCAGCGTGACAGACGAGGGACCATTGGCCCAGCGCTGGCACCGGCTGCGTGCCGCCTATCGGGTGTGCAACCTGGCCACCCACCACGTGCTGGGTTTCTGCGTCAAGCTGGTGCTGCTGCTGTATTTCCTCTTCGCCGTGCTGTTCCTCAGCCTGCGCTATGCCGTGTTGCCGAATATCGACCATTACAAGGGCGACATCGAACGGCTGGCCAGCCGCGCCGTCGGCAACCCGGTCAGCATCGCCCGCGTCTACGCCTCGTGGACCGGGCTGCGGCCCAATCTCTTCCTCGGCGACGTGGTGTTGCGCGATGCCCGGGGCAATCAAGTGCTGAGCCTGCCGAGCGTCTCGGCCACCCTGTCGTGGTGGAGCGTGCTGGCGGCCGACGTGCGTTTCGATTCGCTCGAACTGATCCGTCCCCAGCTCGACGTGCGGCGCGAGGCCGACGGCAAGCTGTACGCCGCCGGGATGTATTTCGACCCGGCCAAGCCGGGCGACGGCAAGGGCGCCGACTGGCTGTTGTCGCAGCGCGAGATCGTCATCCGCGAGGGCCGGCTGGACTGGACCGACCGGCAGCGCGGCGCCGCGCCGCTGACCTTGCAAAACCTGCGCCTGGTGCTGCGCAACCAATGGCGGCGCCACCAGTTCGCCCTGCAGGCGACGCCGCCGGCCGCGCTCAGCGCGCCGCTCGATGTGCGCGCCGACTTCGTCCACCCGGCCTTCGCCAAGCGCCTGTCCGACGTGGCGCTGTGGAAGGGCGAGTTGTACGCCGACCTGCGCGACGCCGACCTGGCGGCGTGGAAAACCTATCTCGACTATCCGCTCGACCTGCGCTCGGGCCGGGGCTCGCTGCGCGCCTGGCTCAGCCTTGACCACGCCCGCCTGGCCGGCTTCACCGCCGACGTCGGCCTGGTCGACCTGGCCGCCGTGCTGGGCCAGGACGTGCCGCCGCTCGACCTGCTGCGCGTGCAGGGCCGCGTCGCGGCCAAGGAAGAGATCGCGGCGGCGCCCAGCGGCGGCCAGCCCAGCGGCAAGCCGACCTTCGGCGCGCGCGGCCACAGCGTCAGCCTGAACGATTTCTCGCTGACCACCCGCGACGGCATCGCGATGGCGCCGACCACCTTGACCGAGCGCTACATCGCCGCCAGCCCGAGCAAGCCGGCCCGCACCGAGCTGAGCGCCAGCGTGCTCGACCTGCAAACCCTGGCCAGCCTGGCCGACAAGCTGCCGCTCGCCGAGCAGCAGCGCGGCTTGCTGGCCGAGTTGGCGCCGCGCGGCCGCTTGCTCGACGTCGCCGCCGAGTGGAGCGGCAGTTGGCCGGCGCTGCGCAGCTACCGCGTCAAGGGCCGCCTCGACGGCCTCGGCCTGCAGCCGCTGGCGGCCCGCCCGGCGCAGGCGAAGTCGGCCAAGACGCCGGCCGTCGCCGGCACGCCGGCCATGCCCGGCTTCGACAATCTGAGCGGCAGCATCGACGCCAGCGAGCAGGGCGGCAGCCTGAACCTGGACTCGCAGCAACTGGTGTTGCGTCTGCCGGCCTATTTCAGCGAGGCGGACATGCCCTTCGACAAGCTGGCGCTGCGCGCCCGCTGGTCCTTCGAGGGCAAGGAGGCGCTGCTGCTCCAGCTCGACGCGATGGATTTCGTCCAGCAGGGCCTGAGCGGTTCGCTCAGCGGCAGCCACCGCCTGCCGCTGGGCGGCAAGGGCGCCGGCGTGGCCGACTTCAGTGGCCGCCTGAACGGCTTCGAGCTGAACAAGATCGACCGCTACCTGCCGCTGCAGACCCCGCACGAGCTGCGCCACTGGCTCAGCGGCGCGCTCGAGGGCGGCGTGGCGCAGGACGTCGCGCTGCGCCTGCGCGGCGACCTGGCCCACTTCCCTTTCCGCGGCGACACCCCGGCCGAGCGCGCGCGCGGCGAGTTCCGCGTCGCCGGGCGTTTGGAGGATGGCAAGCTGAACTACGCGCCCGGCCAGTTCGCCGCCGACGGCAAGGCGCCGCTGTGGCCGCAGGCCGAGCATATCAAGGGCAGCTTCGTGTTCGAGCGCACCCGCATGGAAATTCGCGGCGACACCGCCACCACCGGCGGCGTCGCGCTGAGCGGCGTGAAGGCGGTGATCCCCGACCTGGGCGTGCACGACATGGTGCTCGACATCGACGGCGCCGCCGCCGGCCCGATGCAGGAATTCCTCAAATACGTGGTGGCCAGCCCGGTGCTGGAATGGATCGCCCACTTCACCGACGAGACCCTGGCCAGCGGCAACGCCAGGCTGGGCCTGAAGCTGCACCTGCCGCTGAGCCACCTGATCGAATCGAAGGTGCAGGGCAGTCTGCAACTGGCCGGCAACGACATCGTGTTGTTCAACGATCTGCCGCCGGTCCTGGCCTCGCAGGGCAAGATCGAGTTCAACGAACACGGCGTCAACCTGAACGCGCTGTCCGGCTATTTCCTCGGCGGCCCGGTGGCCATCTCCGGCGGCAGCCAGCGCGACAACAGCATCGCCGTCAAGCTGGCCGGCAGCCTCACCGCCGACGGCTTCCGCAAGAACTACCCGTCGCCGATGATGCAGCGGCTGGCCGGCCATTTCTCCGGCGCCACCCGCTACAGCGGCCTGGTGACGGCGCGCGAGCACCAGGTGACGGTGACGGTCGACTCGACCCTGGCCGGTCTCGGCCTGGACCTGCCGGCGCCGCTGCGCAAGGCGCCGGCCGATCCCTTGCCGCTGCACTTCGTGCTCAGCGGCGGCGGCGCCAATGAGGCCGGGCTGATGCGCGACGAGATCCGCGTCGCGCTGGGCGGCAATATTTCGGCGCGCTACCAGCGGCAGAAGCAGGGCAAGACGCCGTGGCGGCTGAGCCGTGGCGGCATCGGCGTCAACACCCCGGCGCCCGAGCCGGACAGCGGCATGGCCATGTCGCTGAGCCTGCGTTCGCTCAACGTCGACAACTGGCTGGACTTCGGCGCCGAAGTGGCGGGCAAGGCGGAACCGGCCAGGGCCGGCGCCGCCGAGGCCGCCGACATCGCCCAGTACGTCCTGGCCGACAGCATCGCGGTGCGCGCCGGCGAGCTGCTGATCGGCGAGCGCAAGCTGGAGAACGTGGTGCTCGGCGCCAGCCACCAGAAGGGCATGTGGCAGGCCAACATCGACGCCACCCAGGCCTCCGGCTACCTGACCTGGAACGAGTCGCCCAGCGGCGTCGGCCTGGGCAAGGTGACGGCGCGGCTGTCCTCGCTGATCATCCCCGAGTCGGCCGCCGACGACGTCAAGGAGCTGCTCGACGGCAAGAGCGCGGTGGCCACCATCCCGGCGCTCGACATCGTCGTCGAGCGCTTCGAGCTGTTCAACAAGCCGCTCGGCCGGCTGGAACTGCAGGCCAGCAACGCGCTGAACAATGTGCTGAACACCGGCGCGCGCGACTGGCGCGTCAACAAGTTGTCGCTGAGTAACGCCGACGGCGAGTTGAGGGGCACCGGCAAGTGGCTCGGCCGGGACGGCGTGCAGAACAGCAGCCTGAACTTCGTGCTCGACATCAACGACGCCGGCAAGCTGCTCGACCGTTTCGGCTTCGCCGGCACGCTGCGCAACGGCAAGGGCAAGCTCAACGGCGACATCGCCTGGAAGGGCCTGCCGTACTCCTTCGACATCCCCAGCCTGTCCGGCCAGATCAGCCTGAACGTCGAGAAGGGCCAGTTCCTCAAGCAAGACCCGGGCGCCGCCAAGCTGCTCGGCGTGCTCAGCCTGCAAGCCCTGCCGCGCCTGCTCAAGCTCGACTTCCACGATGTCTTCTCCGAGGGCCTGGCCTTCGACGGCATCACCGCCAACGCCGCCATCAACCACGGCATCGTCAAGACCGACAACCTGAAGATGCACGGCGTGGCCGCCACCGTGTTGATGGACGGCACCGCCGACATCGCCAACGAGACCACCAATCTGCACGTCGTGGTGATTCCCCAGGTCAACCTGGGCACCGCGCCGCTGGTCTATGCGCTGGCGGTCAACCCGGTGATCGGCATCGGTAGCTTCCTCGCCCAGCTGTTCCTCAGCGCGCCGGTGATGAAGGCGCTGACCTACCAGATGCAGATCACCGGACCGTGGAAGGCGCCGGTGGTGACCAAGCTGGAAGGTGGTAAATTGGAGGCCGCGCCGAAGGCCGGCAATTAGCCGCCGCGCCGCCGCGCCACATATAAGAACAGCCGATAAAAACCGCCCATAAGAACAGCCGAATAAACCGCCCATCGAACAGGACCGCTTTATGACCCCAATCGCCGCAATCCAAATGATTTCCTCGCCCTCGGTGGCGGACAACCTCGCCAGCGCGCGCCGGCTGATCGGCCAGGCCGCCGCACAGGGCGCCAAGCTGTTGCTGCTGCCCGAGTACTGGGCCATCATGGGCCTGTCCGACAGCGACAAGGTGGCCCACGCCGAGCCGCTGGGCAGCGGCCCGATCCAGGATTTCATGGCCGGCATGGCGCGCCAGCACGGTGTCTGGCTGATCGGCGGCACCTTGCCGCTGGCCAGCGACCAGGACGGCAAGGTGGTCAACACCACCCTGGTCTACGACCCGCAGGGCCGCCACGTCGGCCGCTACGACAAGATCCACCTGTTCGGCTTTTCCAAGGACGGCGAGTCCTATGACGAAAGCAAGACCATCGTCGCCGGCGCCGGCATCGGCACGGTCGAGACCGACTTCGGCAAGGTTGGCCTGTCGGTTTGCTACGACCTGCGCTTCCCCGAGCTGTACCGCGCCATGGGGCCGGTCGAGCTGATCGTGGTGCCGGCCGCCTTCACCCACACCACCGGCCGGGCGCACTGGGAGGTGCTGTTGCGCGCCCGCGCCATCGAGAACCAGTGCTATGTGCTGGCGGCGGCGCAGGGCGGCCTGCACCAGAACGGCCGGCGCACTTGGGGCCACAGCATGCTGATCGACCCCTGGGGCGAGGTCAAGGCTGTGCTGGCCGAGGGCGAGGGCGTGGTCTGCGGCGAACTCGATCCGGCCTTCACGGCCGGCGTGCGCAGCAGCCTGCCGGCGCTGAAACATCGCACCATGTGAAGACGCCGCGCCGGCCATCCACTACAATGGCATCCAAGCCAAGAACCGACACTGAAGAACCCTACCATGACTCCATTTGAACCCAACCTCTCCACCCTGGCCGTCGCGCGCGAACTGCTGCTGACGCCGTTCGGCCTGGACGAAGCCAAGCTGCTCAAGGCGCTCGGCAGCATGTTCACCCACAAGGTCGACTACGCCGACCTGTACTTCCAGTTCACCAAGAACGAGGGCTGGAGCCTGGAAGAGGGCATCGTCAAGACCGGCAGCTTCTCGATCGACCAGGGGGTCGGCGTGCGCGCCATCTCCGGCGACAAGACCGCCTTCGCCTATTCCGACGAGATTTCGGAGAGCGCGCTGCTCGACGCCGCCGCCGCCACCCGCACCATCGGCCGCTCCGGCGCCGGCAAGATCAAGGTCGCCGGCGCCATGCAGCAGCAGGGCGGCCGCGCGCTGTACCTGCCGCACGACCCGCTGGCCTCGCTCGACGCCACCGCCAAGGTCAAGTTGCTCGAACGGGTGGAAAAAATGGCCCGCGCCAAGGATCCGCGCGTGGTGCAGGTGATGGCCGGCCTGGCCGGTGAATACGACGTGGTGCTGGTGGCGCGCAGCGACGGCGTGCTGGCGGCCGACATCCGGCCGCTGGTGCGCGTCTCGCTGACCGTCATCGTCGAACAGGACGGCCGCCGCGAGATGGGGTCGTCCGGCGGCGGCGGGCGCTTCGATTACGCCTACTTCAGCGACGCCCTGCTCGAACAGTACGCCACCGAGGCGGTCAACAGCGCGCTGGTCAACCTGGACGCGCGGCCGGCTCCGGCCGGGCCGATGACCATCGTGCTGGGACCGGGCTGGCCCGGCATCCTGCTGCACGAGGCGATCGGCCACGGCCTGGAGGGCGATTTCAACCGCAAGGGCTCGTCGGCCTTCTCCGGCCGCATCGGCGAGCGCGTCGCCGCCAAGGGCGTCACCGTGGTCGACGACGGCACCCTGCCGGACCGCCGCGGTTCGCTGAACATGGACGACGAGGGCAACCCGACCCAGTGCACCACGCTGATCGAGGACGGCATCCTGAAGGGCTACATCCAGGACACCATGAATGCCCGCCTGATGAAGATGCCGGTGACCGGCAACGCGCGGCGCGAATCGTTCGCCCACCTGCCGATGCCGCGCATGACCAACACCTACATGCTGGCCGGCGACAAGGACCCGGCCGAAATCCTCGCCTCGGTGAAGAACGGCCTGTACGCGGTCAACTTCGGCGGCGGCCAGGTCGACATCACCAACGGCAAGTTCGTCTTCTCGGCCAGCGAGGCCTATATGATCGAGAACGGCAAGGTGACCTACCCGGTCAAGGGCGCCACCCTGATCGGCAACGGCCCCGACGTGCTCAACCGCGTCTCGATGATCGGCAACGACATGCGCCTCGACCCGGGCGTTGGCGTTTGCGGCAAGGAAGGCCAAAGCGTGCCGGTCGGCGTCGGCCAGCCGACCCTGCGCATCGACGGCGTCACCGTCGGCGGCACCGCCTGAGGCAGCCGTCCCGGCCGCACCGAACCGCCCGCCAGGGCGGTTTTTTTTCGCGCGGGCGGTTGCGCTCTTGTCTGCAACGCTTGTCTTTATTACTTTTTTTTATGTCTATCTTGCCGTCCAGTTATGTTGACGGCGTAGAATCGACAGCTTGCCGTAGCCACCGGGAGGCGCGATGAAACTGTCCTTGCAACGGGCTTTGAAGCGGTCGGCGCAGCGCGCCGTGGAGCATCCGGCGCGGCGCGGCCTGCCGGGCCGGGCGGCGGCCGGCGTCCCGGCCACGGTGGCGCCGTTGCGCGCGCCGGCCGGGCGGTCCGGCGTTGCCGCCGCGCCGGGCTTGGCCGAGCCGCCCGAGGGCGCCCCGCAGGAGCGGCGCCGCTTCGCCCTGCCGGGCAAGCTGCCGCTGATCAGCCAGACCTATCGCCCGGCCAACTTCGAAACCCCGGTCGAATATTTCCGCACGGCTATCACATCCAACCGGGCCTTTTTCGTGCGCAACCACCTGACCGGGATTGCCCGGACCAAGGCGGCCGACTGGTCGCTCAGTGTGGGCGGCGAGGGCGCCGCGCGCGCCGCGCATTTCACCTTGGCGCAGTTGCGCCGCGACTTCCCGCTGTGCGAGATCACCGCCGTCTGCCAGTGCGCCGGCAACCGCCGCAGCCTGTTCCAGCCCCGTGTGCCGGGTCTTCAGTGGGGCGTCGGCGCGATGGGCAATGCGCGCTGGCGCGGCGTGCGCCTGCGCGACGTGCTGGCCGCCGCCGGCCTGCTGCCGGAGGCGCTGGAGGTGGCCTTCGGCGGCGCCGACCATGCCGTGCTGGAACAGACAGCCGATTACGTCAAATCGCTGCCGCTGGCCGTGGCCCTGGACGAGAACACCCTGCTGGCCTTCGAGATGAACGGCCAGCCGCTGCCGCGCTGGAACGGCTACCCGGTGCGCCTGGTGGTGGCGGGCTGGAGCGCGACTTATTGGGTCAAGCAACTGGTGGCGATCCGCGTGCTGAACCGGGCCGAGGACGGTTTCTGGATGAACACGGCCTACCGCTTGCCGCTGGGCAAGTTCGACACCCCCCGTTTCGCCTCCCAGGTCGGCCGGGACGACGAGCCGGTCACCACGCTGCTGGTGAATTCCCTGATCACCGCGCCGCGCAGCGGCCAGCGCTGCGCCCGCGGCAGGCCGATCAAGGTGGCCGGCATCGCCTGGGACGGCGGCGCCGGCATCGCGCTGGTCGAGGTGTCGGCCGACCTGGGGGCGACTTGGCGCGCGGCCCGGCTGGGGCCGGACCTGGGCCGCTTTTCCTTCCGCGTCTTCACCCTGGCGCTGCGGCCCGGCGCGCCCGGTTCGCTGGTGCTGATGGCGCGCGCCGTCAACCGCGCCGGCGCCGGCCAGGCCGAGCAGCTGGTCTTCAATCCCGTCGGTTACCACCACAATGTGATCCAACGCGTCTACCTGGAGGTGCTGTGAGGCCCTGCTCGCGGGCGACGGGCGGCGCCGGGCGAAACCGGCCCCGAGCGGCAAACTGGCGTGAAGTCGAAGTAAATGCTTGCCAAGTTCGGGCTAGTGTTGTTATAGTCATTCCAACACTTACGGACGCGATCATGCACAGCTTCATTTTCTTTACCGGCTATTTTTACTTTAGCAATTCCAACCTCAAGGCGGTGGAGTAGCGGCCGGTTCACGTAGCAGCACAACGAGCTCCCAGCAGATTCCTAAAAACCGCCAGTGATGGCGGTTTTTTTTATCCCTACCAATAGTTCGACTTAGGAGAAACAGTATGCCCCGTACCGACGACTTGCGTATCCGTGAAATGAAGGAACTGACTCCGCCAGCGCATCTGATCCGCGAGTTCGCGTGCACCGAGCAGGCCGAGCAGACCGCTGCCGGCGCCCGCATCGCGCTGCACCGTATCCTGCATGGCCAGGACGACCGCTTGATGGTGGTGGTCGGCCCTTGCTCCATCCACGATCCGAAGGCGGCGATGGAATACGCCCACCGTCTGGTCAAGCTGCGCCGCGAACTGGCCGGCGAGCTGGAAATCGTCATGCGCGTCTACTTCGAAAAGCCGCGCACCACGGTGGGTTGGAAGGGCTTGATCAACGATCCGTATATGGACAACAGTTTCCGCATCAACGACGGCCTGCGCATGGCGCGCGAGCTGTTACGCAATATCAACGACCTGGGTTTGCCGGCCGGCACCGAATTCCTCGACGTGATCAGCCCGCAATACGTCGCCGACCTGATCAGCTGGGGCGCGATCGGCGCCCGCACCACCGAGTCGCAGGTGCACCGCGAGCTGGCCTCGGGACTGTCCTGTCCGGTCGGTTTCAAGAACGGCACGGACGGCAATGTCAAGATCGCCGTCGAGGCGATCAAGGCGTCCTCGCAGCCCCACCATTTCCTCTCGGTCACCAAGGGCGGTCACTCGGCCATCGTGTCGACCAACGGCAACGAGGATTGCCACATCATCCTGCGCGGCGGCAAGGCGCCGAACTACGACGCGGCCAGCGTCGACGAGGCTTGCAAGGCGATCGCCGCGCAGGGCCTGGCGGCGCGCCTGATGATCGACGCCTCGCACGCGAATAGCTCGAAGAAGCCGGAAAACCAGGTGCCGGTGTGCGCCGACATCGCCGCCCAGGTGGCCGGCGGCGACCAGCGCATCGTCGGCGTGATGATCGAGTCGCACCTGGTGGCCGGCCGCCAGGATTTGGTGCCGGGCAAGGAATTGGTCTACGGCCAGTCGGTCACCGACGGTTGCATCGACTGGGACAGCAGCGTGCAAGTGCTGCAAGGCCTGGCCGCCGCCGTGCGCCAGCGCCGCCTGCGCGCCGAGGACTAGGCGCCGCCGCGGCCGGTGCCCAGTCCTCGGCGCCGCGCCCGGCAAGAAAAAAAAACCCGCCGGTGCGAACCGGCGGGTTTTTTTACTCAAGCGTCAAGTGCTTAGAACTTGTACGAGCCGCTCAGGTAGAAGGTGCGACCGACCGCGCTGGCGTAGCGCGGATCGTAGCCCAGCTGGTGCGAGCCGGTGTTGCGCAGCGACAGCGGCGGGGTGCGGTCGGCCAGGTTGTTGATGCCGGCGGTCAGCTCGAAGTTCTGCATGACCTTGTACTGGGTTTGGAAGTCCAGGGTCGTATAGCTCGGGATCTGCAGTTGCACGTCGACGCAATCCTGTGCCGCGTCATTGGTATTGACGGCGCAGTTGTCGATGTCGTGGTGCTTGTCCTTGTAGCCGTTGCGGTAGTTGGCCGTCAGGGTGTGGGTGAAGGCGCCGATTTCGTAGGTGCCCGAAGCCTTCAGAACGTTGCGGAAGCTGACCTTGTCGTCGCTGCCGTATTCGTTCAGGCTGGTTTCCCACTGATCGCTGGTGCCCGGCGTGGTGTAGCGCGACTTGAGCATGTAGGTGCCGGCCAGACGGGCGGTCAGCTTGCCGTCGCCGATCTTGCTACGGTACATCAGGTCATAGTCGATACCCTGGTTCTCTTGGCGGCCGATGTTGATCGGCGCCAGGATGATGGCCAGCGACTTGATGCCGGTCGACGCCTTGGTCTTGGTGGTGTACAGGCTCAGGTACTTGTTCGGCTGGCTGGCGATCAGCGACTCGCTGACGCTGGTGACGGCGTCACGGATCTCGACGTTCCAGAAGTCCAGCTTGGCGCTGAAGCCGCCGGCCGGCTCGAACACCATGCCGAACGAGTATTGCTTGGATTTTTCCGGCTTCAGGTCGGCGTTGCCGCCTTTGAACACTTCCAATTGACCGCGGGTGTCGCAGTACTGTGCCAGCGGATGGTTGGCCAGACCGTTGGCGGCGCTCAGCGGGCAGTTGTAGGTGCCGCCGGTGACGCCGAAGTCGGCCTGCGGCTGACCGATTTCCTTCATGCTGGCGGCTTTGAAACCGGTGCCGTAGGCGGCGCGGAACAGCAGCGACTTGACCGGCTGGTAGCGGGTGCTGATCTTGTAGGTGGTGGCCGACTGGTCGTTGCCGGTGTTGCCACCCTTCAGATTGTCGGTCAGCTTGCTGACGCGGTCATAGCGCAGCGAACCGGTGATTTCCAGGTCCTTCATGACCGGCACCAGCACTTCGGAGAAGGCGCCGCTGTTGCTGCGCTTGTAGTCGAAGGAGGCTTGGTCGTCGTCGAACAGGATTTCCGAATGGCTGACGGCGGCGTTGCCCTTTTCCGAGTAGCTGGTGGTGCGGTAGTCGGCGCCGACGGCGATCTGCGACTTGCCGGCAGGCAAGGTGAACAGGTCGTGCGAGCCGTGCACGTCGAAGCCCTTCATCTTGATCTCGGTGTTGCTGTAGTTGCCGACGTACTGGGTGCCCTTCAGCGCGTCCTTCATGGCCGACGGCATTTCACCCAGCGCGTACGGGAACGGGTCGATCGAGCCGTTCGACAATGCCGCGTTGAACTTGTCGGCCAGCGGGAAGCCGCCGACGTAGTTGGTCGGCGATTTGTTTTCCGAGAAGGTGAAGGCGCCGTTGACGTCCCAGCCGAAGGCGTTGCCGTCGATACCGGCGACGATATGCGTGGTTTTGCTCTGGTAATCGTAGGCGCGGCCGCCCAGATCCTGCAGGCGGTATTTCACCGTGGCCGAGGTCATGCCGGCCAATTGCGCTGCCGTCAGGTAAGGCGCGACGTATTTGTTGAACAGCGGCGTGCCCTTGGCCAGCGAGAACTCGGCCGGGTAGGCGGCGATGTTGGCGTAGACGTGCGAGTCGTTCAGCGAAACGTCGGTGAACGCCTTGAAGCCGCTGTTGCCCAGCTTGATGCTGCCGGAGCCGTAGAAGCTGTCGCGCTGGATCTCGGGGGCGATTTCCACCGAGCTGGTGTAATCGAAGGTGCACTGACCGTCGCCCAGGTCGACGTGGCGGGCCGGGCACTTGCCGTTGATCTGCAGGTAAGGGTTGACGTTGACCGATTTGTTGGCGTTGGCGGCATCCTTGTAGCGGATGGTGACGTTCGGCGGGATCGAGCGCGAGGAACCGTTGAAGAACTGCAGCGGCTTGCCGGTGACCGGGTCGTTGAAGTTGATGATGCCGGTCTTGGCGAAGTCGCGCTGGAAGCCTTTCAGACGTTCGGTTTCCTGGTGGCTGGCCGCCAGGAAGACCGAGTAGCCGTCTTCGTCGATGTCGCCGAAGCCTTTGCTGATGCTGACCGTCTTGTCCTTGGCGCCAGGGCTTTGCGGCTTGCTGTACTTGGCGTCGATCTGCAGCGGCGCGGCGCCTTTTTTCAGGATGAAGTTGACCACGCCGGCGATGGCGTCGGCGCCGTACAGCGCCGAGGCGCCGTCGGTCAGCACTTCGATGCGCTCAACGGCCGACAGCGGGATGGAGTTGATGTCGATGGTGGTGCCGGAAGTGGCCGGCGCCATGCGGCGGCCGTTCAACAGCACCAGGGTGTAGGCCTCGCCCACATCGTGGATGGAGGCGGTGGTGATGCCGCCGCCGCCGCCGCCGACCGAATCGGCCGCCACGGTGAAACCTTGCATCACTGGCAATTGCTGGATGAAGTCGGTGACCGAGGTCACGCCGCTGCGCTGGATGTCTTTTTGGCTGAACGATTGCACCGGCAGGGATGCCTCGGCGGCAATGCGTTTGATACTCGAACCGGTGATTTCGACCCGTTGGATCGACTCTTTTGCAACTTCTTGCGCGTATGCCGCATGCATTCCCAGCGCCAAGCCGCTGGCGCAAATCAGGCGTACGGAACGGGACAACACTGTTTCCATCATCATTTTTAGAACTCCCAATATAAAACCATGAACGCGGGCGATTATTGTTATTTTTTGGTGCTTGAACCACCACCATTGAAAAAACGGCAAATGTTTTTTCAAGTGGCTATCAAATCATCCAGCACCCATGGTGTCAATCTGGAAAATTTGCGGCGATGTGTATTTGACATCGTTTCCATGCCAGTTTTTTATGCACCAAGTTTGTGCGTTTGCGCTCTAATTTTGTATTTTAGCGATTGTGCGGATATTTATTTGTTTAAAAATCATATATGTAGTTGTTTGTAAGGTGACTATCCGACTTGACGGAGCATTGTTGGTGCAGTAGGAAAACCCCCGTTGCTTGATTTTTCCACCAGCTGCGCGTTACTTTTTTGCGACAATGGCCAGTAATTGCTGCTTATTGATCAATATTGTTTTTATGTTTCGAGAGGCGGGAAAATGCCCCGCCGATGAGCCGAAACGGCAAGAAAAAACGACCCGGGCGCGTCGGCGGCCGGGTCGTTTGGGCAAGGGGGGCCGCGCGCCGCCGTCGGCTTCGACGACGCGTCGCGGCGCGTCGCGGACGGCGTCGGGGGACTTAGAACTGCTAGCCGGCCACCAGGTAGAACTGGCGGCCCAACGGGGCGGCGTAGCGGCCGTCGTAGCCCACCTGGTTGCCGCCGCCGGAGTTGCGCACCGAGAAAGGTGGACCTTGCTTGAGCAGGTTCTTGATGCCGGCCGTGACGCTCAGGTTCTTCACGTAGTTGGCCTTCAACTGGTAGTCGAGCGTGACGTATTCGAGGCTTGTTTCGATTCCTCGGCCTTGAGCGCGTTGGCGCCGCTCGCCGGGTTGCCGTTGGTCAGCAGGCCGCACTCGGACGAGCCCGGTTTGCAATAGGCCTTGCGCGGATCGCCGGTCTGGGTGATCGGGCATGAAAAAAGGGGCCGGCGGCGTTCCGGACGGAACGTCGCCGGCCCCCGGGGGCGGGCAGGGCGGGCGCCTCAGGCGCGTCGCTTAGAAGCTATAGCTGCCGCGCAGATACAGGGCACGGCCGACCGCGTCGGTGAAGCGCGGGTCGTAGCCCTTCTGGAACAGGGTGCCCTGGTTGGAGAACGGCGGTTCCTTGTCGAGCAGGTTCTTGACGCCGGCCGTCAGCACCAGGCCCTTGACGCCGGCATAGCTGCCCGACAGGTTCCACAGGCTGTAGGAGGAGACGTCGTGGTGGAATTGCTTGGGTACCGATGCCGGGTTCTGGTCGGTGTAGGAGGACTTGTAGGATTGCGCCAGCGTCGCGCTCCAGTCGCCCAGGCGCCAGTTCAGCGCGGCGTTGTGCTTCCAGCGGAACACCGGACGGTCGTCGCCGTAGTTGCCGACGTTGTGCTTGAACTCACCGTTGCGCTCGTTCTGGTAGTCGTACTTGTGGACGTAGGTGCCGTCCAGGGTGAAGGTGAAGTTGCCGTACTCCGAGCGCGGCAGGCGCAGCATCAGGCTCAGGTCGACGCCGTCGGTCTTGACTTCGCCCAGGTTCTCGTTCAAGTCCTCGACGGCGTAGGGCGTGCCGTCGGCATTGCGCAGGAATTTGAGCTTATATTTGGGGAAGTTGTCCAGGTTGTAGAGGGTCGCCTCGGGCAGCGCGCCGATCTTGTCCTTCAGGTGGATGTTCCAGTAGTCGATGGTCAAGGTCGCTTCCTTGATCGGTTCCAGCACCACGCCGAAGGCGAAGGTGGTCGATTTCTCCGGCTTCAGGTTGGCGTTGCCGCCCTGCAGCTTGAACTGTTGCAGATTGCAGTCGCGCAGCGGATTACCCAGCGGCAAAACCAAATTGCCGCCCGGGCACAGGATGGGGTCGTTGTACTCGTTGTTGGTGTCGTTCTTCGACGGCGGCGCGTTCTTTTCGAACAAGGTCGGCGCGCGGAAGCCGGTGCTGGCCGAACCGCGCAGCACCACTTCCTTGCTCGGTTGGTAGCGCAGGCCCAGTTTCGGGTTGGTGGTGCTGCCGACGTCGCTGTAGTCATCGAAGCGGGCGGCGAAGCTCACTTCCAGGTCCTTGATCAGCGGCAGGTTGACTTCGCCGAACACCGCCTTGATGTTGCGTGAGCCGGATTTCGACAGCGAACCGGACAGGCCGGAGCTGGTGGCCTGGCCGGCGATGTCGCGGTTGACGTTGAAGTCGGCCTTTTGGTGGCGCAGCTCGGTGCCGAAGGCGACCGCCAGTTTGCCGCCGGGCAGGTCCATCAATTCGCGGCTGGCCTTCAGGTCGAAGCCGGTGACGGTGTCCTTGGCGCTCTGCACCTCGCCGCGCAGGGCGGTCGAGTCCAGATAGGCCTTGCCGGCGGCGTCCTGCAGGCCGAAGGGGTTGAGGATGCCGTTGCGCACGCCGTCGGCGAAGGAGGAATCCTTGACATAGCCGCCGGTGAAGTCCTCCGCCGACTTGCTGACCGAGTAGCTCAGGCCGGTCTTGTAGTCCCAGCCGGCCAGTTCGCCTTCGAGCGAGCCGACCAGGCGGTCGGCCTCGCCCTTGGAGTCGATGCGGCGCTGGCCGGCCTCGATTGGCCGCCAATTGACCGATAAGGGCTCGCCCGACAGGCCGGGTTGGGCCGGCACGCCGCCCGAGTTGCCCGGATAGTATTTGCTGCTCTTCGGCAGCTCCAGTCCGGTCTGCGGCGGCGGCGCGGTGCGCGACATCACCTTGTTCTCGGCGTGCAGGAACTCGATCGAGCCGGTGTGGTCCTCGCCCAGCTTGAAGGTGCCCTTGCCGAAGAAGGCGGTGGTTTCCTGTTCCGGCAGATCGTCGATCTGCCGCGTGTAATCCTGGCGGCAAATGCCGTCGGCGCGCGGCACCGACAGCGGCGGCAGGCAGCCGCTGGCGAAGCCGGGGTTGCCCGAGATGCCGGCCTTGGCATCGTTGTAGTTGCCGGGGAAGGTGGTGCCGCTGGTGAGGAAGACGCCGTGCTCGGGGATCACGCCGGTCTTGGAGAACTCGCGTTGTTGCGAGGTCAGCACGGTTTGCTTGTGGTAGTCGGCCACGCCGAACAGGTTCCAGCCGTCCTTGTCCAGATTGCCGATGCCGCTCGACAGGTTGAGCCGCTTCTCGCCGCCGCCGTCCTTCTTCGGCCGCACCACCTCGCCGGTGATGGTGGTGGTGTTGACCGAGCGCTTGGTGATGAAGTTGATCACGCCGCCGATGGCGTCGGTGCCGTAGATGGCCGAGGCGCCGTCGCGCAGCACTTCGACGCGGTCGAGCGCGGTGATCGGGATGATGTTCAGGTCGACGCTGGCGCCGTCGTAGGGATGGTTGGCCAGGCGGCGGCCGTTGAGCAGCACCAGGGTCTTGTCGCCGCCCAGGCCGCGCAAGTCGGCCGAGGCCTGGCCGCCGGTGGGCAGGCCGCTGGAGTTGCCGCCGACGGCGTTGCCGGCGCCCATGCTGGAACCGTTCGACGGGATGCGGTCGAGCACCTCGGCGGCGGTGGTCAGACCCTGCTTGATGAACTCGTCGGCCTTGATGATGCTCAGCGGGTTGGCCGTCTCCGACACCAGGCGCTTGATCGACGAGCCGGTCACTTCGATGCGTTGCATCTTGCCTTCGGCCGGGGCGTCCTGCGCCATGGCCGGCTGCGCCAACAGGCTGGCGGCGGCCAGGCCGCCGGCGCAGATGTTGCGGATGGAACGGCTTAACAGTGTTTCTTTCATCATTGCCCAAACTCCAAAAAGTAAATGTAGCGTGATTTTTTATAAGCTTTCCCAGCAGCACCCGATACGCCGGCATGCGTGGTGTAAGACGGTGGTTGAAAGAAGTGGAAGCGCTTTCAATGCTGCGATGGAACCATCGCCGCGCCATGGCTGTCAATTGTGAAAGCTTAGTATTTGTTTAAATACAACGGCGCGACACGACGCGGTGCGAAAGTCGTTGGTGTGTGGCAATGAATTCGGATAGGGTGGGACGCGCGGCCATGCCGGCACGCCGCCGGACGGGCCGGCGGCGGAGGGGATTGCAACGGTGGCGGGCTTAGAACTTGTAGGCGCCGCTCAGGTAGAAGCTGCGCCCCATGGCGCTGGAGTAGGACGGGTTGTAGCCGATCTGGTGCGAGCCGGTGTTGCGCAGGCTGAAGGGCGGATTGCGGTCGAACAGGTTCAGCACGCCGGCCGTCACTTCCAGGTTCTTCATCGGCCGGAACGCGCTCTGCCAGTCGAAGGTGGTGTAGCTCGGCACCTGCAGCGTGATGGCGTAGCATTCCTGGGCGGCGTCGGCGGTGGTGACGGCGCAGTCCTCGGCGTTCTGCGGCTTGTCGGTGTAGCCGTTGCGGTAGCTGGCGCTCAAGGTGTGGGTCCAGCGCGCCGCTTCAAACGAGCTGCTGGCCTTGACGATGTGGCGGAAGCTGACCGCGTCGTCCGAACCGTAGCGGTTCAGGCTGGTTTCCCACTGGTCGCTGGTACCCGGACGGGTGTATTGCGAGCGCAGCAGGTAGGTGCCGGCCAGGCGGTTGCTCAGCTTGCCGTCGAACAGGCGGATCTTTTGCGTCAGGTCGTAGTCGATGCCGCGATTTTCCACTTTGCCGATGTTGACCGGGCGCTTGATGATGGCCAGCACGTCCAGTCCGGTCGAGCTGATGTGCTTGGTGGTAAACAAATTGGCGTACTGCGCCGGGTTGGCGATGATGAGACCCTCGCTGGCGGTGCTGACCTGGTCGCTGATTTGCACATTCCACAGATCGAGCGACAGGCTGACGCCGCCGTCGGCCTCGAACACGGCGCCCATCGACCATTGCTTGGAGTGCTCGGGTTTCAGTTCGGGGGTGCCGACCTGGACCATTTCAAACTGGCTGCGGCCGGCCTCGCAGTATTTGGCCAGCGGATGGCCGGCCATGCCGTTGGCCGCCGTCAGCGGGCAGGCGTAGGTGCCGCCGGTGACACCGAAGTCCTCCAGCGGGCCGGCGATCTCGCTCATGCTGGCGGCGCGGAAGCCGGTGCCGGTGGCGGCGCGCAGCATCAGCTTGCTGGCCGGCGCGTATTTGGCGCTGACCTTGTAGGTGCCGGCGCTCTGTGTTTGGCCGATGCGCTGGCCGCTGAGCTGGTTGTCGACGGCGCCGATGCTGTCGTAGCGCAGCGAGGTGGTGATTTCCAGTTTCTTGCTCAGCGGCAGGATCAGCTCGGCATAGGCGCCGGCGTTGCTGCGCTGGTAGCTATTGTCGGCCTGGGCGCTGTCGAACAGGATGCCGGCCTGCTTGGCGACGTCGGCCTGCTCGGTCTTGAAGCTGTTGCGGCGGTAGTCGGCGCCGACGCCGAGCATGGCGCCGCCGCCCGGCAGCTGGAAGGCTTCGCGCGAGGCGCGCGCGTCGACGCCCTTCATGAGCACGGTCTGGGTGTTGTAGCGGCCGCTGAAACCGGTCGCGTTGAGGGCCGCGCGCATGCTCTGCGGCATTTGGCCGGGGGCGTAGGCGAAGGGGTCGAAGCTGCCGCTGTCGATCAGGGCGTTGAATTGTTTGTCGAGCGGGAAGCCGCCGAGGTAGACCTGCTGCTGCTGGTTCTTCGAATAGCTGAGCGCGGCGTTGAGGTCCCAGCCGAAGGCGCCGCCGTCGACGCCGGCCACCAGGTGGGTGGCCTTGGTGCCGTAGTCGTAGCCACGGTTGCCCATCTCGTACAGGCGGTACTTGGCGGTCACCGAGCTGACGCCGGCGATCTGCTCGGGCGTCAGGTAGGGCTTGATGTATTTGCCGAACAGCGGCGACGACGTCGACAGGGCGAAGTCGGCCGGGTAGGGCGCGATGCTGGCGACGATCTTGGCCTCGGTGTAGGCCAGGTCGTAGAAGGCCTTGAAGCCGGTGTTGCCCAGTTTCATGCCGCCCGAGCTGAACAGGGCGTCGCGGCTCTGCTCCGGGTTGATCTCGATGGTCGAGGTGTAGTCGTAGTAGCACTGGCCGTCGCCGAAGGCGTCGACGTTGGCCGGCGCGCACTTGCCGTTGATCAGCGCGTAGGGGTTCAGGTTGGCGGTGCGGCTTTTGCCGTCGGCGCCGGTGTAGTTGACGGCGGCGTTGGCCGGGATGGCGCGCGAGGAGCCGTTGAGGAACTGCAGCGCGCGGCCGTTGGCCGGGTCGGTGAAGTCGATCATGCCGGTCTTGGCGAAGTCGCGCTGCGCGGCCTTGAGCTGTTTCTGTTCGTCGTGGCTGAGCGAGACGAAGACGCTGTAGCCGTCGTCCTCCAGGTCGCCGAAACCCTTGCTGATGCTGATGGCCTGGCTGCGGCCGCCGGCTTTCTGCGGCGTGGCCAGCTTGGCGTTGACTTCCCACGGCGCGGCGCCTTTTTTCAGGATGAAGTTGACGACGCCGGCGATGGCGTCCGAGCCGTACAGCGCCGAGGCGCCGTCGGTCAGCACTTCGACCCGTTCGATGGCCGACAAGGGGATCGAGTTCAGGTCGATGGTGCTGCCCGAGTTGGAGGCGGCGACGCGGCGGCCGTTCAGCAACACCAGCGTGTAGGGCGCGCCGATGCCGTGGATGGAGGCGGTGGTGACGCCGCCGCCGCCGCCGCCGATCGAGTCGGCCGCCACCGAGAAGCCCTGCATCGCCGGCATCTGCTGGATGAAGTCGGTGACCGTGCTGACGCCGGATTTCTTGATGTCCTTCTGGCTGAACGATTGCACCGGCAGCGAGGACTCGGCGGCGATGCGCTTGATGCTGGAGCCGGTGATTTCGACCCGCTGCATGCTCTCGCCGGCTTCCTGGGCCAGGGCGGCGTGCATCGACAGGGCCAGGCCGCCGGCGAAGGTCAGGCGCAGCGAACGGGACAAGATTGTTTCTATCATCATTACGGATACTTCTTTCATGGGATGGGGTGGATTGCCGGCCGCCGGCGGCCGGAATCTTACAGGGCGCATATCAGACCACTCGGAGCCCGCCGCTGTCAATTTTTGTTCGGCAATTCCTGGTAAATTGGCATATATATGCCAATAAAATAGTAAATTTATAATGCTAAGCTGCGGGGTTTTGTCATTTTTTCAAAATAAAAAGTTATGGCTCCATTGCCTGTGGATATGCCATGCGGAAAGTTGGCCAGTGGACCAGGCTTTTGCGTTATCGTTACGCCAATTCGGCGGCGGCAACATAAGCCCGGCTAATAAAGAATAGGGATGGTTCATGTTTGCTTATATCGTGCGCCGGCTGTGGCAGATGCTGCCGACCATGCTGGGCGTGGTCTTGCTGGTGTTTATCTTGTTCAACTGGGTCGGCGGCGACCCGGCCTACATCCTGGCCGGCAAGATGGCGAACGCCGAGAGCATCGCCAACATCCGCCGCCAGCTCGGCGTCGATCAGCCCTACTATGTGCAGCTGTGGATCTTCATCCAGCAGATCGCCAGCTTCGACTTCGGCCACAGCTGGGCCACCGGCGAGAGCGTGGCGCAGATCATCGGCAGCCGGCTGGGGCCGTCGCTGACGGTGCTGCTGCCGCTGACCGTGCTGGAGACGGTGCTGGGCATCGCGCTGGCGCTGGCCATCGCCTTCGTGCGCGGCTCGCTGACCGACCGCGCGGTGATGGTCGCCTGCACCGTCGGCATGTCGATCAGCATCCTGGTCTACATCATCGTGTTCCAGTACGGCCTGGCCTTCAAGCTGGGCCTGTTCCCGGTGCAGGGCTGGGGCGATAGTTTCTGGGAAAACCTGCTGCGCTACGCCAGCCTGCCGATTTTGATCGGCCTGGCCGTGTCGATCGCGCCGACCTTGCGCCTGTACCGCAGCTTCGTGCTCGACGAGGTCAACCAGGACTATGTGCGCACCGCCCGCGCCAAGGGCCTGGGCGAGGCACGCGTGATGTGCTTGCACGTGCTGCGCAACGCCGCCATCCCCATCATCACCCATGTCATGGCCAACCTGCCGGCCTTGCTGATCGGCGCCTTTTTGCTGGAGCGCTTCTTCGGCATCCCCGGCATCGGGCGCGAGGTGATCCTGGCCGTCGAGCGCAGCGACTTTCCGGTGATTAAGGCCATCACCGTCTACGTCGCCGTCGCCACGATGATCTTTAATCTGCTGACCGACCTGCTGTACCAGGCCGTCGATCCGCGCGTGCAACTGAAGTAAGGGGACGGCGGCTTATGGATTTGAGCAACATGCAACATTCTCCCGGCCTGTGGGCGCTGGCCTGGCGCCGCCTGCGCGCCGACCGCGTGGCGATGCTGGCGCTGGCCGTGGTCGCCGCCTTCCTGCTGATGCTGCTGCTGTCGGCCGGCGGGCTGATCGTCGCCGACTGGGAGGACGAGGTGGCCGTCAGCTACGCGCCGCCGGGCTTCGCCGCTGCTGCTGCCGCTGCTGCCGCTGCGCCGGCCGAGCCGGCGGAGCTGGCCGCCGCCGCGGCCGGCGCGCCGCGTCCGGCCAACGAGTTCGACCCGCTGGCCGAGGACTTGCGCCAGTTGCGCGCCGGCCATGGCGCCGGCGCCATGGCCGGCGCCGGCCCGGCGCTGCGCCAGACCTTGCCCTTCGGCGCCGACAAATGGGGCCACGACGTCGTCAAGAAGACCATCAAGGGCGCCGAGACCTCGATCGTGGTCGGCCTGGTGGCGGCCGCGCTGGCGGTCGGCCTGGGCACCTTGTTCGGCGCCGTCGCCGGTTATTACGGCGGCCTGGTCGACGATTTCTTCAACTGGTTCTACAGCGTGTTCACCGCCATTCCCTCGATCCTGATGATCTTGACGGTGGCCGCCGTGTTGCAGCAGAAGGGCGTGCCGACCATCGTGCTGATCCTCGGCCTGACCGGCTGGACCGCTCCCTTCCGGCTGATCCGCGCCGAGTACATCAAGCACAAGGCGCGCGAGTACGTGATGGCGGCCGACGCCATCGGCGCCTCGCACTGGCGCCGCATGTTCTCGCACATCCTGCCCAACGTCAGCCACGTCGCGCTGGTGCAGCTGTCGATCCTGGTGGTCGGCTTCATCAAGGCCGAGGTGATCCTCAGCTTCCTCGGCTTCGGCGTGCCGGTCGGCGTGGTGTCCTGGGGCAGCATGCTGAACGAGGCGCAGAACGAGCTGATCCTCGGCAAGTGGTGGCAGCTCAGCGCCGCCGCGCTGGCCATGGCCGTGCTGGTGACGGCCTTCTCGCTGTTGACCGATGCCCTGCGCGACGCGCTCGATCCGAAAGTGAAATAAGCATGGACCATTTGCTCGAAGTGCGCGATCTGCGCGTGCGGTTCCGCATCGACAAGCACAGCAGCGTCGAGGCCGTCAAAGGCGTCTCCTTCGTGGTGCCGCGCAACAGCACCGTGGCGCTGGTGGGCGAGTCGGGCAGCGGCAAGTCGGTCAGCTCGCTGGCGGTGATGGGGCTGCTGCCGGCCGGCCAGGCGCTGGTCGGGCCGGCCAGCCGCATCCTGTTCGCCGGGCGCGATTTGCTGGCGCTGGCGCCCGCCGCGCGCCGTCGCATTTGCGGCAAGGACATCGCCATGATCTTCCAGGAGCCGATGTCCTCGCTCAACCCGGTGTTCAGCGTCGGCTTCCAGATCGGCGAGGTGCTGCGCCTGCACCTGGGCATGAACCGCGCCCAGGCGCGCCTGCGCACCCTGGCGCTGCTCGACGAGGTCGGCATCGCCGACGCGGCGCGCAAGATCGACGCCTATCCGAACCAGTTGTCCGGCGGCCAGCAGCAGCGCGTGATGATCGCCATGGCCATCGCCTGCGCGCCGCGGTTGCTGATCGCCGACGAGCCGACCACCGCGCTCGACGTGACGATCCAGCAGCAGATCATCGAATTGCTGGCCCGGCTGCAAAGGGAGCGGCAGATGTCGGTGCTGTTTATCACCCACGACCTTGGCCTGGTGGGCGAGATCGCCGACAGCGTCATCGTCATGCGCCACGGCGAGGTGCGCGAGGCCGGCCCGGTGCGGCAGATCTTCGACCAACCGCGGGACGCCTACACGCGCGCGCTGCTGCACTGCCGGCCGCCGCTGGACGCCCGGCCGCGCCGCCTGCCGGTGATCGCCGACTATATGGATGGCGAGCTGAACGGCAAGCCGGGCGCGGCGGCCGGCGCGGCCGAGGACCTTGCGCCGGGATCGGCCGGCGTGGCAATCCCGGCGCCGGCGCCCGAGCGCGTGCGCGGCTACCTGCCCGGCGACGACAAGGTGCTGGTGGTGGAAAACCTCAGCAAGAGCTTCTTCCTGCGCGAGGGCTGGTTCGGCCGGCGCGAGTTCCAGGCGGTCAAGAACGTCTCCTTCACGCTGGCGCGCGGCAAGACGCTGGGCGTGGTCGGCGAATCCGGCTGCGGCAAGACCACGGTCGGCCTGACCCTGCTGCGGCTGCACCAGGCCAGCGGCGGCCGCGCCATGTTCGAGGGCAAGGACCTGCTGGCCATGCCGGCGCGCGAGTACCAAGCCTACAAGCGGCGCATCCAGATCATCTTCCAGAATCCCTACGCCTCGTTGAACCCGCGTTTCACGGTGGGCCAGATCCTGCTCGAACCGATGCGCATCCACCGCATCGGCGCCGACGACCGCGAACGCGGCGCCACCGCCCGCCGCCTGCTCGACCGGGTCGGCCTGCCGGCGGCCGCCATGCACCGCTATCCGCACGAGTTCTCCGGCGGCCAGCGGCAGCGCATCGCCATCGCCCGCTGCCTGACCATGCAGCCGGAGATACTGGTGTGCGACGAGTCGGTGTCGGCGCTGGACGTGTCGGTGCAGGCCCAGGTGCTGAATCTGTTGCAGGACCTGCAGGACGAGTTCGGCCTGTCCTACATCTTCATCTCGCACGACCTGGCGGTGGTGCGCTATATCGCCGACCAGGTGATGGTGATGCACCAGGGCGAGGTGGTCGAGCTGGCCAATTCCGACGAGCTGTACCGCAATCCCCGCCACCCCTACACGCGGGCCTTGCTGGCGGCCATTCCGCGTGGCGTGGCGGCGCCGATTTGACTGTGGCATGGCGGCGCCGGCGGGCTTTTCCGGCCGCCGCCCGGCGTTTTTTGAGATAAGATAGAAGAATGTCGAACCTAATACTCCTGCTGCAAGAATATGGCGTGCTGATCGTTTTCGCCGTCGTGCTGGTCGAACAAATCGGCCTGCCCATTCCCGCCTTTCCGATCCTGATCGTGGCCGGCGCCCTGGGCGTCGACGGCGACTTCAGCTGGCCCGCCGTGCTGGCGGTGAGCCTGCTCGCCTGTCTGATCAGCGATTGCTTCTGGTTCGGCGCCGGCCGCTACTATGGCAAGCGCATCCTCAAGCTGCTGTGCCGCATCTCGCTGTCGCCCGACTACTGCGTCAGCCAGACCGAGGACAATTTCAAGCGCTGGGGGCCGAAGGCGCTGATCGTCGCCAAGTTCATTCCCGGCTTTAACACCATCGCCCCGCCGCTGGCCGGCGCCATGGGCACCAGCAACGCCACCTTCCTCGGCTTTAGCGTGCTCGGCGGTTTGCTGTGGAGCGGCACCGGCATCGCCATCGGCGCCTACTTCCACACCAGCGTCGACCAGGTGCTGGGCATCCTCAGCACCATGGGCACCACCGCCCTGATCGTGCTGATCGTGTTGCTGCTGTTGTTCATCTCGTTCAAATATGTCGAGCGCAAGCGTTTCCATCAATCGGTGGAGATCGAGCGCATCAGCATCCAGGATTTGCAACAGTTGATGGCGCAGGGCCAGGAGCCGGTGCTGGTCGACGCCCGCAGCGCCACCGCGCAGATGATGGAGCCGGCCGTGCCCGGCGCCGTGCTGTTCAACGGCGGCGATCCGCTGACGGCCTTGGCCGCCTTCGGCAAGGACCAGCACATCGTCGTCTATTGCAGCTGCCCCAACGACGTGACGGCCGCCCATGTGGCCAAGCAACTGCTGGCCCACGGCTACCATCGCGCCAAGCCGCTGCATGGCGGCCTGGAAGCGTGGAACCTCGCCTTCGCCCGCGCCCGCCTGGAGGCGGAAGAACTCAGCCAGGGCATGCCGCAGTAAGTTTTCGGCCGCCAGGGCGCCGCCGCTGCCGGCCAAGCCCAGAGGCAAAGTGCCGGGGTCAGACCCTGCGGGGTCCGACCCCCGGTGCCTGCCCGGGTTTTTGGTTTGCGCCGCCATCCGGTCAAGCAGTTAAATTCCGCCCAACAGTCCCGCGTCCATGCCGGCCACCCGCCGCCTTTTTCATCCCATATCTTCGTCCTGCGGGACGCGCCCATGGCCGCAGGTGTCTGCCGCCCCCGGCTATCGGTCGATGCTGTTCGGTAGTCATACTACGAGTCAAATATTTCAAATTGTAATTTTTTGTTCTGAGTGTGGCTTGCGATGTACTAAAACTACAAACAGACCTTGCGTGCTAAGTGAAGAATCCTTTAAGCTTGAGCATCCTTTCTCTTTCCTCGATCATGACAGCCCAGTCCCTTCCAACGTCGTCCGCTTCCACCTCCGGTTTTGCCAACGGCCCCCGTTTGTTGGCCGACATCGGCGGCACCAACGCGCGCTTCGCGCTGGAGACGGCGCCCGGCAAGATCGAGCTGATCGAGGTGCTGGCCTGTGCCGACTATCCGACCCTGGCGGCGGCCCTGCTGGCCTACCTGGCCTCGCCGGCCGTGACGGCGGCCGGGGTTGCCGACGTGCGTTTGGGGGCGATCGCCATCGCCAACCCGGTCACCGGGGATATGGTGCGCATGACCAACCACCACTGGGAATTCTCGATCGAGGCGCTGCGCCTGGCCTGCGGCTTCGACACCTTGGTCGTGGTAAACGATTTCACCGCCTTGGCCCGCTCGCTGCCCTTGCTGTCGGAGGCGCAGAAACGCCAGGTCGGCGGCGGCGCCGCCGTGGCCGACAGCGCCATCGGCCTGATCGGCGCCGGCACCGGCCTCGGCGTGTCCGGCCTGGTGCCGTCGCGCAGCGGCTGGACGGCCCTGCTCAGTGAGGGCGGCCATGTCAGCTTCTCGCCGATGAACGAGACCGAGGTGGCCATCCTGCGCTTCGCCTGGCGCGAGTTCGACCACGTCTCGGCCGAACGCCTGATGTCGGGCGTCGGCCTGGAATTGATCTACCGCGCCCTGGCCGAGCACACCGACCTGCCGGCGGAGAACCTGTCGGCGCCGGAAATCGCCCGCCGCGCCCTGGCCGGCGAGTGCACCCTGTGCGACGAGGTCATCGAGGCCTTCTGCTGCATGCTCGCCACCGTCGCCGGCAACATCGCCGTGACCCTGGGCGCGCAGGGCGGCATCTATATAGGGGGCGGCATCGTGCCGCGCCTGGGCCAGCGCTTCGACCGCTCCGGTTTCCGCGCCCGCTTCGAGCAGAAGGGCCGCTTCGCCAAATATCTGGCGCAAGTGCCGATCTTCGTCATCACCGCCGAGTACCCGGCTTTTGTTGGCGTATCCGCAATTTTGTCGGAAAAGCTTTCCTTGGCGTAAGCTGTGTTACATATCCCGTAGCGGAAATGCGCTTTTCGCGCTTTTATCAGGTACAATTCGGATTGTTGGATGAAACGGTATTGATCGTTGGTATAGTTGCACGTGCGTTTTCGCCCGAAAACGGCGTGCCTGGATCGCGTTTCACTTTGAAATCAACGGTCACTGCTGCTGTGTCGCAGGCCGTCGGTGGCATGTCTCTCCACCTGTAACACTCCCGCTCGGCGCGCATCGGCCCGGGCGTCGGACAAACAGCTTCAGCGAGTACTCCTTCCTGGCGACACGGCGTGTCGGCCAACGGCCTTACTGAATGTGATTGATTTCTTTCTTGCATTTGATGCAACCACAAGATTGCTATGGATACAGTTGAGGCGAAAAGAGTCCTCGAAACCGCGTTGCTGTGCGCGCAAGAGCCCTTGTCGATACATAGTCTGAAAAAACTATATGTCGAGCTCGATGACCAGGGCAGGCCGCGCGGCGCCGGAGTGGGTGCCGATACGATCAAGGACTTGTTGGAGCAGTTGCGTTTGGACTGGGCCGGCAAGGGTATCGAAGTGGTCAGCCTGTCGACCGGCTGGCGCTTCCAGAGCCGCCCCGAGATGAAGTTGTACCTCGACCGCCTGAGCCCCGAAAAGCCGCCCAAGTATTCGCGCGCCACCATGGAAACCCTGGCCATCATCGCCTACCGGCAACCGGTGACGCGTGGTGATATCGAGGAGATCCGTGGCGTCGCCGTCAATTCACAGACGATCAAGATGTTGGAAGACCGTGGTTGGGTCGACGCCATCGGCTATCGCGACGTGGTCGGGCGGCCCGCCTTGTTGGGCACCACCAAGCAGTTTTTGGATGATTTGGGTTTGCATTCGCTGTCCCAGCTGCCGCCTTTGCAGCAAATCAGCGACATGCAGGGCAGCAAGCCGGATATGGAAGCGCTGGAGGCGGCCTTGCAGGAGAATTTTGACAGAGCGGCTGAAGATGCCGCCCAACATGTTGGTACGGAAAATGAGGAGCTTGTGGCCGACGACGTCACGGCAAGCCCGGACGCCGGCCACGATGCTTTCGTTGTAGATGAAGCACCTACTCACGACCCCGCGCCAGATTTAACGGTTGACGCTGAGCACAACCAAGAAATGAATAATGAACAATCCTAATATCGAAGAGACAGTCCCGGGCGCAGTCGCCGCCGAAGTGGCCGCTAAACCGAAGCGTCGTACCAAGGCGCAGATCGAGGCCGACGCGGCCGTGGCCGCCGAGTCCGGCGCGCCCGTCGCCAAGCCGAAGCGCAAGCCGAAGGCCGAGGCCGTCGTCGTCGAGGGCGCCGCCGCCGTCGCCGCGCCCGCCGGCGAGGCCGCCGCGCCGGTCAAGAAGCCGCGCGCCAAGCCGGTTGCCAAGCCGGTCGAAGCCGCCGCGGCCGTCGTCGATGGCGCCGCACCGGCACAAGCCGCCCCGGCAGTGGAAGCGCCGGGCGCTCCTGTCGCGGCCGGCGAGCGCGGTCCGCGCCCGCCGCGCGGCCCACGCCAGATGCGCGAACAGCGCGCCGCCCGCCAGGCCATGATGCCGCGTCCGGAGCCGGTTGTCGCCGTCGAAGGCGAAGCCGCCGTCGAAGGTGTCTGGCCGGCCGACGGCAAGCCACGCCACGAGCGCGGCCCGCGCAACGACACGCGCGGCGCCGGCAAGGGTCCGCACAAAGGCAAGGGCGGCAAGCCGCAGCAACAACGCAGCGGCGCGCCGGCGGTGGACGACGCCGACGCGGCGTTCTCCTATGTCACCTCGGACGACTTCGACAGCGAAGAGCCGAAAGCGCGCTACCAGGCGCCGGCCAAAGTGGTGCGCCGCGATCTGACCTCGGACGACGACGCGCCCAAGCTGCACAAGGTGTTGGCCGAAGCCGGTCTCGGTTCGCGCCGCGACATGGAAGACTTGATCGTCGCCGGCCGCGTTTCGGTCAACGGCGAGCCGGCCCACATCGGCCAGCGCATCCTGGCGACCGACCACGTCCGCCTGAACGGCAAGCTGATCCAGCGCCGCGTCAGCAAGAAGCCGCCGCGCGTGCTGGTGTACCACAAGCCGGCCGGCGAGATCGTCAGCCACGACGACCCGGACGGCCGTCCCTCCGTGTTCGACCGTTTGCCGACCATGAAGGCCGGCAAATGGCTGGCCGTCGGCCGTCTCGACTTCAACACCGAAGGCCTGCTGCTGTTCACCACCTCGGGTGACCTGGCCAACCGCCTGATGCACCCGCGCTACCACATCGACCGCGAATACGCCGTGCGCACGCTGGGCGAGCTGGAAGAGGGCATGCGCCAGAAGCTGCTGGCCGGCGTCGAGCTGGAAGACGGCATGGCGCAATTCACCAAGATCGCCGATGGCGGCGGCGAAGGCATTAACAAGTGGTATCGCGTCATCATCGGCGAAGGCCGTAACCGCGAGGTGCGCCGGATGTTCGAGGCGATCGGCCTGACCGTCTCGCGCCTGATCCGTACCCGCTACGGCGCGATGAGCCTGCCAAGCAACCTGAAGCGCGGTCGCTGGGAAGAGATGGAAGAAAACGCCGTGCGCGACATGCTGGCGGCGTATGGCGTCGAGAAGAAAATTCCGGCCACCGCCGAGAGCCGTGGTCCGAAGGGCAACGGTCCGCGTCCATCGCGGCCGAACGAACGCGCCGAGCGGCCCGAGCGTGCCGAACGCGCCGAGCGCGCCGAGCGCGACGAGCCGAACTTCAACCGTCCGGACGTCAGCAACAGCAACGCCGATCCGTTCCCGAAAGGTCCGCGCGGCGGCATGGGACGCTCGCAAGGCGGCTTCCAGGGGCAGGGCCAGGGTCAGGGTCGTCCAGGCGGCGCCGGTCAAGGCATGGGCCGTCCGGGCGGTCGGCCGCAAGGCATCGGCGCCTATGCCGGCGGTCGTCCGCTGGGCGCGCCGCACGAAGGTCAATCCCGTGGCCCGCGCGGCCAGGGTGGTCAAGGCGGCCAGGGCGGCCAGGGTGGTCAAGGCGGCCAGGGCGGCCAGGGTGGTCAAGGCGGCCAGGGTGGTCAGGGTGGCGGCATGGGGCCGGGCGCAAAAGGCCCGCGCGGCCCACGCCAGCCCGATCCGTTGCAGACGACTTTTGGTTTCGGTAACGCTTCGGCGCCGCGCCGCAACCAGGCGCCGCGTGGCGGCGCCAGCGACCACGGCATGCCGCGTCGTCGCAAGGGTTAAACGCGCGGCCGGCGCGGCGCCGGCGTCTTTGTGGCGCCGCGCCGCGCCAGCCGCGAGGCCGCTGTTTTACTGGGCTGGCGGCCTGTGCGGCGGTGTTGTACGCCCGCCTCTGTCGCTAGCGCGGCATTGCGGAGCAGGCGATATGCGGTTATAATAACCAGCCTAGTAAAAGTCTTCGCAGGGTAATTTGCTGAGAGTGCTTTCATCTGGTTGGGAATATAGGAAGATGGGCAGATGCCCATTTTTTTTTTGGTGAACCGTTTTGAACGGTCCGTTTTCGTCTGAGAAACGGGCCTTGATCTGGAGAATTTTCTTGCAGCTGCCGGAATTAATTGAAAAGACCGTAGCCGGTCTGGGCTATGAGCTGGTTGATGTTGAACGGGCCGAGCGTGGACTGTTGCGCGTGTATATCGATTTCACCGCAGCCGATGCTGCCGAAAAAGGTCCGATCACCGTTGTGGATTGCGCCACCGTCAGCCACCAGCTGTCGCACGTGCTGACGGTCGAGAACGTGAACTACGAGCGTCTCGAAATCTCGTCGCCGGGGCTGGACCGCCCGGTGCGCAAGCTGGAGGATTTTGTGCGGTTTGCCGGATGCGAAGTCATCGTCAAACTGTGCGTGGCCATGCCGGATAGTAATAACCGGAAATCGTTCCAGGGGATCTTGCAAGAACCCCAGGGCGACAAATTGGCCTTGGAATTTGAAGGAAAAGATGGTCCGGCGATGTTGGAGTTTACGCTCGCCGATGTGGATAAGGCACGCTTGGTGCCGCAGGTGGATTTTAAGGGACGCAAAGCATGAGTCGCGAAGTTTTGTTATTGGTAGACGCGCTGGCGCGTGAAAAAAACGTCGATAAAGATGTCGTATTCGGCGCGCTGGAATTCGCCTTGGCGCAAGCCACGAAGAAACGCTATGAAGGTGAAGTCGATATTCGCGTTTCGATCGACCGCGAGTCGGGTGAGTTCGAATCCTTCCGCCGCTGGCACGTGGTGCCGGACGAGGCGGGCCTGCAGTTGCCGGATCAAGAGATCCTGCACTTCGAAGCCAAAGAACAGATCGCCGACATCGAAGTCGACGACCACATCGAAGAACCGATCGAATCGGTCGAGTTCGGCCGCCGCTTCGCCCAGGACACCAAGCAAGTGGTCCTGCAGCGCGTGCGTGACGCCGAGCGCGAACAAATCCTGGTCGACTTCCTGGAACGCGGCGACTCGCTCGTCACCGGCACCATCAAGCGCATGGAACGCGGCGACGCCATCGTCGAATCGGGCAAGATCGAAGCGCGCCTGCCGCGCGACCAGATGATCCCGAAGGAAAACCTGCGTATCGGCGACCGCGTCCGCGCCTTCATCCTGCGCATCGACCGCAACATGCGCGGCCCGCAAGTGATCCTGTCGCGCACCGCGCCGGAATTCATCATGAAGCTGTTCGAGCTGGAAGTGCCGGAAATCGAACAAGGCATGCTGGAAATTAAATCCGCCGCCCGCGACGCCGGCGTGCGCGCCAAGATCGCCGTCTACACGGCCGACAAGCGCATC
Organism: Rugamonas violacea; assembly: GCF_016461825.1. Taxonomy (GTDB): domain Bacteria; phylum Pseudomonadota; class Gammaproteobacteria; order Burkholderiales; family Burkholderiaceae_D; genus Rugamonas. The sequence continues at coordinate 18,546 of NZ_JAEMNU010000149.1, read as the reverse complement.
GATCCGATCGGCACCTGCGTCGGCATGCGCGGTTCCCGCGTCCAGGCCGTCACCGGCGAGCTGGGCGGCGAACGGGTCGACATCGTGCTGTGGTCGGAAGATCCGGCCCAGTTCGTCATCGGCGCGCTGGCCCCGGCCAACGTCTCGTCGATCATGGTCGATGAGGAGAAGCACGCCATGGACGTCGTGGTCGACGAGGAAAACCTGGCCATCGCCATCGGCCGCTCGGGCCAGAACGTGCGCCTGGCCGCCGATCTGACCGGCTGGAAAATCAACATCATGACGGCCGAGGAATCGGCCGACAAGGCAGCCCAGGAAACGGCCGCGGTACGCGCCCTGTTCATGGAAAAACTCGACGTCGACCAAGAAGTGGCCGACATCCTGGTGGAAGAAGGCTTTGCCAGCCTGGAAGAAATCGCCTACGTGCCGATCTCCGAAATGTTGGAAATCGAATCGTTCGACGAGGATACCGTCAATGAACTCCGTACCCGTGCCCGTGACGCGCTGGTCACCGAGGCGATCGCTTCGGAAGAGGGACTGGAAGGCATGGACGAGGCGTTGGTCGGTCTGGAAGGCATGGACCGCATCACCGCCGGCAAGCTGGGTCTGGCTGGTATCAAGACCGTGGTTGAATTTAGTGCGTTGGCCTACGACGAATTCGGTGCCATTTTGGCACTGTCCGCCGACCGCGCACGCGAACTGATTAAGAGTGAATTTGAAGATGTGACCGACGATGAGATGAAGTTGGTTGACTCAAAGTACGACGATCGTGCCAAGGCCCTCCAGGCCAAAGCATGGAGTCTTGCCGAATCCGCAAAGGCTTAATTTGAGTATCTTTATCATCTCCGCGACACATAGAAAAGAGGACTGAATGGCGAGTAACAACGTAGCCCAATTTGCCACCGAACTGAAGATGCCTGCAGATTTGCTGCTGACGCAGCTGCGTTCTGCCGGCGTCGAAAAAAGTTCGACGTCAGATCCATTGTCGAAAGATGATAAGGATAAGCTGCTGGATCACCTGCGTCGCACCCACGGCGCGGCGGCTGACACCGAAAAGAAAAAGATCACGCTGACGCGCAAAGAAACCACCGAGATCAAGCAGGCCGACGCCACTGGCAAGTCGCGCACGATCCAGGTCGCCGTCAAGAAGGTGCGCACCTTCGTGCAGCGCGACGACGTGCCGGCACCGGCAGTGGCGGCGCCCGCCGCCGCCGTGGCCGACCCGGCCGATATCGCGCGCCGTGAAGAAGAGGCCCGCAAGCAGGTCGAACTGATCGCCCGTCAAGAAGCCGACCTGCGCGAGAAGCAGGAGCATCTGGCCAAGCTGGACGCCGAGAAGGAAGCGCAGGCCAAAGCCAACGCCGAAGCCGAAGCGGCCGCCAAGAAGGAAGCCGACGCCGAAGCCAAGAAGGCCGCCAGCAAGGCCGCCGCCGCCGCGACCGCGGTCGCCGCCGGCAGCGAGCCGGCCGCCGACAGCGCCGCCGAAGAGAAGAAAAAAGCCGCCGCCGAGGAAGCCAAGAAGAAAGCCGCGCAAGCCGCCAAGGAAGCCGCCGAAAAGGCTGAGGCGACCGACCGCGCCCGCAAGGCCGTGGCCGACGAAGTGGCGCAGATCAAGGCGATGATGAACGCGCCGCGCCGCGCCATCAAGGCTCCCGAGCCGGTCGCCCCGGTCGTCGCCGTCAAGCCCAAGTCGCCTGAGGGCACGCTGCACAAGCCCGCCGACAAGAAGCCGGGCGAGAAGAAAGACGACAAGAAACCGGTCACCGCCGACAAGAAATCGATCAAATCGGCGAACGTCTCGTCGACCTGGTCGGACGACGCGAAAAAACGCGGCGCCCCGGGCAACTCGGCCAACAAGGGCCGTGGCGGTCCGTCGACCGGCCGCGACAGCTGGCGCGGTGGCGCCAAGGGCCGTCGTCCTTCGCACTCGGACGATCGCGAGACCAACTTCCAGGCCCCAACCGAGGCCGTGATCAAGGACGTCTACGTACCGGAAACCATCACCGTGGCCGAACTGGCCCACAAGATGTCGGTCAAGGCTTCCGAGGTCATCAAGCAGTTGATGAAACTGGGCCAGATGTGCACCATCAACCAGGTGCTGGACCAGGAAACGGCCATGATTCTGGTCGAGGAAATGGGCCACAAGGCCTTCGCCGCCGAACAGGACGATCCGGAAGCGCTGCTGGCCGACCAGGGTGAGCACGCCCACTTCGAATCGCTGCCGCGCGCGCCGGTGGTCACCGTCATGGGTCACGTCGACCACGGCAAGACCTCGCTGCTCGATTACATCCGCCGCGCCAAAGTGGCGTCGGGCGAAGCCGGCGGCATCACGCAGCACATCGGTGCCTACCACGTGGAAACCCCGCGCGGCACCATCACCTTCCTCGACACCCCGGGTCACGAAGCCTTCACGGCGATGCGTGCCCGTGGCGCCAAGGCCACCGACATCGTCATCCTGGTGGTGGCGGCGGACGATGGCGTGATGCCACAAACCAAGGAAGCGATCGCCCACGCCAAGGCCGCCGGCGTGCCCCTGGTTGTCGCGATCAACAAGATCGACAAACCGGGCGGCAACCTGGACCGCGTGACGCAGGAACTGGTCGCCGAGCAGGTCCTGCCTGAGGAATACGGTGGCGAATCGCCGTTCGTGCCGGTGTCGGCCAAGACCGGCGAGGGCATCGACGCCCTGCTGGAACAGGTGCTGCTGCAGGCCGAGATCCTGGAACTGAAGGCACCGATCGACGCGCCGGCCCGTGGCCTGGTGGTCGAGGGCCGTCTGGACAAGGGCAAGGGCCCGGTCGCGACGATCCTGGTGCAGTCCGGCACCCTGAAGCGCGGCGACGTGATCCTGGCGGGCTCCTCCTATGGCCGCGTGCGCGCCATGCTGGACGAGAACGGCAAGTCGATCAACGAAGCCGGTCCTTCGATCCCGGTCGAAATCCAAGGCCTGACCGAAGTGCCGCAAGCCGGCGAAGAAGTCATGGTCATGGCCGACGAGCGCAAGGCGCGTGAAATCGGTCTGTTCCGTCAAGGTAAGTTCCGCGACGTGAAACTGGCCAAGCAGCAAGCCGCGAAGCTGGAAAACATGTTCGACCAGATGGCCGAAGGCGAAGTCAAAAATCTGCCGATGATCATCAAGACCGACGTGCAGGGTTCGCAGGAAGCACTGGTCAGCTCGCTGCAGAAGCTGTCGACCTCGGAAGTGCGCGTGCAGGTGGTCCATGCGGCCGTCGGCGGCATCACCGAGTCCGACGTCAACTTGGCGGTCGCCTCGAAAGCGGTCATCATCGGCTTCAACGCCCGTGCCGACGCCCAGGCGCGCAAGCTGGCCGAGTCGAACGGCGTCGACATCCGCTACTACAACATCATCTACGATGCGATCGACGAAATTCGTTCGGCCTTGTCGGGCATGTTGGCACCGGAAAAACGCGAAACCGTCATCGGCCAGGTCGAGATTCGCCAGGTCATCCTGGTCTCGAAAGTCGGCGCGGTCGCCGGTTGCCTGGTCACCGACGGTGTGGTCAAGCGCAATTCCTCGGTACGCCTGCTGCGCAACAACATCGTGGTGTGGAGCGGCGAGATCGACTCGCTCAAACGCTTCAAGGACGACGCGAAAGATGTCCGCGCCGGTCTGGAGTGCGGCCTGTCGCTGAAGAACTACAACGACATCCAGGTTGGCGACACCCTGGAAGTGTTCGAAGTTCAGGAAATCGCCCGCACGCTGTAAGCGCTGTCGATTAGAGTGGTTTGACCGGGTGGACGGGCGCATAATTGCTCCCGTCCACTTGTTATTTAAAGAAAAGCAATTCCGAATTTATGGCTAAACATAGCAAAAACATCCCCGCGCGCGGCTTGCGCGTGGCCGACCAGATCCAGCGCGACCTGTCGGAAATCATCGCCTACGAGTTGAAAGACCCGCGGGTCGGCATGATCACCATCACCGAGGTGCAGGTCACGCCCGACTACGCCCACGCCAAGGTGTTCTTCACCATGCTCAAAGACAGCAAGGAAGACATCAAGAACACCTGCGACGGTTTGCACGCGGCGGCCGGCTACATGCGCGGCCAGCTGGGCAAGCGCCTGCACATCCACACCTTGCCGGCGCTGCACTTCGTGCACGACAGCTCGACCGCGCGCGGCATGGAATTGTCGCTGCTGATCGACCAGGCCAACGCCACCCGCTCCAAGGACGACGAGCAGGCGCAGCAAGAATCCACCGACAAAGACGCCGAGTAAGTTCGCGGCGGGCCGGCGCGGCCGGCCCCGGCCGCTTCAAGGGGCCCGTGGCGGCGCCGCGGCGGCTCGCCGTGCCCGCCGCGCCGGCTGTGCCGCCGCGCCCGGCCAGGCCCATTTTGAAGCACCCTCTGAGCGAATGCATATGAAGCAAAACCATCCGAAGCGAGTCCGCGACCTGGTCGACGGCGTGCTGTTGCTCGACAAGCCGGTCGGCTTTTCCAGCAACGACGCGCTGATCAAGGCCAAGCGCGTGCTCAACGCCAAGAAGGCCGGCCACACCGGCACCCTCGACCCGTTCGCCACCGGCCTGCTGCCGCTGTGCTTCGGCGAGGCCACCAAGTTCTCGCAGGACTTGCTGGAGGCCGACAAGAGCTACGACACCACGGTCCACCTGGGCCAGAGCACCGACACCGGCGACACCGAGGGCCTGGTGGTCGACAGCCGTCCGGTCGAGGTGACGGTGGCGCAGATCGAAGCCGTGCTGGCGCGTTTCCGCGGCCCGATCGCCCAGGTGCCGCCGATGTACTCGGCGCTCAAGCGCGACGGCAAGCCGCTCTACGAGTACGCCCGCGCCGGCATCACGCTGGAGCGCGAGGCGCGCAACGTCATCATCCACAAGCTCGAGCTGATCAGCTACGAGGCGCCGTTCCTCAAGCTGTCGGTGACCTGCAGCAAGGGCACCTACATCCGCGTGCTGGGCCAGGACATCGGCGAGGCGCTCGGTTGCGGCGCCCACCTGAACGCGCTGCGCCGCACCCAGGTCGGTCCGCTGACCATCGAGGGCATGCTGACGCTGGACGCGCTGGTGGCCCATGCGGAGCCGCTGAGCCTGCTGGCGCCGGTCGATGCGCTGCTGGCCAGCTTCCCGGCCGTGCAACTGACGGCCGAGCTGGCCAAGCGCTTCCTGCAAGGCCAGCGCCTGGCCTTGGGCAAGGATCTCGAGTCGCTGCCCGCCGCGCTGCCGGCCGAGCAGGGCAGGGTCCGCGTCTATCTCGACGACAAGCTGCTCGGCACCGGCCAGTTGGGCGAGTACAGCATCCTGGCGCCCGAGCGCCTGATCGCCACCGCGCACGGCTGAGCCCCCGCGCGGCCGTGCGGAATTGCGCTAAATCTTTGAATTTCTAGGATTTTTTGAACCCGAGCAAGAGCGCATGCTATACTACGCGGTTCCAGAAATTGGCAAGCAACCGAACACCTCCGTACACGCTGTACGCCCCCGCAGTTTTTCAGCAAATATAATGACCATGTCTACTACAAAACGCGCAATTCGCAACATCGCCATCATCGCCCACGTTGACCACGGTAAAACCACCCTCGTCGACAAACTGCTGCGTCAGTCCGGTACCTTCCGCGACAACCAGCAAGTTGAAACCCGCGTGATGGACTCGAACGACCTTGAAAAAGAACGCGGCATCACGATTCTGTCGAAGAACTGCGCCGTTGAGTACGAAGGCACCCACATCAACATCGTCGACACCCCAGGCCACGCCGATTTCGGCGGCGAAGTGGAACGTGTTCTGTCGATGGTGGACTCGGTTCTGCTGCTGGTCGACGCCCAAGAAGGCCCGATGCCACAGACCCGCTTCGTGACCCGCAAGGCGCTGGCGCTGGGCCTGAAGCCTATCGTCGTGGTCAACAAGATCGACCGTCCGGGCGCCCGTCCGGACTGGGCCATCAACGCCACCTTCGAACTGTTCGACAAGCTGGGCGCGACCGACGAGCAACTGGACTTCCCGGTCGTCTACGCCTCGGCCCTGAACGGCTACGCCTCGCTGGACGACAGCGTCCGCGAAGGCGACATGAAGCCGCTGTTCGAAGCGATCCTGAAGCACGTGCCTTCGCGTGACGACGATCCGGACGGTCCCCTGCAGATGCAAATCACCTCGCTGGACTACTCGTCCTACGTCGGTAAAATCGGTATCGGCCGCGTCTCGCGCGGTCGCGTCAAGACCGGCCAGGACGTCATCGTTCTGAACGGTCCCGATTCGACCCCGATCAAGGGCCGCATCAACCAGGTGCTGAACTTCAAGGGCCTGGAGCGCGTGCTGGTCGACGAAGCCGTCGCCGGCGACATCATCCTGATCAACGGTATCGAAGAAATCGGCATCGGCTCGACCCTCTGCGCACCGGACACCCCGGACGCGATGGAAATGCTGACCGTCGACGAGCCAACGCTGACCATGAACTTCATGGTCAACAACTCGCCACTGGCCGGCCGCGAAGGCAAGTTCGTCACCAGCCGTCAGCTGCGCGACCGCCTGGACAAAGAACTGAAAGCCAACGTCGCCCTGCGCGTCGCGCCGACCGACGACGACACGATCTTCGAAGTATCGGGCCGCGGCGAGCTGCACCTGACCATCCTGATCGAAAACATGCGTCGCGAAGGTTTCGAGCTGGCCGTGTCGCGTCCGCGCGTGGTCTACAAAATGGTCGACGGCGTGCGCCACGAGCCGTTCGAACTGCTGACCGTTGACGTCGAAGAAGCCAACCAGGGCGGCGTGATGGAAGAACTGGGCCGTCGTCGCGGCGACCTGCAGAACATGGAATCGGATGCCAAGGGCCGTGTGCGCCTGGAATACCGCATCCCTGCGCGTGGCCTGATCGGCTTCCAGTCCGAGTTCATGACCCTGACCCGCGGTACCGGTTTGATGAGCCACATCTTCGACGAGTACGCAGCGGTCGACAACACCCGTGGCGAAATGGCCGGCCGTCGCAACGGCGTGCTGATCTCGCAGGACGACGGCGCCGCCGTTGCCTACGCCCTGTGGAAACTGCAGGATCGCGGCCGCATGTTCGTGGTCCACAACGACCCGGTGTACGAAGGCATGATCATCGGCATCCACTCGCGCGACAACGATCTGGTGGTCAACCCGATCAAGGGCAAGCAGCTGACCAACGTGCGTTCGTCGGGTACCGACGAAGCCGTGCGCCTGGTGCCGCCGGTGCAGATGTCGCTGGAATACGCCGTTGAATTCATCGCCGACGACGAACTGGTGGAAATCACGCCTAAGTCGATCCGTCTGCGTAAGCGTTTCTTGAAAGAGAACGAGCGCAAGAAAGCTTCGCGCGACGCGTAATAGCGCCGTAGCAGCCGTGGGGGGGGGGGGGG
>NZ_JAEMNU010000149.1:0-11174 GCF_016461825.1 Rugamonas violacea | reverse complement strand
GACCTTTCGAGGTGATGCGGACACGGCGGGTTTGTCGTTTGTGGGATGGGAATTGCGCCGCCGGGCGATATGCGCGCGTCCATGCTGCTTCAGACGGCAGGCGGGGTATGGCGGGAACTCATGCGGGGCATGGATTCCCGCCTGCGCGGGAACGACAATGCTTTTAGTAGACGTCGCGGCGGTAGCGGCCGGCGGCGGCCAGGTCGTCGAGCGCGTCGGCGCCGAGGATCTCGGCCAGGGCCGCGTCGACGCCGCCGGCCATGCCCCGCAGGCTGCCGCAGACATACACGACGGCGCCGTCGGCGATCCAGCCGCGCAGCTCGGCGGCGGCGGCGCGCAGGCGGTCCTGCACGTATTCGCGGCGTTCGCCGTCGCGCGAGAACACCAGGTCGAGACGCGGCAGCAGGCCGGCGGCGCGCCACCGCGCGATCTCGTCGGCGCAGATGCTGTCGCAGGCTGGTTCGCGCTCGCCGAACAGCAGCCAGTTGCGCCGGCGGCCCGCCAGCGCGCGGGCGCGCAGGTGGGCGCGCAGGCCGGCGAAGCCGGAACCGTTGCCGATGAAGATGGCGGGGCCGTCGAGTTCTTGCGGCGCGAAGCCGGGATTGGCCAGCAGGCGCGCCTGGATGGCGCCGTCCAGCGGCGCGTGCGCGCTCAGCCAGCCGGAACCGACGCCCAGGCCGCCCGGATGGCTTGCCTGGCGCACCAGCAGTTGCAGGCCGCCGTCCTGCGGCAGCGAGGCCAGCGAGTAGCTGCGCGGCGCCAGAGGACGCAGTTGGTCGGCGCAGGCCTGGGCCGATGTCATCGGCATGGCCGGCGCCGGCAGGATGCTGCGCGCCAGCGCCTCGTGCAGGCTGCAAACCACGCTGCCCAGGCGCACCGAGGCGCTATCGTCCAAGCCGCTTTGGCGCAACCAGGCGGCGATGGCGCCGTGCGGATTGCGCGGCAATACTTCCAGCAGCGCGCCGGCTTGCCAGTGGGCGCCGGCGGCGTCCAGCATCACCTCATACAGCGGGCCGCCCTGGCTGCCCGGATTGAGCAGTGTGCGCCCGATCAGCCGCCAGTCCTGCCAGGCGAGCGCCGGGCCGCCGGCAAGGTGGGCAGCGGCAGCGGCATCGGCATCGGCAGCAGGGACGGCGGCAGCGTCGGCGGCGGCGATGCCGCTCAAGGCGTCGACGCCGCACAGCCGCGCCAGCGATTGCGACCAGCGCTGCAGCGCGACGGCGTCGCCGTCGTCGACTTCAATGGCGGGGAACAGCGGCGCGGCGCCGAGGGCGCGCAGGCGCTCGTCGAGGGCGCGGCCGAAACCGCAGAAGGCGCTGTAGTGGCGGTCGCCCAGGGCCAGCAGGCCGAAGCGCAGGCCGGACAAGCTGGCCGCGTCGGCCTGGTTCAGCAGGCGGGCGAAGCGGCGCGTGCCGTCCGGCGGCTCGCCCTCGCCGAAGCTGCTGGCGACCAGCAGCACCTGGGCGTAGCCGAGCAGGTCGGCGGGGGCGAGGCGGTCCAGCGACAGCACCGTGGCGGCCGCGCCGGCCTGGCGCAGGGCGGCGGCGCTGCGCAGCGCCAGGCGTTCGGCCGAGCCGGATTGGCTGGCGTAGGCCAGCAGCGTGGTGGCGGCCATGGCGCCGGCCGGCGCGGCGATGGCGGTGTCGGCCAACCGCGCCCGTGCGGCGCGGGCGGCGCGCTTGAGCTTGCGCCGGCCCAGGTAAAGCATCCAGCCGGTGATGCCGAACAGCGGCATGGCCAGGCCGGCGATCATCATCGCCAAGCGGCCGGGCAGGCCGAAGTAGGTGCCCATGTGCAGCGGATAGAAGGTGGTCAGGAAGCGGTCGCGCAGGTTCAGGTCGGCGTAGCGTTTGTCCTGGGTGATCTTGCCGCTGGCCGCCAGCACGGACATGCGGTTGCGCGCCTGCTCGTGCGGCGCGGCGGCGCCCAACCAGCTGATCTGGATGGGCTGCGCGGCCTTCTCGGGGATGCGCAGGCTGGCCATGCGCCAGTCCGGCGCCTTGCCGACGAAGCTGTTCCAGGCCAGAGCCAGCGTGGCGCCGTTGGCGCCAGTGGCGGCGCCGTTCGTGCCTGCGACGGCGGCACCAGCGGCGGCACCGGCGGCACCAGCGGCACCAGCGGCGGCACCGGCGGCACCAGCGGCACCAGCGGCGGCACCGGCCGCACCGGCGGCGCCGTCCGATGGCGCGGCGGCCGTCGGCTTGCCTGCCGTCTTGGCGCTCGCCATGGCGGCGGCCATATCGGCCGGCTTGCCGGCGGCGTGGTTCAGCGCCGCGCGCGGCGGCCGGCCGGCCCAGCTCTCCAGGCTGTCGCGCACGATGTCGAAGCTCCAGTACAGGCCGGTGCCGGCCAGCACCAGATACAACGGCAGCACCCAGGTGCCCAGCACGGCGTGCAGATTCCACAGGAAGGGGCGGCCGCGCAGCGCCGGGTCGAAGGTCAGCCAGGTGCGCCAGGACAGCGGCCGGCGCGGCCAGCGCAGATACAGGCCGCTGGCGGCCATGCCGATCAGCAGCAGCGCCAGGGTGCCGGTAAGCGGGTCGCCGGCCTCGCGCGGCAGCAGCAGCCAGCGGTGCAGCGCCTCTATCCATTCGAAGGCTTCGTGGCCGCGCAGTCCCTGCGCCGCGCCGGTGTAGGGATCGACGTAGATCGATTCGCCCCGGCGCTGGCCGGGCAGGGGCGCGAAGATCACGCGCGTGGCGGCCCCCGCTTCGGCGTAGACCATTATCGTGCTGATGCGGCGCGTGCCGTGCACGCGGGCCACGGCGGCGGCCACCTCGGCCGGCGCCAGCGCGGGTTCGCCGCGCGGCGCCACCTGGCGCACGGCGGGGTTGAGCAGGTCGAGGCATTCCTCGCGGAAGGCGAGCAGGGCGCCGCTCAGGCCGATCACCATCAGCAGCGTGCCGCCGGTGATGCCGACCAGCCAGTGCAGTTGGAACCATACTTGGCGCCAGCCGGGCAGGGGCAGGGGCAGGGGCAGGTGCGGCGTCGGGCGGCGCGTGGCGCGCGCCTGGGCCGGTGGAGCCGGCGGCATGGCCGGCGCCGAGCGTGCCGCCGCTGCGCCGGACGCCGCCGGCAGCGACGTGCTTGCGCCGGCGCTGTGGTCGCGGCCGTCGCCCTGTCGCGAGCGGGCGCTCACGGCGCCACCTTCCGGCCCAGTCGGATGCCGCCCGGCTTGTCGCCGGCGTTGAGATGCGGGAGGAAACGGCGGGAGGGGCAGGGCCTGGTCATGGGAGCGAGCACTTTCTGGCGAGGGTGGCGGCGACGAACGAGGCTGGCATCATACTATAAATGAGAATCATTATCACCATGGGGGGAGGCGATAGACGCGACGGGGCGATTTTTGTGTGGGCATTGCCGGCTCCGGCGTGGTAAATTCCCAGCGGCTATGAATTGCTGCACGGCAAGGAGTCGCGCACCGTCCCGCCGACCCGGTCGATCCGGCCGGCGGGTGCGCCGGAGCGGCCCATCCCCCCGCATATCGTTCGACATGCCAGGAAACATTGAATCGTACCGACAGTCGGGAATGTAATGGACACAGTCAGGGATCTCCCTTCGGCCTATCCGCCGGCGCAAGCGCCGCCGCGTCGCGCCGGGGCCGTCTTGCACGGGCGCGACGGCGAGCGCGCGGCCCTGCGCGAGGCCTACGCGCGGGTGGCGGCCGGCGGCGGCGTCGAACTGCTGATGCTCAGCGGCGGCGCCGGCAGCGGCAAGTCGGCGCTGGCGCACAGCCTGCGCCAGCCGGTGCTGCTCGCGCGCGGCTGGTTCGGCGCCGGCCGCGGCGAACCCGGCGGCTACCCCTACGCCTGCCTGGGCCAGGCCTGCGGCGAACTGGTGCGCCAGGTGTTGACCGATAGCAAACCCGGCGTCGCCGCCTGGAAGGTGAGGTTGCAGGCCGCGCTGGGCGGCAACGCCCAGCTGATGGTGGCGCTGGTGCCGGCGCTGGAGCGTTTGCTGGGCCGGCCGGCCGCGCCGCCCGTGCTGCCGCCGCTGGCGGCGCAGCAGCGCCTGCGCGCCGCCTTCCGCGACCTGCTGGGCGCCTTCGCCCGGCCCGGCCAGCCCTTGGTGCTCTTCCTCGACGACCTGCAATGGGCCGACCCGGCCAGCCTGGCGCTGTTGCGCGACCTGCTGGGCACCCCCGGCCCGGCCGCGCTGTTGTTGCTGGGCGCGTATCGCCAGCCGCCGGCGCCGGCCGGCGCGCCGTTGGCCCGCCTGATGGCGGCGGCCGTGAGGGCCGGCGTGCCGCTCACACGCATCGACTTGGCGGCGCTGCCGCCGGAGGCGCTGGGCCGGCTGGTCGGCGAACGGCTGTCCTGCCGGCAGGAGGACGGCGCCGCGCTGGCCGACTTGTTGTGGCGCCGCGCCGCCGGCCTGCCCGGCATGGCGCTGCGGCTGCTCGATTTGCTGGACCAGCAGGGGTTGTTGCGGCTAGAGGCCGATAGCGGGCGCTGTCATTGGGACGCCGGGGCCGTCGCGGCGGCCGCCTGGCCGGCCGGCCTGGACGCGTTGGCGCGGGCCCGCTTGGCACGCCTGACGCCGGCCAGCCGGTGGATGCTGGGTCAATTGGCCGGCTTGGGCGGCAGCGCCGGCGGCGCCAGCCTGGCCGTGGTGTGCCAGCGGACGGCGGCGGCGCTGGCGCCGGCCTTGGACGAGGCGGAACGGGCCGGCCTGTTGTGGCGCGACGGCGCACGCTATTGCCTGCAGCGGGAGTTGCTGGACGAGGCGGCGGAACACTTGCTTGCCTCGGCCACCAGCGGCGAGGCCGAGGCGCTGCGCAAAGGTTGGCTGCTGCTCGCCGCCGCCGGCCCGGCAGCGCGGGGCGAGGCCTTGTTCGAGCTGCTTGCCCAGCTCAATCGCGGCGCCGGGCTGATCGCGGACGGCGCCGCTCGTCGCACGCTATACCGGCTCAACTGCGCGGCGGCGCAGCAGGCCAAGGCGATGTCGGCGCACGCCGCCGCCGCCGACTATCTGCGCCAGGCCGGTCGCCTGCGTTCGGCCGCCGCCGCCAGCGCCGCCGCCAGCACCATCGGCTTCGGCCTCGGCGTCGCCGCAATCGATATCGACATCGCCGCCGCCAGCGGCATCGACATCGCCGCCACCGCCCAGCCCCCCGCCGCTCATTGTGCCGAGGCCGGTGCCGCTTACGTCAGCGCCGCCGCTGCCAGCGACGCCGATGACGCCAATGACACCGATGACGCCGATGACAGCAACGGCGCCGGCCAGTTGGCTTGGCGGCTCGACCTGGCCGAGTCGGCCAGCCTGGCCGGCCAGCACCAACCGCTTGAGCGCCTCGCGGCCGAGCTGTACCAGACGATGGCGGACGCGCGCGGCGGCGGCGGCGCGGCGTGCGCGCGGCGCGCGCTGGCCCGCCTGGCGTTGCTGCGCGCCGGCCTGCACCGTTCGGCCGGCCGCTTCGGCGAGGCCCTGGCGCTGCTGCTGGACGCCGCGCGCCACTTCCAGCCGGCCTTGCCGCGCCAGGCGGCGGCGATCGACGCCGCCATCGCGGCGCAGCGCGTGGTGCTGGCCTGGCGGCCGGGCCGGTCCGACATGGCCGGCCTGGCGTTGGCAACGGCGCCGGTCGACGCCGACGCGGCCGCCCTGATCGACCTGCTGGCCGCCGCGCAGGACTGCGCCTACCTGGCCTGCGAGCAGCTGTTCCCGCTGATCGTGCTGAGCGCGCTCAACCTGTGCCTGCGCCACGGCCATCCGGCGTCGGCGGCGTTGATCTACGGCGGCTACGCCATGCTGCTGGCGGCCGACGGCGAGATCGCCGCCGCGCACGACTACGCCGAGTTGGCGCTGCGCCTCAACGCCAGCCATGGCGACGCCCCCGGCCGCGCCGCGCTGCTGGCGATCCAGGCCAAGTTCGTCCATTGCTGGCGCCAGCGCCACGCCGCCTGCGCGGCGCTGGCGCGCCAGGCCTTCGACGCCTGCGTGGCGGCGGGCGAGCAGCTGTACGCCAGTTGCGCCGCCTACAGCGTGGTGCAGATCGGCCTGGAGCGCGGCGACGCCATCGAACTGTGCCTGCACCAGTCGCGCGACTACAGCGACTGGGCCGGGCGCTACGGCAATCCGCCGATCCACCAGATGCTGCGCCTGCAACAGCAGGCCATGCTCGACCTGCAGGGCGCCACGCCGCGTTGCGGCAGCTTCGACGACGCCGGCTTCAGCGAGGCGCAATGCCTGGCCCTGCTGGCCGCCGCCGGCTTCGCCGCCGGCCTGGCCGAGTACCAGCTCATGAAGTTGAGGGCGGCCTATCTGCACGGCCGCTACGACGAGGCGCTGGGGCACGGCCAGCAGTCCAGCCGGGCGTTGCGCAGCGGCCCGGCCGGCATCAGCGAGGCGACCCATTGCTATTACTACGGCCTGACGCTGGCGGCGCTGCACGCCGCCGCCGGCGCCGCGCGCCAGCCGGCCATGCTGGCTGAGCTGGCGGAGCAGCTGGCCCGGCTGGCGCGCTGGGCGCGGCACAACCCGGCCGACTTCGAGCACCGCCACGCCCTGTTGGCGGCCGAGATCGCGCGCATCGAACTGCGCGAGCTGGACGCCATGCGCCTGTACGAGCGGGCCATCGAGCAGGCCGGCGCGCACGGCTTCATCCAGCACGCCGCGCTGGCCAAGGAGCTGGCGGCGCAGTTCTACCGCGCCGGCGGCTTCGCCCGCAGCGCCGACGCCTATCTGCGCGAGGCGCGCGACGGCTACCAGCGCTGGGGCGCGGCGCGCAAGGTGGCGCAGTTGGAGCTGCGGCATCCGCAGTTGCGCGGCGGCGCGGCGGCGGCGCAGCTGGCCGGCGCCGAGGACCTGCTGCTGCAAACCAAGCTGGCGCCGCCGCCGATGCCGGAGCGCCTGCTGGCGCTGCCCCGGCTGGAGCGCCAGCTCGACCGCGCCGGCGCGCGCCGGCTGGTCTGTTTGGTGGCGCCGGCCGGCTATGGCAAGACCACCACGCTGGCCCGGCTGCGCGCCGGCGCCCAGGCGCGCGGCGTGCGCGCCGGCTGGCTCAACCTCGACCGCGGGGACAACGACCCCTTGCGCTTCCTGCACGGCCTGGCCGCCGCCCTGCAATGCGCCGCGCCCGAGCTGGGCGGCGCGGCGTTGGCGCTGGCGCGCGCCGGGCGCGGCGCCGCGCCGGCGCAGGAGCCGGTGCTGCGCGCGCTGTACCGCGAGCTGGCCGGGCTGGACGCGCCGCTCGCCCTGTTCCTCGACGACTACCACGCCATCGACAACCCGGTGGTGCACGAGGCGATGAACTGGCTGCTGGCCCAGCACCTGCCGCAACTGACCTTGCTGCTGGCCTCGCGCGCCGACCTGCCGCTGGCGCTGAGCAAGCTGCGCCTGGCCGACCAGGTCCACGAGCTGCGCGCCGACGAGCTGGGCCTGGATGTCGAGGAGGCCGGCCGCCTCGTCTCGACCGTCAGCGGGCGGCCGCTGGCGGCGGCGCAGCTGCACGCGCTGCACCAGCGCACCGAGGGCTGGCCGGCCGCGCTGCAACTGGCCGCGCTGGCGCTGCGCCGGGTCGACGACGCCGCCGGCTTCGTCGCCGCCTTCTCCGGCAGCGACCGCGACATCACCGCCTACCTGGGCGAGATCGTGCTGGCGCAGCTGCCCGCCGAGACGGTGGAGTTCTTGCTCAGCAGCGCGCTGTTCGAGCGCTTCTCGGCCGACTTCTGCGCCACCGCGCTGGGCCTGGCCGACGCCGCCCGCCTGCTCGACGGCGTCAAGGCGCAGCAGCTGTTCCTGGTCGCGCTGGCGCCGGAGCGGCGCTGGTATCGTTACCACCACCTGTTCGGCGACTACCTGCGGGCGCGCTGCCTGCGCGCGCGGCCGGAAAGCGCCCGCGCGCTGTACCGCCGTGGCGCCGCCTGGTTCGAGCGGCAGGGCCGCGTGGCCGAGGCCATCCCCTGCGCGCTGGCCGGCCAGGACTATGCCCGCGCCGCCGACCTGATCGTGGCCCACGCCTACCAGCTGGTGCACCTGCGCGACCAGGACGCCACGCTGCTGAGCTGGATCGCCGCGCTGCCGCCGCAGTACGTCGAACGGCGCCCGGAGATCAAGCTGCCCGGCATCTACGCCTATCTGATCAGCTACCGCTACGCCGAGGCCGAGGCCGAGATCGCCAAGCTGCAACGGCTGTTGGCCAGCGCCGCGCCGACGGCGACAGCGGCAATGACCACGACAGCGCCGGCAGCGACGACGGCGGCGACGGCGCCGCAGCCGGACGACGTGGCGCGCAAGACGCTGATGATGCAGGCCATCTTCCACGCCCTGAGCGGGCGCGTCGCGCCGGCCGCGCAAATCTGCCGGGAGTGGCTGGCGCGCTGGGGCGAGAGCGATCCCAACGACGTCGGCAACATGCTGGTGGTGCAGGGTTACAGCGCGCTGGTCGGGCGCGACTACGCCGGCGCCGTGGCGCACTTCCTGGCCGCCAAGCGCTCCTACCGCCACTGCCCGCGTCCGCCCAACGGCCTGGCCTGGGCCGAGACCCTGCACGCGTTGGCGCTGTGGGAGCGCGGCGACGTGCTCGGCGCCGAGGCCCTGCTGGGCGCCGTGATGGGCGCCAATCCGCAGCGCTTCGATCCCTATCCGGCCTGCTACGGCAGCTGCCTGATCGCCCTGGTGCAGGCGCAGAGCTGCTACGAGCTGAACCGCATGGCCCGCGCCGAGGCCCTGCTCGACCAGGTGTTCGCCTTCACCAAGGCCAACGGCTGCATCGAAACCACGATGGCGGCCTACCTGACCCGGGCGCGCATCCTGTTCTGGCGCGGCGCGGCGGACGCCGCCGACGTCTGCCTGGCCGAGGGCATGGCGCTGGCCGAGCGCAACGGTCTGGCGCGGCTGCGGCGCACCTTGGCGGCCGAGCGCGTCGACCTGCAACTGAAGGCCGGCCGGCCGCAGGCGGCCCGACGGATCGGCCAGGAGCTTGAGTCCGAGCCGGCCGGCGCGGCGCCGGCCGCCGACGACATCGGCGTGCGCATCGCCGTGCTGCGCCTACGGCTGGCCCAGGTCGGCGGCGGCGAGGACAGCGCCGCCGCGCTCCTGCTGGCGCAGTTGCTGGCGCAGGCGCGCGGCGAGGGGCGCCACGGCTGGACGGTCCGCCTGCTGTGCCTGCAGGCGGGCTGGCAGTTGCGTGGCGGCCGCGACGAGGCGGCCCGGGACAGCCTGCGGCGGGCCTTGGCGCTGGGCGCCGTCCACGGCCAGTGCCGCTCCTTGGCCGACGAGTGTGGCGAACTGTTCGGCTTGATCGAGCAGATCCGGCTCGGCGCCGTGCGCGGCACCGAGCCGGACCAGCAGCCGCCGGACTATCTGGAGCGGCTGTTGCAGGCCTGCGAACGGCGGCCGGCCGCCGGCGGTGAGGCCGGCGCCGGCCACGACGGCCACGACGGCCACGCCGGCCAGGATGGCCACGCCGGCCACGATGGCCAAGATGGCCGCGACGGCCGCGACGGCCGCGACTGCGCCGGCACCGCGCCGGCGCCGTCCGCGCCGTCGACGGCGGCAGCGGCAGCACCGCCGGCCGGCGCCGCCGAGCAGTTGTCCGAACGCGAGGTGCAGATCCTCAAGCTGGTCAACCAAGGGCTGAGCAACCGCAAACTGGCGGCCCTGCTGTTCCTGTCGGAGGCCACCGTCAAGTGGCATTTGCACAACATCTACACCAAGCTGCACGTCAACAACCGCACCAGCGCGCTGGCCCGCGCGCGCGAACTGCTGCAACTGTAGCGCCGCCGCCGCGCCGCGCGACGGTGCGCGCCCTGACGCCCGCCTTCGCCTCGTTCGCCGCCGTTTCCCCCACCGTTTCTTCCTCCATTTGCTCCACCGATCCGCCCGCATTTTGGCCAAAGCACGCCGCTTCGCCTCGTCCGCGCGCGACTGGTCAGTACCGCATTGATAGCGTGTTTCGCCGCTATTGGTCGGGAAAACCAACCTTTTGGTTGGCCAGTTATTTCATTTGTAGTGCTTTAATGAATATTGACCATTTCGCAATATGAATGTTTTTCTTGCATTTTCTTTTCCGCATTCAAAAAAATGAATCGCGGCGGGGGCCGGCCCGGAGTTCGTCGCCGGCCGCCGGAAAAGTTGAAAAAATCATAGCGGCGCGGGAACTATCGGGCGGCGGCGGCCACTTATTTGCACGCCACCGGGCAATCCACTATCGAATGCGTTTGAAGAGGGATGGACATGATGGATATACGAAGCAAAGCACGGTTGAGGGCGGCGTTGTCCGCCCATCTGGCCGGCGCCCTGATGTACGGCATCTGCGTGCCGGTCCTGGCGGCGCCGTCCGCCGCCGCCACGCCGGCGGCCGCCAAGCAAAGCCGGTCGCTGAAGCTCGAGCGCGCATTGCGCTTCGCGCCGGCGGCGCCGGCCAACGCCGATTGCGACGACGACGACGGCGGCGCACCGCTGGACGCCGGCCTCTTCACCTTGGGCGGCGCAACGCCCGGCGCGCCGCTGGCGGGCAGCGGCGTGTTGTCGGCGCAGCCGCCCGACGTCGCCGAGCTGGCGGAGAAGAACATCGTCATCGTTTCGCACAGCCGGGCGGCGGTCGCCTTGAGCGAGGCGCCGAGCAGTTGGGAGATCGTGCCGACCGACCGCACCCTCAACGCCGCCTTGGCGCGCTGGGCCGCCCAGGCCGGCTGGCAACTGGTCTGGGAGTTGCCGGTCGACTACGCCGTCGACGCCCGCACCAAGGTCAGCGGCAGCTTCCAGGACGCCGTGGCGATGGTCGCCAAGGGCATGGAGGGGGCCGAAATCCCGCTGAAAGCCATTTTCTACGCAGGCAACAAAGTGCTGCGCATCGTGCCCAAAGGAGTCGAATGATGAAGCTCAGACTGTTGGCGGCAGTGTCCGCCCTGGTGTTGCTGCCGGCTTGCAGCGGCCTGGTGGAAAAAATCGACCGTGACTTCCCGCAGAAGGAGGCCAGCGCCTCCGGCCTGGTGAGGGATGTCGGCCGGACGGCGCCCGGCGTGGTCGCCGCCGCCAGCGCGCCGGTGACGCACGAGCAGGGCATTTGGTTGGGCAAGAACATCGTCAAGGTCGGCCCGGCGGCCCTGCCGCCGATCTTCTACGAGCCGACCACCTTCGACCGCAGCGTCAACTCGCTGGCCGAGCTGGCCGAGCGCATCACCCTGCGCGCCGGCATCCCGACCAAGGTCAGCCCGGACGCGCTGGGCGCGGCC
>NZ_JAEMNU010000148.1 GCF_016461825.1 Rugamonas violacea | reverse complement strand
GGCGGCGCCGCGCGCGCCGTCCGCCGACGGCCTCGACTGGGAAGGCATGTACCTGGCCGTGACCCCGGCCGGCAGCCACACCCCGGCGGCCGCCGCCAGCGCCCCGGCGCCGGCCGGCGCGTTGTCGGCCGAGGCGCTGGCCGAAGGCGTCGCCGTGGCCACCGCCGCCGCCGCCGCCATCGCGCCGTCGGTGGCGCCGCGCCGCGCCGAGGGCGACAAGCGCGAGGAACACCGTCCGCAGGCCGCCCCGGTCAAGGAAGAGAGCATCCGCGTCGACGCCGTCAAGCTCGACGCCCTGCTCGAAGTGGCCGGCGAGTCCGTGCAGGCCGCCAACCAGGCCGCCGTGCTGCTCGAACGCCTGCTGCAATTCAAGTTCGAGGGCCAGGCGGCGACCCTGATGGCGACCCTGGCCGAGACGCTGGAGCGGGCCTCGCGCTACTCCACCGAATTGCAGCGCGCCACCCTGGCGACGCGCATGCAACCGGTCGGCCGCCTGTTCCAGAAATTCCCCCGCCTGGTGCGCGAACTGGCCAAGGACCTGGGCAAGGACGTCGAGCTGACCATCGAGGGCGCCGAGACCGAGGTCGACCGCGTCGTCGTCGACAGCCTGTACGATCCGCTGGTGCACATGTTGCGCAACGCGCTGGACCACGGCGTCGAATCGCCCGAGGAACGCATCGCCGCCGGCAAGTCGACCAAGTCCTACATCTCGCTCAAGGCCTGGCAGGAAGCCAACAGCGTGATGATCGTGCTGCAGGACGACGGCAAGGGCATGGACCCGATGAAGCTGCGCAAGAAGGCGCTGGAGAAGGGCCTGATCAGCGAGGCGGCCCAGCTGAGCAGCGACGATTGCTTCCAGCTGGTGTTCCTGCCCGGCTTCTCGACCAAGGACGTCGCCTCCAGCGTGTCCGGCCGCGGGGTCGGCATGGACGTGGTGAAAACCGCCGTGGAGAAGAACCGCGGCGCCATCCACATCGACTCGGCGCTCGGCTTCGGCACCAAGTTCGCCATCCGCCTGCCGATCGAGCTGTCGATCGTGCCGACCATGCTGGTGTCGACCTCCGGCGCCGCGCTGGCCCTGCCGATGGCGGTGGTGCAGCGGGTCGTCGAACTGCCCGAGGTGTTCCTCGAGGTGGGCGGCGCGCCGGTGCTGAAGGACCAGGGCCGGCCGCTGCCGGTGCGTTCGCTGGCCGCCGCGCTGGGCTACGAGAGCTGCCGCGAGAAGGTGGGCATTGTTGTCGCCGCGCCACAACCGTACATTCTCGCCGTCGAGGCGGTGGACGGCACCGCCGACCTGGTGATCAAGCCGATGACCGCCATTTCGGTCGAGGGCATCACCGGCACGGCGCGCTCGGCCGAGGGCGAACTGGTGCTAGTGGTCGGCCTATCCTTCCTGATGGATGGATGTCGGGGCAACGTGCGCATGGCGGCCTAGCCGACCCACTGGGAAACCAACAATGCCTGCGTACTCCGCAGGCATTTTTTTTGTTATTTTTTTCGCCGAAAAAGCGGCGCCGCCCGCATGGATGTTGGGCCGCGCGGCGGCGGCAAGTCAGACAAAATTTTTATAGGAGTCATACCAGGTGTATCACTACCCAAGTCCGTATCGGCTCACGAGGCCCGGTGGCGGCCTTGGTTTTGCATTGCACAAATATGGCATAATCAAAGTGGACCACTCACACAGGCTGTAGCAGCAAGCACAAATCATGATGAAGACGCTTTACGACAAACTCTGGGAATCCCACGTGGTGCGCGCCGAGGAAGACGGCACCACCATCCTCTACATCGACCGCCACCTGGTGCACGAAGTGACCAGCCCGCAAGCCTTCGACGGCCTGCGCGCCGCCGGCCGCGCGCCCTGGCGCGTCTCGGCCAACCTGGCCGTGGCCGACCACAACGTGCCGACCACCGACCGCGCCGACGGCATCGCCGACCCGGTCTCGCGCTTGCAGGTCGAAACGCTGGACCGCAACGCCAAGGCCTACGGCCTGACCTATTTCAACATGAACGACAAGCGCCAGGGCATCGTCCACGTCATCGGGCCGGAGCAGGGCGCCACCCTGCCGGGCATGACCGTGGTCTGCGGCGACTCGCACACCTCGACCCACGGCGCCTTCGGCTGCCTGGCGCACGGCATCGGCACCTCGGAGGTCGAGCACGTGCTGGCCACCCAGACCCTGCTGGCGAAAAAATCCAAGGCGATGCTGGTGCAGGTCGACGGCGCGCTGCCGGCCGGCATCACCGCGAAGGACATCGTGCTGGCCGTGATCGGCAAGATCGGCACCGCCGGCGGCAACGGCTACGCCATCGAATTCGGCGGCTCGACCATCCGCGCCCTGTCGATGGAAGGCCGCATGACGGTCTGCAACATGGCCATCGAGGCCGGCGCCCGCGCCGGCATGGTCGCCGTCGACGACACCACCATCAACTACGTCAAGGGCCGCCCCTTCTCGCCGGTCGGCCCGCACTGGGACCGCGCCGTCGACTACTGGCGCATCCTGCACTCGGACCCGGGCGCCCGCTTCGACCTGGTGGTCGGCCTGAACGCCGCCGAGATCAAGCCGCAGGTCACCTGGGGCACCTCGCCCGAAATGGTCACCTCGATCGACGGCCGGGTGCCCGACCCCGACCTGGAAAAGGACGCCGTCAAGCGCGACGCCATGGAAAAGGCGCTGGTCTACATGGCGCTGACGCCGAACACGCCGATCGCCGACATCCGCATCGACAAGGTCTTCATCGGCTCCTGCACCAACTCGCGCATCGAAGACCTGCGCGCCGCCGCCGAAGTGGTGCGCGGCAAGCACCGCGCCTCCAACGTCAAGCTGGCGCTGGTGGTGCCGGGGTCGGGCCTGGTCAAGGACCAGGCCGAGCGCGAGGGACTCGACCGCATCTTCAAGGACGCCGGCTTCGAATGGCGCGAGCCGGGCTGCTCGATGTGCCTGGCGATGAACGCCGACCGGCTCGAACCGGGCGAGCGCTGCGCCTCGACCTCGAACCGCAACTTCGAAGGCCGCCAGGGCCAAGGCGGCCGCACCCACCTGGTGTCGCCGGCGATGGCGGCGGCGGCGGGCATCGCCGGCCACTTCGTCGACATCCGCACACTGCGCTGAATTCCCGTTCCACCCTGAGCACATCATGAAAAAACTATTCGTCCTGACCCTCATCGCGCTGCTGCTAGGCGGCTGCAACACCATCAACGGCTTCGGCAAGGATGTCAAAAAAGTCGGCGAGGCGGTTGAAGGCGCTTCCAGCAAAAAATAATCAGCGACACGGCGGGCCCGACGGTCCGCCGTCGCACAACCCGAACGAGAATCATGGATAAATTTATCATCTACGAAGGCCTGGTGGCCCCGCTCGACCGCGCCAACGTCGACACCGACGCCATCATCCCCAAGCAATTTCTCAAGTCCATCCACCGCACCGGCTTCGGCCCCAACCTGTTCGACGAGTGGCGCTATCTGGACCACGGCGAACCGGGCCAGGACAACAGCCGCCGTCCGCTCAACCCGGACTTCGTGCTCAACGAGGCGCGCTACCAGGGCGCCTCGATCCTGCTGACCCGCAAGAATTTCGGCTGCGGCTCGTCGCGCGAGCACGCCCCCTGGGCGCTCGACCAGTACGGCTTCCGCGCCGTCGTCGCGCCGTCCTTCGCCGACATCTTCTTCAACAACTGCTACAAGAGCGGCCTGCTGCCGATCGTGTTGGCAGAAGCGCAGATCGATCATCTGTTCAACGAAGTCAAGGCCTTCCCCGGTTACCGTCTGGTGGTCGACCTTGAACAGCAGCGTATTTCCACCAGCAACGGCAGCGTCTCCTACCCCTTCGAGATCGACGCCTTCCGCAAGTATTGCCTGATGAACGGACTCGACGATATCGGCCTGACCCTGCGCCACGCCGACGCCATCCGTGGCTTCGAAGAGCGTCATCTGGCCACCCAGCCCTGGCTGGCCAACGTCATCTAATTTCTTGATCGAACAAAAATGAAAATTGCTATCCTCCCGGGCGACGGTATCGGCCCGGAAATCGTCGCGCAGGCCGTCAAGGTCTTGAACGTGCTGGGCGAATCCTTCGAGCTGGAAACGGCCGCCGTCGGCGGCGCCGGCTACGCCGCCCACGGCCACCCGCTGCCGGAAGGCACGCTGGCGCTGGCCAAGGCGGCCGACGCGGTGCTGTTCGGCGCCGTCGGCGACTACCAGTACGACACGCTGGAGCGCGCGCTGCGCCCCGAGCAGGCCATCCTCGGCCTGCGCAAGCAGCTCGGCCTGTTCGCCAACCTGCGCCCGGCCGTGCTGTACCCCGAGCTGGCCAACGCCTCGACCCTGAAGCCGGAGGTGGTCGCCGGCCTGGACATCCTGATCATCCGCGAACTCACCGGCGACATCTACTTCGGCCAGCCGCGCGGCGTGCGCGAGTGCCCGGACGGCGCCTTCAAGGGCCAGCGCGAAGGCTACGACACGATGCGCTACGCCGAAGGCGAGATCCGCCGCATCGCCCACGTCGCCTTCCAGGCGGCGCGCAAGCGCGACAAGCGCCTGACCAGCGTCGACAAGGCCAACGTGTTGGAGACCTTCCAGTTCTGGCGCGACATCGTCACCGACGTGCACCAGGAATACCCCGACGTCGCGCTCGAACACATGTACGTCGACAACGCCGCGATGCAACTGGTGCGCGCGCCGAAGAAGTTCGACGTGCTGGTCACCGGCAACATGTTCGGCGACATCCTGTCCGACCAGGCCTCGATGCTGACCGGCTCGATCGGCATGCTGCCCTCGGCCTCGCTGGACGCCAACAACAAGGGCCTGTACGAGCCCTCGCACGGCTCGGCGCCCGACATCGCCGGCAAGGGCATCGCCAATCCGCTGGCGACGATCCTGTCGGCCGCGATGATGCTGCGCTATTCGCTGAACCGCGCCGAACAGGCCGACCGCATCGAGAACGCCGTCAAGGCCGTGCTGGCGCAGGGCCTGCGCACCGTCGACATTTACGAGGCCGGCACCACCAAGGTCGGCACCGAAGAGATGGGCAACGCCGTGGTCAAGGCGCTGGCCTGACCTCGCGGCGCATCGGCGCGGCGCCGCCTGGGCGGCAACGACAACAAAATAAAACGTATAAACGATATTGAAGGAATTGTGATGAAACTAGTAGGCTTGGTAGGTTGGCGCGGCATGGTCGGTTCGGTCCTGATGCAGCGCATGCAGGAAGAGGGCGATTTCGCCCACATCGAACCGGTGTTCTTCACCACCTCGAATCCGGGCGGCGCCGCGCCGGCGATGGCCAAGAACGAGACCGTGCTGAAGAGCGCGAGCGATATCGACGAACTGAAAAAGTGCGAGATCATCGTCTCCTGCCAGGGCGGCGACTACACCGGCGAGGTGTTCCCGAAGCTGCGCGCGGCCGGCTGGAACGGCTACTGGATCGACGCCGCGTCGACCTTGCGCATGGAGCAGGACGCCGTCATCGTGCTCGACCCGGTCAACCTGCACGTCATCAAGGACGCGCTGGGCAAGGGCGTCAAGAACTACGTCGGCGGCAATTGCACCGTGTCGTGCATGTTGATGGGCCTGGGCGGCCTGTTCCAGCACAACCTGGTTGAGTGGATGACCTCGATGACCTACCAGGCCGCGTCCGGCGGCGGCGCCCAGCACATGCGCGAACTGCTGACCCAGTTCGGCACCATCAACGGCTCGGTCAAGCACCTGCTCGACAATCCCGCCTCGGCGATCCTCGAGATCGACCGCCAGGTGCTGGCCACCCAGCACGGCCTGAGCGCCGACGAGACCAAGCAGTTCGGCGCGCCGCTGGCCGGCAACCTGATCCCGTGGATCGACAAGGACCTGGGCAACGGCCAATCGAAGGAAGAGTGGAAGGGCGGCGCCGAGACCAACAAGATCCTCGGCCTGGGCGCCGACTTCGGCTCGAAGGCGATTCCGGTCGACGGCCTGTGCGTGCGCATCGGTGCCATGCGCAGCCACTCGCAGGCGCTGACCATCAAGCTGAGGAAGGACGTGCCGATCGACGAGATCCACGACATCATCGCCGCCAACAACCAGTGGGTCAAAGTGGTGCCGAACACGCGCGAAGCGTCGGTGCGCGACCTGTCGCCGGCCGCCGCCACCGGCAGCCTGAGCATCCCGGTCGGCCGCCTGCGCAAGATGAGCATGGGTGACGACTACCTGTCGGCCTTCACCGTCGGCGACCAGCTGCTGTGGGGCGCCGCCGAACCGCTGCGCCGCATGCTGCGCATCGTGCTCGAAGACTAAGGCGGCTGCTCGGCAAAACCCGGAGGCGGAATCCGGGGTCGGACCCGCCGGGTCCGACCCCGGCTCTGCGCCTTTGGGTGGTTTTTTGTGTCGCTCGCGCCCTAGTCCAGCCACCCAGTCCATATTATCCCCTCCCATAGGGGAACAAAGCACGCGCAAAGCTTGCATGGTCTAGTGCATGATGATATGTTGGGACCTCCGGGAAAGTAACATTTTTCCTCTGACAACCAATATGCCATCCACTATGCCAGCAACCACCCGTCCCAGCATCGTTTCGTTCGCGTTGAACACACTGACCAGCGCCGTCGCCTGCGCAGTGCTCCTGTCTCCCGCAGCAAACGCCGCCGGGCTCGGCAAACTCACCGTGCTGTCCGCCCTCGGCCAGCCGCTGCGCGCCGAGATTGAACTGACCGCCGTCGCGCCCGACGAGGCGGCCGGCCTGGTGGCCAAGCTGGCGCCGGCCGAGGCCTTCCGCCAGGCCAACATCGATTTCAACCCGACCCTGCTGTCGCTGCGCTTCGAAGTCGAACAGCGCAACGGCCGCCAACTGATCCGCATCAGCTCCAGCCAGGCCGTCAACGAACCCTTCGTCGACATGCTGCTGGAACTGAACTGGACCGGCGGCCGCCTGGTGCGCGAATACACCTTCCTGCTCGACCCGGCCGAGATGCGCAGCACCCAGTCGGCCCAGGTGGCCGCGCCGGTGGACGTGCCGAACCGCAACGCCGCGCCCGCCGCCGCCCCGGCCGCCGCCGCAACGTCCGCCGCGGCGGCGCCGGCCCCGGCCCGTGCTGCGCGCGCGCCGCGTGCGGCCGCGA
>NZ_JAEMNU010000147.1 GCF_016461825.1 Rugamonas violacea | reverse complement strand
GACGGCAATACTCATCAGGGACTCGTGAACTCAAAAAATGGCGGTAGCCGACATGTTACCTGATGTCAAATTCCACACGGAACGGCATTGAGCCATTTTTCGCCGCACGCTGATAGAACGCAAGTAGCTCGGCATAGCCATCCAAAAGAAACTTGAGCGCTTGCGGCCCTTCTTGTTGCCAAGTGCTTGAAGGATAAATATCTTCTTCCTCCATTATTTTCGGGCTGTAGCGGGCAGACAATTCCTTTGATGTGATCATGGAGAGTGCTTTTGCTACTTTCACCACATCCTCCTTCGATACAACCCGAGGTGGGCCGTAGCCCATATCCGCACCAAATTCGCGCCCCCCAAGTACAGCTTGGCCAGCTGTGCTGGTCACCTTCCACGCTGTTCCATTGAGCAGGAAGTGAATACCATGCCACGCCTTGTCGAGATTTATCGCTTGATCGCCTTTTGTCGCCAACAGCGTACGGGCCAGCAACTCTTCGTTCTTAGTAAGTCCGTCAAGTTGAGCAGAGTCAACTGCAACCGCCCTCCAAATCATGCTGGCGTGCGCGGAAGAGATTGCAAACAACAACGCCATTGAAGCAAGTAGTCGTTTCATAAAATTTCCCAAAAATTAGCTCGCGGCTTGGACGTCCGTTTATGGCCGAAGCCGGCCAACAGCGTTCAGTATAGTAGTTTGCTCTTCTGCAAAATCTACGCATTTTCACCTCAAACGGAAACCGCCTCTTCGCAGAAATTCGCGAGTACTCACGGCCCCTTCTTGGGCGGGGTACTTCAAATCAGGAATTGGTCTATTTCAGTCTATTTGAAGCTGTTCCAGGCGAATCCAGTCCAAAATTCTTAGGCGTTTGTCGAAAACGGTCTATAAAATCACAGTGCAAGTCTAATATGGTCCCGTTCTCCGAGGCGAAAATCTAAAACGAACTAAATTCCCATTGCTCAGTCTAATTTTTAGACCCATATCGGAAGGATTGAATCATGGAATACGAACCGAGGCAAGCTGTCTACCTGCCCACATGCGATTTCGTGGATCTGGAACTCCATTTGATGGATACACGTCCCGGTGTGAAGCCTGAAGCCTTTGTGACAGAACTCGTGCAACGTTGGCTGGCGGTTGAAATGGAGCGACTCGCGCTGCGCAAGAATGGCACGGCTATGCGCGGTTTTCAATGGAAGAAAGTCTTCCTGCCCGACGGAACCAGCCTACGAACCAGCTATCGCGATACCATCGAATTCGCCAAGGTGGTTGGCGACCACATCGTTTCCGACGATGGCACAGCGTTGACTCCGTCACTGTTCGCCAACCGCCACACAAACGGACGCAACGCGTGGCGCTTCGTCTGGCTGCGCTTTCCTGGCGACGGCTACTGGGTTCGCGCCGCCAATTGCAGGTCCCGCATTGATGATCAACTGCGAATGCGGTCTAAAAAAATAACCAAGATGTACAACTCGGTCTAATTCAGAAAGGCGGAAAGTCTAATCCGGTCCCAAGATTTCTTCGCGAAGGCGAATTCAGTCTATAAAATTTGGCGCCTCGGCGATTCTCGACTCTTTTAGACCGAAGTCGAGCGGTTTCAACCGAATTAGACTGATTGCCCGGAAAGAATACCCCGCCCCGGGCGTCGGGTCATGGCCACTTCGAAAAACTACCAAATTGTCGTTCCCGCGCAGGCGGGAACCCATACTGAGCCAATGGGCATGCGGGGTATGGATTCCCGCCTGCGCGGCGGTCCGCCGATGCGGAATGACGGTTTTTCGAGGTGGCCTTATGCTCGCCAATCCATACGTTCAGCCGTTTTGGCGCATACCGAACGCATCTGTCCGCATTCAAGCCCCCACCACGTTGCGCGGCCGTCCCGCCGCCCACGCCTCGACGTTGTCGATCAGCTGGTCGGCCAGCGCCTGCATGGACTGGCCGCTGGCCCAGGCGTTGTGCGGCGTCAGGATGAAGTTGGGCAGGCGCAGATTGAGCAGCGGGTTGTCGGCCGGCGGCGGCTCCTGTGTCAGCACGTCGAAGCCGGCGCCGCCGATCACGCCGGCCCGCAGCGCCTCGGCCAGCGCGGCCTCGTCGACCAGGCCGCCGCGCGCCGTGTTGATCAGCAGCGCGCTGCGCTTCATGCGCGCCAGCTCGGGCGCGGCGATCATGTTGCGGGTCTTGTCGTTGAGCGGCAGGTGCAGACTGATCACGTCGGAGCTTGCCAGCAGCTCGTCCCAGTCCACCTGGCGCGCCTCGGCGTCGTCGATCGGCGAGCGCGTGTGCACGATCACCTTCATGCCGAAGGCGCGCGCCAGCCGCGCCGTCGCCTGGCCCAGCGCGCCATAGCCGACCAGGCCCAAGGTGCTGCCGGCCAGGTCGGCGATCGGATGGTCGAGCAGGCAGAAGCGCGTCGAGCGCTGCCACAGGCCCGCCTCGACGTCGGCGCGGTAGGCCAGCAGATTGCGCCGCAGCGCCAGGATCAGCGCGAAGGTGTGCTCGGGCAGCGTGTGCACCGCGTAGTTGCGGATATTGCAGACGGCGATGCCGCGCGCCCGGCAGGCCGCCAGGTCGACCACGTCGGTGCCGGTGGCGGCGACGGCGATCAGCTTCAGGTCCGGCAGCTGGGCCAGCGCGGCCTCGCGCAGCGGCACCTTGTTGGTGATGGCGATGCTGGCGCCGCGCAGGCGCGCGACGACGCCGGCCGGGTCGCTCGGCTCGGCCGCAGCGGCGGTGCTCGGATACTCGCTCCAGCGGTGGGCGAAGGCCGGCGCGCGCACGCTGGCGACGACGCTGTCGCGGTCGAGGAAGACGATATTGTGGGCAAGCGCTGGGTTCATATGGCGACCTCGAAGGTGGGGGCGCGCGCGCTGGCCTTGGGCAGGCGCATGCCGGGATGGTTGGAAAACAGTTCGGCGACCCATTCGACGAACACCCGCACCTTGGCCGACAGGTGGCGGTTCTGCGGATACACCACGTGCACCGGCAACGGGTCGGAGGTCCAGTCGGGCAGCAGCAGCTCCAGGCGGCCGTCGGCCAGCATCGGTTCGAGCAGGAAGTTGGTCATCTGCAGAATCCCCAGTCCGGCCAGGCCGGCCGCCAGGTAGGCGTTGGAGTCGTTCAGCGCGATGCGGCCGGGCAGGGGGATGCGGTACTGCTCGCCGTCGCGGGCGAAGTCCCAGTCGAAGATCTTGCCGGTGCGGGCGGAGAAGTAGTTGATGCACTGGTGGCGTTCCAGATCGGTCGGGTGGGTCGGCCGGCCGAAGCGCGCCAGGTAGGCCGGCGCGGCGCAGGTGACGAAGTGGATGATGCCGACCCGCCGCGCGATCAGGCTGGTGTCGATCAGCGCGCCGCCGCGCACGGCGCAGTCGACGCCTTCCTCGATCAGGTCGACCGTGCGGTCGCTGCAGCCGAGTTCCAGCGTGATGTCCGGATAGCGGGCGAAAAAGTCGGGCAGGGCGGGGATCAGGATGTCGCCGGCCAGGCCGGTGGGGGCGTCGACGCGCAGCCGGCCGCTCGGGCTGAGGCGGGTGCGCGACAGCGACTCCTCGGCCTCGCGCACGTCCGACAGGATGCGCAGGCAGCGCTCATAATAGGCGGCGCCGTCGGCCGTCACGCTGACCATGCGGGTGGTCCGATGCAGCAGCTTGACCGCCAGCGCCGCCTCCAGCGCCTGGATCAGGGTCGACACGGTGGCCTTGGGCAGTTGCATGTTCTCGGCCGCGCGGGTGAAGCCGCCGGAGTCGACCACCTGCACAAAGACTTCCATCGCTTGTAGTTTATTCATCTTTCATCCTCATTGTTCGGATTCCTGAACAATCAATTCGATTTTACACTCTTTATCAGATTGTAGATCAAGTCTATGATTGCTGTACTGCACCATGGATTCAACAGGAATCCACGCAGCACCGGCAGTAGTTGGCCGTTCACTGGGAGGGAAATATCATGGCATATCGAGATGGATTCTTTGCGACGATCGCGCTTGCGCTGAGTTCGGTCGCCTTGGCCAGCATCGTATACACGGACGAGTATTCGCACGCGGCGCAAGCCGAGGCGAGCGGTTACCGTGCCCTGGCCCTCCAGGTGAGCAGCGACAGCAGCGTGGCCTGTGCCGACGAGTTCGAGTCGAGCGCCGGCCTGCCCGCCGTCAACCAGACGGCGGTGCGCTGATGAGCGAGGCGCTGGCGCTGCCGGTCGAGCCGTGGCCGCTGGCCGACGACCTGAAGATCCGCAACCTGTCGGTCAACGGCGCACAGACGGCATTGCCGGCGCGGCTGTATTCGCGCGGCGAGGCCGCCAAGCGCGATTCCTTGATCGTCTTTTTCCACGCCGGCGGTTTCGTCGGCGGCAATCTGGAAGACGCCGACATGTTCCTGCGCCATCTGGTGAACTGCAATGCGGAACAGTTGGTGCTGGCCACCAGCTACACATTGGCTGGGGTCAGCCCGTTTCCCGCCGCAGTGGAGGACGCCCACGCGATCCTGCTGTGGGCCAAGAAGAACAAGGGCAAGCTGGGTTGGAGCGGCAAGCAGCTGATCGTCGCCGGCATCGAGGCCGGCGCCAACCTGGCGGCCGTGTGCACGCTGATGGCGCGCGACCGTGGCGGTCCGGCGCTGGCCGGCCAGATCCTGATCATGCCGATGCTCGATCCCGGCCTGACCAGCTGTTCGATGCGCGAGCTGCCGTCGGCGCGCGAGATGGTCGAAGTGGCCGACGCCTGCGCCGCCGGCTATCGCGGCTACCTGCCGAACGCCGCCGACCGGACCCATCCGTACGCCTCGCCGCTGCAGTCGAGCCGATTGAAGAATTTGCCGCCGGCCCTGATCCTGTCGGCGGAGGACGATCCCTTGCGGGACGAAGCCGAACAATATGGCACCAAGCTGATCGCCTGTGGCGTCAAGACCACCGTCAGCCGCTTGCCGCCCGCCCCCCTGCAAGAGCCGGGGGCCCGTAACGAATGCGCCTGCAAAGTCATCGCGCTTGGGGAAATCGCCAATTTCATGGCTAGCCTGGACCGGCCGGAGTCACCGGTCTGACAGGGTTTCCCACCCCTTCAGCAGTACCCCGCAGTAATCAGTAGACAGTAGAACGACGCCCCCAGCCATCGGGGCGCCGCAGGACCGTGCTTTCTCGACATTTTCACCGGGTGGGCCGGGCTCGCCATATTTATTAAATATTTTCATACAAAAAGGAAATAACATGAAAAACATTAAACAATTGACCGTCGCGGCAAGGCCTTTGGCCGCCGCCATGGCGCTGGCGGGACTGGCCGCACTCGGCCTTTCGGGTTGCGACTCCGCCACCGGCAAAACGGCGGAAGCGCCGGCCGCCGGCGGCCCGCCGATCTCCGCCGCCGTCGTGGTGGAACAGCAAATCACCGAGACGCAGGAGTTCTCCGGCCGTATCGAAGCCGTCGAACGGGTCGAGATCCGTTCGCGCGTCAGCGGCTTCATCACCGCCGTCAACTTCAAGCCGGGCAGCGAAGTCAAAAAGGGCGACGTCCTGTTCGTCATCGATCCGCGTCCCTACCAGGCCGAGATGAACCGCGCCGAAGCGGCCGCCTCGTCGGCCCGCGCCAAGGCCGACCTGGCCAAGTTGGAACTGTCGCGCGCCGAGAAGCTGTTGGCCGACAAGGCCATCGCCCAGCGCGAGTACGATGAGAAGGCCTCCGGCCTGAAGGAACTCGACGCCAACGCCCGCGCCGCCGGCGCCCAGTTCGAAGCGGCCAAGCTGAACCTGAACTACACCCAGGTGCAGTCGCCCATCAACGGCCGCGTCAGCAAGGCCGAGATCACCGTCGGCAACCTGATCGACGGCGCCGCCATCCTCACCTCGGTGGTCTCGACCGACCGCATCTACGCCAGCTTCGAGGGCGACGAGGACACCTTCCTGCGCGTCGGCGCCCAGGCCCACAAGGGCGAGGCGGTGATCGTCAAGGTCGGCCTGGCCAACGAGAGCGGCTACCCGCACGAGGGCAAGCTCGAATTCGTCGACAACCAGCTCGACCCGCAGACCGGCAGCGTGCGCATGCGCGCCACCTTCGTCAACGCCGACAACGCGCTGGTGCCGGGCTTGTTCGCCCGCGTCCAGCTGGGCGCCGGCCACGGCGGCAAGGAGATCACCAGCGCGCTGATGATCAACGAACGCGCCGTCGGCACCGACCAGAACCGCAAGTTCGTCTTCGTCGTCGGCGCCGACGGCAAGGCCGAATACCGTCCGGTCAAGCTGGGCCAGACCATCGACGGCATGCGCGTGGTGCGCGAGGGCCTGAAAGCCGGCGAGAAGATCGTCGTCAACGGCCTGCAGCGCGTGCGTCCGGGCGCCCCCGTCACGGCGCAAACCGTGGCGATGGATTTCGATCCGGCCGCCCCCGCCATCAAGCCCGATAGCAAACCCGCCGCCAAACCGGAGGCGAAAGACGCCAAGGTCGCGGCCAAGGCGGCTTCGACCTCCAAGGAATAATAGACCATGAACTTTTCCCGCTTCTTTGTCGACAAGCCGATTTTCGCGGCTGTACTGTCGATCATCATTTTCGTGGCCGGCCTGCTTGCGATTTTCAAGCTGCCGATCTCGGAGTACCCGGACGTGGTGCCGCCCTCGGTGGTGGTGCGCGCCCAGTACCCGGGCGCCAACCCGAAGATCATCGCCGAAACCGTGGCCGCGCCACTGGAAGAGCAGATCAACGGCGTCGAGAACATGCTCTACATGGACTCGCAAAACACCTCGGACGGCTCGCTGATGCTGACCGTCACCTTCAAGATCGGCACCAACGTCGAGCAGGCTGAAACGCAGGTGCAAAACCGCGTCCAGCGCGCCCTGCCACGGCTGCCGGAAGAGGTGCGCCAGATCGGTGTGACCACCGTGAAGTCCTCGCCCAACCTGACCATGGTGGTCCACCTGGTCTCGCCGGACGGCCGTTACGACGACCTGTACCTGCGCAACTACGCGATCCTGAACGTCAAGGACCAGCTGGCGCGCATCCCCGGCATGGGCGAAACCAATCTGTTCGGCTCGGGCGATTACGCCATGCGGGTCTGGCTCGATCCACAGAAGGTCGCCGCGCGCAATATGACGGCGGCCGACGTGGTCGGCGCCATCCGCGAGCAGAACGTGCAGGTCGCCGCCGGCGTCATCGGCGCGGCGCCCAACAAAAACAGCGAGTTCCAGCTGACCGTCAACACCCAGGGCCGTTTGCAATCGGTCGAGGAGTTTGGCGACATCATCGTGCGCACCAATGCGGACGGCGCCCTGACGCGCCTGAAGGATGTGGCGCGGGTCGAGCTGGGTTCGAACTCTTACGCCCTTCGCTCACTGCTGAACAACAAATCGGCGGTGGCGATAGGCATCTTTGAAGCACCGAACGCCAACGCCTTGCAGCTGTCGGCCGACGTGCGCGCCAAAATGGCGGAGTTGAAAAAAGACTTCCCCCAAGGCGTAGACTACGACGTGGTGTACGACCCGACCCAGTTCGTGCGCGAATCGATCAAGGCCGTCATCCATACCCTGCTCGAAGCGGTGGCCCTGGTGGTGCTGGTGGTGATCATCTTCCTGCAAACCTGGCGCGCCTCGATCATCCCGCTGCTGGCGGTGCCGGTGTCGATCATCGGCACCTTCGCGGTGATGCTCGGTTTCGGCTTCTCGATCAACACCCTGTCGTTGTTCGGACTGGTGCTGGCGATCGGTATCGTGGTCGATGACGCCATCGTGGTGGTGGAGAACGTCGAGCGCAATATCGCCAACGGCCTGACGCCGCGCGACGCCACCTTGCAGGCGATGAAAGAGGTGAGTGGTCCGATCGTCGCCATCGCCCTGGTGCTGTGCGCCGTGTTCGTGCCGATCGCCTTCGTCTCCGGCCTGTCCGGCCAGTTCTACAAGCAGTTCGCCCTGACCATCGCGATTTCGACGGTGATCTCGGCCTTCAGCTCGCTGACCCTGGCGCCGGCCCTGGCCGCCGCGCTGCTGAAACCGCACGACGCGCCGAAAGACGCGCTGACCCGTTTGATGGACAAGCTGTTCGGCCGCTTCTTCAACTGGTTCAACCGCTTCTTCAACCGCGCCTCGAACAACTACGAGACCGGCGTCAAGGGCGTGTTGCGCCGCAAGGGCGCCTCGGTGGCGGTGTATGCGCTGCTGGCCGTCGCCGCCGCCTTCATGTTCAAGGCCGTGCCGCCGGGCTTCGTGCCGGCGCAGGACAAGCAGTACCTGGTCGGCTTCGCCCAGCTGCCGGACGCCGCCTCGCTGGAGCGTACCGACAGCGTGATCCGCCGCATGTCCGACATCGCCATGCAGATCCCCGGCGTCGATTCGTCGGTGGCCTTCCCCGGCCTGTCGATCAACGGCTTCACCAACGCGCCCAACGCCGGTATCGTCTTCATCACGCTCAAGCCGTTCCACGAGCGTACCAAGGCCAGCGAGAGCGGCGACGCCATCGCGGCCGAGGTGAACAAGCGGATGGGCGCCGTGCAGGACGCCTTCATCATGGTCTTCCCGCCACCGCCGGTCAACGGCCTGGGCACCACGGGCGGCTTCAAGATGATGATCGAGGACCGCGCCAACCTGGGTTACGACGAGTTGTACAAGGCGGTGCAGGCGGTGCAGATGAAGGCCTGGCAGAATCCCAAGCTGGCCGGCGTCTTCTCCAGCTACCAGATCAACGTGCCGCAACTGTTCGCCGACGTCGACCGCGCCAAGGCCAAGCAACTGGGCGTGCCGCTGCAGACCATCTACCAGACCTTGCAGATCAACCTGGGTTCGCTGTACGTGAACGACTTCAACCAGTTTGGCCGCACCTACCAGGTGCGCGTCCAAGCCGACGCCAAGTTCCGTTCGCACGCCGAGGACATCGCCCAACTCAAGGTGCGCAGCGACAAGGGCGAGATGATCCCGCTGTCGTCGCTGATGCGCGTCAAGGACAGCTATGGCCCGGACCGCGTGCAGCGCTATAACGCCTACGTTTCGGCCGAGATGAACGGCGCGCCGGCCCCCGGCGTGTCGTCCGGCGAGGCGCAGGCCGAGCTGGCCAAGATCGCCGCCGAGGTGCTGCCGAAGGGTATCGCCTACGAGTGGACCGAGTTGGTCTACCAGGACATCCTGTCCGGTAACACGATGATCTATGTGTTCCCGCTGTGCGTGCTGCTGGTGTTCCTGGTGCTGGCCGCCCAATACGAGAGCTGGACCCTGCCGCTGGCGGTGATCCTGATCGTGCCGATGTCCATCCTGTGCGCCCTGATCGGCGTCAAGCTGACCCACGGCGACAACAACGTCTTCACCCAGATCGCGCTGTTCGTGCTGGTCGGGCTGGCGTCGAAGAACGCGATTCTGATCGTCGAATTCGCCCGCGAACTGGAAGACCACGGCCGCACCATCGTGCAAGCCGCGCTGGAAGCCTGCCGCCTGCGTCTGCGGCCGATCCTGATGACGTCGATCGCCTTCATCATGGGTGTGCTGCCGCTGGTGTTCTCGCACGGCGCCGGTTCCGAGATGCGCCACGCGATGGGTGTGGCGGT
Source organism: Rugamonas violacea (assembly GCF_016461825.1). GTDB lineage: Bacteria > Pseudomonadota > Gammaproteobacteria > Burkholderiales > Burkholderiaceae_D > Rugamonas. The sequence continues at coordinate 38,747 of NZ_JAEMNU010000147.1, read as the reverse complement.
GTTCGCCGGCATGCTGGGCGTGACCTTCTTCGGCCTGTTCTTGACGCCGGTGTTCTACGTGCTGCTGCGTACCCTGGCCAAGCGCCTGGAGAAAAAAACCGTCGCCACCGATGCGGTCGCGGCGAAACTGGAAGGGACTCATTGATATGAAACGCATGACATTACCGCAAGGCCTGGCGCCGGCCCTGTCGGCGCTGACGGCGGCGCTGCTGCTGAGCGCTTGCGCCGCGCCGGAATTCAAGCAGCCGCAGATGGACGTACCGGCCGCCTACAAGGAAAACCAGGCGCCGGCCACGCCGCTGGTGCAAACCGCCGCCGACGGCAGCAAGTGGAAGCAGGCCAAGACGGCCGAAGCCCAGCCGCGCGGCGAGTGGTGGTTGGCCTTCAACGATCCGGCCCTGAATGAGCTGATCGGCGAAGCCACCAAGGCCAACGCCAACCTGGCCGTGGCGGCCGCCCGCGTCAAGCAGGCCCGCGCCATCGCCGGCGTGGCCGAGGCCGACCGCGTGCCGCAGATCGGCGTCGGCGTCGGCGCCCAGCGCAGCCGCGCCTCGGCGCAGTCGCTCGGCCTGCCGCAGGGCAGCGCGGTGGCCCCGGTCACCAGCTACCAGGCCAACCTGACGGCCAGCTACGAGATCGACCTGTTCGGCCGCGTCAGCTCCAACGTCAGCGCCGCCCGCAGCGACGCCGCCTCGGTCGAGGCGACCTACCGCTCGGTGCTGCTGGCGGTGCAGGCCGACGTGGCGCAGACCTATTTCCGTCTGCGCGCCACCGACGCCGAGCTGGAGACGCTGAACCGCACCGTCGACCTGCGCCAGGAGAACGTCAAGGTCAACCAGCGTCGCTTCGACCTGGGCGACATCGGCGAATTCGACCTGGCCCGCGCCAAGACCGAGCTGGCCACCAGCCGCGCCGAGGCGATCGGACTGCAGCGTCAACGCGTCACCACCGAGCACGCGCTGGCGGTCTTGCTGGGCAAACCGGCGGCCGCCTTCACGGCCGGCGTCAGCCCGCTGCTGGACTCGGCGCTGCTGCCGCAGATCCCGCAGGGCATGCCGTCGACCCTGCTGGAGCGCCGGCCCGACATCGCCGCCGCCCAGCGCACGATGGAGGCGGCCAACGCCCGCATCGGCCTGGCCCGCGCCGCGATGTTCCCGGCGCTGACCCTGAACGCCAACGGCGGCGGTGTCGCCGACACCTTCTCGGACGTGTTCAAGTGGAGCAGCCGCTCCTGGTTGTTGGGCGCGCTGATGTCGATGCCGCTGATCGACGGCGGCCGCAACAAGGCCAACGTCACGCGCAGCGAGGCGGCGTTGGAGGAGTCGGTCGGCACTTATCGGCAGAGCGTGCTGACGGCCTTCGCCGAGGTCGAGGACAACTTGGCCGGCCTGCGCATCCTGGCCGGCCAGACGGCGCAGATCGACGACGCCGTGGTGTCGGCGCGCCGCTCGGCCGACCTGGCGCAGAAGCTGTACGCCGCCGGCCGTTCCAGCTATCTGGACCTGCTCGACGCGCAGCGCAACCTGGCCAGCGTCGAGCGCAACGCCGTGCAGCTGCGCGGCAACCGCGCCGTCACCACGGTGGCGCTGATCCGCTCGCTGGGTGGCGGCTGGGATAGCGCCGCGCAGTAAGCATTATCGGTGGCAAGAAAAAGCGGTGGACGCGCGAGCGTTCCACCGCTTTTTTTCGTCCGATGTGGCGGCGGCTGGGCGCGGGCTTCAACGGCTGTCGGCCTTGCTTACAGTTTTGCGCTGTGGCGGCGGTGGCGGCCGTGATGTGGCTGTCGGCGGCCCGCCGTTGCAGTGGCCACGACTGTTGGACCCGAAATTGCTTCGTCTGCTGGGCAGTACCCACAACCAGGAGACAGTCATGAAAAATTCCAAAACAGATGTGTTTGCCAAACGGCAGGGCACGACGGCCTGTGCCGCCTTCCTGCTGGCGTTCGCCGGCTTTGGCTTTGCCGGCGCGGCGTCGGCGCAACCCGTGCATTTGAGCAACGGCCTGTTCGGCGCGGAGGAGTGGACGCTCTCGCCGAGCGACGGCACGCCGGCCCGGCCCACCGTCAACGGCGCCAGCTTCAACGTCGGCGCGCCGAACGGCACCCGCTTCTATGTGGAGCAGTCGAGCAACGGCGTGCCCGCCACAACCTTGGGCAAGACCCTCAACCTGATGTACGACCTGGGCAGCTTCAAGTCGGGCGCGGCGAGCGGGTCGCCCGGGCTGTTCACGGACGTGTTTTTCCAGAACGGCAAAACCGATTACGTCGTGCATATCACCGGCAACACCGCCAACGACATCAAGGCGTTTGAAAAGAGCAATGGCGTGATGTCGCCGGTCGATGCGGCGGGCGGTTTCGATCTTAGTTCGCCGATCTGGCATCCGCTCGATGCGGCCGACCTGGCGCTGGCCAAGTTCCACGCCGGCGCCAGCTTCGGCGCCAGCCCGAACTACGCCGACTCCCACCTGATCATTGAATTCGACCTCAGCGTCGACACCAGCGGCGTCGGCTCGTCGTTGGCGCCGCCGGCGCCGGACGGACTGTATGATCCTGCCCCGGCATTCTGGTCCGGTTCGGTGGGCGGGCAGGGGCGGCCGACCATCGTGGTCGGCTCTGCGGTGTTCGATCTCAATAGCGACGGCACAACGTTGGTGACGCCGGTGCTCGGTCCGAATGGGCTGCCGATCTTGCAGGCGGTGCCGGAACCGAGCTCCGTGCTGTTGCTGGCGGCAGGCGCAATCGCGCTGCTCGGCGTCAGCCGGCGTGGCGCGAAGGTGCCGGCCTGAGCGCGGCGCTGGGCACAGCGGCGCCACTGTGAGTTGGCGTACCGTCCGGCCTGTCGCCGTTGGCTAGAATGGCGGCATGACGGACACCTTGACAAGCTACCGCGCCAAGCGCGACTTTTCGGTCACTCCCGAGCCGGCCGAAGGCGGCGAGGAGGGCGGCGCCGTGCGCGCCTTCGTCATCCAAAAACACTGGGCCGGCCGGCTGCACTACGACCTGCGGCTGGAGCTGGACGGCGCGATGAAGAGCTGGGCCGTGCCCAAGGGACCCAGCTTCGACCCGCGCGATAAGCGCATGGCGGTGCAGGTCGAGGACCATCCGATCGCCTACAACCGCTTCGAGGGGCAGATTCCGGCCGGGCAGTACGGCGCCGGCAAGGTCATCATCTGGGACAAGGGCTACTGGCGGCCGCTGGGCGAGCCAAGCCGCGACTACGCCGACGGCGAATTGAAGTTCGAGCTGTACGGCCACAAACTGCGCGGCCGCTGGGTGCTGGTGCGGATGAAGGACGGCAAGGCCTGGCTGCTGATCAAGGAAAAAGATGCGCTGGCGCGGCCGGCCAGCGAGTTCAGCGTGGTCGACGAGATGCCGGACAGCGTCAGCGGCCTGGCCGCGCCGGAATGTGCGGCGCCGGCCGGCGGCAAGGCGGCGGGTGGCCCCGCCACCGCCACGCTGGCCGTCGCGCGCGCCGACGATGGCGCCCGCACCGCCGTGCGCGCCGCCTTGCCGGCCACGCTGTCACCGCAACTGGCGACGCTGGTCGAGCAGCCGCCGGCCACAGCGCAGGACTGGCTGTTCGAGATCAAGTTCGACGGCTACCGTCTGCTGGCGCGCGTCGACGGCGGCGACATCCGCCTGTTCACCCGCAACGGCAACGATTGGACCGGCCGGCTGGAGACGCTGCGCGCCGCCTTGGCTGCCATGCGCCTGCCGCCGGGCTGGTACGACGGCGAGATCGTCGTCCACAACGCCGAGGGCCGGCCCGATTTCGGCCTGCTGCAACGGGCCTTCGAGGCGCCGGCCGGCGACGGCGACGGCGATGGTGATGAAACCGGCGATATCGTTTACTTCGTTTTCGACATGCCCTATTTCGACGGTGCCGATCTGCGCCAACTGCCGCTGTGGCAGCGTCGCCGCATGCTGCGCGAGGTCCTGGCGCATGGCCCGGCTGCGCGCGTGCGCTTCAGCGAAGAGTTCGACGCGGCGCCGGGCGAAATGATGGCGGCCGCCTGCCGCATGGGTCTGGAAGGCATCATCGGCAAGCGCCGCGACGCGGCCTATGTGTCGGGCCGCACGCGCGACTGGATCAAGCTCAAATGCGGCCGGCGGCAGGAGTTCGTGGTCGGCGGCTACACCGATCCGCAGGGTTCGCGCAGCGGCTTCGGCGCGCTGCTGCTGGGCGCCTACGACGGCGACGGGCGCTTGCGGTATGTCGGCAAGGTCGGCAGCGGTTTCGACGCCGAGCTGCTCGACAGTGTGAAGCGGCGCTTGCTGGCGCTGGCGGCGGCCGACTGTCCCTTCGCTCCCGGCCAGCAGATCGAGCGGCGCGCGCACTGGGTCCGGCCGGAACTGGTGGCCGAGGTCAGTTTTGCTGCCTGGACCAGCGCCGGCGCGCTGCGCCACGCCGTGTTCCAGGGGCTGCGCGCCGACCTGCCGGCCGCCGGGGTGGTGCGCGAAGTGCCGGCGCGGCTGGCCGACGACAAGCGACCACACAAAGACAGCAAGGAGGACGTTATGCAGCGCACATCCAGCATGCCGGTGGCGGCGGGAAAACTACCGGCCACTCTGAAGGTGAGCAATCCGGAACGCGTGATCGACCAGGCCAGCGGCACCAGCAAGATCGGCCTGGTGCGCTACTACGCGTTGGTCGGCGAGTTGATGCTGGCGCATTTGAAGGGACGGCCGCTGTCGCTGGTGCGGGCGCCGTCCGGCGTCGGCGGCGAGCTGTTCTTCCAAAAGCACGCCGACAACCAGCGACTGGTCGGCGTGCGCCAGCTCGACCGGCGGCTCGATCCCGAGCATCCGCCGATGCTGGCGGTGGCCGATGTCGCCGGCCTGCTGGCGGCGGCGCAGTGGAACGCGGTCGAGTTCCACACCCAGAACGCCTACGCCACGTCCTACGACAAGCCCAACCGCATCGTCTTCGACCTCGATCCCGGCAAGGGCGTGACGTGGCCGCAGGTGCGCGAGGCGGCGCTGTTGACGCGGGCCTTCTTGCAGGAGCTGGGGCTGGAACCCTGGCTCAAAACCAGCGGCGGCAAGGGCCTGCATCTGGTGCTGCCAATCCGCCCGCACTACGACTGGGATACGGTGAAGGCGTTCTCACAGGCCGTGGTGGCGCACATGGCGGCGACGATACCGCAGCGCTTCGTGCTCAAGAGCGGGCCGTCCAACCGGGTCGGCAAGATCTATATCGATTATTTGCGCAACGGGCGCGGCTCGACCACGGTGTGCGCCTGGTCGGCGCGGGCGCGGCCGGGCTTGCCGATCTCGGTGCCGCTGGACTGGGACGAGCTGGCGCGGGTCGACGGCGGCGATCACTGGACGGTGGCCACGGTCCATCAGCGGCTCGACGTCGGCAACGCGCCCTGGGACGGCTATGCCAAGGGCGCACGCGGGCTGGCCCAGGCGATGCGGCGGCTCGGTTTTACGCCGCCGGCCGGGCAGGACGCCGAGTAGCAAGCCGAGTAGCAAGCCGGGTATAAAACCGGGTAGAAAGCGAGGTAAAAAGCGAGGTAAAAAGCGAGGTGGTGCGCTGGGTGCGATCGCTGGACTCGACGTAGTGAGGGCTTGGCGCTTGGCGTCTGCCGCATATTCCCGCGTCGGGCGCCGGGCGCCGCCGCATCGGCGCGATCAGGCGGATTTGCTGCGGCTGGCTTGGCGGCGGGCGCTGTGGCTGTCGGAATCGGCGTCGCTGTTGCTGTCGCGGGCGCTGCCGCCGCCGCCGGCGCGGCGGGCGCGCGGCTTGGCCGGCTTCTTGGCGCCGCTCGCCGCGTCGTCGCCGCTCGCCTTGGCGGCCTTCGCCGGGGCGTCGGCCTTGGCCGCCGGGCGCCCCTTGGCCGGCTTGCCGCCCAGGCTTTTCTGCAGCAGCGCCACCAGGTCGACCACGTTGCCGCCGCTGGCGGCCTTGCGCTCCGGCTCGGCGCTGGTGATGGTCTTGGTCTGGCCGGCCTTGATCTTCTTGTCGACCAGCGCCATGACGTCATCGCGGTAGCTGTCGTGATACTGCTCCGGCCGCCATGGTTCGCTCATGCCCTCGACCAGCGACAGCGCCATCTTCAGCTCCTTGTCGCTGATGCCGGCCGCCTTCAGGCTGGCCGGCGGCAGCTTCAGCTCGTCGCCCGGGCGGATCTCGTTGGCGTAGCGCAGCGTGTTGAGCACCAGGCCGTCGTCCTGGCACAGCAGCGCGCACAGGTGCTGCTTGCTGCGGATGACCACCGTGGCGACGGCCAGCTTGCCGGTCCGCCGCAGCGCCTCGCGCAGCAGCGCGTAGACCTTCTCGCCGCCGCGCGCCGGCGCCAGGTAGTAGGGCTGGACGTAGTAGGTCAGCGCCACCTCGGCGGCGTCGACGAAGGCCAGGATGTCGATGGTCTGGGTGGCCTTGACGTTGGCCCGGCGCAGATCCTCGTCGCTCAGCACGACGTAGTCGCCGTCCTGGTACTCGTAGCCCTTGACGATGTTGTCCCAGCTGACGTCGGCGCCGCTGCCCTTGTTGTAGCGCTTGTAGCCGACCGGCGAGAAGTCGCGCCGGTCGAGCATGGTCAGGTCCAGCTCGTGTTCCTGCACGGCGGCGTGCAGCTCGACCGGGATGTACACCAGGCCGAAGCTGATCGCCCCCTTCCACAAGGCCCGCGCCATGCTGCGGCCCCGGCCTAGTCGCCGACGCTGCCGGTGATCGGCAGCACCACGCCGGTGATGTAGCCGGAGCACACCGCCGAGGCGAGGAAGACGTAGGCCGGCGACAGCTCCTCCGGCTGGGCCGGCCGGCCCATGTCGGTGTCCTGGCCGAAGTGGGCGAGCTGCTCGGCCGACTGGTCGGCCGGGTTGAGCGGGGTCCACACGGGGCCGGGCGCGATGGCGTTGACGCGGATGCCCTGGTCGAGCAGGTTGGCGGCCAGCGACATGGTCAGCGCGTGGATGGCGCCCTTGGTGGTGGCGTAGTCGAGCAGGTGGCGCGAGCCGCGCAGCCCGGTGACCGAGCCGGTGTTGATGATGGCGGCGCCGCGCTGCATATGCGGCAGGGCGGCCTTGGCCATGTGGAAGTAGCCGTAGACATTGGTTTTCATGGTCAGGTCGAAGCGCTCCTCGGACAGCTCGGCGATCGAGTCGGCGTGCTCCTGGAAGGCGGCGTTGTTGACCAGGATGTCGAGCCGGCCGAAGCTGGCCACCGTCTGCTCGACCGCCTGGCGGCAGAACGCCGGGTCGCAGACGTCGCCGGGCAGCAGCAGGCAGCTCTGGCCCTCGGCCTCGACGTAGCGTTTGGTCTCCTCGGCGTCCTCGTGCTCGTTGAGGTAGACGATGGCGACGTCGGCGCCCTCGCGGGCGTACAGCACGGCGACGGCGCGGCCGATGCCCGAGTCGCCGCCGGTGATCAGGGCGGTCTTGCCCAGCAGTTTGCCGCTGCCGTGGTAGTTCAGCGCGAGAAATTGTGGCCGCTGCCGCAGGTCCGCCTCCAGGCCGGGCTTGTCGAGGTGCTGGGCGGTCTGGCCGGCGCCGGGTGCGCCGTCCGGTTCGTCCTGGCCGCCTGGCCGCGCATGTTGTTTCTGTTGGTCGCGCTGGTCCTGCTCCCGCTGGACGGCGCGCTGCAGGTTGCCCGCCGTCTCGTTCGCTTGTTGTGTCGAATTCGCCATCACAGTCTCCTGGTCCAGAAGAGCGAAAGTATCGGCTTGGCGCTGTGGCGTGACGGTGCGCGCACGCACACAAAGCGCAGGCACGCAAGGGGGCGGCGGGCAACACAAAAATAATTGCCAGCTATGAACTTTATGGCACACTAGCGGCAATGCTATGCTAACAAAAATGCTAATTGCCGGAGATGAGACATGGTCGATCCCGATAGCCGACGCGACTACGTTGGCTTGTTCCTCAACCTGGCCGGCGAGCGCCGCACGGCGTTCCAGTCGGACTGCGGCGAGATGTTCTCGCGCCTGCTGCTGGCCGACACCGTCGACACGGCCGTGGCCGCCCTGGGGCGGCAGAAGATCGACCTGATGGTGGTCGATCTGAGCGGCTTCGAGGGGCCGCTCGAGCTGGCCGCCGTGGGCACGCTGATCCGTGGCCGCAACGGCGCGCCGACCCTGGTGCTGTGCCCCTACGTGAGCAGCTCCTGGCTGCCAGAGCTGATGGCCTGCGGTCCGCTGCAGTACCGCATCACGCCGGTGCTGGCCGCCGAGACGCAGCAGGCGGTGCGCCAGGCGCTGGCGGCGCCGCTCGACGTCGTCGCCTCGGCCCAGCAGGTGCTGCTCGACAAGGAGAAGGAGCTGCGCGACCTGTTGACCATCCAGCGCAGCCTGCAACGCGCGCTGGGCAGCGTCGACGAGATCGGCGTCATGGCCTCGCAGGTCTGCCTGGCGCTGTGCAGCTTCCCCGGGGTGCGCCACACGGCGCTGCTGCACATGAAGGAGCGCGGCGACCTGCAACTGATGGCGCAGGAGTCGCGCAACCACCTCGACATCGGCCGCCTGATGGAGCGGCGCGACCGCCTGCTGCAGTCGCCGCTGCGCGAGATCTTCCCGCCGCTGCTGGCCGTGGCGACGGGCGAGATGGTGCTGCTGGACGCGCCGGAGAAGGCCGGCGACCCGGAACTGGCGCTCAGCCTGCACGACCGCGATGTGCAGATGGTGTTGGCGTTGCCGCTGCGCAACGAGCCCGGCGGCCCGGTGCTGGGCGCCATCAGCTTCATGTTCGACCGCCACCTGCAGTTTTCGCGCGAGCAGTTCGCCTGCTTCGCCAGCCTGGCGCAGTTCGTCAGCTTCGCGCTGGGCATGAGCGAGCTGAAGCATCAGAACGACGCGCTGGCCGGCAAGTTGACGCAGATGAGCACGGTCGACGCGCTGACCGGCGCGGCCAACCGGCGCAAGGGCGAGGAGATCCTCGACGGCGAGATCCGCCGCGCCCGCCGCTACGGCCTGTCGCTGGCGGCGATCTCCTTCGACATCGACAACTTCCGCTCCGTCAACGACCTGTACGGTTATCCGATCGGCGACCAGGCGCTGCGCGTGGTGGCCGGCACCGTCTCGGCCCGGCTGCGCACCTCGGACACCCTGGCGCGCATGCGCGGCGAGGAGTTCATGATCGTCGCCACCCACACCAGCGCGGTCGACGCGCTGAAGCTGGCCGAGAAGCTGCGCGCCACCATCGCCGACACCGAGCTGCCCGGCTGCGACACCGTCACCATCAGCCTGGCGGTGGCGCAGGTGGCGCCGGAGGAGGGCGTCAGCGCCGTGCTGGAGCGGCTCGACGCCGCGCTGCACCGCGCCAAGCGCTCCGGCCGCAACTGCGTCGAGCTGGCGATGCCCTAGCGGCGCACCGGCGTCGGTTGGTGTCGTCAAGGCGCCGGTGACGCTGGCCAAGCCCAGCGGCAAAGAGCCGGGGTCAGACCCGCCGGGTCTGACCCCAGGTGTCGCCTCGGGGTTTAGCACGCCGCCACGCGAGGCATCGCGCTCCAAGCCAGCGCGCCCCCCACATCGACTTGGGCCTTGCCCGGGACCGCCCCGCGGCGCAACATCGTCATGTCTAGACCAGTTCGCTCCGATGGCGTAGGCTGGCGGTATTTTTAGCGTCATGGATTCAAAATGTTGCAATGGTTAAGGCAATACCGGCGCGCCCAGCTGCCCGGCGACATCAGCGCCGGCGTGGTGGTGGCGATGATGATGATCCCGCAGGGCATGGCCTACGCCATCGTCGCCGGCCTGCCGCCGGTGGCCGGCATCTACGCCAGCATCCTGCCGCCGCTGGTCTACGCGCTGTTCGGCAGCAGCATGACGCAGTCGGTCGGGCCGATGGCCATCGTCTCCTTGATGACGGCGGCGGTGATCGCGCCGCTGGCGGCGGCCGGCTCCGGCCTGTACACGGTGCTGGCGGCCCAGCTGGCGCTGGTGGCCGGCGCCGTGCTGCTGCTGTGCGGCGCGCTGCGCATGGGCTTCCTGGCCAACTTCTTTTCGCGTCCGGTGATGAGCGGCTTCACCTTCGGCTCGGCCATCGTCATCGCCCTCGGCCAGTTGCACGCGCTGCTCGGCGCCGACGTGCTGCATGCTTGGCCGCATCCGCAAGTCCACCTGCCCAGCGCGCTGCTGGGCGGCGCCTCGCTGCTGGCGCTGGTGCTGGCCAAGCGTTACATGGCGGCGCTGCTGCGCCGCTGCGGCATGCCGGCGACGGCCGCCGAGATCGCCGCGCGGCTGGCGCCGATGCTGGTGGTGCTGGCCGCCACCGCGCTGATGGCCTGGTCCGACCTGCCGGCGCGCGGCGTGCGCCTGACCGGCGGCGTGCCGGCCGGCCTGCCGGGCTTGAATCTGGCGATCTCGTCGGCGCACTGGAAGCCGTTGTTGCAGCCCGGCCTGCTGATCGGCTTCATCGTTTTCCTGATGAGCATGTCGGCGGCGCAGACGCTGGCGCTCAAGCGCAACGAAAAGCTGCTCAGCAACCACGAGCTGGTCGGCCTGGGCGCGGCCAACGTCGCCAGCGCGCTGAGCGGCGGCTTCCCCGTCACCGGCAGCATCTCGCGCTCGGCCGTCAACTTCGCCGCCGGCGCCAACACGCCGCTGGCCAGCGTGCTCACCTCGCTGCTGCTGGCCGGCGCGCTGGTGGCGCCGACCGGCTGGCTGGCGCTGTTGCCGCTGCCGACGCTGGCGGCCACCATCATCGTCGCCGTGCTCGGCATGCTGGAATTCGACACCCTGCGCCTGGCCTGGCGTTACGACCGCGGCGACGCCGCCGCCTGGCTGGCCAGCGGCGTCGGCGTGCTGGCGCTGGGCGTCGAGGCCGGCGTGGTGATCGGCGTGGCGCTGTCGATGGGCACCTTGATCTGGCGCGCCAGCCGGCCGCACATCGCGGTGCTGGGCCGCATCGCCGGCAGCGAGCACTTCCGCAACATCGAGCGCTATCCGGCCGAGACCCAGCCCGGGCTGCTGGTGCTGCGGGTCGACGCCAACCTGTTCTTCGGCAACGCCGAGGCGGTCAGCGAGCGGGTCGAGGAGGAGTTGCGCGGCCATCCCGGCGCGCGCCATTTGGTGTTGGTGATGTCGGCGGTCAGCTCGATCGACACCACGGCGCTGTTCGCGCTGGGCGAGCTGAACGAGAATTTGAAGCGGCGCGGCATCGGCCTGCATCTGGCCGAGGTGAAGGGGCCGGTGCTGGACCGGCTGCGCCACAGCGAGCTGCTGGCGCGGCTGAACGGCCGGCTGTTCCTCAGCACGGCGATGGCTTGCGACGAGTTGCAGCGCTTGGTGGCGGAGTGATTGCTCGGCTGACGAGCGGCCATCAAAACCACCCAACGGCGCAGAGCCGGGGTCAGACCCCGCGGGTCTGACCCCAGATTGCGCCTGTGGGTTTCTCGACTGAATCGGTGTTTTTTTCCACCGTGCGCGCCGTTTAGCCGCTTGCGGCGGTGACGGCGCGCCGCCGGCTCCAGCCCAGCGCGGCCAGGCCGATGCCGAACAGGGCCGGCACGCCCGGTTCGGGGATCTGTTGCGGCACGAGGAAGCCGCGGATCTCGCCGGCCGGGAACAGGCTGGTGTGGATGTTGAAGTAGGCGCTGTGGTCGGCCAAGCCGGCCAGCAGGGCGTGGCGGGCGTTGCCGACGCCGCCCTGGGCGGTGACGAAGGCCGGGTTGTAGTTGTGCGCCAGGTCGAGGTCGAAATCGGCGGCGTAGCTGCCCAGCGTGACGCCGCCGGGGAAGCCGGGGAAGCTGGGCAGCGGCGTGGCGACGCCGGCGTTGCCGGCCAGCGGGGCCGCCGTGCAGCAGTGGATGTGGGCGGCGCCGGTGGTCCCCAGCAGGCCGGCGAAGCTCACTTCGAGGTACATGTTGTCGGTCAGGTCGTCGATCACCAGCAGCACATTGCCGCTGCCCGGCGAGGCGTTGGCCGGCACTTCGTTGGCGCCGGCCAGCACGGCGCTATAGGTCAGCAGGTTGGCGCCGGCCGGCGCGGCGCACAGCAAGGCGGCGCAGGCCAGGGCGAGGCCGGCTCCGAGTGGGCGGAACGGGCGGGCGGGGTGGGCGGGGCGGTTCATGGCGGTCTCCTGGTGGGTTGTGGCTGAGCCTGCCGCAAGCGAAAAGCGCGCCAGCGCCGCCAAGCCCGGGCGGCGGGCGGCGCTGGCCGCCGTTTGTCAAGGGCGCCGACAGGGTTGTCGCCGGATAATCCTCCCGGGCAACAATTAATTGGACTTGCCCGGCAATAGAACCTATGATTTGGGCAAGAACATGGATCATCCGGCAACCCACCTGAAACGGCCCACCATATTGAACCCGCCCGCTAGCCGTTCCGGCCGCATTTCCATCGCGCTGTTCGTCAGCGTCGCCTTGACCGCCGTGGTGACGGTGGTGCTGACCACGTTCGCCCTGTATTTCTACGATCTGGAGAAGGCGCAGCGCTGGCAGCAGCTGCACAAGACGCTGTCGACCAGCGCCGACGAGCTGGCCGTGGCGGTGGCGCTGCCGGCCTGGAACTTCGACGAGACGCAGATCGTCACCATCATGAAGAGCGGCTTGAGCAACCGCGACCTGCACGCCAGCGTGGTGCAGCCGACCTCCAGCAAGCATCCCTATATCCTGGCCCGCAACCCCGCCGGCCAGCTGCTGGCCACCGAGACCCTGCCGGCCGGCGACGAGCTGCTGGTCGAGACGCGGCCGATCAACGCCGGCGGCCAGAACATCGGCAGCATCAGCGTCTACGCCTCGCCGGCGGTGCTGCTCGAGCAGCTGCGCCAGCGCCTGTACGCCATCGGCGGCATGATCCTGGTGCTCGACCTGACACTGGTGCTCAGCCTGTACCTGCTGCTGTGGCAGTTGATCCTCAAGCCGCTGACCACCATCGGCCGCTACGCCGCCAACGTCAAGGTCGGCCTGAACCCGGGCGCGCCGCCGCCGCGCGACTGGTTCTTCGGCGAGCTGAAGACCTTGAACGCCTCGATCCACGAGATGGTGGCGCTGCTCGACAGCCGCTACGTCGCCATGCACGCCAGCGAGGAGCGGCTGCAGATCGCCAGCAGCGCGGCGGCGATCGGCATCTGGGACTGGAACATCCTCAGCGGCGAGGTGGTGTGGGACGAGCAGATGTACCGCCTCTACGGCCGCGAGGGCCAGCGGGTCGACAAGCCGTTCGAGGTGTTCGTGCAGATGGTCCACCCGGACGACATGATTCCCTCGCGCGCCCAGCTGGAGCAGGCGCTGGCCGGCGACGGCGAGTTCGACATCGAGTTCCGCATCATCTGGGACGACGCCAGCGTCCACTTCATCAAGGCCGACGCGATGACCTTCCGCGACGGCGAGGGGCGGCCGGTGCGCATGGTCGGCGTCAACTACGACATCACCGCGCACAAGGTGGCCGAGCAGGAGCTGCGGCGCCACCGCATCCACCTCGAGGAACTGGTGGCCGAGCGCACCGCGGCGCTGTCGGTGGCGGTGCTGCAGGCGCAGGCGGCCAACCAGGCCAAGAGCATCTTCCTGGCGAATATGAGCCATGAGCTGCGCACCCCGCTCAATTCGGTGATCGGCTTTTCGCGCCTGATGGCCGACTCGAAGAACATGCTGCCCGACGAGAAGCGCAACCTGGCCATCATCCACCGCTCGGGCCACCACCTGCTGACGCTGATCAACGACATCCTCGAACTGTCCAAGGTCGAGGCCGGGCGCGCCGTGCTGCAGACCGAGGTGGTCAGCCTGGCCGAGATGATGCAGGAGGTGATGGACATGGTCAGCATGCGCGCCGGCCAGAGCGGCGTCGAGCTGGTGCTCGACTGCGCCGGCATGCCGGCCGGCGCCCGCGTCGACGGCACCAAGCTGCGCCAGGTGCTGCTCAACCTGATGTCGAACGCGGTCAAGTTCACCGAGCGGGGCAGCGTCACGCTGCGGGTGCGCGGCGCCAAGCGCGGCGCCCATTGCGAGCTCAGTTGCGCCGTGCTCGACACCGGTCCCGGCATCGCCGCCGAGGACCAGCAGCGCATCTTCGACCCCTTCATCCAGGCCGGCAGCGGCGGCGCGCGCGAGGGCACCGGCCTGGGCCTGACCATCTCGCGCGAGTTCGTCGCGCTGATGGGCGGCCAGTTGACGGTGCAGTCCACGCTCGGCTGCGGCGCCTGCTTCCAGTTTTCCATTCCGGTCGAGGTGGCCAGCAGCCTGCCGCTCGAAGCGGGCAGCGAGGTGGCGGCGTTGGTGCCGGAGCAGCGCGGCCGGCGCATCCTGGTGGTCGACGACAACGCCGACGGCTGCGCCCTGTTGACCAGCCTGCTCGGCCCGCTCGGCTTCGAGCTGCGCAGCGCCGCCGACGGCCTGCAGGCGCTGGCCCAGATCGAGCAATGGCAGCCCGAGTTGGTGTTCATGGATTGGCGCATGCCCGAGCTGGACGGCCTGGCGGCGACCCGGCGGGTGCGCGCCAACCAGGCCATCGTCCAGCCGCGCATCGTCATGCTGACCGCCTCGGCCTTCGCCGAGGAGCGCGAGGAGGCGTTGCAGGCCGGCGCCGACGATTTCATGCGCAAGCCGGTCGAGCAGGAGGCCTTGTACCTGCTGCTGGAACAGCAGCTCGGCCTGCATTTCCTGCGCCGCCCCAGCCACGCCGTCGCGCTGCCCGGCGGGCCGCTGTCGCGCGCCGACCTGGAGCCGCTGCCGGCGGCCCTGCGCGCCAGCCTGCGCGGCGCCGTGCAGGAGCTGAACCTGGCCCGCGTCGCGCTGCTGCTCGAACCGCTGCCGCCGGAGCTGGCCGGGCTGGTCGGCCGCATCGAGCACATGGTGCGGCTGCACCAGTACCCGCAGTTGTGCGCGTTGCTGGAGGACGCCGGGCCGGCGCCGGCCGCGCGGCTGAGCGCTTGAGCGCTTGAGGGCGGGCCGCCGGGCGCGGCTGGGTATATGATATGCGGCTAAGCGGGATTGAAATCGGCAGTTTGAATCGAATTTAGGCAGAAAGAGCGCTACATGCATCGGGATTTGTCGGAACAACACACCAAGGGCGAAGTGCTGATCGTCGAGGACACGCCGGCCTCGCTCAAGCTGTTGAGCGATCTGCTGACCGAGGTGGGCTACTACGTGCGGCAGGCGCCGAACGGCGAGCTGGCGCTGTGGACGGCGCAATCGCGCCCGCCCGAGCTGATCCTGCTCGACATCCGCATGCCCGGCATCGACGGCTTCGAGGTGTGCCGCCGCCTCAAGGAGTCCGACTCGGCCGAGCTGCGCCAGGTGCCGGTGATCTTCCTGTCGGCCCAGCACGACACCGACGACAAGGTGCGCGGCTTCGCGCTGGGTGCCGTCGACTTCATCCCCAAGCCTTTCCAGACCGAGGAGATCCTGGCCCGCACCGACGCCCACGTGCGCCTGGGCCGGGCGCAGAAGGCGCTGGCGGCCGAGCGCGAGCTGCTCGAACAGCGCGTCGCCGAGCGCACCGCCGAGCTGGCCGAGCTGGCCGCCTCGCTGGCGCAGGAGGTCGAGCGGCGTCGCGCCAACGAGGAGTTCCTGCGCCTGGCCAGCCAGGTGTTCGAGGCGACCCAGGATGCCATCGTCATCACCGACACGGCCGGCGTCATCGCCGCCAGCAACCCGGCCTTCACCCGCATCTCCGGCTACAGCGCGGCCGAGGTGGTGGGGCAGAGCGTGCGTCAGTTGCACGCCGGCGAACAGAACGCGGCGGCGCTGCAACTGCTGCAGCAGGCGCTGTGGAGCACGGCGCACTGGTCGGGCGAGATCCTGGCGCGGCGCAAGAACGGCGACACCTACCCCGGCCTGCTCAGCGTCTCCTGCGTCAAGGACGCCGCCGGCGCGGTGGTCAACTACGTCGCCGTGTTCATGGACATCACCGAGCGCAAGGCCGAGCAGCACCTGATCGATTTCCTCTCCAACCACGACGCCCTGACCGGCCTGCCCAACCGCCTGCTGGCGCGCCAGCGCTTCGAGCACACCATGGCGGCGGCGCGCCGCGAGGGCCAGTGCGTGGCGGTGATGTGCCTCGACCTGGACCGCTTCAAGAGCATCAACGACTCCTTCGGCCCGCAGGTCGGCGACCGCGCGCTGCAGGTGGTGGCGCGCTTCCTCAGCCAGACGGTGGGCGAGGGCGACACCGTCACCCGCCAGGGCGGCGACGAGTTCCAGATCATCCTGCAGGACGACGTCCAGCTGGGCCGCACCCTGGCGCTGGCGCAGCGGGTGCTGGCCGGCCTGCGCACCGAGCTGGCCATCGACGGCCAGCAGATCGCGCTGACGTCGAGCATCGGCATCGCCGTCAGCCCGAGCGACGGGGTCGACCTCGACGAGTTGGTGCGCAACGCCGACACGGCGCTGTTCCGCGCCAAGGAGACCGGGCGCGACAACTACGCCTTCTTCACCGAGCGGATGGACGCCGAGATCCGCGACAAGCTGGCGATCCAGGCGCAGCTGCGCGGCGCCATCGCGCGCGACGAATTCGAGGTGCACTACCAGCCGCAGATGTGCCTGCGCACCGGCGTCATGCTGGGCGCCGAGGCGCTGCTGCGCTGGGACAACGCGGTGCTGGGCAAGGTGCCGCCCAACCGCTTCATCCCGCTGGCCGAGGAGTACGGCATGGTCAACGCCATCGGCGAGTGGGTGCTGGAGAGCGTCTGCGCGCAGATCAAGCTGTGGCACGACGAGGGCCTGGGCGACATCAAGGTGGCCGTCAACCTGTCGGCCGGCCAGTTCGGCCACGACAACACGGTGGCCTTCGTCGAGGCCACGCTGCGCCACTTCGGCATCGCGCCGGCCAACCTGGGCCTGGAGATCACCGAAGGCACGGTGATGGGCGACCCGGACAAGGCGGTGGCCGCGCTCAAGCGGCTCAAGGACATCGGCGTGTCGATCTCGCTGGACGACTTCGGCACCGGCTACTCCAGCCTGGGCTACCTGAAGCGCTTCCCGATCGATGTGCTGAAGATCGACAAGTCCTTCGTCGACGACGTCACCACCAACGCCAACGACGCCGCCATCGCGCTGTCGGTGATCTCGCTGGCGCACAACCTGAACCTGCGCGTGATCGCCGAGGGCGTCGAGACGCGCGCGCAGGTCGACTTCCTGGCCGAGCGCGGCTGCGACGAGATGCAGGGCTATTACTTCAGCCGCCCGCTCGCCGCGCCGGCCTTCACCGCGCTGCTGCGCCAACCGCGCAACCTGCTCGCCCCGTAGACGGCGGCGCGTGCCACCGCAGCGCCCGCCGTCGTCGTTCGTTGTCACCCACAGGAGAACTATGGAAAAGAAGTTAGCCGTCGCCCTTGCCGGCGCATGCATGTTGTTCGCCGCCAGCGCCCCGGCGCGGTCGGCCGCCACCACCCAGGGCGCCGGCCGGGCCGACGCCCAGTTCAAGGCGATCTACACGCAGGAATGGAAATGGCGGCTGAGCCAGCACCTTGAGGACGAGGAGGACGACGACAACGGCATCCGGCCCGACCTGCCGCACGTCGACCCGGCCACCCAGCAGGCCCGCCTGGTCTACTGGCAGGGCGTGTTGAAGCGGCTCGACGGCATCAAGCCGGCCAGCCTGTCGGCCGCCGAGCGCGTCAACTACGCCGTCTACCGCGCGCAGATCGCCGTGTTCGTCGCCGACCAACGCTTCCGCGAGTTCGAGAAGCCGCTCAACGCCGACTCGGCCTTCTGGTCGAACATGGCCGACGAGGCGCGCAAGCACTTCAGCAAGGCCGCCGAGTACCGCGATTACATCAAGCAGTTGGCCGACGTGCCGCGCTACTTCGGCGAGGAGACGGCGAATATGCGCGCCGGCCTGAAGCGCGGCTTCACGCCGCCGAAGGTGACGCTGACCGGGCGCGACGCCTCGATCACCTCGGTGACGGAGGCCAAGACGGCGCAGGAGACGGTGTTCTACACGCCGTTCAAGCAGATGCCGGCGACCATTCCGGCGGCCGAGCAGGAGGCGCTGCGCGCCGCCGCCGTCAAGGCGATCGGCGAGTCGGTGCTGCCGGCCTATGGCGCGCTGCTGCGCTTCATGCGCGAGGAGTACGTGCCGCAGGCGAAGGAGGCGCTGGCCGCCGAGACCCTGCCCGACGGCAAGGCCTACTACCAGGCCAAGATCGTCGAGTACACCACCACGGCGCTGAGCGCCGAGCAGATCCACCAGATCGGCCTCGACGAGATGGCCAAGATCCGCGCCGAGATGCAGGACACCATCCGCCAGACCGGCTTCGACGGCGAGCTGCCGGCCTTCCTGCAGTTCCTGCGCACCGACCCGCGCTTCTACGCGCGCACGCCGGAGGAGCTGATGATGCGCGCCGCCCACATCGCCAAGAAGTTCGACGCCAAGGCCGAGCAGTACTTCGGCTATCTGCCACGGCGCCGCTTCGCCATCACGCCGGTGCCGGCCGACCTGGCGCCGTTCTACACCTCGGGCCGGGGCGGGCCGGGCGTCTACCTGGTCAACACCTACAACCTGCCGGCGCGCGCCTTGTACAGCCTGCCGGCGCTGACCTTGCACGAGTCGGCCCCCGGCCACGCCTTCCAGATGCCGGTGGCGCTGGAGCAGAAGGGCCGGCCGCTGTTCCGCCGCGCCTACATCTCGGCCTACGGCGAGGGCTGGGCGCTGTATTCGGAGCGGCTGGGCAGCGAGATGGGGATCTACGAGACGCCGTATGAAACCTTCGGCATGCTCAGCTACCAGGCCTGGCGCGCCTCGCGCCTGGTGGTCGACACCGGCATCCACGCCAAGGGTTGGACGCGGGCCCAGGCGCAGGCCTATTTGCACGACAACACGGCGCTGTCCGAGCACGAGATCGAGACGGAAGTGGACCGCTACATCTCCTGGCCGGGCCAGGCGCTGTCCTACTACCTGGGCGAGATGGCCATCTTCAAGGCGCGCCGCAAGGCCGAGGCGGCGCTGGGCGCCAAGTTCGACATCCGCCACTTCCACGACACCGTGCTGCAACTGGGTTCGGTGCCGTTGCCGGTGCTGGAGGCGCGCATCGACACCTTCATCGCCGAGGGCGGCAAGAGTCCGTATCCCAAGCAGGACTGAGTCGGCGCTCTAGATGGGCTGTATTTAACGCGGATGTGACAATGCGCGTATTTCTTCCCCTGAATAAGTAGCTAGAATCCGCTGCCGCCGCTTTACCGGCGGCAGCTTCTACTTTTCCATTCGAAGGGCATTTTTTTGAAAAAATCATTCCTGTTGGCGGGCGCCCTGAGCGCCGCGCTGGCCAGTTATTCCGCCGTCGGCGCCGCTCCAGTCACCGCGCCGGCCGCGCCGGCCGCCACTGCCGCCACGGCGGCGCCGCCGGCGCCGGCGACTCCGCCGCAATCCGAATTCATCGACGCCATGACGGCCGCCGGCATGGAGTTGCAGGCCGAATTCGGCGCCGACGACGACATGGCCAAGGCGGCCGAGCGCTACCGGCGCTTCGAGTTCACGCCGGCGACCAAGAAGAAGCTGCTGGCCGTGTTCGGTAGCGAGCATCCCTTCGAGCTGAGCAACACGCCGCTGCCGAAGGGCGGCGACCGCACCGTCATGACGCTGCCGGCCCACACCTACCAGTCGCCGGGCGGCAGCAATGTCGAGTGGAGCACCCTGAACATCAGCGCGGTGCGCGACAAGGGCGACAAGAAACGCAGCGTCGCCGGCGAATGGTCGTCGCTGATCGCCGTCGGCCAGGAGCTGACGGTGACGGTGCGCGACATGAGCTATGCCGGCACGCTGACCCGCGGTCCCGGCGACCTGTGGTACGGCAAGCAGCATGGCCGCGTTGGCGGTGTGATGTTCGACAGCATGGCTGGCGCCGGCGGCGCCAACGTCGGCCCGTTCTGGATGCGCGGCATCGATTTTGATTTTGACATGGTGCAGCGCGGCAAGGTCAGCAATATGGCCTACCGTTTTGGCATCGAGTCGCTCAGCGTCGCCGAGCAGCAGATCGACCGCATCAACATGGCCACCCGCGTGCTGAACATGAACACGGCCTCGCTGGCCGAGTTCAACCGCGAGCTCAAAGAGCTGAACAAGCGCAAGTTGCCGGCCACCGAGAAGCAACTGGCCATGCTGGAAGTGATGAAACGCTTCGGCAAGACGTTGATCAAGCAGGGCGCCACGCTGGAGATCGACGACCTGAGCGCCGGCTACAAGGGCAACAAGTTCGCCCTCAAGGGTAGTTTCACCTTCAAACAGGTGGTCGACGCCGACTTCGATGCACCGATCCGCCTGCTGAAGAAGCTGGTGGCGCGCGCCGAGGTCCGCCTGCCGCTGGCGCTGCTCAACGACGTCTCCGCCCAGCTCGCCCGCAAGCAGCTGGCGACGCGCAGCGCCGAGCCGAGCTTTGAAGCCGAGGTGAGCGACGCCGCCAAGAACATCGCCAACGTGGTCATCGGCAAGCTGGTCGGCGAGGGCTATGCCCGCATCGAAAAGGGTGAGCTGCGGTCGGTCGTCGTCTTCAAGGACGGCAAGCTGGTGGTCAACGGCAAGCCGATCACGCTGCCGCTGCTGGACGCCCTGATGGACGGTCCGATCACGCCGGCCAGCGAGTTGCCCGGCAAGTGCCATTGGCCTGAATTCCCGGCCGAGGCGGCCGCCAAAAACCTGACGCTGCAATACGACATCGGCGCCGATGGTCGCGCCGGCAAGATCGTCGTGGTGCAGGGCAGTGGCGTGGCCGACTTCGACGCGGCGGCCATCGCCGGCGTCAAGGCTTGCCAGTGGACGCCGGCCAACAAGGCCGGTAAGGCGATCGGCTCGCCGATGACGCACAACTTCCGCCGCAGCTATCCGGCGCTGCCGCCGGGCGTGTCGGTCGAACGCGCCCAGTAGGCGGCGCTTGGCGGTCAGCGCTGAGCAGTCGACGTTGAGCAGTCGGCGATAAGCAAGCTGCAGTGCAGATCATCCGGGCCGCGCTGCCGGCCCGGATGATCTGGTGATTTCGTCCAGTGTGACAAAGTGTGTATTTCTTTGCGTTAATAACTGGCTACAATCCGCTGCCGCCGGCAAGGCCGGCAGAGGGTCCCTCCCGGACCAGTCCATTGATTACACATCGGAAATCGCCTTGAACAACTCCCTTCTATTCGCGGCCGCCGCCGCAACCCTGCTGAGCGCCCAGGCCGTCGGCGCGGGCACCGTCACGCCAGCCGCCGCGCCGGCTCCAATTTCGACGTCGACGCCGACCGCAGCGCCGGCTACAACGTCGGCCACAGCACCGGCCATAACACCAGCCGCAACACCAGCCATAACACCAGCCGCAACACCGGCCACAATGCCGTCGCTGGTGCTGGCGCCGATCCCGGCGGCGGCCTCTGCGCCTTCTCAACGCAGCCGCTTCGACCATCAAGAGTTGCTCGACACCGTGGCCCTGGTCGCCGACGAATGGCGCGGTCTGGCGGGGCCGGACGACACGCTGGCCAAGGCGGCGGCGAACTATCGGCAGTTCGAGCACGGCGCCGCCACCCGTGGCAAGCTGCAGGCGGTGTTCGACAATCAGCATCCCTTCGAATTCAGCGGCGTTGCCGCCGGCAAGGGCCAGACCCGTTTCCGTTTCGGTTTCCCCGGCCGTGGCTACCTGTCGCCGAGCGGCAGCAATTACAGCTGGTCGGCCTTGAATGTGGAACTGCTGCGCAACAAGGCTGAGACCCGGCAGCGCGGCAGCGGACAATGGAAATTGTTCTCGGTGCTGAACGAGGGCAGCTCCGTGAGCGGCGTCAACATGTCCTACGACAGCAAGCAGACCCGTGCGCCCGGCGGGCTTTGGTACGGCAGCGAGCGCTACCGCGTCGGCACGCTGATGTTCGGCGGCCTGGACGCGCCGCTCACGTCGGCCGAGTCCGCCGCCGGCAAGGTCGAGGGCGGCTCGGCCGCCGCCAGCGCGGCCGAGCAGGGCCATAGCGGCACCATTCAGGGGCTGGAATTGCGTTCGGAGCTGCGCCAGCGCGGCGCCGTCACCGAGTTGCGCTACCAGCTCGCGGCGCAGGCCGTCGTGGTCAAGCCGGGGCCGCCGCCGGTGCGGGATGTCAATCTCAAACTACGCATCCTCAATGTGAACACGGCGGCGCTGGGCGATTTCCGCCGTGGCCTGCACTCGCTGCTGTTCGACAAGCTGTCGGCCGCCGAGCGGGCCGGCCTGATGCAACCCTTGTGGGAGCGCCTGCTCAAGACCACGCTGACGCAGGGCGTGGTGTTCATCGTCGACGAGTTGAGCGCGCGCTACAACGGCAACAAGGCGACGCTGAAGGGGCGCGTCAGCTTCGATCAACTGCGCGAGGAGGACGTGGCAACGCCGGGCGTGTTGCTGCAAAAAATGGTCGCCGAGATCGACCTGCGGGTGCCGGTCGATTTGACGAAGGATCTGGCCTATTTCATGGCGCGCCCGCATTTCAGCGCCGACATGGACGAGAGCAAGCTGCGCGCCAGCAGCGACGGGGTCGCCGCCAAGCTCATCGGCAAGCTGGTCGACGGCGGACTCGCCCGCGTCGACCGCAAGGAGCTGCGCATGGCGATCCAGTTCAAGGGCGGCAAGTTGACCGCCAACGGCAAGCCCTTGTCGCTGGCCGTCTTCAGCGGCTAGGTGGACTGAGCCGCAGTTGAAGCTGGCCTGAGCGGCCTCCTGCAACGCATCGCGCCGCAAGTGCAGGCGCGGTATCGGCCGATGCGAGATAGGGCGCTTGTACTTGATGGCATATTCCCTTGACGGCATACTTAATGGAACGTCGAATCAGCACTAATTCGTCGTTCCCGCGTAGGCGGGAATCCATGCCACGCTAGATAGACTGCGGTGCGTGGGGGAACTCATGCGGTGCATGGGGGGAACTCATGCGGGGCATGGGGGGAACTCATGCGGGGCATGGGTTCCCGCCTGCGCGGGAACGACGGGCGCGAACGTGCCGATTGCGGATCGTTTGTATGACGAGCATTTGCAGTTGCTGAGAAAGAAAGGGCGGATTGGGCGGCGAGCTGGAGATTGTCGCCCGCTTCCCGCATGGCATGGTGAAGATTTTCAATTTCAACGGTATTGACGCGACTCAGCCAGGAACGGTTTGACTGGCCAGCGGCCAGCCGGCGCGTTTTGGCGGCGCTGCAACACCATTTCCCCCGCGCACGATTAAAACCCGCTGTTTGCTGTGCCAAGGGCTAGAATGCGCTTGCAGTTTCTGCCCCCGAAACCAACTTGAGCATTTGTTTGAATTCCTTTTCACTGTTAGGCGGCTTGGCGTTCGCCGCCGTTTGGTCCGGCCAGGTTCTGGCCGCCCCGTCCCCCGCTGCGGCGGACAATTCCCCGCTGACGTTGAACGGCCTGAGCGCCGCCCAGCTGTCCGCCCCCGTCGTGCCCAAGGCCAAGGGCGCCCACGTGCTGCGCGCCCAGGTGCTGCTCGACCGTGCCCACTACGCCTCGGGCGAGATCGACGGCGCTTTCGGCAGCAATCTGCGCCAGGCCATCATCGGCTTCCAGAAGCTCCGGCAATTGCCGTTGAGCGGCGTGGTCGACGCCGCCACCTGGGCGCTGCTGGCGGCCGACCAGGCGCCGATTTTGGCCAGTTACGTGCTGAGCGCGCAGGACATCGCCGGGCCGTATGTGCCGGTGCCGGCCAGCATGGCGGGCAAGAGCAAGCTCAGCGCGCTCGGCTACGCCAGCTTGTTGGAGGCGCTGGGCGAGCGCTTCCATTGCAGTCCGACCCTGCTGCGGCGGCTGAATCCCGGCAAGACGCTGAGCCGGGTCGGCGAGGAAATCCTCGTGCCCAACGTGGCGTCGAGCCCCTTGCCGAAGGCGGCCAAGATTCTGGTCGACAGCGTCGAGGGCACGCTGACCCTGCTCGACGCCAGCGGCACGCCGTTCGCCCAGTTCCCCGCCAGCACCGGCAGCTCGCACGACCCGCTGCCTTTCGGCCAGTGGCAGGTGAGGGCGGTGGCCACGCGGCCGGTCTACCAGTACAACCCCAAGCTGTTCTGGGACGCCAAGCCGGGCGACCTGGCCGCCAAGATCGAGGCCGGACCGAACAATCCGGTGGGCGCGGTGTGGATCGAGCTGAGCAAGCGCCACTACGGCATCCACGGCACGCCGGAGCCGGCCAATATCGGCAAGACGCAGTCGCATGGCTGCATCCGCCTGACCAACTGGGACGCGCTGGCGGTGGCCAAATCGATCAGCGCCGGAGTGGTGGTGTTGCTGCAGGAGTAGGGGCGGCGCGCCCGGCAGGTGTCGCCGGGCGGCGCGCCGCGCTGTTTTGCTTGCGCCGAAACGCGTTTGAATATGCGAAAAGAATCCATCGTCGCGCTGTTTGCGCGCGCCCGCGCTGCGCTACACTGGCGGACGCGCCGCACTGTTTCATCGATCAATTGACGAAAGGATTTCCTTATGCCCCCACGCCAGACCGCCGCCGATTTCGATCCCGAAGTATTGAAACTGTTCGACCAATATGTGCACGGCGGCCTGTCGCGGCGCGGTTTCCTCGCCTCGGCGGGGCAGTACGCGGTGGGTGGGGCGACGGCGGCCGGCCTGCTCGGCGCGCTCAGCCCGAGCTTCGCCGCGCCCATCGTCGACGCGGCCGACAGCCGCATCAAGGCGCGCTTCATCGAGTATCCCTCGCCGCAGGGCAACGGCACGGCGCGCGGCTATCTGGTCGAGCCGGCCAAGGCCAAGGGCAAGCTGCCGCTGGTGCTGGTGGCGCACGAGAATCGCGGCCTCAACCCGCACATCGAGGACATCGCGCGCCGGCTGGCGCTGGACGGCTTCATCGCCTTCGCGCCGGACGCGCTGTTCCCGTTGGGCGGCTATCCGGGCGACGAGGACAAGGCGCGCGCGCTGTTCGGCAAGCTCGACAACAACAAGACGCGCGGCGATTTCGTCGCCGCCGCGCAGTTGCTGGAGAAGCTGCCCGAGGGCAACGGCAAGGTCGGCGTGGTCGGTTTCTGCTACGGCGGCGGCATCGCCAACTATCTGGCCACGCAGCTGCCGGGGCTGGCGGCGGCGGTGCCGTTCTATGGCGCCCAGCCGGCGGCGGCCGACGCGGCGCGCATCAAGGCGCCGCTGCTGATCCACGACGCCGGCAACGACGAGCGCATCCGCGCCGGCTGGCCGGCCTACGAGAAGGCCTTGAAGGAGGCCGGCGCGGCCTACCAGTACTTCGTCTATCCGGGTGTCGAGCACGGTTTCAACAACGACACCACGCCGCGCTTCGACGCCGCCGCCGCCAAGCTGGCCTGGCAGCGCACGGTGGACTTCTTCCACGCCAAGCTGGGCTGAGGCCTCAGGGGCGCGGCTGGGGCAGGGCGGGCGGGACGACGATGGTGTCGTTCAGGCGGAGGAATTTGAAGCCGGCCAGCGTGCGCCCATTCCTGCCCAGGCGCGCGTTCTGTTGTTCGCGCTCGGCGGCGCGGGCGGCGAACTGCTCGAAGCTCTCCTCGCGCACCTGCGGTTCGGCCGAGTTGAGGAACATGCGCTTGCCGTCGGCCGTGGTGACGACCAGGCCGACGTGGGTGGTGAGGTAGGCGCCGTCGCGCAGCGAGACGACGTTGACCATGTCGCCCGGTTCGAGCCGGGCGAGCACGCCATCGATGCGCTCCTTGGGCACGTAGTATTCGGTGCTGAGCTGCACCGGCAGGTTGCTGTCGGTGTGGTGCTGCGTGCGCAGGAAGCGCTGGCGGTCCACCGTCAGTTGATAGCTGGCGGCGAAGTCGCCGGCCAGTTCGCGCGAGACGTCGGTGAGCAGCCAGGCGTTGTTCGGGTTCCAGTCCTGCTCGGTGTAGTGGTTGCGGCTGGCGACGCCGACCACGCCGTCCTTGTAGCGGATGCGCTGCAACATCCAGAAAAATTCCTCCCAGTTGCGCGACAGCGCCATCGCATAAGTGTGTTCGACGAACACCACGCAGTCGCTTTGCACCAGGCTGAACATGGGCAGGGCGTCATGGATTTGATACGGGAACTCGCCCAGCAGGTTCAAGGCGTAGGGCTGGCCGATGTTGCGCCGGCCGATGGCGGCGATGCGCTTGCGTAGGTCGGGCTCGGACTGCTGCATGAGGGCGATGTAGGCGCCGGCTTCGGTCGGCGTCATCTGGAACAGTTTTTTCTGCGGCGCGGGCGGTGTTGGCGGCGGCGTCGTCGTTGTCGTCGTCGTTGTCGTCGTCGTCGTCGGCTGCGCGGCGACGCCGGCGGCCAGCAGGGCCGCCAGCGCGAATGATGTGATCTTGGGTAGGAATTTCATCAATTCAAAAGTCTAAGACTGTACAACAAGCGACGCGGCCGAGGTGGGAAGAATTGCGGCAAGGCCGCGCGGGCCGGCGTCGCGCTGCCGGCGCCGCCGCGTTGCGCGGCGCTTAGCTGACTTCGGCCGCGTCGGCGTCCTCGCTCTCCCATTGCGGGAAGGGATCGGCCAGGTTCGCCCAGGCGACCGGGCCGGCGGCCAGTTCGCGCTCGGTCAGCAGGCAGGCGTGGAAGGCGCGCTCGATGGCGGCGCGGTCCATCTGCTGGCCGATGAACACCAGTTCGTTGAGGCGGTCGCCGTACGGCTCCTGCCAGATCGCCTCGATCTCGCGGCGGTCGGCGTGGCCTTCGGCCGGCCAGTTGCGCTGGTCGCTGGCGGCCCACCAGTGGCCGACCGGCTCGGCCGAGGCGACCTTGCCGGCGCGCGAATAGGCCACCGCCCAGTCGGGCCGGCTGGCCAGCCAGACGTAGCCCTTGGCGCGGATCAGGCCGGGGAAGGGCTGGTCGAGGAAGCCGTCGAAGCGCTGCGGGTGCAGCGGCAGGCGGCTGCGCAGCACGAAGTTGGCGATGCCGTATTCCTCGCTTTCCGGCGTGTGGACGCCGGCCAGCTCGCGCGCCCAGCCGGCCATGGCGCTGGCCTTCTCCAGGTCGAATTTTCCGGTGCCGAGGATTTTCTGCAGCGCCACCTGGCCGCGTTCGGCGTGGAGCAGTTCCGCCGTCGGGTTGAGCGCGCGGATGACGGCCGTCACGTCGGCCAGCTGGGCCGGCGTCACCAGGTCGGCCTTGCTGACCACGACGACATCGGCGAACTCGATCTGCTCGCACAGCAGGGCGGCCAGGCTGCGCTCGTCGCCTTCGCCGGCGCTGACGCCGCGTTGCGCCAGGAAGTCGACGCCGTGGTAGTCCTTGAGCAGGTTGAGCGCGTCGACCACGGTCACCATGGTGTCGATGCGGGCGATGTCGTTGAGCGAGTCGCCGTGTTCGTCGGCGAAGTCGAAGGTGGCGGCCACCGGCATCGGTTCGCCGATGCCGGTCGATTCGATCAGCAGATAGTCGAAGCGCTGCTCCGCCGCCAGCTTGCGCACCTCCTGCAGCAGATCCTCGCGCAGGGTGCAGCAGATGCAGCCGTTGCTCATCTCGACCATCTTCTCCTCGGTGCGCGAGAGGGCGGCGCCGGCGTTCTCACTGCCCTTGCGCAGCAGCGAGGCGTCGATGTTGACCTCGCTCATGTCGTTGACGATGACGGCCACGCGCAGGCCTTCGCGGTTGGCCAGCACGTGGTTGAGCAGGGTGGTCTTGCCGGCGCCAAGGAAGCCGGAAAGGACGGTGACGGGCAGGCGGTGATCGGGTTTGGACATGCTGGGGCTCACAGGTGGATGCGCGGCAAAGCGCGTTGTTAATGCAATAGAGTTGCATCATAACGTCGCTCGATAGTTAACGCAATACGGTTGCATTAAGAATGTTTGCTCGACGGGCGGCTGTGGGGCGGCTGTGGGGTGGTGTGAGGCGGCAGTGAGGCGCCTGTGGCGCGGCGCTGGCGGCCGCGATCGCGGCTAGGGGGACAGGCGGCGGGCGACGGGCGGGGAGCGCGCGCGGGGTTTAGCCCGGCTTGGCGCAGTTCGGGCAAGTGCCCTTGATGAGGAAGTCGACTTCCTGCGTCTGGAAACCGGCCGGCAGCTTGATTTTGCGCGGCAGCGGCACGTCGGTGAAGCAGGTCACCACGTCGCATTTGGTGCATTGGAAGTGGGCGTGTTCGTGCGCGTGGTGGCCGGCGCCGGCGCTGAAGCGCCAGACCTGGTCGGCGCCGGCGATGCGGTGCACCAGCTCGTTTTCGGTCAGCCATTCCAGCACGCGGTACAAGGTCACCGGGTCGAGCGCCGCTTCGGCGAGTTGCTCAAGGATCTCGTGATGGGTCAGCGAGCCGCCCCGGCCCAGCAGGAAGGACAACACGATGACGCGCTGCCGAGTGACGCGGGCGCCGGTGGCGCGGATCTGTTCTTCTGCATGGCTGGCGATGGAGGGCTGGCTGGCGATGGTGGGCTGCATAGTGTCTCGGTTGAATCGGGTGGAAAGCACCGCCATGTTACCACGGCGGCCTGCTCGACCAGTGTCAACGCAAGTTGCTTGCGTTTGCGCGGCTCAGGGTTTGCCGGCGTCGAAGCGCGCGGAGATGGCGTCGCGGTAGTACTGGCCCGCCGCGTCGTTGCCGCCGATGACGTACAGGCGGCCGTCTTCCTCCACCGCGACCAGGCCGGCGCGGCCGTTGGGCAGCTTGCCGGTGGGCGTGATGCGCCAGCGGCCCAGCGCGTCCGGCAGGCCTTCGTTGCGGTGGACGTAGCTGAAGTTGATCCAGTTGGCGTAGGCGCCGGTGCCGGGCTGGCCGCCGACGGTGAAGATCAGCGAGGAGCTCGGCATCGACGGCGACGGCGCGAACACCGTGGCGTGGCCGTACAGGCCGGAGGTGAGCCGGGCCGGCGCGCTTTGCCAAGGGTTGAGCGTGCCGTCGGGGCGCGGCATGGCGACCTGGATGTCGTTGTAGACGTCGTACAGGTCGAGATCGCCCCAGCCGCCGAGCACCACGATGTTCTTGTGCACGGCCAGCGCCTGCGGGCTGCTGCGGCCGCCCTTGAGGTGGAAGTTGGCGATCTGCCAGGGGCCGAGCTGGCAGTTGTTGTTCAGCTTGGCCATTTCGACGGTGTCGAGGTGGACGGTGTCGGTGCCGATCTGCGTCACGCCGGCGACCGCGTAGAGGAAGCTGCCTTGCTCGGTGTTGATGGCCACCAGGCTGAGATTGGAGCGCGGGATTGTCAAATGGCCGGCGTTGGAGGTCCAGGCGGACAGGTGGCCGTCGTTCTGGATGCGGGCGTACTGCACGTCGTCGTAATAGGTGAGCGAGGTCGGCGTCGACGAGCTGCCGCCGGCCAGGAACAGGCAGTTGCCGGCGCGGGTGAGGGCGCTGCCGGCGCGCGCGTTCTGGAACGACGGTTCGGCGCTCCACGCCCCCAGGCGGCCGTTGGCGTCGATGGTGGAGCGGCGCACGCTGTCGTAGTAGGTCACCAGTCCGCTGGCGCCGTTGAACTGGTAGCCGCCGGCGACGTAGATTTGTTTGCCGGCCTTCGCCACGGCGAGGTAGGTGCGCGGCTCGGGCAGCGGCGGCTCGGTGTCGAAGGGGCAGAAGGCGGGGGCGTCGGTCGGCATCCAGGATTGGCGGCAGTCGCTGTTGTCGGCGAAGGCGCCGGGCAGGGCGAAGGCGGCGATCAGCGGGAGGTGGGCGGGTTTCATGTTCAGCTCCATTTCTGGTGTGTTCTAGCGGTTGGCTGAGGATTCAATCTGCCCTTGGATTGCTGGCGCATTGTTTTTCATGCTAGCCCCCCGCCGAGCGCTTTCCTTGTGCCGTATTAAGGATCATGTTCCATAGGCGGGTGGCCGAATTTGCACCATTTCAGTGCGTGCAACTCGGATTGGTGCAAATCCCTTGAAAGGCGAGCAATGAATTCAACGCCACGACTGGCACGCAACTTGCTCGTGCTGGTGCTTAGCGTTATCCATTGCAAAGCCACCATGCCCGATTGCCTGTCCAGCCAAGAACATCCCGCCAGCCCCGGCGCTTGGCGGGCCAGCCTCGCGCTGCGTTTCGCCGACGATGGCGGCACCACGCGGCTGGTCGACAATCGCCATCTGGGCCCGCTGCGTGTGCAGAAGGCGCTGTATCCGGAGGGCGGCGCGGTGTGCCACGCCATCGTGGTCCATCCGCCCGGCGGCGTGGTCGGCGGCGACCAGCTGGCGATCCGCGCCGAGGTCGGCGCCCAGGCGCACGCGCTGCTCACCACCCCGGGCGCGGCCAAGTGGTACAAGGCCAACGGCAAGCGCTCGCGGCAGGATGTGCGGCTGCTTGTCGGCGCCGCCGCGTCGCTCGAATGGCTGCCGCAGGAAACCATCTTCTTCGACCACGCCGACGTCGCGTTGGAGCAGCACGTCGCGCTGGCGGCCGACGCCAGCTACATCGGCGGCGAGATCCTGTGCATGGGACGGCGCGCGTCCGGCGAGGCGTTCGGCGCCGGCCGGATCAGCCAGCGCAGCCAGATCCGCCGCGGCGGGAAATTGATCTGGTGGGAGCAGGGCGTGCTGCTGGGCGGCCGGCTGGATAGTCCGCTGGGCATGCGGGGCGCGTCGGTGTGCGCCACCCTGATCGCCGCCGGCAAGCCGCTGCCCGCCGCGCTGCTGGGCGAGCTGCGCGACGACCTTGGCGCCCTCGCCGGCGCCGTCAACGTCGGCGTCAGCCAGGCCAAGGGCGTGCTGGTGGCGCGCCATCTGGGCGACGACAGCGAACTGGCGCGCCACATCATGCTCGCCGTGTGGCGCCGTTTGCGCCCGCATCTGCTGGAGCGCGTGGCCGTGGTGCCGCGCATCTGGCACACCTGAATTGGACGCCCCATGGACCTGACACCCAGAGAAAAAGACAAGCTGTTGATCTTCACCGCCGGCTTGCTGGCCGAGCGCCGGCTGGCGCGCGGGCTGAAGCTGAATTATCCGGAGGCGGTGGCGCTGATCAGCGCGGCCATCATGGAGGGCGCGCGCGACGGCAAGACGGTGGCCGAGTTGATGTCGGCCGGCGCCAAGATCCTCAGCCGCGCCGATGTCATGGACGGCATCGCCGAGATGATCCCGGACATCCAGGTCGAGGCCACCTTCCCGGACGGCAGCAAGCTGGTGACCGTCCACCATCCCATTCCTTGAGGCGAGTGTCGGCGGCTGTAAAAATCACCCCAAGGCGAAGAGCCGGGGTCAGACCCGCCAGGGGGTCTGACCCCAGATTCCGGCTGGTGGGTCTTCTCAATTTAACGGCACTAGCAGCAAACATTGTTTATACGGAGCCCAGCATGATCCCAGGTGAATTCATTCTTGAAGAAGGCGAAATCGGCCTGAACACGGGCCGCGAGGTCGGCAGCGTCACGGTGGAGAACCGTGGCGACCGGCCGATCCAGGTCGGCTCGCACTTCCATTTTTTCGAGGTCAATCCGGCGCTGACCTTCGAGCGTTGGCGCGCCTATGGCATGCGGCTCAACATCGCGGCCGGCACCGCCGTGCGTTTCGAGCCGGGCCAGAAACGCACGGTGGAGCTGGTCAAGGTGGCCGGCGAGCAGAAGATCTTCGGCTTCAACGGCGCCGTCATGGGCGCGTTGTGGGCGACGCCAGCCAAGGACTGAGATGGCAACCATCGCCCGCTCCGCCTATGCCGAGATGTTCGGCCCGACCACGGGCGACCGCATCCGCCTGGCCGACACCGAATTGTTCATCGAGATCGAGCGCGACTTCGCCACCTATGGCGAGGAGGTCAAGTTCGGCGGCGGCAAGGTGATCCGCGATGGCATGGGCCAGTCGCAGCGCGTGCACGCCGAGGTGATGGACACGGTGATCACCAACGCCGTGATCGTCGACCATTGGGGCATCGTCAAGGCCGACATCGGCCTGAAGAACGGCCTGATCGCGGCGATCGGCAAGGCCGGCAATCCGGACATCCAACCGAACGTCACCATGTCGATAGGCGCGGCCACCGAGATCATCGCCGGCGAGGGGTTGATCGTCACCGCCGGCGGGGTCGACACGCACATCCACTTCATCTGCCCGCAGCAGATCGAGGAGGCCTTGATGAGCGGCGTGACGACGATGATAGGCGGCGGCACCGGGCCGGCGGCCGGCACCTCGGCCACCACCTGCACGCCGGGGCCGTGGCATCTGCACGCGATGCTGGGCGCGGCCGACGCCTTCCCGATGAACCTGGGTTTTCTCGGCAAGGGCAACGTCAGCCTGCCGGCGCCGCTGGAGGAGCAGGTGCGCGCCGGCGCCATCGGCCTCAAGCTGCACGAGGACTGGGGCAGCACGCCGGCCGCCATCGACAACTGCCTGTCGGTGGCCGAACGGATGGACGTGCAGGTGGCGATCCACAGCGACACGCTCAACGAGGGCGGCTTTTTGGAGCACACGCTGGCCGCCTTCAAGGACCGCACCATCCACACCTTCCACACCGAGGGGGCGGGCGGCGGCCACGCGCCGGACATCATTGCCGCCGTCGGCCAGGCCAATGTACTGCCGTCGTCGACCAATCCGACCCGGCCGTTCACCGTCAACACGCTCGACGAGCACCTGGACATGCTGATGGTCTGCCACCACCTCGATTCGGCCATCGCCGAGGACGTGGCCTTCGCCGAGTCGCGCATCCGCCGCGAGACCATCGCCGCCGAGGACATCCTGCACGACCTGGGCGCGATCTCGATGATGTCGTCCGATTCGCAAGCCATGGGCCGGGTCGGCGAGGTCGTCATGCGCACCTGGCAGACCGCGCACAAGATGAAGGTGCAGCGCGGCGCCTTGGCGCCGGACGGCGTGCGCAACGACAACTTCCGCGTCAAGCGCTACATCGCCAAGTACACCATCAACCCGGCCATCACGCACGGCATCGGCCATGCGGTGGGCTCGCTGGAGGTCGGCAAGATCGCCGACATCGTGCTGTGGAAACCGGCCTTTTTCGGCGTCAAGCCGTCGATGATCTTGAAGGGCGGGATGATCGCGGCGGCGCAGATGGGCGACCCGAACGCCTCGATCCCGACGCCGCAGCCGGTGCACTACCGGATGATGTTCGGCGCCTTCGGCGGGGGGCTGAAAAAGTCCTTCACCTTCGTTTCGCAGGCGGCCTACGACGGCGGCATCGGCGAGCAGCTGAAACTGAACAAGACGCTGATCGTGGCCCGGAACATGCGCGCGCTGCGCAAGAGCGACATGATCCACAACGGTGCCACGCCGACGATGGAGGTCGATCCTGAAACCTACGAGGTGCGCGCCGACGGCGAGCTGCTGGTCTGCGAGGCGGCCGCCGTGCTGCCGATGGCGCAGCGCTACTTCCTGTTCTGACGCGGACCACCCCAACCACAAGGAAAACCATGCTGACCCTACATAGCAAAATCGAGCAGG
Organism: Rugamonas violacea; assembly: GCF_016461825.1. Taxonomy (GTDB): domain Bacteria; phylum Pseudomonadota; class Gammaproteobacteria; order Burkholderiales; family Burkholderiaceae_D; genus Rugamonas. The sequence goes on along the minus strand of NZ_JAEMNU010000147.1, from coordinate 5,674 downwards.
CGCAGAGCATCGCCGCCCAACTGGTACTGCCCTACGAGCTGCGCGAGAAGTGCCGCCTACGCGCCACCCTTTCCACCGGCGAGGAGGTGGCGGTGTTCACCGTGCGCGGCACGGTGCTGCGCGACGGCGACCTGCTGGCCGGCGAGGACAAACGCGTCGTGGTCCAGGTGGTGGCGGCGGCCGAACCGACCTACAAGGTCAGTTGCGCCGACCCGCACACGCTGCTGCGCTGCGCCTTCCACCTGGGGAACCGGCACACGCAGGCGCAGGTGGGCGACGGCTTCCTGCGCATCCGCGCCGACGCGGTGCTGAGGGAGATGCTGCTCGGTCTGGGCGCGCGCGTCGAGGAGGAGGCGGCCGCCTTCGAGCCGGAGTCCGGCGCTTACGGCGGCGGCCACGGCCACCACGGCGACCATGACGGCCACCATCCGCTGGCGCCGATCCCGCTGCGCCAGCGCATCCACCGTCCCGGCGACGCGGCGTGATGCAGGCCGCCGCGCTGCTGAACCTGCTGCAGTTGGCCAGTCCGGCCTTGCCGATTGGCGCCTACAGCTATTCGCAGGGACTTGAGACGGCGCTGGAGAACGGCATGGTCGGCGACGCCGACGGCGCGCGGCGCTGGATCGTGCGCCATCTGCACGAGGTGGTGGCGCAGTGGGAGGCGCCGCTGTGCTGGCGCCTGATGCGCGCCTTCGCGGCGCGCGACGGCGCCGCCGTGGCCGAGTGGAGCGAGCGCTTCATCGCCTCGCGCGACAGCGCCGAATTGCGCGCCGAGACGATACAGATGGGCTTTTCGCTGAGCCGCCTGATCGCCGAACTGGGCGTGGTGGACGCGGCGGCGCTGGCGCTGCTGCAGCGCGAGGCCGAGGTGTCGCTGCCGGCCGCCTTCGCCTGCGCGGTCGACGCGCTGGCCATCCCGCACGAGGCGGCGTTGCTGGCGATGCTGTTCGCCTGGGCCGAGAACCAGGTGCTGGTGTGCGTCAAGTCGGTGCCGCTGGGGCAGGTGGCGGGGCAGCGTTTGCTGTTGTCGCTGCGGCCCGAGTTGGAGGCGGCGGCGCGTTACGCGCGGAACGTCGCCGACGACGACCTGTCCAGCTGGGCGCCGGGTCTGTCGCTGTTGTCGATGCAGCACGAGGTGCAATACAGCCGTTTGTATCGGTCCTAGGTCCACATTCGATTCCAACTTTTGAAGACTGCGAGAACACCATGACTATCCCCACTTCCAACCCGCTGCGCGTCGGCATCGGCGGTCCGGTCGGCTCCGGCAAGACGGCGCTGTGTGAAATGCTCTGCAAGGGCATGCGCGGGCAGTACGACATGGCGGTGATCACCAACGACATCTACACCAAGGAGGACATGGAGATCCTGCTGCGCGCCGACGCCTTGCCGGCCGAGCGGCTGATGGGCGTCGAGACGGGCGGCTGTCCGCACACCGCGATCCGCGAGGACGCCTCGATCAACCTGGAGGCGATCGCCCGCATGCAGGCCGACTTCCCGAGTCTGGACCTGATCCTGATCGAGTCGGGCGGCGACAACCTGGCCGCCACCTTCAGCCCGGAGCTGTCCGATTTGACCATCTACGTGATCGACGTGGCCGGCGGCGAGAAGATCCCGCGCAAGGGCGGGCCGGGCATCACCCGCTCCGATCTGCTGATCATCAACAAGACCGACCTGGCGCCGTATGTGGGCGCCAACCTGGACGTCATGGCGCGCGACGCCAAGCGCATGCGCGGCGAGCGCCCCTTCATCTTCACCAACCTGCGCAGCGGCGACGGGGTCGCCGGCGTGATCGAATTCATCCGCGAACAGGGCCTGCTGGAGCAGGTCGCGCAGCACGCCGAGGAGGCCGCATGAAACACCGAAAAATCCTGTTGACCGGCGCGCTGGCGCTGCTTTGTCTGCCGGCGCTGGCCCATTCCGGGGCGGCGCCGCACGGCCATGGCTTCGTCGACGGTTTCGCCCATCCGTTCAGCGGCGCCGACCATCTGCTGGCGATGCTGGCGGTGGGCATCTGGAGCGTGCGCCAGCCGAACGCGCAGGCGCTGCCGCCGATCTTCCTCGGCACGATGCTGCTGGGCGTGTTGAGCGGGGTGGCGGGGCTGGCGATTCCCGGCCTGGAACTGGGCATCGCCTTGACGGTGGCCTTGCTGGGCGGCTTGATCGCGGTGGCGGTGCGGCTGCCGGCGGCGGCCGGCGCGGCCTTGGTGGGGCTGTTCGCCTTCTTGCATGGCAACGCCCACGGCCGCGAGCTGCCGCAGGCGGCGGCCGCGATGGGACTGCTGGCGGCCAGCGCGCTGCTGATCCTGGCGGGGCGGGCGCTGGGCCGGGTCGGCCCGGCGCGCCTGACCAAGCTGTCCGGCGCGCTGATCGCCGCCCTGGGCTTGCTGCTGGTGGCGAACGTGTAGCTTAGTCGGCGCGCGGCGGCATGCTCAGGAGGGCCGCTCGTCGCTGCGCCGCTCGGACAGGATGATCGGCGCCGCCTTCGCCGGATACAGGCCGAGGTGGCCGTCGAAGCCGGCGCGGATGGCGGCCAGGTCGGTCTCCTGGTCGCCCGTCAGATGGACGTGGTCGACCAGTCCCAGCGTCTTGTTCGGGTAGTCGATATACACCAGCACCAGCGGCACCTTGGCCTCCAGTGCCAGGTGGTAGAAGCCGCTCTTCCAGTTCGGCCGGTAGCCGCGCGTGCCTTCGGGGGTGATGCCGACCCAGTACCAGTCGGCCGCGTTCATGCGCGCCGCCTGGGTGCGGATGGTGCCGCTCGGCGTGCCGCGTTCGACCGGCTCGCCGCCCATCTTGCGGAACCAGCCGCCCAGCGGGGTCTTGAACAGCGAGTCCTTGGCCAGCCAGCGGAAGGGCAGCTTGAGCGCGAACTTGCCGAACAGGCCGATCATGAAGTCCCAGTTCGAGGTGTGCGGGTAGATCACGCAGATGCCGCGCGGACCGGGCATGGGCCGGTACAGCAGGCGCCAGCCGAACAGGCCCAGCACGCGCAGCGCGGCGCGCTGGCCCCAGGTCGGCAAGTCTTGCGCTCTTAATTGGTATTTGCTCATGGCTTCCCCAGTCCTGTGGTCTTTGATATTGTTTTATTGTCACGATTGACAGGCCGGCATTTACCTCGTCAAAAAATTCCGCGCAGGCATTCTATATTGCGCTACCAGACCCAGCAAGCTTTACCTGCCGCCGCCGGCGCCGGCGCCGGCGGACGGAACCATTTCGCGTGTTTCTTGTCAAACAGCTCATGGCATTTGTGCCGCCTGTGCCTGTACGGCGGCTAACGTGATCGGGATCTGCATGACAGCAAGAACAATAATGTGCGTGGCCTTGGGTGGTGACAATTTTTGGGAGGAAGGTGGGGCGGTGGTCGAGGGGTGGGAGGTGGGCAGGGCGGCCGGCTTGGTGGAGGCGCGTCGCCTGCTGCGCTCGCATCCCTATGCCTTGGGATTGCTGCTGGTCGGGCCGCAGCGCCAGGTCGACGGCGAGCTCGAACAGTTTCTGCGCGAACATTGGCGGCAACACTGGATCGCCGTGCTCGACGCGTCGACCTTGCAAACGCCCGCCTGGCGGCAACTGGTGTTCGAGCACTGCGCCGACTTCCACACCCGGCCGCTCGACGTCGCCCGCCTGCGCCACACGCTGGGGCACGCCCACGGCCTGGCCAGCCTGCGGGTCGAGGCCGCCTGCGCGGCGCTGCCGGCGGCCTTGCGCGCCAGCCCGCTGACCGGCCGCAGCGAGGCGGTGGCCACGCTGCGGCGGCAGATCGCCAAGGTGGCGGGCGCCAGCGCGCCGGTGCTGATTTGGGGCGAGAGCGGCAGCGGCAAGGAGCTGGTGGCGCAGGCGGTGCACGCCCAGTCGGCGCGCGCCGACGGTCCCTTCGTGCCGATCAACTGCGGCGCCATGCCGGCCGGCTTGATCCAGTCCGAGCTGTTCGGCCACCAGCGCGGCGCCTTCACCGGCGCGGCGCGCGACAAGCGCGGCCTGATCGAGGCGGCGGCCGGCGGCTCGGTCTTTCTCGACGAAATAGGCGACCTGCCGCTGGAGCTGCAGGCCAATCTGCTGCGCTTTCTACAGGAGAAGACCATCTACCGGCTCGGCTCGACGCAAAGCATCAGCGTCGACGTGCGGGTGATCGCCGCCTCCCACGTCAACCTGCAACGGGCGGTCGAGCGCGGCAGTTTTCGCGAGGACTTGTATTACCGGCTCAACGTGCTGGCGCTGGACGTGCCGGCGTTGCGCCAGCGGCGCGACGACCTGGAGGCGCTGGCCGAGCATTTCTTCCACACCTACGCCGCCGAGCGGGCGCCGCGCCTCAAGGGCTTCAGCGCCAAGGCGCTGCAGGCGATCCGCGCGCACGACTGGCCGGGCAATGTGCGCGAGCTGATCAACCGGGTGCGGCGGGCGATGGTGATGGCCGACGGCCGCTTGATCGCGCCGCGCGACCTCGGCCTCGACAACGCCGGCGCCGGCGCGCCGGCCGACAACGCGGCGCTGGACCAGGCCCGCATCCGCGCCGAGCGCGACGCCATCGACGCCAGCCTGTTGCGCGCCGGGCGCAACATCACCGTGGCGGCGCGCGACCTGGGCATTTCGCGCATGACGCTGTATCGCCTGCTGGCCAAGCACGGCATGGTGGCGCCGTCGCGCGTCGGCCAGTCCTGAGCGCGGCGGCGCTTGCCTGGCTTTGCCTGGCTTTGCTTGGTCTTGCCCGCGGCCGATCTCATTTCAGTGACAGCTTGCGTGTGTGGAATTCGGCGCCGGCCGGCGGGGCGGGCACGGGCGTTGGCGGGGGCGGCGCGGCGCGCGGCGGCGGTTGCGGCGCGCGGCGCAAGCGGCCGGCGTGTCACAGGAGCGTGACGAAAGGCGTCGACGCGGCCCGGCCGGCGTCCGTGGCGGCCCGCGCCGGCGCGGATATATCGTTGAGTATCAATGGCTTAGCGCTCTGTTGTGGACGGTGGCATCAACTTTGCGGAGGAGGCGTGGGTCGGGAGTTCGGCCCCCCGGCGCAAGCCATTTCTTTGTTTAACCCACGCAAGCAGGAGCAGCTATGAAAAGAACTTTGTTAGCCACGGCGATCGCCTTGGCGTTCAGTGCCGGCGCCTATGCGCAGACCACGACGCCCCCGACCACCGCCACGACGCAGTCGGGCATGGGCGCGCATGCCAGCGATAATTCCCTTTCGTTGCAGGACAGCAGCACCAACCGTAACAACGACAACAGCAGCAACCGCAACAACGACAGCAGCAACAAGAACAATAACAACAACAGCAGCGGCGACGCCGCCGCCAGTGCCCAGGGTGCGGCGGGCGCCAACAATGGCGCCACGGCGACATCGAGCATCGCCAATTCCTTCAACACATCGACGGCGACGGCGACCAGTTCGCTGACGGGCACCGTCAGCGGCAACACCGTGCATGACATCGGCAACAACGCCAGCAACAGCGGCAACCTGACCGGCGGCGCGGCGGCGGCCGGCAGCGGCGGTGCCGGCACCGGCGGCAACACTAGCGCCAGCGGCGGCGCCGGGGCGGGCGCCAGCGGTGGCGCCGGCGCCGGCGGCGGCATGGGTGGCACCGCCACCAACGGCAGCGCCAGCAACGGCGCGCCCACGGTTGGCGGCTCGACCGGCGGCAACGGCGGCAGCGGCGGCGCGGCCACCGGTGCCAGCAGCGGCATCGCC
>NZ_JAEMNU010000146.1 GCF_016461825.1 Rugamonas violacea | reverse complement strand
AGTAGTACGGGACAGCGCCGAGCAGCTGATGAAGTGGAAATGGGCACAGCTTAAATTAACTGGCAGAGTGTCTTGACTGACGGGTCCACTTTAGCCAACCTGACTCCGATCCTGCTCCCGATAGTATGGAAATATTTGCTCGGAGCGGTCTTGGCGTTTGCGATCATCACGCCACTGTGGATCGCACTCGATGTGCTGATGCTTCACCCCAGATTGATGACAAGCGAGGAGACGGGCATGGACAGATTTCGTTGGGTCAGCATTCCCCTTTTGGCGACCGTTTTTTTCTTCAGCTATCGCTTCTTGATGGCAGAGCAAAAATCATTAACAAGGGCGAACCAGATCAGACTGCAAGCCGAGCAGAAACAGCACCTGCGGGATCAGGAAAATGACGCCAAAGGCCGCCGCGAGTATGTGCTGGAAGTGATCGGGCTAGGTGTTTCGCTCGACAAATACCGGCAAGGCAAGCTGTGGGATGTTCTGCACAAGCAAGGCCCGTATACCAGCATTCGTGAACAGGATCCTAAGCAGTATGCTTGGACGGGGCAGGACAAGGATGGAGTCAGTGGTGGACGCCTATATGACGCGTTCGAAAACGGCGCAGAGCGCACGCCAATGTACTGGGGTGGGCCGTCGTTCTACGCTGGCGCCTCTATTTCAAATCCGGAAATAAAGTTTAGCCCCATCAATCCGATGATGGGGTTGGCAGGTGAAACTCAGTCTACCGGAATGGCATTGCTGTGGTCAAGTAATTTCGGACACGACGATAGGTTGGCGTGCTGCCATTTTCCGTTCGTAGACGGTGGGCGACAGATTGCCCAATGCTGA
>NZ_JAEMNU010000145.1:35202-73844 GCF_016461825.1 Rugamonas violacea | reverse complement strand
AATGTCTTTCGCTTTCTTGTTGCCATGTATCACTCCTCAGATGGTGGATTTTCCACCTATTGAGGTGTCCAGGCAAATTAGACCACAGCAAGCATCGTCCTCCGAGCGCGAGCGCTTCTTTCCTGCCGCTAGACGTTCCAGCCCGCCAATGCCGAAGAACACCGAAGCAGGAAGGTCCTTATGTGTCGCGGCATACGCCTTTTCGCGGTCGAACATCACCCCAGCGTCATACCAGAGCGACGGACTGCCGAGGATGTAATGATCGAAAGTACGCGGCTCGGTCAGTAAAATCTGCGGGCCAAGCAGACTGCCATACGAATGGCCAATGAAGACCTTGCGCGCCATGTCCACACGGTAGTTACTCGCGATGAACGGAAACACTTCGCCAGAGACGAACTTGCCGTATGCCGCAGCCTCGCCAAACGCAGCTTGCCGCCCCGGCGTATCCGAACGATAGTCATTGTTGCGCGGCACGGTAGGCGTGTAATCGCGGCGGCGACTGAAAACCCCGCCATCACCTTTTGCATATGACAGGCCGACCACGACCACTTCTTCCATCCCCGCATGCTTGTTCAGGCGCTGTGCAATATTGCGTACGACCGGAAACGAATAGTTGGCGTCGACGACGAACAGTACCGGATAGCGTTTGTTACCCTCTCGATAGGAGTCGGGCAAGGCCACAAAGACTTAATAGTCCCGCTTCAAGGCTTGTGCGTGGATGTCTCGCACTTCGGTGTTCTCGAGCGCAAAGCTAGACGGCTGGCTTGTGGTGGCAGCAATGGCACTGCCCGACAAACAGCTGAGCGCGATTAGCAGGCTAACAATTTTCAAATAGGTTTTCCTTCATTTCCCGAAAAATTTCCGCAGTCCCCACAGCATGGCCGTAGCAACGATGACGCCAATCAAAGTCACCCCGATGTAGTGCATCGCAAGTGAATTCACTGTATTACCAGACGTGCCTGAGATATTTCCTGTGACGCCGATATTGGAGAAAGTCGAACTGAGACACATAGCCATTATCATGTACATCCCGAATAAACCTATCGAGGAAAACCACCAAGGGCTTGCAATCTTCTCTCGCCAAATATACCAGAAGCCTGCTACCTGAATTAGCGGCAGCACTAGGCTGATGACCATCACGTTACCGAGGATAGAGTCCATCATGCAAAAATTCTCCCGATTTATTATTACGCCAGACACTCGTTACGACGAACGGCGACAACTGGCGTTTTCAGCATCTACTTTGAGGTGCTGTTGTCCGTGGTGGGTTTAAGATTTACATCAGTCCATCCTGGTCGCAGGCCAGCCGCGAACTCTTCCCTGACCTTTGCCAACGCACCCTCATCAGCCATATCTGCTTCGATTTCACCGATACAATCCCAACAGTCGCCCCCACAGTCAATCGAAAGGAGATCGTTTTTTTGATTCGAAATTCTGCCACATATGCCACAAGATTTATCCACATCTAGTGCCGATTTTAAAAAAATCGTTTCCAGATTTTAGCCGTCCTCAGCCAAGCGAGAAAGCTCGAAATCGGATTAAGATGCACGAAAATTCCCCGTGCGTCGAACACCGTAGGCGACAAATTCAGCATATGCCATCAAAAGAGGTAATGCGATAAGCGCAAAGCCATAAGTGGCGACAACCGGGGGAATCCAAAGAAGCAATACCCCTAAAAATGCCCCTAATTTCACCGCTTTATATGCCGCTGCGCCAAAGAGCCAGCCTTGCAGTAAACCGAAGAAGAAGCCGCTCGCAATCAAACCGGCCACACTTAGCGCAACATTCGGCTTCTCCAAATGGACGAAGAAATAGTACCCGCTGAATGCACTCGTCAGAAAACTAAAAACGATAATAAAGAGTCTTTGTGTCAGCCGCATCGCAAGTATCCCGACTCGCCTCCGCAGAAGCGCTCATTGTTCGATTATATTTTCCTGTTCGAACACTCATGTCGCAGCGATGCCACGGCTGCTCCTCGACGGAAACAGACCGAACACCAACACCCGCTTTTCGCGGGTCACAGTAAGCTATCGAACGGGAGGCGAAAAGCCGATTATTTCATATTCAGCAACACGCTGGCCGGATATTTCGGCGCCCGCCAGTGCAACGTGGCCTGCTCGAAGGCATAGGCCATCTGTATCAAGGCCGCCTCGCTATAGGCCGTGCCAACGAAGGACAGCCCCACCGGCCGGCCGCAGACCTGCCCGGCCGGCACCGTCACATGCGGATACTCGGCCAGCTCGGCCGGCGCGCACGATGGCGCCACCAGCGCGTCGAGCCGCTGCTGCGCCATCAGCGCGTCCAGCGCGCCGGGCGGCAACGCGCCGGCCTGTCCGCCCTGCCCCAGATGCACGTCGACCAGTTGCGCGCCCTGCAGCAGCAAGGCTTGCAAGGCGTCGGCAATGACCAGATCGAGCTCTTCGCTACGGCCGAAGAAATCGCGCACCACGCCGATGCGGCGCTCGCCCAGCCCGCCCTTGTTGAGGGCGGCGCTGTAATCGACCACCCGGCCGACGCTGGCCTGGGTCGCCGGATCGGCGCTGTCGACGCCGGCCATCACGGCCAGCATCAGCGCCGCGTCGGCCACGCTGCGCGCCAGCGGACCGGGCGCGTCCTGGCGCAACGCCAGTGCGACGATGCCGCCGCGGCTGACCAAGCCCAGGGTGGGCTTGATGCCGACCAGTCCGCAGAAGGAGGCCGGCGCGACGCAGGCGCCGTCCGTTTCCGTGCCCACCGCCAGCGTCGCCAGTCCGGCGGCGATGGCGGCGCCGGCGCCGCTGCGGCGCCGCTCGGGCAGATAGCCGCCGTCGGCCGCCATGCCCCGGCCCGGCAACAGCTCGCCGGATTGCGTGTCGCGCCATTCGCTGCGGCTGGTCTTGCCGATGATGACGGCGCCGGCGGCGCGCAGTTGCGCCGCGACGTGGGCGTCGCTGGCGGCGCGTTCGCCGGAGGCGGTGCTCATCCTATCGGCCGTGGCGATATTGTCTTTGAGCAGAACGGGAATGCCGTGCAAGGGTCCGCGCAGGCGCTTGAGGGCGCGTTCGCGGTCCATCTCCAGGGCGATCTTCAGGGCTTCGGGGTTGACTTCGATGAGCGACTGGCGCCGCGTGCCGCTGCCGTCGATGGTCTTGATGCGGGCCAGATATTGCGAGGTCAGCCAATGCGAGGTCAGCTTGCCGGCCTGCATCAATTCCTGCTGTTCCTGCACGCCGGCGTCAAGGATGGGACTGGCGCCGAGCTTGGGGGTGATCCTGGGCAGCGAGGCCGCCCCTTGCGCGCGATCGGACTGCGCCGTGGTGCCGGCAGACAGTCCCATCCGAACGAAATCCCTGCGATCCATGCCATCCTCGTGAGTGCTTGTATCAAGTTTCCGCAATTGCGTGCGAATAGCTTACCAGCAAGAAGGTTTCCAAACAACAAAATTGCTACTAAGAATAGAACATTCTTTAAGATCACGTGTTACAAAAGAAACACCGTCCGATCGATCCTTTGACGAATAAAAAAAGCACGCCGGCAAATGCGGGCGTGCTTTTTTTGCAAACGGCCGAAAGGCCGCCGGCGAACGTGTTGGTGCTTAGTTGCGCACTACGCGCTTGTACTCGTTGGTGCGGGTGTCGATTTCGATGACGTCGTCTTGCGAAACGAACAGCGGCACTTGAACGATGTGGCGATGCGCTTCGATGGCGTTTTCGATCTTGGCTTCTTTCAGGACGTTGCCCGAAGTGTTGCCCTTGACCGCAGGCTCCGAGTAGACGATCTGGCGCGCAATGGTGGTTGGCAGCTCGACCGAGATGGCCTTGCCGTCGTAGAACACCGCTTCGCATTCCATGCCGTCCTTCAGGTAATGCAGTGCATCGCCCAGGTTCTCTTCTTCGATTTCGTACTGTTCGTAGTCGGAATCCATGAAGACGAACAGTGGATCGGCGAAGTACGAGTAGGTCACTGGCTTCTTATCCAGCACAACGACGTCGAACTTGTCGTCGCCGCGGAACACGTTTTCCAGCGGGCTGTTGGTCAGAAGATTCTTCATCTTCCATTTGTAAGTGAAGCCCGTGCGGCTCGAACCGTTGACATCAGAACGCAACACGATCATAGGCTTGCTATCAACCATAATGATGTTGCCAACACGAATTTCTTTTGCAGGTTTCATAAAGAGTGTACGTAAAAAGTGGGTTGCGTAAAAATCATCTGCCGCCGTCGGACTTGGCGCCCTAGGCTCACGTTTGATCGAGTTAAAAATACGGTAGAAATTAACCGAACATTATACCTTCTTTTTATCCGGCCACCGACCTCAGCGAACAGGCAAACTGCAGCAAATTGCCGCTCATGTCGCCGTTTGCCATCATTTTCTGCTGCCAGGCCTCGGTCAGGCTGCCCATTTGCGGCATGTCGGCGCGGAAGGCGGACCACAGGGCCGCCCAGCCATCCTGCTGCGGCGCGGCCTCGGCGCCGTTCCAGCACAGCGCGAAGCGGATCAGGCTGTCGATGTCGCCGGCGTAGCGGCCCAGGAAGGCACGCAATTTTACATGATGCAGATTCTCGTCCTGCGGATAAATATGCCAGACGAAGGGCCGGCCGGCCCACTGCGCGCGCACAAACGAGTCCTCGCCGCGCACCAGGTTCAGGTCGCAGGCCCACAACAGCTTGTCGTAGTCCGGCTGGGCGACGAAGGGCAGCACGCGCACGCGCAGCGAGCCGACGGTGCGCGCCGCGCCGGCTTGCGCCGCCGCGCCAAGGAAGGCCTGCACCGTTTCGCTGGCCACGCCCTCGGGCACCAGGCAGGTGACGGCTTCGTCGCCCTGCTGCCAGGCTTCGAACAAGGCCGCCACCGGCGCGTGCGGGTAGCAAAACAGCGACACCTTGGTCGACGCCATCTCCTCCGCCGTCACACCGAACGGCGCCAGGAAGGCCGCCATCGCCGCCGGATCGGACTGGAACTGGCGGCGCCGCTGCTCCAGGCCGGCCTCGCGCAGCAGGCCGCCGGTCTTGTCGGTGAAGCCGGGGAAGAAGAAGTGCTTGGTCAGCGACAGGCGCGGATGCGACGACGGCAGGGTGTGGCAACCTTCGACCCACTCTTCGGCGCTCAGCCCCTCCAGGTTGAACCACACCGGGCGCGGCTGGCACTGCGCCATCGCGGCGATGTAGCCGGGCGGGATGTCGACGGCGAAGAACTCGATGACGATATCGGCGATGTCCTCGGGCGCGAACACGCCGTCCTGGTCGCGCCAGTGGCGCACCGCCACGCCGGCGATCTGCTGCGTCTCGGCGCCCACCACCACTTCAGGACAGAGGCGGCGGAAACTGGCTAGGTCGTCGACCCACAGGGTGACGGCGATGCCGTGCTCCTGCCGCAACTGGCGGGCGAAACGCCAGCAGATGCCGATGTCGCCGAAATTGTCGACGACCTTGCAGAACAGGGCCAGGGTGCGTGCTTGATGTGTGTTCGGGGACATAGATGCTCAGGCGGAACGGGAGGAAATGATACGCAGCTGGACGGTTTGTTGCAGGCGGTCGCGGGCACGCAATGGGCGCGTCCAAGGCCGCCATTCTAACCGATTTCGGCATGCATTCAATCCGGCCGGCAAGAAGGCTGGCGCATTTTTCAACTACACCGGCCGGGTTTGATCCCGCCCATGACGCCGCCGGCCACAAGGTGCGAGGCTGGTCCCTCCCCCCAACCACATTACCGCCGAGGTGATTCCCATGAGCTCCGCCAACCCCACATCGCTACACGGCCTGACCGACAACGGCCTGGGCGGATTCTCCCGCCTGCTCGCCGCCGACCCCGACCAGCCGGCGCCGCAGGAACTGATCGACCTGGCCGCCGAGCAGGGCATGGCCGACGTCGAGGAACAACCGGGCGACCGGCCCGATCCCGAGGAAAACCTGTACGTCCCCGCCGGCTACACCTATCTGGGCCAGTTCGCCGACCACGACCTGAGCTTCGACACCAGCTCGACACTGGACCCGATGGACCACAGCCGCCCCGGCAACCGGCGCACGCCCTGCTTCGACCTGGACAGCCTGTACGGCCTCGGCCCGCTCGCCTCGCCGTATATGTACCGCGACGGCATCCGCCTGATCGAAGGCGTCGACGACCTGCCGCGCCAGGGCGGCCGCGCCATCGTCGGCGATCCGCGCAACGACGAGAACTCCATCATCTGCAATCTGCACATGGCCTTCATCCGCTTCCACAACGCCGTCGCCGACCGGCTGGAGGCGGCCCGGCCCGCGCTGAAAGACAGCCGCCAGTTGTTCGACCTGACGCGCAACGAAGTGCGCTGGACCTACCAGCGCATCCTGGTCGAGGATTTCCTACCTCGCATCGTCAGCAACGAGACGCTGCAAGCCTTCGAGCACCGCCGCGACCCGACGCCGCGCGGCCTGTCGCGCAACCTCGCCGCCTTCGCCCTGTACACGCCGGACAAGCGCGGCGCCATTCCGCTGGAGTTCTCCGCCGCCGCCTACCGCTTCGGCCACTCCATGGTGCGCACCGGCTACCAGTTGAACGAGCGCTTCGGCGCCCTCATTTTCGCCAAGAACGAAGCGCAGCCGAACCCGGACCATTCCCTGATCGGCATGCAGCCGCTGCCGCCGAACCACGTGATCGACGACTGGGGCCTGTTCTTCCCCCGCCCCGACGGCCGCAGCCGCTCCGGCACGCCCGGCGACAAGGACGCGCAAAACGACGAGGGCGCCGAGGGCGACCTGCGGCGGCTGCAATTCGCTTACCGGATCGACACCACCTTCGTCAATCCGCTGGCCTACCTGCCGCCGCCGGTGGTCAACGGCGACAGCATCGTCAACCTGGGCGCGCGCAACCTGCTGCGCGGCCGCAAGCTGCAACTGCCCTGCGGCCAGGCGGTCGGCGAGGCGCTCGGCGTGCCGCAGCTCGACCCCTGCCATCTGGTGTTGCGCGACAAGAGCGCCGGCGGCGACCGACAAACCTTCAAGGCCCTGCCGGCCACGCTGCTCGCCAAGACGCCGCTGTGGTTCTACATCCTGGCCGAGGCGCAGGCGCCGCTGGTCGACTGGTGGTTGCGCCGCCCGCTGGACGGCGACGGCCGGCCGCAAGCCTTCTCCGAACAGGAACTGCTGGCGGCGGCCAGTCCGACGGCGACGCAATTGGGCGAGACGGGCGGCAGGATTGTGCTGGAGGTGTTCCACGGCCTGCTCGACGCCGACCCGGAGTCCTACCGCAACCATCCGCTGGCCGCCGACTGGTCGCCGCAGCTCAAGGAAATGCGCATGTGGCATTTGCTCCACCAGCTGTGGGCCTGAACCGCCGGCCAAAACGAAAAAAGCCGCGCTAGTTGCCTAGCGCGGCTTTTTCTTGTCGCTCCGATGGAGCTTGACTGGCGTCCCCAAGGGGATTCGAACCCCTGTACTCACCGTGAAAGGGTGATGTCCTAGGCCTCTAGACGATGGGGACAGAAATCTGTCCTTGGATGCCCACTTGCACATCCAGACCTGATACAACAACTACTTCAGCTTGCCGCCAAATCCTGGCGTCCCCAAGGGGATTCGAACCCCTGTACTCACCGTGAAAGGGTGATGTCCTAGGCCTCTAGACGATGGGGACCCGGCGGTCATTTCGAGTCTTTACCAGCCCTCAAAAAAGCGTGCGCGAATCATAGCACAGCGCAAGAATGCAAATCAATAGAATCGACGGCTTTTTACGCTTTTTACCAATCAAATTGGTATCGAAACAACATTGCATGCGAAAAATATGCGGCACGGCCCTGGCCGCGCCAAACGCGCAGGCAAATGCGTAGGCAAATGCGCGGACAAAGCGAGCGGACACAAAAAAGCCGCTCTCGGCGGCTTGATCGATCAAATCATTTTTTGGCGTCCCCAAGGGGATTCGAACCCCTGTACTCACCGTGAAAGGGTGATGTCCTAGGCCTCTAGACGATGGGGACAAACATATTTCTGCGCCAATGGTGGAGGTAAACGGGATCGAACCGATGACCTCTTGCATGCCATGCAAGCGCTCTCCCAGCTGAGCTATACCCCCCCGGGCGCAGAAATCACAACAGCCGCTGTGGGCGACTTCGCATCCTCTGCAGGATGCTTTCACTACTACCAACACCGTTGGCGTCTCCAGGGGGATTCGAACCCCCGTACTCACCGTGAAAGGGTGATGTCCTAGGCCTCTAGACGATGGAGACTCATGTCCGTTTGTTTCTGCGCCATTGGTGGAGGTAAACGGGATCGAACCGATGACCTCTTGCATGCCATGCAAGCGCTCTCCCAGCTGAGCTATACCCCCCGGGCGCAGAAATCAATATACCGCTTGCGCGATCTCGTGCTCTTCTACAAAGCACTACTTTTTTACCACTCTTACCACTACCAGCGTCAGCTGGCGTCCCCAAGGGGATTCGAACCCCTGTACTCACCGTGAAAGGGTGATGTCCTAGGCCTCTAGACGATGGGGACCAGGAACTACCGACAACATTTTACTGCTTCACACACTACCTACTTCTACGCTGGTGGTGGAGGTAAACGGGATCGAACCGATGACCTCTTGCATGCCATGCAAGCGCTCTCCCAGCTGAGCTATACCCCCTCTGGCGTAGAAATAATAAAAGCCGCACGGGGCGACTTTTGTTTCACTACTTGTTTCAAATCCAGCATGAAGCCAAACTTCCAACAATCAGTACAAACAACGGTCAATCTACATCCACTACTAAAACTCTGGCGTCCCCAAGGGGATTCGAACCCCTGTACTCACCGTGAAAGGGTGATGTCCTAGGCCTCTAGACGATGGGGACCCTGAACAACTATTCTGCAGCGCTATTTACAAACTACCGGAACCGACTGCTTCCCGATGTTGGTGGAGGTAAACGGGATCGAACCGATGACCTCTTGCATGCCATGCAAGCGCTCTCCCAGCTGAGCTATACCCCCGTTTGCTGCAGAAACAAGAGTATAGCAAAGGATCTTCACTCTGCAAATACCCTTTTGCAACTTTGCAGATTTATTCTCCGTACCCGCTCATTCGGCGCGATGATGGGTACGTTGAAAACGCCTGAATTCGCCGCTCCGCACCGGCGAAAGCCGATGCCGAGCGGCAGGTTCTTACAACTACTATTAAAAAAACTTCAAAAACTGCAAAATTGTCGTTCCCGCGTAGGCGGGAACCTATGCTGAGCCAATGGACATGCGGCGTATGGATTCCCGCCTACGCGGCGGTCCGCCGATGCGGAATGACGGCTTTTCGAAGTAGCCTTAAAGAAACTTCGCCAGGCGCGCCAGGATCGCCTCGCGGCCAAAGATCTGCAACACCGCGTCGATGGCCGGCGTCTGCAACTGGCCGGTGACGATCAAGCGCAAGGGCATGGCGATCTGCGGCATCTTCAGCGTGTTGGCGGCCAGCACTTCCTTGATCATCGCGGCCAGCGCCTCCTTGCTCCACTCCACCGTGGCGCAGCGCTCGGCGAACTGGGCCAGCGCCGGCTTGACGGCGTCGGTCAGGTGCTGGGTCAGCAGCGCCGCGTCCGGCTTCGGCTCGCGGTAGAACAGCATGGCGGCGTCGGCCAGCTCGTTGGTGGTGTTGACGCGCTCCTTCATCAGCGCCAGCACGGCCGGCAACGCCGGCGCGCCGTCGAACTGGGCGCCGTCGGCCAGCATGCGCGGCGTGACCAGCTTGGCCAGGCGCTCGTTGTCGGCTTGCTTAATATAGTGGTTGTTCAGCCAAGCCAGCTTTTCGTTGTTGAATTGGGCCGCCGAGCGGGTCAGGTGGTCCAGGTTGAACCACTCGCAGAACTGCTCCATCGAGAACACTTCGTCGTCGCCATGGCTCCAGCCCATGCGCGCCAGGTAGTTCAGCATCGCTTCCGGCAGATAGCCCTGCGCCGGGTAGTCCATCACGCTGACGGCGCCGTGGCGCTTGGACAGCTTCTCGCCGTCGGAACCCAGGATCATCGGCAGGTGGCCGTACAGCGGCAGCGGCGCGCCGATCGCGCGCAGGATGTTGATCTGGCGTGGCGTGTTGTTCACGTGGTCGTCGCCGCGCAGCACGTGGGTGATGCCCATGTCCCAGTCGTCGACGGCGACGCAGAAGTTATAGGTTGGCGTGCCGTCCGGACGGGCGATGACCAGATCGTCCATCTCCTTGTTGCCGATGGTGATGGTGCCTTTGACCACGTCGTCCCAGCTCACTTCGCCGTCCAGCGGGTTTTTGAAACGCACCACCGGCTTGCGCTCGGCGGGAACCGGCGGCAGGGTCTTGCCGGCTTCCGGGCGCCAAGTGCCGTCGTAGCGCGGCTTGTCGCCAGCCGCGCGCATGCGCTCGCGCATCGCTTCGACTTCTTCCGGCGAGGAATAGCACAGGTAGGCGGTGCCGGCTTCCAGCATCTGCGCCACGACTTCGCGGTAGCGGTCCATGCGTTGCATCTGATAGAACGGACCTTCGTCGTGGTCCAGGCCGAGCCATTGCATGCCTTCGATGATGGCCTGCACCGCTTCCGGCGTGGAACGCTCAAGGTCGGTGTCTTCGATGCGCAGCACGAAGGTGCCGCCGAAGTGGCGGGCGAAGGCCCAGGAGTACAGCGCCGTGCGGGCGCCGCCCAGGTGGAGGTAGCCGGTCGGGCTGGGAGCGAAACGGGTGCGGACGGGCTTGGCGGTGGCAGTGGTCATCGAGGTAGGGAAGCTTATATGTAAAAGAAGCTATTTTACCGCGTTGCCAGGGTACGGCCTAGCCGCCCTGCCCGCCGTCGTTCCCGCGCACGCGGGAACCCATGCTGCGCGCGCCATCCAATACGGGATGCGCCGTATGGGTCCCCGCTTTCGCGAGGACGACGGCGAGATTCTCGAGGACGACGGCGAGTTTCGCGAGGACGACGGCGAGTTTCTTGAGGGCGACAGTTACTTGACGGTGACCTTGATGCCCTTGCTCAGGCCGGGACCATACGATTGGTGCGCACCGTTGGCGAACTGCATGGTCAAGGTGTAGGTGCCGGGCGGCAGCTTGACTTCGGCCTCGGTCTGACCCTTGCCGAAGTGCAGGTGGGTCTCGTCGAAAGGCACCGACTCGCCGGCCTTGATCGGATCGGCGTTGATCAGCAGATGATGGTGACCGGTATTGGCGCTCATGTCGCCGGCCGGTTTGACGTCCATACCGCTGACGGCGAACTTGACCTTGAACGGGCTGCTGACGGTGGCGCCGTCGATCGGCTCGACAAACGAGACCGATTGCGCCAGCGCGCCAGCCGCCACGCCGCCGCCCAGCACGGCAGCCAGCAACACGCGGCGGCTCAGGCGGGCGACGGAAAATGCGCTCATCAGATTTTTCTTCATTTATATCTCCTATGGGTGGACAAACGGGGCACTAAACAAAATGACAACACTATACCCCGAACCGAACGGCCGGGCCAGTACCGGCCCGACCCCTTACCTCAGTCGTTCTTGATGACGATGCTAGGGAACTTGCTGGTCATGTCCTTGGCCTTCTCAGCCACCTGCACGGCGATCTTGCGGGCGATGTCCTTGTAGATAGCCGCCACCGGACCGTCCGGCTCGGCCACCACGGTCGGCTTGCCGGAATCGGTCTGCTGACGGATCGCCATGGTCAGCGGCAGCGCGCCGAGGAACTCGACGCCGAAGTCGGCGCACATCTTGGCGCCGCCGCCGGAACCGAAGATTTCCTCGGCGTGGCCGCAGTTCGAGCAGATATGCGTGCTCATGTTCTCCACGATGCCGAGGATCGGAATGCCGACCTTCTCGAACATCTTCAAACCCTTGCGCGCGTCCAGCAGGGCGATGTCCTGCGGCGTGGTGACGATCACCGCGCCCGTCACCGGCACTTTTTGCGACAAGGTCAGCTGGATGTCGCCGGTGCCCGGCGGCATGTCAACGATCAGGTAATCCAGATCGCGCCAGTTGGTCTGCTCCAACAACTGCTGCAGGGCCTGGGTGACCATCGGGCCGCGCCACACCATCGGCTCGTCCGGGTCGATCATGAAGCCGATCGACGACACCTGCAGACCGTAGTTCTCCAGCGGCTCCATGGTCTTGCCGTCCTTGGTGACCGGCTTGCCGCTGACGCCCAGCATCATCGGCTGCGACGGGCCGTAGATGTCGGCGTCCAGCACGCCGACCGAGGCGCCCTCGGCGGCCAAGGCCAGCGCCAGGTTGACGGCGGTGGTCGACTTGCCGACGCCGCCCTTGCCGGAGGCCACGGCGATGATGTTCTTCACGTTCGGCATCAGCTTCAGGCCGCGCTGCACGGTGTGCGAGATGACCTTCGAGGCCACGCCCACCGTCACCGCACCGACACCCGGCAGCGCCTGCACGGCCGCCGTCACGCTGGCGCGGATCGCCTCGAACTGGCTCTTGGCCGGGTAGCCCAGCTCGATGTCGAGCGAGACGGCGTTGCCCTCGACCTTCAAATTCTTCACCGCCTTGCCGGACACGAAGTCCTTTGTTGTATTGGGATCAACAACTTTTGACAATGCCGCCTTGACGTCTTCTACTGTGATGCTCATGAAAATCTCCGTATGTGATGCCGCAGTCTAGCGCAAAATAGCCATAATTACAGGATTCCCCCTGCCGCCGAAGTGCCCACCAAGGGCATCCGCTGTTAAAATGCCTGTTTCCTCCACCCACAAAGTGCATCAATCATGACCCGCAAGCTGTTCGTCACCACTGCCCTGCCTTATGCAAACGCCGCCTTCCACATTGGCCACATGATGGAATACATCCAGGCCGACATCTGGGTCCGTTTCCAGCGAATGCAGCGCGACGGCGCCGGACTGCGCGAGGTGCACTTTGTCGGCGCCGACGACACCCACGGCACGCCGATCATGATCGCCGCCGAGAAGGAAGGCATCACGCCGCAGGAGTTCGTCGCCAAGATCGCCGCCGGCCGCGCCCAATACCTCGACGGCTTCCACATCGCCTTCGACAACTGGTATTCGACCGACTCGCCGGAAAACGTCGAGCTGTCGCAGGGCATCTACCGCAAGCTGCGCGACACCGGCCTGATCTCCACCAAGGTCGTCGACCGCTTCTTCGACCCGGTCAAGGGCATGTTCCTGGCCGACCGCAACATCAAGGGCGAATGCCCGAAATGCGGCGCCAAGGACCAATACGGCGACAACTGCGAAGTCTGCGGCGCGGCCTACCAGCCGACCGAACTGGTCAACCCCTTCTCGGTGTTCACCGGCTCGACGCCCATCCTCAAGCCGTCGGAGCAGTACTTCTTCAAGCTGTCCGACCCGCGCTGCTTCGAGTTCCTCAAGGATTGGCTGAACACCCCGGGCCGCTTGCAGCCGGAAATGGTCAACAAGGTCAGCGAATGGCTGGGCGAAGCCGGCGAGAAGCTGGCCGACTGGGACATTTCACGCGACGCGCCCTACTTCGGCATCCCGATTCCCGACGCGCCGGGCAAGTTCTTCTACGTCTGGCTGGACGCGCCGGTCGGCTACCTGGCCAGCCTGAAAAACTACTGCCAGAAAAAGGGCATCGACTTCGACGCCCTGCTCAAGGACCCGGCCACCGAACAGATCCACTTCATCGGCAAGGACATCGTTTCCTTCCACCTGCTGTTCTGGCCGGCGATGCTGAAATTCGCCGACCATCCGGTGATAGCCAAGCTGAAGGTCAACGTGCACGGCCACCTGACCGTCAACAACGAAAAAATGTCCAAGTCGCGCGGCACCGGCATCTCGCCGCTGCGCTACCTGAACCTGGGCATGAACCCGGAATGGCTGCGCTACTACATCGCCTTCAAACTGAACTCCAAGGTGGAAGACCTGGACTTCACCGGCGACGACTTCGTGGCGCGGGTGAATAGCGACCTGATCGGCAAATACGTCAACATCGCCAGCCGCTGCGCCGGCTTCATCGCCAAGAAATTCGACGGCAAGCTGGCCGCCACCTTGTCGGCAGGCGCCCAGGGCTGGATCCAGCGCGCGCTGACCACCACCGACGGCAAGGAACGCCAGGCCAGCATCGCCCACCACTTCGAGCACCGCGAATTCGGCAAGGCGCTGCGCGAGATCATGGAGATCGCCGACATCACCAACCAGTACGTCGACGAGAACAAGCCGTGGATCCTGGCCAAGGATGCCGACAAGACCGCCGAGCTGCACGACGTCTGCACCGCCGCGCTGATCCTGTTCCGCCAGCTGACCATCCTGCTGTCGCCGGTGCTGCCGGGCGTGGCCGCCAACGTGGCCAAGTTCCTCAACGACGAGCAACTGCTCTGGGCCGACACCGACGTCGCCAGCGGCATCGTCTCGCAGGCCATGCTGGGCCGCACCATCGGCGCCTACAACCACCTGATGACCCGGGTCGACGCCAAGATGATCGAGGAGCTGTTCGACGCGCCCGCCCCGGCCGCCGGCGCCACCGGCGCAATCGCCGCGCCGGCCGCCAAGGCCGCCGGACCTGCCGCCGTGGCCGCCGCCGTGGCCCCGCTCGACGGCGTCGAAGCGCTGGCGCCGGAGATCAAGATCGACGACTTCATGAAGATCGACCTGCGCGTCGCCAAGATCGTCAACTGCGAGCACGTCGACGGTTCCGACAAGCTGCTGCGCCTGACCCTGGACGTCGGCGAAGGCCGCCTGCGCAACGTCTTCTCCGGCATCAAATCGATGTACCAGCCGGAAGAGCTGGTCGGCAAGCTGACCGTGATGGTGGCCAACCTGGCGCCGCGCAAGATGAAATTCGGCGTCTCCGAAGGCATGGTGCTGGCCGGTTCGGCGGCCGACGAGAAGGCCAACCCTGGCATCTACATCCTCAACCCGTGGCCGGGCGCCGAGCCGGGCATGCGCATCCGCTAAGGACCGTCGATGAACATCGTGGTGCGCGAAGCAAACAATGACGATGCCAGACTGATCGCCGAGCTCACGCGCTCGGCGTGGGCCGGCAAGGTCAACGTCACCTCGAGTGGCCACAGAGAAACCGCCGTACTCGTCGCGCAGCACCTGCGCGACGGCGGCGGTTTTATCTTGTTGATCGACGAGGTGCCGGTCGGCTCGGTGCGTTGGCTGCCGCTCGACGCCGAGCCGGACGTGTGGGAAATCCTGCGCATGGGCGTGATCGCCGCGCGGCGCGGCAGCAACCTGTCGCAGCATTTGCTGGAGGCGGTGATCCACCACGGCCTGACCTGCGGCATCGAGGAGTTGCGCCTGGCCGTGCGCAGCGACCAGCCCAAACTGATCGACTTCTACACCGCCTTCGAGTTCGAGCTGGCCGAGGAGCTGGAATACAGCCACGCCAACCCGATGGAGCCGCCGCCGCTGGTGATGCGGCGCCAGCTGCGGCATTAAAATTGGCATCAGGTCGTGACGTTTCTTTCAGCGGACTGCAGATTGATCTGACACCAAACCAGCCTTGTCGCTTTATAAATTAATGCGCTATTTCTTCCCCACTTTCCTCTTTATCAGAACTCCAATCAATGCGGCCACATTTCCAATAAAAAGATATTTAAAAGCCATTAACCCATTTGCATGCGAATGATCGGCGACGTACCAACCAACTAAACCGCCTATGCTCCCTACAATTAGCGTCTTCAAGATGATCATTTCCTCTCTCCTGATTTTTCATTCGCATCCAAACAATGATTCGGAAACCATGTGAAGGCCGCCTCATTTACTATCTAGGCGGCACAGATGACCCGCTGAGATGAAGCCGCCAAATGCGCCTCCAAATGCACACACGACGAACGCCAGTGGCCCACCAAAAAAACCACCAATGGCTCCTGCCATCGCCCCTCCCATCACCGCATTCGTGCACGGCGTATCTACTGGTGCGACCTGACCACGGCTCCCCATTGCACCCGAAATCGCCTGAATCTCCACCAAGTTCAATTGTTTCATTTCGTTCTCCATCAAATGTCTTAGAAAAATCCAATTTTTCCTACACCTTGAACGCTTCCGAACAAGTTATCGGAAAGAAGGCGTTGAATGCCTCCCTAAGCTCAGTTTAAGAGAACTCGAAACTTAGATATTGATACCAGGCAAATTAAGTGAAATTTTTGCAATTATTATGCATAAATAATCATAAACCTACGGGCAATGAACGAATGTAGCTGTCAAGTCCGGTCTGATAATAGACGCGTCTAACGAATAGTTCCAGCTTGCGACGTTGCCATTCGTTGAGCGCCTGGATCGGCGTTGTCGAGCCGATGGCGCGCTGCATCCAGCGCATGGCTTGGTCGATGGCCAGAAACAAGCAGAGGCGCGAGGTCTCGTCGGGCATCTGAGGCTGGTACTTGAATATCTACGTGCGGGAAGCTCAGCTCATAGTCATTGAAGGTCTTTTCGGCCGAGATCGCTTCATCCTCGCCTAACCTACTGCGTCGAGGAGCTGCGCCTGGCCGTGCGCAGCGACCAACCCAAGCTGATCGACGTCTACACCGCTTTCGAGTTCGAGCTGGCCGAGGAGCTGGAATACAGCCACGCCAACCCGATGGAGCCGCCGCCGCTGGTGATGCGGCGCCAGTTGCGCCACTAAGCCCCGCGCCACCCCAAAGGCGCACCTGGGGTCGGACCCAGCGGGTCCGACCCCGGCTCTCCGCCTCAGGGTGGTTGTATAGCCGCCGGCGTCTTAACCGAGCGGCATCGGCGTGAACGCGCGCCTCAGCGGCGCGACGACACCACGATTCCGCCGACGATCAAGGCGAACGCCGCCAGGTGGTAGCCGTGCGGCGCCTCGCCGAGGAAGGCCGACGACATCAGCGCGGCGAACAGCGGCGTCAGATTGCTGAAGAAGGCACCCACGCTGGGGCCGGCCTGCTGCACGCCGGCGCCCCAGCAACGGAAGGCGATCACCGCCGGGCCGATCGCCACATACGCCAGCGCCGCCGCCAGGGTCCAACTCCACTGCACCTGGGCGCTGCCGACGGCCCACTCGCCCGCCGCGAAGGCGCCCGACCAAAGCACGCCGAAGGCCACCTGCGCCGCCAAAAAGCCGGCCCAGTCGGCGCGTATCTGCTGCGGCAACTTGGAGCGCGTCAACAGCCAGCTGTACAGCGACCAGGCGATGGTCGCCAGGATCATGAAGACGTCGCCGGCCACCAGGCGCAGTTCGAGCAGATGGACCCACTCGCCGCGCGCCAGCACCAACAACACGCCGCCGATCGACAGCACGGCACCGGCCATCTGGCGGCGCGACACCTTGACGCCGAAGAACATCCAACCCGTCAACATCATCCACACCGGCATGCCCGAGGCCACCAGCGTGACGTTGATCGGCGTCGAGCTTTGCAGCGCCAGGTATTGCAGCGCGTTGTAGATGCCGATGCCCAGCAGGCCGAGCAGCGCGAAGCGGCGCCAGTGCGGCCATACCGGGCCGTCGCGGCGGAACACCGGGCCGGCCAGCGGCAGCAGGATCAGCAGGGCGATGGCCCAGCGCAGGAAGTTGAGCAGGATGGGCGGCACGGCCTCGTGCACCAGGCGGCCGACGATGGCGTTGCCGGCCCACAGCAAGGGAGCCAGGGTCAACATGAGGGCGACTTTGGGCGTGAGGCGGTGGTTCATGCGGGCGGCTGGTTTTTGGCAAAGGCACAGCATACGCGATTCACCTGTCGCCGTCCCGCGACAGTGCGCCGCAATAACTTGAAATCGTGCCAATAAAGGGTAGGATGAGACGGGCTTTGTCGACCGTATCCGAGGAGAAACGATGAAAACCATTTCCCCCAGCATGCTGGCCCTGCCCTTGTTTTGCTGCGCCGCGACATCGGCCATGGCGCAGGCGCAGGCCCAGGCCCAGCCCCAGACCCAGCAAAACAATGTGCGCCTGTACGGCCTGGTCGACGTCTACGCCGCCAGCGCCAGCGGCGGCAGCGGCGTGAGCGGCGTCGGCGGCGGCCGCAGCACGCTCGTCAACAACGGCGGCATGACCACCTCCTACTGGGGCGTGGCCGGCACGGAACAATTGGGCGACGGCCTGTCCGCCCAGTTCGCGCTGGAGAGTTTCTTCCGCGCCGACACCGGCGAGGCCGGCCGGGTGCCCGGCGAGGCGCTGTTTTCCCGCGCCGCCTATGTCGGCCTGGCCGGCAACTGGGGCACGCTGCGCCTGGGACGGCTGCCCAATCCCCTGTTCGTCGCCACCTCCTACGCCAACCCCTTCGGTTTTTCGACCCGCCTGTCGCCGTTTGTCGACCAGTTGTGGAGCGTGCCCTTCGGCAGCGCCATCGTCGGCGACACCGGCTGGAACAACGCCCTGGCCTACCTGTCGCCCACCGTCGGCGGCGTCAGCCTGACGCTGCAGGGCAACCTGGGCGAAGGCGCCGCCACCAGCTACGGCAACAACAAGGCGGCGGTGCTGCGCTACACCGGCGCGGCGCTGGCGCTGACGGCGGCGGCCCAGCGCGTCAGCAACGGCCTCAACATCAGCGCCGCCGCGCCCTCGCAAAGCGTGTATTTCGCCGCCGCCAGCTACGACTTCAACATCGTCAAGTTGTACGCCGGCTACAACCGCGCCAATACCGAAGTCAGCGGCCGACGCACGCGCACCGGCCACCTCGGCCTGTCCTTGCCGGCCGGCGCCGGCAGCTGGATGCTGGCCTGGGCCCGCTCGCGCGAGAGTTCGGCGCTCAAGGCGGCCTTCCACCGCGACACCGCCAGCGCCGGCTACGACCACAACCTGTCGCTGCGCACCGACCTGTACTCGGTTTTCCTCCACGACAAGCTGAGCAACGCCGCCGCCGGCAACACCCTGGCGCTGGGCCTGCGCCACAAGTTTTGAACCGGCCGGCGGCGCCCGCCGTGCGCGGCGCGGCCGCCGGATTGCCCGCCGGCAGCGATAGAATTACCGCCGCCGCGCCGGGCGCGGTAAAATACGCGCTACTGATCCATCCACATTGAATCCATGAAACTGACCAAACAACATCAGATGTACGAATCCGAGCACACTTTGTTCATCAAAGAGCTGAAGGCCAAGAATCCGGGCATGGAAGAAGGCCAACGCGCCGGCCGCGCCCTGCTGTGGGACAAGGCGCCGGTGTCGCTGTCGGAACAAGAGCGCCAGCTTGAATCGGCCGTCAAGCAACAAGCTTACGTCTACCAAAACAAGGTCTAACAGCCCGGGGCGGCTAGGATGTTGCCAGAAGAAACGGCCAGCGCCACGGCGCTGACGCCGGCTGACGAGGCTATCGCGCTGCTCGACACGCCGCCCACCGGCGCCGCCGAGCCGGCGCCCGCCGCCGTCGGCGCCGCCACCACGGCGGAGCCGGACACAACGGCCACCGCCGCCACTGTGGCCGCCGCCGCCGCAACCGAGACGCCGGCCGCCGACACCGCGCTGGCCCGCCTGTACGGCGAGCCGATGCTGCGCATGCCGACCGACCTGTACATTCCGCCCGACGCGCTGGAGATCTTCCTCGACGCCTTCGAAGGCCCGCTCGATCTGCTGCTCTACCTGATCCGCAAGCAAAACTTCAACATCCTCGACATCCCGATGGCGCAGGTCACCCTGCAATACCTGAAATATGTCGACCAGATCCGCCTGTCGAACCTGGAGCTGGCCGCCGAGTACCTGCTGATGGCGGCCATGCTGATCGAGATCAAGTCGCGCATGCTGCTGCCGCCGCGCCACAGCGAGATCCTGGACGACCCCGACTTCGACCCGCGCGCCGACCTGGTGCGCCGCCTGCTCGAATACGAGCAGATCAAGCTGGCCGCCTACGACCTGAACACCGTGCCGCAGCTGGAGCGCGACTTCGTCCGGCCGCGCGTGTTCATCGAGCAGGGCATGGAGCAGCACTGGCCCGAGGTCGAGCCGATCGACCTGCAGCGCGCCTGGCTCGACGTGTTCAAGCGCGCCAAGCTGACCCAGCACCACCACATCAGCCGCGAGGAGTTGTCGGTGCGGGAGCACATGACCTCGATCCTGCGCAAGTTACAATCGTCGCGCTTCATCGAGTTCGCCGACCTGTTCGACATCGCCGGCGGCGTGCCGGTGGTGGTGGTCAACTTTGTCGCCCTGCTCGAGCTGGCCAAGGAAACCCTGATCGAGATCACCCAGGCCGAGCCGTTCGCGCCGATCTACGTGCGCCTGGCGTATTCGCCGGCCTGAGCCGCGACGCCGCGCCCTCCCCCTATTCCCCATTACGCCCAGCGCGAAAGCATGCCATGAAAATCATCTCCTCCATTGAAGAACTGCGCGACCAACTGAGCGGTCAACTGCGCACCGCCTTCGTCCCCACCATGGGCAATCTGCACGAAGGCCACCTGTCGCTGATGCGCCTGGCGCGCAAGCACGGCGACCCGGTGGTCGCCTCGATCTTCGTCAACCGCCTGCAGTTCGGCCCCGGCGAGGACTTCGAAAAATACCCGCGCACCTTCCAGGCCGACGTCGAGAAGCTGGAGAAGGAAGGCGTCTACGTGCTGTTCGCGCCGACCGAGAAAGACTTGTACCCGGAACCGCAGGAGTTCCGCATCCGCCCGCCCGAGGACCTGGGCAACACGCTGGAGGGCGAGTTCCGCCCCGGCTTCTTCACCGGCGTGACCACGGTGGTGATGAAGCTGTTCGCCTGCGTGCAGCCGCGCGTGGCCGTGTTCGGCAAGAAGGATTACCAGCAGTTGATGATCATCCGCAACATGAGCCGCCAGTTCGCCCTGCCCACCGAGATCATCGCCGCCGAGACCTACCGCGCCGAGGACGGCCTGGCCCTGTCGTCGCGCAATATGTACCTGTCGGAAAACGAGCGCGCCGAGGCGCCGGCCCTGTACCAGGCGCTCAACTTCGTCGCCGGCGAAATGCGCGCCGGCCACCTCGACATCGCCCAGCTGGAACGCAAGGCGATGGACGAGCTGGCCAAGCGCGGCTGGAACCCGGACTACATCTCGATCCGCAAGCGCATCGACCTGCAAGCGCCGAGCGCCGGCGACCTGGCCCAGGGCGCGCCGCTGGTGGTGCTGGCCGCGGCCAAGCTGGGCGGCACCCGCCTGATCGACAATCTGGAAATCTAGGCCGGCCGGCGCAACCCGGCGGCGCAACCCAGCGGCAAAACCTGGGGTCGGACCCGCCGGGTCCGACCCCGGCCCTTCGCCCTTGGGTGAAAAGACTCCCCCTAGGTCGCCACGTTCTGCGCCCAGGCCAGCGCCGACAGGTGGGCCTGGTTGACGTCCTGCGGACTCAGCCCCAGCGAATGGGCCAGCGCGGCCACCAGCGAGGAATTGAGTTCGCAGGCCTCGGCCAGCGCCAGATACGGGCCGTACTTGCCGCCCCGCGTCAGCAGCGCCGCCACCACGTCGTCGGCCAGCTGGATCGACTCCAGCACCTGTTCCATCGGCATGCCGAGCAGGCGGTCGAGCAGCGAGAACATGCCGGCGACAAAAATGTTCTCCGCCTCGCTCTTGCCCAGCGCGGCCTGGCCGAGCAACTCGGCCAGGCGGCCGCGCACCACCGCCGTTTCCAGCAGCACCGGCGAATAACCGTTGCTGCTGGCGGTGGCCAGCAACAGGGTCAGCCAGCGGTACAGCGGCGAATAGCCCAACAGGGCCAGGGCCTGGCGCAGCGACTGCACCTCGCGCCCGGCGCCGAAGCCGGCCGAATTGATAAATCTCAATAGTTTGTAGGACAAGGTGGCGTCGCGCTTGAGCACCGCCTCGATCTGCGCCACGTCGGCGTTCTGCCGCACCATCTGCATCAGTTGCAGGATGATGGTCTGGGCCGGGTTCATGCCCTTCGCCACGCTGCCCGGCCGCGGCGTCAGGTGCAGCTTGCCGACGAAGGCGTCCAGGCCGAGGGCGGCGCAGACGTCGAAGTCGGCCCAGTTGCCCACCGGCCGGCCGACCATGCGCACCGCCGCCTGCTTCAACGCGGCGTAGTTGCGCGCCTGGGCCGCCAGGTCGGCGCCGGTGAAGCGCACCTCGACATGCGAGGCGACGCCGGCCAGCCCCTTGCCGAGCTTGGCCAGGTCGGCCTGGCGCAGCAAAATGCCGACGCCGCCGGCGCGCAGCGCCCGCACGGCGGCCAGGGTGGCCGGATCGGCCAGCGTGGCGGTCTGGATCGACAGCACGGTGTGTTCGGGGGGCATGTTGTGCAGCGCGTCGGTCGACAGCATCGCCGGCACCGCTTGCAGGAACAGGGTCTTGTCGCGCAGCAGCCAGCCGTCGTCCGGATGGTTGACCCGGCCGGCGACGAAGCCGACCAAGGCCTCCAGCGCCGCCGGCGCGGCCACGCCGGGCGCGCCGTCCTGCCAGCTCAGCTCATAGCCGAGCACCCGCTGTTGCGGATCGAGCAGCGGTTCGCGGACGAGGAAATTGGTCTGGTGCATGGCGAGCGCGGCGTCCGCGGTCCGGTGAAACAGCCTGCTGGCACGCGGCCGGCGCCCCTGAGGCGGGCCGCCCTTGCGCCGCGGACTCGCCACGGCCGCCTGGGCGGACGTCGATGCCGCTCCCAGCAGGAGAGCCGGCACCGGCCCCCGCCGGGGCGGGGGCGACGCGATCCTGACTTAGAAGCCGAGACTGTCGAGCAGGTCGTCGACCTGCTCCTGGTCGGCCACAACGCCCTCGCCGCCCGGGTCGATCTGCGGACCGTTGAGCAAGCCGTTGTCGAGTTCCTTCTTCAGCTGTTCCGGCGCGAAGTCGATCAACATCTGCACCAGTTGCTGCTCCACGTTCTGGGCGATCGAGGTGACCTTCTTGATCACCTGTCCCGTCAGATCCTGGAAATCCTGCGCCATCATGATGTCCATCAAATGCGACTTCGTGCCGAC
Source organism: Rugamonas violacea (assembly GCF_016461825.1). GTDB lineage: Bacteria > Pseudomonadota > Gammaproteobacteria > Burkholderiales > Burkholderiaceae_D > Rugamonas. Next base: position 51,169 of record NZ_JAEMNU010000145.1, on the reverse strand, counting down.
CGTGTGGCCGCCCGTCGCGCCCAAGGTGGCGATGGTCTGCCGCGCCAGCGCGCGCCAATCCCGCTCGCCGGCGTCGCCGTCGAGCAACATCTGCCAGGAGCCGCTCAGCTGCCTGGCGTCGGACTGGATCTGGTCCTGCAGCGGGCCGGCCGCGTCGGTGGCGTTGAGCACCTTCTGCGCGGCGTCCTCGCTGAGGCGGGCGACATACTCGAGGCGATCGCGCGCGTCCGGCATGTCGGACGCGGCCTTCTCGATCAGCTTGTCCAGACCAAGACCGCGCAAGTTCTCGTGCAAGGCCCGCGTCATGTGGCCGATGCGCGACAAGAACTCCTCGTTCGGCTCCACCATTGCTGCCTGCATGGCGCCGTTGTCTTGCTCGGCCATCATCAAGCTCCGAGTTTTTCGAAGATCTTGTTCAGCTTTTCATCCAGCGTCGCCGCCGTGAATGGCTTGACCACATAGCCGTTGGCGCCGGCCTGGGCCGCCGCGATGATGTTTTCCTTCTTCGCTTCGGCGGTCACCATCAACACCGGCAACTTGGCCAGCGCCGGATCGGCACGAATGTTCTGCAACATGGTCAGACCGTCCATGTTCGGCATGTTCCAGTCGGACACCACGAAGTCGAACGATTCGGCGCGCAGCTTGGCCAGCGCCATGACGCCATCCTCCGCCTCGTCGACATTGGCATAACCCAGTTCTTTCAACAGATTCCGGACAATGCGGCGCATCGTCGAAAAATCGTCAACAACTAAAAATTTCATCTTTGGATCAGCCATGAATTACTCCGTTGTTTCTTCTTACGCGGTTGTTAATAGTGTCTACAATTGCCAGCAAGTTGTAGGATAGCATTTCCGTTGCCCGGGGGGCGAACAAAGTAACAGGAAAACCTCGCCTATCGCGTATTAAACACGCAAAGCGCGCATGCCGTGCGCCGCCAGGTAGCCCAGCACCATGCCGGGCAGCGCCTGCAGCGCGCCGACCTCGTGGGTGGCGCCCACCGCGATGGCCTCGCGCGGCATGCCGAACACCACGCAACTGGCCTCGTCCTGGGCGAAATTATACGCCCCGGCCGTCTTCATCTCCAGCATGCCGAGGGCGCCGTCCTTGCCCATGCCGGTCAGGATCACGCCGACCGCGTTCTTGCCGGCGCACTGGGCCGCCGAGCGGAACAGCACGTCGACCGAGGGGCGGTGGCGGTTGACCGGCTCGCCCTGGTCGATCTTGGTCATGTAGTTGGCGCCGCTGCGGGTCAGGGTCAGGTGCGAGTGGCCCGGGGCGATGTAGGCGTGGCCCGGCAGCACCCGCTCGTTGCCGGCCGCCTCGCTCACCGAGATCTTGCACAGCGTGTCGAGGCGCTTGGCGAAGGAGCGCGTGAAGCCCTCCGGCATGTGTTGGGTGATCAGGATGCCGGGGCAGTCCGACGGCATCTGCATGAGGAACTCGCGGATCGCCTCGGTGCCGCCGGTCGAGGCGCCGATGATGATCAGCTTCTCCGACGAGGTCAGCGGGTTGCGCAGCTGCGGCAGCTGGCCGGCGGCGGCGTCGCCGGGCTGCGGCAGGGTGCGGGCGCGGATGCGCGCCTTCGAGGCGGCGCGGATCTTGTCGGCGATCAGTTCGGTGTACTCGCGCATCCCGGTCTGGATCGAGATCTTCGGCTTGGTGACGAAGTCGACCGCGCCCAGCTCCAGCGCGCGCATGGTGATCTCCGAGCCGCGCTCGGTCAGCGAGGACACCATCACCACCGGCATCGGCCGCAGCCGCATCAGCTTCTCGAGGAAATCGAGGCCGTCCATCTTCGGCATCTCGACGTCGAGGGTCAGCACGTCGGGGTTGGTCTGCTTGATCAACTCGCGCGCCACCAGGGGGTCGGGGGCCACGCCGACCACCTCCATGTCGGGCTGGCTGCTGATAATTTCGGTCATGACACTGCGGATCAGGGCGGAGTCATCGACGATCAGGACTTTGATCTTCATAGCGCTACTTTCTTATTCTGGTTCAAACACGGCGCGCCGCCCGGCGGCGCGCCACAAACTGCCGGGCGGCACGGCCGCCCGTTGCGGCTAGAACAGGTCGATCTCGCCGCCGACCGGCGCCTTCTTCAGGCGGCTGGCGTAGTCCAGCTCGCGCTTGGCCAGCGTATCGTTGTGCGCCTGCATCAATTTCTTCACCAACACCTTGCCGGTGCGCGGGAAGAAGTACACCTTGCGCGGGTGGATGTCGTTGAGGTCTTCGGCCACCACGCGGATCTTTTCCACCTTGAGGAAGTTGAGCACGAAGGCGGCGTTGCGTTCGCCCACGTTGATCGCCGTGAAGCCCTTCAGCACGGCGCCGCCGCCGAACACCTTGGCCTCCAGGTTCTCGCGGCGGGCGCCGGCCTTGAGCAAATCATTGATCAAAATCTCCATCGCGTAGGTGCCGTAGCGGGCCGAGGCCGACACCGGGCTGCCGTTGTCGCCGCCACCGTCGGGCAGCATGAAGTGGTTCATGCCGCCCAGGCCGGTGACGCGGTCGCGGATGCAGGCCGACACGCAGGAGCCGAGCACGGTGACGATCAGCATGTCCTTGTTGGTGAAATAATACTCGCCCGGCAAGATCTTGGCGGCGTCGCAGTCAAACGTTCTGTCGTAATAAACGTTGGTGGCAAATTGTTCGAGGTCCATGTCGTGGTCTCATTAGCGGTGCGACGTTGCTTTTTGGCCTGCGCCGCCGTGGTCCAGCTCGTAGACCGTCTTGCCGCGCAGTTTCAAGGATTCAGAGACGTACAGGAAATTCTCCGAGTGGCCGGCGAACAACAGGGCGTCCGGCTTCATCAGCGGCACGAAGCGCGCCAGGATCTTGCGCTGCGTCGCCTTGTCGAAATAGATCATCACGTTGCGGCAGAAGATCACGTCGAACTGGCCGCTGATCGGCCAGCCGTCGGCCAGCAGGTTGAGCTGCTTGAAGGTGATCATCTGGCGCAGCTCGGGGCGCACGCGCACCATGCCCTCGCGCTCGCCCTTGCCCTTCTGGAAGAAGCGGCGGGCCCGCTCGGGCGCCATCTTGTCGAGCCGGTCCAGCGTGTAGACGCCGTTGGCGCCGGCCGCCAGCACGTTGGTGTCGATGTCGGTGGCGATGATGCTGACCGGCGGCGTCAGCGTGTTGAAGGCCTCGCACACGGTCATGGCGATCGAATACGGCTCCTCGCCGGTCGAGGCGGCCGAGCACCAGATGGTGATCGGGCCGCCCAGCTTTTTGACGTGCTCGGCGAGCAGCGGGAAGTGGTGCGCCTCGCGGAAGAAGGAGGTCAGGTTGGTGGTCAGGGCGTTGGTGAAGGCTTCCCACTCGTCGCCCAGGCGGCCGGCTTCGAGGTCGTCGAGGTATTTCACGAAGGACGAGATGCCGGTGGCGCGCAAGCGCCGCGCCAGGCGGCTGTACACCATCTCCTGCTTGCTGTCGGCCAGCGAGATGCCGGCCCGTTTGTAAATCAGGCCGCGCACTCTTTCGAAGTCCTTGGCGTTGAAGTCAAACTCTTTGACGGTGTCTTTAGATTGCGGCATTTGTTAAACCCTTATTTGATACTGGAACAATGCCTTGCGCCTTGCGGCGCCGGCGCGCGGAACGCGCCGACGTACTACGCTACTACATTACCTTACATTGCGCTGCATTAAAACCCGCATTAGAACTCTTCCCACTCGTCGCTGCTGGCCGCCGCGCTGAGTTTTTTCGGCGTGGCCGCACGCGCCGCCGGGGCGGCGGGCCGCGCCGCCGCGGCAGGAGCGGCCGGCGCCGCGCGCGGCGCCGTCACGGCGACCGCCTTGCCGGCCGTCGGCCGGGCGGCCACCTGCGGCGCCGGACGGCGCAGGGTGTTGTCATCGCTCGACAGTTTGAAGATGCTGACCGCCTGCGCCAGCTTCTGCGCCTGCTCCTGCATGCTCTCGGCGGCGGCGGCGGCCTGCTCGACCAGGGCGGCGTTCTGCTGGGTCATTTCGTCCATCTGGGTGATGGCCTGGTTGACCTCCTCGATGCCGTTGCTCTGTTCCTGGGTGGCGGCGGTGATCTCGCCCATGATGTCGGCCACCTGCTTGATCGAGGTGACGATCAGGTCCATGGTCTGGCCGGCCTCGTCGACCAGCTTGCTGCCGGCGTCGACCTTGTTGACCGAGTCGCCGATCAGTTCCTTGATCTCCTTGGCGGCGCCGGCCGAGCGCTGCGCCAGGTTGCGCACCTCGGAGGCGACCACGGCGAAGCCGCGGCCCTGCTCGCCGGCGCGGGCCGCCTCGACGGCGGCGTTGAGCGCCAGAATATTCGTCTGGAAGGCGATGCCGTCGATCACGCCGATGATGTCGACGATCTTGCGCGAGCTTTCCTTGATCGAGCCCATGGTGTCGACCACCTGCGACACCACGCTGCCGCCCTTCACCGCCACCGACGAGGCCGACACGGCCAGCTGGTTGGCCTGGCGCGCGTTGTCGGCGTTCTGTTTGACGGTCGAGGTCAGCTCCTCCATCGAGCTGGCGGTCTGTTCCAGCGAGCTGGCCTGCGACTCGGTGCGCGAGGACAGGTCGGCGTTGCCCGAGGCGATCTCCTGCGAGGCGACGGTGATCGTCTCGGTGCCGGCGCGCACGTCGCCGACCGTCTTGGCCAAGCTGTCGTTCATGTCCTTGAGCGCCTGCAGCAGCTCGCTGGTCTCGTCCTTGCCCTCGACGATCACGTGCGAGGTCAGCTCGCCGCCGGCGACCTTCTGCGCCACCTCGACCGCGCCCGACAGCGGCCCGGTGATCGAACGGGTGATGACGAAGGCGCAGGCCACGCCCAGCGCGACGGCGACGGCGCCGAGGCCGAACAGCATCAACATCAGGCGGGTGTCGGCGGCCACCGAGCCGTCCATCACCTCGGCGGCGGTGGCTTGCTGCATCTCGACCAGCTTGTTGATCGAGGCCAGCGTCTGGGTGTTGAGCGGGTCGATGCGGCTGGCGATGACCTTGGCCGCGCCCTCGCTGTTGAAGGCCAGCACCTGGCCGATCGCCTCCTTGAAGGCGGTGTCGACGTCCTTGTCGAGGGCGGCGATATCGCTCAGCACCTTGTTCTCGGCGTCGTTCAGGCCCAGCGCCTTCAGCGCGGCGACCGCCGCCTCGTAGCGTTTGCGCTGGTCCTTGACCTTGCCCTCTTCCTTCTGCATCAGGCTGACGTCGGACTGCAGGCCGATGTTGCGCATGGCGATGCCGGTTTCCAGCATCGCGCTCTTCATCGTCGCCGCCTGCAGGTTCTTCGCGGTCGACAGTTGCAGGCCCTTGGTCAGCTGGTTCTTGTTGCTGTAGTTGAGGAAGTTGGCCGACAACACCATCGCGACCAGAATCAGCAAAATGATCCCGAAGCCGATTCCCAGACGTGCACCAATTTTAAAGTCGCGTAAGTTCATTGTAGTCTCCCCTTGATGTGCCAATATGCCGCTTGTTTTTTTGTCTGTCCACCGGGTGCTGCTTGCGGACCCCGTGCGCCGGATCGCCGTCCGGCCGGTGTCGTCCTCTGTGGCACGATCACCCGCTTGTCTTACCAGCCGCCGCGCAGCCGCCTCAGGCGGCCAACATGTCGATCAGGCCCATCTCCGGGCTCGACATCAGCTTGTCGATGTCGACCAGGATCAGCATGCGCTCGTCGATGGTGCCCAGGCCGATCATGTAGTCGGTGCTGAAGGCGGTGCCCATCTCCGGCGCCGGCTTGACCTGCTCCGGCGTCAGGGTGGTCACGTCGGACACCGAATCGACCACCATGCCGACGATGCGGCCGTTGATGTTGAGGATGATGACCACGGTGAACTGGTCGTACACCGGCTCGCCCAGGTTGAACTTGATGCGCATGTCCACCACCGGGATGATGATGCCGCGCAGGTTGATGACGCCCTTGATGAAGGCCGGCGCGTTGGCGATGCGGGTGACCGTTTCGTAGCCACGGATCTCCTGCACCTTGAGGATGTCGATACCGTACTCCTCCGAGCCCAGCGTGAAGGCGAGGAATTCGTGGCCGGCGATTTCTTTGGCGCCGGTGGTGAGTGCGTCTGCCATGGTGGATTCCTATATGGTTGCTGCGGTCAGGAAAAAATGGATTCGTCGGCCAGCTGGCGCGACGAGCGGATCAGCGCCGCCACGTCGAGGATCAGCGAAACGCCGCCATCGCCCAGGATGGTGGCGCCGGAGATGCCGGCCACCTTGCGGTAGTTCGATTCGAGGTTCTTCACCACCACCTGCTGCTGGCCGACCAGGTCGTCGATGAACAGGCCGGCCTTGCGGCCGTCCGTCTCGATGATGACGACGATGCCCTCGGACGGGTCGGCGAAGCGCGGCGTGATGTCGAACATCTGGTACAGCGGGATCAAGGGCAGGTATTCGCCGCGCACCTTGACCACCGTGCCCTTGCCGCTGATCTCCTTGACGTCCTCGGGCGCCGGCTGCAGCGACTCGATGACGAAGCCGAGCGGCAGGATGTAGACCTCCTCGCCGACGCGGATCGACATGCCGTCGAGGATCGCCAGGGTGAGCGGCAGCGAGATCGAAATGGTGGTGCCGAAGCCCTTGGCCGAGCGGATGTCGACCACCCCGCCCATGGCGGTGATGTTGCGCTTGACCACGTCCATGCCGACCCCGCGGCCGGACACGTCGGTGACCGTCTCGGCGGTCGAGAAGCCGGGCGCGAAGATCAGTTGCCAGACGTCGGCGTCGCTCATGTTCTCGCCCAGCGGCAGGCCGTTCTGCGCCGCCTTGGCGAGGATGCGCTCGCGGTTCAGGCCGCCGCCGTCGTCGGACACCTCGATGATGATGTTGCCGCCCTGGTGGCTGGCCGACAGGAACAGGCGGCCGGCGTCGCTCTTGCCGCCGGCGCGGCGCACCTCGGGCATCTCGATGCCGTGGTCGATGCTGTTGCGCACCAGGTGGGTCAGCGGGTCGACGATGCGCTCGATCAAGCCCTTGTCGAGCTCGGTGGCGGCGCCGTTGGTGATGAAGTCGACCTTCTTGCCCAGCTTGGCGGCCAGGTCGCGCACCATGCGCGGGAAGCGCGAGAAGACGAAGTCCATCGGCATCATGCGGATCGACATCACCGCCTCTTGCAGGTCGCGCGTGTTGCGGGTCAGCTGGCTGACGCTGTTGAGCAGGCGCTCGTGTTTCATCGGGTCGAGCGTGTCGACGCGCTGCTCGATCATCGCCTGGGTGATGACCAGCTCGCCGACCAGGTTGATCAGCTGGTCGACCTTCTCGATCGAGACGCGGATGGAACCGGCCTCGGCGCCGGCGGCGGCCTTCTCGCCCTTGGCCGGTTTCTTCTCCAGCTCCTCGACCTGGGCGACGACGGCCGGCGCGGCCTCGACGACGATGCCGGCGGCGGCGCGGATCTGTTCGATCGGCTCGAAGAAGCCGTAGCCGCGGTTGTCGTCGGCGCCGGCCTCGGCCGTGGCGCGGATCTGCTCGATCGGCTGGAAGAAGCCGTAGCCGACCCCGCCCACCTGCGGCGGCAGCAGCTCGATCTCGTCGAAGAAGCCGTAGCCGAGGTCGGCCTCGGTCTGGGCGCGCTCGGCGTGCTCCAGGCGGGCCTGGGCGGCGTCGAGCGCCGGCAACTCGGTCACCGTCATCTGCTCGGGGTCGAGCACGAAGGAGCAGATGGCGATGATGTCGTCGAGGCTCTCGTGGGTGGTCACCAGCATGGCGTTGCGGTCGTGGTCGAGCGGGGTGATCGAGACGTGGCCCATCAGGCCCAGCTCGGCGCCCAGCGCGGTCACCTCGCGGTGCACCATCACCGGCAGCTCGAGGCGGTAACGCCGCCCGCCGCTGTGGTCGACCACCTTCACCTCGGGCGCGTTGAAGCCCGGCGCCATCGGCGCCAGCGCCGCCACCGGCGTGTCCTGCGACAGCGACTGCAGCATCATGCCGACGTCGGCGACGGCGTCGAGGTCGACCGCGCTGCCGAGGCGGTGGCCGTCGAGCTGCATCTTGAGGATGTCCTTGGCGGCCAGGAAGGCGTCGACGTGCTCGGTGGTGAGCGCCATCTCGCCCTTGCGGATGCGGTCGAGCAGGGTCTCCAGGATGTGGGTGACCTCGGTCATGTCGGTCACGCCGAACGTCGAGGCGCCCCCCTTGATGGAATGGGCGGTGCGGAAGACCGCGTTGAGGTCCTCGGCATCGGGATTGTCCAGGTCGACGGCCAGCAACAGCCGTTCCATTTCAGCCAGCAGTTCCTCGGCCTCATCGAAAAAGACCTGGAAGAACTGGCTTATATCGATGGTCATGGGGTTACTCCGTGTAGTTCGCTCGACATCATTGCACTCGCTTCATCAGCCGATGACCTTTTTGACCACCTCGATCAGGCGCTGCGGATCGAAGGGCTTGACCAGCCAGCCGTTGGCGCCGGCAGCGCGGCCCTTGGCTTTCATCTCGTCGGACGACTCGGTGGTCAGCATCAGGATGGGCACCTTCTGGTAGGCCGGCAGATCGCGCAACAGCTTGATCAGCTCGAGGCCGTCCATGCGCGGCATGTTCTGGTCGGTCAGCACCAGATCGACCGCCTGCTGCTTGGCCTTTTCCAGGCCGTCCTGGCCGTCGACCGCCTCGACCACCAGGTAACCGGCCGCCTTCAGGCTGAAGGCCACCATCTGGCGCAAGGAACTGGAATCATCCACTGCAAGTATTGTCTTTGCCATCTTTGCTCTCACTCTTTGAAATTCCGGGACAGCGGCCCCGCTTTATTAACGATCGATCAAGGGCGGTCGGGCTAAAACAGCTCGATGTCGCCACTCTCCAGGTGCTTTTGACTGACGGCCTTGCGCAGCACGCTGCGCAACTCCAGGCTTTGAATCGCCAGCGCCATGCTGACTTTACCGAGCAGGTCGACAATCTCCTCGTTGTCGCTTTCAGGCAACATCTCGGCGCCGTGGGCGCCCAGCGTGCCGAGAAATTCGCGCAGGCCGGTGACGCGCTTCAGGGTGCGGTCGATCAGCTGGCTGGTCATGTCCTGGAACTGCATGCTGGTGATGGCGGCGTTGACATAGCCGCCGACCTGGCCCTGCAGCGCCTCGAGCTGGGCGCGGTGCTCCGGCGTCGGGTCGCCGCCCTCGAGCAGCAGGCGGATGGTCTCCTGCTGCCCCTCGACCGCCTGGTGGATCGCCATGAAGTTGAAGGACAGCTTTTCGATCGCCTCCTCCAACAGCAGGCCGGTCTGGATCAGGTCGGTCTCGACTTCGGTCAGATGTTTCTTGCCGTGGTCGGACACGCCCGACAGCAGGCGTTTGACATGTGAACCAAGGATTTTTTTTCTCGTCATAACAGTCTCGTTCTGGTGTAACAGCGCCCCCGCGGGGACGCGCTGCGCTATTTCCTGGCGCGGGCTGGCGCCGCCGGCGCCGCCGCGCCCTGCTCCTCGGCGCCCACTTCGATCTTGGCGCCGTCGCGCATCACGTTTTCCTCGGTCTTCTTGTTCATCACGATGATGCTGATGCGCCGGTTGACCGGGTTGAACGGGTCGAGCTTGTCGAGGTGGGCGGCCGAGGCCAGCCCGACCACGCGCAACATCTTGGCCTCGCTCATGCCGCCGGCGATCAGCTCGCGGCGCGAGGCGTTGGCGCGGTCGGCCGACAATTCCCAGTTGCTGTAGCCGGCGTCGCTCATATAGGGCGTCGAGTCGGTGTGGCCGGACAGGCCGATCTTGTTCGGCACGTCGTTCAGCACGAAGCCGATCTCGTGCAGGATCTCGCGGGTGTACGGTTGCAGCTCGGCCTTGGCCAGCGCGAACATCGGACGGTTCTGCTCGTCGACGATCTGGATGCGCAGGCCCTCGCTGGTGAAGTCGAGCAGCAGCTGGTTCTTGTACTTCTTCAACAGCGGATTGGACTCGATCTTGGCCTCGATCTTTTCCTTCAACTGTTGCAGCCGCGCCGCCTCCTCGCGTTCCATGGCGGCCTTGGCGGCGCTCAGGTTGTAGGTCTTCTTGATGGTCGGGTCGTCGGCGTTGCGCACCTGGCCGTCGCGCCGGGTCAGGTCCTTGCCGCCGCCGGGGATCACCGACGAGCTGTCGCCGCTGCCGGCGCCGCCCTGCATGGCCACCTTGAGCGGCGTCTTGAAGTATTCGGAGATGCCGTTCAGGTCGCCCTTGGTGGTCGAGCCGAGCAACCACATCAACAGGAAGAAGGCCATCATCGCCGTCACGAAGTCGGCATACGCGATCTTCCACGCGCCGCCGTGGTGGCCGCCGGCGGTTTTCTTGATGCGTTTGACGATAATTGGCCGCAAGCCCTCTTCAGCCATGTCGAATCCCCGTTGTTTCCATCGTTGCAAACATCATATGGTGCGCCCGCGCCTACTTGGACTTGGACTTTTTGATGTGGTCCTCGAGTTCGGCGAAACTCGGCCGTTCGGTCGAGTACAGCACCTTGCGGCCGAACTCCACCGCCAGCGCCGGCGCGTAGCCGTTCAGGCTGGCCAGCAGCGTCACCTTGACGCACTGGTACATCTTGGTCGACTCGTCGAGCTTCTGTTCCAGCAGGCTGGCCAGCGGCCCGACGAAACCGTAGGCCAGCAAAATGCCGAGGAAGGTGCCGACCAGCGCGTGGGCGATCAGGATGCCCAGCTCGGCCGGTGGAATGCCGACCGACTCCATGGTGTGCACCACCCCCATCACCGCCGCCACGATGCCGAAGGCCGGCATGCCGTCGCCCAGCTTGGCGATGGCGTGGCCCGGCACGGCGCCCTCGTGGTGGTGGGTCTCGATCTCGTTGTCCATCAGGTTCTCGATCTGGAAGGCGTCCATATTGCCGGACACCATCAGCCGCAGGTAATCGGTCATGAACTCGACGATATGGTGGTCGTGCAGCACGCTGGGATACTTGTTGAACAGCGGGCTCTCGTTCGGACTGTCGATGTCGCCCTCGATCGACATCAAGCCTTCCTTGCGCACCTTGGACAGCACGTCGAACAACAGCGACATCAACTCCATGTACAGCTCTTTGGTGTAGCGCGACCCCTGGAACAGCGTGGGGATGGCGGCCAGGGTGGCCTTGATCGCCTTGCCGTTGTTGCCGACCAGGAAGGCGCCGAGGGCGCCGCCACCGATCATCAGCAATTCGAGCGGCTGGAACAGCGCGGCCAAGTGGCCGCCGCCCATCGCGAAACCGCCGAACACGCCGAAACAAACGATGACATAACCGATTATGACTAACAAGTGCGCTGACTCCCAATGTCTGAATGAGCTGCCGGCGCCGTCCGGCGCCGCCGAGGCCGGCGAGCGGCCACCCAAAAGGGGGGAACTCCCCCTTGAATACGCTCGAATTCAATAAATTTACATGTGGAACTACAATAGCGTGAGAGTGGTGGCAGGGGCAAGCAAATAACGCAAAATGATGCTTAAAAGTACCATCCGTAGAGTGCGGCGCCGCCCGCTGTGGCGTGGATGGTCTTGTCGGGCGGGCGCCCGACGATGGCGAACTCATAGCTGAGCAGCAGCGAGCCGGGGCGCATTTCGGCCGCCGCCTTGCGCCACAGCTGGCCCATCACGGCCGGCGACAGGTAGGCGAAGACGAGGTCGAATTGAGCGAAATCAAGTTCCTCGTAATCGCCGCGCAGAAAGCGGGCGCGGCTGCCGGCCAGCGCGGCGCGCAGACGGCTGAGCAGCCAGGGCAGCGGCGCCAGTTCGATGCCGACGCAGTCGACGTCGGCGCGGCGGCGCGCCAGGTGCAGCACCAATCCGCCCAGGCCGCTGCCGATGTCGACCATGCGCGCCGGACCGGCCGGCAGCAACTGCTGCACCGCCGCCCACACGGCCGGATTGGACGGATAGTAAGGCACCTGGGTGCGGAAGGTCGACCAGTACAGGCCGAGCAGGAAGAGGAAGACCGACAGGAACCAGGCCGGCGGCAAATGCCAGGCGCTGGCGCCCAGCAGGGCCAGCGGGAACAGCAGCTGGATCGGGCGCCACCAGACGGCCAGGCCGGCGCACCAGCCGAGCGCCGCCGCGCAGGCGCCCTGCGTCAGCGCCGCCAGCAGCGGCGTGACGGTGTGGCCGAGGCGGGCCAGCAAACTCAACAGGAGAAAAGCGGGCAGCAGCGCCAGCGCCTGCAGCAGCAAGGCGCGCACCGCCGGCGCCCGCCACAGCCGCGCCAAACGCGGCCAGCGCATGGCAAAACGCGGCCGGGAACTCATGCCCGGCCGCGCGCTTGGAAGATGGGGGAAGGCTGGATCACGCCGCCAGCAGCGCGTCGGCGATCTTGGCTTTTTTGGTCTTGCCGGCGCGCGAAGGCATGTGGCACAGGCCGCAGACATAACTGCCGTTCAAGTCCATGCAGTTGACCACGAACCTGCCCTGGCATTTGCCGCAGGGGGCCAGCTCCAGCATCTTGCCGCTGAAGAAACGCACCAGGGTCCAGGCGCGGGTCAGCGACAGCATCGGCTCTTCGCCCGGCTCGGGCGGCATTTGTTCCAGGTACAGCTTGTAGGCCTTCATCACCGCCTCGATGCCGCCGGCGCCGGCGTGGTCGACGAGGAATTTGTGGATGTTGATGAACAGCGAGGAGTGGATGTTCGGCTGCCAGGTGAGGAACCAGTCGGTCGAGAACGGCAGCATGCCCTTCGGCGGCGACACGCCCTTGAGTTCCTTGTACAGCTTGAGCAGGCGTTCGCGCGACAGCGACACCTCGGTTTCGAGCAATTGCAGGCGGGCGCCGAGCTGGATCAATTCAATCGCCAGTTGAATCTCTTGCGCTTCGGACACTACACTCTTCTTGGCCATGATATCGACTCCGGGACGTTGCGTTGCGGACAGCTGACTGCGTGTTGACGACTATTCTTGACGACTATTCTTGCCGACGACCGGGCTTAAGCGATTTCTTCGACCGCCTGGCCGGCCATCAGGATGGCGGCGTGCGACTGGGCCAGCACGCGGTCTTTATTGTGGCTGGTCAGCATCGACAGGATGGCGCTGTCGTCGAAGCGGAAGCGGGCCAACATCATGTTGCCGCCCGCCAGCTTGAGGATCTGCGCGTTGCTCATGCCCTCGATCAGGTCGGCGATCTCGGCGGCGATGCCCAGGCGGAAGATGGCGGTCACCTTGTCCGCGCGGATCATTTGCTGAGCCAACATCAGGTAGCTCAGGTTGGCATCGCGAATCTCAGCCATCATGTCGTTTGCAGTCATTTCCATCTCCTCAATCCGTTGCGTGGTATTCACTCCGGAACACGTTTGCGTTTCCAGTGAGATACATTCTGCTTGAGCAACAAAAATGCGAGAAGAGGTGGTGCGCTGTATTTTCCGTCGGGAAATAGCGGATGCGACCCGTCGGTGTTTGTCTTACAAACACTCGCGGATTGCTTGCCGACGCCCTAGCGGCGCGGATATTTGCTGGTCTGGCAGCTTCAAAAATGGCCCTTGGCACGTACAACTTATTTGATTCAAGTCGACTCTTTTTTGCTACATCTGACTCTTTAACGACAGCCTTTTCAGGAACTTTAGGGTTCGGACGAAATATTTTTAACTATTTTCGACTTTCCCGCCTGCCGCCTGAAGAACTTAAGGAATCGCAATATCGACCCATTTCCGCTCTTCATGAAACTGGTAACGGCGCCGTTGCGGGGAACTTTAGGGTTTTTTTGAATTATTTTTAAAAAATCTGGAAATACTTGCGCGATCGGCCCGCATGCCCCTGCCCATGCGGCTTTCGACAGGATGGGGGAACGCCATGGCGGCACCCGCGCGGTCCATTTTGTGGTTGCGGCGGTAAGAAATTGCTACACTCCGCCATGCATCGAAAAATACATGAAGCTTCAAGTATCTCCTCACAGCCATAGAAAGTTACTTAATGACAACACGTGACGATTGCCTGGGCCGCGACGCGCAAGATCCGCTCGCCGCCCTGCGCGCCCAGTTCGACCTGCCCGCCGGCCTGATCTACCTGGACGGCAACTCCCTCGGCGCCCGGCCGCGCGCCGCGCTGGCCCGCGCCCAGGACGTCATCGCCCGCGAATGGGGCCACGACCTGATCCGCAGCTGGAACAGCGCCGGCTGGTTCGACCTGCCCAAGCACCTGGGCAACCGCCTCGCCCCGCTGCTCGGCGCCGGCCGGGACGAGGTGGTGGTCACCGACACCACCTCGGTCAACCTGTTCAAGGCGCTGGCCGCCGCCCTGCGGATGCAGGCCGACGCGCCGGCCACGGCGGCGCGGCGCGTGCTGGTCACCGAACGCAGCAACTTCCCCACCGACATCTACATGGCCCAGGGCCTGGCCGGCTGGCTGGCGCGCGGCTACTCGGTGCGCCTGGTCGACTCGGTCGAGCAGATCGCCGCCGCCATCGACGGCGACACCGCCGTCGTCATGCTGACCCACGTCAACTACCGCAGCGGCTATCAGCACGACATGCGCGCCACCAGCGCGCTGGCCCACGCCGCCGGCGCCCTGATCGTCTGGGACCTGGCCCACTCGGCCGGCGCCGTGCCGCTCGACCTGAACGGCGACGGCGCCGACCTGGCGGTCGGCTGCACCTACAAATACCTGAACGGCGGCCCCGGCGCGCCGGCCTTCATCTGGGTGCCGGCCAAGCACCAGGCGCGCTTCCGCCAGCCCCTGTCCGGCTGGTGGGGCCACGCCGCGCCGTTCGCCATGGCGCCCGACTTCGCCCCCACCGAGGGCATCGGCCGCGCCCTGTGCGGCACCCAACCGATCGTCTCGCTGGCGATGGTCGAAAGCGGCCTGGAAGTGTTCGAGCAGACCGACATGGCGGCGCTCCGCGCCAAGTCGCTGGCGCTGACCGACCTGTTCATCGAATTGGTCGAGCAACGCTGCGCCGCCCATCCGCTCGGCCTGGTGACGCCGCGCCAGCACGCCCGCCGCGGCAGCCACGTCAGCTTCACCCATCCGCACGGTTACGCCGTGATGCAGGCGCTGATCGCGCGCGGCGTGGTGGGCGACTACCGCGAGCCGGCCATCATGCGCTTCGGCTTCACGCCGCTGTACACCAGTTACACCGAGGTCTGGGACGCGGTCGAGATCCTGCGCCAGATCCTCGACGACACCGCCTACGACATCGCCGCCAAGCGCGACGCCGTGACCTGACCCCACCACAAGAATAGAGCCACCATGACCGACAAGAACGACAGCCCGCAATGCCCGCACGCCCAGTGGCACGGCGCGCAGATGGATTTCAGCGAATCGATGAGCTACGGCGACTACCTGGCGCTGGACCGGATCCTGACCGCCCAGCACCCGCTCTCGCCCAACCACAACGAGATGCTGTTCATCGTCCAGCACCAGACCAGCGAGCTGTGGATGAAGCTGATGCTGCACGAGATGCACGCCGTGCGCGCCAATCTGCAGGCCGACAACCTGGCGCCGGCCTTCAAGATGCTGGCCCGGGTGGCCCGCATCATGGACCAGCTGGTGCACGCCTGGGACGTGCTGGCGACGATGACGCCGCCGGAGTACTCGGCCATCCGGCCCTACCTGGGCGCCTCGTCCGGCTTCCAGTCCTACCAGTACCGCGAGATCGAATTCATTTTGGGGAACAAGAACGCCGCCCTGCTCAACGTCCACAACACCGCGCCGGCCGCCTTCGCCACCTTGGACGCGGCGCTGCGCGCGCCCTCGGTGTACGACGAGTCGATCAAACTATTGGCCCGCAACGGCCTGGCGATCACGCCCGAGCGCCTGAACGGCGACTGGACCCTGGCCACCGTCGCCGACGAATCGGTCAAGGCGGCCTGGCTGGAGGTCTACCGCGACCCGGCCAAACACTGGGCGCTGTACGAGCTGGCCGAAAAGCTGGTCGACCTGGAGACCTCGTTCCGCTTCTGGCGCTTCCGCCACGTCACCACGGTCGAGCGCATCATCGGCTTCAAGACCGGCACCGGCGGCACCGCCGGCGTCAGCTACCTGCGCAAGATGCTCGACGTGGTGCTGTTCCCCGAACTGTTCGCGCTGCGCACCGCCCTCTAAGCCGCCCAAAATCCCCCGGGGTCAGCAAAAT
>NZ_JAEMNU010000145.1:0-35184 GCF_016461825.1 Rugamonas violacea | reverse complement strand
CATTCACGCCGTGAATGTCCGAATGTCGGCACTGACCCCGGTGTTCTGTGTTCCGCTGTTCGTTGTGCCTGCCCGCCTAGCGCGACTCCCAGCGCCGCAGCGCGTTGAGGGCTTCGTAGCAAGCACCCATGTTGTGATAGTCGACCTTGCCGGCCGGGCTCTTGTCGTCGGTGAAGGCGCTGTTGTCGCCGCGTAGGATGCGGAACCAGGCGCCATGGCGGTGGTCGACGAAATGCGTCCAGCAGTAATCCCACAGCTTGTCGTACCAGAGCCAGAAGCGCGCCTCGCCGGTGCGCTCGGCCAGCACGGCGGCCGTCGCCATGCTCTCGGCCTGCACCCAATGGTATTTGTCGGCGTCGCAGATCGCGCCGTCCGGGGCGAAGCCGTAGCAGATGCCGCCGTGCTCCTTGTCCCAGGCCGTGTCCAGGCCGGCATCGAACAGCGCGATGGCGCGCGGCAGTATCCAGTCGGCCGCTTGGCGCAGCTGCTTGGCGTGCCGCTCCAACAGCAACAGCAACTTGGACCACTCGGTCAGATGGCCCGGCTGGTAGCCCCACGGGCGGAAGATGTTGGAGGCGTCGTCGCGGTTGTAGTCCCAATCCACCGACCAGTCGATATGGTAGTGCTCCCAAATCAGCCCGTCGCACAGCGCCGCCTGGCGCACCGTGATGTTGTGGGCGATGCGCTCGGCGCGGTGCAGGAAGCGCAGGTCGTCGGTGGCGTCGTAGGCCGCCAGCAGCGCCTCGACCGAGTGCATATTGGCGTTCTGGCCGCGATACGGCGCCAAGGTCGACCAGTCGGTGCTGGCCTCGTCGGCGTACAGGCCGAAGTCGGCCTGCCAGAAATGCCGCTCCATCAAATCATAGGTCTCGTTGATCCACTCGCGCGCCTCGTCGACGCCGGCCAGCAGCGCGTGCGAGTAGGCCAGCAGCACGAAAGCCAGGCCGTAGCAGTGGTTGGTGCCGTCGAGCACCGTGCCCTGGCCGCCCTGCCAGTCGAGCAGCCAGGCATAGCCGCCTGTAACCGGATTACGGTGCGCCTCGCGCAGGAAAGCGAGGCCGTGGCGCACTTGCGGCAGGTACTCGCCGGCGTCGAAATGGCGCGCCGCCATGGCGTAGGTGAAGATGAAACGGGTGCTGCTGACCAGGTGCCGGCTACGCTCGTCGTAGACCCGGCCGTCGTCCTTGTAGAAGTGGTAGAAGCCGCCGCTGGGGTCGATGCAGCGCGGATGGTAGAACTGCATCGTCTCTTGTATGTGCTTGCGCAAATCTGGCTGGGCGTGAAAATCGGGGGCGGTCGTCATGGCATAATCTTCCACATTGAGGAGCGCTAATTCTACGCGTTTCGCCCAGCGCGCGCGACGCCAACTGAAGGGAAACTACATGGATTTCGAGGTATTGACACTGGCCGGCTTGTGGAACTCCGGGCCGGCCCACTGGCAAACCCGGTGGGAGGCCAGCCACCCGAATTGGCGCCGCGTGGCGCAGCGCGACTGGCAAACGCCGCAATGCGACGAGTGGGTCGCCGCGCTGGACGCCGCCATCGCGCAATGCCGCCGCCCGCCGGTGCTGGCGGCGCATAGCCTGAGCTGCTCGCTGGTGACACGCTGGGCCGCCTCCGGCTCGCGCCACGCCGTCGCCGGCGCCTTCCTGGTGGCGCCCAGCGATGTCGACGCGCCGTCCTACCCGGACTGCACCAGCGGTTTCCAGCCGATGCTGCTGGCGCCCCTGCCCTTCCCCAGCGTGGTGGTGGCCAGCAGCGACGATCCCCATGTGAGCGAGCAGCGCGCCCGCCGGTTCGCCGCCGGTTGGGGCAGCGAGTTCGTCTCGATCGGCGACGCCGGCCACATCAACGGCGACGCCGGCTACGGCGCCTGGCCCGCCGGCGAGGCGATGCTGCTGGCCTTCTGCGCCGGCCTGCAAGGCCTCAACGCGGCTTAGCCCGCCGCGCCTCTAATGGCCTTGATGCCGACACTACAGCAGCGCGAATTTCTTTTTCATTTTGATTTATTCACTTTGAACGGCTTAATGACGCGGGCGCCTTGGCGCCGCGCGTCCGATCGTTACTCCGCCATCAAGGGATGATGCCGCCACAGCGGCCCCAGCAGGCGTCACGCAAATCGAGGCAGGTTTCGACGTCCGAATGCTTGCGGCACTCCAGATAGTTGGTCGTGCACCAGCTGCGGCAACTGGCGACGCTGTTGGTGCTCGACTCGGCGGCGTAGGCGAACGAACTGCCCAGACCCAGGGCAAACATGAACAGCGCAAATTTCATCTTCATTCTTTTTCTCCAAGTATAAAAATCAGACGGATTTATAGTTCAGGAAAGACATTCCGTCCCGCACGCCCTTCCCGCGAAAAAACATCATTGCCTTGCTCAAGCAGCGCCACGGTGGCGGCAGACGCCGAGGCAGGCGTACCGTTTACGGCAACCAGCCTTTGCAATCGTAGATGCAGTTCTCCTCCTGCATGTGGCAGTCGAATTGCGGCTGCGTCAGCACGCAGCGGTCGTAGGCGGCGTAGCACTTCCGCACGCAATAGGATGGCGTGTCGGCGTAGGCGTAGGAGCTGCCCAGGCCGATGGCAAACATGAACAGCGCAAGTTTCATCTTCATTGTTGTCTCTCCAAACTACGTCGTAGGACGGATCATCAAACCAGGAAAGGCCTTCCGCCATGCCGCCTTTCCCGTTACCACTCGATAGTGCGGACCTGCCGATTCAACGCGGCAGCCGTCGCGCCGCGCGTCCCATCGTCAATGCGCGATCAAGGGAGCTGCTCGCCACAAGCCAACTGGCAGGCATCAAGTCGGTCGAGGCAGGTGTCTCTATTG
The DNA here is from genome assembly GCF_016461825.1 of Rugamonas violacea. GTDB lineage: Bacteria > Pseudomonadota > Gammaproteobacteria > Burkholderiales > Burkholderiaceae_D > Rugamonas. The sequence goes on along the minus strand of NZ_JAEMNU010000145.1, from coordinate 32,354 downwards.
TTATATTTGAGACATGTGTTGTAAGCCACCATGCACCTGCTGAGGCACCTGTCGATGCTGCCGGTGGTCGACTCGGAGGCGTAGGCGTAGGAGCTGCCCAGGCCGATGGCAAACATGAACAGCGCGAGTTTCAGTTGCAGTTTCATTTGCTTCCTTTCAAATCAAGTGGCTTGCATGACAAGACGGGGCAATGCCGGCCATACCGGCGCGGCAGGCATGGCCGCCGCCGCGATTACATCATCTGGCTGCCGCAATCCTGGAAGCAGGCGGCGCGATCGGCGGCGCACTCCGCCGGATCACCGCCGTAATTGATGCAGGAGCGATAGGCCATCACGCAATAGCCTTGACAGCTGTTGGTGGTCGACTCGGCGGCATAGGCGAACGAGCTGCCCAGCCCGATGGAAAACAGGAAAAGTGCCAGTTTCATCTTCATCATTTTTCTCCAAGTATGGAAATCAGACGGATTTGTAATCCAGGAAAGACATCCCGTCCCACACGTCCCTCCCGTGACAAGGACATCGTTGCCTTGTTCAACCAGCGTCCCGGTGGGAGCGCGAGTCCAGGAAGCCGAAAGGCGGACCGCCTAGATCCGCCATTCGCCTTTGCAACACTTAAACAATATGAAAAATTATCATATCTATATTACCAAAACAATATATTTAGTGATTTGGTAATATTGTTGTAAATTAAAGACAAGTCTGCATCGGCTTGCCACGCCTCGGTATACCGTTCGGCAATAAAAAAACCGGCGCCGTTCGCATCGCGAAACGGCACCGGTTTTTAGCCAGCGGCGCGCTACCGGTCGAACCGGCAGCGGAGGATTTACTTGGCGGCGCCGCCCAACAGCATTTCGTTGAGGCGCTTGACGAAGGTGGCCGGATCGCTCAGCGAACCGCCTTCGGCCAGCATGGCCTGGTCGAACAGGATGTGCGCCCAGTCGTTGAACTGGCTGCCGGCGTCCTGGTACTTCAGGCGCGTCACCAGCGGGTGGTTCGGGTTGATCTCCAGGATAGGCTTGGAGTCCGGCGCGTTCTGGCCGGCCGCCTTCAACATGCGCAGCAGGTTGCCCGACAATTCGTTCTCGTCGGCCACCAGGCAGGCCGGCGAATCGGTCAGACGGAAGGTGACGCGCACGTCCTTGGCCTTCTCGGTCAAGGCTTCCTTCATCTTGCCGACCAGGTCCTGGTAGGAGGTCTCGGTCTCTTCGTGTTCCTTCTTCTCGGCTTCGTCTTCCAGCTTGCCCAGATCGAGGCCGCCCTTGGCCACCGAGACCAGTTCCTTGCCTTCGAAATCCTGCAGGAAGGACAGCATCCACTCGTCGACGCGGTCGGTCAGCAGCAGCACTTCGACGCCCTTCTTGCGGAAGATCTCCAGGTGCGGACTGTTCTTGGCGGCGGTGTAGTTATCCGCCGTAACGTAATAAATCTTGTCCTGGCCGTCCTTCAGGCGCGCCACATACTGTTCGAACGAGACGTTCTGCTCGTCGTTGTCGTTGCCGGTCGAGGCGAAGCGCAGCAGCTTGGCCAGACGCTCCTTGTTGCCGGCGTCCTCGCCGATGCCCTCTTTCAGCACCTGGCCGAATTCCTTCCAGAAGGTGGCGTACTTGTCCTTTTTCTCCTGCTCGTCGGCGTTGGCCAGTTCTTCCAGCATGCCGATGACGCGCTTGGTCGAACCCTCGCGGATCACCTTGACATCGCGCGACTCCTGCAGGATCTCGCGCGAGACGTTCAGCGGCAGGTCGGCCGAGTCGATCACGCCTTTGACCATGCGCAGGTAGGCCGGCATCAGCTGCTCGGCGTCGTCCATGATGAAGACGCGCTTGACGTACAGCTTGATGCCGCCGCGCTTGTTGCGGTCCCACAGGTCGAACGGCGCCTTGGCCGGGATGTACAACAGCTGGGTGTACTCGCTGCGGCCCTCGACACGGTTGTGGGTGTGCGTCAGCGGCGACTGGAAGTCGTGCGAGACGTGCTTGTAGAACTCGTCGTACTGTTCCGGCGTGATGTCGGACTTGTTGCGGGCCCACAGCGCGCTGGCCTGGTTGATGGTTTCCTGCTCGTCCTTGACGACGGTTTCCTTCTTCTCGTCGTCCCACTCTTCCTTGGCCATGACGATCGGCAGCGAGATGTGGTCGGAGTACTTGCGGATGATCGATTTGATCTTCCAGCTCGACAGCAGCTCGTCCTCGCCTTCGCGCAGGTGCAGGATGATGTCGCTGCCGCGCGAGGTTTTCTCGATCTGCTCGATGCTGTAATCGCCCTCGCCGGCCGATTCCCAGCGCACGCCCTCGTTGGCGGCGGCGCCGGCGCGGCGCGTTTCGACGGTGATCTTGTCGGCGACGATGAAGCCGGAGTAGAAGCCCACGCCGAACTGGCCGATCAGGGCGGCGTCCTGCTGCTGGTCGCCCGACAGCTTACCGAAGAATTCCTTGGTGCCCGATTTGGCGATGGTGCCCAGGTGCGAGATGGCCTCGTCGCGGCTCATGCCGATGCCGTTGTCGGAGATGGTGATGGTGCGCGCTTCCTTGTCGAAGCTGACCTTGATCTTCAGTTCATGGTCGTTGCCGTACAGGGCGTCGTTGTTGATCGCCTCGAAGCGCAGCTTGTCGGACGCGTCGGAGGCGTTCGAGATCAGCTCGCGCAGGAAAATCTCCTTGTTCGAGTACAGCGAGTGGATCATCAGTTGCAGCAGCTGTTTGACTTCAGCTTGAAAACCCAGGGTTTGCTTTTCGGTGTCGGCCATTTTTACCTCTAATTAGTCTGTGTTGATACGGGGTTTGTCGCTTGGATTTTCCAGAAATGGGGATTATATGGCCGAATTCAAGCCTTGGCGAGGCGGCCGCGCATTCAGCCGCCCAACTCGCGCTCGAGGAAGCGCCAGATCGCCGCGTCCTGCATCGCCGCCACGTTCAGCCGCATCCGCGTCGAGGCCAGCTGTTTGGGCGAGAACAGGCTGCCCGGCGCCAGCAGCAGGCCCTCGGCCATGGCCCGCTCGGCCAGCGCGTTGGTGTCGCGGCCGGCGTCGGCCCAGACGAACATGCCGGCCGGCGTGACGATGTCCACCGTCAGGCCGACCCGCTCCATCTGCCGCACCGTCTTGGCGCGCACCGCGTCCAGGCGCAGGCGCATGCGGTCGGCGTGCTTGCGGTAGGAGCCCTCGGACAGCACCTTGTAGACCACCCGCTCGCCGATCTCGCTGGTGGTCAGCGTCGACAGCATCTTGCGGTCGGCCAGCCGCTCGGCCCACTGGCGCGAGGTGGCGATGTAGCCGACCCGCAGGTTGGCCGCCATGGTCTTGGAGAAGCCGCCCAGGTAGATCACCCGTTGCAGCTGGTCGAGCGCGGCCAGCCGGGTGGCCGGCTGCACCGCGCTGCCGGGGTGCAGGTCGCAATAGATGTCGTCCTCGACGATGGTGAAGCCGTGCTGCTCGGCCAGGCGCAGCACCTGGAAGGCCTTGGCCGCCGACAGCGAGGTCGAACTGGGGTTGTGCAGCACCGAGTTGATGATGTACAGCTTGGGCTGGTGCAGCGCCGCCAACTGGGCCAGTTGGGCGATGTCCGGGCCGTCGCCCAGGCGCGGGATGCCGACCACCTTGGCGCCCAGCGCGGCGAAGGAGCCGAACATCAGGAACCAGGCCGGGTCGTCGACGAAGATGGTGTCGCCGGGACGGGTGAACTCGCGCGCCACCAGGTCCAGCGCCTGGGTCACGCCGGCGGTGGTGACGATCTGCTCCGGCGCGGCGGCGATCTCCAGCTCGGCCAATTTCTGCTGCAGTTGCTGGCGCAGCGGCAGGAAACCCTGCGGCAGGCCGTAGTTGAGCAGCAGGTTGGGGTTCTGCCGGCTGACCGCGCGCAGCGCGTTGGCCACCGTCTGGCCGTCGAGCCACTCGTTGGGCAGCACGCCGGAGCCGGGCATTTGCTGGTACGGCGTCTGGCGGAACATATTCCGGATCAGCCAGACCACGTCGATCGCCTTGCCGGCGTCGGCGTCGGGCCAGTCCGGCGGCGCCGCCGCCGCCGCCGCCGAATTGGCGCCGGAGCGCTGGTCGGCGTTCAGCGGCGAGCGCTCGCGCACATAAAAGCCGGCGCCACGGCGCGACTCCAGGTAGCCGCGCGCCACCAGCTTGTCGTAGCTGGCCACCACGGTGAAGCAAGAGACGCCCTGGGCGCCGGCGAACTGGCGGATCGAGGGCATGCGGGCGCCGCCGCGCAGCACGCGGTCGTCGATGCGCGCCGCCACCGAGCGGACGATCTGGTCGATCAGCGACTCGCCCGATTCACGCGACAGCAGCGCCACCAGCGCGGTCGGCTGGGCCTTGCCGGCGCGCGCCGGCGATGTTGCGGTTTGTGTATTGGTCATTTTACCATTACAGCATAGTAAATTATGTTGGAAAGTGTATTGGCACTGTATTGGTTTTGTGCCTTAGGATACACCTAACTCCGACACAAAGCCACTCTGAAAGACCGCCCCATGCACCAAGCCAGCGCCAGCGCCAAACGCCTCGTCAATACACCAGCGGCGGCCATGCTCGCGCCGCCGCGCGGCGGCCTGTCCGAGGAAACCCGCGGCATGCTGATCGGCCTGATCGGCGTCGCCATCTTCAGCCTGACCCTGCCCTTCACGCGGCTGGCGGTGGCCGGCCTGGACCCGCTCTTCGTCGCCCTCGGCCGCGCCCTGGTGGCGGCCGTGCTGGCGGCGGCCTGGCTGGCCTGGCGGCGCGCCCCGCTGCCACCGCGCGGCGCGCTGCCGGCCCTGGCGCTGGTGGCGGGCGGCTGCATCATCGGTTTCCCTTGGTTGACTTCGATCGCCATGCGCACCCTGCCGGCCGGCCACGGCGCCGTGCTGGTCGGCGTGCTGCCGCTGGCCACCGCCGTCTGCGCCGCGCTGGGCGGCGGCGAGCGGCCCTCGGCCGGTTTCTGGGCCATGTCGCTGCTGGGCAGCGCGCTGGTGGCCGGCTTCGCGCTGCGGCAGAGCGGCGGCAGCCTGCAGGCGGCCGACCTGGCGATGTTCGCCGCCGTGCTGCTGGCGGCGGCCGGCTACGCCGCCGGCGGCCGCCTGGCGCAGCGGATGGGCGGCCAGCAGGTGATCTGCTGGGCCCTGCTGCTGGCCGCCCCGCTGCTGCTGCCGCTGGTGGTGTGGCATAGCTGGGGCCAGGCCGAGGCCATGCTGCGGGCCGGCGCGCGGGCCTGGACCGGCTTCGCCTACGTGTCGATTTTCTCGATGTTCATCGGCTTTTTCTTCTGGTATCGCGGCATGGCGCTGGGCGGCGTGGCGCGCGTCGGCCAGGTGCAACTGGTGCAGCCCTTCCTGTCCCTGCTCGGCGCCAGCCTGGTATTGGGCGAAGCGCTGGAATGGGACAAGCTGATTTTCGCACTCGCAGTGATCATTGTGGTCGGCTTGGGCCGCAAAATGCAGGTGAAACGGCCATAAGACCATACAGGATTTTGATTTCGCCCCTGTTGTGGGCAGCTCCAGCCACACGACGTACAATATCGGTCTTGCCGCGCCCGTCGCGCACCGACACCAACCTCCGTCGAGCAATCGACACCTACACCGGGATGCCACATGTCTGTTTACGAAAAAATCAAAGCACTCAATCTCACCCTGAGCGCGCCCGCCGCACCGGTGGCCGCCTACGTCATGCATGTCCAGAGCGGTAACCTGGTGTTCATCTCCGGCCACATCGCGCGCAAGGAAGACGGCTCGCCATGGGTCGGCCAACTGGGCAAGAACATCAGCGTCGAAGAAGGCAAGGCCGCCGCGCGCGGCGTCGCCGTGGCGCTGATGGGCACCATGCAGGAAGCCGTCGGCGGTGACCTGGGCCGCGTCAAACGCATCGTCAAGCTGACCAGCCTGGTCAACTCGACGCCCGACTTCACCGAGCACCACCTGGTCACCAACGGCGCCTCCGAGCTGCTCGGCGAAGTGTTCGGCGAGGCCGGCAAGCACGCCCGCGCCGCCTTCGGCGTGGCGCAGATCCCGCTCGGCTGCTGCGTCGAGATCGACCTGGTGATCGAAGTGGCCTGAGGCCGCAACGACGGCCATTGACTTCTGCTTTACCGGGCGGCGCCGACCTACCCGCTGGCGCCGCCCTTTCGAGGGCCGCCACAAGCGCGCTTGTTTATCGACCGGCCGGCCCACAGGCTCCGGTAATTACTCAGTGAGACATGTATGAAAATTGAAAATCCAAACCCGATGCAGTGGCGTTTCGCCGAACGTGCCGAGCAGCTGCAAAGCTCCTTCATCCGCGAGATCCTGAAGATCACCCAGCAGCCGGAGATCATCTCCTTCGCCGGCGGCCTGCCGTCGCCGGCCACCTTCCCGATCGACGAGATGAAGCTCGCCTTCGACAAAGTGCTGAGCAATTCCGGCAAGGTCGCACTGCAGTACGGCCCGACCGACGGCTACCTGCCGCTGCGTCAATGGATCGCCGATTCGCTGTCCGCCAACGGCGTCAAGATCGTCCCTGAACAAGTGTTGATGACCTCCGGTTCGCAGCAGGCGCTGGACCTGCTGGGCAAGGTGCTGATCGACGAAGGCAGCCGCGTGCTGGTCGAAACGCCGTCCTACCTGGGCGCGCTGCAGGCCTTCTCGGTCTACCGTCCCGAGTTCGTCTCGGTCGATACCGACGAAAACGGCCTGGTGCCGGAATCGCTCGACCAGGTGGCCCAAGGCGCGCGCCTGCTGTACGCGCTGCCGAACTTCCAGAACCCGACCGGCCGCACGCTGTCGCTGGAACGCCGCCACCAACTGGTGGAAACCTGCGCCCGCCTGGGCCTGCCGCTGATCGAGGACGACCCGTACGGCGCCTTGAGCTACAAGGGCGCGCCGCTGCCGAAGATGGTGGCGATGAACCCGGACGGCGTGATCTACATGGGTTCCTTCTCCAAGGTGCTGACGCCGGGCATCCGCCTGGGTTACGTGGTCGCCCCGCTGCCGCTGGTGCGCCGCCTGGAACTGGCCAAGCAGGCGGCCGACCTGCACACCTCGCAGCTGACGCAGATGGTGGTGCACGAGGTGATCAAGGACGGCTTCCTCGACCGCCACATTCCGCAGATCCGCAGCCTGTACGGCGACCAGTGCCAGTGCATGCTCGACGCGATGGCGCAGCACTTCCCGAGCAGCGTCACCTGGACCAAGCCGGAAGGCGGCATGTTCATCTGGGTCACCCTGCCCAAGCACATCAACGCCATGGCCCTGCTCGACGAAGCCATCGCCAACAAGGTCGCCTTCGTGCCGGGTTCGCCGTTCTACGCCAACGCGCCGGAGACCAACACGCTGCGCCTGTCGTTCGTCACGGTGTCGCCGGAGCGCATCCGCACCGGCATCGAGATCCTCGGCAAACTGATCGCCGCCAAGATCTGAGCTTGATCGCCCGGCGCGGCCCAGGGCCGCGCCGGGCATTGTTATCCCGCGTGGGCGCCGAGTGCGCCCACGCGGCTTTTCGGCCCACGCTTTTTGCGCCGGCGCAGCGCCCTCCCCCACCGTTCAAAATACAACACCCGCCACCACCTCTTGAAATATTGTTGAACCATTTCACAACGAAAATTTATAACCGATAGTTACACTCTTGCCCTTGCCCAAGCTAAAATCAGAAGAAATAGTGTTGAAAAGGCAGCTATCATGCGGGATTCAGAAGGTTTCCTCGAAAAAACATTCGGTGTTTTTTTACAAATCGCTTTCCCAAAGCGGTATGATTTAGACAGACAGTCACTTTATCGACAGGCCCGCCTTTGTCCGCAGACACCGAAATCGCCACCGACCGCCATGCCGCCCGGCCCCGCCGCGCCGGCGCGCAACGCTCACCGGTCGACGCGTTACGGGACCTTGTCCGATGACGCTCGCCCTGGCCGAACTGGCGGCAAGGCGCGAGGCGACGATCCTGATCGTCGACGACGCCGCCGATAATCTCGGCGTGCTGCGCAAGCTGATGACGCAACAGGGTTACCAGACCTTCGTCGCCAGCACCGGCGAGCGCGCGCTGCAAATCGCCCGCCGCGTCCATCCCGACCTGATCCTGCTCGACGTGGTCATGCCCGGCATGGATGGCTTCGAAACCTGCCGCCAGTTGAAGGGCCACGCCGCCACGCAGGGCATTCCGGTGATCTTCATGAGCGCGCGCACCGATACCGACGACGTCGTCGCCGGCTTCGATCTGGGCGCGGTCGACTACATCAGCAAGCCGCTGCGCCTGGCCGAGGTGAGCGCCCGGGTGCGCAGCCAGCTGCAAATCCGCAGCCGCAGCGAGACCCAGGACGAGCAGGCCGAGCGCCTGCGCACCATCGTCAACAACATGGCCGAGGGCTTGATGATCATCGAGGCGGACGGCCGCATCCAGTTCACCAACCCGGCCTGCGACAAATACCTCGGCTACCAGGACGGCGAGTTGGCCGGGCGCTCCATCGGCGAGCTGCTCAATCCGCTGGTGGCGCGCGAATACCTCGACTATTTCGAACGCTACGCCGCCGCGCCGGAGACGGCGCACAGCCACGGCACGCGCGAGGTGATCATCCGCCACCGCGACGGCAGCTCGGTGTGCATGGACCTGACCTTGACGCCGATGTATCTGCGCCAGCCGCTGTTCATCGGCCTGCTGCACGACATCACCCACCACAAGCTGTCCGAGGACGCGCTGCAGCGTGCCGCCATGGTCGACCCGCTGACCCAGATCGCCAACCGGCGCCACTTCGACAGCTTCCTCGAGAAGGAATGGCAGCGCGCCATGCGCAGCGGGCTGGCCTTGTCGCTGGTGGTGCTCGACGTCGACCACTTCAAGCTGTACAACGACACCTTGGGGCATCCGGCCGGCGACGTCTGCCTGGCGCGGGTGGCGCAGGCGGTGGCCGCGCACGCGCTGCGGCCGACCGACCTGGCGGCGCGCTACGGCGGCGAGGAGTTCGTGCTGCTGTTCGCCGAGACCGACGCCGAATCGGCTCATCTGCTGGCCGAGTCGATCCGCGGCCACATCGAAACGCTGCAACTGCCGCATCCGCGCTCGCCGACCTCGCCGTGGATCACCGTCAGCATCGGCGTCTCGACCATCCATCCGAACCAGTTCGACAGCACCGAATCGCTGTTCGTCGCCGCCGACCGCGCCATGTACGTGGCCAAGGAAGGCGGCCGCAACCAAGTGCGCAGCAACAAGCCGGACAGCGCCGCGCTACAGGCCGTGCAGGCGCTGATGGGCTGAGGTCAAGCGAGCGACCCCACAGGCGTAAATCTGGGGTCGAGGTCAGACCTGCGGGGTCCGACCCCGGCTCTCCGCCTATGGGTGGTTTGCAGCGCCCAACGTCACGCAGACCCTTGAAGAAGCCGTTTCAAAGCCGCTCGGGATAACCGGTGATGTCGGCGATTTCGGCGTACATCGGCTGCAGGCGCTGGTACATCTTCAAATACACCCGGCGGTACAGCCGCTCGTAGATCGCCTGGTTGGCCGGGATCGGCTGGAACACCCGGCCCGGCCGCGTCATGGCGCGGGTGGCGCTGGCGAAGTCCCGGTGCAGTCCGAGCCCGGCCGCCACGGCGATCGCCGCGCCCAGGCCGGACGTCTCGTAGACGTGGGCGCGCGCCGCCGGCAGGCCGAAGATGTCGGCCGTCAGCTGCATCGCCGCGTCGCTCTGCGAACCGCCGCCGGCCACGCGCAGCTCGGTCACCTTCACGCCGCTGCGCTTCTCGATGCGCTCCATGCCCTCGCGCAGCGCATAGGCCAGGCCTTCCAAAATCGCCCGGTACATATGGGCGCGGGTGTGCACGTCGCCAAAGCCGATCATCGCGCCCTTGGCCTCCGGCCCGGGCACGCGGATGCCGGGACTCCAGTACGGTTGCAGCATCAGCCCCATCGAGCCGGGCGGCACGTCCTCGACCAGACCGTCGAACAGCTCCTCCGGCGAGCCGCCGTGGCGCTGCGCGGCGGCTTGCTCCAGGTGGCCGAACTGCTCCTTGAACCAGTTGACCATCCAGTAACCGCGGAAGATCTGCACCTCGGTGCTGTAGGCGCCGGGAATGGCCGCCGGATAGGGCGGAATGAAGGGCGTCACCTCGACGTATTTTTTGGTCGTGGTGTTGACGGTGGCCGTGGTGCCGTAGCTCAGGCAGCCGATGTGCGGCTCGGTGGCGCCGGCGCCGATCACCTCGCAGGCCTTGTCGGCGGCGGCGGCCACCAGCGGCGTGCCCTGCGGGATGCCGGTCGCGGCGGCGGCGGCGGCCGTGATGGCGCCGATCACCGTGCCCGGCGCCACCAGCTCGGGCAGCATGCGCGGCTCGATCGCCAGCGCCTGCCACTTCCAGTCGCGCGCCCCGGCCCAGCGGTGGCGCTTGTAGTCGAAGGGCAGATAGGCCACCTGCGAGCCGATCGAGTCGACGAAGCGCTCGCACAGGCGGTAGTTCAGAAAGCCGGACAGCAGCAGGAACTTGTCGGTGCGCGCCCATATGTCGGGCTGCTCGGCGGCGATCCAGTTGATCTCCGCCTCGCGGCGGAAAAACTCGATGGTCGAGTCGACCCGCGCCAGCTTGAAGGCGGCGCGCCACCAGGGGCTGAGCGGCGGCACCCGGTCGGTGCGGCGCTGGTCCAGCCAGGTGATGGCCGGCCGCAGCGGCTTGCCGTCCTTGTCCAGGTTGACCACCGTGCCGCGCTGGGTGGTGACGGCGACGCCCTTGACGGCGCTGCGCGGGATGTCGGTAACGGCCCACAGGCGCTGGCAGGCTTCGCACACGGCCCGCCAATAACCCTCGGCGTCGTGCTCGGCCCAACCGGGATGCGCCGAGAAGTAGGCCTGCAAATGCACCTGCGCCTTGGCGGCGAGATTGCCGTCCAAATCGAACAGCAGCGCGCGCACACTCTGCGTGCCGTTGTCGATGGAGAGGATGTATTGAGCTGGGTCTGGCATATTGTTCACGAGGTTGTTCACGGATTGCATGGGCGCCGCCCAAACCCAAGGGCGCAAATCTGGGGTCGGACCCGCCGGGTCCGACCCCGGCTGTCCGCCTTGCGGGGTTCAAACGGCGGGCTGACGACTTGGCCGACGGGCGTCAGGCCACTGGCACGCTGTAGTGACTGTTCCATAATGCCAGATAGGCGTTCTGCTCGGCGCTCCAGCGCACGTCGCTCCAGCCCAATTCGGCCTGGCAGATGGCGCGCACCCGCGCCATCACCTCGACGCCGCCGCCGCGCAGTTGCAGGCCCAGGCGGGTGCGGCGCAGCAGCAGATCCTCCAACTTCTGCACCGCCTCGCCGCGCGCCGCCCAGCGCAGCTGCGCCCAGATGGTCTCGCTGCCGCCGATGGTCTCCAGCTCGCCGTCGTGGGCGGCGTCGACCAGCGCCTGCGCCTGCGGACCGTAGCGGCCGCGCAGGCGCGCCGCCTGGCTGACCGACAGGTGGCGGTTGTAACGCAGCGGCGGCGGCTGGACGAACACCGGCTGCGGCTGCAGCTCGGCATTCCAGCCGGGCAGCAGCGGCGCGGCCTTCTTCAAGGCGTCGAGGGCGATCACGCGGAAGGTGGTCAGCTTGCCGCCGGTGACGGTGAGCAGGCCGTTCTCCAACCACAGCGCGTGCTCCCGCCCCTCCTTGGACGGGTCGCTCTGGCCGCTGTCGATCACCGGCCGCACACCGGCGTAGGTGGCGATGATGTCGCGCTCGACCAGCGCCAGCTGGGGGAACTGGTCGTGCAGCGCCGCCATCAGGTAGTCGACCTCGGCGCGGGTGATGGCCGCCTCGTGCGCCATGTTGGCGCGGTGGTCGACGTCGGTGGTGCCGACCAGGGTCACGCCCTCCCAGGGAAAGGCGAACACCGGGCGGCCGTCGGCCGGGTGCATCAGGCTGACCGCCTGCGCCAAGGGCAGACGCCAGGCCGGCAGCACCAGATGGCTGCCGCGCAGCGGACGCAGGCGCGGCGCGGCGCCGCCCTGGGCGCGCAGGCCGTCGGCCCAGGCGCCGGTGGCGCTGACCACCAGACGGGCGCGCACCTGGTGTGTCGCCTCGGTGATGCCGTCGCGCAGGCGCGCGCCGCAGACGGTACCGTTTTGGCCCGCCGTGGCACCTTGGACTGGCTTGGCGCCTTGCCCTGCCTTGGCGCCGTGCTTGGCGTCCTGCGCGGCATCGTCGCCGGCGCGCAGCAACTGCTCGACCGCCAGGTAGTTGACGGCCACGCCGCCGTGGCGCTGCGCCTCGTGCAGCACGCGCAGCACCAGGCGGGCGTCGTCGGTCTTGGCGTCGGTGTAGCACATGCCGCCTTCCAGCTCGGCGCTGGCGACGTTGGGCGCCAGGGCGAGGAATTCATCGCGCGGGTAGTGGTGGCGGGCGCGCTGGCCGGCCATCAAGTCGTAGATCGCCAGGCCGAGCTGGAACATGCGCCGGCCCGGCTTGCGGCCACGGTAGTCGCCGAAAGCGAAGCTTTGCGGCTCGACCAGGCCGGCCGCCTCGCGCAGCAGGTGCTCGCGCTCGCGCACCGATTCGCGCGTCAGGCCGAACTTGCCCTCCTTCAGATAGCGCAGGCCGCCGTGCACCAGCTTGGACGAACGGCTCGAGGTGCCCCAGGCGAAGTCGCGTTGTTCGACCAGCAGCGCCTTCAAGCCGCGCCGCGCCGCCTCCAGCAGGATGCCGGCGCCGGTGATGCCGCCGCCGATGATCAGCAGGTCCCATTCGCGCGCCAGCAGCGCCGGCAGCTCGTCGCGGCCGCCGTCGGCGGCACCGCCACCATTCAGGCGCGGGCTCATGGCGCCACGTCCTCGGCCGGCAGCAGTTTGCCGGGGTTCATGATCTGTTGCGGGTCGAAGTGGCGGAACAAGGCGCGCATGGCGCCGATGCCCAGCGGCCCCTTCTCGGCCTGCAGATACGCCGCGTGGTCGCTGCCCACGCCGTGCTGGTGGCTGATGGTGCCGCCATGGTCGACGATGGCCTGGCTGACCGCGCCCTTGAGCGTGCGCCAGCGCGCCAGGTCCTGCTCGAAATTACCCGCCAGGCGGTAGACGAAGGTGGTGTAGACGCTGGCGCCCTGCGTGTACAGGTGCGACAGGTGGGTGTAGGTGTGCACCTTCTCGCCGTGCTGGGCCAGCGCGGCGCCGGCGGCGTCTTCGACCGCCTGCATCATGCCGCGCACGCGCGGCCAGTCGACCGCCGTCTCCACCGTGTCGATGGCGTAGCCGTGCTGCCAGGCGGCGTTGCGCAGGTAGACGTTGCGGAAGCGGTTCTGCTTCCACTTGTCGCCCATCTTGCGGCCGATGTGCACGCCGCCGTGCGGCCGGGTCAGCGCCAGCGCGTCGGCCAGCGCGCTCTTGGCGGCGCGCTTCTTGCCACTCACGCCGATCATCAGCATGCACTTGCCCTCCTTGCAGCCGCGCCAGGACAGCCAAGTCTCGAGCGCGCCGATCAAACCCTTGTGGCCGGCCAGCGCCAGCATGGTGACGGTCTCCAGCGGATTCGACAGGCGCAGCATCGACAGCGACAGGCCGCCCTGCACCACCGCGCGCACCGCCGCCTCGGCCTGCTCCCAACCGGGGAAGAAGACGGCGTGGAAGGCCTCGTACTCCGGCAGCGGGGTGATGCGCACGCTGGCCTCGGTGAGGATGCCGAGCCGGCCCTCGGAGCCGAGCACCATCTCGCGCAGGTCGGTGCCGGCGGCGGAGGCCGGAAAGGTCGGGATGACCAGCCGGCCGGCCGGCGTCTCCACCGCGCCGCCCTTGAACATCTGCTCGATGCGGCCGTAGCGCAGCGACTGCTGGCCCGACGAGCGGGTGACGATCCAGCCGCCCAGGGTCGAGTATTCGAAGGACTGCGGGAAGTGGCCCAGGGTGAAGCCGTGGGCGCGCAACTGGGCCTCCAGGTCGGGGCCGAAAACGCCGGCGCCGAAGGTGGCCAGTTGCGACTGGCGGTCCAGGCTGAGCAACTGGCACAGGCGGGTCATGCTCACGCTGAGCACCGCGCGCGCGCCGCCGGGCGCGGTCAGGTGGCCCGCCACGCTGGTGCCGCCGCCGTGTGGCACCAGCGCCACGTCGTGCGCGGCGGCGTAGGCCAGCAGCTCGCGCACGTCCTGCGCGCTCTCGGGGAAGGCGACGCCGTCCGGCGCCGTGTCGATCTGGCCATAGCGCAGGCGCAGCCAGTCGGGCAGGCTCTGGCCCAGGGCGTGGCGCAGCCGCACGGCGCCGGCCGTGTCGATCAACCGGTGCGGCGCCAGGCGCGACGGCCGCAACCGGGCGCAGGCCTGCTCGAAGGCGGCGTCGATTACCGCCGTGCCGGCGCCGATGCGCTGGGCCAGAAAGCCCAGCGCGTCCGCGTCGAGCGCAAATTCTATCGTGTCGTCACCCCAGCCGTTCCAGCGTCTCATGGTTTTCCTGTTTGCGTTGCGGCGCGCCGGCCTTTGCTTGCTATACTGGCGCGCACCTGTCGATTGATGACAACAGAATAAGACACAACCCCTCACCGGTATTGCGTATTCATGCCATTCGCCTTGTTCGATCATGCCAAGTCCGCTCCCTGAACCGCGCCACCGCGCCCGCGTCGCCGGCTCCTACCTGCTGCCGCTGCTGGAGGCGGCCGCCGCGCGCGGCGTGCCGGCGGCCGAGTTGGAACGCGGCGCCGGCCTCGCCGCCGGCGCGCTGTGGCCGCTGCCCGACACGCTGCCGGCCGACGACTACGTGCGCCTGCTCGACGTCGGCGCGCGGCTGGCCGACGACGCCCACTTCGGCCTGCACGTCGGCGAGCGCTTCAAGCTGGGCACCTACAGCGTCTACGGTTTGATTTTGCTGAGCTGCCGCGACTTCGGCCACGCCTTCGAGCAGACCATGCGCTACGAGCAGTTGGCCCACGACCTGGGCCGCTCGGCGCTGCGCCAGGCCGACGGCCTGGCCCACTACACCTGGCACAGCCACTACGGCGCCGGACAACGCCACCTGGCCGACAGCGTGTTCGCCGGCATCCGCGTGTTCGGCAACTGGCTGGCCGGGCTGACCTTGCCGCCGGCCCAATTGGAACTGACCCACGCCGGCGCCGGCCCGCACGGCGACGCCGAATACCTGCGCGTGCTGGGCGCCGTGCCGCGCTTCGGCGCGCCGGCCAACGTCGCCAGCTTCGACGCCCAGTTGCTGGCCTGGCCGGTGCCGAACGCCGACGTCAGCCTGTACCCGGTGCTGCAGCAGCACGCCGAGCAGCTGCTGGCGCTGCGCGCCCGCGCCGGCGCCGACATCCGCGTGCAGGTGCACGGCGCCATCGCGCGCAAGCTGGCCGAGGGCCAAGTGCGGCTGGCCACCATCGCCGAGGAATTGAAGCTGTCGCCGCGCACCCTGCAACGCAAACTCAGCGAGGCCGGCGCCACCTTCCAACAAGTGCTCGACCAGGCCCGCTTCGCGCTGGCCAAGGATTACCTGCGCCAGCCGGGACTGAGCCTGGTCGACATCGCCTTCCTGCTCGGCTACCAGGAACAGAGCGCCTTCAACCACGCCTTCCGCGAGTGGGCCGGGGTCAATCCGGGCGCCTACCGCGAGCGCAACTGAAGCCGGCCGGGCGCTAGGTTTCGGCGCCGCGCAGGCGCAGGAAGGGGCCGATGCAGCGCTTGCCCTGGCGGTCCAGGCAGGACAGGAACATATTGCCGCCGGGGTGGAACAACAGATAGGTGGTGCTGACGTGGCCGGCCTGGGTCACCTCGCCGCTGCAATCGTGCTTGCCGTTGTCCTTGACGATGGTGTCGACCTGCTTGTAGTAGCCCTGCGGGTCGGGCTGGTCGGCGATCTCGAAGGACGACTCGGCCACCTCTTGCGCGCTGGTGACCAAGCTGCTGCCGTCCGGGTGCATGCGGTAGATCTCGCGGCAGGCGCCGTCCGGCAGCACCAACTGCCAGGTGCCGATGATGGGATGGTCGGCGCGCAGCGGCGCCGCCGCCGCGCTGGCCGGCGCCGCCGGCGCCGTGTTGGACAGCACGGCCAGCACGGCCAACGCCCGTCGGATAGTCGATTTCATCGCGCCTCCCCCGGCTGCGTTGAACAAGCTACTGCTCGGCCGCCACCTTCATATTGGCCAGGCCGGTCTCGAAGTCCTTGCCGATCATGCTGTCCATGCTGGTCACCAGCCCCATCAGCTTGGTGACGAAGCTCGACGGGCCGGACATGGTCCAGGTCACCACCGTCATCTGGCCCTGCGGCGTCAGCACGAACTCGGTGGTGTTGTGCGACTCGAAGGGCTTGAGAAAGTCCAGCTTGATCTGCGCCCGCGTCGGCGCGGCCAGCGCGACGATCTCCATGCGGCCGGCGCCGACCTTGTCGTTGCCCTCCCAGGCGTAGACGGCGCCCTGGTCGCGCGCCGCGCCGCTAAAGCTGCGCTTCATCGCCGGGTCGAGCTTCTCCCACGGCGACCAGGTGGTCCAGTTGTGAAAGTCGCTAATCAACGGCATGATCTTTTCCGGCGCCGCCTTGATGGTGGCGCTGCGCTGGACCCGGTAGCTGTTCGGTTGCAGCGCCGCGACCAGCAGCACCAGCGCGATCAACACGACAACGGCAATGGCGGTTTTCTTGAGCATGGCTTCCTCGGCTGTCAGTGGATGGGCGGACGGCTGGCCGGCACCGCTTGGGTTGTCGGCCAGCCTAGATTAGCATGTTTTCAAGTGTGGTTTGACGCCGCGTCTAGCCGTGCGCGCCGGTTTCGCTATGCGGCCGGGCGCGTGCGGCCCGGCGCTCAGCGTGCCCGCAGGCGCACCGGCAGCGTGCTCGGCGTCATCGTGAAGGTGAAGGTCTCCTCGGCCGGCGCCGCGCCCGGCATCGCTTCGAGGATGAAATTCTTCGCCAGCATGGCCATCGCCATCTTGATCTCGGCCATGGCCAGGTAGCGTCCCGGACAGAAGCGCGGCCCGCCGCCAAAGGGGAACAGCTTGCGCGCCGGGTCGTCGCCGGCGCCGCCGGCGCCGTCCAGCCAGCGCTCGGGGCGGAACTGCTCCGCCTGCTCGAACTCGCCGCCGCGCTCGGCGCAATGGCGCAGCAGGCAAAAGATGATGGTCCCGGCCGGCACGGCCACGTCGCCCAGCGTGATGTCGCGGGTCGGCTGCAGCGCCATGATGGGTGCCACCGGCTTCAGCCGCATCGCCTCGCGCGTCGCCGCGTCCAGGTAGTGCAGCTGGTCGAGGCTGCGGTAGTCGTCCAGCACGGCGGCCTGGCCCAGCACCCGCGCGCTCTCGGCGGCCAGCGCCTCTGCCTCGCGCGGCTGCCGCGCCAGGAAATCGATCAACCAGGCGATGCTGTTGGAGGTGGTGTCCTCGCCGGCGAAGACCATGGTGATGGCGTTGCCGACCACCACCTCGTCGCCGAAGCCGGCACCGGCGCCCTCGCCGCCCTCCTCGCAGGCGACGATCAGCGCCTCCAGCATGTTCGACGGCTTCTGCCGCAGCGCCGGATTGCGCTCCATGCGGCGGCGCGCCTCGGCGATGAAGCCGAGGATGGCCTGGCGGATGCGCGCCGCGGCGGCGTCGGCCTCGCGGTCGACGGCGCGCTTGAGCAGCGGCACGCGCCAGTAGGCGAACGGCGTGGTCAGGCGCCGCGCCAAGCGGTTGAAGAGGAATTCGATGTCGCGCTGCAGCGGGTTGTCCTCGTTCTCCAGGCTGTTGAGGTCCTGCCCCATCGCCAGGCCGACGGTGACGTCCAACGTGTAGGCCTTCAGGTCGCGCGCCAGGTCGACCGGCCGGCCGGCGGCGACGGCGCTGTGCCAGCGCAGACGCAGCCGTTCGGTGTAGGCCACCAGGGTCGGGAAGAAGTTGTGGATCACTTCGGGCGTCAGCGCGCGCATCACCAGCTTGCGCTGGCGGCGCCACTCGTCGCCCTCGACACTGAACAGGCCGCGCGTGCCCATCTCCTCCAACATGCGCGAAGTGCGCGACGGCCGCCGCATCGTTTCGGGCCGGTCGCGCAGCAGCGCGGCGATGACGTCGCGCTCGGCCGTCACCATCACGTTGCGATGCAGGATGCGGAAGCGGTAGAGCGGACCGAACTCGCGGCTCCAGTCCTCCAGCACGCGGTGGAAGCGGGTCGAGTTGATCGCCTTGGCGTTGCCCATCACCGGGCTGCCCTTCGGCCCCGGCAGGTCGGCCACCTTGCGCAGCGTGCGCTGCGGTTGCTCCTGTGGTCCACTGCCGGCCAAACCTGGCGCCGCGCCGATGCTGACTTCATCCATCGTCTCTCCTCTCGATTCGGATCGTGCCGCCCACAGCCGCACTCGCGCCGGCTTCAGCCGGTCTGCATGCGCTGCACCGGGTTGACCGGGTCGCGGCTCCATTCGCACCAGCCGCCGTCGTAGACGCTGATGCCCTGCCAGTCCATCAACCAGGCGTAGAAGAACGCCAACGAGGCGCGCCAGCCGGTGCCGCAGTAGAAGGCGGTGCGGCCGGCGCCGACAATGCCGGCCTGGCGCCACTGCTCGCGGATCTCGCCGGCCGGACGCATGCGGCCGTCGGCCAGGTGGAAGGCGCTCATGCTGTTGACGTCGCCGTCGTCGCCCGCCCTGCCCCACAGCGCGCCGGGAATCTCGCCCCGGGCCTCGATGTAACTATACCCCGAAATCTTGCCAGTATGTTCACTCCAACTGCGAATACTCACCAGCCTGTCATCGGCGCAGGCCAGCAGGGCCTTGGCGCCCTTGGTATCGATCAGATAGTCTGGCCGCGCCGGAAACGGCGCGCCGAAGTCGGCGGCACCATCGTGCTGGCGCGGCGCGCCGGCCTGCAGCGGATGGCCGCCGGCCCGCCACAGCGCGAAGCCGCCGTCGAGCAGGCGCACGTCGCGCACGCCGGCGTACAGCAGCAGATGGGCGGCGCGCGCGGCGGCCAGCGTGCTGCGGCCATACAACACGACGCAGCCGTCGTGGCGCACGCCGAGGCGCAGCAGCAGGCGCAGCAACGCCCGGTCGGACACCTTGTTCCACAAGGGTTCCTGCTCCAACTCGGCGGTGTCGATGTAGCCGGCGCCGGGGATGTGCGCCTGCGCGAACAACGCGGCGCCGCCGCAACCCACCTCGAACAGCCGCCAGCCGGGCGGTGGCGCGGCCGCCACCGGCATGCCGGCGTTGAGCGCGGCCAGCCAGGCCGGCGCAACGAGCTGGCGCCAGCGCACCAGATCCGGCCGGAAGGCGTTGGCGCTGCTATGTGGGTCGGCTGGGCGGTTCATCGGCGGACGGCGCGCGGCATGACCGCGATATCAATATCGACAAAATAAGCGGCGCGCCGGCCGGCCGATCAGGCCAGTGCTTCCTTGGCCGCTTCTTCCGGCGTCAGGCCGTCGTAGAACTGGTCGGTGAACCACTCGACCTGTTCCTCGATGTGTTCCTGCGCCTGCTCCTGCGTCGCGCCGCCGGCCACCAGGAAGCCTTCCACCTCGATGCACCAGTTAATCAGTGCCATGGTTTCCGGGTCCAGCTCTTCTTGTTTCTTCGCCATCTTGATACCTCTTGCCAAATTCACGCACGCCAAACGGTGCCAGCCCGTAGTGTAGCAGCTCCACCCGGCGCCGCCGCATCAGTCGGCGCCGCGCTTGGCCGGCGCCTGCGGATACAGCACCGCCTGCAGGTAGTTGTCCATGTCGAAGTAGCGCCGCGCCGTTTCGGCCAGCTCGGCCGGCGTGATGGCGTTGGCGCGCGCCTCGAAGTCGAGCAGCGCGGCCGGGTCGCTGCCGTTGACCAGGGCCGTTTGCAGCTGCGCCAGCCAGTAACCGTTCTCGCGCAGGCCCTTGCGGTAGGACTTGGCCCAGCCGGCCCTGACCTTGTCCAGGTCGGCCGCCGTCACGCCCTGCTGCTGCACCTTGCGGATCTCGGCGAAGGTGGCGGCGATGACCTGGTCGACGTTCTCCGGGCCGCACGGCAGCTTGATGTTGATCGCATAGCCCGGATAGGGAATCTTGGCCAGCCCACCGGCCACCTCGCCGCTGTAGATCAGTCCCATCTGCTCGCGCAGCACCTCGACCAGCTTGAGGTTGAGCACCTCGACCAGCGCGCGCACGCGCATCTGCTCGGCCTCCGAGTAGACCGCGTCGCCGGTGAAGCTGAGCGCCACCAGGCTCTTGGCCTCGGCGCCGAAGCGCACTTCCTTCTTGATGACGCCGCGCGCCGGCCGCACACCCAAGTCCTTGTAGCCGGCCGCCACGTCCGGCGTCGGCAGGCCGCCCAGATAGGTCGCCAGCAGCGGCTTGATCCGCTCGACGTCGAAGCTGCCGACCAGGAAGAAGGTGAAGTCCTTGGCGCTGGCCATGCGGCTGTTGTAGATCTCCATCACGCGCGCCAGGTCGACGTGGTCGAAGTCCTGCGGCCGGGGCGCGCGCGCCACCCGTGGATGGTTGTTGAACTGGGCGCCGGCGATGGCGTCGTTGAACACCGCCTCGGGCCGCGTCAGGCTGGTCTTGGCCAGCTCGCGCTGCTTGTCGATGAAGGCGCTGTAGATCGCCGCGTCCTGGCGCGGCCGCGTCATCTCCAGGTAGGCCAGCTGCAGCATGGTCTCGACGTCGGCGCTGGCGGCGCGGCCGGACACCGTCTCGCTGAGCCAGCCCAGCGTGGTGCCGGCGCCGGCCGCCTTGCCGGCCAGGATTTTGGACAGGTCGCTCGGCGAGTAGTCGAGCACCCCCATCTGGCCGACGATGGCGCTGGCGTAGCGCGCGTTGAAGATGTCGCCCTCGTCGAACAGCGATTGGCCGCCGAAGCGCACCGCGCTCATCAGCACTTGGTCGTTGTTGAAGTCGGTCGGCTTGAGCACCACCTTGACGCCGTTGCTCAAGGTGAGCTCGGTCAGGCCCAGCCGCTCGTCGCGGCTTTGCTTGACAATGCTGCCGGCCTTGGGCGGCCGCTCCATCAACACGCTGGCATAGACCTTCTCCTCGCGCGCCTTGACGCCGGTCTTCTCGGCGGCGTTGACGGCGGCCAGCAGCTCGGCCGCCAGCGGCGGCGCCACGCCCTCGCGCTGCGCTCCCGTGTAGACCACCAGCTTGTTGCCGCCGGCCGGGATGGCCAGCCGCGCGGCGGCGTTGACCTCTTCCAGCGTGATGCCGGGCACCAGCTGGCCGGCGTAGCGGTACTCGTTGTCGATGCCGGGAATCGCTTCCTGCGCCAGGAAATGGCGCAGGTATTCGCCGACGTAGGCGGCGGAGTCCATCTTGTCGCGCTCCTGGTACAGGCGCTCGTAGTTGCGCAGCATGGTCTTCTTGGCCCGTTCCAGTTCGGCGGCGCTGAAGCCGAACTGGCGCGCCCGCTGGCCCTCCTCCATCAACGCGCCGACGGCGGGCGCGTAGCCGCCCTGGCCCAGCACCGCGCTGGCGGTGAAGGAGCGGTAGCCGCGCACCACCGTGCCCATGCCGCTGCCGCCCTGGATGAAGGGCGGCTTGGCCTGCTGCGTCAACTCGTGCATGCGCTGGCCGAGGATGAAGCCATACAGGTTCTCGACCAGGGCCTGGCGGTACTCGCCGACGGTCTTCGGCTCGGCCTTGGCCTGGATCGGGTAGCGGATGTAGATGGCGTTGGCGCCGGCCTCCTTGTCGGTCACCACCAGGCTCTCCGAGGCGGCGGGTTCGGGCATCTCGACCACCGGGCGCGGCCGCGCCGGCACCGGGTTCTTCAAGGGGCCGAAGTGCTGCGCGATCAAGCGCTCCGCCTCGGCCGGGTCGATGTCGCCGACCACCACCACGGCCATCAGTTCGGGCCGATACCAGTCATGGTAAAAGCGCTTGATGGCGTCCGGGCTGAAGGTCTTCAACACCTCCTCCTTGCCGATCGGCAGACGCTCGGCGTAGCGCGAGCCGTTGAGCACCTTGGGCAGCAGCACCTTGTTGATGCGGTCCGTCGCGCCCTTCCCCAGCCGCAGTTCCTCAAGCACGATGCCGCGCTCGCTGTCGATGTCGGCCGGGTTGAAGGACAGGCCATGGGCCCAGTCCTCCAGCACCTGGAAGCCGCGCGCGACCAACTGCGGATCGTCGGTCGGCAGCGGCAGGATGTAGACCGTCTCGTCGAAGCCGGTGTAGGCGTTCAAATCGGCGCCGAACTTGACGCCGGCCGCCTGCAGATAGGACACCAGCTCGTGCCGCTTGAAATGGCTGCTACCGTTGAAGGCCATGTGCTCGGTGAAGTGGGCCAGGCCGAGCTGGTCCTCGTCCTCCAGGATCGAGCCGGCCTTGACCACCAGCCGCAGCTCCAGCTTTTTCTCCGGCCGGCCGTTGCGCTGGATGTAGTAACTCAGGCCGTTGGCCAGCTTGCCCAGCTTGACCTGCGGGCCGACCGGCAGCGCCGCGTCCAGGCGCAGCGGCGCCACTGCGGCCGCCGCCGGCGTTGTCGCCGCCGGTGGCACGGTGGCCGCGCTGCCGGCGGCATGGGCTTGGCCGAGGAGACAGCAGGCCAGCATGGCCGCTGCGGAGGTGCTGCGCAAGGTGGGGAGAGTCATGCGGAATCGGGTCGGGTGGAAAACGGCTAACAGTACACCCAATTTGTCGATCTGCGCTAGAATTACCCCCGCTTGCCATCCGGCAGGCACAACAATACGTCTTCGGGGCGGGGTGCGATTCCCCACCGGCGGTAAGACCGGCAACGGTCAAGCCCGCGAGCGCCCGCCGGGCAGTGTGCCGGCGGGGTCAGCAGATCTGGTGCGACTCCAGGGCCGACGGTATAGTCCGGATGAAAGAAGATGTGCGGTACGCGGTCCCCTGTCCGATGCGTCGGCGCGGGCGGCCGCGCGTATCCGCTTGCCCTGTCGCGTTTTTCGCCATTGAGCGAGGAGCGTTCCACATGTTAGCCACCAACCAGTCCCACCAACTCCATTCCACCGACCTGGAGGGCCGCATCGGCGCCGCCCTCGCCGCCATGCGCGCCGGCGTGCCGGTGATCCTGCTCGACGATTTCGACCGCGAGAACGAGGCCGACCTGATCCTCGCCGCCGAAAAAGTCACTGTCGAGAGCATGGCCCTGCTGATCCGCGAATGCAGCGGCATCGTCTGCCTGTGCCTGAGCGCCGAACGGGTGCGCGAGCTCGAACTGCCGCCGATGGCCGCCGACAACGGCAGCCGCTACGGCACCCCGTTCACCGTTTCGATCGAGGCGCGCGACGGCGTCACCACCGGCGTTTCGGCGGCCGACCGCCTGACCACGGTGCGCGCCGCCATCGCCGCCGACGCCAAGCCGGCCGACCTGGTCCACCCGGGCCACGTCTTCCCGCTGCGCGCCACGCCGGGCGGCGTGCTGGCCCGCGCCGGCCACACCGAAGGTTCGGTCGACCTGGCGACGATGGCCGGCCTGCAACCGGCCGCCGTGCTGTGCGAGCTGATGAACCCGGACGGCAGCATGATGCGCGGCGAGGCGATCGAACGCTTCGCCGAACTGCACGACATGCCGATCCTGACCATCGCCGAGATGATCAGCTGGCGCCGCCAGCGGGGCGAGTAAGCGGCTGGATTCGCCCTTCAGGCCTCAGGCCTCGGCCGCCGGCATCGACGGCGCCTGGGGCCGGGCCAGTCTGACGTGGCGGTACACCAGCGCCCAGCCGCCGGCGTAGGCCAGCGCGATCATGGCGAAGGCCAGCGGCAGGCGCCACTGCCACGTCGGCAGCATATGCAGCACGCTGCCCATCATCGCCACGCCGACCAAAGCGCCGATCTGGCGATTGGCGTTCAAGGCGGCGGCCGCGCTGTTGGCATGCAGCCGGCCGGCCACCTGCATCACGGTCGCCGTCATGCCCGGTATTGCGATACCGATGGCCAGGTTCATCGCCATCGTTCCCGACACCAGCATCAGGTAAGGCGTGTCCGGCCGCAGGAAAGCCAGCAGCAGCAAGGCCATCGCCAGACCCACGCCCAAACCGTACAGCATCGGCGGCCGCACGCCGACCCGCGCCGAGATCCGTCCCGACAGCAGATTGCCGGCGGCGAAAGCGGCCATCATCGGCACCAGTTGCAGCCCGGTGTGCAAGGCGTCGGCCCCGCCCGACTGCTGCAAAAATAAGCTCAACAAGAATAGCTGGCCGAACACCGCGAAATTGATCAGGAAGCCGACACCGTTGGCGGCGCCGAAGGTGGCGCTGGCGAACAGCGCGCGCGGCAGCAGCGGGTGGGCGCCACGCCGTTCGCGCCGCAGCAGCGCCGTGGCGGAGCATACCGTCAGCAGCGCCGCCGTCAGCACCGCCACCGAGCTCCAGCCCAGCGCCGGCCCCTCGATCAGCACGAAGCTCAACGCCGCCAGCGCCAGCACGCCCAGCGCGTGGCTCAGCAAGGACAGGGCGCGCGCGTGGCGCGGCGTGGCCGGCAACAGCGTCTGCGTCAACACGATGCCGAGCAGGCCGATCGGCACATTCACCCAGAACACGCTGCGCCAGCCGAAGCTGTGCACCAGAATGCCGCCCACCAGCGGGCCGGCCGACGAGGCGCAACCGACGATGGCCGACCAGGTGCCAAGCATGCGGGCGCGGGTGTGGTCGTCGTCGTAGGCGTGGCTCAACAGGCTGAGGGAGCTGGGCATGAACAAGGCGGCGCCGGCCCCTTGCAACAGGCGCGCGGCGATCAGCGCGTTGCCGCTGGGCGCCAGCGCGCACAGCACGGAGGCGCCGATGAACAGTGCCAGTCCGCCCTGGTAGACGCTCTTCGGACCATAGCGGTCGGCCAGCGCGCCGCCGGCCAGCAGCAGCGCGGCGAAGGTCAGCGTGTAGCCGTCGACCACCCAGACCAGGCCGGTGAGCGGCACCGCCAGGTCGAGAGAGATGTCGGACAGGGCGGTGTTGACGGCGGTGACGTCGATCATCGCCATGACGAAGCCGATCGCCAGCGTCATCAACACCAACAGGGCCGGCACGGCCGGCTTGGCGATGGCGGCCGATGTGGTGGCGGCTGTGGCGGCTGTGGCGGCTGTGGCGGCTGTGGCGGCGGGGAGTTTTTGCGGAGCGGTCATGGCTATCCTATGGTGCGAGAGGTTACCAGCCGCATGGTAGGCCGCTTGCGTGATGCAGTAAATACGCATAACATCGGCACCCTGATGCAAAAATGCATCAAGGTCACCTTAACCCGCCCGCACATTGCAAGGAGCGCCGCCATGGACTGGGACAACGCCCGGGTTTTTCTCGCCATCTACCGGGCCGGCACCCTGCGCGGCGCCGCCGCCGCGCTGCTGATCGACCAAGCCACGGTGGGCCGCCGCCTGGCCGCGCTGGAAGCCTCGCTGGGCGCCCGCCTGTTCCTGCGCACGCCGTCCGGCTACGTCGCCACGCCGGCCGGCGAGCTGGCGCTGACCGCCGCCGAGCTGATGGAACAGGCCGCCGACCAGCTGCAGCGCGAAATGCAGGGCATCGACAACCGCCTGTCCGGCATCGTCCGCGTCGCCACCACCGACACCATGGCCAGCAGCTTCGTCATCGCCGCCCTGCGACGCCTGCACGTGATGCATCCGGAGATACGCATCGTCCTCAGCACCACCACGCAGATCTCCAGCCTGACCCGGCGCGAGGCCGACCTGGCCGTGCGCACCCTGCGCCCCACCAGCCCGGACCTGATCTCGCGCCATCTGACGCGCCGCGACATGGGCCTGTACGCCACCGCCGGCTACCTGCGCGAACGCGGCGAGCCGCAACAGGGCACCGCGCTGGCCGGCCACGACATCGTGATCTACCAGAGCACCATCGCGCCGCGCCACCGCGAAAAGATCTGCGGCGAGCCGGTCGCCAACGCCCGCGTGGCGATGGAGGTCAACAGCGGCATGATGCTGATCGAGGCGACGCGGGCCGGCATCGGCATCGGCGAGCTGCCCTGCCACATGGCCGACCTCGACCCGCAGTTGGTGCGCATCTGGCCCGAACGGGTCGAACACTACGACACCTGGCTGGTCATGCACAGCGACCTGAGTCGCAGCGCCCGCGTGCGCGCCGTGGCCGACGCCATCATCGACACCTTCCCGCCGCAGTAGAACAGAGCGGCCAGCCGGACGCGCCGGCGGCGCCGCGCAATGCTAAGATGCCAATATGATTTCATCCACAGCCATCCCGGCCGCGCTGCGCCGCCTGCACCGTTCCGCCATGAGCTGGCTGGTCGGCTGGTGGCGCCTGCTGCACTTCGCCGTGTTGATGCTGGAGCTGGCGCTGATGCCGAGCAGCTACCGCCGGCCGCTGCGCCCCGCGCTGGCGCGCCAGTTGGTGCAAGCGACCGCGCCCAACCTGTTGTGGTTCACCGTGCTGGCCGCGCTCATCAGCCTGGTGTTGATCCGCATCGTCGTGGTCACCTCGCAAAGCTACGGCCTGTCGCGCTTCGCGCTGGAGATGGTGGTGCGCGTGCTGGTGCTGGAACTGATCCCGCTCACCGCCGCCGCCTTCGTCGCCCTGCGCAGCACGCTGCCCACCGGCCTGGAGCTGGCGCAGCGCCGCGCCGAGGGCGACTTCGGTCCGCAGGCCAGCGGCATGGCGCTACTGCGCGGCGAATATTTTCCCCGCGTGGCGGCCGGCGTGTTCGCCGTCTGGCTGCTGGCGGCGGTCAGCTGCGTGCTGACGCTGCTGCTGGCCTACCTGTCCTTGTACGGCTTCACGCCGTGGGCGCTGGACGGCTACACCCGCGTCGTCGGCCAGGTGTTCAACCCGGCCGTCGCCTTGATCCTGATGTTGAAGATCGTATTCTTCAGCCTCGCCGCCGGCCTGATCCCGATGGCCTCGTCCTTCCACGACGGCGCCGCCTACCGCGCCCGCGCCAGCCACGGCTTGAACGACATGGTGCGCGTGTTCGGCGTCATCCTGCTGATCGAAATCGCCTCCCTGATGGGCAACTACTACTGAGCGCCTGCGCGCGCCACCCGACATGACCGACACCACGCCCTCCCCCCTGATTCCGCCCGAGCCGCCGCCGATCCGCAACGCCGAGTTCAAGGCCGCCCTGTTGCTGGGACTGATGGTGGCGCTGCTGGTCGGCTCGGCGCTCTACCTGATGTACGCGCGCGGCGCCTTCGAGGCGACCCAGACCCTGCTGCTGCAGGCCGACGACTCGGAGGGCGTGGTGGTCGGCATGGACGTCACCTTCGCCGGCTTCCCGGTCGGCCGCGTGCGCCGCATCGAGCTGGCCGGCGACGGCAAGGCGCGCATCGTCATCGACGTGCCGCGCAAGGACGCCCACTGGCTGCGCACCACCAGCATCTTCACGCTGGAGCGCGGCCTGGTGGGCGGCGCCCGCCTGCGCGCCTTCAGCGGCATCCCGACCGATCCGCCGCTGGACGACGGCGCCGTGCGCGGCCTGCTGGTGGGCGACGCCGGCGCCGAGATCCCGCGCCTGCTGGCCGCCGCCAAGGAGCTGCTGCAAAACCTCAGCAACCTGACGGCGGAAAACTCCGCGCTGGATGCCAGCCTGCGCAACTTCAAGGGCCTGACCGACAAGATCAACGGCCCGGCCGGCGCCATGGGCCTGCTCGCCGGCGACGACAAACAGGCGCAGCAGCTGGTCGAACGGGCCAGCAAGCTGCTGCTCACGGTGGACGCGCTGGCGCTCAAGGCCGACAGCCTGATCGGCAACGCCGACCGCCGCGTCTTCGGCAAGGACGGCGTGATGACAGACGCCCAGGCCACCGTGGTGCAGCTGAACGCCTTGCTGGCCGACGCCCGCAATAGTTTGAAAAAAATGGACGCGGTGCTGGTCGAGGCGCAGGCCGTCGGCGCCAACGCCAGGGTCGCCACGGCCGACCTGGGCACCTTGCGCGCCGAGGTCGAAAGCAGCTTGCGCCGGGTCGAACAGCTGGTCAACGAAATCAACCGCAAATGGCCGTTCAAACGCGACACGGAGATCAAGCTGCCATGAGAATCACGCTTCGCCTGAGCACAGGCGCGCCCCTGGCCGCAGCATTTCTGCTGGCCGGCTGCGGCAACAATCCACCACTGCCGGACTGGCAGATGAACGCCCACAGCGCGCTCGATCGCGCGCAGGCGGCCTACATGGAGGGCAACGCCAAGGTGGAAGTGGCCGAGTTCAGCCGCGCCCGCGCCAGCCTGGCCAGCACCGGCCAGCCCGGCCTGGTGATCCGCGCCGAGCTGCTGCGCTGCGCCGGCCACGTCGCCGCGCTGGCCTTCGACGACTGCCCCGGTTTCGAACAGCTGCGCCAGGACGCCAGCCCGGCCGACCGCGCCTACGCCGCGTACCTGGCCGGCCGCGCCACCGCGCAGGACGCGGCGCTGCTACCGCCGCAGCACCAGCCGGTGGCGGCCGCCAACGAAGCCGGCGCCGCCGCTGCGGTGCAGGCGATCGCCGATCCCCTGTCAAAACTGGTTGCGTCGGGCGTGTTGTTGCGCGCCGGGCGCGCCAGCCCGCCGGTGTTGGCGGGCGCGGTGGAGGCGGCGTCGGCACAAGGCTGGCGCCGGCCCTTGTTGGCCTGGCTGGGAGTGCAGGCGCAGCGCGCCGAACAGGCCGGCGACGCGCAGGAGGCCCAGCGCATCCGCCGCCGCATCGCCCTGGCGGCCGAGCAGCCTTGAGCCTCAAGGTCTGCCCGGCATGCCGCTAAACCAAGCCAACCCACAAGTGCAAAACTGGGGTCAGACCCAGCGGGTCTGACCCCGGCTCTCTGCCTCTGGGTGGTTTTGTAGCCGCCGGCACCTTGAATCCAAGGCCTTAGCCGAGCGCCCCTACTCGCCGGCCAGCGCGGCGGCTTCGCGCAGCTTGTCCTTCTTGCTCTTGCGCTTGCCCTTGATGCCGCCGTTGACCGTATCGGTCACCGCCGCCACCGGCGCCGCCTCCTCCACCGCTTCGAAGCCGACGATCTGCTCGCGCTCAAGCAGGATGTCCTGGCGTTTTTCGATCAGGCGGAAATGCGCCTCGGTGTCGGCGCTGACGAAGCTGATCGCCACGCCCTTCTCGCCGGCCCGGCCGGTGCGGCCGATGCGGTGGGTGTAGTCGACCGCCGAACGCGGCAAGTCATAGTTGACCACCGCCGGCAGCCGCGCGATGTCGATGCCGCGCGCCGCCACGTCGGTGGCCACCAGCACCTGCAGGCGGCTGGCCTTGAACTCGGCCAGCACCTCGCCGCGCGCGCCCTGGCTCAACTCGCCGTGGAAGGCGCCGGCCGGAATGCCGTTGCGGCGCAGCTTGTCGGCCACGTGCTCGGCGGCGTACTTGGTGGCGACGAACACCAGCACCTTGCTCCAGCGCTGCTGCAGGATCAGGTTTTTCAGCAGTTGCGTGCGGCGCGGCACGTCGACCATGATGGCGCGCTGCGCGATGTCCGGCTTGCTGGCCGGCTCGCCCAGCACCTCGACGCGGGTCGGCTGGTGCAGCATGGTGTCGGCCAGCGCCTGCACCTCCGGCGGAAAGGTCGCCGAGAAGAACAGGTTCTGCCGCTGCGTCGGCAGTTGTTCGAGAATGCGGCCCAGCTCCTCGCTGAAGCCCAGGTCGAGCAGGCGGTCGGCCTCGTCGAGCACCAGCATGGCGGTGCGCGAGATCTTCAGCGCGTTGTGGTCGAGCAGGTCGAGCAGACGGCCCGGCGTGGCGACGACGATGTCGGCGCCGCCGCGCAGCGCCATCATTTGCGGGTTGATCGAGACGCCGCCGAAAACGATGGCGACCTTGACCTGCATCGGCAGGTGCAGCGCCAGCTTGCGGATCGTCTCGCCGACCTGGGCGGCCAGCTCGCGCGTCGGCACCAGCACCAGGCCATGCAGCTGGCGCGGGCCGCTGCGGTTGTCGAGCAGCGACTGCAGCAGCGGCAGCGCGAAGGCGGCGGTCTTGCCGGAACCGGTTTGCGCGGCGCCCAGCACGTCCTCGCCGCGCAGCACGGCGGGGATGGCCTCGCGTTGGATCGCGGTCGGTTCGGTGTAGCCGCTGGCGGTGACGGCGTTGAGCAGGGAGGGAGCAAGGCCCAGCGAGGAAAATGACATGATGGCCTTTGGCGTTGATTGGGTATTGATGATGCGGTGATTGCGTTGAATTTTCCGCCAGTATAAAGCAGGCGCCGGCGGCGGACAGGAAATCGGCCTGTGCACAATTGTGGTTTCTACAATTGCGCCCTGCCGCCGTTCGTGGGAATATGACATTTTGACAAACCGAGACCGGATTCATGATCAACTGGGACGCCCACGCCTGCCTGCCGCAACACCCCCAGGCCGATTTCACGCCGGTCAGCCAGTTGCACGCCGCCGGCGTCAATTACGTCTCGCTCAACGTCGGCGCCGACATGAACCCGGTGTCGCAGGTGATGTCGGTGATCGCCGGCTACCGCGCCACCATCGCCGCCAATCCCGAGCGCTTCGTGCTCATCTCCAGCGTCGACGACATCATCCAGGCCGCCGCCGACGGCCGCATGGCCATCAGCTTCGACCTGGAAGGCTCGATGATGTTGATGGACCAGCCGGACATGCTGGCGCTGTAC
This sequence comes from Rugamonas violacea, assembly GCF_016461825.1. Lineage (GTDB taxonomy): Bacteria > Pseudomonadota > Gammaproteobacteria > Burkholderiales > Burkholderiaceae_D > Rugamonas. Next base: position 2,057 of record NZ_JAEMNU010000145.1, on the reverse strand, counting down.
GCCGAACTGGGCGTGCGCCAGATCCTGCTCGCCTACAACCGCAACAACAGCGTGGCCGACGGCTGCCACGACGTGCCGCGCGGCCTGACCGGCCTGGGTTACCGCATGGTCGAAGCGATCAACGACGCCGGCATCCTGATGGACTGCGCCCACAGCGGCCGCCTGTGCAGCATGGACGTGATGACCGCCTCCAGCAAGCCGGTGATCTTCAGCCACGCCAATCCCTACGCGCTGGTGCCGCACGGGCGCAACGTCAACGACGAGCAGATCCGCGCCTGCGCCGCCACCGGCGGCGTGGTCTGCGTCTCCGGCCTGTCCTGGTTCCTCGGCAGCAGCCACCCCAACGCCGACGACGTGGCGCGCCACGCCGCCTACATCGCCAACCTGGTCGGCGTGGCCCACGCCGGCATCGGCCTGGACATCTGCTTCCAGCAGCGCGGCCTGGACGACACGCCGCCCGGCCATTTCGACCCCGGCCACTGGTGGCCCGCCTCGGCCGGCTACAGCGCCAGCAAGCCGCCCACCTTCACGCCGCCGTCGGTGTGGCGCGAGCTGGGCGCCGCCCTGCGCCGCACCGGCATGAGCGAGGCCGAAGCCGAGATGGTCATGGGCCGCAACATGATGCGCGTCGCCCAGCAGGTGTGGAGCAAGCCGCAGGCGCTGCGGCTGATGGCCGCCTGACGCCACCAGCCGCCGTCGTTCCCGCGCAGGCGGGAACCTATACGCCATATCCTGCCCAGCGGCATAGACAGACACCCGCCCGCGCGGCGGTTAGCCGATGCGCAACGACGGCTTGCCGACTCCTATAAAGCAAGTCACCCCCGCCATTCCCGTACCAAGCGAATTTGACATTTATCATTAATCAAGAAGATCAATGATCAATGAGTCACGACAATACGCTTATCCAAAAGTCCCCTATCGTTAGGAGAAAGCACAACAGCCCGGCCTGTGGTTCATCGCCCGGAATCCACGCCCCATAGGATAAGCCCACCATGCCACCTTTCTATGCCCACTCCGGCAATCAGGCCGACAAATCGGACTGGCAACCACTTAGTGGGAATTTGCAAGCCGTTGGCGACATGGCGACCCGGTTCGCAGAGACTTTCTGCGGAACGGAGCTTGGCGCTGCCGGCGGGCAGCTCCACGATATCGTCTTCCGCCTGGACGGCGAACAACAGTATGTCCATCAATTGCCGGCAGCGCAGGTGCTGCGCGCCAAAGTCCTCGCCGGCGCCCAGGCGGCGACCGGGCTATGCCTGGTGACAGGCGAAACCTTGCCCGTTGCGCGGCTGCATCCAGCCATCCGCAGCGTGAATGGAGCACAAAACTCGGGCGCCTCGATTGTGTCGTTCAATCAGGAAGCCTTCGCCTCCTATGGCAAGCAACAGGGCGACAATGCGCCGGTATCCGAAGCCGCCGCCTTCGGCTACAGCATGGTACTCAACCATCTGCTGCGGCGCGACGAGCACAACCGCCAACGCCTGCAAATTGGCGACGCCAGCGTCGTATTATGGGCTCAGGCGAATTCGATGGACGCCTGCGACAAGGCGCAATCATTACTTTTCAACATGCTTAGTCCGCCAAGCGACGATGCCCGGGAGGCGGCAAAACTGCGAACGGTACTGGAAGCGATCAGCGCCGGCAAGCCACTGCGCGAGCTAGACTTGGATCTCGATGACAACACAGAATTGTTCGTGCTCGGTCTAGCGCCAAACGCATCGCGTCTCTCTATCCGCTTCTGGCAAAGCGGTAGTCTGGAATTCTTCGCCCGCCACATCGCCGAACATTTTCAGGATCTCGACATCGTGCCGCAACCATGGAAAACCGCGCCCGCCATCTGGCGCCTGTTGCACGCCACCGTGCCCAGCCACGACAACAAGAGCAAGGCCGACGACATCGCGCCCCAGCTCGCCGGCGACATGATGCGAGCAGTACTGACCGGCAGCCGCTATCCGCGCAGCTTGCTGGGTATTCCGGACGAACGTGACCAGTGATTCCGGCATCGTGACCAGTCATTCCATTTGAACGTGACCGCCCATTCCGGGCGAACGTGACCG
>NZ_JAEMNU010000144.1 GCF_016461825.1 Rugamonas violacea | reverse complement strand
ACACTTCGGCCACGATGACGCGGGCCGCCGCACCTGGACCGCCGCCGCGCTTGGCGTCGTCTCGACCCGGCGCTACGACACCGAAAACCAGCTGGTTGAAGCGACGACGATGTCGAACACCATCCGGCAAACGCGCCGTTATGCCTACGACCGGCGCGGCCGCCTGCTCCAAGTGGGCGCGCCGGACGGCGGCACGCGCCGCATCGATTGGAACGCGCAAGGCCTGCCCGCCGAGTCCAGCGACGCGCTCGGCCGCGTGACACGTTACCGCTACGACGACATGGGCCGCATCATCGGCGTGACCGAGGCGGCCAACACCATGCTGGCGCGGCTGCACAACACCGAGACGCGCTTCGAACTCGACCCGGCCGGACGCACCGCCGCCGTCATCGCGCCCGACGGCGCGACAAGCAGATATATCCGGGACGATTTCGGCCAAACGTTGGCCACCATCGGCGCCGACAGCGGCAGGACGACGCGGAACTTCGACGCGGCGGGACGGCTCGTCGCCAGCACGGATGCCATCGGCAATAGCGCCCGCTACCAGTACGACGTGGAAGGCCGCGTCGTGGCGCAGACCGTCACCGAGGCAAGCGCGGCGGGCACACCAAAAAAACAGGTCACCACCACGTGGCGTTACGAGGGTGCGCGGCTCGTCGCCATCGACCACCCGGAACAGTCCGAGCGTTATGGCTACGACAGCCAAGGCCGCCTCAACGTCAAAATCGTCACGGTGGTGCTCGACGGCGGAGCGCGCGCCAGCTTTACAACGCGCTACAGCTACGACGCCCTGGGGCAGTTGGCCGGCATCGGCCTGCCCGACGGCAGCACCTTGGACTACCTGCGCAACGGGCAGAACCAGGTGACCGCGCTTGAGCGCCACGCGGTGCAAACCTCCTGGCTGCGCTGGCTCTTGCCCGCGCAGCCCATCGTCCACAAGCTGGAGCGCGATGTCGTCGGCCTCAAGCGCATGGTCTACGGCAACGGTATCGAGGCGCACTACCAGCGCAGCCGGGAGGGCGCGCTGGCGCGCATCGTCCATCGCGACCCGCGACGGCCGGCGGGCGGCGAGCCGCGCAGCGCCGCGCTGGAATCCCTGCTGGGCATCAGTCCGGCGGCTGCCGCGACGGCGACGGCGACGGCGGCGACGGCGGCCCCGTCGGCCGTGCGGCCGGCGATGCAAACGGCGATGCCTGGCGCCCTCGGACTGCCGCTGGACCCGAACGCCGTCCTCGACCATCGCTACCTGTGGGACATGCAGGGAAATCTGCTGCACACGCAAGACCGCGATGCGGCCAGCAACTACGCCTACGATGCCCAGGACCGGCTGATCGTGGCGGGGACGGTGCCAACTGGGACGGCGCCGACCATGCTCAGCCGCGCCAACTGGGCGCGCTATCACTACGACGGCAACGGCAACCGCCTGCTCGGCCAAGAGGACATCGCCGACCAGGGCGACCTGCAGAGCGGCACGGTCCGCAGCAGTTACGCACAGGGGGAAGACCGCTGGCAGGCGCAGTCCAGCGCTGGCGCCATCCATTCCGATTACGACGCCGCAGGCCAGCCCCAGTCCATCGGGGCAAGGTCGTATCAATGGGATGCCCTCGGCAGGCTGCTGGCGGTGCGGAACGGCGCGCACACTCTCGCCCGCTACCGCTACAACCACCGTGGCGAACGCATCGCCAAGACCACCGTGGACCAGCACAGCTATTATTTGTACGAAAACAGGAAGCTCGTCGCGGAACTGGACGGCCAGGGCAAGATACGGCGCCAGTATGTGTACCTGGCCGACCAACCGGTCGCCATCATCGACTCGCGGGTACAGGACGCCGCCACCGGCGAACGTACCGGCTTAGCCCGCTTCCTCGCCGATGTCGCCGCCATCTGGCACGCATGGTTCGGCCACGGCGACACCATCGCCTACCTGCACAACAACCATCTGGGCGTCACCGAACTCGTCAGCGACGCGCAAGGAAAGCCGCTCTGGCGGGCCGACTACGCCGCCTTCGGCAAGCTCATCTCTACTGCGGTGCTGAACAAAACCGGCACCCCGTCGGACGCCTTCCAGTTCAACCTGCGCTTGCCCGGCCAGTATGCCGACCAGGAAACCGGCCTCCACTACAACGGCCAGCGCTACTACGACCCCGCGCGCGGGCGCTACCTGACACCCGACCCGCTGGGACTGCGTGCCGGCGCCAACAGCTATGCCTACGTCGGCGGCAACCCGCTCAAGTACGTCGACCCGGACGGGTTGATACTGTTCGCGTTCGATGGATCGGGAAACGATTTGCATGACGAAAAACTGCTCACCAATGTGGTCAAATTTGGAGACTTGTACCAGGGCTACAAGCGCTACATCACAGGCGTCGGCACCAGGGACATTCCAACCGGAATCGCTCCCCGTTCGCTGGACTTTGACGGTTCCATTGACTTAGCCAACGCCTACACTGGCAAGGCGCGCATCGGCGCAATGATGAAGTACCTGAACGACTACGCCGACTCCATTGCTGACGACACTTCGTTCG
>NZ_JAEMNU010000143.1 GCF_016461825.1 Rugamonas violacea | reverse complement strand
CTGCGCAAGCAAGGCCACAGCATGCTCGACGTGCTGTACCGTGCATTTATTGGCGATCCGATCATGCCTGCTGCATAGCGGCTGAACAGTTACAGAACAAGTTGCCTTTGATATTCTCGCCAGGATGCAAGAGGTTCGTTGGGATGTCTTGCGGAACCGTATAGATCGAACGCAAACTTTCAGGGCCTCCCCGCACGTCCACTGGGCCGTAGCTAGGGTCGCGACCAAACGGTGATGGCGAGAGACCGGACGACAGCTTCGACACGACACTTCCGTTACCACCTGCTCCCGGTGCCCCGTTCAACATGCGGCTCATCAACTTGACCTCATTGGCCGATAGCGTTGGGTATGGGCTTGCTGCAGGTGCTTTTCCACTGGAACGATTCGAGCGAGAAGCTGTCGATGTCTGAAGCATTGACATGCGCATTGCGTACTTATCGTAGTCCTCCCTCTCTTGAGCACTCATGCGCTTGCCCGGAACAATGACGGTCTGCATATTCGGATCGTCAACTGCTGACACGCCATTTTCAGATTGCGGCGACGTTACGACCACAGGTGCAGCGTTCTGCGCCTTCGATTCTTGCTCGAACGCCCAGCGCTGAGCCGCAGCATCTTCTGCCCCGGCACGCTTCTGGTCGGCCTCAAGTTGAGCCCCCCGTGCACTACCGTTCGAAGCTTCCGCCAAGCTGGACCCCAGCGCATTGCCGAACGCATCTGTAGCAATCCGTGGCCCCGACGTGAACGGTCGTAATTCGGAGCCGAAAACCCAGGCGCGATGCGGGCTGGCGGGCCGGTCGGCCCGGGTGCATTGATGTTAAAGAGCGAAAAAATCCTGGACGCGAGTTTGGCCGATTGCGCGCGCGGACGCAAGGGCTTTGATGTGCGGATTTTCCCGCACAAACTAAATTCCAAGTTTTCTTTCAGCTCGGTGGATGATCACGCCTCGATCAACTTTTATGAGGTATCACCATGTCGAAGAGCACTAAGAAACGTACTGGCACCAACAAACAGAACCTCGTGTCTAACATCGTGACCTCCATACTGGGCAAGGTTATTTGGACTTGTCTTTGTGACCTTTGGGAGAAATGCAGCGAAGCGCCTTTGCTGCACGACTTGTTGGCGGCATGATGCGCGGCGCCCGCAGGGCGCTGCGCTGGGGTTGACTGTTGAAGTTGGGTTTGCGTTCGACCTGGCTGACGGCACCGCGCGGGTGCAAGCGCCGTCGGCGCGCGCGCCGTGACCCCGACCAGTCGCTGCGCTTGGTGGGCCGACTTCGCGGAACAGGCGTTATGTCTGGCGCCCCTGCGCGGCTGCCAGGCCGGCATGTGCGCCCCGGGGCGCACGGCTTCGGCCAGAGGTACGGCGCGCGCGCCAGGGCGCTTGCATCCGCGCTTCGCCGTTAGCCGGGTCGAACGCAAACCCAACATTAACCCAACACACGCAAGGCTTCGCCTCGCATGAGTGCGCGAAGTGCTGGCTTGCCTAGCTCGCGTCCGAGTGCCGGGTTTGAATCCGACTTCCGGCCTTACTTCAGGAGTTTTTGTATCTCTTCTAACTTCAACAGAGAATCCTTTGGAATTCGTTCTTCAGTTCGAAGTAAAGTAAGTTGATGCCTTAATCGAAAGCCGATTTCTAACCCCGTTGCACCACCGTAAATCGCTATACGGATTGCTTCCGCGCTTTCAGTGAAACCTGCTTGCTCCAAATTCTCAGCCAAGCTGAACGCTTTTTCAGATGCTAAGATCGTATTCATTTTTTTTCCGCCAATCCCATTGAATGCGTTAACCTGGACTCCATTTGGCTTGACGACGACTTCAAACGCACCGCCTGCATTCCCCTGAACTCCTGGTGCCGGCCTAATAATAAACGTAAGCGCTCCACGAACCCCAACCTATTCAGCCAGGCAGAATGCTGGTTAAATCCGGGGTATGCAAATCCTTCACATTCCACGGCAGCAG
>NZ_JAEMNU010000142.1:4480-17396 GCF_016461825.1 Rugamonas violacea | reverse complement strand
TCGACCTGTCCGCCATCCTGCGGCGCTTCCTGTACGCCGCCGCCGCGACCGGCAGGCGAACTGAGGCGTCGCTCAGGTTGGTAGATGAAGATCAGCGCTAATCAATTTTTCTTTTGCAAGCCTGCAATCGCACTGTTGCCAGTCGACGCAGCGCTGGTAGCCAGCGTACTCGATCCTAAAGCTCTCACCATGTCCGCCTCCATCCCTATCGCAACAAATACCAATTGGCACAATTGAATGGTAACCGGTATCCGGGAATATCCTTAGCAAAAATATCCATATAGAGCGAATGACAATGATTGAATGACAAGGCCAGTGTGCCACGCGGAACGCGACCTGATTCCTTGTCCCGATGGATAATCGCGGCGCCGCGCCGGCCCGCCATATGGCACGAAAGGCAAGGCTCGGCTACACTGGCGGCGCAACACCAAGCCGACCGACGCGGCCCCTTCCCATCCACACGACAAACGAGCACCATGCCCCTCAGCCCCTACCTCGACAGCTTCCCCGTCATCGGCGACCAGGTCTATCTGCACGACAGCGCCTGCGTCATCGGCGATGTGCGCATCGGCGACCACAGCTCGGTCTGGTGCAACGCCGTGCTGCGCGGCGACGTCAACCGCATCACCATCGGCCACAGCAGCAACATCCAGGACTTCACCATGGGCCACGTGTCGCACAAGAACGCGGCCAAGCCGGAGGGCTCGCCGCTGACCATCGGCAACTACGTGACCATCGGCCACGGCGTGCAGCTGCACGGTTGCAACATCGGCGACGCCTGCCTGATCGGCATGGGTTCCATCGTCATGGACGACGTCGTCGTCGAACACCATGTGATGCTGGGCGCCGGCAGCCTGGTGCCGCCCGGCAAAGTGCTGAAGAGCGGCCACCTGTATGTCGGCCGGCCGGCCGTCAAGGTGCGCGAGCTGAGCGCGGCAGAGATCGCCTACCTGCAATACTCGGCCGAGCATTATGTGCGCGTGAAGAATAACTACCAGGCCACGCCGGTGCGCGGCTAGGACGATGAGAGCGCCCTCGCCGCGCGCCGCCGGCGCCTTTTTGCTCAAACTGCTCAGCCTGCTGACCCTGGCCCACGTCGCCGGCGCCGCCTCGCGCGCGCCGAGCTTGACATCGGCCTCGGCCGTTCCGGTCTACCGCTATGAGGTGTTGCACGCCTATCCGCACGACGCCAACGCCTTCACCCAGGGCCTGTTCTACGACCAGGGCGTGCTGTACGAAAGCACCGGCCTGCAGGGCCGCTCGTCGGTGCGCAAGGTCAGACTGGAGACGGGCGAGGTGCTGCAGCAAACCAATCTGTCGCCGGCCGTGTTCGGCGAGGGCATCACCCAATGGGACAAGCGCCTGATCGGCGTGACCTGGCAGTCCGAGCTGGGCTATGTGCTCGACCAGAACAGCTTCGCCGTGCAGCAATTGTTCGACTACAAGGGCGAGGGCTGGGGCCTGACCCAGGACGGCCGCGCCATCATCATGAGCGACGGCAGCGCCGAGCTGCGCTTCCTCGACCCGCTTACGCTGAAGGAACAGCGCCGCCTGCGCGTGACGGCCGACGGCCAGCCGGTCGACCAGCTCAACGAGCTCGAATGGGTCGAGGGCGAGATCTACGCCAACATCTGGCAAACCGACCGCATCGCCCGCATCGACCCGGCCAGCGGCAAGGTGGTCGGCTGGATCGACCTGGCCGGCCTGCTGGGCGCCAAGGAGCGCGCCGGCGCCAGCCCGGACGTGCTCAACGGCATCGCCTACGACAGCGTCGGCAAGCGCCTGTTCGTCACCGGCAAGCTGTGGCCACGGTTGTACGAGATCCGCCTGCTGGCGCCGGCCAAGCCGGCGCAGCGCTAGGCCGCGGCCGGCGGCGACGACCGCCGCCCGCCAGCCACGCCCGCCGTGCACAATGCGCAATACTTCATCCACAATACGCAATACTTCATCCGCCATAGAAAAAGGGGCCGCAGCCCCTTGTCGATGATGCCTGTCGCCGTCGGCTCAGACCGGCTTGCGGCGGCGCGCCACGAAGGCCAGCACGCCCATGCCGGCCAGCAGCATGCCGTAGGTTTCCGGTTCCGGCACCGGCGTCACGTCCAGGTTGAAGGTGTAGCGGGTGTTGACGCGCTGGCTCAAGCCGGTCACCTTCAGGCTATAGCTGCCGGTGCCCAGCAGGGCGCCGTAGGTCAGCTCCTGCGAGGTGTCCGTCGAGCCCAGCGTCAGCGCATGGCTGCCGACCAGCGAGCCGCCGCTGATGGTGGCGGCGAAGCCGTTGATCGAACCGTTGGCCGTCGAGAAGTTGCGGGCGATCTGGGCGGCGAAGTTGTTGCTGCCCGTCAGGCTGAAAATCCAGGTGTCGTCGATGTTGGCGGCGCTGGCGTAGCCCGGCGAAGCGAACAACGCGCCGCTGGCGGTGATGTCCCCCAGGTTGAACACATTGACGGCCGAAGCGGAGGCGGCGGACAGGGCCAGGACGGCGGCCACGGCGAGCGTTTTCATTTTCATGTGCATAGTGATTCCAGGCGAGGATAGGATTAGATGACAGGAAGCATTTTCTTTCTGCTAACTTCGATTCTATATGCAAGTCGCTCGGCATGGCTAAAAAATATGCAATAAAAGTAACTTGTTGCATTATTTACACAAGTGCGGCGACCCTCCCCTCAAGCCAACGGCTCGGCCGCCTCGGCCGGTTCGGCGGCCCGCTCGGGCGCGGTCAGCGGCAGCACGATGCACACCCGGCAGCCCTGGCCGGGCGCGCTGTGCAGTTCGATGCTGCCGCCCAACAGCGCCGTCACCAGGTTGTAGACGATGTGCATGCCCAGGCCGGAGCCGCCCTGCCCCAGCTTGGTGGTGAAGAAGGGGTCGAACACCCGCTCCATCTGCTGCTGCGCCATGCCGACGCCGTCATCGGCGAACTCAAGCAGCAGCCGGCCGGCGCCGTCGAGCGCGGTCGACAAGCGCATGCCGCCCTCGGCGCGGCCGTCGAAACCGTGCGCCAGCGCGTTGCTGACCAGGTTGGTGACGATCTGCCCGAGCGCGCCGGGATAGCTGTCGAGCTCGACCTCGGCCGCCAGCGACAGCAGCATCTTGTACGGCGACTTCTGGTACATCGGCGCCAGCGTGGCCAGCACCTCCTCGATGGTGCGCGACAGCGCGAAACGGCGCCGGTGGTTGCTGGCCTGGTCGACCGCCACCTGCTTGAAGCTCTGCACCAGCTCGCCGGCGCGCACCAGGTTGCGCAGCAGGATCTCGCTGCCCTGCACGCCGGCCTGCAAGCCCTGCTCCAGCCGCGAGCGGCTGGGCCGCGCCGCCGCCAGCTCGTCCAGGCTTTGCTGGGCGTTGGCCTGTAGCGAGCTGGCCATCATGACGCCGTTGCCGATCGGCGTGTTCAGCTCGTGCGCCACGCCGGCCACCAGCGAGCCCAACGCGGCCAGCTTCTCCGTGCGCAGCAGCTCGTGCTGGGTGGCCTGCAGGGCGCGCAGCGCCTGGCCCAGTTCGGCGTTGGCCTGCTCCAGGTTCAGCGTGCGCTGGCCGACGCGCCGCTCCAGGCCGGCGTTCAGCTCGCGGATCTCGTGCTCGATCTGCTGCTGGCGCGCGACGCTGTCGCGCAGCGAGCGTTCGGAGCGCTGCAGGCGGCGCATGTGCAGCAGCAAAAACAGGCCGAGCACGGCGGCCAGGCCGATGGCGGCGACGGCGAAGACGACCCGCTCGCGGCTGCGCTGGCGCCAGCCGGCCAGCACGTCCTGCAAACGCTGCGCGAAGACGGTGTTGACGCCGTAGGCGGCCAGCTTGCGGTAGGTGTACTGGCGCGCCTCGCCGCCGCCCAGGTCGAGGAAGTGGTCGTCCTCGAAGACGCCCTCGGCGGCGCCGCCGCGCAGCCGCCGCGCCACCTCCGAGCGCGCCAGGTCGAGGTCCAGATAGCCGGCCTCGAAGGGGGTGCGGACGATGACGAAACCCTGGTCGGCGAACAGCGCCACCAGCGCCCCGCTGTCCTTGGCGACGCGGGCGTAGACGCCGGCGAAATAGGCGACGTCGATGTCGATCGAGAGGATGCCGAGGTGGCGCCCGGCGCCGTCGTACAGGTTGCGCGCCAGCGGCAGCACCAGCGCCTGGTCGTAGAAACGCTGGAAGGGGTGGCCCAGGCGCGGCCCGCGCTGCGCCGGATCGGCCAGCAGCGGCGCCACGTAACTGCGGTCGACGATGTCGAACTGGAAGGCCGGATAGGCCGCCGAGTTGACGAAGGGCCGGCCGCGCAGGTTGACGAACTGCAGCGCGTTCAGATAGCGGCCGTCCTGCTGGCCGGCGGTGATGACGGCGCGCACGGCGCCGTCGTCGAGGCGGGTTTTCTGGCCGGCGCGGGCGACGGCGGCGGCCACTTCGTCAAGCTTGCGCTCGGCGTCGCGCAGCGTCTGCGTGGCGTGTTCGTCGAGCAGGCGCACGGCGATCAGGCCGGTGCTGTGGGCCGAGGCCAGCGTCAGGCGGCGGTCCTGCGCCACCGTCCACCAAGACTGCGCCAACACCAGCGCGGCCAACAGCGCCAGGCACAGCAGCAGCGCCAACTGGGCGCGGCGCGCCCGCGCCGCCGCCACCGTGGCGTCGGCGCCGATGCCGGCCTGCGCCGGCGTGGCGGCGGGCGGCGGCGTGCTCAAGGGAAGTAGCCGCTGGTGATCAGCACGTCGCCCACCCGCTCGGTGTAGGCGCGCTTGCGGCGCCACTGGTGGCTGAGCGGATGCGGCCATTTGTACTCGACCCAGCCGCGATGGCTTGGGCTGTTGCCGACGGCGATGAGTTTTTTGATGAGGAAGACGCCGTCGCTGTCCTGCAGTTCGAGCAGCGAGTTGCCGACCACCTTGGGCGTCCAGCCGTGCGCCAGGTTGACGCCGGTGACGGCGTCGTTGACGGCGACGTACAAGGTGCCGTCGACGAAGGCGCCGCGCGGATCGGAGAAGTCGGCGAAGGCCCGCTGCGGGCCGACCTGCCGCAGATGGGCGACGGCGCGGCGCACCAGCGCCAGCGTGCGTTCGGCGCTGCCGTTGTCGGCCTCGGCGCGCTCGGTGGTGGTGGTGGTGGTGGTGGTGGCGGTGGCGGTGGCGGCCGCCGCCGGCGGCGCGGCGCGGCCGGCCGCCGCCAGCGCCAACAGCGCCGTCGCCAGCATCAGCTTCTGCATCAGCCGCCGCATCGCGCAACGCCGCCAAGTCGCCATTGTGCCTCCCGCCAGCGGCCGGCTGTCCGGCCTATTTGTAGATGCCGGTGCCGAGGCAGTACTCGTCGATCCGCACCACGTAGCTTTGCTTCGACTCGACCGCCTTGCTCACCGGATTGGGCCATTTGTAGCTGACCCAGCCCTTGCCGGCCGGCGAGTTGCAGGCCTTGATGATCTCGCGGATCAGGTAGACGCCGTCGGCGTCGCGCATGTCCGAGACGTCCTTGCCGACGATCTTGGGATTCTTGCCGTGCACCACCTGGCCGGTGCCCGGCTTGCTGGCGTCGAACATGAACAGGTAGAGGTCGCCCTTCTTGTTGATCTCGCTGGTGACGTTGAAGGGGCTGTTCAGGTTGTTGAACTCGGCGATGGATTTCTCCTTGCCGTTCTTCTTCATGTAGTCGAGCGCCTTGTCGATCAGGGCGATGGCCTCATCGGCGTTGCTGCGTTCGATCGCCCGGGCCGGGCCGACGACGAGCAGCGTGGCAAACAATATCAATCCGGTCACAGTATGTATGCGCATGTCATCCTCCTGGTTGGGACCGCTATTGCCTGCGGCTGTCAAGCCATACTATGACCAAACTTGTGCCCCGTCAACGTGCATGGCCCGTCCTGCAAGTCGGTGTTGCGCGCCGGCTGCCGGCGCGCCGGGCCGGCGGCGCGGCGGCCATGCGGCACCCTAGCGCGGCGCGCGCGGCGGCTGGTAGCGCGCCAGTTCCAGCTTGCCTATCTGGTTGCGGTGCACCTCGTCGGGACCGTCGGCCAGGCGCAGCGAACGGGCCGCCGCGTAGGCCGGCGCCAGAAAGGGATCGCTCATGCCGCCGCCGCCCTGCGCCTGGATGGCCCAGTCGATCACCCGGCAGGCCATGTTCGGCGCCGCCACCTTGATCATAGCGATCTCCTTGGCCGCCACCTTGTTGCCGACCGTGTCCATCATGTGCGCCGCGTTGAGCACCAGGAAGCGCGCCTGGTCGATCAGGATGCGCGCCTCGGCGATGCGCTCCAACGTCACGCCCTGCTGCGCCACCGGTTTGCCGAAGGCGACCCGGCCCAGGGTGCGGCGGCACATCTGCTCCAGCGCGCGCTCGGCCAGGCCGATCAGGCGCATGCAGTGGTGGATGCGGCCGGGGCCGAGGCGGCCCTGGGCGATTTCGAAGCCGCGCCCCTCGCCCAGCAGCAGGCTGGCGGCCGGCACGCGCACGTTCTCGAAGACGATCTCGGAGTGGCCGTGCGGCGCGTCGTCGAAGCCGAACACCGGCAGTTGGCGGACGATGCTCACGCCCGGCGTGGCGCGCGGCACCAGGATCATCGACTGCTGCCGGTGGCGGTCGGGATTATCGGGATCGGTCTTGCCCATGAAGACAAACACCTGGCAGCGCGGATCGCCGCCGCCGGACGACCACCACTTGCGGCCGTTGATGACGTACTCGTCGCCATCGCGCACGATGCTGCTTTCGATGTTGGTGGCGTCCGACGAGGCCACCGCCGGCTCGGTCATGGCGAAGCAGGAGCGGATGCGGCCGGCCAGCAGCGGTTCCAGCCACTGGCGCTGCTGCTCGGCGCTGCCATAGCGCGCCAGCACCTCCATGTTGCCGGTGTCCGGCGCCGAGCAGTTGAAGGCCTCGGCCGACCACAGCGCGCGGCCCATGATTTCGCACAGCGGCGCGTATTCCAGGTTGCTCAAGCCGGCGCCCAGTTCGGACTCGGGCAGGAACAGATTCCACAGGCCGGCGGCGCGCGCCAGCTCCTTCAACTCCTCCATCACGCGGGTCGGCAGCCAGGCGTCGCCGGCGCCGCGGTTGGCCTCGATCTCGGCGTGGAAGCGCGCCTCGTTCGGATAGATGTGCTGCTCCATGAAACTGTTCAGGCGTGCCTGCAACTGCTGTACCTTGGGGCTGTAATCGAAGTCCATGTGCTGCTCCTCTGGGTGGTTGGATGATCGGGTGCGGTTTCGCCGTCCTTGCTGGGCGCCGGGGATGGCGGCCTTATCCCCGAGGCAACTGCCGGGGTCAGACCCCGCCGGGGTCTGACCCCAGGTCTGCGCCCCGGGGTTTCGCGTGTTCCGCCGGCGCGCGGACGTGGGGCGGCCTTGGCGCGCCCCGGTGGGGCGCGCTTCGGTCACAACGGGAATCGGTGCTTTAGAAGTAGGTGACGCTGCCCGCTTCGCCCAGCCACTCCAGGTGGGCGTAGTTGTTCAGGTAGGCCAGGCTGGTCTGGCCGGGCCGGTGCAGCAGCTTGCTGACGGCGCCGTTGACCATGCCCATGCTCAGTTCCACCACCTGCCGGTCGTCCAGCGCCAGCACGTGCTGCATCAGCGCGGAGATGGTGCCGCCGGAGGTGAACACGATGCAGTTTTGCACGCCGTCGGCGTGGGTCGCGGCGCACAGGCGCTCGAAGGCGCCGACGCAGCGGGCGCGGAAGGCCGGCCAGCTCTCGTCGTAGTCGTGGTCGAGGGTGCCGCCCATCCAGCGCGCCATGGCGTCGCGGAACAGCTGCTCGAAGGCGCGGCCCGGCTGCTCCTGGCCCGCCATCATCTGCTTGAAACCGGCCGGATCGGCGAACTCGGGACAATGCCGCAGCAGCACCTGCTGATGGTCGAACTCGGCGAAGCCGGTGTCGGTCTGCCACTCGGTCTCCAGCAACAGCGTGCGCGGCAGCTCGGCCAGGCAGCTGTCGGCGCTCTGCCGGTGGCGCTGCATGCCGCCGGTGACGACGCGGCCGAAATCCTGGCGGCAGTTGGCGAACCACTGGCCCAGCAGGCGCGTTTGCTCGTAACCCAGCGGCGACAACTGGTCGTAGTTGGCGCTGCCGAAGGAGGCTTGGCCGTGGCGCACCAGATAGATATGTCCCATTGCTCGTCTCGTTTGCTGAAGAATATGCCACAGCATACCGCTCCGACTATAATTCATCAAATGAATAGTATTAATGCGGAACTATAAATGCCATGCATATATCCAGAGTCGACCTGAACCTGTTCATCGTCTTCGAGGCGATCTACGCCGAGGGCAGCCTGACCCGCGCCAGCCTGAAGATGAACCTGACCCAACCGGCCATCAGCCACGCCCTGGGCCGGCTGCGCCAGCTGTTCGACGACCCGCTGTTCGAGCGCCACGGCCACGTGATGGTGCCGACGCCGCTGGCGCGCGGCATGATCGAGCCGGTGCGCCAGTCGCTGCGCGGCTTCGAGCTGACCTTGAACGGCGCCGAGCGCTTCGACCCGGCCAGCAGCACGCGCAGCTTCACCTTGGCGCTGCGCGACGTGCTGGAGGCGACCATGCTGCCGCCGTTGATGGCCGCCATCGCCGCGCAGGCGCCCGGCGTCGGCCTGAACGCGCTGCAGGTCGGCCGGCGTGAGCTGGAGAGCGAGCTGGCCGGCGGCACCCTGGACGCCGCCATCGACGTGCTGCTGCCGCTGTCGCCGGAGATCCGCCACACCCAGCTGGTGATGGACCAGACGGTGGTGCTGGCGCGGCGCGGCCACCCCGCCGTGCAGGGCGCGCTGGACCTGGACGGCTATCTGCGCCAGGAGCACATCCTGGCCAGCTCGCGCCGCCGTGGACCGGGGCTGGAGGATGTGGAGTTGAGCCGGCTCGGTTTGCAGCGCCGCGTCAAGCTGCGCTGCCAGCACTACTACGCCGCCTGCCGCGTGGTCAGCCAGACCGACCTGCTGCTGACCATGCCGGAGCGCCTGGCCCGCGTCGTCAACCAGCAGTTCGACAACCAGGTGCTGTCCTTCCCGCTGCCCATGCCGGGGCTGGACGTGCACCTGTACTGGCACGCCAACGTCGACACCGACCCGGCCAACGCCTGGCTGCGCGAGCGCATCGTCCAGGCGGTCGGCGCGCTGCCGGCCTAGCCGACGCGGCCGACGCCATCCGCGCCGCCCGGCGAGGCGGTGGGGCCGGCTAGGCGCACAGCCAGGCCAAGCGACGGAGCCGACGCGCGAAGACGCCGGCTCAGTGCATCAGCATCCAGCTTGGCCGGACTTTGCCAGCGCGCGCACCGCCTTGGCGATGTCGGCGCCGACCTGCCGCACGGCGCGGCGGTGGCCGGCCACCAGCGCGTCGTAGCCCGAGCCGGCCGGCAGCGCCTCGTTGGCCACGCTGCGGCAGGTCAGCACGGCGCTGCTGCCGACCCGCCGCACGCTCCACACGGCGTCGATCAGCGCGTACTGGCCGGGCGCCGACTCGAAGCGCTGCACATTGGTGCTGATGCGGTAGACGGCGGCCTGCTCCGGCGTCGGCGTGCGGAACACGTCGATGGCGCCCAGCTCGCCGGTGACGGCCAGCGACAGCGCCTGGCCCAGCTCGGACGCCAGCGGCGCCGACCAGCGCTCCTGCTCCAGCAGCTCGACGCGGCCGGGACCGGACGTCACCACCAGTTGGCTGCGGCTGACCTGCTGCGGCACGCTGACCGCCTGCAGCTCGATGTACAGGACGCCGCCGGCGGTCTTCGGCGCGGCCGATGCGGTTGAATCGGCCGGCGTGCCCGGCGTGCCCGGCGCGTTTGGCGTGCTTGGCGCCACTGGCACCGTTGGCACCGATGGCACGCCGCCGCTGAGGCTATAAAAACGTTCGGGCGGCGGCGTGGCGCAGCCGGCCAGCGCCAACAGCGCCGCCGTCACGGCCAGTCCCCGCACATTGCGGCAAGCGGACACACTCATTTTTGATCTCCTTTTTTACCGCGCAACAGTGACTCCGGATGCCGTTCCAGATAGTCGGACAAGGCGTTCAACGATTGCAGCGTCTGCGTCAGCTGCTGCAGCGCCTCGCGCAGGTCCGACTGCACCGGCGAATCCTTTTGCAGCACCTGCTCGGCTGCGCCGAAGGTCTGCTTGGCCGCGCTCAGCGTGCCGCGCATCTCCGGCACCACCTGCGCGTCGAGCTGCTTGAACAGCAGGTTGGCGCTCTTCAGCGTCTGGTTCAGATTGTTGCCGATGTCGGCGAACGGCACCTGGTCGAGCTTCTTGGCGATGCTGGCGATCTGGTCCTGCAGCTCGTCCAGACTATTCGGCACCGTCGGCACCTCGACCGGATACTGCGCCAGGTCCAGCTTGGCCGGCGCCGCTTTGGGGAAGAAGTCCAGCGCGATGTACAACTGGCTGGTCAGCAGATTACCCGTGCGCAGCTGCGCGCGCAGACCCCGGCTGACCATCCGCTCCAGCACCTGCGGGCCGGCGTTGTGATCGCGCTCGTCGGCGATGGCCTGCTGGAAGCGCTTGCCCAGGCGGCCCGGATACAGGTTCACCGTGACCGGCATGCGGAAGCTTTTCTTGACCGCGTCGTACTCGACGCCGACCGAGCGCACCTCGCCCAGCACGATGCCGCGGAAGTCCACCGGCGCGCCGGGCGACAGGCCGCGCAACGACTGGTCGAAATAAAACACCGAGGTGATCGGCTCGCCGTCCGGCTCGCGCAGCGCGCTGTTCTGGTCGGCGGCCAACTGGAAACTGGCGCCGTTGGGCGCCGGCGTGTCCGGTCGCGGCCCCGTGCTGGTGCTCTCGAAAGAGATGCCACCGACCACCAAGGCCGCCAGCGACTGGGTGTTGAGCTTGAAGCCGTTCGAGTCGAGCCGCACATCGATACCGCTGGCGTGCCACCAGCGCGTGCCCTGGCTGACGAACGACTCGTAGGGCGCGTTGACGAACACCGTCATGGTGACGCCGCCGCCCTCCTTGTCGAGCGCATAGCCGATCACCTGGCCGACCTGGATGCGGCGGTAGAACACCGGCGAGCCGATGTCGATCGAACCGAGGCTGTCGCCGTGCAGCGTGTACTGGCGGCCCTTCTGGTCGCCGGTCACCTGCGGCACCTGCTCCAGGCCGAGGAACTCCTCGCGCTGCTCGCTCGCCTTGCCGGCGTCGACGCCGATATAGGCGCCCGACAGCAGCGTGCTCAGGCCCGAGACGCCGCTGGCGCCGACCCGTGGCCGCACCACCCAAAAGCGCGTGTCGGCCGCCGTGAAGCGGCGCGCCTCCTTGCTCATGTCGATCGTCACCAGCACTTTCGACAGGTCGGGCGCCAGGCGGATCGCCCGCACCAGGCCGATGTCGACGTCCTTGTATTTGACCTTGGTCTTGCCCGGCTC
Organism: Rugamonas violacea; assembly: GCF_016461825.1. GTDB lineage: Bacteria > Pseudomonadota > Gammaproteobacteria > Burkholderiales > Burkholderiaceae_D > Rugamonas. The sequence continues at coordinate 6,103 of NZ_JAEMNU010000142.1, read as the reverse complement.
CAGGCCGTCGCCGCTGTGGAAGCTGACCGTCACCGTCGGTCCCTGATCGAGCACCGACTTGACCACCAGGCCCAGGCCGATCAAGGCCGCCAACAGCGGTATCAGCCAGACCAGCGACGGCAGCCAGCGGCTGGCCGGTTCCACCTCCGGCGTGGGCAGGCGCGCCGGGTCGCCCTCGTTTTCAACCATGTGTTCCTCCAGAAGAGTCTATGCGATGCGCATGCGGTAAGGCGGGTGGGGCCGCTGGCGCCGCCGGTGTCGCTGCTGTCGCTGCTGTCGACGCCGCGCCGGCGTCCCAGATCAGCCGTGGGTCGAACTGCAGCGAGGCCAGCATGGTCAGCACCACCACCGCGCAGAAGGCCAGCGCGCCGGGGCCGGCGGTAATCACCGCCAGCGACTGGAAGCGCACCAGCGCCACCGTCAGCGTGATGACGAAAATGTCCAGCATCGACCAGCGGCCGACGAATTCGACCAGGCGGTACAACAGCGTGCGCTGGTAGGGGCGCCAGCGCGAGCGGCGCTGCGCCGTCCAGGCCAGCAGCGACAGCGCGGCCAGCTTCAGCACCGGCACCACGATGGACGCGATGAAGATGATGGCGGCCAGCGCCGGCGAACCGCTGGTCCAAAAGTAGACCACGCCGCTGATGATGGTGTCGTCCTGCTGGCCGAACAGCGAATGGGTGTACATCACCGGCAGCAGGTTGGCCGGAATGTAGAGGATGGCGGCGGCCAGCAGCAGCGCCCAGGTGCGGCCGATGCTGTCGGGGCGGCGGCGGTGCAGCACCTTGCCGCAGCGCGCGCAGTGCTGCTGCGGCGCGCCCGTATCCGGCGCCACCAGGCCGCAGGCGTGGCACTGCAGGGGCGCCCGGCCGGCGGCGAGCAGCGCCCGCTGGTCTTGCTCGGCGCGCGGCCGCAGGCGGTCGCCCAACTCCCACAACGCGCGCGGCTCGTAGGCGACGACGAAGGCCAGCATCGCCGTCAGCGCGCCGAAGGCGAACAGGCCGGGCTGCACCAACACCTGCGCCAGGCTGGTCATCTTCACGATGGTGATCAGGATGCCGATCATCAGCACCTCGGTCATGCCCCAGTGGCGCGCCGCGCTGACGCTACGCAGCAGGCGGTGGAAACCCGGCAGCACGCGGCCGGCGCGCAAGCCCAGCGTGACGTACAGCAGCGCGCCCAGCTCGACGGCCGGGAACAGGATGGTGCTCAGGAAGACGATCGCCGCCACCACCTGCATCTGCTCCTGCCACAGCACGACGATGGCGCCGAACAGCGTGGCCGAGGTGTGCAGGCCGTTGACCTCCAGCGCGACGATGGGGCAGAACTGGGCGATCAGGAAGGTGAGGATGGCGCCGAGCACGATGGCGGCCATGCGCTCCGGGCCGGCGCTGGCGCCGCGATACAGCACCGAGCGGCAGCGCACGCAGCGCGCCTTCTGGCGCGGGCCGAGCGGCGCCTTGCGGTGCAGGGCGCCGCATTCATGACAGCTGATCAGATCGTATCGATGCACGGGTTTTCAGTGGCTTGGTCGTGCCAGCATCATACGATAAAAGCAAGCTTCTCGCGGATAGTGGCAACGCCGACAAAACCCAAGGACGCAAACTGGGGTCGGACCCCGAG
>NZ_JAEMNU010000142.1:0-4468 GCF_016461825.1 Rugamonas violacea | reverse complement strand
CCCCCCCCGGCTCTTTGCCGCTGGGTTTGGCCGGCGCCGCCGACGTCTTGACGAAGGCGGCGCGCACGGCGCCGCCGGGATCAGGCGCCGAGGAAGTCCAGCAGCGTCATCGCCACCACCTTGGTGGCCTTGCGCAGGTCCTCCAGCGCCAGGCGCTCATCGCCCTTCTTGGCGTTCGACTCCGGCACCGTGCGCGGCCCGGCGCCGTACAGCACCGCCGGAATACCGTGCTCGCCATACAGGCGCGCGTCGGCGTACAGCGGCGTGCCCTGGGCCGGAATCAGCTCGCCGATGACCGTCTGCGCGTTCTGCTGAAGGTGCGCCACCAGTTGCTCGCTGCCCGGCTGCGGCCGCAAGGCGTGCGACAGCAGCAGGCGCTTGATCTCGACGCGGATGCCGGGCTGGCCGCGCACGGCGTCCTCGATCAGCGCGCGCACCTGCGCCTCCACCGCCACCGGGTCTTCCTCCGGAATCATGCGGCGGTCCATCTTCATCACCACCTGGCCCGGCACCACGTTGGTGTTGGTGCCGCCGTCGATACGCCCGACCAGCATGGTCGGCGAGTCGATGCCCGCCACCTCGGACTTGATCTTCTTCAGTTCCGGCAGCTGGTCGTATAAAGCGTTGAGGATGCGCGTGGCCGCCTGCAAAGCGTCGTGTCCCGTCTCCGGCATGGCGCCGTGGCCGGACTTGCCCAGCACGGTGATCTCGAACTGCAGGCAGGCGTTGTGCGCGGTGACGATGTTGTAGCTGAAGCCGGCGGCGATGACGAAGTCCGGCTTGGTCAATTTCTGCTCCAGCAGCCAGCCCGGGCCGAGCAGGCCGCCGAACTCCTCGTCGTAGGTGAAGTGCAGCTCCAGCGCGCCCTTCAGCGGCACGCCCAGCGCCTCCAGCGCGCGCGTGGCGAAGATGTAGGTGGCGAAGTCGCACTTGGAGACGGCGGCGGCGCGGCCGTAGATAAAGCCGTCCCGCACCACGCCGGCGTAGGGTGGGAAGGTCCAGCCCTCGCCCGGCGGCACCACGTCGCCGTGGGCGTTCAGCGCCACGGTCGGGCCGCCGGCCTGGTAGGGGCGGCGCACGATCAGGTTGGTGATGCTCTCCATGCCGTAGTCGCGCACCGTCTGCTGCGGCACGGCGTGCTTCTCGGCGCTCCAGCCGTAGGCCTTGACCAGCTCGGCGACGGTGTCGGCGTGCGGCGCGTTGTTGCCCGGCGGCGTGTCGGTCGGCACGCGCAGCACCTGCTGCAAAAAGCCGACCTCCTCGTCGAAGTGCGCGTCGATCCAGCTGGCCAGTTGTTCCTTGCTCGAATTCATATCCCTATCCTTAATCCTGATTTCCCGTGGGGGTCAGTGCCGACATTCGGACACAAGCTCAACCGTACGGGCAAAGTTCCCGGCCCTATTGCTCAGTTCGTGTCCGAATGTCGGCACTGACCCCGCTTGTTGCTGCTGACCCCGCTTGCTGCTGCCCCCGCTTGCGCGCTTGCTTGCGCGGTGTTCGGTGTTATTTGGCGCCGGCTTCGAACCAGGCGCCGATGACGGCCCGTTCGGCCTCGCTCATATTCGTCATGTTTCCGATCGGCATGGCCTTCAGCTGCACCGCCTGTTTGTAGATCTTCTCCGACTGTTGGCGGATCTGCTCGGCGCCGTCGAACATCACGCCGGCCGGCGCGGTGGCGAAGCCGGGCTGGCTGGGATGGGCCGAGTGGCAGCTGACGCAACGCTGCGTGACGATGGCCCGCACCTTGGCGAAGGCGGCGGCCGGATCGGCCACGGCCACGGCGGCGGCCGGGCGCGGCGGCGCGATCGCCACCGCCACGGCCAACAACAGCGCCACGCCGGCGAGCGGATAACGCCACTCGGTGCGGCCCTTGTGGCGCAGGTTGAAGAAGTGGCGGATCAACACGCCGGCGGCCATGATGAAGGCCAGCACCAGCCAGGCGCGGTCGTTGCGGTAGGTCATCGCGTAGTGGTTGCTGATCATGATGAACAGCACCGGCAGCGTGAAGTAGTTGTTGTGCACGCTGCGCTGCTTGGCGCGCTGGCCGTGCACCGGATCGGGCAGGCCGCCGGCCGCCATGGCTTCGACCATCTTGCGCTGGCCGGGAATGATCAGCATCAGCACGTTGGCCACCATGATGGTGCCGATCATCGCGCCGACGTGGATGTAGGCGGCGCGGCCGCTGAGCCAATGGGTCAGGCCGCAACCGGCGGCGACGATCAGCGCGAACACCACCACGCCAAACCAGAAGTCGTGCTTGCCCAACGGCGAGCGGCACAACAGGTCGTACACGGTCCAGCCCAGCAGCAGGCTGCCGAGGCCGATGCCGACCGCCTGCCAACTGCCGATGTCGGCCACCGATTTATCGATCATCATCGCCTGGGCGTTGAAGTAGTAGGCGATGCTCAGCAGCGCGAAGCCGGACAGCCAGGTGCTGTAGGCCTCCCATTTGAACCAGTGCAGCTGCTTCGGCAGTTCGGCCGGCGCCACCAGGTATTTTTGCGGGTTGTAGAAACCGCCGCCGTGCACCGCCCACAGCTCGCCCGAGACGCCCTTCTTGGCCAGCTCGGAACCGGGCGCCGGCGGGCGGATCGAATTGTCCAGCCAGACGAAGTAGAACGAGGCGCCGATCCAGGCGATGCCGGTGATCACGTGGAGCCAGCGGACGATCAGGTTGAGCCATTCCAGGCCGTACGGGATCAAATAGGCAAACAAGTCCATGGCTTCCTTTTTGGGATTATATTTTTTGGCAATATGTGCGGCGAATTTACAGAAGATAGCCGGTATTGATTCCGGCCAGATGAAATATATCGTATATTCAACATATCCGATTCAATATAAGCGACGCCATGGCCTCCCTGCCGCTACACCTCGACCTGCACCTGATCCGCATCCTTTACCTGCTGCTGGTGGAAAAAAACGTCTCGCGCGTGGCGCTCAAACTGAACCAACCGCAGCCGTCGATCTCGGCCTCGCTGCGCAAGCTGCGCGAGCTGACCGGCGACCCGCTGCTGGTGCGCGGCGCGCGCGGCATGGTGCCGACCCAGCACGGCGAGAGCCTGCTCAAGCCGGCCAAGCGCATCCTCGACGAGACCGAGAACCTGTTCGTCAAGAAGACGCCCTTCGTGCCGCAGGAGGAGTCGCGCACCTTCCACATCGCCGCGCCGGACTATCTGGACAGCCAGTTCCTGCCGAATATCGTGGCGGCGCTGCGGCGCGGCTCGCCGCTGTCGAAGGTGGTGATCCACAGCCTGGGGCCGGGCATCGACTACATCCGCCTGCTGTCCGACGGCGACATGGACCTGGTCATCGCCAACTGGGACGAGCCGCCGCAGCACCTGCACATCTCCAAGCTGTTCGAGGACCCGATCATCTGCACCATGCGCGCCGACAGTGCGTATGCGATGCGCACCGACAGCGACGCCATGACCCTGGCCGACTATTTGAGCCTGCCGCACGTGGCGCCGTCGCAGATCCTGCCCGGCTACCACGGCGTGATCGACACCTTCCTGGCCAGCCAAAACCTGCAGCGCAACGTGATGGTCGAATCGGCCTACTTCGGCCTGATCCCCTACATGCTGACGCAGACCGACCTGGTGCTGACCACCGGCCGCCAGTTCGTCCGCTACTACGAAAGAACGCTGCCGCTGAAGACCTTCAGCGTGCCGGTCAAGTTCCCGGCGATGCGCTTCTACCAGTTGTGGCACGAGCGGGTGCACCAGGCGCCCGAACACAAGTGGCTGCGCGACCAGGTCAGCGCCGCCGCCAAGGCGCTGCTGCCGCAATAGAACCCGCGCTGGCTTCAACATGGGCGCGGCCATGCGTGGCGACGAAAACCGTACAGCGGCACGGCGAGGAGCCACTACACCGCTGCGGTGTTTTTTGAAACGAGCCTTCACCAGCGGTGGCGGATAGTTTTCAATACCGACGCGATATACGATCACAGACTGTATGCACGGTGCCACAACATGGACTAGCCGGCGAGTCCGCCGTGGCCGGCGCGACGACCGCCGAGTCGACCAAGAACCGGCCGGCGCCGGCCTGCCTGCCTCCCGTGTAGTGCATAGGTTTACACACATCTTTTTCTGACCGTCGCACTGGCCCGCAAGAACCGCACTTTTTGAGTGTTTTTGCTTAAAAATTGAGCAAAGTCGTTGTGCGTTGACGGGAAATCCATCGGGCAGGCACTCCGGGATTGCTGTTTCTGCAACAGCTGGTGCTTTGTAAGTGTTTGATTTTATTGGCGAAAAAAGATGTGTATAAACCTATGCGTGTAGTGAGGTAGCCTGACATTTCCGGACACTTCCATTTGACAAACTTGTCAAACTCTCACACAGTCAAAACCGGATTCGAGGTGGCCCTTAGTCCATAGGTTTATACACATCTCGACAGCTGGCGAATTTTGCCTGACCGACAATGGAGCGGGCGATAGATCCGTCTACATTCAAGCACTTACGAAAGTAGTTGT
>NZ_JAEMNU010000141.1:48551-51706 GCF_016461825.1 Rugamonas violacea | reverse complement strand
GAGGTTTGGCTCAATCCGGAACGGGCTGAACCTGAATTAGTGAAGCTGGCTGCATGAAGTGACGCGACAACTTTGTTGACAACTACCGGGTGCAAGTTTTGAAATCAAGGAAATTTTAGATCCTCAACGACGCCGGCATGAAGAGTACAAGAAAGCACGAAGGCACCTGGATGCACATGTCAAAAGAGAGCCCGGCGACGAGCGCTCTATCGATGTTGCCGGCATACTGGTGACCCCATATGAACCACCGGAATCTATCACTCTTGATGAGATTTGTGATGCCGTAATGAAAGTATCAAAAAAACACTTGGAGAAATATAGTAAGCGCAGTCCTCCAATTGATACCAAAGAACTCGATCTATTGATTTACGTGAATTTTAAGGACGGCTATTCACTTTCAGATATGACATTGCCTGATTTGTCGCGTTTTAATAGCCAAGCATGGAGGTCAATTTCCATCTCGATGGGATATTGGTCCTGGGTTCTTTTCGTGACGAGTGATGCGCCGGAGTATTGGCTGAATGCGTATCGGGGAAAACTCATGCACCGATCACCGCAATAGTATGCTTGCCGGCTCTGCGCGCGCCTCGACGCAGCGGCGTGGCCGCCAGCGTCAGTGCGCTGCCGGCCCGCCGATATGGAATAGTGAATTCCGGCTTGTTCGACGTGCCGACGCCTAGTTGGTCACCGGCTCGGCAGGCGCGTCGGGCAACGGCGCGGCGTCGCCCATGTCGAGCGTATGCACCGCCGCGTCGCCGGTGAATTCCTCGTACAGCCACTCGCCGTTGACCTGCACCAGCCCCGCCGGCACGGGCCGTTCCTGCGCCGGCCGTTTTTGCAGCGCCACGCGCATATAGTCCATCCAGATCGGCATCGCCACGGTGGCGCCGAACTCGCGCCCGCCGAGCGACTTCGGATCGTCGTAACCCATCCACGACACGGCGACGATGCCGCCGCCATAGCCGGCGAACCAGCCGTCGACGGCATCGTTGGTGGTGCCGGTTTTGCCGGCGATGTCGCTACGCCCCAGCTTGGACGCCGCCGCGCCGGTGCCGCTGCGGGTCACCTCGCGCAGCATGCTGTCGGTGACGTAGGCGTTGCGCGGGTCGATCACGCGGGCGCTGTCGGCCAGCGCGGCGGCCGGCGCCGCCTCGGAGATGACGGCGCCGTTGCCGTCGACGATGCGGGCGATCAGGTAGGGCTCGATCTGGTAGCCGCCGTTGGCGAACACCGCGTAGCCGCTGGCCAGTTGCAGCGGCGTGACCGCGCCGGTGCCCAGCGTCAGGGTCAGGTTCTTCGGCTGCTTGGCCAGGTCGAAACCGAACTTGCCTAGGTAGTTGTGGGCGTAGGGCACCGTCACCGAGCGCAGGATGCGCACCGAGGCGACGTTCTTCGACTTGGCCAGCGCCGTGCGCATGCTGATCGGGCCGTCGAACACGCCGTCGTCGTTTTGCGGCTTCCAGGCCTCGTTGCCGGTGTCGGCGCCGCTCAACTCCAGCGCCACGTCGTTGATCAGGGTGGCGGGCGAGAAGCCCTTCTCCAGCGCCGACGAGTAGATGAACGGCTTCATCGAGGAGCCAGGCTGGCGCCAGGCCTGGGTGACGTGGTTGAACTTTTGCAGGTTGTAGTCGAAGCCGCCGACCAGCGCGTGGTAGGCGCCGGTGCTCGCGTCGATCGAGACGAAGGCGGCCGCCACCTGCGGCACCTGGCTGATGGCCCACAGGTTTTTCTCGCCGCGCGTGACGCGGATGACCGCGCCCGGACGCAGGCGGATGGCGTCCTTGGCGTTGGCCGACAGCGCCGGCGCGGCCAGGCGCAGGCCCTCGCCAATGATCTCGATCTCCTCGCCGGCCAGCGTCTCGACGCGCACGCTGCGCGTGCCCGCCTCCAGCACCACGGCCGGAATCAAACGGTCGCTGCCGGGACGCTTCTGCAGCGCCTCCTCGATGGCGTCGGCGCGCTGTTCGGCGTCGGCCGGCAGGGTGATGAAGGCCTCGGGGCCGCGATAGCCGTGGCGCTGGTCGTAGGCCAGCACGTTGCGCCGCACCGACTCGTAGGCGGCGTCCTGGTCGGCCTTGAGGATGGTGGTGTAGACGCTGATGCCCTTGGTGTAGCTGTCCTCCTTGAACTTGGCGAAGACCACCTGGCGCGCCAGCTCGGCGACGTATTCGGCGTGGGTGTCGAACTCCTGGCCACGGTTGTTGACGCGCAGCGGCTCGTGCAGCGCCTGCTCGTACTGGGCGTCGGTGATGTAGTTCAGCTCATGCAGGCGCTTGAGCACCGTGTGTTGGCGCTCGCGCGCCCGCTTCGGATTGACCGCCGGGTTGTGCCGCGCCGGATTCTGCGGCAGGCCGGCCAGCATGGCCATCTCGGCGATGCTCAGGTCCTTGATCGATTTGCCGAAGTAGGTCTGCGCCGCGCTGCCGAAGCCGAAGGAGCGCTGGCCCAGGTAGATCTGGTTCATGTACAGCTCAAGGATCTGGTCCTTGCTCAGCGCCGCCTCGATCTTATAGGCCAGCATGACCTCGTTGAGCTTGCGGCCGATGACCTTCTCGCGGGTCAGGAAGAAATTGCGCGCCACCTGCATGGTGATGGTCGAACCGCCCTGGCGGAAGCCGCCGGCCAGGTTCGACTTGGCGGCGCCCATGGCGCGGATCCAATCGATGCCGCCGTGCTCGTAGAAGCGCGTGTCCTCGATGGCCAGCAGGGCCTTCTTCATCATGTCCGGCATGTCCTTGATGGGCACGAAGTCGCGGTGCTCCTCGCCGAATTCGCCGATCAGGACCTTGTCGGCCGTGTAGATGCGCAGCGGGATCTTGGGCCGGTAGTCGGTGACGGCGTCGAGCGCGGGCAGGTTGGGCGCCACGTACAGCAGCAGGTAGCCGAGCAGGCCGGCGCCGACGAGCGCCGCGCCGGCGGCGGCCACAATCACGCCGCGCACGAGGTTGCGGCGGCTGAGCAAATTGGAGGAAGCGGTCAAAGAGAATTCTCACGGTGGCTAGGTGAGCGAATTATAGACCAAGCCAAAAGCGGCGCCGCGCGCCTGGCGCTTTGCCGATGCCGGGCGAGCTAGGACGCTAGCTGCGCCGGCCAACCCCACAGGCGAAGAGCCAGCTAGTCTAGCCGGTTAACCCCACAGGCGAAGAGCCGGGGGG
>NZ_JAEMNU010000141.1:0-48540 GCF_016461825.1 Rugamonas violacea | reverse complement strand
CGGACCCGCGGGGTCCGACCCCAGCATCTGCCGCTGGGTTTTGCCGGCGTCGCCGCCAAACCACGAAGAAGCTACAGCTTCCCCACCACCACCTTGACTTTGGCCTCGCGCAGCAGGCTGGCCAGCTTGGCCGGCGGCGGCGCGTCGGTGAACAGGATGTCGATCTGCGACAGGTGGGCCAGCCGCACCAGGGCCTTGCGGAAGAACTTGTCCTGGTCGGCCACCAGCCACACCTCGCGCGACTGCTCGATGATGGTTTGCGCCACCTTGACCTCGCGCGCGTCGAAGTCGCGCAGGCTGCCGTCCTCGTCGATGCTGGAGATGCCGATGATGCCGATGTCCACCTTGAACTGGCGGATGAAGTCGATGGTGGCCTCGCCGACGATGCCGCGGTCGCGCCCGCGCACCACGCCACCGGCGACGATCACCTCGCACTCGCTGTTGTCGGCCAGGATGGCGGCCACGTTCAGGTTGTTGGTCACCACGTGCAGGCCCTTGTGGTAGGCCAGCGCGCGCGCCACTTCCTCGGTGGTGGTGCCGATGTTGATGAGCAGCGAGCAGCCGTGCGGCACCTGCTCGGCCACCGCCTTGGCGATGGCGCGCTTGGCGTCGCTGTTGAGGGTCTGGCGCTGGCTGTAGTCGATGTTCTCGACCGAGGAGGGCAGGCCGACGCCGCCGTGGTAGCGCGCCAGCAGCTTTTCCTCCTCCATCTGTTTGACGTCGCGGCGCACCGTCTGCGGGGTCACGCCCAATTGCTGGGCCAGCTCTTCCACCGACATGGTGACCTTCTGCCTGACTGCTTCGAGTAATCTTCGCTGACGTGGATTTAGTATCATTTTCTGTTGGTTTCAATTGGAAGCGCTGTAAAACGAAAACAAACGAACAAATTGTTATAAGAATTTGTTGCTAAGGATTCGTATTTTGTCGTATCGTATTGTCTGTATCTTAACCAGAGTAGCGCGCCATGCATAGCCCCCATGCACGCGCTGGGCAAATTTCACGGCTTGAAGCGGAGAACCGATGACACAGGCGCAACAAAAAATCGACTGCGACGTACTGATCGTGGGCGGCGGCATCAACGGCGCCGGCATCGCGCGCGACGCGGCGGGGCGCGGTCTGTCCGTCGTGCTGTGCGAGAAGGACGATCTGGCGTCGCACACCTCGTCGGCCTCGACCAAGTTGATCCACGGCGGCCTGCGCTACCTGGAGTACTACGAATTCAACCTGGTGCGCAAGGCGCTGATCGAGCGCGAGGTGCTGCTGCGCTCGGCGCCGCACATCATGTGGCCGCTGCGCTTCGTCATGCCGCACGATAAAGGCCAGCGCCCGGCGCTGCTGATCCGCGCCGGCCTGTTCCTCTACGACTTCCTGGCCAAGCGCGAGATCCTGCCCGGCTCGGCCGGCGTCGACCTGCGCAGCCACGCCGCCGGCAAGCCGCTCAAGCCTGGCTTCACGCGCGGCTTCGTCTATTCCGACGGCTGGGTCGACGACGCCCGCCTGGTGGTGCTCAACGCGATGGACGCGGCCGAGAAGGGCGCCACCATCCTGACCCGCACCGCCTGCACCTCGGTCAGCCGGCAAGCCGACAAATGGCAGGCCACCTTGCGCCAGCAGCCGGGCGCCGGCGCGGCGCAAGGCCAGCAGATCGAGGTCAACGCGCGTTACCTGGTCAACGCGGCCGGTCCGTGGACCGCCGACTTCCTGAACGGCGCGCTGCCGCAGGGCGGCGGCAAGCAGCTGCGCCTGATCAAGGGCAGCCACATCATCGTCAAGCGCATCTTCGAACACGACAACGCCTACATCTTCCAGCATCCGGACGGCCGCATCGTCTTCGCCATCCCGTATGAACAGGACTTCACGCTGATCGGCACCACCGACCTTGACTACAAGGGCGACACCAACCAGGTGGCCATCGACCAAACCGAGATCGACTACCTGTGCGACCTGGCCAGCTACTACTTCGCCAAGCCGATCAAGCCGGCCGACGTGGTCTGGACCTATTCGGGTGTGCGGCCGCTGGTGGAGGACGAGGCGGCCGACGCCAAGGCCGTCACGCGCGACTACCGTTTCGAGGTCGACCAGGGCGGCGCGCCGCTGCTCAGCGTCTTCGGCGGAAAAATCACCACCTTCCGCAAGCTGGCCGAGGAAGCCGTCGACCTGATCGCCAAGGATGTCAACACCAAGAACGGCGCCTGGACCGAGCAGGCCTGCCTGCCCGGCGGCGACCTGTTCGGCGCCACGCCGCAGAACCGCGCCGTGCTGGAGTTCGACGGCTGGGTGCACGGCCTGCAGACGCGCTACCACTGGCTGCCGCCGAAACTGGTGCGGCGCTACGCGCGCGCCTACGGCAGCCGCATCCACACCTTGCTGGAAGGGCGCAATCTGCTGTCCGACATGGGCGAGCGTATCCTCGACAATCTGTACGAGGCCGAGGTGAACTACCTGCGCAAGCACGAATGGGCGCGCGACGCCAAGGACATCCTGTGGCGCCGCTCGAAACTGGGCCTGCACCTGGGCGCCGGCGCCGAGGAGCGCCTGGGCGAGTGGCTGGCGGCGCACCCGAATTGATTTTTGAATTGTCCGCGCGGCCATGGCGTTACTTGGCGGCGCGGGCGCATGCGGCGAATAAAACAGCAGCAAAAAACAGCAGTAAATTGAGGAGACAAGAGTGCAACTTGTACTGGATAAGATCAGCAAGAAGTATGGCGCTGAAGACCACCTATACCCGATGTCGCTGGAGCTGGTGCCCGGCACGATCAACGTGCTGCTCGGTACCACCAAGGCCGGCAAGACCTCGCTGATGCGGGTCATGGCCGGACTGGACAAGCCGACCAGCGGCCACGTGTTCGTCGACGGCCGCGACGTGACCGGCGTTTCGGTCAGCAAGCGCAACCTGGCGATGGTGTATCAGCAGTTCATCAACTACCCGGCGTTCACGGTGTTCGACAACATCGCCTCGCCGCTGCGCCTGCGCAAGGTGGCGGAGGCGGAGATCCGCGTCCGCGTGCTCGACCTGGCCGAGCGCCTGCACATCACGCCATATTTGCAGCGCCTGCCGGCCGAGCTGTCCGGCGGCCAGCAGCAGCGCACCGCGCTGGCCCGCGCGCTGATCAAGCAGGCCGACCTGCTGCTGCTCGACGAGCCGCTGGTCAACCTCGACTACAAGCTGCGCGAGGAACTGCGCCGCGAATTGACCGAGCTGTTCGCCGACGGCAAAACCACGGTGGTGTACGCCACCACCGAACCGCTCGAAGCGTTGCAGTTGGGCGGCCACACCGTCGTGCTGCACGAAGGCCGCCTGCTGCAGCAAGGCCCGACCTTGGACGTGTTCAACGCGCCCAACTCGATCCAGACCGCGCGCACCTTCAGCGACCCGCCGATCAACCTGATGCCGGCGCGCATAGACGCCGAAGGCCGCGCCCAGCTGGGCGCCGGCCTGACCATCCCGCTCAGCGCCGCGCAGCGACAAGCTGCCGCCGGCCACGGCGAGGTGGTGCTGGGCCTGCGCGCCCACAGCCTGTATATGCACGCCCACTCGGCGGCCGACTTCGCCTTTGAGGCGCAGGTCGACCTGGCCGAGATCAGCGGTTCGGAAACCTATGTCCACGCCCGGCGCGGCAGCATCAACCTGGTGGCCCAGCTGACCGGCGTGCACAACCTGGAACTGGGCATGGTCTGCAATATGTACTGCCAGCCCGAGTCGCTGTTTGTCTTTAGTGCCGCCGGCGCCTTGTTGTTCGCGCCCACGCAACCATCCTTCGGAGCATAAGCATGGCCCGCATTGAACTGATCGATCTGGCGCATGCCTACAAACCGAATCCGTCGGCACCGACCGACTACGCGCTGCGGCCGATGACCAAGACCTGGGACGACGGCGGCGCCTACGCCTTGCTCGGCCCCTCCGGCTGCGGCAAGACCACGCTGCTCAACATCATCTCCGGCCTGGTCAAGCCCTCGCACGGCCGCGTGCTGTTCGACGGCCGCGACGTCACCCAGCTGCCCACCGAGGCGCGCAACATCGCCCAGGTGTTCCAGTTCCCGGTGATCTACGACACCATGACGGTGTACGACAACCTGGCTTTCCCGCTGCGTAACCGTGGCTGGAAGGAACTGGAGACGCGCAAGCGTGTCGAACAGGTGGCCGAGATGCTGGAACTGTCGCACGACTTGAAGATGCGCGCCTCCGGCCTGTCGGTCGACGCCAAACAGAAAATCTCGCTGGGCCGTGGCTTGGTGCGTCCCGACGTCGCCGCCGTGCTGTTCGACGAGCCGCTCACCGTCATCGACCCGCACCTGAAATGGCTGTTGCGCCGCAAACTGAAAGAGATCCACCACGAGCTCAAGCTGTCGCTGATCTACGTCACCCACGACCAGGTGGAGGCGCTGACCTTCGCCGACCAGGTGGTGGTGATGACCCAGGGCGAGGTGGTGCAGACCGGCAGCGCCCAGGCGCTGTTCGAGGCGCCCGAGCACACCTTCGTCGGCTACTTCATCGGCAATCCCGGCATGAACCTGCTCGACTGCACGGTGAGCGACGGCCTGGCCCGCATCGACGCCAACGACGTGCCGCTGTCGGCCGCCGCCAAGGCCGCGCTGTCCGGCGCGACCGGCAAGACCACCTTGGGCATCCGTCCCGAGTTCGTCGAGCTGGCCGCCGGCCAGCAGAGCGACACGGTGGCCGCCACGGTGCTCGCGGTGCGCAATATGGGCACCCACTACCTGGCCGAGTTCCGCGTCGGCGCCAACACCATCGCCGCCAAACTGCGCGCTTGCGACGCGGTGGTCGGTGCCCAGGCCTGGCTGCGCTTCCCGCAGGAGCGCACTCTTTACTACGTCAACGATAAACGGGTGGCTTAATGAAATCGTATAACAACCGCGCCTGGTGGCTGATCCTGCCGGTCCTCCTGTGCGTCGCCTTCTCGGCGATCCTGCCCTTGATGACGGTGGTGAACTACTCCGTGCAGGACATCCTCAGCCCGACGCAGAAGGTCTTCGTCGGCACCGAATGGTTCCGCACCGTGATGCGCGACTCCGACCTGCACGGCGCGCTGCTGCGCCAGCTGGTGTTCTCGCTGTCGGTGCTGGCGGTGCAGATCCCGCTCGGCATCCTGATCGCGCTGTGCATGCCGGCCGACGGCTGGCGCGCCTCGTTGGCGCTGGTGCTGATCGCGCTGCCGCTGCTGATTCCGTTCAACGTGGTCGGCACCATCTGGCAGATCTTCGGCCGTGGCGACATCGGCTTGATGGGCTACACGCTCAACCAGCTGGGCATCAACTACAACTACAACGGCAATTCGACCGACGCCTGGCTCACCGTGATGGTGATGGACATCTGGCACTGGACGCCGTTGGTGGTGCTGCTCTGCTACGCCGGCCTGCGCGCCATTCCGGACGCCTACTACCAGGCCGCCCGCATCGACGGCGCCTCGCGCTTCGCCGTGTTCCGCTACATCCAGCTGCCGAAGATGCGCAATGTGTTGATGATCGCCGTGCTGCTGCGCTTCATGGACAGCTTCATGATCTACACCGAACCGTTCGTGCTGACCGGCGGCGGACCGGGTAACGCCACCACCTTCCTGTCGCAGTACCTGACCCAGAAAGCCGTCGGCGCCTTCGACCTTGGCCCCGCCTCGGCGTTCTCGCTGATCTACTTCCTGATCATCCTGTTGTTCTGTTTTGTGCTCTACACCTGGATGCAGCGTGTCGGCACGGGAGATGCCAAATGATGGACAAACGAATCACAACGCCGGTGCTGGTGTTGTTCCTGCTGCTGTCGATGCTGCCGATCTACTGGATGCTCAACATGTCGCTCAAGACCAACGAGGAGATCGTCGGTGTCTTCGGCCTGTGGCCGCGGAACCTGACCTTCGCCAACTTCAAGGTCATCTTCACCGACCCGGCCTGGTACAGCGGCTACATCAACTCGATGATCTACGTCGCCATGAACATGGTGTTCTCGGTCTCGGTGGCGCTGCCGGCGGCCTACGCCTTCTCTCGCTACCACTTCCTGGGTGACAAGCACCTGTTCTTCTGGTTGCTGACCAACCGCATGACGCCGCCGGCCGTGTTCCTGCTGCCGTTCTTCCAGCTGTATTCGACCGTCGGCCTGATGGACACCCACCTGGCCGTGGCGCTGGCGCACATGGTGTTCAACGTGCCGTTGGCGGTGTGGATACTGGAAGGCTTCATGTCCGGCATTCCGAAAGAGATCGACGAGACCGCCTACATCGACGGCTACAGCTTCCCGAAATTCTTCGTGCGGATCTTCCTGCCGATGATCAAATCGGGCATCGGTGTGACGGCCTTCTTCTGCTTCATGTTCAGCTGGGTCGAGCTGCTGCTGGCGCGCACGCTGACTTCGGTGAACGCCAAGCCGATCGCCGCCACCATGACCCGCACCGTCTCGGCCGCCGGCATGGACTGGGGCGTGCTGGCCGCCGCCGGCGTGCTGACCATCGTGCCGGGCGCGCTGGTGATCTGGTTCGTCCGTCACTACATCGCCAAGGGCTTCGCCATGGGCCGCGTTTAATCAAGGGAAGAAACTATGGAAACGAATACCGAAAGCTTGTTCGCCTGGATGGCGTGGACCCCGGAGGTGGCGATCTTCTTCGTGTCGATCCTGCTGATGTTGGTCGGCATGTCGCTGTGGCAGGTGCGCTCGCCCAGCATCGAGCGGCGCGGCTTTTTGCCGATGCCGACCACGCGTGGCGACCGCCTGTTCATCGGCCTGTTGACGGCCGCTTACGTCAACCTGGCCTGGGCCGGTTTGACCGACCTGACGCAGATGATCGGCGCCGGCATCAGCTTCATCGTGCTGTTGATCGTCATGCGTTGGGGATGATATGGTAGCGCTATATTGAAATTGCATTAAGGTTGTAAATTAGCTTGTAAATTAGGTTGTAAATTAGGTTGTAAATTAGGTTGTTGAGTTTGGTTGTTGGTTAAGCTGGGATGGAACCTTCCTCTATCCGGCATGCAGGTCCCGGAAGGTCATAAAAAGGAGATAAGTGATGAAATTAAGATTGACGGCCCTGGCGGCTGCGGCAATGTTGGTATCGAATGCTTCCTGGGCTGATATGAAGTCGGCCGAGACGTGGGTCGACAAGGAATTCCAGCCTTCGAGCCTGAGCAAGAAGCAGCAGCTCGAAGAGATGAAGTGGTTCATCGACGCCGCCGAAAAGCTGAAGAAGAAGGGCATCAAGGAAATCAGCGTCGTCTCCGAGACCATCGACACCCACGTCTACGAGTCGAAAACGCTGGCCAAGGCCTTCGAGGAAATTACCGGCATCAAGGTCAAGCACGACATCATCCAGGAAGGCGACGTCGTCGAGAAGCTGCAGACCTCCATGCAGTCCGGGAAAAGCATCTACGACGGCTGGATCTCCGACTCCGATCTGATCGGCACCCACTTCCGTTACGGCGCCATCGAGCCGCTGTCCGACTACATGAAGGGCAACGGCAAGGACTACACCAATCCGGGCCTGGACCTGAAGGACTTCATCGGCACCAGCTTCACCACCGCGCCGGACGGCAAGCTGTATCAGCTGCCCGACCAGCAGTTCGCCAACCTGTACTGGTTCCGCGCCGACTGGTTCGCCCGCAAGGACCTGCAAACCAAATTCAAGGCCAAGTACGGCTACGATCTGGGCGTGCCGCAGAACTGGTCGGCCTACGAGGACATCGCCGAATTCTTCACCAACGATATCAAGGACATCGACGGCAAGAAGGTGTTCGGCCACATGGACTATGGCAAAAAAGACCCGTCGCTGGGCTGGCGCTTCACCGATGCCTGGCTGTCGATGGCCGGTTCGGCCGACAAGGGCATCCCGAACGGCCTGCCGGTCGACGAGTGGGGCATTCGTGTCGCCGCCGACAAGTGCACCCCGGTCGGTGCCTCGGTGTCGCGCGGTGGCGCCACCAACTCGCCGGCCGCCGTCTACGCGCTGACCAAGTACGTCGACTGGATGAAGAAGTACGCTCCGCCCGCCGCCAACGGCATGACCTTCTCCGAAGCCGGCCCGGTGCCGGCCCAGGGCGAGGTGGCGCAGCAGATCTTCTGGTACACCGCCTTCACGGCCGGCATGATCAAGCCGGGCCTGCCGGTGGTGGACAAGGACGGTAAACCGAAATGGCGCATGGCGCCGTCGCCGCACGGCCCGTACTGGAAGCCGGGCATGCAGAACGGTTATCAGGACGTCGGTTCCTGGACCTTCTTCAAGTCGACCCCGGACGACCGCAAGGCCGCCGCCTGGCTGTACGCCCAGTTCGTGACGTCGAAAACCGTGTCGCTGAAAAAATCGATCACCGGCCTGACCTTCATCCGCGAATCGGACATCAAGCACGACTACTTCACCAAGCACGCCGACCAGTACGGCGGCCTGATCGAGTTCTACCGCAGCCCGGCGCGGGTGGCGTGGACGCCGACCGGCAACAACGTGCCTGACTATCCGAAGATGGCGCAGCTGTGGTGGAAGAACGTGGCGACCGCCGTCACCGGCGAGAAGACCCCGCAGGTGGCGATGGACACGCTGGCCGAGGAAATGGACACCGTGATGTCGCGGCTTGAGCGCGCCGGCATGAAAAACTGCCCACCGAAGCTGAATCCAAAAGGCGATCCGAACAAGTATTTGTCGGACAGCGCCGCGCCTTGGAAGAAGCTGGCCAACGAGAAGCCGAAGGGCGAGACCATCCCTTACGACAAGCTGCTGCAAGCCTGGAAGGAAGGCCGCGTGCGCTAAGCCCTGCTTAGCTCCCAGCCTGCCTTGCTGCGGCATGCGCCAGCGCGCATGCCGCTTTTTTTTGGCGGGTTTCAAGGCGCCGGGGATGCCGGCTTACCCCACCGGCAAGGGCCGGGGTCAGACCCGCTGGGTCTGACCCCAGATTTGCGGCTGTGGGGTTTCTTAATTTGACGGCATGCGGGCTTGGCCCGGCGTCCCACCATCCGTGCAGAACCATTTTTAACCAGACACCATGAGCAAATACATACTCGCCCTCGACCAGGGCACGACCAGTTCGCGCGCCATTCTGTTCGACCACGCGGGCCGACCGCACGCGATCGAGCAGCAGGAGTTCCGCCAGATCTTCCCGCAGCCGGGCTGGGTCGAGCACGACGCCAACGAGATCTGGCAGTCGCAACTGGACGTGATGCGCAAGCTGATGCGCGAGAATAATGTGACGGCGGCCGACATCGCCGCCATCGGCGTGACCAACCAGCGCGAGACCACCGTGCTGTGGGACCGCGCCACGGGCGAGCCGATCGCCAACGCCATCGTCTGGCAGGACCGCCGCAACGCCGCGCTGTGCGACCGCCTGCGCGAGCAGGGCAAGGCCGCGCTGTTCCAACAGAAGACCGGCCTGGTGCTGGACGCCTACTTCTCCGCCACCAAGCTGACCTGGTTGCTCGACCATGTGGCCGGCGCGCGCGACAAGGCGCTGCGCGGCGAACTGGCCTTCGGCACCATCGACAGCTGGTTGATCTACAAGATGAGCGGCGCGCATATTACCGACACCAGCAACGCCGCCCGCACCATGCTGTTCAATATTCACACGCTGACGTGGGACGAGGAACTGCTCGACCTGCTCGGCATTCCCGCCTCGCTGCTGCCGCGCATCGTGCCGAGCAGCGGCGTGGCGGCGCACACCCACGCCGACCTGTTGGGCGCGCCGCTGCCCATCGCCGGCATTGCCGGCGACCAGCAGGCCGCCACTTTCGGCCAGGCCTGCCTGCGTCCCGGCATGGCCAAGAACACCTACGGCACCGGCTGTTTCATGCTGATGAACGTCGGCCGCAAGCCGGTCGCCTCGCAGAACCAGCTGTTGATGACGGTGGGCTGGACCCTGAACCGGGGCGGCGCCGTCTGCCCCGACGCCACCGACTATCTGCTCGAAGGCAGCGCCTTCGTCGCCGGCGCGGCGGTGCAATGGCTACGCGACGGCCTGGGCATCATCCGCGACTCGGCCGAAGTCGAAGCGCTGGCCTCCAGCGTGCCGGACGCCGGCGGCGCCGTCTTCGTGCCGGCCTTCGCCGGCCTGGGCGCGCCGCACTGGGACCCGTACGCGCGCGGCACCATCGTCGGCATCACGCGCGGCACCACCAAGGCCCATCTGGCGCGCGCCGCGTTGGAGGGCGTGGCCTGCCAGAACGTCGACGTGCTGGCAGCGATGCAGCGCGACGCGGCGCTGCCGCTGACCGAGCTGCGCGTCGACGGCGGCGCGGCGCGCAACGACATGCTGATGCAGTTCCAAGCCGACCTGCTGGACGTGCCGGTGGTGCGGCCGATGGTCACCGAGACGACGGCGCTGGGCGCGGCCTACCTGGCCGGCCTGGCGGTGGACTTCTGGGCCTCGCTCGACGAGATCGGCGCGCAGTGGCGCATGGAACGCCGCTTCGAGCCGCGCATGAGCGTCGACGAGCGGCAGGGCCGCATGCACGCCTGGACGCGCGCGGTGGATCGCTCGCGCGCCTGGGTGGAGTGAGCGTTAACCTTTAACGCCGGCTGGCGCTGCCGTCGGTCAGCGGCGCCGCCGCTTGCGCCGCGGCCGCGCCCCATGCCGCCGGCGGCAAGCGGTTCTGTGCGGCGGCGCTCCACTGCGCGCGCTGGGCCGGGTCGCTGAGCGCGGCCCAGTTCTGCGTCAAGGCCTTGAGCAGCAGCGGGGTGAGGGCGTCCAGGCGCGGACGCAGCTCGCGCGCCAAATCGGGCACCTGCTCGAAGCGGCCGGCCTTCTGCTGGCGCCAACGTTCGAACAAATCGCGCTGCACCGTTTTCGCCGCCTCGATCTGCGCCTTGAAGAAGCTCTCGGCCCATGCCGCCGGTACGCCGGCCTCGGCGGCCTGGCGCGCCAGCGCCGCGATGATCGCCCGTTCGCGCGGCAGATCCTCGATGGCCGCCTGGATATTCCATTTGTGGCGCGCCACGTCGGGCATCAGCGCCAGGCGCTCGTCCATCAAGGCCAACAGCGCGTCCGGGCCGGCCAGCGCCGCGCCCTTGCTCCACGGCCAGGCCAACCACTTGTCCTGCACGCGGCGCAGACTGCCGTTTTCCAAGGACTGGTGCAACCACTGGTCGACCCAGGCTTTCCATATCACGTCGCGCGGCAGCAGGAAGGCTTTCTCGGAAAAATCGAAAGGCGTGTCGGGATGCACGGCGCACAGCTGCGGGCGCAGGCGCTGTTGCAGGCGGGCCTCGACCGCGTCGGTGATCATCAGGTCGGCGCGGCCGGCGATGATCTCGTCGAAGATGGTCACATTGTCGGGGTGCAGCGCGATGCGCGCGTGCGTCGCGTTGGCGCGCGCGAAGCGCTCGTTGGTGCCGCCCGGATTGACCACCAGGCGCACCTCGGGCCGGTCGATCTGCGCCAGGCTTTGGAAGCGGGCCAGGTTCTCGCAGCGGGTGATCGGCGTCTTGCCGTCGCGCAGATAGGGGATGGAAAACAGCGCCCGCTTTTGCCGCTCCAGGCTGATCGAAATGCCGCCCACGGCGATGTCGAACGTGTTGTCGGCGAAGTCGTCCATCAGCGTCGGCCAACTGGTGGCGACCCATTCCAGCTTGACGCCGAGCGACTGCGCCAGCATGCCGGCCAATTCGGCGTCGCTGCCCTCGTAGCCGCCGCCGGCCGGATCGCGGTAGCTGAACGGCTTGTAGTCGCTGGTGATGGCCACGCGCACGCTGCCGCGCGCGAGGATCTGGTCGAGCCGGTTGGCCGCTTCGGCCGGGGCGGCGCGGCTTGACAGAGGCGTGCCCAGCAACAGCGTACTCAACAATAATGCGATGGCTTTCATGTCGTCTCGTTTTCCTCGATGGTGAAATGGCGCGCATGCCACGGTAGTGCCACTCAGTTGAGGTGCCGGCGGCTATCACACCACCCAAAGGCGGAGAGCCGGGGTCGGACCCGTTGGGTCCGACCCCAGATTTGTGCCTGGGGGGGGGCTTAACCATCCAGCTGCGCGGCGTCGCATTTGGGGACGCCTGCGGCGCCGCTTGCGCTTAGGCCGCGGCGGGCTCGCGTTGCTGCAGGGCCGCCACCGCCTCGACCAATTTACCGTTCAATTCCTCATGCTTGAGAACGCCGCGTTCGAGATCGAAATTTTCATAAAAACTTGGAATGGAGAGGTGGGCCTTGACATGGCCGGCGAAAAACGGCGCCGAGCCGGTGGCGGCGGCCAACACGGTGGCGCCGCCGCGCGCGCCCGGCGAGGTGGCCAGGAAGACCAGCGGCTTGTCGTGGAACACCTTGGGTTGAATCCGCGAGCACCAGTCGAACAGGTTTTTGTAGGCCGCGCTGTAGGAGCCGTTGTGCTCGGCGAAGGAGACGATGACGGCGTCGCTGTCGGCGATTTTTTGCAGGAAGGCCTTGGCCAATTCGGGGTGGCCGGACTCCGCCTCGCGGTCGACGCTGAACAATGGCGTTTCAAAATCGTTCAAATCGACTACTTCTACATCAGCACCTTCTAACAAACCAGCCGCATACGTCGCTAATTTTTTGTTGATGGATTTACGGCTATTGCTTGCTGCAAATGCTAATAATTTCATATTTTTGTCCCGAGAGTGATGTGATTTCCTGCTTGTCATGCTGCAGTACGGCAATCATAAACTTGATCTACAATATTGCAAATAGTGAAATGCTGGAAGAACTACTCAGGAAGTTGAACAATAGCGTGAGAAATGAATAAATTAGAAGCGATGGAAGTGTTTGTGCAGGTGGTCGACGCCGGCGGTTTCACGCGCGCGGCCGAGAACATGCAGCGGCCCAAGGCGACCGTGTCGACACAGATCCAGGCGCTGGAGCGGGCGCTGGCCGTCAAGCTGCTGCACCGGACCACGCGCCGGCTCAGCGTGACGGCCGAAGGCGCCGCCTATTATGAACATTGTCTGCGCATCCTGGCCGATGTGCGCGCGTCCGAGGAGTCGCTGTCGCGCAGCCGCCTGAGCCCCAGCGGCCGGCTGCGGGTGGACGCGCCGACGGGCCTGGCCAGCGCCATCCTGATTCCCGCCATGCCGGATTTTTTCCGCCGCTATCCCGATATTTCGCTGGAGCTCGGTTGCACCGACCGGCCGGCCGACCTGATCGAGGAGGGCGTCGACTGCGCGCTGCGCGGCGGCGTGCTCGACGATTCCAGCCTGATCGCGCGGCGCGTGGCCACCATGCGCTTCGTCACCTGCGCGGCGCCGGAATACCTGGCCGAACACGGCAAGCCGGAACACCCCACGGACCTGCTGCGCCACCGCTGCGTCAACTATTTTTCCTCGCGCACCGGCAAGATCGCCGACTGGGATTTCGCCCGTGGGCGGGAGCGCATCCGCGTCAGCCTGCCCGGCAGCATCGCCGTCAACGATTCCAACGCCTATGTCAACGCCGCACTGGCCGGCGTGGGCATCGTGAAGATGTCGACCGTGATGGCCGGGCCGATGATCGCGCAGGGACATTTCCAGGTGCTGCTGCCGGAATGGACCACCATCCCCATGCCGATCCACGTGGTGTATCCGCAAAACCGCCACCTGTCGACCAAGGTGCGGGTGTTCACCGAATGGGTCGCCGAGCTGCTGCGCGACCATCCGCGCATGCGTTTGCCAAAGGGGCCGGCTGGCCGGTCTATTTCTGTTCCAGCAGTTTCAAGCGATCTATTGCTGGCTGATTCTTTGGGTTGAGTTCCAGCGAGCGACGATAGTGCTGGATCGCCGGTCCGGTGGCGGAGTCCGCCTCATACGCCTCGGCCAGGCTGTCGTGCGCGTTGGCGCTGTCGGGATAGCGTTGGGCGGCAAGGGCAAGCACCGCGATGGCCGACTTGGTCTGTCGCTTGGCCAGCAGGCGATAGCCCCAGGCGTTCAGCGCGCCGTCGCTTGGCGCCGAAACGGCATATTGCTCCGTCACCTGCCGCAGTTTTTTGTCGATGTCGTCGAAGCCGGATGGGCCGAATTGTTCGCGCAGGCGGTACAGCGCATAGCCGCCGCCGTTGATTTTTCTGAGCGCCGGCAGGTAGTATCCGGCCACCGTGTCGATCAACTGTTCCGGTTGCGCGCCGGCCAGATTGGTCAGGATGATGACCGCCAGGTCGTCTTCGGGGTAGACGTAAAACGCGGAGCGCCCGCCACCGATGCCGGCCACCGCGCGATGTTCGCCGCGGCGGATCGCCGGCCAGCCCATGGCCCACGGCGCCGGCTTGCCATCCGAATATGTTGACGGTGTCCACAACTGGACTAGGTTGGCGGTCTTGAGCAAACGGCCTTGTTGCAGGGCGACTAGCCATTTGGCCAGTTCTTGTGCGCTGGTGTTGATGCCGGCGCCGGTGCGCATGCTCGCCGGGAAGTCCTCGATCACGTTCTTCAGCGTTGTGCCGTCGTCCGCCAGGCGATACGAGTTGGCCTTGTTCTTGATGACGTCCAGGCTGTCGCCAAAGCTGCTGTTTGGCATGCCGACCGCGTCGAATTGCTTGCGCTGGATGAACTGCAGAAACGGCTCACCGCTCAGGCGCTCGATGATTTTCCCCAGCAGCAGATAGTTGGTCTGGTTGTAGCTGAAACGCTGGCCGGGCGCGAACTCCATCGGCAGCGTTTGCACGGCTTTCCAGGAGGCTTCGGGTGTTCCGGCGACCAAGCCGGAGCTTCGCTGGTCGAGGATGTCGGGAATGCCGGAGGTGTGCGCGAGCAGCTGCGCGATGGTGACGGCTTGCCAGTCGGCCGGCAAATCGGCAAGGTAGCGCGCAACGGGCGCCTGCAGCTCGATCTTGCCCAGTTCCACCAACTGCATGATGGCGACTCCGGTGAACGATTTTGTGGCGGAGTTGATCGAGAACACGCTGTTGTCGGCAACCGGCACGCCGTACTGGAGGCTGGCGATGCCCAAGGCCTTCGAGAGGACGATCTTCTGGTTTTTGATGACGACGATTTGCAGGCCCGGAATCTGGCGCTCGCGCATTTCGCTCTGGATGAATTCGAGCACGGCCTGGCTGGTCCGGGGATCGCTGTCGCCGTGCGCGGCGGCGGCGGCATCGAGCGCCGCGCCGAGCAGCAAAACGCCCACCGCACTGAGTAGGAGCCGGAGTTTGCCTGGAGTGCGCATGGTGTCGCTTTCTGAGATGGGGTTGGATGGAGTCGCCTGCGGGCCGAGGCAAGTCTAGCCGATCCGCCATACTTGGTCGAGGGAAACGTTGACCTATTCGCCAGAGTGGAACGAAAAAACGGCGGCCCACTCGCGCGGGCCGCCGTTTTTGCTTGAGGCTGGAAGGATTACTTCACGCCGTGCATCAGTTTGTTGATCAGCGGGGCGATCAGGAACAGCAGCACGCCGGCGCCCAGCAGCGAGTAGAAGCCGAAGGTGTAGCCGGTCAGCGCCGACTGCACCGACATGCCGGTCTCGCCGGACACCACGCTGGCGAAGATGCCCGACAGGTTGTTGCCGATGCCGGTGGAGAGGAACCAGCCGCCCATGCCCAGGCCGACCAGGCGGGTAGGGGCCAGCTTGGTGACCATCGACAGGCCGATGGGCGACAGGCACAGCTCGCCGATCGACTGGATCACGTAGACCATGAACAAGGTCCAGAAGGGGATCTTGTTGTTGCCGTCAACCAGGCTCGACAGGGCGAACATCAGCAGGCCGAAGGCGATGGCGTTGCCGATCAGGCCGATGCCGAACTTGCGCGGGATCGACGGGTTGGCGTTGCGCTTGCCCAGCATGACCCAGACGGCGGCGACGATGGGGGCGAAGGCGATGATGGCGATCGAGTTGACGCTCTGGAACCAGGCGGTCGGGAAGGTCATGAAGCCCAGTTCGCGGTTGACGATATTGTCGGCCAGGAAGGTGAACGAGCTGCCGGCCTGTTCGAAGAACATCCAGAACATGATGTTGAAGAAGAAGATCAGCAGCATGGCGATGACCTTGTCGCGGGCGACCTTGCCGTTCTTGATGCCTTCGATCATCAGCATGATGGCCAGGCCGATGAACAGCACGCTGAGCACGCCTTGCAGCTTCTGCGCGCCGACGGCCAGCAGGAAGTAGAACACCGGAATCACGCACAGCGCGCCGAGGGCGACGTAGACGATGCGCATCGGGTTTTGCGCTTCGGGCGCCGGGGCGCCGATGCCTTTCAACGAGGCGCGGCCGATGGCGAACCAGACCAGGCTGATCAGCATGCCGATGCCGGCCGAGATGAAGACGATCTTGTACGAAGGCATGGCGCTGGTGCCGAAGATTTTTTCGGCCAGCAGCTGGGTGAAGATCGGGGCGAGGAAGCCGCCGACGTTGATGCCCATGTAGAAGATGGTGAAACCGGAGTCGCGGCGCGTGTCGGCCAGGGAGTAGAGCTTGCCGACCATGGTCGAGATGTTCGGTTTGAACATGCCGTTGCCGACGATGATGGTGGCCAGGCCGAGGTTGAACAGGTCGCGGTTGGGGATCGAGATCATGAACAGGCCGGCCGCCATGAAGGAGGCGCCGACCAGGATCGAGCGCTGGTAGCCGAGCACGCGGTCGGCCACATAGCCGCCGAACAGCGCGGCGGCGTAGACCAGCGCGAGGTAGGAACCATAGGTCAGATTGGCCGAGGCCTGGCCGGCCGCGTCGCCACCGAAGAACTGGGTGACGATGTACAGCACCAGGGCCCAACGAATGCCGTAGAACGCGAAGCGTTCCCAGAATTCGGCCATGAACAACATCCACAGCGGGCTGGGGTGGCCCAGGATCTGCTTGAACTCGGGGATAGCGACTTCCGTGTTAGGGGTGGTAGCACCGCTCATGCGGTTTCTCCTGAAAAATTATTATGAATAGAGTCTTATGGGGGACCGCAGCTAAAAAATGTGCCTGAGCAAGCCCGCTCGTGACGGGCCCGGTTCCCAATAGGCGAGCATTTTAATCTACAAAACGGCGCCGACACAGCTTTTGCCGTCCAGCCTGCAAAAAAGGTTCAGTTGTGCTAGAGAAGCGGGGCGCCGCGCGGGGTGATGCGAATCTGCAATCTCCGGCCCCAAACGGGCCGAGTTGTCGTATATTGGCATTGCCGGCGTGAGGCAAACACAAGTGTTGGAATGAACTGAATAAGGATTTCTGTACTATGGAACATGACGTTGTCGATACCCTGATCGCGCCCGAGGGCCAGCTGGAAGTGCTCTCCAAAGCCGAAGTCAACAAGCTGCTCGATACTAGCCAGGGCGGCCTCTATAATATGTTCCGCAATTGCGCACTGGCCGTGCTCAACTGCGGCAGCACTATCGACGATGGAAAGGAACTGCTGGAGCGCTACAAATCGTTTGAGATCAGCATCGTCCAGCGCGAGCGCGGCATCAAGCTCGACATCAAGGGCGCGCCGGGCATCGCCTTCGTCGACGGCAAGATGGTCAAGGGCATCCACGAGCATCTGTTCGCCGTGCTGCGCGACATCATCTTCGTCAGCAACGAGGTGAGCGACAATCCGAAGTTCGACCTGGACGGCACCGAGGGCATCACCGACGCCGTGTTCCACATCCTGCGCAACGCCAACGTACTGAAACCCTTGCTCAACCCCAACCTGGTGGTGTGCTGGGGCGGCCACTCGATCAACCGCGCCGAGTACAACTACTCGAAGGAAGTGGGCTACCAGATGGGCCTGCGCGGCCTGGACATTTGCACCGGCTGCGGCCCGGGCGCGATGAAGGGCCCGATGAAGGGCGCCACCATCGGCCACGCCAAGCAGCGCCTGCAGACCGGGCGCTACCTGGGCATCTCCGAGCCGGGCATCATCGCCGCCGAGTCGCCCAACCCGATCGTCAACTCGCTGGTCATCATGCCGGACATCGAGAAGCGGCTGGAGGCCTTCGTGCGCGCCGGCCACGGCATCGTGGTGTTCCCCGGCGGCGCCGGCACGGCCGAGGAGATCCTCTACATCCTGGGCATCCTGCTGCATCCGGACAATGCCGAGATCCCGTTCCCGCTGATCTTCACCGGACCGGAAAGCTCGCGCGACTACTTCGTGCAGATCAACCAGTTCCTCAGCGACACGCTGGGGCCGGAGGCGCAGCAGCGCTACAAGATCATCATCGACGATCCGGAACTGGTGGCGCGCGAGATGCAGGCGGGCATCAAGCAGGTGCGCGAGTTCCGCAAGTCGCGCAGCGACGCCTATTATTACAACTGGCTGCTGAAGATCGACCACGAGTTCCAGCGTCCGTTCGCGCCGACCCACGAGAACATGCGCAACCTGAGCCTGCACAAGAACCAGGAAGTGCATCTGTTGGCGGCCAATCTGCGCCGCGCCTTCTCCGGCGTGGTGGCGGGCAACGTCAAGGACGAGGGCATCCGCGCGATCGAGAAGTTCGGCCACTTCGAGATCCACGGCGACGCCTCGATCATGGGGCCGATGGACGCGCTGCTGGCCTCCTTCGTCGCGCAGCACCGGATGAAGCTGGCCGGCAAGGCCTACATCCCCTGCTACCGCGTGATCCAGTAATCCCCCCCCCCGCCCCCGGGGTCAGCGCCCCCGGGGTCAGTGCCGACATTTGGACACGAACTGAGCCGTAAGATTGTGTATAGGTGGTGCTACTGTTGAGACCGTGTCCGAATGTCGGCACTGACCCCCGTTGCTGCTGACCCCCGTTGCTGCCCGTTGCTGCGGCGGCTCTGGTTAACCCCAGCGGCGGGAAGCCGGGGTCGGACCCGGCGGGTCCGACCCCGGGTTGCTGCCGTGGGGTGTCGGTGGGACCCCGCCGCCCCGTGGATGAATGAAAAAAGCCGCCCGACTTCGCAGTCGGGCGGCTTTTCTTATGGCTGATGCCGGTGCTTAGTCTTCGCGGCGCAGGTGCGGGAACAGCAGCACGTCGCGGATGTTCGGCGAGTCGGTGATGATCATCATCAGGCGGTCGATGCCGATGCCGCAACCGCCGGCCGGCGGCATGCCGTATTCCAGCGCGCGGATGTAGTCGGCGTCGTAGAACATCGCCTCTTCATCGCCGGCGTCCTTGGCGGCCACCTGGGCCAGGAAGCGGGCCGACTGGTCTTCGGCGTCGTTCAACTCGGAGAAGCCGTTGGCGATCTCGCGGCCGACCATGAACAGCTCGAAGCGCTCGGTGATGCCGGCCACGGTGTCGGAGGCGCGCGCCAGCGGCGACACTTCGACCGGGTAGTTGATGATGTAGGTCGGTTCCCACAGCTGGGCTTCGGCGGTTTCTTCGAACAGCGCCAGTTGCAGCGCGCCCAGGCCGGCGGTGGCGAAGGGCTTGACGCCGAACTTGAGCAGCTCGGTCTTGATGAACTCGGCGTCGGTCAGCTGCGCGGCGGTGTAGCCGGGCGCGTACTTGTTGATCGCTTCGACGATGGTCAGGCGGTGGAAGGGCTTGGCCAGATCCAGTTCGCGGCCGCCGTAGGTCAGGGTGGCGGTGCCGTGGGCGTCGATGGCGGCCTGGCGGATGACGGCTTCGGTGAAGTCCATCAACCACTTGTAGTCGGTGTAGGCGGCGTAGAACTCCATCATGGTGAATTCGGGGTTGTGACGGATCGACACGCCTTCGTTGCGGAAGTTGCGGTTGATTTCGAACACGCGGTCGAAGCCGCCCACCACCAGGCGCTTCAGGTACAGCTCGGGCGCGATGCGCAGGAACATTTGCATGTCGAGCGCGTTGTGGTGGGTGGTGAAGGGCTTGGCCGCCGCGCCGCCGGGAATGGTGTGCAGCATCGGCGTTTCCACTTCCATGAACTCGTTCTTTTCCATGAAGCGGCGGATCGACGAGATGGCGGAGGTGCGCGCCTTGAAGGTGCGGCGCGTCTCTTCGTTCATGATCAGGTCGACGTAGCGCTGGCGGTACTTGGTTTCCTGGTCGGCCAGGCCGTGGAATTTGTCGGGCAGCGGGCGCAGCGATTTGGTGATCAGGCGCAGCTCGCTGACCTTGATGGTCAGTTCGTCGGTCTTGGTCTTGAACAGGGTGCCGGTGACGCCGAGGATGTCGCCCAGGTCGTAGTGGTGCAGCGCGGCCATGGCGGCTTCGCCGGTCAGGTCGAGCGTGGCGTAGATCTGGATGCGGCCGTCGGCCTTGGCGCCGGAGGCGTCCTGCAGGGTGGCGAAGGCGGCCTTCTTGCCGGCTTCGCGTTTCAGCATCATGCGGCCGGCCAGCACCACGGTGACAGGTTCGGCTTCGAGTTCTTCACGGCTCTTGGCGGCGTATTGTTGGTGCAGGTCGGCGGCCTTGTGCTGCGGGCGGAAGTCGTTGGGGAAGGCGATGCCTTGCTCGCGCAGGGCGGCCAGCTTGACGCGGCGCTCGGCGATGATCTTGTTTTCGTCCGGCGCGGCCTGCGCTCCTGCTTGATCTTGTTCCGTGGTCATGGTGTGTGCTTTGTTGAGGTGAGTATTTAAAGGGTGGATGCGGCGGCGAAGTCGGCGCTCAGGCCGAACAGCTGCTCGACATCGAGCTCGCTGAAGTCGCGCGCGATGCAGATCACGTTGTCGAATTCGGCGAAGGCCTCGGCCGGCAGGGTGGTGGTGAGCACCACCGCGCGCATGCCGGCGCGGCGCGCCGCCTCGACGCCGAGCGGGGCGTCCTCGAAGACGATGCTGTGCTCGGGGGCGGCGCCGCAGCGCTGGGCCGCCAGCAGGAACACGTCCGGATTCGGCTTGCCACGGGCGACGTCGGCGGCGCCGACGACGGCGTCGAAGTGGCCGCGCAGCGCCAGGCCGTCGAGCGTGAAGACGATGTTGTCGTTGGGCGCGGCGGTGGCCACGGCCAGCGCCACGCGGCGGCTTTTGGCCGCCGCGATCAGCGCGTCGAAGCCTTTGACGGTGGCCCGGTGGGGCGCGTACAGCTCGCGGTACAGCGATTCTTTTTCAAAATCCAGCAGCGCGCTTTCTTCCTTGCTCAGATGGTCGCCCATGTAGTGGGCCATGATCTCGTGGCCCTGGCGGCCGGCCGTGGCGCGGAAGAACTCGTCGGCGTCGACCGTGTGGCCGCGCCGTTCGAAGAAGGCCAGCCACGACTTGGTGTGGAAGGCCATGTTGTCGACGATGGTGCCGTCCATGTCGAAGATGAATGCGCGCTGCGGGTGGGTCATGGTTATACGCCTTGCTTGAGGGATGCGGAGATGAAGTCGTCCAGGTCGCCGTCCAGCACGCCCTTGGTGTTGCCCGTCTCGAAGTTGGTGCGCAGATCCTTGATGCGCGACTGGTCTAGCACGTAGGAACGGATCTGGTGGCCCCAGCCGACGTCGGTCTTGGAGTCTTCCAGCTTCTGCTGCTCGCTCATGCGCTTGCGCAGTTCGGCCTCGTACAGCTTGGCCTTGAGCATTTCCATCGCCTCGGCGCGGTTGCGGTGCTGCGAGCGGTCGTTCTGGCACTGCACCACGATACCGGACGGCATGTGCGTCAGACGCACGGCCGAATCGGTCTTGTTGATGTGCTGACCACCGGCGCCGGAGGCGCGGTAGGTGTCGACGCGCAGGTCGGCCGGGTTGATCTCGATGTCGATCGAGTCGTCCACTTCCGGATACACGAACAGCGAGGTGAACGAGGTGTGGCGGCCGTTGGCCGAGTCGAACGGCGACTTGCGCACCAAACGGTGCACGCCGGTTTCGGTGCGCAGGAAGCCGTAGGCGTGGTCGCCCTCGACCTTCAGGGTGGCGGTCTTGATGCCGGCCACCTCGCCGTCGGACTGCTCCATGATCTCGACCTTGAAGCCCTTGCGTTCGCAATAGCGCAGGTACTGGCGCAGCAGCATCGAGGCCCAGTCCTGCGCCTCGGTGCCGCCGGCGCCGGCCTGGATGTCGATGAAGCAGTTGTTCGGGTCCATCGGATTGTTGAACATCCGGCGGAACTCCATGCCTTCGATGACCTTCTTGATGTCTTCGACGTCGAGGATGATGGCTTCGAGCGTGTCTTCATCCTGCTCCTCGCGCGCCATGGCGAACAAGTCGGCGGTGTCGCGCAGGTCGGCGTCGGCCTTGGTCAGGGAGAAGACGATCGCTTCGAGCGATTTCTTTTCCTTACCCAGGTCCTGGGCGCGCTTGGGATCGTTCCAGACGGTCGGGTCTTCTAATTCTTCGTTGACTTGTTCGAGTTTCTCTGACTTGGTATCGAAGTCAAAGATACCTCCGAAGTTCGGCTTCGCGGGTCGTCAGATCGGCGAGCAGTGCGGAGAGGGCGTTGATGCGTTCGGCTTCCATGGCTTATCTTTTCTATGCAGAAATCAAACCTTGGATTATACCCGAGCGGGCCAGCGCCTGGGGGCCAGTGTGGAAGCGCTTTCAGCGGGCGCCACAGAGGGCGGCCGGCCTTAACGATATTTCACAATATGGAATAATCGAACGATCAGATAGGTGATTAGTGCGTAGAGCGCAATCAGGACGAGGCAGGCCGGCGCCGTCGGCGCGGCGAACCATTCGCCGCTGCTCAGGCCGAGCGGACGCAGCAGCGGCGTCCAGGCGGCCAACAGCAGTAACGCCGGCGCCGCGCACAGCGACAAGGCCTGCTCCAGCGCGGCCGGCAGGCCAAGGTTGAACGAGGCCAGCGCCGCCACGCTGAGGCCGAGGTAGGCGGCCACCCAGGCGGCCGCCCGGGCGGCGCGGGCGTGCGCGCGCGCCGCCGTCCCCTCCTGCTGCTGCTGCTGCTGCTGCTGCTGCTGCTGCTGCTGCTGCTGCTGCTGCTGCTGCTGCGGCCGGGGGCGGGGGCGGGGCGGCAGGCCTGGCCTTCGCATGCTCAGCGCAGCGACTGCAGCAGACGGGCGTCGCGCAGGTCGATCACGCCGTCGCGGTTGAGGTCGCGGCGGTCGCCCGGCACCAGCGCCCGCACGCCACGGAAGCCGGCCAATGTGTCGACGTCGGCCTGGCCGACCGCGCCGTCGCCGTCCAGGTCGCCCGCGCGGACCGGCAGGAACTGCCAGCGCGAGTAGGCCGCGCTGGCGCCAAGGTTGGACAGGCGGGCGCTGGTGGCGCCCTGCAACACCAGCAGCGAAATGGCGCGGTAGGGGCCGTCGACCAGCAGGAAGCGCGGCGAGGCGACGTTGACGTGCACCTGGTTGACGCCCTTGGTCAGCGCGCGCGAGGCGTTGACCAGCTCGATGTCGGCACCGCTGGCGCCGACCAGCTTGAAGGATATCTGGTAGAAGCCGGCCGTGTTGATCGTCACCGGGAAGCTCAGGTCGAAGGAGGCGATATAGCCGTCGCTGAGTAGCGGCGTGAAGACCAGGCTCGCCTCCAGCAGGATGGGCGGCGTGCACAGCGCGGCCAGGGCGACGTCGAAGCTGCCGGCATCGAGCCGGCGGAAGGCCAACAGCAGCTCGTCGCCGCCCAGTTGCAACGTGTCGATGCGGCTGACGGTGTAGGGACCGTCGCTGGCCAACCGGCTGCGGATATCGGCGGCGCTGAAGCTGGCCTCGACGGTGGCGCCGGCGGCGCCCATCGCCATCGATTTGCGCACGTCGATGCTGCGGCCGTTGGGCGCGCTCAGGCGCACCAGCGTGGCGTAGGTGGCCGGCGCCAGCACGCTGAAGTCGACGCCGACGCGCAGCGCGCTGACGCAGTCGTCGACGCCGCGCAGCGTGTCGAGCCGCACCGCGCTGGCGCTCAGCAGCGGCGCCACCGCGCGCACCTGGGCGCTGGCCAGGCGCAGCACCGGGCCGTTCGCGGTGGGGATGCTGACGCTGGCCTTGATGTCGACCAGGCCGGGCGCGGTGAAGGTGTGGTCGATGCTGTAGACGCCGTCGTCGGCCAGGCCGTCGGGGGCGTGGCCGTCGTCGCTGGCCGGCACGGCGGCGGCGGCGCCGACGCTGATGGTCGGTGCCAGGCCGGTGATCGGCCGGCCGTTGTCGAGCACCACCATGCCGATCGAGACGTCCTCGCCAACCAGCAGGGTGGTGCGCTCGATGGCGATGCCGGCCTGGTAGCGCGAGCGCGCCATGATGGTGCCCAGCACGGCGGTGGGGCCGCTGGCGGCGGGGAAGCGCAGGCGCAATGTCCAGGTGCCGTCGGCCGGCGCGGCCAGGGTTGCGGCGACGAACACGCCGCCCGGCAGCGGCGGCGTCTGCGCGCTGCCGGGGTGGAAGGCCAGGCGCGGGTCGCCCGAGGCCAGCACCTCGGCGCCGCTCGGGTCGAGCAGGGCCAAGCTGGCGCCGTCGACCGGCACGATCAGGTCGAACTGCAGGCTGTCGGCGCCGCTGACGGCGAAGGGCAGGTCGAGCGTGGTGGCGCCGGGCAGCACGTCGGCGCTGACGCTGGTGGGCAGGTTGAGGGCGACGGGCACGGTCTGGGCGCCGGCGCCGCCGGGCAGGAACAGGCACAGGCACAGGGCCAGCAGGAGCATCAAGCCCGGCAAGCGGGCGAGCCGATGCGCCAGCAGGCGGGCGGGCGGCTGCAAGAATGGCCGCAAGAGCGGCTGCAACAGCGGCCAGAGGGCGGCGGGCGCGCCCTGGCCGGGTAGCGGAAGTGGCGGGGTGAGGGTGTTCATGGCAGTCGGTATCCTATCGTAGTGGTGGGCGGCGCGCTACCGGAGCGGGATGGTGGTGTCGAGGATGGTGTCGACGTTGGCGCCGCTCTTGACCGTGCTGTGGTTGGCCATGCTGTCGCCCAGCGGCGTGCCGTAGCCGGGGTTGGCCGAGCTTTCCGTCACCACGATGTCGTTGGCCTGGGCGGTGCTGGTCTCGACGGCGGTGTAGGTCAGCACGGTGCGCGTGCCCCACAGCTTGCCGGGCACGGTGGTCAGCGTCATCTTGGCCGAGGCGAAGTCGCGCAGCACCAGCCAGGCGCGGCGCGCGGCGTAGTGGGCGGCGGCCGGGAACAGCGGGGTCGACTCGTTGCTGGTCAGGTCGTTGTCGCCGTTCAGGTCGGCGTCGGCGCCGATGGTGTAGGTGCCGGCGATGTTGCCGCGCTGGCCGGTGCTGAGGGCGGCGGTGGCGGCGTAGGTGGTCAGGTCGGCCAGGCCGGGCAATTGCGGTCCCTGGCCGAAGGTCCAGGTGTCGACGTAGCTGGCGACGTAGCCGTGAGGGTCGGTGCCGGCGTTGACCTTGTCGTCGGCCTTCTGCTTCTGCACGATGGACAGGTCGGCCGCCACGCTGCCCAGGTGCGGCGTCGACAGCGTCGACAGCGAGACGATGGTGAAATCCGGCGCCAGCGCCTGCATGGCCTGGGTGTCCAGGCCACCCTTGCTGTGGGCGATGACGTTGACCTGCTTGCTTTTCAGCGGTTCGAGGAACTTGCCGATGTCGGTCTGCAGCTCGGCCGCGTTGGCCGCCACCGAACCGTTGCCCTTGGCCGCCGTGCCCAGCGAGAAGCGGGTGTAGAGCACGCCGCGCTTGTCCAGCGCGGCCAACACGCCGGGCGCCGAGGCGCCCTCCCAGGTGCTGGCGTTGGCCGAGATGCCGTGTTGCACCACGTAGGGCGGCGTCACGTCGAACTCGACCGAGATCCAGTCGACCGCCATGCACCAAAACTCGCCGTTCGGGTTGGCCGTGTCGATGTCGATGCGCAGCTCGTTGTCCTGGCCGAACTTGAGCTCCTCGATGGGCACCACCAGCGAGTCGTCGGTCCAGGTGTTGTTGAAGCCCTCCAGCGTTTTTTTGAAGCGGCCGTTGAAGGTGACCCGGTCGACCTCGGGCGCGAAGCCTGGCGTGACGGCCTTGTCGTCGATGTCGAAGACGGGGAAGCGCACCGTGGCCTGGGCCGACAGCACGCCGTCGGCGACCAGCTTGGCGGCGTTCTTCAGCGTGCCGTCGGGGTTCAGTTGTTTGGGGTTGACCAGCACCGGCAGCGGCAGGTGGATCAATAGCGGGCCGCCGCCGCGAAAGGTGCAGCCGGTGTCGAGGCCGGGGCCGGCGTTGGCGACATAGGTGCCGAGCTGCTCGTCGGGCGGCGGGAAGGGCGAGCTGGTCTGCGCCGGCGCCGGCGCGGCGCGCAGGCCGGCGGCCAGGATGAACAGCAGGACGGATTGGTGCATGGGTTCGAAGCGCATGGTGGACTCCTGATCGGGACGGTGTTGATTCAGTTGGCTATCCAGGACTGTTCGAGCACGACGGCATCGCCCTTGGCCACGGCAATGCCACTGACGCGCTTGCCGACCTGGGCCGGCGTCAACGCGGCGCCCGTCGAGAACCAGCGCAGGCCGCCGCCGCGCAGGCGAACTTGGGCGCGGTGGCCCTGCACGGCGACGATCATGCCGTCGACTGGTTCGGCGAGCAGGGCCGGCGCGGCCCGGTCGGGCGGCGTCTGGCGCGCTGGCGGCACGGTTTGCCCCTGTTGGCTGGGCGGCGCGGCGGCCGGCGGCGTTTGCGCGCCGGCCGGCGGGGCGCCGGCCAGGCCCAGCGCGAGCAGGCTGGCGCGGACGGCGGCGCCGGCCGCTACGCTGGCGCGGCGCGGCCGCAGCGGCTGCAGCGGCAGCCGCCGCAGTGTGAGCAGCGCCGTCGCGCCGGCCAGCAGCAACAGCAGCGAATCCGGTTCCGCCGCGTTGACCGCCAGTTGGTTGACCACCAGCGTGACGCCGGCCGCGCGGATGGTCGCCGCCAGCGTGCCGGCGCCGCTGTCGACGAACAGCAGGGCCGGATCGAGGGTGTCGATGGCGACGCCGGTGGCGAGGCTGCTGCCGACGGCGCGGAAGGTCAGGGTCAGGAACGTGAAGGCGTTGGCCTGGTCGGCGTCGAGCACGGCGGCGCTGTTGCCGGACAGGCCGAAGGCGTCGATGCGCGGTGCCTGGTCGATGGCGTCGCCAAGGAAGGCGAAGCTGCCCGGTTCCGGCAGTTCCAGCAGGTTGGTGTGGCTGAGCGGGTCGATGAAACTGACGTCGCGCAGTTGCAGGACGGCGTGGTCGTAGAGGATGTCCAGGTCGAAGGCGCTGAGCGAATCGCCGGGCGCGCCCGACAGGCCGCTGATGGCGAAGTTGAGCAGCACGTCCTGGCCGACGCTCAGCGCGTTGGTCGAGGCGCTGACGTCGATCACGGCGGCGCGCGCGGCGTGCAGGGGCGCCAGCGCCAAGGCCAGCGCGAATAGCGGCGCCACCAGGTGGCCGAGCTTGTGTTGGAATAGATGGCAGGACAGGTTCACTTGAGCCTCGCGCAGATAGGTCGGACGTGGATGGGGAGGGTGCTGGGGTCGCCAGGAGCGTCCGAGCATATCGCATGCCAAAAAATATTCCCTGAATAATCAATGACTTGCATATTTCCTGTAAGCCAATCCGCCTAGTTGTGTAAAAATTAATGACAGCCACGGCAGAACGAACTTGATGCGGCGGGCGGCACTGCGTATCATGCTGCTACTCAAGAATCCGCTTCCGTCTTCCCCATGCGCCCTAGCCCACGCCGCACCGCCTTGCCCGTCCTGTTGGCCGCCGCCTTGTCCGCCTGCGCCGGGCTGCCGCGCGCGCCGGCGGCCGGCAGCGAGGCCACCTTGGCGCTGCTGGAGACCACCGACCTGCACGCCACGGTGCTCGGCTACGACTACTACAAGCTGAAGGCCGAGCCGGCCATCGGCCTGGAGCGCACCGCCACGCTGGTGCGCCAGGCGCGCGCCGAGTTCGTCAACACGCTGTTGCTCGACAACGGCGACGCCATCCAGGGCAGCGCGCTGGCCGACTACCAGGCCTTGGTGGCGCCGGTCCCGTGCGCACGCGCGCTGGCGATCTACCAGGCGATGAACCTGCTCGGCGTGGAGGGCGGCGGCATCGGCAACCACGAATTCAACTTCGGCCTGGCCTATCTGAGCCAAGTCACCGGCAGCCAGTTCGAGGTGGACGGCGTCGACGCCGCCGCGCCGCGCTGCGCCGGGCCGAGCTTCCCGCTGGTGCTGGCCAACGTCTACAGCAGCAAGACGCGGCGGCCGCTGTTCGCGCCCTACCGCATCATCGACAAGCGGG
This sequence comes from Rugamonas violacea, assembly GCF_016461825.1. GTDB lineage: Bacteria > Pseudomonadota > Gammaproteobacteria > Burkholderiales > Burkholderiaceae_D > Rugamonas. The sequence goes on along the minus strand of NZ_JAEMNU010000141.1, from coordinate 20,759 downwards.
TGCGCGCCAGCGGCCCGGACGGCCGGCCCGTCGAGGCGACCATCAAGGTCGGCATCATCGGCTTCGCCCCGCCCGTGATCCTCGATTGGGACAAGCATTGGCTGGCCGGCCGTGTTTACACCGAGGGCGTGCGTGAGACGGCGCAGAAGTACATCCCCGAGATGCGCGCGCGCGGCGCCGATCTGGTCGTGGCGATCTCGCACGGCGGCCTGGACGACAGCCCCTACGATCCGGCGATGGAGAACGGCAGCTACCACCTGGCCCAGGTGGCCGGCCTCGACGCGCTGCTGATCGGCCATTCGCACCAGCTGTTCCCCAACGCCGCCAGCACGCTGCCGCAGTTCAACCTGCCCGGTGTCGACAAGGTCAAGGGCACGGTGCACGGCGTGCCGACGGTGATGGCCAATTTGTGGGGCAAGCATCTGGGCGTGATCGGCCTGCGCCTGCGCTTCGACGGCAAGGCCTGGACGGTGGATAAGGCGCGCACCACGGTGGAGGCGCGCGCCATCCAGAACGCCGACCGCAGCTTCGTCGCCGCCGATCCGGCCTTCGCCGCCTTGATCGCCGCCGAGCACCAGGCCACCATCGCCTATGTCAAAACGCCGATCGGGCGCAGCGACTTCCGCATGTCGACCTATTTCGCCGACGTCGGCGACGCCAGCGCGATCACGCTGGTGAACCAGGCGCAGGCCGCCTATCTGGCCGACTACGTCAAGGCCAACCTGCCGCAGTACGCCGAGCTGCCGGTGCTGTCGATGGCCTCGCCGTTCAAGACCGGCGCGGCCGGCGTGGGCGACTACACCGACGTGGCGGCCGGCGCGGTCGCCCTCAACAACGCCGCCGACCTGTACCTGTATCCGAACGCGCTGTACGGCGTGAAGGTCAACGGCGCCGAGTTGAGCGCCTGGCTGGAGAAGGGCGCCGAGCGTTTCAACCGCATCGACCCGAGCCAGACGGCGGTGCAGGAGCTGGTCAACAGCGCCTTCGCCGGCTTCAATTTCGACATGCTGACCAGCGCCGAGGTGCGCTACCAGATCGACGTGACGCAGCCGGCCGGCCAACGCGTTCGCGACCTGCGTTATCGCGGCCAGCCGGTCATGGCGGCGCAGGAGTTCCTGGTCGCCACCAACAACTTCCGCGCCAGCGGCGGCGGCGGCTTCCCCGGCCTGGATGGCAGCAAGACCGTGCTGGCCTCGCCGGACAACAGCCGCGACGTGCTGATCGCCTACATCCAGGCGGCCAAGGAATTGCGGCGCGCGACGCACGGCGCCAGCCGCAGCTGGCGCTTCGCCCGCGCGACGATGCGCGCAGCGGTGGTGTTCCACTCGGCGCCCGGCATGCTGGAACTGGCGCGCGACGCCGGCCTGGATAACGTCTCCTTGCTGCGCGCCGACGACGGCGGCGGCAAGGGCTTCGCGTTGTACGCGCTGGACTTGAGCAAATGACGCCGCCGACCTCGATCAAATCCGCCGCCGCGCTGGCCGGCAAGTCGGTCGCCGCGCTGGCCTTGCTGGCCGCGTTGATGCCGGCCGGCGTTGCGGCCGGCGTTGCGGCCGGCAGCGCGGCGGCGACTGCCGGCGCCGCTGCGACCAGTGCCGGCGTGGTCGCGCCGGCCAGGCCGGTGGACGAGGGCAAGCAGTATCTGCGCGGTTCGGCCAGCACGCCGGCCAACTGGCCGAAGGCGCTGGCCCTGTTCGGCGGCGCGGCCAAGTCGGGCGATCCGGCGGCGGCCTATTATCTGGGCCTGATGTACCGCAACGGCATGGGCGTGGCGCGCGACAGCCGGGCGGCGGCGCGCTGGCTGGAGTTCGCCGCCAAGCGCCAGGTGCCGGCGGCGATGTTCGTCCTGGCGAACATGCTGCTCAGCGGCGAGGGCGTGGCGCGCGACGAGCTGGCGGCGCGCCGCTGGATCGAGAAGGCGGCCGATCTCGAATATGCCGAGGCGGTGATGGCCATGGCGCTCGGCCTGCGCGACGGCTCGATGGGCTTCGAACGCAACGAGGCGCTGGCCGAGGTGCAGATGCGCGAGGCCGCCCACGCGCTGCGCCACCGCCGCCCGGAGCCCTGAGCCGCCAACACGCCGGGACGTGACGGCACTTCCCGGGCCTAAGTCACGGATTTTCCTCATTATTTCCTTACGGCATGCTGACATTCGGCGTGCTGCGTCGCGTCACAGCTATCTGTTGCTGCCAAAAGACTAGTCCCCTACAATGGCCCATCGATGGGGCGGCTATCCAGCGTACGACTATAAAAACGTTGTATCACAGGAGATGACAGATGAATTTCAAGATGAAATTGTTTGTGGCAAGCGCGGTACTCGGTTTCTCGGCCTGCGCCATGGCGGCCGAGCCCATCAAGATCGGCGTGTCCGGCCCCTTCACCGGCGGTTCGGCGCCGATGGGCGTGTCGATGCGCGACGGCGTCAAGCTGGCCGTCGCCGAGATCAACGCCAAGGGCGGTGTGCTGGGCCGCCAGATCCAGCTGATCGAGCGCGACGACGAGGCCAAGAACGAGCGCGGCGTGCAGATCGCCCAGGAGTTGATCAACAAGGAGAAGGTCGCCGCCACGGTCGGCTACATCAACACCGGCGTGGCGCTGGCCTCGCAGCGTTTCTACCAGGAGGCCAAGATCCCGGTGATGAACAACGTCGCCACCGGCTCCATCGTCACCAAACAGTTCGCCGACCAGGCGGAGAACTACATCTTCCGCAACGCCGCCAACGACACCATCCAGTCCGGCATGATCGTGCAGGAGGCGATCGACAGCCGCAAGTTCAAGAAGGTGGCGATTCTCGCCGACTCGACCAACTACGGCCAGCTGGGCCGCGAGGACCTGGAGAAGGCGCTGGAGAAGAAGGGCGTCAAGGCGGTCGCGGTGGAGAAGTACAACTTGAAGGACGTCGACATGACGGCCCAGCTGCTCAAGGCCAAGCAGGCCGGCGCCGAGGTGGTGCTGACCTACGGCATCGGCCCCGAGCTGGCGCAGATCGCCAACGGCATGGAGAAGCTGGGCTGGAAGGTGCCGCTGATCGGCAGCTGGACCCTGTCGATGGCCAATTTCATCGACAACGCCGGCAAGAACGGCAACGGCACGCGCATGCCGCAGACCTTCATCCAGGACCCGACCACGCCCAAGCGCAAGGCCTTCATCGAGGCCTACGTGAAGACCTACAAGCCGGCCGGCGACCGCATGCCATCGCCCGTTTCGGCGGCGCAGGGCTATGATTCGATCTACCTGCTGGTGGCCGCCTTCAAACAGGCCGGCAGCACCGACGGGCCGAAGGTGCGGGCCGCGCTGGAGAACATGAGCGACAAGATCGACGGCGTGGTCACCTCCTATTCGAAACCGTTCAGCAAGGACAACCACGAGGCCATCACCGCCGACGTGACGGTGTTCGGCGAGGTCAAGGACGGCAAAGTGGTGCTGGCCAAATAGTCGCACCAGCGCACCAGCTTTGCCGCGTCCGGGCCAGCCTTGAGGATTCAAGCCTGGCCTTTTTCTTGAGCCGTTTTTCCAACGTGGGTGCACTCATGGACATCTTCCTGCAACTGGCTTTCAGCGGCATCGCGCTCGGCATGATCTACGCCGTCATCGCGTTCGGCTACCAACTCACCTTCGCCACCTCCGGCACGCTCAACTTCGGCCAGGGCGAGTCGCTGATGCTGGGCGCGCTGGTCGGTCTCAGCCTGGTCGGCAACATCCACGGCGGGCCATATGTCAGCTACCTGCTGATGATCCCCATCGTCATCGTGTTCGGCGCGCTGCAGGGCGTGTTCGTCGAATGGATAGGCGTGCGGCCGGCGATCAAGATCAAGTCCGAGTTCGGCTGGATCATGTCGACCATCGCCCTGGCGATCATCTTCAAGAACGTCGCCGAGAACATCTGGGGCAAGGACGACCTGACCTTTCCCTCGCCGCTCAGCTCGACGCCGTTCCAGATCCTCGGCGCCAACGTGCAGCCGATGCAGGTGGCGGTGATCGTCGGCGCGCTGGCGATCATGGCGGCGGTGGAGATCTTCAACCGCAAATCGATCTACGGCAAGGCGGTGGTGGCCACCGCCAACGACCGCGACGCCGCCGGCCTGATGGGCATCAACACCGGCATGGTGATCACCTTTTCCTACGCGCTGTCGTCGGCCACGGCGGCCTTTGCCGGCGTGCTGGTGGCGCCGCTGACCCTGACCGGCGCCACCATGGGCGCCTCGCTGGGGCTGAAGGCCTTCGCCGTGGCGATCATCGGCGGACTGACCTCGGGCATGGGCGCCATTGTCGGCGGCCTGATCCTCGGCGTCGCCGAGACGGCGACCGGCTATTACATCTCGACCGGCTACAAGGAAGTGCCGGGCCTGCTGCTGCTGTTGCTGGTGCTGGCGATCAAACCGTCCGGCCTGTTCGGCAAAGCCGCCATCAAGAAGGTCTGAGCATGAACAAGAAAATTCTCGCGACGAGCGTGATCGGCCTGGCGGCGCTGCTGCTGCTGTATCCGGTGCTGATCCCCAATCCCTACTACATCCACCTGGCCGAGACCATCCTGATCTACGCCATCCTGCTGTTCGGCCTGGACATCGTGGTCGGCTACACCGGCCAGGTGTCGCTGGGCCACGCCGGCCTGTTCGGCATCGGCTCCTACGCCACCGGCGTGCTGGTGTTCAAGCTGGGCGCGCCGTTCTGGCTGGCGATTCCGGCCAGCGTCGCCGGCGCCGCCATCTTCGGCGCCATTCTGGCGCTGCCGGCGCTGCGTGTCACCGGGCCGTATCTGGCGATGGTGACGCTGGCCTTCGGCACCATCATCCAGATCCTGATCAACGAGATGAGCTTCCTCACCGAGGGGCCGATGGGCATCAAGATCGGCAAGCCGGTGCTGTTCGGGACCAAGCTGAGCGAGGTCGGCTACTTCTACCTGGTGGCGGCGCTGATGGTGCTGTCGCTGATCGTGGTGCACCGCATCCTCAAGTCGCACCTGGGGCGCGCCTTCGAGGCGCTGCGCGACAGCCCGATCGCCTCCGACTGCATGGGCGTCTCGGTGTACCGCTACAAGGTCTACGCCTTCGTCATCAGCGCCGGCTTCGCCGGCCTGGCCGGCAGCCTGTACGCCTATTCGGAGGAGTACATCTCGCCGAACACCTACAACTTCGAGCTGACCATCATGTTCCTGCTGGCGGTGATCATGGGCGGCCGCAAGACCCGCTCCGGTTCGCTGATCGGCGCGCTGATCGTGGTCATGCTGCCCAGCCTGCTGGCCGACATCGAATTGTTCCGCAAGATCGCCGTCGCCGCCGCCATGCTGGGCGTGCTCGGCTCGGCGCTGATGCTGGCGAAGGGGCGCAGCACGCTGCGCGGCGTGCTGGTGCCGCTGGTCGCCACCATCGGCATGGCGGCCTTCTCCTTCAAGCTGGAGAACATCGTCGACTGGCGCCTCACCGTGTTCGGCCTGATGACGCTGTTCGTCGTCTACTATCTGCAGGACGGCATCGTCGGCTTTTTACTCAGCTTGCTGGGACGCGGCCCGGTGCACGACAAGTCGCTGGTGGCGGGCAGCCATGTGGAGCCGTTCGCGCGCGCCAAGGGCGGCGCCAGCGGCGCGACATTGCTGCAGCTTGAGCGGGTGCTGATGCAGTTCGGCGGCTTGAAGGCGCTCAACCAGGTCGACCTGACGGTGACGCAGGGCTCGGTGCACGGCCTGATCGGCCCCAACGGTTCGGGCAAGAGCACGATGATGAACGTGCTGACCGGGATCTACCAGCCGACCGGCGGCCAGGTCAGCTTCGCCGGCGCGCTGATTTCCGGCCGCACTCCGGCCCAGATCGCGTTGGGCGGCGTGGCGCGCACCTTCCAGAACGTGCAGCTGTTCGGTGAGATGACGGCGACCGAGAACGTGCTGGTCGGCCTGCACAACACCTTCCACTCCAACATGCTGGACGCGATGCTGCAAACGCCGCGCTACCGCCGCGAGGAGAAGGCGGCGCGCGAGCGGGCCGCCAGCATCCTCGACTTCGTCGGCCTGTCGGCGATGGCCAACGAGGAGGCGCGCAATCTCCCGTATGGCAAGCAGCGCCTGCTGGAGATCGGCCGCGCGCTCGGCCTCAGCCCGCGCCTGCTGCTGCTCGACGAACCGGCCGCCGGCCTGACCGCGCCCGATATCAAGGAGCTGATGGCGATCATCCGCAAGATCCGCGACCACGGCATCACCATCATCCTGATCGAGCACCACATGGACGTGGTGATGGCCTTGTCCGATGTGGTGACGGTGCTCGACTTCGGCCAGAAGATCGCCGAGGGCGCGCCGGCCGCCGTGCAGAGCGATCCGAAGGTGATCGAAGCCTACCTTGGCGGCAGCGCCGAAGCCGCGCCCGCAGCACATTGACCAGGAACCGCCATGCTATCGATCTCCAATCTGCACGCCGCCTACGGCAAAGTCGAAGTCCTGCACGGCATCTCGCTGGAGGTCCCGAAGGGCAAGCTGGTGACGCTGATCGGCTCCAACGGCGCCGGCAAGACCACCACCATGCGCGCCATCTCGGGCATGCTGAAACCGAAGGAGGGCCGCGTCACCTTGGGCGGCAAGGACGTCACCGGGCTGGACTCGCACCGCATCGCGCGCGCCGGCCTGGCCCATTCGCCGGAGGGGCGGCGGGTGTTCGCCTCGATGACGGTGAGCGACAATCTGCTGCTCGGCGCCTTCCCGCGCTATATCGGGGCGCGGCCGAAGGGCGACATCAAACACGATCTGGAAAAGGCGCTGGAGTTGTTTCCGCGCCTGAAGGAGCGCCAAGGCCAGCTGGCCGGCACCTTGTCCGGCGGCGAGCAGCAGATGCTGGCGATGGCGCGTGCCGTCATGCTCAACCCGGAGGTGATCCTGCTCGACGAGCCGTCGATGGGCCTGGCGCCGATACTGGTGGAGGAGGTGTTCCGCATCATCACGCGGCTCAAGGGGGAGGGCGTGACGATGCTGCTGGTCGAGCAGTTCGCCGCCGCCGCGCTGAACGTGGCGGACTACGGCTATGTGCTGGAGAACGGCAGCATCTCGGTGCACGGTCCGGCCGAGAGCTTGAAGACCGATCCGAAGGTGATCGCCGCCTATCTGGGCGGCGGCCACTGAGGCCACTGAGGCCATTCAGGCCATTCAGGCCATTCAGGCCATTCAGGCCATTCGGGCCGCGCCGGCCTAGGCCAGCGGGCGGTTGATGACGGCTTCGATGTGGTGGCCGTCCGGGTCGATCAGGAAGGCGGCGTAGTAGTGGTCGCCGTAGTCCTCGCGCAGGCCGGGCGCGCCGTTGTCCTTGCCGCCGACGCGCAGTGCCTCGGCGTGGAAGGCGTCCACCGCCGCGCGCGTGGGCGCGGCGAAGGCCAAGTGGAAGCCGGCGCCGGGCGGGGTGGCGTCGGGCCGCAGCTTCAGGCAGAGCAGGTCCTTGTCGTCCTCCAGGCCGTAGCCGGTGGCGGTGTCGTCCTCGAACACGCGGCGGAAACCGAGCGCACCGAGGGCGGCGTCATAAAATTCGCTGGCCAGGGCCAGGTCGCGTACGCCGATGGAGATGTGATGAAGCATGGCTGTTCCGTAGATTGAGGCAGGGACGTAGAGTATAGCGGATTGCAAGTACTGCAATAGTGATGGTTGGGCAATTTCAGCGAAACATTTCCCTGAAATATAGTCGAAATTTCCAGTAAAATTTGTCGCGGGATCGGTCGCCGTCGCGCGGCGGGCAAGACCCCACTCAGGCAAAGGACCTGTCAAACATGACAGGTTTCGAGTTAAAACAATCAATAAATATTGCCTTAAGGAAATAATAAGTACATACTTCTGTACAATTATTAATTCATTAAGGCAATGCATGCAATATCCAAGCACGCTGCTGTCCAGCGTGATTCTTTTGTCCGGCATTGCCAGCGCTCAAGCGCTGGCCCAGATAACACCAGACATCGCGACCCAACAATTGCTGCGCCAGCAACAGAAGGAAAAAGCCCAGAGCGAGCAGGCCAACGAGAGCAAACCCGATGTGCGGCTGGCCAGGCCCACCGTCGCGCCCGCCGCCGGCTATGCGCAGGACGAGTCGCCGTGCTTCCCCATCCAACGCATGGTGCTGCAAGGCGACGGCGCGGCCCGCTTCGACTGGGCGCTGGCCGCCGTGCGCGACGCCGCCGGCCTGTGCCTGGGCACGGCCGGCATCAACACGGTGATCGGCAAGGTGCAGAATGCGTTGATCGGCGCCGGCTATGTCACCGGCCGCGTGCTGGCGGCGCCGCAGGATTTGCGCGGTGGTGAACTGGCCTTGTTGCTGGTGCCCGGGCGTATCCGCGCGATCCGCTTCGCCGCCCAGGCCGACGGCTCGCGGCCGCCGCCGGCGTCCTACGCGACGGCGTTGCCGGCGCGGCCGGGCGACCTGCTCAGGCTGAGCGACGTCGAGCAGGCGCTGGAGAACTTCAAGCGCGTCCCCACGGCCGATGCCGACATCGACATCGTGCCCGGCGAGCAGCCCGGCGACAGCGACCTGCTGATCAAATGGCGACAGGGCTTTCCCGCCCGGCTCAGCCTGTCGGCCGACGATAGCGGCAGTGACAGCACCGGCAAGATGCAGGGCGGCGCCACGCTGTCGCTGGACAATCTGCTGGGCTGGCAGGAGCTGTTCTATGTCAGCGCCAACCGCGATCTGGGCGGCCAGCGCCGGCGCGGCGAACACGGCACGCGCAGTTATGCGCTGCACTTTTCCGTGCCGGCCGGTTACTGGCTGTTTTCCGGCACGGCCAATGACTACCGCTACCACCAGGCCATCGCCGGCGCCAACCAGACCTACATCTACAGCGGCAGCAGCCGTAATATCGAATTCAAGCTGGCGCGCGTGCTGTACCGCGACGCGGCGCGCAAGAGTGGCGCCGCGCTGCGGGCCTATCAACGCCGCAGTAACAACTTCATCGACGACACCGAGGTGGAAGTGCAGCGGCGCCGGATGGGCGGCTTCGAGCTGAGCCTGACCCACAAGGAATTCATCGGCGATGCCACGCTCGACGCCAATCTGCTGTACAAGCGGGGCACCCACGCCTTCGGCACCTTGCCGGCGCCGGAAGAGGAGTTCGGCGAGGGCACGGCGCGGCCCGCCCTGGTCAACGCCGACGCCAGCCTGACGCTGCCGTTCGCCCTGGCCGGCGCCAAGCTGCAATACCAGGCCAACTGGCGCGCGCAGTGGAATCGCAGCCGCCTGATCCCACAGGACCGCTTCGCCATCGGCGGGCGCTACACGGTGCGCGGCTTCGACGGCGAAACCAGCTTGTCGGCCGAGCGCGGCTGGTCGCTGCGCAACGAGCTGAGCTGGAGCATCGGCGGCGGCCAGCAGCTCTACCTGGGCGTCGATTACGGCCAGGTGGCCGGACCCAGCGCGGCGCTGCTGGCCGGCACCAGCCTGGCCGGCGCCGCCATGGGCTGGCGCGGCCAGTGGCACGGCCTGCAATACGAGTTATTCGCCGGCAAACCCCTGCGCAAGCCGGAACACTTCCGCACGGCGGCCGTGGCCAGCGGCTTCAGCCTGAATTACGCCTACTAATCTACTTCGATCAATCTTCGCCCGCGGCCTTGCGCCGCCGGCCCGCTGCGCGCCAACGCGCAAGGGAATGCCATGAACAAACTTCGCTATCGCATCATCTTCAACCAAGCCCGCGGCATGTGCATGGCCGTGCAGGAGAACGCGCGCAGTTGCGGCAAGGGCGAAGGGGCGGCATCGTCGGGCGCCGCGCCGGCCGGGCTGGCCGGCGGCCCGGCGACGCGCCGGCGCGCCATGGCGCTGGCCTTGTTGGGGGCGTTCGGCTTGGGCGGCCCGGCGGCGGCGCAGATCGTCGCCGACCCGACCGCCGCCGGACGGCTGCAGGCGACGGTGTTGAACACGGCCAATGGCGTGCTGCAGGTCAACGTGCAGACGCCGAGTGCGGCCGGTGTGTCGCGCAATGTCTACCGCCAGTTCGACGTGTCCGGCGCCGGTGCCGTGCTGAACAATTCGCGCGTGCCGGTGCAGACCCAGCTTGGCGGCTGGGTCGACGGCAATCCCTGGATGGCCCATGGCAGCGCCCGCGTGATCCTCAACGAAGTCAACTCCAGCGCGCCCAGCCAGTTGCGCGGTTACATCGAGGTGGCCGGCAGCCGCGCCGAGACGGTGATCGCCAACCCGGCCGGCATCGTCGTCGACGGCGCCGGCTTCATCAACGTCAGCCGCGCCACCTTGACCACCGGCGCGCCGGTGCTGAAGGATGGCGCCATCGACGGCTATCGCGTGCAGCGCGGCGAGATCGGCATCCAGGGCGGCGGACTGGACGCGCGCCGCACCGATTACACCGAGCTGATCGCCCGCTCGCTGAGCGTGAACGCCGGTCTGTGGGCGCAGCAACTGACGGTCATCACCGGCGCCAACCAGGTGGACGCGGCGCGGGTCGCCACGGCGCTACCGGCCGCCGCCGGCGTCGATGGCGGCGCACCGCGCTACGGCATCGATGCCAGCCTGTTGGGCGGCATGTATGCCAACAAGATCATGCTGGTCGGCACCGAGGCCGGCGTCGGCGTGCGCAATGCCGGCAGTCTGGGCGCCGGCGCCGGCGAGCTGGTGGTGACCAGCGCCGGCCGACTGGAGAACAGCGGTAGTTTGGCCGCCAGCGCGCAATTGCGCTTGCAGGCGGACGAAGGTATTGTCAACAGCGGCAAGATCGACGGCGTCACCGACGTCGCCCTGGCCAGCGGCGCGGCGTTGGCCAACAGCGGCAGCGTCAACGCCGGCAAGCGCCTGACGCTGGAGGCGGCGGCCGGGCTGGTCAATGGCGGCACGCTGAGCGCGTCGGCGCTGCAGGTGCGCGGCGCCAGCGTGCGCAACAGCGGCTTGCTCAGCAGCGCGGGCATGGCCGAGCTGACGGCGCAGGGCGATATCGACAATGCCGGCGGCACCATGCAGGCGCGCAGCTTTGCGCTGAGCAGTATGGCCGGCGGCTTCAACAATCAGGCCGGCAAGTTGCTGCAAAGCGGAGGCGCGGCGCTGGCGGTGCAGGCCGCCAGCGTGCTGAACTCGCACGGCGGACAGATCGGTGCGTTGGCGCCGGCGAGCGTCGACGGCGGTGCGGACACGGGCAACGGCAATGGCGCGGGCAATGGCAATGGCAATGGCACGGGGACGGGCACGGGCGACGACAGCGGCAACGGCACGGGCGCAGGCAACAACGGCGGCAACACGGACGTCGGCGGCGGGCAGCCGCCGGCACCGGCGCCGGTGGCGGACGGCAGCCTGCGCGTGGCCGGCCGGATCAACAACGACGCCGGCCAGATCGTCGCCGGCGGCGCCGTCGCGCTCGACGCGGGCGGGCTGGACAACGCCGGCGGCCGCGTCAATGTCGACCGGCTGAGCTTGCATGGGGCGGACTTCAGCAATCGCGACGGCCAACTCAACGTGGCCCACGATTTCAGCGCCCGTGTCGACGGGTTTGACAACCATGCCGGCCGTCTGCTGGTGGGCGGCAGGCTGGACGCCACGCTGGCCCGGCTGGACAATAGCCGGGGCTTGCTGCAAGCCGGCCAGTTCGCCATCGCGGCCGGCGGCGCGCTTGACAACAGCGGCGGCGTCCTGCGTCAAAGCGGCGCCGGCGGCGGCCGGCTGGGCGTCGGCGGCGAGCTCGACAACCACGGCGGCCTGCTCGAGACGGCCGGCGGCTTGACCTTGAGCAGCGGCAGCATCGTCGGCGCGGCCGGCAAGTTGACGGTGCTGGGCGAACTGCGGCTCGACAGTGGCGCCACCAGCGCGCGCGACGGCGTCTGGCAGGTGGCCGGCACCGCCACCCTGCATACCGGCGCCTTCGACAACCACGGCGGCGTGTTGACGTCGGGCCGCGACCTGACGCTGGACAGCGCGGCGTTGGACAACCGGCTGGGCAAGATCGTCGTCGGCGACGCCGGCACGGTGGGCGCCAGCGGCGCCCTTGAGAATGGCGGCGGGGTGATCCAGGCCGGCCAGGCGCTGCAGTTGAATGCCGGCGGCGCGCTGGACAATCAAGGCGGCGTGATCGAAGCCATCGCGGCGGCGGCCACGCTGCAACTGCGGGCGGCAAGCCTGGACAACGACGGCGGGCGCATCGTCAACGCCGGCAGCGGCGCGGCCAGCATCGACAGCCGGGGGCGGATCCGCAACAGCGGCCTGATCGGTGCCAACGGCCGTCTGACGGTGGCGGCGGCGACGCTGGACAACCAGTCGGCCGGCAGCGTGACGGCGGCCGGCGACCTGACGCTGGCCGTGCGCGCGCAATTGGACAACCGCGGCGGCATCGCCGGCGGCCACGACCTCGACTTCCGCCAAGCCGGGGCGCAGCTCAACAATAGCGGCCAGATCATCGCCGGCCACGACCTCGACATGGCCGTGGCCGGCATCAACAACGACGGCGGCCGCATGCTGACGGCGGAGGGCGGCGGCGGCCGGCTGAGTCTCGCCGCCAACGCGCTCAGCAATCGTTTCGGCAGCATCGTGGCCGACCACGACGCGCTGCTGTACGCCAAGGCGGGGCAGTTCGATAATCGGGACGGGCTGCTGCAGGCGCGCGGCGACGTCGGCGTCGAGGCGAGCGGAGCCGTGCTGAACCGTGGCGGCCTGATCGAGGCGGCCGGCGGCGCCAGCCAACTGGTCGTGCGCGCCGGCTCACTCGACAACCATGCCGGGCGCATCATCAACAGCGGCAGCGGCGACAGCCTGCTGGACGCCGCCGTGCTCGCCAACGGCGGCCAGATCAGCGTCAACGGCGCCCTTGACGTGCGCGCGGCGACCGTCGGCAACGACGGCCAGCTCAGCGCGCTGGGGCCGATGCATCTGAGCGTGGGCGGACGGCTCGACAACGGCGGGCTGATCGCCAGCGGGGGCGCCTTGTGGCTGGACGGGGCGGCGGCGCAGGTGGACAACCACGGCCGCGTTTTCGCCGGCGGCAGCATCAGCCTGACGGCGCACGGCTTGCGCAACGGCGGGCAGATCGCCACCACGGCGGGCAGCGGCGCCGACTTGGCGATCGACAGCGCCAGCTTCGACAACCGTGGCGGCAGCGTGATCGCCAGCGGCAACGCCGGCCTCAACGTGGCCGACAAGGTCGACAATGCCGGCGGCACGCTGCAGGCCGGCCGCGACCTGCGTCTGCTCGCCGGCGGCGTGCTCGACAACAGCGCCGGCCTGATCGAAGCGGTCGGCGGCACCGGCGCGCTGACGCTCGGCGCCGCCAGCATCCACAACGCCGCCGGTCGCATCGTCAACGCCGGCGGCGGCGCCACCGCCGTCAGCGCCAGCGCCGTGGTCTACAACAGCGGCTTGATCGGCGGCAACGGCACGCTCGAGCTGGGCGCCGCCTTGGCCATCAACAGCGCCGACGGTGCGATCGTGTCCGCCCGGGCGATGGCGTTGACCGTGGGCCAACTCAACAACGCGGGCAACATCAACAGCGGCGCCGCCCTGCACATCGGCGCCGGCGGCGGCGTCGATAACAGCGGCGGCAGGATCGTCGCCATGGGCCGGCTCGGCATCGATAGCGCGGGCCGGCTCGACAACGACGGCGGCCAGATCGCCACGCTGAAGGGCGGCGGCGGCGACATCGTCATCGCCGGCGGCGGCCTGGGCAATGGGGACGGCGTGATCCTGTCCGACCGCAACGCCGTGCTCACCGTCAACGGCGCGATCGACAATGCGCGCGGCATTGTGCAGGCCGGACAAAACCTGGCGCTGGGGGCCGGCGGCGCCCTCGACAATCGCCACGGCGTCGTCGAGGCGCTGGCCGCCAATGCCACGCTGGCCGTGCGCGCGGCCGATATCGACAACCGCGCCGGGCGCATCGTCGATGTCGGCGCCGGCAAGGCCAGCGTGACGGCCGACGGCGGCATCGTCAATGGCGGCCTGATCGCCGGCGCCGGCACGCTGGCAGTGGACGCGCGCCGCCTCGACAACCGCGTCGGCGCCACCATCGCCGCCGCCGGCGCGCTCAGCCTGGGGATCGGCGAGCGGCTCGACAACCTCGGCGCGATCAACGGCGCCAGCCGGCTCGACTTCAGCCAGCGCACGGCCCAGGTCAACAACGGCGGCCAGATCTTCGCCGCCGGCGACATGCGGCTGAGCGCGCTCGACTTCAACAACGATGGCGGCCGTATCGCCACCTTGCAACGCTCGGCCGGCGATATCGTCCTCGACAGCCACAGCCTGAGCAACCGGGACGGCAGCATGCAGGCCGGGCGCGACGTCGTCTTCACCGTGGCGGACGGTTTGAACAACACGGGCGGCACCATCCAGGCCGGCCGCGACGTCGGCATGGCCGCCGGCGGCGTCCTCGACAACGGCAAGGGCTTGATCGAAGCGGCCGGCGCCGCCAGCCGGATGCGCGTGCAGGCCGGCGGCATGGTCAACGTCGACGGCCGTATCGTCAATGTCGGCACGGGCGGCGCCGCCGTCGGCGCCGCCGCCGAACTGCTCAACGGCGGCACCATCGCCGGCAACGGCGCGCTGGTCGTGGCGGCCGGCACGCTGCGCAACAGCGCCGGCGCCGGCATCGCCGCCGGCGCCGAACTGCTGCTCGACGTCGGCCGGCGACTCGACAACCAGGGCGACATCAGCAGTCGTGGCCGGCTCGACTTCCGCCAGGCCACGCTCGGCGTCCACAACAGCGGCAACATCGTCGCCGGCGGCCGGGCCAGCCTGCTGGCCGGCAGCTTCAACAACGACGGCGGCCATATCGCCACCGTGCGCGGCTCGGACGCCGACCTGACGCTGACGGCGGCCAGCCTGAGCAACCGTGGCGGCGGCATGCTGGCCGACGGCGCGGCCGTGCTCACACTGGCCGGCGCGGCCGACAACCGCGGCGGCAGCGTGCAGGCGCAACGCGCGCTGGCGCTGGCGGCCGGCGGCGCCGTCGACAACGGCGGCGGCAACCTGGAGACGGCCGGCGCGGCCGGCACCCTGCTCCTGCACGCCGGCAGCATCGACAACAGCGGCGGGCGCATCGTCAACGTCGGCGGCGGCGACGCCGCCGTCACGGCCGATGGCGCGCTGAGCAACGGCGGCCTGATCGCCGGCAACGGCAACTTGGCGCTGGCGGCGCGCAGCGCGCTCAACCGCGCCGGCGCCACCGTCGCCTCGGGCCGGGCGCTGGAGCTGTCCGTCGGCGAGCGGCTCGACAACGCGGGCGCCATCAACAGCGGCGCCACGCTGGACTTCCGTCAAACCACGGCGCAGGTCAACAACAGCGGCCAGATCGTCTCGGCCGGCACGAGCAACATCGCCGCCGGCAGGTTCAACAACGACGGCGGCCAGTTGCTGACGTTGAAGGATAGCGGCTCGGCCATCGTCCTGCGCAGCGCCGCCATGAGCAACCGGGGCGGCAGCGTGCTGGCCAGCGGCGACGCCGGCCTGGCGATCGCCGACGCCTTCGACAACAGCCGCGGCACCGTGCAGGCCGGCAAGGACTTGACGGTGGCCGCCGGCGGCGCGCTGAACAACAACGGCGGCGTGTTGGAAGCGGCCTCGGCGGCCAGCGGCCTGAGCGTGCAGGCCGGCGCCATCGACAACACGGCCGGCCGCATCGTCAACGTCGGCGCTGGCGCGGCCACGGTCGGCGCGCGCACCGGCCTGCTCAACTCGGGCCTGATCGCCGGCAACGGCACGCTGGCGCTGAGCGCGGCCACGCTGCACAACCAGGCCGGCGGCAACGTCGTTTCCGGCCGCGACCTGGCCCTGGCCGTCGGCCAGCGGCTGGACAACGCCGGCGCCGTCGGCAGCGGCGGCCGGCTCGATTTCACATTGGCCACGGCCCAGGTCAACAACCGCGGCACGATCAGCGCCGCCGGCCCGGCGGCCTTGCAGGCCGGCGCCTTCAACAACGACGGCGGCCAGATCGCCACGGCCCGCAACGGCGGCGCCGGCATCACGCTGAGCAGCGCGAGCCTGAGCAACCGGGGCGGCAGCGTGATGGCCGGCGGCGACGCCGCGTTCAGCGTCGGCGGCGCCGTCGACAATAGCGCCGGCCTGCTGCAGGCCGGCGGCGCCCTGAGCCTGGCGGCGTCCGGCGCGCTGGCCAACGACGCCGGCGTCATCGAAGCGCTCGGCGGCGGCGCGACGCTGGTGGTGCAGGCCGGCGCCATCGACAACGGCAGCGGCCGCATCGCCAACGTCGGCAGCGGCGCCATGCGCGTGGTCAGCCAGAGCGGCGTGATCAACCAGGGCAGCATCGCCGGCAACGGCAGCCTGGAGCTGAGCGGGCAGACCCTGCTCAACGGCAGCAACGGCAAGCTGGCCGGCATCGGCAATGTCGAACTGGGCTTTGGCCAGAGCCTGGACAACCGTGGCAGCGTCAGCAGCGGCGGCACGCTCAACTTCAACCAGGCCGGCGCCGGCTTCCGCAATAACGGCAGCATGGTGGCCGCCGCCGCGTCCTTCGCCGCCGCCAGCTTCGACAACGACGGCGGCCGCATCGCCACCGCCACCGGCTCGGGCGGCGCCATCGACGTGCGCGCCCAAAGCGTCAGCAATGTCGGCGGCAAGCTGCTGGCCAGCGGCGACCTCGGCATCGACAGCGCCGGCACCGTCGACAATCAGCGCGGCGTGGCGCAGGCCGGCGGCAATCTGCGGATCAACGCCGCCGGCACGCTGAGCAACGACGGCGGCGTGCTCGAAGCCTTGGGCGCCGCCAGCGCCTTGCAGGTGCGGGCGGCGGCCATCGTCAACGGCGGCGGGCGCATCGTCAACGTCGGCAACGCCGACACCTTCATCGGCAGCGACGGCGGCATCGCCAGCAGCGGCAGCATCGCCGCCAACGGCAAGCTGGAGTTGCGCGCGCAGACCTTGCAACACGGCGGCGGCGGCAGCATCGCGGCGGCGGGCGACATGGAACTGGCCATCACCAGCCAGCTCGACAATGCCGGCAGCATCGACGGCGGCGCCGGCATCCACTTCGACCAGGCCGCCGCGACGCTGAACAACCGCGGCCAGATCGTCGCCGCCGGCCTGGCCACCATCGTCGCCGACACGGTCGACAACGACGGCGGCCAGATCGCCACGGCCAAGGATTCCGCCGGCGACCTGGTGTTGCACAGCAAGAAGCTGAGCAACCGCGGCGGCAAGATCGTCGCCGACGGCAAGGCCACGCTGACGCTGGCCGGCGTCCTCGACAACGGGCACGGCAATATCCAGGCCGGCAAGGACCTGACGCTCGCCGCCACGGGCGCGCTGGACAACGACGGCGGCGTCATCGCCGCCCTGGGCAGCGCCGCGGCAATGAGCGTGGTGGCCGAGAGCATCGACAACGGCAGCGGCCGTATCGTCAACCTGGGCAGCGGCGACACCAGGGTCGGCGGCAAAACCTGGATCAACAACAATGGTGGCATCGGCGCCAACGGCAAACTGACGCTGTCGGCGTTGACCCTGTCGAACGGCGCGGCCGGCAGCATCGAGTCGGGCCGGGGCATGGAACTGGCCATCGGCAGCGCGCTCGACAACCAGGGCAAGATCAACAGCGCCGGCACGCTGCGCTTCAAACAGGCCGGGGCCAGCCTGAACAATAGCGGCAAGATCGTCGCCGGCGGCAACGCCGAGATCGCCGTCAAGCGGATCAACAACAACGGCGGCACGCTGGCCACCGGTGCCGATTCCCAGGCCGACCTGAGCCTGAGCGCCGAGCACCTGGGCAACGAGGGCGGCCACATCACCACCGGCCGCGACCTGAACCTGGCGACCAAGGTGATGCAGGGCAGCGGCGAACTGTTCGGCGGCCGCGACCTGGCGCTGAGCATGGACGGCGACTATACCCAGGGCGGCACGCAGCAATTCCGCTCCAACCGCGACCTGAGCCTGACGGTGACGGGCGACATCGTCAACCAAGCGAAGTTTGAAGCGGTGGGGCAACTCAAACTGTCCGGCAAGAACGTCAGCAACAATGCCGGCGCCGTGATGCAAGGGCAGGGCGTGAGCATCAAGGCGGATGGCAAGCTGAACAACGCTGGCGAGATCAACGGCAGCGGCGTGGTCGTGCTCAGCAGCAGCGGCACCATCGACAACAGCAACGCCATCATCGGCGGCCAGCTCGGCCTGACGGCGCAAAACCTCAACAACAGCGGCGCGGCGGCCCTGCTGGGCGCCACCGAGACGCTGCAACTGAACGTCGCCGGCCAGCTCAACAACACCGCCGGCGCCGCCATTTACAGCGCCGGCGGCATGACGGTGAACGGCGTGGGCGGCGCCGCCGTCGGACTGGTCAACAACGTCTCGTCGACCATCGAGGCGGCCGGCGACCTGAGCCTGAACGCCGCCAGTCTCAACAACATTCGCGAAAACATCAGCCTGGTCAAGGTGCAGACGGTCGACGAAACCAAGGAAATGGTATTGCCGAGCTGGTATCACCACGGCGACAACCACGAACGCTTTGAAACCGGCGCGGCCAATTATTGGCCTCACGAATCCTATTATGTCAACCCGGCCGATATCATCGAAGACGCACCATTTGTGCTTCCAGATGGCAACACCATCGGCCGCGTGGTGTTGCGTACACATGCCAATGACTCCGCCTTTTTCGGCGTCAGTACAGGCTTGCACAGCGCCTACGGTCATCGCGAGCGGATTCACGCTACCGAAGGTACGCGGGTTCTCTATTATTCGACTCGGACTAACGACCAGCACAACCCGGACGCCGGCGGCGACCCGACCGGCGCCTATGTCTATCTCCAGTACGTGACCCACTGGGAGGGCTCGGACATCCAGTATTCCGGCGAGTACGGCAATTGCACCACGAACTGTGTGCGCTTCATTACGCAGCCCGGTTACGTCGATCCGACCAGCGTCATCAACCGTGACACCTTGCGCGCCGTTGCTTCGCAGGCAGGCAAGCTGGAAGTGTCGCGCACCGCCCACCATGTCGTCGTCGAGGATCAGCTTGCCCCGGGCGCCGGCAATGCCGCCAAGATTGTTTCCGGCGGCGATATGCACCTGACGGTCGGCCAGGCACTCACCAATCGTTACGGCGACATCATGGCCACCGGCGCCATGACGGTCGATGGTGGCGCAGCGATCAGCAATGAAGGCGTGACCTTGTATAGCACCCACACCTTCGATGGCAAGTGGTACACCGACGAGCACCAGGAAGTCGCCTATACGATGCCGACGCTCAACATGGTGACCGGCATGGCCGGCGGCGTGATCGCCGGCGGCAAGGGGGTCAGCATCAGCGGCCGCAGCTTCAGCAACGTCGACGTTGCCACCGGCACGGCCGGCAACATCCGCGACGCCATCCAGATGCTCGGCAGCAGCGCCGATATCGCCGCGCGCGACACCACGGCCACCGGCAACCCCGCCGGCTACAACCCCATCAGCGGCGGCCAGGCCAACGCCAGCGGCGTGGCCAACAACGCCGGCGGCGGCGGCCAGGTCAGCGGCGGCGGCGCCGGCAACTTCGGTTCGTTGCTGGCCCGCGCTGTCGCGGCGGGCGCGCAAAACAATGCCGCTGCCCACGGCAACGCGGCCGCCAGCGGCACGGCCAACGACGCCGCCGCCAGCGTCAATCCCGCCGCCAGCGGCACCGCCAACACCGCGCAGGCCGCCTTGCGCGCCCGGGCCAGCGGCAAGGGCAACGACGCCGTCGCGGGCCTGCGCGTGGCCGACAACGGCCCGCAAGGCAAGGCCCTCGGCGACGTCAACAGCCGCGCCGGCGCCAGCCTGGGCCAGTCGGCTCGCGCCGTGCAGGGCGACCCGCTGGCCCAGCAGGGCGGCGATCCCAAGCTGGTCAAGGTCAGCGGCAGCCCCCTGTCGGTGCGCAACCCCGACGCCAACGGCAGTTACATCTTCGAAACCCGGCCGCAATTCGCCAACCACGGCCAATGGACCGGCAGCGACTACCTGCTCAAGGCCTTGGACATGGACCCGGCCACCACGCACAAGCGTCTGGGCGACGCCTTCTACGAGCAGCGCCTGGTGCGCGAGCAGCTGGTCGAGCTGACCGGCCGCGCGCCGCGGAACGGCGCCAGCGACGACAGCCGCTACAAGGAACTGCTCAACAGCGGCATCAGCTACGCCAAGGAATTCGGCCTGCGTCCCGGCATCGTGCTCAGCGCCGAGCAGGTGGCGCACTTGACCAGCGACATCGTCTGGCTCGAAAACCAGAACGTCGTGCTGCCCGACGGCAGCACGGAAACGGTGCTGGTGCCCAAGGTCTACCTGGCCCACGCCGGCGCCGGCGCCGTCAAGCCCGGCGGCGCGCTGGTCACCGGCGACGGCGTCGGCATCAGCACCAGCGAGGGCGCCATCCTCAACCGTGGCGGCCTGATCGACGGCGCCAACGGCCGCACGCTGCTCAGCTCGGCGGGCGACCTGCTCAACCAGGGCGGCGCCATCCGTGGCGGCGCGCTGGACTTGAAGGCCGGCGGCGACATCGTCAACCAGACCTTGAGCATCAAACAGGAGTACAGCGGCGTCAGTCCGGGCGCCGTCAACGGCGGCGGTTACACCTCGCTGTCGAACCAGGCCGGCATCGTCGCCACGGGCGCGCTGACGCTCGACGCCAAGCGCGACATCGTCGACACGGGCGGCGTCATCGGCGCCGCCAGCGCCACCGTCACGGCCGGCCGCGACATCGCCTTCAACACCGTGCGGACCGGTAGCACCTATCAGTCGCAGGTGCAGGGCTTCACCGAGCAGGACAACAGCGTGACCCACCAGCTGAGCCAGCTCGCCACCAGCGGCGACCTGGCCATGACGGCCGGCCGCGACCTGGCGCTGAGCGGCGCGCAAGTGGCGGCCGGC
>NZ_JAEMNU010000140.1:8845-33529 GCF_016461825.1 Rugamonas violacea | reverse complement strand
GCTCGTAGCCCTCGATCCAGCGCAGGCTTTCCTTCGGGCCGCCGCGCTGACCCGCCTCATCTTTCAAGGTGCGTGCCCACATCCACGCGTTCAATACGCCCAGCGGCGCGCGCTCGGGCGTCACGGCGTAGGTTGGATGCACGTACATGCCCCGTTGGGCCTCGTAGCTCAGTGGCCCCAGTCCCTTGGTCTCCTGGCCGTTGAAGTCCAGTTCTGTCGTGTCTTCCAGGCACAGGATCACGGGGTGAGCCGCCATGCGCTGCTGCGTCTGTTGCCAGTGCGGCTCCATCAGCGTGCGCCAGTCGACGCTGTCGTTGTCGAAGAAGCGATACGCCGCCACCGTCTCGCTCCAGCCCAGACTGGCCTTCGGGATGCTCGCCATCGGATCGGCCGCAAATCGTTCCATCAGTATTCTCGCTCGCTTGTTCAGGCGCGCATCACCCAAGTCCAGCTGTTCAAACTCCGTTGCTGCCCAGTGCGTCGATGCGGTCGCCAATTGGTTCATCCAAAAGACGAGAGTAAACGCGAAAACGGCCAAGTTTACAAGGGCTGCCGCAACTCATTGAATGTAAACGGCTTTTTCGGCCAAGCGCGCGACGGTCCGGACTTGTGTATAACGGCGTGCGTTAACGTCGCCGATAAGGCTATGGTCATATCCCATGGAAGCTACCGCGAAGAGAAATCCATGGGAATCTGGACCACTCACCGCATGCATTAGATCCAATATTTGTTGCGTGAAAGCACTGTTGGCTTTCATGTTCTTGCCGAGTTCGTTAATAAATTGAATAGCATTCTTTTCATCGTTGGAAAATTTTTGCTGCAGATAGTCGACCAAAACAGAAACGTTCAGTTGAACTGCAGCCGTCTGCGAATTCCACTCATAATAGACTTTTTCGTATGCTTCTTTATACTGCGTCTGAGCAGCGAATGATCCAAAAAGACTGTCAAAAATTGCTGCGTAAGCTTGATGAAGAATAGGGATGGCACGACCTAAAGGTGCAGCACTGCCGCTAATGTCGTAATAGTTTTCCCCAGTGATTTGCTCGATAACATACAATTTTCGGGCATCTATTCCCCCAATTGTCGTCCCTGCGGGAATATCGTCGGCACCTGTCCAACGTAGAAGGATCTCTGCAAACCGTTCCTTTGCAGTCGCGATATTAGGACTCGAGACGTATTGCTCAACGAGTAATCGTAAAACGCCCGAGGAATCCAAGGTGATCGCTTCGAGCAAACCTACAAGATTACCAGCGCCCGGTAAATCTGGTAACGACACGATCGCAGGATCTATATTAATGTATGGGCGGGTGCGACTCAAAAACGTGTCTGATTGAAACCATACATCAATGATTGTGGAGATGCCGCCATCGGCTTGTGCGAAAGATCCAATTTGCCGATGTTCGTTGTTATTTACATCGACAGTAGTTGACTGAGTATAATGTAAATTGATGGAATTAATTCCAAGAGCATCAAGTCTAAATAGTTCATTGGATGTCGATTTGCCATCGGAGTTCAGATCGCGCCAGACCCGTAGTTGGTTGAATTGACTGTCGTTCTGATCAATCTGATAGTCATGCGAGGTATCAAGTGTGAGCAGTGCCAAAAATCCATTTTGTGCTATAACGTCTTTTGATTCTTGTGTATGGTTACCGAATAGCTCTCGGCCGTTGTCTATTATGCCATTTCCATCACGATCTAATACTAATAAACCATCATCTGGTGCCACCCATCCGGTTGACTCCGCAAATCCATTTGCATTGACATCAAAGTGGATGCCTGCATTTATGCCAAGCGTTTCAACTCCATCGTTATCTAGATCAAGAATTAATGGCGACCCTCCGGCGGATGCCTCTGCTAATTTAAGTTGTTCTAACGCCTTTTGCAAAGAGTCGCGTATACTTGGAAGATCTTTATAATCTCTCGGCCCAACCGTGGGGCCAGTGAGTCCATTATCGTACAGGAATTTATCAATGGCACGTTGCTCTTCCGCAGTTGGAGGCGCCTTCACTCGTCCGGGCTCGTCAACGAATTTTTTCTTTAACAGGAATGTATCTAATATGGTACCAGTTCTTGAAAGGTGTTTCATTGACTGGTCAAACTCTGAAGATCCCCAGGGTGAAGAGAGCATTTTGTTGCGGAGTTCGTTTGCTAACTGGGTTGCTCCATGGATAAGTGCTTGATCGGATTCATTGATGAACCTCCAATATTCGCCGTCTTGCCCAGCAATTCTCGCTTGGTCCGCTTTGCCATATTCAATGTCATGGGTGCGGCAAAGTGCATCCAACGCATCTGTAGGCGTTACCGAGTAATCTCCCTGTTCACCTGGTGCAACATATTTTCCACCGGTCCAGCCGGGGCCACAGTAATTTCCCGAATATGAAAATTGCACTATTTAAACTCCTGGTAATTGATGTTGATAATTTGGCAGTGATTTTTCGGATATAGAATAAATAGGTGGGTCGTGTTTTCCATATCCGCTAAGAAGGCCGCTATTTGGCCATTTCTTGCAAGCGCAGCGCCACGAAAATTTCGCCATTTCTGTCGTAGTTTACAATTATGGGAAGCTGAATGATATTCAATTTCTGAGTTGCTATATGAAAGTTCAATATTTTCGTTTACCAATAGGCATGCTAGGTCAGGACTTTTTGTGCAATGAATGCCGCCGGTATTGTCTTTTATAATGGATGCAACCGATTCTGGAGGGCTTCTGAGAATGGAAATTAAATGTGCTCGTTTTCCCGGCTCAAGCAGAAAATAGTTCCCATCTATAATGTTTATGTTAGTAGCCAGCCGGAAAAATTGTTCGTTCAATTGCGTGAGGCGATGTTTCTCGAGTTGCACCCATGTTCCGCCTCCACTAATTTCCTTTCCTGCCAAGAACACAAATTTATCTTTCTCGGTCTCCAAAACGAATCTGATTGGAAAGGGATGTTCGAAGAGCGTCTCTATCTCGCCAGTTGGTTTGCGCCGGAGCAGTTTCCCGGTTCGCTCACTTGAAAGCGTGGCGATAAGCACGTCCTTCGAGTTGTACGCATAGGCCGTGCTTAAGATGGAGTTCGGGAGAGTAATGGTGCGGATCTCGGGAGGATTTTCTTTTGAAATTTTAATCTCGCGAGCCGCAGTTCTATTTATGTCGCTGGACCAAGCGACTAAAATACTAGAGCCATCATCATTGATGGCAAGCGTCGGGGTTGATCGATGGTCCACTTTGACGGAGCATGAGCCGAGAAAAAGCAGCATTGCCATAAGAAGCCATCGCTGATAGCCAGTCAAAGACATTTCAAAATTGAAGGATTGAATTTTCATCGCCAGAAGAATAGGTTTATAGTTTCCAGTATACAACATTGTAAATTGGATGATTCTCTCCAATTCCCACATGTGAGTAGCAATTCCATTGCCAGATGCGCAAGAAAAATACAGTTATTAGATGTTGTTTTGATAAAAAATTCGGTGTTAGCAGTACTGCGCTAATTGTTTGATATTGTGCTGTGATAAAGGCGGTAAGACTGTTCTGTATTTTTGGAATATGCGTGATTGCACGGTAGCGTAGACGCATCTCGTTATAAACGTAGATAGCTGTGATGACGTACATTGAAAAAGAAGGATTTGAACTTTCCGCTAAAGTTTGGACCGCACCTTTTTTTGGCAGTTTACGTGCCGGCATTTTTGCGTCTGCCCCGGTGCACGGGGCGCCGCGCCGCCTCAGCCGCGCACCGGCGTGATGCGGTAGACGCAGCGGCGCGCGCCGGCCAGCAAATGCTCGGCGCGCTCCACCGCGCAGGCCTCGCCCAGCACGCGGCGGAAGATGTCCAGTTCGGAGCGGCAGAAGCTCTGGCAACTGGTGGCGGCGGCGCAGATCGGGCAGTGGTTCTCGATCAGCAGCAGGCTGCCGTCGTCCTGCGCCGTCAGCTCTGCCATGTAGCCCTCGGCGCTGCGCAGTTCGGCCAGCGCCGCCGCGCGCGTCGGCCAGTCGCTCGTGTCCGGGCCGAGCCGTTCACGGTACTGGCGCTCGCTGTCGACTTCGCGCGCGGCGATCAACTGCTCCAGGCCGGCGGCGCCGAACAGGCCGCGCACCTGCTCGATCAGTTGCAAGGTCAGGTCGGCGTGGCGGTCGGGGAAGCGGGCGTGGCCGGCCGTGGTCAGGCGCCAGTGGCGCGCCGGGCGGCCCACCTTGTCGGCGGTCTCCTCGAACTCGACCAGGCCCTTGTCCTGCCAGGCTTCGAGCTGGCGGCGCGCGCCCATCGAGGTCAGTTCGAGCAGGCCGGCCAACTGCTGCGCGGTCTGCGCGCCGCGCGTCTTGAGCAGGTACAGCACCTGTTCGGCGGTGCTCACGATTGCACCGCGTGCGGGCTGGCGCTGGCTTCCATCTCGCTGCGCCAGGTGTGGATGCGCCAGGCCGACCAGGCCGTCAGCGCGGCGCCGAGCAGCAGGATCAGGCGGGTGTCGATCAAGGTCAGCACGGCGCCGGCCAGCGCCATCAGGATGTTGGCCAGGCAGAAGGTGGTGGAGATCAGGCCCATCACCGCGCCTTGGCCGTGGCTGCCGAAGCGCTCGGCGCACCAGTTCGGCACGATGGCCATGTAGAAGGCCTGCGGGATGCCGAACAGGACGATGGCGGCCATGCCGACCCAGGCGTTGCCCATCGCCAGCACGGCGACGGCCGCCGCCGTGCCGGCGGCGTACAGGCAGGCGCGGCGCAGCGGATCGCGCTGGCTGGGCCGGCCGGCGAACAGCGTGGTGGCGATCATCACGGCGCACATGGCGGCGGTGGTCCAGGCGATGCCGCCGGCGCCGTAGCCGGGCACCTCCACCAGCCACAGCGGATAGAACTCGTAGAAGGCGGTGACGCCGCAGGTGTAGGCCAGTTGCACGACGAAGAACTGGCGCAGCTCGGCGTGGCGCAGCAGGTTCAGCGCGTGGCCGTTGCGCGCCACCTGCCACCAGGAGCTGCTGGCGCCGTTGGGCGCCTCGCGCGGCAGGGCCACGGCGACCAGCGCCGCCGTCACCGTCAGCGCCACCGTGGCGACCCAGAACGGCGTCGTCACGCCCCAGGCCAGCGTGACGCCGGCCAGCAGCGGACCGGCCAGCCAGCCCATGTAGAACGCGCCGTTCAGCCAGGACAGGGCGCGCAGGCGCAGGTCGCCCTGCAGGCGGTCGGCCAGCAGCGCGCGCGCCACCGAGCCGTTGCCTTCCATGAGGCCGGTGGCGAAGCGGGCGAGGATGAACAGCGGATACGATTCGAGCACCAGCGCCCAAGCGGTCAGGGCGTGGCCCAGCGCGGCGCCGAGGGCGGTGACCAGCAGCACGGGGCGGCGGCCGTAGCGGTCCGACAGCGGGCCGAGCAGGGCCGAGCCGATCAGCAGGCCGAGCGGGTTGATGGTCAGCGCCAGGCCGAACAGCAGCTTGGGCGGCAGCCCGAGGAAATGGTTCAGCCCGTTGCTGACGCCGGCGGCGAACAGCGGCGGCAGGATGGGGTAGGGCAGCGCCGCGCCGATGGTCGACAGCAGCGCCAACAGGCAGGCGGCGGTGATGAGCAGGGATGATTTCATGGGGGCCATTCAAGTGTGCATGAATGGCAATATACCGAGCTCGGCAATATAAGTAAACGAAAATGTTTATTAATCTGAGGGGCGCGCCGCCGCAGCCGTGCGTTATGGCTCCTGCGCCGGCGTCGTCGGCGGTTTTGCCGACAAGCGCAATGGATCGATCAATTGCCGGGCGAAGCTGCTTGGCAAGGGCGTGTCGCTGCCGTAGGCGGCGGGCCAGGTGGCCGGCAAATGCAGGGTGCCGAACAGTTTGTCGCACAAGGGCAGCATGGACGCATAGTTGTGGTTGATGAACTCGTGGCGGCTGTGGTGCCAGTGGTGGAAGCCGGGCGAGGCGATCAACCATTCCAGCACGCCAAAGCGCAGGCGCAAATTGGCGTGGATGAAGAAACCCCAGAGCGTGCCCAGCACGATCAAGGCCGCCGGCGCGACGCTGCCGCCGGCACTCGGGCCGGCCAGGCCCAGCAGGTAAAGCGGCACCATGCCGAACAGGCGCGTGACCACCGAGTCCACCGGATGGGAGCGCGTGTTGACGAGAAAGTACATCTGCTCGGGGCTGTGGTGGATGGCATGGAAGCGCCACAACCAGGCAATTTCATGGCTCAGGCGATGGCCCCAGTAAAAACCGATTTCGCCGACCACGAAGGCCAGCGCCAGGCGGGCCGCCAGCGGCAGGGCGCCCAGAGTGGCCGGAACGGCGGCGGGGACCAGCTGCTGCGCCGCCAGCGCGAGCAGCGACAGCGGCACACTGAGCAACATGGCCGGCAGCAGGCTGCTGAGAAAGTAGTAGGCCAGGTCGCCGAGCAAGTCGGCGCGGGCGGGGCGGCCGGGCCGCACGGCCAGCCAGCGCTCCAGCGGCACGAAGATCACCGTCAACAGGATCAGCCACACGCTCAGGCGAAACACGCTGAGGGCGATGGCGGGCAAATGGGCGAAGAGGCTGTGGAGTGAGTTCATGTCGGGTGCATCCGTTTAAACGACAAAACCGGCTAGGGTTGCCCCTGTCCGGTTCGCGGTAAATCTTGCGCGAGCTTGATTAGGCCGCTTTGCCTTGGCGGCGGCGCGCCATCAGGCCAACCAGGCCCAGACCGGCGAACAGCATCGCCCACGAGCCGGGCTCCGGCACGGCCGAGGTCATCGAAACGCCGTCGAGCAGCGAGAACGGTGGTTTGCCTTCCGGCGTGCCGACGGCCAGGAAGGACAGCACCTGGCTGGCGCCCGCGGCGGTGAAGGTCATGCTTTCCTTCATCCAGCCGCTCGAACTGTGGCTTGGATTCTGGTAGACCGAGGTCGACTGTTGGGTGGCGGCGTTGTCGCCCAAGTTGACGATCCATTGTTCGGTGGTGGCGCCGTCAAAGCCGGACTGCTGCGCGGCCGCCCATTCAAAGTTGACGGTGTATTTTTGGCCGGCGACCAGGCCGTTGATGGTCTGCTTGATGGGCGACACCTCGAAGGCGCCGTCGGCGGCGATGAAATTGCCGCCGTTGTGGCTGGTGGCCAGCGGGTTGTTGCCGCCGTTGTTGGCGCCCCACAGAGTCAGCGCGCCGTAGGAACCGACGGAGCCGGTGGTGTCGGCCGAACCGGCGGCGAAGACGAAGTTGTAGCCATTCGAAGTCCAATCGCTGACGCTGACGTTGTTGTTGAACTGGCCGATGCCGCTGACCTGTTCGAAGCCGCCGTTTTTGACCAGTTCGGTCGCTTGCGCCGAGAAGGTGCTGAGTGCCGCGAAGCCGGCGATGGCCAATTTGATGGTGTTGATGCGCATGGATGCTCCAAATATTCTATGCCTCTATCCGCCGCATATGCGGCGGGCGGATCGGTTGATACGCCCTGCGTGCTTGCGGAGCAGGAGGCGGGTTTGAATCGAAGGCGCGAGAATAGCATTCGATTGCAAGGAAGGCAATCAAAATGTATTTATTTCAACATTCATCGACAGGCGGGCAAGCCGCCAGCGCGCCACCGCGCCACCGGGGTCAGTGCCGACAATCGGACACGGCCTCAGCCGTGCCGCAGCTCAGGCGATCAGTTCGGCGATGCGCGTGGCCGGTTTTTTCGTCAACTGGTGGACGTGGTAGCCGTCGAGGAAACCGTGGTGGGCCTGGATGGAAAATGGCAGCGTCAGCGTGGCGCCGGCCGGCGCGCTGAACTTGCCCCAGGCGATCAGCGGGATGTCGGCCTCGTGGTGGCGGTACAGCGGATGTTCGATGGCCGTCAGCTCCAGCCACGGCAGGCAGGTGTAACGGGCGGAAGTCGGGCAGCGTCAGCGCCAAGCTCAGGTTGATGCGCGGATTGTCGAAACCGGCGAACAGATCAAACCGGTCGCGCCGGTGTTCGAAATTTTTCATGCGGCGCGTTTAACCGATCGTGTTCCGCCCCGGGCGGCCTAGTTGCACTGGTAGATGGCGAGGCCGGCCTCGTCCTTGCCATAGTCCAGCCGGTGCCAGCCGGTCAGGCCGAACGGGGTCTTGACCAGCAGGGCCAGCTTGTCGCGCGCCTGCGCCGATGTGCCCGGCAGCAGGCCGATGACGTGCACCGTGCTGCCGGCCGCGACGGTGGCGACCACCACGCGGCTGCTCGGCGACTCGTACAGCGCGGTGGCCTTCTCGACGGCGGAGTCGACGCCGATGTAGTTCAAAGGCTGCACCGTCTCGGCCAGCGCCTTGCCCTTCTGCGCGATCTTGCGGGTGTAGCGCTGGCCGCACAGCGAGAGATGGGTCTGGTTCAAATACGCCGCGCCGTTGCCGGCGAAGTACCATTCGGCGTCGTCCAGGTCGAACACGTCGTAGCTGCCCAGCAGGGCGCCGGAGGCGGCGTCGACCAGTTGGTAGGTGGAGGGGAAATGCACCGTGTTGCGGATGGCGTCGACATGCACTTTCAGGTTCGGGCCGAAGCTCACCGTGCCGAGCCGGGTCTTTTCAAACACCTGGCCGGGCTCGTCGTTCAGCTTGAGCGGCTTGCCGGCCCACTTGACGAACTGGGCGGGGCTGTCGACACGCAGATGCGCGGCGGCCAGCGGCTTGTCGGCGAACGGCGGCGCGGCGGCGGCGGTCTGCGCCCGCCCCGGCGAGTGGGCGAGCGCCAGCGCGAGGAGCAGGGCGGGAAGACGGCGCATTGATTGTGGTCCGGCTATCGGGCGCGTCCGGCGGCAAGGAGGGGCGGGCTTGGGCGAGGGCTTCATGCTTGCCCGTACTAGGCGCCCACCCGCTTCGGGCCGTGGCCGAGTTTGACGAGCGCGGCCATCAGCGTGTCGCAATGGTCGCCCTGCACCTCGATGACGCCGTCCTTGACCGTGCCGCCGCTGCCGCAGGCGGCGCGCAGCTGCTTGCCCAGCGCGGCCAGCGCCGCCGCGTCGAGCGCCAAGCCCTTGACCAGGGTGACGCACTTGCCGCCGCGCCCCTTGGTCTCGCGCGAGACGCGCACCTTGCCGTCGCCCGGCGGCGCGGCCTTGGCCTGGCCCTTGCAGGCGCAGGCGGCCAGCGCCTGGCGGCAATCGGGACAGGTGCGGCCCACTTCGTTGGAGTACACCAGGCCGCTATTCGAACTACTTTTCATCATGGTCATGCTTGCAAGGAAAAAGGGAAGGGAATCAGATCAGGTCGCGCTGGCGGCGGAAGGCCAGCCAGCCGGCCGCCAGCGTGAAGCTGGCGACGATGGCGACGATGATCCAGAAGCCGTCGCCGTCCTGCGCCAGCGGGATGCCGCCGACGTTCATGCCGAGCAGGCCGGCGATGATGTTGATCGGCAGGGCCAGCACGGTGACGATGGTCAGCACGAACAGGCTGCGGTTGTTGCCCTCGTTGACCAGGGCGGCGATCTCTTCCTGGATCAGCTTGATGCGCTCCTGCAGCGAGGCCATGTCGGCCAGCACCATCGAGAACTCCTCGGTGGATTCGCGCAGCTCCTGCGCGTCGAGCTCGGCGACCCAGGCGGGCGGCCGCTGCAGCAGGCGGAACAGCGCCGCCGGCTCGGGCGCCAGCAGGCGCTGCAGGCGCACCAGCACGCGGCGCAGCTCGCCCAGCGAGGCGCGCTTGGTGTTGAGTTTGCCGGCCAGCAGATGGTCTTCGATGTCGTCGACGCGGGCGATGGCGGCGCGGACGATCTTCAGCAGGCCGTCGGCCTGGTCGCGCAGCAGGTGGATCAGCAGCTCGACCGAGGAGCGCAGGTTCTCGCCGTTGCGCACCGCCTTGCGCAGGCCGTCGATGGCCCTGAGCGGCTTGCGCCGCGCGCTGATGACCACTTGCCGGTCGACGCTGAGCCACAGCGTGGAGATGTCCGACGGCTCGAAGGAGAAGTCGTGCAGCACGTCGTTGACGACGGCGATCAGGGTGTTGTCGGCCTGCTCGATGCGGGTCGAGCGCGGCCCCTCGTGCAGGCTGTCGTGGAACTCCTCGGGCAGGCGGGTGTGCTCGTGCAACCACTTCTCGCTGGCGGTGTTGGCCAGGTTGAAGTGCAGCCAGATGAACTCGCCGGGATGGTCGTCGCGCCCGGCCAGCCAGGCGCGCGCCTCGTCGGCCTCGATGGCCAGGCCCTGGCCGCCACGGCCGAACAGATAGCCGCAGACCAGGCCGGATTGGTCGGAACCGTAGGACAGCGGGGCCGCCTGCATGCTAGACCAGCAGCGCCGCGCTCATCGCGGCGGCGTCGATCTCCGATTCGGCCAGCATGGCCGTCAGCGTTTCCTGGTCGATGAACAAGTCGATCACCGAGTCGGAGTGGGGCGGCACTTCGCGCGGCGCCGCCACCAGCGGCGAGACGATCGGCGCCAGGTGGTTGGCCAGCAGCAGGGTGTCGAGCAGGTTGTCGGGCGGGATCGACAGGAAGCTGTCGCGCAGGCCCTCGATGGCCTGGGCCACCTCGTCCGGAATGCACAGCTTGGCCATCACCTCGCGCAGGATGATCTCCTCGCTGGCCGGCTGCCAGTTCTCCGGGTCCTCTTCCAGCAGGCCGGGGAACTCGTCGGCGCGCGACAGCAGGTAGAAGCCGCCGACCTCGTGGACGATGGCGGCGAACAGCGCCGTGTCCGGATTGATGTTGGTGACCTGGCGGGCGATGATGCGGGCCAGCGCGGCGACGTGGATGGTGTGGTCCCACAGCTGCTCGGCCTTGGCGCGCACGCCGGGGTCGACGATCTTGCTGCCGAACTGGCGCACCACCATGGCGGCGGCCAGCGCGAACAGGTTCTGGTAGCCGATGCGCATGATGGCGCCGCGCACGTTGGTGATGGCCGGCGCGCCGGCGCGGTTGAACATCGCCGAGTTGGCGATGGCGACGGTGCGCGCCGCCAGCAGCGGCTCGGCCAGCACCAGGCCGATCGCCTTGTCGATCGGGCAGTCGGGGTCGTCCAGCGCCAATTGCACGCGCAGCGCGGCGTTGACGCTGGTGGGGAAGACCAGTTCGCCACGGATGGCGAGGGCCGCTATATGGCCGAATGCTTCGAGTTTATTCATGTATAAAATTATACGTCAGGCGCCGGCCGAATCTCAAACCAATGATGCGGAATGCTGCGCTTTGTGGCCGGAATAGAGCGGCCCCGACGGCGCGCGCCCCCGACGCGCGTCCGCGGGCCGGGGGAGGGATGTCGTTCGGTTCGGGAAAACCCAAGGGCGCGGGGCCGGGGGGGGGGGNNNGGGCGGGGGTCGGACCCGCGGGGTCCGACCCCGGCTCTTTGCCTGTGGGTGGTGTCTATGGCCGCCGGCGCCTTGACTGGACGGTGCGGCCGCCGCTCAGGCGTTGGCCAGCTCGGGCCGGCGCTGCGCGCCGTCGCTGCTGTAGCGGGCCACCGACAGGTCGGCCGACAAAATCGCCGGGCGGCGCGCCGAGATGATGTCCGACAGCAGCTGGGCCGAGCCGCAGGACATGGTCCAGCCCAGCGTGCCGTGGCCGGTGTTGACGAACAGGTTGCGCAGGCCGGTGCGGCCGACCACCGGCGTGCCGTCCGGCGTCATCGGCCGCAGGCCGGTCCAGAAGGTGGCCGAGGCGGTGTCGCCGGCGCCGGGGAACAGGTCGTTGACCACCATCTCCAGGGTTTCGCGGCGGCGCGGGTTGAGGCGGGTGTCGAAGCCGGCGATCTCGGCCATGCCGCCGACGCGGATGCGGTCGTCGAAGCGGGTCACGGCGATCTTGTAGCTCTCGTCGAGGATGGTCGAGGTGGGCGCGGCGCCGGCGTCGACGATGGGCACGGTGATCGAGTAGCCCTTCAGCGGGTAGACCGGGATGTCGACCAGCTTCTTCAGCAACTGGGTCGAGTAGGCGCCCAGCGCGACGACGTAGGAGTCGGCCCGCACCAGCTCGGCGCCGCACTGCACGCCGTCGATCTCGCCGCCGGCCACGGCCAGGCCTTGGACGTCGACGTTGTAGCGGAACTTGACGCCGAGCGCGACGGCCATGGCGCTCAGGCGGGTGGTGAACAATTGGCAGTCGCCGGTTTCGTCGTTGGGCAGGCGCAGGCCGCCGACCAGGCGGTCCTTCGACTTGGCCAGGCCGGGCTCGGCGCCGACCAACTGCTCGCGGTTGAGCAGCTCGAAGGGCACGCCGGTGTCCTGCAGCACCTGGATGTCCTTGGCGGCGTCGTCGAGCTGCTTCTGGCTGCGGAACAACTGGGTGGTGCCTTGCTGGCGGCCTTCGTACTCGATGCCGGTGGCGGCGCGCAGGGTCTTGAAGCAGTCGCGGCTGTATTCGGCCAGGCGCACCATGCGTTCCTTGTTGACGGCGTAGCGCTCGGGCGTGCAGTTGCGCAGCATCTGCCACATCCATTGCAACTGGAACAGGGTGCCGTCCGGGCTGATCGACAGCGGCGCGTGGCGCTGCATCATCCATTTGACGGCCTTCAGCGGGATGCCGGGGGCGGCCCAGGGCGAGGCGTAGCCGGGCGAGATCTGGCCGGCGTTGGCGAAGCTGGTTTCCAGCGCGGGGCCGGGCTGGCGGTCGAGCACGGTCACGTCGTGGCCGGCCAGGGCCAGATAGTAGGCGCTGGTGACGCCGATGACACCGCTACCGAGAATGACTACGCGCATTTCCTGCCCCTTGATTATTTAGACTTGTACCAGATAAAGCACTATGATATGTTCATTCAGCCAGTGTTTGTTACCGTATAAGCAGCAATATTTAGTGGAAATTCATGCGAATTCAAAAGGAATCCGTCCGCAGCCTGGACAAGCTCGACCGCAAGATCCTGCGCATCCTGCAGGCCGACGGCCGCATTTCGATGAAGGACCTGAGCGAGCAGGTCGGCCTGTCGATCACGCCGGCCATCGAGCGCGTCAAGCGCATGGAGCGCGACGGCGTCATCACCGGCTACCACGCCCGCGTCGACCCGCCGGCGCTGGGCGCCAAGTTGCTGGTGTTCGTCGAGATCACGCTGCAGCAAAAGTCGGCCTCGGTGTTCGAGCAGTTCCGCCGCGAGGTGCTGCGCATTCCGGAGGTGCAGGAATGCCACCTGGTGTCGGGCGATTTCGATTACCTGATCAAGGCGCGCATCCACGAAATGGCCGAGTACCGCAAGCTGCTCGGCGACATGCTGCTGCAACTGCCCGGCGCGGCGCAGTCGAAGAGTTATGTGGTGATGGAGGAGATCAAGGAGACCTTGATCCTGTCGACCGAGGCGGCGCAGTGAGCCGCGCCGCGCCGTAGTTGTTGTAAAGCAACAACGACGCATGGTTTCAGCGATGGTTTCTTGCAAGTCGATAGTGTTTTTCGTACAAGCAGTACGGCAGGTCTTGCCTTGCTTCAGTTAGAATGCGCCTAGGGCAATCGTTAAGAACTGGAGCAGTTGTGAACAGCAATAACGGCAATCCCCCGGTCCCGCAGCACGAGCACAATGTGCATGTGCGCTCGCTGGACGAGCATCTGTCGTCCGACCAGAGTTTCAGCTCGGCGTACGCGCGCGCGGTCGGCGCCATCGCCGCCTCGGACGGCGCACTCACCCTGGCGCAATTCGCCGCCGTCACCGAGATCGCCGGCGAGGGCAAGGCTTCCGCCGTGTTCACCGCGCTGGTGCTCAACACGATCGAATCGGGTGTCGGCGTCGACTGGGCGCTCAATGCGCTCAGCCGCAGCTGCGCCGGGGTCGAGCAGGCGGCGCGCGATTCCGCCTTCAATATGACACTGCCGCTGCTGGCGCTGCACGGCGCCGCCGCGCGCGCCCTGGCGCAACGGCTGGCCAAGGCGCTGGGCGTCAGGCCGCCCGACGGCCTGGGCGCGCTGCCGGCCGCCGACGAGCGCGGCCTGCTGGCCAATCTGGGCGAGCAGGCGCGCAAGCTGGTCAAGGGCCGCACGCTGGCCGACGTGGTGGCCGACTTCGGCCGCAGCACCGGCCAGCCGGCCCTGATGGAACAGGCGCGCCAGTTCCAGTCCGGCCAGATCGACCAGTTGCAGCTGCGCGAGCAGGTGCACGGCGCGATCCAGACCATCGCCGGCGCCATCGGCGCCTACCAGGAGCAGGCGCAGATGCTGCAGGTGGGCGAGGCCAGCGCCGCCAGCGTGATCAGCGCGGCGCAGGAGCTCAAGCAGCAGGTGCAGCAGCGCCTGACCCTGATCGACGCGCGCATCGCCTACGAGCGCAGCATGCTGGTGCAGGAGATCGACGACGCCGTGCACGACGCCGGCAACGCCATCGAGCTGGCCATCACCGACCGGCTCAACACCGACAAGTGGCAGGACGAGGAGGTGTGGAGCAGCATCGGCCGCAACCAGTTCGGCCAGGAGATGGAGCGCCGGCTCGACCGCGTGGTGCGCCGCAAGGAGGAGGCGCTGCATCTGCTGGAGCAGGACCTGCACCTGTTCCAGCAGGCCATGCGGCTGAGCCAGTCCTCGGTGTTCCAGCGGCAGCACCACACGGCGCTGGCCCGGCTGATGCCGCGCCTGCGCATCGGCACGCGGCTGGCCAACAGCGCCGACACGGCGGCCAACGTCACCTTGATGGGCGGCGCAGTGGCGGCGGCCGGCACCGGCACCGCCGCCTATCTGTTCGGCGCGGCGGTGATCCTGCCGGTGGTGGCGCCGGTGGCGCCCTTCGTCGGCGGCGCGGTGCTGCTGGCCGGCGTGTTCAAGTGGTTCGCCGACGGCGGCAAGCGCAAACGCTCGGAGATCCGCGACAAGCGCGCGGCCTTCGAGCAGGAGCTGCGGCTGCAATTCCACCAGGCGGAGATCGCCTTCCACGCCCAGCTCGACCTGGTGGCCGACGGCTTCCACGGCTCGGCGCTGCATCTGCTGACGCCGATCATGCTGGAGGCCGAGGCGGCCGGGCGCGTGCAGGGCATGCGCCAGCGCGTGGCCGACCGCGTCATCGCCCAGGCGCAGGCCGCCATCAAGCAGCTCGACGCGGAGCTGG
The DNA here is from genome assembly GCF_016461825.1 of Rugamonas violacea. Taxonomy (GTDB): domain Bacteria; phylum Pseudomonadota; class Gammaproteobacteria; order Burkholderiales; family Burkholderiaceae_D; genus Rugamonas. The sequence goes on along the minus strand of NZ_JAEMNU010000140.1, from coordinate 18,655 downwards.
GCAAAAGCTAGACTCCAGCCACACCCAACGGCACAAGCCGGGGTCGGACCCCGCCGGGTCCGACCCCGGTCCCTGTACCTGGGGTTGCCAGCACCCCGAGCGGCACCCGGCGTATGATAAATCGACAGCGACCGTCGAAAGGACATCCATGCACAGCACCACCTCCGCGCTCATCCTGGGCGCCACCCTGTTGTCCCAGTCCGTCCACGCCGAGGACGCGCCGCCGGTGACGCCCTATCGTCCCTCCGTCTCCAGTCCGGCGCAACTGCCGGCGCCGGGCCAGTTGGAGCTGGAGCTCGGCGGGCTGAGCAGCAAGAGCGACGGCCAGCGCCGCAACAGCCTGCCGTTCGCCTTCAAGCTCGGTTTCAGCGAGGAGTGGGGCGTGGTGTTGGGCGGCGAGGCCTGGGTCCGCGCCCGCGACGACGACGGCGCCCGCGTCCAGGGCGTCGGCGACACCGCTTTCGTGCTCAAGCGCGCCTTCCTGGTCGACAGCGCCACCGCCTTCGGCCTGGAGCTGGGCGCCAAGGCGCCGACGGCGCGCGACAGCATCGGTAGCGGCCGCGCCGACTACAGTGTCAACGGCATCTTCAGCCGCGACCTGGGCAAGGTGCACATGGACGCCAACTTCAACCTGCTCCGGCTCGGCGCCGTCGAGGAGGGCAGCGGGCGCACGCAGAGCGGGCTGTCGGCCGCGTTCTCGCTGCCCTTGAGCGAGCGCTGGGGCGCCGCCGCCGAATGGTCGGGCACGCGCCGCGGCGGCGCCGCCAGCACCGCCCAGTTGCTGCTGGCGGCCAGCTACAGTCCGAGCAAGCGGCTGACCTTCGACTTCGGCCTGGCGCGCGGCCTGAACCGGGCCTCGCCGGATCTGTCGCTGTTCACCGGCGTGGTGTTGCCGCTGGCGCGCTTGTGGCAGTAATGTTCGCTGGCGCACGGAGGAAATTTCTATTGTGGAATAGAATGATTTGAAGCCGTGGTCAGCAGTGTTGTTCGCTCTGGCGCCGGGCTTGCCGGAACAAACACAAAAGAAAGCACATCATGAAGAGCATCAAATCAATCGTCCTCGCCGCCGCCTTGCTGGCCAGCGGCACGGCCGCCCACGCGCAGGATGTCGGCGTGTCGATCAGCGTTGGCCAGCCGGGCTTCTACGGCCGCATCGACATCGGCGACTATCCGCGCCCGCAGGTGCTGTACGCCCAACCGGTGATCGTCCAGCGGCCGGTGCGCTATGTGGAAAGCGCGCCGATCTACCTGCGCGTGCCGCCCGGCCACGCCAAGCATTGGTCGAAGCACTGCCGCGCCTATAACGCCTGCGGCCAGCAGGTCTACTTCGTGCAGGACCGCTGGTACACCAACGACTACGCGCCGCGCTACCGCGCCCAGCATGGCCACGACGACCGTGGCCACGGTCGTGACGAGCGCCGCGAGGAACGTCGCGAGGAGCACGGCAACCAGGGTCATGGTCATGGCGACGGCGACGAGCATGGCAAGGGCCACGGCAAGGGGCACAACAAGGACTAAGTCCGGCCACCGGCCGCCGCCCGGCGGTTCGGTGTAAGCCTGAACGGCGCGAAGAGGAGCTTGTTTGCACAGCGAAATCGTGATTGTCGGCGGCGGTGCGGGCGGCCTGGAACTGGCCTGCAAATTGGGGCGCAAGCTCGGTCCGCAGCGCGTGCTGCTGGTCGACTCGCGCCTTTATCACATCTGGAAGCCTTCGCTGCACGAGGTGGCGGCCGGCACCCTGGACGTCCATCAGGAGGGCCTGTCCTACCAGATGCTGGCGCATGACAACGGCTTCACCTATGTCTACGGGCCGATGACGGCGCTCGACGCCGGCGCCTGCCAGCTGAGCGTCGGCGCCATCCGCGACGGCGTCGGCGACGACGCTGAAGTGCTGCTGCCGGAGCGGCGCATCGGCTTCGAACGGCTGGTGCTGGCCGTCGGCAGCGTGTCCAATTACTTCGGCGTGCCCGGCGCCGCCGAGCACACCATCTCGCTCAACGCCACCGAGGACGCCGAGCGCTTCCGCCTGACGCTGCTCAAGCTGCTGGCCCGGGCCGAGCTAAGCAAGGACAGCCGGCCCGACGCCGGCATCGGCATCGTCATCATCGGCGGCGGCGCCACCGGGGTCGAACTGGCCGCCGAGCTGCGCGAGGCCAGCGGCGTGTACGCCACCTACGGCTTCCGCCGCCTGCAAGCGCTGCGCGACGTGCGCATCACCCTGCTGGAGGGCGCGCCGCGCATTCTCGCGCCGTTGCCGGAGAAGGTGGCGGCGGCCGCGCTGGCGCTGCTGCACGAACGCGCCATCATGGTGGCCGCCGACACCCGCGTCGCCGCCATCGACGCGGCCGGCGTCACGGTGGCCGACGGCGGCGTCTACCCGGCCGACATCGTCGTCTGGGCGGCCGGCATCAAGGCGCCGGACTGGCTGGCCACACTGGGTCTGCCGACCGCGCGCGGCGGCCAGATCGAGGTCGAGGCGACGCTGGCGGTGCGCGGTTTTCCGCATATCTTCGCGTTGGGCGACTGCGCCGCCTGTCTCGGCGTCGACGGCAAGCCGGTGCCGCCGCGCGCCCAGGCCGCCCACCAGCAGGCCGACTATCTGCTGCGCGCCCTGCTGCAGCTGGGCCGGGGCAAGGCGGCGCCGGACCAGCCATACCGCTATCGCGACTACGGCTCGCTGGTGTCGTTCGGCCAGGGCAGTTCGGTGGGGAGTTTGATGGGATCGTTGAAGGGGCTGAGCTGGTTCGTCGACGGCCTGGCGGCGCGGCTGATGTATGTCAGCCTGCATCTGCTGCACCACCGCGCCGTGCTGGGCGGGCGCCGCACGGTGCTGCTGGCGCTGGCGCGCTTTCTCATCAAGCGCAGCACGCCGCTGGTCAAGCTGCATTGAACGGCGCCAGGCCGCCGCGCCGGCCCGGGCGGGCCTAGGCGGCGCCGGCGGCCGGCGTCTTGGGCAGGATCACGGTGAGCACGGCGCCGCGCTGCGGCGCCGCGCCCAAGGTCAGGCTGCCGCCCAGATACAGCGCGCGTTCGCGCACCAGACGCAGGCCGAACTTGCCGTTGGTGGGATCGGCCGCGTCGGACAGGCCGACGCCGTTGTCGCGCACCGTCAGCATGACGGCGTCCTCGTTGTCGTCGACCACCACCTCCACCTCGCTGGCCTGGGCATGCGCGATGATGTTGTTGAGCGCCTCCTCCAGCGCGCGCAGCAGCACCACGCCGTGGTGCCGGGTGCAGTCGAACTCCTCCTCCGGCAGGCTGCAGCGGGCGGCGACCTGCTGCTGCTGGCCGAACTGCGCCACCAGCTCGGCCAGCGCGACGCGCACGCCGAGAAATTCCAGCTTGTCGTTCCACAGGCGCAGCTGCATTTGCCGGTTGGTGTCGATAATGTTGAGCAGCAGCTGCTTCATGTGCGCCGCGCGTTCGAGCAGCGCCGGCTCGGCCGGCATCTTCTGCGTCAGCAGGCCCAGATGCATGGTCAGCGCGGTCAGCGAGGAGCCCAGGCTGTCGTGCAATTGGCGGGACAGCGAGCGGCGCTCGTCGTCCCAGCTGTTGTGGACATGGCCGAGCAATTCGCTCAGATCGGCCGCGCGCTGGGCCGCCGTTGGCGGCGGCGCCGCTGCGGGTTGGGTGGGGTGTGCCGGAACGGACATGGTGGTCTCTTGCTGCTCTCTGTGTGGGTGAATCGGCCGCTTGCGATGGCCGATCATACCTGAGGTTTGCGACTTGTGGCGCACCGCCGGGCACGGTGCGGGCCGGCATGGCGGCCCAGTGTTCGTTCGCGCACAGTCGGACGGCGGCGGCGCTGCGATAGTGATCGCTTCAACCATCGAAAGGAACTGCCATGAATCTCGACACCGTTGTGGACCAAGCTTATCTCGGCAAGAACTTCCGCGAGCTGGCCGCCGCGCCGGTCAGCGCGCTGCGCGGCGTCAGCGCCGCCGACGCCAAGGCCTTGGCCAAGGCCTTCAACGTCACCACCGTGCGCGAGCTGGCCGAGCTGGATTACGTCAAATGGGCGCGCGCCATCACCACCTTGGCCGAGTGCGAGCGGCCCGGCAGCGGCGAGTTGGCCAGGGAGACTTTGCTCGACGAGGCGGTCGAGATGACCTTCCCGGCCAGCGACCCCTTGTCGGTGGACGCCGGCATCACCCGCATCGAGGTGGCGCCGGACATGGTCGACGCGCAGGGCGACCACCAGAACGCCGGCAAGGTCGAGCAGTGCACGGCGGCCGGCGTGAAGGATGCGGCGGGGCGCGACGGCCGCTGAGCCGGCGCGTGTGCCGGGATAAGTGGATGGGGGAGGCGGGGGCGCGAGGCCGCCGCCGATGGCCGGGGCGGCAGGCCTCAGGCCGGCGTCGGGGCCATGCCGAGGGTGCTCGCGGTGGCGTTCTGCGGCGCGGCGACGGGCGCCACGCAGCAGCGGTTCTTGCCGCTGCGCTTGGCGCAGTACAGCGCGCTGTCGGCCACCGCGATCAGCGCGTCGACGCTGTCGGCGTCGTCGGGGAAGATGCCGATGCCGATGCTGGTGGATAAATTCAACAGCAGGCCGTTGACCAGATAGGGCTCGGACACCACGTCGATCAGCTTGGCGGCCGGCTCCTGGGCGTCGCCCAGGCAGGCCAGGTCGCCCATGACGATGATGAATTCGTCGCCGCCGACGCGGGCCACGGTGTCTTCCTTGCGCGAGGAGTTGGCCAGGCGTTGCGCCACCTGCTTGAGGATCTCGTCGCCGTAGGCGTGGCCGTGGGTGTCGTTGATGGTCTTGAAACCGTCCAGGTCCAGATACATGACGGCGGCCTTGTTCTGCTTGCGCCGGGCGTGCTGCAGCGTGTTGGCGATGCGGTCTTCGAGCAGGCGGCGGTTGGGCAGGCCGGTCAGCGGATCGTGCAGCGCCAACTCCTGCTGCTGCTTGCTGTACTGCGCCAGCTCCTTGTACAACAGGCGCACCTCAAGCATGTTGTGGATGCGCTTGTGCACTTCGAGCAGGTCGAAGGGCTTGCTGATGAAGTCGCGCGCGCCGGCTTCGAGGGCGGCGATCTTGAAGCTCGGTTGGGCGGTCAGCGCCAGCACCGGCAGGTAGCCGCCCTGTTCGATTTCCTTCAAGCCCTTCATCACCTGGAAACCGTTCAGCTCGGGCATTTGCAGGTCGAGCAGGATCAGGTCGTAGCAATGCTGGCGGTGCAGCGGGCAGACCTGGTCGGGCCGCATGGTCGAGGTGACGTCGGTGTAGCCGGCGTCGCGCAGTATTTCCAGCATCAGGTCGACATTGTCGGCGCAATCATCGACCACCAGGATCTTAGCGTGAAGGATGTCGTCTCGGCTGGGCATAATGTTCTCGGTCGGTGCTCTGTAGATGATCCCCGGCCGTGGCCGGAGTGTACTTAAATAATAATGCGCAAGCTTTGAGGGCGGCGCACGTATGGCCCACCGGAATTAATTATTTCCATGTGGAAATTAATTGTACCCGGTTTTTGCCTTTGGAGTGTAGCAAAAATGAATTACGTTGCTTGTAGGACAGCGCCGCGCGTGCCGGTAGGACTTTATATTTCCTCTGTGGCAATTTCGTCCCCGTCCCCCGCGGTGTCGATGGTACTAACAGGAACTTTCCTCCCGACATTGATTATAGGCTAGTAAACTTTTTCCCGGTTTTCAAGCGGGACGCACCCCCGCCACCGCCGCGATCAATGCGGCCGGCTCGACCGGCTTGGTCAGGTGGGCGCGGAAGCCGCTCTGCAGCGCCTTGATGCGGTCCTCCGAGCGGGCGAAGGCGCTCAGCGCGATGGCCGGCAGGGTGGCGCCGGCCGGGCCGAGCGCGCGCACCTGCTCGAGCAGGGCGTGGCCGTCGACGTCGGGCATGCCGATGTCGCTGACCAGCAGGTCGCAGGGCGCGCTGCGCAGCAGGGCCAGCGCTTCGGCGGCGCTGGCGGCGGTGCGCACGCGGGCGTTGCAGTCGCTCAGGATGCGCTGGATCAGCAGGCGGGCGTCGGCCTCGTCGTCGACCACCAACACGCGCAGGCCGGCCAGGTCGGCCAGCGCGGTGGCGGCCGGATCGGGCGCCGCCGTCGGTGGCGGGCGCGGCGCGCGGGCCGCGCCGGCGTGCCGCGCCGCCAGCGGCAGGCGCAGCGTGAAGCTGGCGCCACGGCCGGCGCCGGCGCTGGCGGCGGCCACCGTGCCGCCGTGCTGCTCGGCCAGGTGCTTGACGATCGACAGGCCCAGGCCCAGGCCGCCGTGCTGGCGCGTGGTCGACGAGTCGGCCTGGCGGAAGCGCTCGAAGACGTGCGGCAGGAAGGCGGCGGCGATGCCGATGCCGCTGTCGGCCACGGTGATCTCGACCTGGCCGTCGGCCTCGCCCATGGCGATGTGGACGGCGCCGTCGCGCGGCGTGAACTTGAGCGCGTTCGACAGCAGGTTCCAGAGGATCTGCTGCAGCCGGTTGGGGTCGGCCATCACCAGCCCGACCCGCGGCGCGAAGCGCTGGCCGATGCTGATGCCCTTGGCGTCGGCGGTCGGCCGCACCGTCTCGATGGCCGCCTCCAGCACGCCCAGCGGCGACAGCGGCCGCATGTCGAGCAGCACCTTGCCGGAGGTGATGCGGCTCATGTCGAGCAAATCCTCGATCAACTGGGCCTGGGCGCGGGCGTTGCGCTCGATGGTTTGCAGGCCGCGGTGCAGGTCGGCCTGGTCGCGGCTGCCCCGGCGCAGCACCTGGGCCCAGCCGAGGATCGCCGTCAGCGGCGTGCGCAGCTCGTGCGACAGGGTGGCCAGGAACTCGTCCTTCAACTGGCTGGTGCGCTCGACCTCGGCGCGCGCGCCGCGTTCGCTGTCGAGCAGCTCGCGGCGTTCCTCGGCGGCCTGCTGGGCCGCCTCGTACAGGCGGGCGTTGTCGATCGCCACGCCGGCCTGGGCGGCGATGCCGCCCAAAATGCGCTCGCTGCGCTCGCCGAACATGCCCGGTTCGGGGTGGCCGAAGACCATGCTGCCGACCACGCCGCCGGCGCGCGACAGCACCGGCACCGCCAGATAGCTGCGCGTGGCCGTCTCGCCCGGGCCGGCCAGCGCGGCGGCGCAGCGCTCGTAGCGGGCGTCGCGCAGCAGGTCGTCGCTGCGCACCGTGCCTTCGCCGCGCAGGCCGGGGCCGAACAGGGCGCTGTCGCGCTCCTGGCAGGCCGCCGCGAAGCCGGCCGGCGGCCGCCCCGACAGGGTGTGCAACTGGCGCGCCGCGCCGCCGCTGTCGGCGCCGTGGTAGAAGAAGGCGCCGAAGCGCGCCCCGCTGATGCGCGTCGCCGCGTCGGTGACCTCCTGCAGCAGCGGGCGCAGGTCGCGCGTCGAGGCCAGCGCGTTGCCGGTGCTGTTGAGCAGTTCGAGCACGTTGCTCTCGTCGCGCAGCGCCTCCTGCACGCGCTTGACCTGGTCGACGTCGGTGCTGGTGCCGAACCAGCGCAGCAGCTGGCCGGTGCTGTCGCGCACCGGGTTGGCGCGGGTCAGGAACCAGCGGTAGTGGCCGTCGGCGCCACGGATCGGCACCTCCATCTCGAACGGCGCGCCGCTGCGCAGCGACTGCTGCCAGCGCTGGCGCATCGGCGCCAGGCAGGACGGCTCGTAGACGTCCTGCCAGCCGTCGCCCAGCACCTGCTCGGGCGTGGTGCCGGTGTAGGCGTACCAGCGCTCGTTGTACCAGGCCACGGTGCCGTCGAAGCGGGCGATCCAGGCCAGTTGCGGGATCGAGTTGGCCAGCGCGCGCAGCTCCTCCTCGCGCTGGCGCAGGCTGTCGTCGGCGGCCTTGCGCGCGCTGATGTCCTGCACCATGCCGGTCATGCCGAGCAGGATGCCGTCGTCGCCGAAGTTGGCGTGGCCGATCACCGAGAGCCAGCGCCGCTGGCCGTCGCCGCGTTCGATGCGGCATTCGATGTCGCAGTCGCTGCGGCTGGCGAAGGCGTCGAAGAAGGCGCGCCGGGACGGCTCGCGGTCGGCCTCGAGCAGGCGCGCGCGCAACTGCGGCCAGGCCAGCGGCTGGTCGGCCGGCAGATCGAAGATGTCGGCGGCGCGCTGCCCCAGCGTGACCAGGTCGCTGGCGGCCTCCCACAGCCAGTCGCCCAGCTTGCCGGCGGCCAGCGCCACCTGCAGCCGTTCGGCGCTGTCGCGCAGGGCGCGCTCGTCGAGCTTGCGCTGGGTGATGTCCTGCAGGGTGGCGGTCAGGCCCTCGGCCGACGGATAGGCGCGCACTTCCAGCCAGCGCTTGCGCGGCGCGTAGTACAGCTCGAAGGCGGCGCGGTGGCGCCGCTCCAGCGCCTGGCGGAACTGCGCCTCCAGCACCGTGCCGCACAGCGCCGGGAAGGCCTGCCACAGGGTCTGGCCGGACAGTTCCAGCGGCGCCGCGCCGGGCGGGCGCAAAATTTCCTCGGCCTGGGCGTTGAGGTAACCGAGGCGCCAGTCGCGCTCGATGACGGCGAAGCCGTCGGTGATGCTTTCGAGCATGTTGCGCATCCGTTCCTCGGACAGGCGCAGCGCCTCGCGCGCCGCGCGGGCATCCTGTTCGGCCCGTTGCAAGGGCGTGCCGGCGGCCTCGCCGGGCACCAGCAAGGTGGTGTGGCGGTCGCGGCTGCTCATCCGCGCGCTCCCGCCCGGCGCGCGGCCGGGCAATGCCGGGCGGCGCAGGGAACGGCGGGGCGGAACTGGAGAAGGTACGTCATCTGCTTGTAATCTGCTTGTAAACACCGTGGTCGAGCTTGCGGGCGGGCCGGCAATGGGAAAGTGGCTGGCTGTTGGCCGGCATTGTAGCGCTTTGTTGCAATTTTACACTGCACCGCAGACCGCTCCGCGCGTTGGATCAGTCCGTCCGTCCGGCAGGGCGTGGCGCGGAGAAACATGGAGCTCGACCCATGCTACACCAACTGCCCGGCCGCAAGCCGGCAGCGGAAGGGGGCGTTTCCTGTTGGAATTTGCTGCGGCGCCGCGCGGCGGCGCGCGCGGGCAAAAAAAACCCGCTACGGGAGCGGGTTAAATCTATTTCCTTGGAGGAGATAGAGGAGACAGATGAATTATGCTGCGCTGCGAAAAATATTCCCAATTTCCATTCGTGATGAGAGAAATCACTAGCATGAATGCAGTCACATCCGCACAACAATCCCTGCGGCGGACGGAGGGAAAGGTGTAAGCTTGCCAATCTTGCGGCGCCGGCCGCGCAGCGTATTTGGAGAGCGAGAAAGATGGTCACCGTAGTCAAGCACCGCAAAGTCAACATCGTCATGCTGGACGCCGGCGAGGAGTTGGCCGCCCATTGCCATCCGGGCGACATTGCCATCGTCGCCGACCGGCAGGGCTGGTGGACCCACTTCGTCGGCGCCGATGGCCAGGTCGACAGCTATGACGTGCCCTACGCCTCGCGCAACGAGGCGCTGTGGGCGGCCAAGGCGGCGGCCGAGTTCGGCCTGGACTGAGGCGGCGCCGGCGATTGTTGCGCCGGCCGGCTCCCGGGCCGTCCATCCTTGCCAAAATTAGCGTGAAATTGCGCTGGACAGGGGCGGCGATCCTCCCTATAATCCTGCTTCTTTCGGAAGGCAAGCCTGCCGGGAGATGCAAATAAACGTGGTTCATGGCGTTTTGCGAGATGGTTGGTTTGGTCGATTCGTCGATTTTCCAGCGAAACGATTGAAAAAATCGAATTTTGCAAAATTAAATAAATGCGTTATAATGTTGCTTAAGCGGCTGTAGCTCAGCTGGATAGAGTACTTGGCTACGAACCAAGGGGTCGTGGGTTCAATTCCTGCCAGCCGCACCAGAATAGTGGGACCAGATCGAAAGATCTGG
>NZ_JAEMNU010000140.1:0-8791 GCF_016461825.1 Rugamonas violacea | reverse complement strand
CCAGAATTGTGGGACCAGATCGAAAGATCTGGTCCCTTTTTCTATTTCCGCGCCACTTTCCCTCACCCATATAAAAAAACGCCCGATGCGGGGCATCGGGCGTTTGGTCTGGCGCGGGCGGACGCTGCCGTCCGCCGGGGCTTGTTGCAGGGCTTGTTGCCGGTGCTTGCTTAGGCCTTGCGGCGGCGCGCCACCACGCCGACCAGCAGCAGGCCGGCCATCAGCATGGCGTAGGTTTCCGGTTCCGGCACCGCCGTGATGTTCGAGCTGTTGAATTCGACGCGCAGGCCGGCCGGATTGCCGCCGTTTTGGGCGTAGTTGGTGACCACGAAGTCGAGCGAATTGACGCCGTTGACGAAGTAGGACGAGGCGCTCAGGCTGGCCCAGCTGCTTTCGCCGAAACCGTAGGTGGTGCCCAGCGCGTGGCCGTTCAGGTAGGCGGTGGCGGCGTTGTCGGCGGCGAAGCGGCCGCTGAACGAGGCGCTCGCCGCGTCGAAGCCGCTCAGGTCGAAGCCCAGGTGCCAGGTGTAGGTGCCGTTCGAGTTCGGGTCGAACGTTTCGCCCTGCAGCGCGGTTGGCATGATCCAGCGCGAAGTGCTGGTGTTGGCCGACCAGTACGGGAACGGGAAGGCGCCGTCATTGGCGGTCACGTAGCTGACGTTGCTGCTCAGGGTGTAGTTGCTGTCGACCAGGCCGGCGGCGGCGCCGGTGTTGACCAGGCCGTTGATCGAGTCGGCTTGGGCGGCGCCGATGGAGGAGAGGGCCAGGGCTACGGCGAAGATTGCGGTTTTCATAATGGTTTTCCTTGTGTTATTCATAAATTCATAAAAGAACACTGCTGAAATGGGGCAAACCATATTTGGCCGCGGGGAGGGGGCGGTCGGCCATAGCCGTATAAAGTGTTCGTTGGCAACTTGAGTTACCTTGAGATAAGTATGATGCAGATCAAGTTAAATGTCAAAGTAATACTTTACGTTTCTTTATGGAAATATGGCGCTGGCCGTCGCAGCGTGGGCGTGGGACATGGTGGCCGCGCGCGGCCACCGCCCAATAAAAAACGCCTGTTGCGTTGGCGCATCAGGCGTTGTTTTTTTTGCGCGGCAGGGCGCGCGGCGGCGCGGACCGCCCGGGGGGGGGGCTTGTTTCAGCTTTGACGGCGGCGGGCGGCCGCGCCAACCAGCAGCAAGCCGGCCAGCAGCATGGCGAAGGCTTCCGGCTCCGGCACTGCCGTCACGTGCGAGGTCGAGAACTCGACCCGCAGGCCGGTCGGATTGCCGGCGCCGTAGGCATAGTTGGTGACGACGAAGTCGAGCGAATTGACGCCGGCGACGAAGAAATTGTTGGCGCTCAGCTGGCGCCAGTCGTTTTCACCGAATCCGCTGGTCAGGCCGATGGCGTGGCCGTTCAGGTAGGCGGTGGCGGTGTTGTCGGCGGCGAAGCGGCCGCTGAACGCGGCGCTGGCCACGTCGAAGCCGCTCAGGTCGAAGCCCAGGTGCCAGGTGTAGGTGCCGGGCGAGGTGTGGTTGAACGATTCACCCTGCAGCGCCGTGGGCATGATCCAGCGCGAGAGGGCGCTGTTGGCCGACCAGTGGGGGAAGGGGAAGGCGGCGTCGTTGGCGGTGACGAAGCTGGACTTGCCGTTCAGTTGATAGTTGTTGTCGATTAGGCCGGCGCTGGCGCCGGTGTTGGCCAGGCCACGAATCGCCGCCGCCTGGGCAGAGCTGGCGGCGGCCAGGGCCATTGCGGCGGCGAAGATCAGTTTGTTCATCGTCATGTTCTCAAGTCCTCAAAAGAGTATGGGAGGGTAAGGCGAACCATGAAGACCGCAACGACGCGATTGGCTATTGCCTTGAAAGGTGTTCTGGGAGTAATTTAAATTGCTATTTGATAATTATGAATTACTTTTTAGGCAATGTCAAAAGATTATTGATGCGGATGTGGTAAGCGCAGGACGTCGGCGCTGGCGGCGCAACAGTGGCGCACTTCGAAAAACCGTCATTCTCGCGCAGGCGGGAATCTATACCCCGCATGTCCATTGGCTCGGCATGGGTTCCCGCCTACGCGGCGGTCCGCCGATGCGGAACGACAATTTGGTGGTTTTTCGAGGTGCCCAGTGGGTGGCCGGGGCGGCGGTGCCGGCGGAGGGGGGCGGGCGGCGGCAGGGCAAATCAGGCCGGATTTAGAAAGTTTCGCCTTTTTCAAAACGCCTGCTATAATGCTGGCCTGCGCGGCTGTAGCTCAGCTGGATAGAGTACTTGGCTACGAACCAAGGGGTCGTGGGTTCAATTCCTGCCAGCCGCACCAGAAGAATTGTTGTAGAAGAAAAAGCCCGGAGGCGCGAGTCTCCGGGCTTTTTTTCGTCCTGCGCGCGCATGGTTGCCGTCCCCGAAGTCGGTTTTCGCGGCCGGTAAAATTTCTGCTTGGCATCCTTCGCAAAACGCCAAAGCCCTGCTATAATCTTGTCTTTCGCGGCTGTAGCTCAGCTGGATAGAGTACTTGGCTACGAACCAAGGGGTCGTGGGTTCAATTCCTGCCAGCCGCACCAGAATTGTTGTAGTGAAGAATAGCCTAGAGGAGACATCCTCTAGGCTATTTTTCTTTGCGCGTCCGTTTTTCGGGGCCGCTGGCGAAGTGGTGGCGCTTTGGGTGACGCTTTGGCGCCGGGCGGCAACAAAGTTCGGCAAAGTGGGCGCGTGCGAATACGTGGAAAGCGCCCGCAACTGAAGAAAATTCAAAATTTCTGCTTGGCATCCTTTGCAGATCGCTAAAGTCCTGTCATAATCTTGTCTTTCGCGGCTGTAGCTCAGCTGGATAGAGTACTTGGCTACGAACCAAGGGGTCGTGGGTTCAATTCCTGCCAGCCGCACCAGAATATCGGGACCAGATCGCAAGATCTGGTCCCTTTTTCTATTCCGGGTCCGAAAACGTCGCAGGCAGAGGGCGGGCAGCGCCAGATCAATTTCGATCGCGGCCACGTCGGCTTCCAGCTTGGTCGGCCGAGCTTGCATATTTCCATCATGGGGTGGCCAGCCGCCGAGGTAAAACGGATGCCGACTTGGCAATTCTTCTATTGGCATATCCAGCGAAATGGACCATGATTCGACGGTTCATTGACGAGGGAGTGTGCATGACCATCATCACCTGCATCGAAGATTTGCGCCGCTTGGCCCAGCGGCGCGTGCCGCGCATGTTTTATGATTACGCCGATTCCGGCTCCTGGACCGAGTCGACCTACCGCGCCAACGCCAGCGACTTCCAGACGATCAAGCTGCGCCAGCGCGTCGCCGTCAACCTGGAGAACCGCAGCCTGGCCAGCAGCATGGTGGGGCAGCCGGTGGCCATGCCGGTGGCGCTGGCGCCGACCGGCCTGACCGGCATGCAGCACGCCGACGGCGAGATCCTCGCCGCCCGCGCGGCGGAAAAATTCGGCATCCCCTTCACCTTGTCGACGATGAGCATCTGTTCGATCGAGGATATCGCCGCCCACACCACGGCGCCGTTCTGGTTCCAGCTGTATGTGATGAAGGACCGCGAGTTCATCAACCGCTTGATCGACCGCGCCAAGGCGGCCCGTTGCGGCGCGCTGGTGCTGACCTTGGACCTGCAGGTGCTGGGCCAGCGCCACAAGGATCTGCGCAACGGCCTGTCGGCGCCGCCGCGCCTGACCATTCCCAACCTGATCAACATGGCGAGCAAGCCGCGCTGGTGCCTGGGCATGCTGGGCACGCGCCGCCGTGGCTTTGGCAATATCGTCGGCCACGCCTCGTCGGTGTCGGACATGTCCTCGCTGTCGGCCTGGACCAACCAGCAGTTCGACCTGAGCCTGTCGTGGCGGGACGTCGAGTGGATCAAGCAGCGCTGGGGCGGCAAGCTGATTATCAAGGGCATCATGGACGCCGAGGACGCGCGCCTGGCGGTGGCCAGCGGCGCCGACGCGCTGATCGTCTCCAACCACGGCGGCCGCCAGCTCGACGGCGCGCAGTCGTCGATCGGCGCGCTGCCGGCCATCGTCGACGCCGTCGGCACGCAGATCGAGGTGCACATGGACGGCGGCATCCGCTCCGGCCAGGACGTCATCAAGGCGCTGGCGTTGGGCGCCAAGGGCGTCTACATCGGCCGCCCCTTCCTCTACGGCCTGGGCGCGATGGGCGAGCAGGGCGTCAGCAAATGCCTGGACATCATCCGCAACGAGCTGGATTTGACGATGGCCTTCTGTGGCCTGCGCGACGTCGCCGATGTCGACCGGAAGATACTCCTGCCCGGGACGTATTGAGCGGGCTTGGCGGCGGCCGGGGCCGCCGCCGGAAACGCCTACGGTATCATCCAAGGGAACAGATACGCCTGCGCCAGGGGGATCAGGCCGACCAGCACGGCCAGCATCAGGCTATGCTTGACGGTGAAGCGGAACAGATCCGATTCGCGTCCCACCAGGCCGACGGCGGCGCAGGCCACGGCGATCGATTGCGGCGAGATCATCTTGGCGGTCACGCCGCCGGTGGTGTTGGCGGCCACCAGCAGGGTGTCGGCGACGCCGATCTGGTGCGCCGTGGTCGCCTGCAGATTGCAAAACAGGGCGTTCGACGAGGTGTCCGAGCCGGTCAGGAACACGCCCAGCCAGCCCAGCAGCGGCGAGAAGAAGGGGAAGGCCGCGCCGGTGCCGGCCAGCAGCAAGGCCAAGGTCGCTGACAGGCCCGAATAGTTGGCGACGAAGGCGAAGGCCAACACCATGCCGATCGAGAAGATGGGTTTGGCCAGCTCGACCACCGTCTCGCCGAAGGTCGCCACGGCGTCGCGCGGCTTCATGCGCAGCATCAACAGCGTGACCACGGCGGCGAACAGGATCGCGGTGCCGGTGGCGGCCAGCCAGTTGAAGGAATAGACCGCCGTGTAGGGCGTCGCCACCTTGACGATGGGCACCATCTTGATGACCAGCTTGTCGAGCATGGGCACCGGCAGGTTGATGACGGTCTAGGCCATCTCGCCGGTCTTGCCGAACAGCGCCTTGAAGGGTTTGAGCGACTAGATGGTGACGAACACGGTCAGGATCAGGAAGGGCGACCAGGCCTTGAGCACGGCGCCGGTCGAGTGGCTGGCCGCCTTGACGCTCACGCGCCACGGCGGCGGCACCCACGTGACCGACCGGCTGGAGGCGCATTTTGTCGACCCCTGGCAACAGATGCTCAGCGGCCATCCGGCCTTGCAGCGCGACCTGCTGGAATTCCGCCAGATGCTGGAGAGCCAGGCGGCCTCGCTGGCGGCTGAGCGGGCCACCGAGGCCGACCTCGCCCGCCTCGACGCCGCCTATGCCGAGCTGGAGACGATGTGCACCAACGGCGACCTGGACTCCTGCATCGATATCGACGCGGCTTTCCACCAAGTCATCGCCGAGGCGGCGCACAACGCGCTGATCGGCCACCTCAGCGCCAGTTTGATGAAGGTGTTGCGCGGCGACGTGGCGCGCAATCTGGAGCATCTGCACGCTCAGCCGCCGCGCTGGGATTGTCTGCAGGCGCAGCACCGGGCGATCTGGCTGGCGATCCGCCTGCGCAAGCCGGAGGCGGCGGCGCAGGCGGCGCGCCAGCATATCGACTTCGTGCGCCAGAGCATGGCCGAGAACGCGCAGGAGGACGAGCGGCGCGGTAGTGCGCTGCGCCGCCTTGGCGAGCCGGGCCAGTAGAATCGGTGGCCGGCATGGGTTAGCGACCGTTTGAGCCGGGCGGTGCAATCTGCAAGGTCGTGTTCATGCTGGAGAACTTACCGCTTGGGACAACCTTCGTGCCATTTGTTTTTTTCTCATGGAGTTTCAACGATGCGCCTATTTCTTTCTCTTTTCGTCGCCCTGACTTTCACCGCGTCTTCCGCACTCGCATCCGACCACCATCATCATGGCGAGCAGCAAACGCTCCAGATGAACAAGGACAAGCAATGGCAAACGGATGCCACCTTGCGCAACAACATGTCTTCGCTGGCGGACACCTTGCGGACGAAGACGAAGGCGATCCACAAGGGCGAGTTGGGCGCCGCCGAGTACGCGGCGCTGGGCGCCGCCGTCGACACCTCGGTCGGCGACATCGTGAAGAACTGCAAGCTGCCGGCGGACGCCGATGCGATGCTGCACATTGTCATTGGCGAACTCATCGCCGCAGCGGAAACGATGCGGGGAAAAGCCGACGCGAACAAGGCCGGCGCCGCGCACCAGGCAGTCGTCGCCCTCAACAATTACGGCAAGTACTTCAACCATCCGGGCTGGGTTCCGATTCAGTAATCGGCCGGGCTCGAACAAGCGCGAAGCCGGCGCCGCGACTCGGGCGGTTTTTTTCAAGCGTCAACTAGACGATAGACGGACTGCTGAAGCTCATCGGTAGGGCGTGCTAGCGCCCACCATTTGCACATGCAGCGGTCAAGTAATTTCGGACGCAACAATAGGCTCGCTTGCTGCCATTTTCCGTTCAAGCATTCTCGTGCAATGCCGGCCAGTGATTCCCTTCCGGATTAGACCATTGATTCCAGTCGGATACCGACACACCAAGATTTATCAACTGAATTGGGGAGAATGGCTTTTAAATGACCGGCGGCTTACGCCCCATTGCAGACATTCATATTTATCCAAAGATAATTCTTGACAAGCATGGTCATTATTATGCCAGCAACCAAAATGCTCGCTGCCTGTAAATTTTTCTAATGAACGTTAAGTTTATGGCTGTTCCCACACTGGATTTTCTAATTTATTGTATTCAGCCCAATCTATCTTATTTCTATAATATGCGGCGCTACCGAAACCCAGAAGAATCCCACATCGTAGCTCTTGGGCGGAATTGTTTTTAGCGAGCGCTTTGGTCAACTCATTGATTTCTCGCTCAGCATATCCCCGTCTAAGAGCGATTGGCTCTCGGTAAGCTTCTTCAAATTTTACGTTTTTGGGAAGCACGCCAGGAGGAAATCGACGAGCAATTTCTTGGATGTCAGTGGATGCGAAATGCGGAGCACGTGCGTAGGTCTTGCACTCCCGCGTTGTTAAGATTTCGAGAAAGTATCCTGACTGCGTAAGGCGCCCTACGAGGTCGCCGTAGTCAAAGGCTGGTTTAGGCTTTTCAATTAGCTCCGTAGCCATAGCGTGGCCACAGAACATGCTAATGATTGCTGCAAAAAAATTGTGTCGTAGAGTTTGCATCGTTTTAGCTTCTATCGTGTGTGGGAACAAAGTGCCAGTTTTTCTTAGTTTTCGCGTTTCACTAAAGTTAGCAGCGATATGCAACGAGTTCTATACCTGTTCTATTTTTAGTATCAACAGATTTTTTGTATGTCCAGTGATTGGCAGTAAGATGTCTGCTGGCCTATTTCCTATATATCCACGAACGCACCACCACTTCGACCGTTTTCTTCACGCTGTCATGATTTGCCGGGTCTAGTCCATGAGCCACCATTCCATCTAAAGCCAGCCCAGCCAATTTTAGAGCGCGGTCCGTGTCCACGTAAAAGCGCTTTTCGATTAGAAGTCTGGTTCGGTCAAGTACCTCCGCGCTATAAAAATCAGCCATATTTTCCTTTAAGCGTAACCGGCTGCTCTTGGCCGAGAACTGACCTCAGGTCAATTGCACGGCATTGTAGTTTCGTGGCGTTGCATTCTCATGGTAGAGGTCAGCCAGATACTCACATAGCTCATCCTCCGCAACATCACCTGGTACCACAAAATCTGCGGGACGGCGCTTCCCATCGGTTCCTAGGTAAAAGGCCCGCCAGCCCTTGTCCGAGCCAGCTATGCCGATAAGTGTGCCGAAAATATTAAACCGTAACTCTTTCATTGAAACTCCCAAATCATCTACGCCGTCCGCTCCTGGCCGGTAGGTGCCGATATTACTTTCAAGGGTGAAATACTTGTTCGGATTGCCGACGCCGCACGATTGCCCGAGCCTTGTGGCGCAGCGTTTGAGGGAGCTTTGTCGTTGTCGCGATTACTTCAAGGAACTCAGCCATTTCAGCATCTACGGCCACCCCTTGCTCAATCCAGTCAACTGCCAAGCCCTGCCAATAACCGGCTGGGGTGCAAGTGGGCCAGCTCAGTCCGGCAAGAATAACATCACGCGCAGTGGCATCATCCGCGCAGTAGCCTGCAAAGGGGGTTTGAAGTCGCACAACAAGAGCACGCTGGTCCATATCTATTCCCATACCTTCAGTTGCAATGAATGTCTGCATTTGGCCGGAGACAGTCATGCAACTAAGAAGGCTCTCCGTTATTGTCTTGCTCGTCAGCGTTAATCTCACCAACAGTTTTGAGGTAATTCACAAAAGCACTACAAATGATGAGGAAAAATTTAGCCTCAGCGTAACCCAAGGTCGATTCTTTTTTCATCGAGTGTCTTATGCCTTCATCACTATCTGAACTCCAACCATAAATCTTTCTAAACCCATCGAGCAACGCAGGCGAATACAGTGGCTGCTTTTTCAGCGCCTTTAGTGCGTCGTCCAAAGTTCCTTTGTCGGTTCCGGTTAGCACCTTTCCCATCCCTTCAATCGCGGAAATCGACTCCTTCACAACATTCCGATAATCTGGATGATTCCGGTCTGCGAGAAGTAGCAATGCTGCACGGATATGTCCACCTGCCGTCCCGAATTTGTCTTGCTGATTCGCTGCGCTCCCAATTTCCGCCAATTCCACTTCGTCGGTGATCTGCACAATTAAACGATTTACTGAACGATACCCCCTGTGTCAGGATAGTTGTCGCGTCATCTGATTTCTCGTAATCGTACAGGGGGCGGAGCAAAGACGGGCAGTGAAACACTATTCAGCAGA
>NZ_JAEMNU010000014.1 GCF_016461825.1 Rugamonas violacea | reverse complement strand
CTGGCTTGGCATGAAA
Source organism: Rugamonas violacea (assembly GCF_016461825.1). Classification (GTDB taxonomy): domain Bacteria; phylum Pseudomonadota; class Gammaproteobacteria; order Burkholderiales; family Burkholderiaceae_D; genus Rugamonas. The sequence continues at coordinate 3,507 of NZ_JAEMNU010000014.1, read as the reverse complement.
GAGGTCTACGTTGCAGCGAAAACAATGGGAAAATTACGAGACCGGGCCAGCACCAAGAATTGTGTATAACGGCGTGGGTATGACGCCATCTAGTTTGGCCGTAAATCAACCCGCACTGGACCGCTACCATTTTGTCGAAGATGGTTACGACCCTCCTCGCAATGCTGCCGAAATAGTATACAAAATTACACATTTTGGAGTTGATAGCCCGAATTACATAGCGCGCCGCATAGCTAATCCGGCAAGTCCACAACTTGTTCGCCTATTGAATGCCTCAAACTTCGCAAAAACCGACCCGAATGCGACGTGCGGTTCTAGCGCACAACTCTTTGGTGAGTATCTTCACGCGTTTGAAGATACGTTTGCGCACCGAACAAAAGACAACGCTCCGTTCACAGCAGAAGGATTTGGTTGGGGAACCGGACATATGCTTGCGGGGAAAAATCCTGACTTTACATACAATCATTTAAGCGATTCTACTTTGGGAGTTGGTTATTGGGGAACCAATGAAAGTAGGACTTTTGAAATGGAAACAGAGGTATTTTCCAAACTAAAAGCATTTGGAAACCCGGCCAACATGCAGGAAAGCATTGCGACGATAAAATACACCCTGGACACATTCAATAGATTTGATGCCAATGACGAAAGTGGCGAAAAATTCAATCAGAAAATAAAAACACTTAATGACGCCTTAGCATATTTAGGCTACAAAGATATCAATATCGGCCACCTCGACGGGAAAGACAGATATTTGAAAGTCGACGCACAATACAATCGAGAAAATAGTTTAATACGGCTTTTACCAGAAAACTATATTGGTACTATTTTACCCGGAGGGACAGCCCCGCTGCCGAAAAAATAATGAAAAATATGAAATTCATGCATTTCAACTTAAAACTAATTGTGTCATTATTAGCAATTATCCTCCCAATTATTATATTGACATTTACACCTAAAGGAGAAACAAATTATAAATTGCAAGCTCCGTCTCTTCGTGGCGTGCGTGAAGACAGTTGCATATATTTAAATCCAACCGACACGAATCAGACGGAGGCTACAATCAACCAAGTCGGTGTACATTGCCTTCAAGAGGACTTTTTACAAAGGCGTTTTTTTGGAGCTGGGCACGAGTTCCCCAGCCCCCACCATGTTCTAATTACCATTTTAGGTGGAGATGTAACCGTTGACTTGATGAATCATACCATTCGAAGTGATGGCCACTCGACCGGGATTGCAGCCTACATGCAATCTAACATGGGCTACGCCGAGCGGTCAAATAGCGCCTTTGGAAAGGAAACAAATAATATAACAATAAAAAATGGAGTGATTGACCTGCGCGGACTAGGAACTGGTATTAAATTGTTTAATTATTGGCCCATGTACTCAATTGATGATGAAATCCCAAAAAATCTTCCTAGCTATAAAAAAACAAATTTCATTCTGGAAAATCTCTACATAAAAACAGGGAACATCGGTGTCGCCTTGGAAGGAGATGGAAATATCATCCGGAATTGCATCATAGAAAGTGGAGGAAATGCGGCAGTTATCCTTGCAGGACCAAATTCAAAAATAACTAACAACACCATTATTCTTCACAATCCATTCATACCCGGCTCTATGGCTGAAACCTTTGGAGTTTTCGGCTCACTGAATCTCTTTGAGGTACAGAAGAGACGCGCAGAAATCAAGTCTGCGATAATTTTACATCAAGCCACAGGGACAATTATCAAAGGAAATAGAATCGAAGTAGAGGGAAAATCCCAAACGCGACATAGCATTTACATAACAAACAACAGCAAAGGTGTCCTCGTCGAGGGAAACACATTTATCAATACTGGCGAGCCTACAATTTTAGCAAACGGTAGTACGGTAATATTAAAAAATAACATTATTAAAAAGTAAAATATGAAATTATTTCACTAAAAACAACTATTGATGGTATCAGTTCAATTGCCGATGGCTTTGGACACATTCTCCTCCTTTATGAGGTGTCGAATGAAAACGCCACGAATCCAACTCGCTTTAGCCAGTCTACTGCTGCTGTCCGGCCTGGCCAGGGCGGCATGCGGCCCCACGCCCGGCGGCCCGCCGGCCTGCGCCGCTGGCAGTTCCGCGGCCAGCCTGGGCGGAAGCGGCGGGCCGGCCGCCGGCGCGGGCAATCCGCTCAACGTCATCACCGGCAACAAATACCAGCGCGAAGACGACCTGCCGGCGCTGCCCGGCGTGCTTGGGCTGGAAATCGTCCGCCACTACAACAGCGCCTTCAGCAAACCCGGCGAAAGGAACGGCATCATCGGGCGCGGTTGGCGCCTCTCCTACGAAACCGACCTGCTCGACTTCGGCGGCAAGATACAAGTGCTGCAGGCCGATGGCGGCCGGGTCATCTTCAGCCACGACCCGAACAACCCGAACCTGTGCGGCACCGCCCTGCCCGCCAACGGCAGCATGGCGCTCGAGCGCGACGCCAACGGCATGGTCGAATACACCTGGACCTGGGCCAACGGGCGCAAGCTGCACTTCAACCGCCGGGGCAAGCTCGACACCATCACGGCGCCCACCGGCGAGCGCGTCACCTTGCACTACGACAGCGTCAACCTGCTGGTGCGCGTGGTCGACCCGCAGGGCCGCAGTCTGAACCTGGCCTACCTCGACAGCGACCTGGCCAAGGCCAACGACCGCTTCCGTGGCGTGCAGTACATCGACAGTCCGGTCGGACGCTACGCCTACGAATACGGCAGCGCCTTGCCCAAGGGGGCCGGTCCGTTCGACAAACGGCAATTGCTGGCCAACCTGGTCCGGGTTCGGCTACCCACCGACTACCGGCCGAACCGGAAGGCGCACGAGCTTGGCGGCCGGGGCGCCACGGTCAGCCGTCTCAGCCGTTTCTACCACCATGAAAATCCGGCGTTTCCCTGGCTGCTGACGGGTATCAGCATCGAGGCCGCCGACAAGGACAACAAGACCGTCGCCAGCCGCTATGCCACCTACGGCTACGACCACAACGCCCGCGCCAACCTCAGCACCCACGCCGGCAACGTCGACAAGGTCACACTCGACACCAGCGAGGGCGGCAAGACGACGCTGACCAACAGCCTGGGACAGCAAACCGTCTACCGCTACGCCGTCATCGGCGGCGAGCACCGCATGCTGGAGGTGCGCGGCGCCGGTTGCGCCACCTGCGGCGACAGCAACGTCCGCTACGGCTACGACCGCCTGGGCCAGCTCACCGAAACGACCAGGCTCGATGACCAAGGTGGCCCCGTCACGAGCGAGAGGACCGAGCGCGACCAGCTCGGCCGCGTCATCAAGGTCAGCCGGGTGCCCTATTCGAACGGCAAGCCCGGTCCGGCCCAATGGCTGCTGCGCATGGAATACCAGGGCGACAGCGATGCCCCCGCGATGCTGGCCCGCCCAAGCGTCGTTCCCGGCAAGGAAGTGCGGACGCGCATTCTGTACAACGCCGCCGGACAAGCGCTGAGCGTGACGGAAAGCGGTTGGGCGCCCGCC
>NZ_JAEMNU010000139.1:38252-142653 GCF_016461825.1 Rugamonas violacea | reverse complement strand
TCAGCATTGGGCAATCTGTCGCCCACCGTCTACGAACGGAAAATGGCAGCACGCCAACCTATCGTCGTGTCCGAAATTACTTGACCACAGCAGGTAATAGAGCGGATGGGGCGCCCTGACGAACCAGGGTTGCGAGAGGCATTGGTAGGGAGGCGATTCTTCCGGGTACGACAACTCTTGCACATACAAAGTGACATTTTTGTTCATGGTGGCCATGGCGCTATCCCTGTCGGTTGAGTGCGAAGGTCGTCATTGATGATTGCAAGCATCAAGCACTATAGGCAGCGCTGGCAAAGAGCAGATTGAGCGGACTCAATGGAATGAATGAGCCGGCTGCGCCTGATAGCGTCACGCCGGAGGAACCGCGCTGGTCAGGCGGGTTCTGAATGCACTGCGGTGGGGGAAGGGATTTACGCGAGATGCGCGCGAAATACGCGCCCGCCCCGCCCGTGCGGGGCGGGGGCAATTCGAAGCGGCTCAGGCGATCTGCCAGGCGCCGTCCTGGTAGATCCGCTCGTCGTCCAGATACACCGCCTCGGTGACGGCGAACACGTCGACGTGGTAGCGCGCGTCCTTGCGCTTGAACTGCGGCTTGGCGTAGACGCCGTGCTTGGCGCCCAGCGACAGGTGGATGCCGCACATGCGCTCGTAGGTGCCGATGTCGTCGACCAGCCGGCTGCGCGAGAACGCGCGGTTCATGCCGAAGCCCAGCTCGCGCAGCCAGACCTCGCCCTCGTGGGCGCGGATGATGGCCAGCATGTTGTCGAATTCCGGCGTGCTGTTCTCGGCGCCGGCGACGCGGCCTTGTTCGACGATCAGGGTGATCGGCGTGTCCGGCCGGTTGACGTGGAAGGAGGTGTCGCCGAAGACGAAGATGCGGACCCGGCCGTTGACCGCCTCCAGTTCGCGCGCCTCGGTGAACACCTCGCCCAGCGGGAACTGGCCGCCGATGTTGTTCATGCCGCTGTAGTCGCCGATGTTCAGCTTGGCCGACTCGAACGGCGAACCGAACACCAACTGCTCGCCGCCGCTGTCGACCCGGCCCGATTGGGCGCGGTCGATGCGCGCCTTCAGCGCGTGGCCGACGCCGCGGTAGTAGGCCGGGTCGTAGGCCAGCGAGTCGATGTAGTACTCGCCCTGCGCGCCCGGCATGCGCGCCAGGTGGACGTGCTCGATCACCTTCAGGCCGCGCTTGAACAGTTCGATGCGGATGCGGAAGGCCTCCAGCCGGAAGCTGGTCGACTGGATCAGCACCACCAGGTCGGCCGCCGCCATGGCGGCGAAGGCGGCCAGCACCGCCTCCGGCGTGACGCTGTCGAAGTCGATGAAGGTGGCGTTCGGCGCGGCGCGGCGGTAGGCCTCGGTCAGCGCCAGGTTCAGGTCGCAGCGGGTGTCGTAGACGATCAGCGCGGCCTGGCCGGGGCCGTGTTCGACGGCCATCGCCAGCAGGTCGGCGAGGTGGCGCGCGGCGCGCTCGACCTCGCTCTCGGCGATGGCGCCGTAGCGGCTGGCGGCGGGATGGTCGGAAGATTCGTCGGCAGATTCGTCGGCAGGGGCGGCGGTAGATTCGTCGGCTGATTCGGCGGCGGGGGCGGCGCTAGATTCGGCGGACGGCGCGGCGGCAAGGACGGTGGCGGCGGCGGCGGAGGGGGCGATGAGGCTCATGGGCGAATTCAAATTAGGGGCGAAAAAGGGCGGCGCGGCCGGCGGCGGGGCGGCGCCGGACCAGGCCGCCATTATACGGCCAGCAACAGCGGGTTCCCCTGACTGTGCTTTCTCCTTGTACAGGGCAGGGGTGCGATGTAGAATTCAGTGAAATATAGCCTAAGGGCAACTCGTGCCGCGCCGGAGGCTCGGCCGGCGCCTTGGACCAAGCAATTCCGCCGCGCGCCCACGCGGTCCCGTCGCCGGGGCTCGCTGTGCTGCGTTGACGTCAAAAAAACCGATAAGAATGGGATGCTTCGATGAGTTTAATGCTCGGACAGGATTTGCCACTGGGCCGGCCCGACGCTGACAGCAGCCGTTCGGCGCTGTTTGTGCCCAGCCAGAGCATCAAGGAAGACCTGCTGCAGACCATCAGGAAGGGCGCCGCCGTGGTCGGCTTCGGCAACCACGACCGCACGTTGACGATCTACTTCGAGAGCAACCGCTTCAACGATCCGGCCCTGGCCAGCTGGGCGCAAAAGGCGCGCAAGGCCTACGACCGCCTGGCCGAGAACCTGCCGACGGTGTCGAAGATGATCTGCGACCCGGAGAATTTCGAGCAGGTTGGCTACATCAACGGCAAGTCGATCAACATCCGCCGCATGCCGTCGCTGCTGCGCTGGCTGGAATACTCCGAGGCGCTGGAGACGGCACCGACCGAGGAGGTGGTGCTGTGGACACCGCCGCCGCCGCCGAAGAAGATCGGCTGAAGATCGGCTGAAATCCGGCTGAAATCCGGCTGAAATCCGGCCGTCCTGCGGCCGCCCGCGCGGCCGCCGGTCCCCGCCGCCGGCCGTTCGCGCCGGTGTTGTGTCCCAGAGTAATATTTTTCCAGGGAAATGAAATTCTCCCGTCCGCCATGCTAAGGTGGAACGCAGCGGCGCCCCGGGTGCCGCCTCGCGGCGACCACACGGTCAGCAGACCGGAACGCCCCATTTCACTTTGGAGACACGCATCATGAAAAACCTGTTTCGATTCCTCAGCCTGACCCTGTTCGCCCTGAGCCTGGGTGGCGGCGGCGCCATGGCGCAGGACGCGCCCAAGCGCGGCACCGCCGACGAGGCCGTGGCGATGGTCAAGAAGGCCGGCGCCTTCCTGCAAAAGAACGGCAAGGACAAGGCGATCGCCGCCTTCAACGATCCGAAGGGCGAGTTCATCGCCGGCGACCTGTACGTCTTCATGTTCGACAAGGACGGCGTGGCGCTGGCGCACGGCCAGAACGCCAAGATGGTCAACAAGAACCTGATGGAGCTGAGCGCCGGCGGCGTGTTCCCGATCAAGGAGTTCCTCAAGCTGGGCAACAGCCCGGCCGGCAAGGGCTGGGTCACCTACGTTTGGCCCAACTCGATCAGCAAGAAGCTGGAAGAGAAGAACACCTACGTCGAGAAGGTCAGCGACTACGTGATCGGCGTCGGCATCTACAAATAGTCCGCCCGCCACCGCGCCAGACGCCCCGCGAGCCGGGGCGTTTTTTTTGTCCCGTCCCCTTGGCCACTTGCGCTATTATTCGATGAGCAACTGCCGCCCGCCCCCGTGCGCAGCGACAGTGCCGGCACGAAAACTTTGTAATCATCCGACAACGACGGAGTGGCTCTGGATTGAGTAGCGACATGGCATATCGATGGGAAACGGCGGACAGCGTCTGGCTGGAACAGCAGGACGGCCAGTTTGAACTGAGCGACAGCAGGGATCTGGGACCGCTCGACTGGAGCGCGCAGGCGCCCGGCCGCCTGGCCGATCTGGCGCAGCTGCTCGGCGCCGCGCTCCCGGCCAGCTGCGCCCACGCCGCCATCTACCCCGAGGGCTTCGCCTTTTGTCCGCAGTGCGGCCAGGCCCTGCGCCAGGCCGCCCCGGCCGCTGCCGGCGCGCGCCGGCCGGCTTGGTGGGGCGCCAGCAGCAAGGCGCTGGCGGCCGCCGACGCGCCGCTGCCGCGCCATGTGCCGCATGGCTTGCCGATCACCGCGCTGCCGCTGGCCGCCAGCCTGGAGACGCGGCCGGCCGAGCCGGCCGTCGGCCAGGCCGAGCGCAAGCTGCCGACGCCGCCCAACGCGCTGTGCGTCTTCGCCGCCGCCCATTTCGGCTTCGCCGCGCCGCGCCTGCTGGCGCTGGCCTACAGCCGCAACGCGCTGCAGTACTGGGACCCGTTGGCGGCGCGCTGGTTGCTGCTGGCGCCGCAGCCGGACGCCGCCGATTTGTCGTTCACCCGTTCCGACTACGCCTGGCTGCCGCTTTCGTCGAGCGCCGCCGCGCCGGCGCGGCGCGGCGATGTCGCCGTGGTGCCGTCGGCGCAGGGCTTGCTGCGCCTGCGCATCAATCCGCTCAACGAAAGCTATGCCACCGAGCTGCTGCTGGCCGCCACCTTGGTCGCGGCGCCCGGCGCGCTGGGGCGGCAGATCGCCTGCCTGATCGAGGGGCCGGCCGGCGTGCGGCTGTGGAGCGCGCTGCCCGACGGCGGCGAGCCGGAGCTGCAGGACTGCGTCGGCGCCGCCGTGCCGTTGGAAGGTTGGTCACGTCCCTTCAGCTACGACGGCAAACTGATCTGGCTGCACGCCGAGGGCCACCTGGTCTGGTTGCCCGGCACCGATCCGCAGTGGCTGCCCTGGCCGCAGGGCTGGCAGCCGCGCCTGCAGTTCGGCGGCCCGGTGAAAAGCCGCCACGGCCTGCTGTGGCTGATCGGCCACGACGGCCATAGTTACTGCTTCCTCGAACTGGGCCGTCTCGGCGGACAAATCGAACGTATCGGCGGCGCCCGCCTCGGCTTCGGCACGCTGCTGTTCCGCCGTGGCCACCAAGTTAAGGACGAACCGTGGGAGCAGGAACACGTCGAGGACCAGACCAAGGGCGAGGCGCTGGTGCTGCCGCTGCTGGAGAACGTCAGCAGCACGCGCAGCCAGCCCTGCGGCCTGGTGCTGCGCATCGAGCACTATCCCGGCACGGCCGAGGCGGCGCTCGACGGCGACGTGCTGCCGCGCACCTTCATCGAATGGGTCGGCCAGCGCAACGTGATCCTCGACGAGGTGGCGCGGCTGACCAGGCCGGGCGACTGCGTGCCCTTCGTCTACGATGGCTGCCTGTGGCTGCACCATCCGAAGTGGAACGAGATACGCGGCTGGCATTTGAAGGCGGCGGCGTGACGCGCTCGCCGTTGGTCAACACACTGCCGCGCGCCGTCATCGGCACGCCGCCGCTTGCCGGCGTCGGCGTTGGCGTTGCTGTCGCTGTCGCGCCGGTGCGCCGGCACGGCTGGTCCGCGCTGGCCTTGCTGGCGGCGCTGGCGCCCGCCGCGCATGCCGCGTCGCCGGCGTCACCGGTGTCGCCAGTGTCAAGCTCCCACGTCTTCCTGGTGCAGAACTCCGGCTGGATGGACCCCTTCTACAGCGACCCCGCCTCGCAGTACAAGGCGCTGGTGGCCGAGGTGGTGCTGGCCGTCACCCAACCGGGCGACGCGCTGGTGCTGGCCGCCTTCAACCAGAGCTTGCCCGGCGCGCCGTCGCCGCGCGCGCTGCTGGCCACCAAGGTCGAGACGGAGGCGCCACGACGCCAAGTGACGCAGGCGCTGGCCGCGCTGCAGACGGCGCACAAGCCGGGCAGCGCCACGCTGGCCGACACCGACCTGGGCGAGGCCGTCGGCGCCGCCATCGACACGGCACTGGCGCGCCAGGCCGGCCTGGTCTGGCTGTTCACCAACAACAAGAACAGTCCGAACAACGACCAGGCCACGGCGCAGCGCAACCGCGAGTTCTACCAGCTGATCCACCACGGCGCGGCGATCCGCACCGCGCTGGCCTTTCCGTTGAAGATGCCGGTGCGGGCCGGCCGCTACAGCGCCAACGGTTTGATGGTCTACGTCTTCGCCATCCACGAGCAGGGCGCGCGCCAGCTCGACGCGCTGCTGCGCTCGGGCCGGCTGCAGCGCGTCATCACCGAGCCGCCGGCGCGCCTCAAACCGCTCGACCAGGACACCGTGCGGCTGGCCCCGGTCAAGGTCGACAACGCGCCCGGCGTGGCCTTCTCGATGACGCCGGACGGCTCGCTGCGCGCCGACATCGACGCCGGCGCCACCGCGCCACGCGCCAAGATCGCTTGGCGGCTGGAGAACGCGATTTATCCCTACACGATCAGCAGCGCCACGCTGGCGGCGCGCTCGCGCCTGGCCGGCGAGGACAAGCCGATTAGCCTGGGCCGCGACAGCGTGCGCGTGCTGGCGCCCGGCCAGGGCCAGCCGCTGTCGTCGGAGATGCAGCTGCCGGTGGCCCGCCTGCCGGGCAGCTGGTCGCTGGCGGCCTTCAAGTCGGCCGGCTCGGCCTATGTGCTGCCGGGCGAGATCGAGGTGAGCCTGGGCGAACAGAAGTTGGAGTTGTCGCAGGCCTTCCGCCAGCGCATGGCCACGTTGTTCCCCGGCGACCCGCTGCCCGACATTTTCACCCCGCCGAGCCAGGTGCAGGGCTCGCGCGCCGTGCTGCCGCTCGACGTGCGGGTCCACTTCGGCCTCGGTCCGCTGCTGGCGCTGGGCGGCGCCATGCTGGCGCTGCTGGCCGCCGTGGCGGCCACGGTGCTGGGCCTGACGCGCATGCGCAAGGTGGCGCTGACGGTCGAGGGCGAGCCGCGCACCATGCACAGCAAGGCGGGCATGCAGACACCGATTTTCGACCAGGCCGGCAACAAGGTGGCCGAGTTGCGCAGCACCCTATTCGGCCACACATTGACGCAGTTGCGCGACGGCGCGCAGGTGCGTTTGGGCCATTGAACACATCAGGAACAAACATGCAAAACACTCAGCAAGGCAGCACAGTGCAACCGATCCTTCTGGCGCAGGCCAACACCGACCCTGGCTTCAAGGTGCCCGGCGCCGGCGCGCCGGCCTCGGCTTCGGCCGCCGCGTCGGCCAGCAAGCCGCTCGACATCACCACGCCGGCGCCGGTTAATAACACCAGCAACACCAGCAACACCAGCAACACCAGCGGCGGCGGCATCGAGGTGGCGCCGGTGCAGGGCGCGCCCGCCACCGACACCTCGGCGCGCGACCAGTTGATCGCCGGCGCCGTTTTTCTGGTGCTGCTGCTGGTGTTCTTCCTCGCCCGCAACGCCTTCAGCAACCATCTGGTGCGCCGCCGCGTGGCGCCGTCCTCGGCCGACACCGCCGCTTGGCTGCTGTTCTGCGGCCTCGGTTTCGTCAGCGGCGCCGTCGTGCTGGCGGTGATGAACGCGAGTAAATTCCTCAGCGGCGCCATTACCGGCACCCTGCTGCTGCTCGGCGCGGCCGCCCTGGTCGGCGCCTGGCTGACCGGCCGCCGCTAACCTTTTCGAGAGACCGCCATGGCAGAATTCCCCAGCACCAGCAGCATCGTCGGCGGCGCCGACAAGAAGGCCGAATTGAAGGTCGATCTGCGGCCGACCCTGTTCATCGGCGCCGGCGGCACCGGCATGGAAGTGATGATGCGCATCCGCCGGCGCATCCTGTCGGCGGTGTGGAACCGCCACAATCCGACCCGCGTCGAATCGATCGGCCAGTTCCCGGTGGCGCGCTTCCTCCACTTCGACCTGGACAGCGGCGCCATCATCGACGAAGGCAAGTCGCAGCGCAGCGATCCCTGGTACGAGCTGGTCAAGTTGAGCGACGAGGAGCGCCTGGTCGAGCACATCGATCTGCAGCAGTACCACGAGTCCGACGACAGCCTGGCGCGCTTCCCGCTGATCGAGCAGTGGATGCCGTTGCGGCCGAAGAAGCTGCGCTCGCTGGGCATCGACCCGTCCAAGGGCGCCGGCCAGATCCGCGCGGTGGCGCGGCTCTACCTGTTCGACAAATATCCCAAACTGCGCGGCCGCATCAAGGGCGCGCTGAACTTCTTGAGCAGCAACGCCGGCAACGAGCGCAAGGAGAATTACCAGCGCCTCGGCCTGACGGTGGACACCTCCAAGTTCCGCATCGTCGTCATCGGTTCGAACGCCGGCGGCACCGGCGCCGGCAGCCTGATGGACCTGGGCTGGATCGCCAAGGCCATCGCCCGCCAGGAGGTGGCCGACAGCCAGGTCGACCTGGTGATGCTGATGCCGTCCGGTTACGCCAAGGCCAACAAGGAACGCACCGAGGCCAACGCCTACGCCACCATGATGGAGCTGGAGACGGCGATGCGCGACATGAACGCGCAGGTGCGCTGGGCCGAGCCGGACAGCCTGGTCGGCAAGGGCGCGCCGTTCGACGACGTCTACTTCGTCGACACCGCCAACCTGGCCAACAAGGCGACGCAGGACGTCAAGGATGTCTACCAGATGGTGGCCGACTCGCTGTTCGAGGATTTCGCCTCGGCCGACTTCGCCAACCGCAAGCGCTCGGTGGCGGTCAACCAGCAGCAGCACAAGCTGGGGCCGTTCAATCCGCGCGTGCCGGAGCAGCGCTTCGGCGACATGCGCCTGTCCTACTCGAAGGTCTACTCGGCCTTCGGCCAGGCCGTGCTGGACACCCAGCAAAGCCTGCGCGAGGACATCCGCGCCTACGAGCTGGCCGCCATGATGGTCAAGGCATTTTTCGGCATCGTCGGCACGGACGGCGCGCCGGCCCGCCGCGCCGGCGACCAGGAACGCGACATCTTCATGCGCGAGCAGATGGCGATGGCCGAGCATCCCTTCGACACCTTCCCCGATTTCAAGAAGGGCACGGTGGACGTCACGCCGTTCCAGGAATACGCGCTGACCGACCGCCTGTTGATGGACAAGGACGAGCGTTCGCTGCTGGAGCGGATCGAGAGCAAGGTGCAGCTGGAGATCGACCGCATCATGGGCGCGTATGAGATCAACGTCTGGCGCGAGAAGGTCGCCGAGCTGCTGCCGCAACTGGAGCGCGACGCCATCCGCGAGGCCGGCGCCACCGCCGAGACCAGCGAGGACCGCATCAAGCGCCACACCGCCGAACTGCTGCTGCGGTTGAAGGGACGCTGCCGCGAGCAGCTGTACGCGCTGCTGGACGACCGCAAGCAGGGCGGCCTGGAGTTCGTGCTGTCGCTGCTGGAGCAGATCAAGTCGCGCATCGCCCAGCGCGACCTGGCCTGCGCCGAGCGCAACGGCAAACGCTACCGCGACATGCGCGACGCGCTGCGCACCCGCCAAGTCGAGGAGTCGCTCAACAACCTGTCGCAGGCGGCCGGCAAAATGTTCGGCCGCGACGCCCAGGCGCGCGAGGTGATGAGCCACCTCAAGCGCGACATCGCCGATTACCTGCGCTTCCACTTGCTGGCGGTCGCCGCCGGCCAGGCGATGGAGGTGTTGCGCGCCATGTCCACCTGGCTGGGCGACGCCACCTCGGTCGACGAGCAGGGCCAGCCCGTGTGGAGCGGCATCGCCGGCGAGTTCCAGGAGGGCCGCCGCTGCGTCGAGGCGATGCTGGGCGCGGTCGACCAGCGCATCGACCAGCTGCGCGCCGACGCCCAGCACGAACACGCCACCTACATGAAGCTGGCCAGCGACACGCTGCCCGAACCGGTCAAGCTGACCGGCGACATCAGCAGCTGGAGCGAAGAGGTGCTGCTCGAATTCGGCGGCTCGGCGCGGCTGTTCCCGCAGCTGGGCGACGAGCGCCTGCGCGCCTCGCTGCTGCTCAAGTTGTTCCGCCGCGCGCAGACGCAGCTCAGCCGCGAGCAGGCGGTCGACGGCGTGCCGGTCGATCCGCTGCTCGAACGTCTGGCCGCCATGTCGGCGCCGGAGCGCCAACGCACCTTCAACGAATGGATCAAGAGCGCCATGCCGTGGGTGAACGCGCGCTTCTCGGCCGAGTTCACGCCCAAGGCCGACCAGTTCAAATGTTTCATCGGCGTCGGCGACGCCAACGCCTGGCGCAAGATGGAGGCCGAGATCAAGGCCGCCGTGCCGACCGGCTTCTTCCACGGCGACCTGGTCAGCATCGTCAACACCGGCATCGTCGGCAAGGCGGTTTGCTACATCGAGCTGTCCGGCTTCCCCATGACGGTGCTGCGCGGCCTGCCGACCTGGCGCACTTCCTACCAGATCGAGAACCCGAAGATCCCGACCCATTTGCACTTCGACTCGACCCGCTTCCGCCATCCGATCGCGCCGTCGATGGACGAGTTGAACCGCCTGGCCGACGACTACGAGTGGTTCCTGCAGGCGATCGCGCTGGGCGTGGTCAAGCGCAAGCCCGACCTGTCCGACCGCGAGGCCAGCTTCCAGCCGCGCGGCCAGTACTTGTTCGAAGTGGAGGCCGGCTCCGGCGAGTGGCTACAGATCGGCAACGAGTTCGCCATCCGCTCCAATGGCCTGCCGGCCTATTACCGCGAGCAGGTGGTGGCGGCGGTGCAGCACCGCCTGGCCCGCGCCGGCGCCAGCCAGCTGCTGCTGCTGGCGGCGTTGATGCGCCACTATCAGTTGAAGGTCTACCAGCCCAAGCTGGACGTCGACGAGACCGGCGCCGAGTTGCCCTCGCCGTCGCTGCCCAACATCACCGCCAAGCGCCTGTACGACGCCTGGCTGCGGCGCGCCCAGGGTTTGAATCCGGCGGTGTCGGCGCAGGCCGTCGAAACGGCGACGGCGCTGCTGTCGCAGTGGAGCGAGCAGGTGGTCGATTCGGCCAGCGACGCCTACAGCTGGGAGGTGCAGCAGACGGTGGACAAGCGCGTGCTCAAGCCCGAGTATCTGGTGAGCGAGACGCAGGCGGCCGGCGTGTTCGGCGGCGGCCGGGAGCCGGGGCCGTCGGCGTATGCGGCGGCGGCGGTGGAAACGGCGGCCCAGGCGATGCAGTACCATCAGCCGGTGGCCAAGCGGCCGGCCAGCTACAAGGTATTCCTCAACAAGGTGCAGCACGGGCCGTACTCGCTGGAGGAGATCGCCCAGCGCATCGTCCACGGCGAGATCGACGCCGGCACCAAGGTGTGGAACATGTTGTGGGTGCCGCGCGTGGACCAGTGGCGGGCCGCCGGTGACATGGCCGAGCTGAGCGCCCTGTTCGACGCGGTCATTCCCGACCCGGAAGACGACATTCCCGATCCGGAATAGAGCAAGGTGAAGAAGTGACTGAAGTGATTTATCGTTGTATCAACCAAGGCTGCGGCAAGGGCTTTCCGCGCGCGGTGGCGTTCTGCCCTTATTGCGGCACACGCCAGGCCGTCGAGGCGGTGCGCGCGCAGCCGGCCGTGCCGACACCTGCGCCGGCGCCGGCTCCGGCGCCTATTCCCGCGCCGGTGCCGGTTCCGCTCGCCGCGCCGATGGCTGCGCCCGCACCTACACCCGCACCCACACCCGCGCCCGCGCCGGTGCCATCCCCGGCGCCCGCGCCAACCCCGGCTCCGGCTCCGGCCCCGGCGGCCAGGCCAAAGGTCGACCTGGGAGCCAAGCCGATGCGCATTCCGCCCGCCGCCCCCGGTTCGGGCGAGCGCCGCGTCGGGCCGCCGCAGCGCAAGCCGATCGGCAAGGGCACCTGGCTGGCGGTGATGCTGGCGCTGGTGGGGATTTGGATCGTCGCCAAGCCGGCCGACCCGCACAAGAAGCTGGCGGCGCGCATCGAGGCGGCCACCACGCTGGCGGCGGCGTGCAAGCTGGACGACGCCCGCGCCGAGCTGGCCGCGCTCAAAGGCGCCAAGGCCAGCGCCAGCGAACTCAAACCGCTGCAGGACGCCATCTTCGGCGCGGCGTCCTCGTGCGAGAAGAAGCGCCTGCGCGGCAAGGCTTGGAGCGATGCCAGGCCGCAGATCGACGACGCCGTGCGCGCCGGCCAGCTGGACAAGGCCGCCGCCCGCCTGGCGGCCTTCCGCAAGAAGTGGGGCGACGACAGCGAGACGCACGAGCGCGAGGAGCGCATCGACGGCCAGCGCGTCACCCAGCTGCTCGACGAGGCGCAGGCCTGCCTGAATCGCGGCGACCGCGTCTGCCTGGAGGGCAAGCTGCTGGCGGCTGAAAAGCTGAAGCGGCCGGAAGCCGATGCCCGCATCAAGACGCTGCGCGACGCCTTGTCGCGACTGCTGGAGGCGACCTTGCTGGGTCAACCGTCGGCGCAGGAATCGACTCAGGCTGCCAACGCCGGCGTCAACGCGGCGGCGCTGAAGGCCGCCGCGCCGGTGCGCGCCGAGGCGCCCCATACGACCTTGCTGACGACATCGCCGGCGGTGGCGCAGAACGCGCAGACGGCGCGCCGCTTCCTCGCCGAGGCCGAGCGCGACATGGGCCAGAATAACTACAAGGCCGCGCTGGAGAAGGCCGACAAATGCCTGGCGCTGGCCGAAACCGGCAACCGCGACTGCCAGGCGCTGCGGCAAAAGGCCGAGCGTCTGCAACGCGAGCTGCAGCGCTGCATGGCCAGCGGCGCCGACTGGGTCGACGACCACTGCCAGCAATAGAGCCGAGCCGTCGGCCCGCCCCCCAGCCGGTGCGCGGGCAGGGCGCCGGCCGTTGCCGTCTCCGGCGCCGCTTGGCCGGCGCCAGCGCCAGCAAGGCCAGGCTGCTTGTCAGCCGCGCTGCGGCGGCGCCCGGCCCCAGCGGCGCGTCATCCACAGCGACAGCGCCGGCCAGGATAGCAGCATCGCCAGCAGCAGCGGCGCCGGCAGGGTGCCGAGGGTGTCGAGCGTGACGGTCAGGCCTTGGCGCACGCCGAACGTGGCCAGCGCCAGCAACAGCGCGCCTGTGGCGGCGTAGCAGATCCCGGCGAGCGGCCGCGCCAACCAGCCGGCGTGCGCCAGCGACAACAGCACACTCAACGATAGCGACAAGGACAACAGGGCGGCGCCGCTGGCCACGTGCATCGTCGTGCCCGGCATCGCAAGTTGTATGGTCAATGCGGTGAGCAGCAGGCCCCAGCTGCGCATGCTGCCGCGCATCGCCTCGGCGAACCAGGGGCGCCATAACAGGTCCGGCGTGCGCAGGCCGGCCAACATGGCGACGCCGCGCACCAGCGCCGCCACATGGGCGCGGCCGAACAGCGCCATCAAGACGCAGGCGCACAGCAGCAACAGCCTGATGCCGACGGCGCCGGTCTGCGGCGCCGCCGCGCTGACGGGCAGCAGGCAGGCCCAGTACACGCCGAGTATCGCCAGCAGCAGATTCAGCGTGCGGATTGTATGGACTGGATGGATTTCCATTTTTTTATCGTTCATGTGAATTACCGTAGCACTACTGTAGTACACGTGGCAAGGATCCGCCGCGCGCCAATCCGCCAGAAATCCGCCGCTCATTCCGAAAAAACCACCGCTTGTCGCAAAAATAATGCCAAATTCGCATGCCGGGCTAGAGTGTCGCCAGCGCGCGGTGTATCCGGTGTA
This sequence comes from Rugamonas violacea, assembly GCF_016461825.1. Classification (GTDB taxonomy): domain Bacteria; phylum Pseudomonadota; class Gammaproteobacteria; order Burkholderiales; family Burkholderiaceae_D; genus Rugamonas. The sequence goes on along the minus strand of NZ_JAEMNU010000139.1, from coordinate 129,691 downwards.
TTTCGCCGCGCCGACAAGGAACCGTCAACCAGGCGGTCGATCAGAGTGACCAGGAACCATTAGGGGAGTGCGCGCATGCTAACGATTCAACAGCTGAACAAGACCTACGCCAACGGCGTCAAGGCGATCAACAATGTAAGTCTGGAGATCCCGAACGGCATGTTCGGCCTGCTCGGCCCCAACGGCGCCGGCAAGTCTTCGCTGATGCGCACCATCGCCACCCTGCAGGAGCCGGACAGCGGCAGCATCCACTTCAACGGCGTCGACGTGTTGGCCGACAAGGAAGGCCTGCGCCGTCAGCTGGGCTATCTGCCGCAGGACTTCGGCGTCTATCCGAAGGTCAGCGCCGAGAAGCTGCTGCACCACTTCGCCGTGCTCAAGGGCCTGGCCGGTCGGGGCGAGCGCAAGGAGGCGGTCGAGGCGCTGCTGCAGCAGACCAACCTGTGGGAGGCGCGCAAGCGCGGCCTGGGCACCTATTCGGGCGGCATGCGCCAGCGCTTCGGCATCGCCCAGGCGCTGCTCGGCGCGCCGCGCCTGGTGATCGTCGACGAGCCGACCGCCGGCCTCGATCCGGACGAGCGCAACCGCTTCCTCAACCTGCTGGCCAAGATCGGCGAGCAGGTGGTGGTGATCCTGTCGACCCACATCGTCGACGACGTCACCGACCTGTGCCCGCGCATGGCGCTGATCGTCAAGGGCGAGGTGCTGATCCAGGGCGAGCCGCAGGCCGCCATCGACACGCTGAAGGGCCGCGTCTGGCGCCGCAGCGTGGCGGCCGAGCAGTTGGCCAGCTACCAGAGCCGTTTCAACGTGCTGTCGAGCCGTCTGGTCGGCGGCAAGCCGCAGATCAACGTCTACGCCGAGAGCCAGCCGGACGACGGCTTTGTCATGGTCGAGCCGGACCTGGAGGACGTCTACTTCCTGCAAGTGCGCCACGCCGCCACCGCAGCCGGCACCGGCCGCGCCGCCGCGCCGGCCGCCACACCGGCCGCCGCCACCGCCGCCGATCCAGTGTCGGTCTAAGGAGCGCGCCATGTGGAGGGAATTTTTCAAGTTTGATTTAGACTACCAGCTGCGCCAACCGCTGCTGTGGGTCTGCGCCCTGCTACTCGCCGCGATGGCCTTCGGCGCCAGCACCACCGACGCGATCCAGGTCGGCGGCGCCATCGGCAACGTCAACCGCAACGCGCCCACCGTGGTGGCGCAGATGTTGGGCAGCTTCAGCGTGCTCTCGCTGTTCATCGTCACCATCTTCATCGCCGGCGCCGTGCTGCGCGACAGTGAGGTCGGCATCTCCGACATGCTGTTCGCCACGCCGATGCGCAAGATCGACTACCTGTTCGGCCGCTTCGTCGCCGGCCTGGTGGCCTGCCTGCTGATCTTCGCGCTGATCGCCGTCGGCATGATGCTCGGCCCGCTGATGCCCTGGGTCGACCAGGCCCGCGTCGGCCCCTTCCCCGGTGCCGCCTACCTGTGGACCTTCGTCGTGCTGGTGCTGCCCAATCTGCTGTTCATCGGCGCGCTGCTGATGCTGCTGGCCGCCACCACCCGCTCGATGATGCTGGTCTACGTCGGCGTGCTGGCGCTGTTCGTGCTGTGGGCCGTGGCCGGTTCCTTCACGCGCGACATCAACAACGAATGGGTCGCCGTGCTGGTCGACCCCTTCGGCGTGCGCGCTTTCGGCCGCACGATCCGCTACTATTCCGCCGCCGAGTCCAACAGCGGCCTGCCCGCCCTGGGCGGCTACCTGCTGGCCAACCGCGCGCTGTGGAGCGGCGTCGCCTTGCTGATGTTCGGCGCCACGGTGGCGCTGTTCAAGCCGCAGCGCAGCGGCACCGGCCGCCGCCTGTTCGGCAAGGCCGCCGCCGTCGCGCCGTCCGCCGCACCGGCCATCGCCGCGCCGGGCCTGCTGCCACGGATCGAGCCGCGCTTCGGCGCGGCCACCGGCTGGGCGCAGTGCTGGCGCATCTTCTGCTTCGACGCCGGCGGCGTCTTCAAGAGCGTGCCCTTCATCGTGCTGCTGCTGCTCAGCGTGGCCAACCTGCTCGGCACCGCCGCCAATTCCGATGTGCAGTTCGGCACGGCGCTGTATCCGCTGACCTACCGCATGCTGCAGGTGATGCATAGCAGTTTCAGCTTCATGCTGATCATCGTCGTCACCTTCTACGCCGGCGAATTGATCTTCAAGGAACGCCAGGTCAAGATCGCCGACGTCAACGACGCCATGCCGGTGCCGAACTGGGCGCCGCTGCTGGCCAAGAGCCTGGCCATGGTCGGCGTGGTGCTGGGCTTCCTGCTGGCCGGCGTGCTGGCGGCGATGGCCTTCCAGCTGTTCAAGGGCGGCGCGCCGATCGAACCGCTGTTGTACCTGCAAGGCAGCCTGCTGAGCGCGACGCCCTTCATTTTGATGGGACTGATCGCCATCTGCCTGCAGGTGCTGACCAATAACAAGTTTATCGGCTACCTGCTGATGATCGTGCTGATGGTGGCGCAGATCGTCATGGGCGTGCTGCACTTCGACCACAACCTGTACTCCATCGGTTCGCTGCCGGCCAGCCCGTATTCGGACATGAACGGCTACGGCCACTTCCTCAAGGGCTGGTCCTGGTTCGCCCTGTACTGGAGCCTGTTCACACTGGCGCTGCTGATCGTCGCCCAGGTGTTCTGGGTGCGCGGCCTGTCGGTCGATTGGCGCGCCCGCATCCGCCTGGCCGCTGGCCGGCTGCGCGGCGGCTCCGGTGTGGCGCTGGCGTTCAGCCTGGCCGCCTTCGCCGCCACCGGCGGCTGGATCTTCTACAACACCAATGTGCTCAACCACTACCGCGCCTCCGACGCCTTGATGGATCTGCAGGCGCGCTACGAGAAGCGGTACCGTCAATACATCGACCTGCCGCAGCCGAAGATCACCGACGTGCGCGCCGAGGTCGACATCTACCCGGCCGAGCGGCGCGTCGCCGTGCGCGGCCACTACGTGTTGGAGAACAAGACCGCCGCGCCGCTCGACACCCTGCGCATCCAGGAGAATCCCGACGAGCAGACCCGTTGGGAGAATCTGCCGGCGCACCAGTTGACGCTGGACGACAAGGAGCTGGGCTTCAAGATCGTCAAGCTGGCGCAGCCGCTGGCGCCCGGCCAGCGGCTGGCGCTCGACTTCAGCGTCGACGTGCGCCGCACCGGCTTCACCAACAGCGGCGCGCCCGACACGCTGAACCTGAACGGCACCTTCTTCAACAACCAGGAGTTCTTCCCGCACTTCGGCTATGACCGGGGCCGCGAGCTGGTCGACCGCAACGAACGGCGCCAGCGCGGTCTGGGCGAACCGGAACGCATGCGCAAGCTGGAGGACACCGCCGCCTACGTCAACGCGGTCTTCGGCGGCGAGGCCGACTGGATCAACTTCGACACCACCATCTCGACCAGCGCCGAGCAGATCGCCATGGCGCCCGGCTATCTGCAAAAGAGCTGGGAGCGGGACGGCCGCCGCTATTTCCACTACAAGATGGACCAGCCGATGATGCCATTCTTCGCCTACCTGTCGGCCAAGTGGGAAGTGCGGAAGGGCGACTGGAAGGGCCTGCCGATCGAGATCTACTACGACAAGAAGCACGGCTACAACACCGGCCGCATGATCGAGTCGGTGCAGAAGTCGCTCGACTATTTCTCCGCCCAGTTCACGCCCTACCAGCACAAGCAAGTGCGCATCCTGGAGTTCCCGACCTACTCGCAGTTCGCCCAGTCGTTCGCCAACACCATCCCGTACTCGGAGGGCATAGGCTTCAGCGCCGACCTGCGCAACAAGGACGACATCGACTACGTGTTCTACGTCACCGCGCACGAGATGGCGCACCAGTGGTGGGGCCACCAGGTGGTGGGCGCCGAGGTGCAGGGTTCGACCATGCTGATGGAGTCGCTGGCGCAGTATTCGGCCATGATGGTGATGGAGAAGGAGTACGGCCGCGAGAAGCTGCGCCGCTTCCTGCGCTTCGAGCTGGACCGTTATCTGCGCGACCGGGGCGCCGAGAAGATCGAGGAGCTGCCGCTGTACAAGGTGGAGAACCAGCAGTACCTGCACTACCGCAAGGGCAGCCTGGTGTTCTACCGTTTGCGCGACGAGATCGGCGAGGCGCCGCTCAACCGCGCCTTGAAGCACTACCTGCAGGACAAGGGCTTCCAGCAGGCGCCGTTCACCACCACCAAGGAACTGCTGGCCTACATCCGCGCCGAGGCGCCGGCCGACAAGCAGGCGCTGATCACCGACCTGTTCGAGAAGATCGTCTTCTACGACAACCGGGTGGTCGAGGCCAAGGCGGTCAAGCGCGCCGACGGCCAGTGGGACGTGACGATGAAGCTGCATCTGGCCAAGATGGAGGCCGACGGCAAGGGCAAGGAGACGCCGCGCGCCTACGACGAGCCGGTCGAGATCGCCGTGTTCGCCCGCCCGGCCGGCGGCAAGGAGAAGGACGAGCGCGTGCTGTTCAGCGACAAGCGCCTGCTGGTGGGCGCCGAGCCGAGCGTCACCGTGACGGTCAAGGAGAAGCCCTTCGACGTCGGCGTCGACCCCTACAACAAGATGATCGACCGCGTCTCGCGCGACAACCGCAAGGAGGTCAGCTACGATTGACGGCCCGGGTTGGCGGGTCGGGCGTTTGCGCCCATTCCCCCGGCCCATGGCGAGAGCTTGGCGAGTGGGATATGAAACGCGGCCAGCCGGTCCGAAAGCGGCTGCAAGGCCACGGCCAGCTTGCCGACCCGCTCGGCCAAGGTGTGTTGGCGGCCGTCCGAATTCAGGCCGGCTGAAATCCGTCTGTTCCCATCCGGAGGCGCTTGGCCAGGATTGTTATCGAAATAAGTGAAGTGCTATCAATTGCATGCTATGTCATCAACATTTCATCGTTGTTACGTAAGCTGTTGCCTAGCATGACTTCAGTTTTCATGTTTCCCTGACAATCGACCTGGATCAATCAAATGCATATTTTCAAATTCGCGCACGCACGCACGCAGGTGCATGCATGAGCCGACGCGACTTCCTCCGCAAAATGGGCAAGTCGGCCGGCGCAAGTGCCGTGCTTGCGACCTTTCCACCGTCCATCCAAAAGGCGCTGGCGCTCCCCGCCAACCAGCGCACTCGTAGCCTGCAGGATGTTGAGCATATCGTCGTGCTGACGCAGGAGAACCGCAGTTTCGACCATTACTTTGGCACCCTGGAAGGGGTAAGGGGATTCGGTGATCCCTTTCCGATTCCGGTGATGGACCGGCAAAATCTCTTCAATCGCAAATCGGTCTTCGTGCAGCGCTCCGTCGGCGGCGCGCCGGTGCCTGGCCGGCCCAACTGGCCCCAGGGCAGCGCCATCGCGCCGTTCCGCCTCAACACGGTGCAGGACTTTCCGGTCATGCGCGTGGCCGGGACGCCACATGCCTGGCTCGACGCCCAGCTGGCGTGGGACCACGGACGGATGAATGACTGGTGCACGGTCAAGCAGAACCACGCGATGGGCTATTACGCCGACGCCGACATTCCCTTCCAGTTCGCGCTCGCGCGTGCCTTTACCATCTGCGACCACTATCACTGCGCCACCCAGACCGGTACCAACACAAACCGGCTGTTTCTGTTCAGCGGTCACAACGATCCCCTAGCTGCCGCGGGCGGCCCATCGACTGACAACAGCCACGACGACTTCAATCCGGACATGTCCACCGACTACTTGTGGACCACCTATCCGGAGCGACTCGAAGCGGCGGGTATCAGCTGGCAGGTTTACCAGAACATGGCGGACAACTTCACCGATAACTCGCTGGCGGGATTCCGTTCTTTCCGCAACGCGTGGTATCGCCGGCCGGGCTATTCGCAATCCCTGCGCAATCGCGGCACCACGACGCGTGACATCGACCTGCTCAAGGCCGACGTGCTTGCCAACCGCCTGCCGCAGGTCAGCTGGGTCGTCGCGACCGCCGAAGGCTCCGAGCACCCGGGTCCCTCAAGTCCCGCGTCGGGCGCCGACTACATCGCGCGCGTGCTGGACGCCCTGACCGCCAATCCTGAGAGCTGGAGCAAGACGGTCCTGATCATCAACTTCGACGAGAATGACGGCTTCTTCGACCACATGCCACCGCCGGCGGTCCCTGCGTACACGAGTTACGGCAGCAATCCGGCGCAGTCGCAGCTCGCCGGTGGTTCGACCGTCGACACGACCGGCGAGTACCATCACGTGCTCAACGGCGCCGATGCGCGTACGCACCATCGCCCCTACGGTCTCGGGCCGCGCGTTCCGATGTATGTCATCTCGCCGTGGACCAAGGGCGGCTGGGTGAATTCGCAGGTCTTCGACCACACATCGGTGGTGCGTTTCATCGAGGCGCGTTTCGGTGTGCGCGAGCCGCTTATCAGCCCATGGCGCCGTGCGGTGAGCGGCAACCTGTTGTCCTGCTTCGACTTCGCAACCCCGAACGACAACGGGTTCACGCAACTGCTGCCGGAAACGGCTGCGCGGCGTTCGATGGCGCTGAGCCTGCCAAACACCAAGGTGCCCGCAACGCCGACCAGCCTGACGGCACCCGTCCAGGCTGCCGGCGTGCGTCCGGCACGCGCTCTGCCCTACGAACTCCAGGTGCAGGCCCAGGTGCCGGTCGGAGGCGGCCAGGTGGAGCTCAGGTTCGACAACCTGGGCGAAGCCGGGGCGGTGTTTCATGTGTACGACCGCCTGGCGTTGGAGCAGGTGCCGCGCCGCTATACGGTCGAACCGGGCAAACAGCTCAAAGGCCGCTGGAACACCGCATCTGCCTACGATCTCTGGGTACTAGGACCGAACGGCTTTCATCGCCACGTCGTTGGCGACGTGCGCGGCGACGGCAACGCCGCATGGCCGGAAATCAGCCTGCGCGCCGAACGCAGCGCCGGCGAGCTGCTCATTGACCTGGTCAACAATGGCGCGCAGCCATGCACCTTCCTACTCACCGCCAACAAGTATTACGCGAGCAAGCCGTTGGAAGTGCGCGTCGTCGCACGCTCGAGGAGCGCCGTCCGGCTGCCCCTGGCATCGAGTTCCAACTGGTACGACTACAGCCTGCGTGTGGCTGGCTTGCCGGGCTGGTTGCGCCGCTTCGCCGGCCATCTGGAAAACGGCTTGCCGTCTATCAGTGACCCTGCGATGCGCGGGGCAGCGCAGCTTGACCAGTACCGCGTCATTTGATTTTTATAAGGAGCTTTTCATGAAGTGCAGATTTTTCCTTGCCGCGGCCTTGTTCGCCGTGGCGTGTAGTGGCAAGGCTGACGTCATCTACGGTCAGAACCTCATTGTCAACGGCGATGCCGAAGCAGGCGTGAGCGGCTGGACCGGCTACCCGGGTTACGGCATGGTCCAGTCGGTGGACTATGGCAACAACTGGGTGCTTCCCACCCAACCTGGCCCGCTCAATCGCGGATCGAAGATGTTCGCCGGCCTCGGGCAGTATGCTGTGGGCTCTCAGACCCTGGAGTTCGGCGTGCCGACGGCCCAGAACAGTTCCTATTACCTGAGCGGATGGCTCGGCGGCTGGGCCGCCCAGGGCGATAACGCACTGTTCTTTGTGCAGTTTCTCGATGCGGCGAACAATGCGATAGGAAACGCCGCGATCGGTCCCGTCACCCCGCAAGATCGCGGCAACCAGACCGGCCTGTATTACCGGGAGTCCATGGGAATCATGCCTGCCGGCACCAGCAAGCTGTCGTTCTGGCTGTCGATGGAGCGTCTCGCTTCGAACGACAACGATGGCTACGCGGATAACCTGTCCTTCATCGCGCGGGAGATTAGCAGCCCGATACCGGAACCGGGCATGGCGTCGATGTTCTTGCTGGGCTTGGGCATGTTGGTCGGGGCGCGCCGCCGCAATACGCGCCCGCATATGTCGTAATTGGGGTCGTACGACGTCGACCAGCAGCGCGAACGCCGTTGCTGCTGAGGTGTACTGTCAATAGCGGACACGCTTGTTTCAAGCCACCCGTGCTTGTTTGCTGAAATTTCGAGCAAACAACGCGGGTGCTACGTTGCCGAGGCGCGCCTAGATACCGACGATCCTAAATCCAGTCGCGGCGCTACTGTAGCCTTTCGTTTGGATCAGTATCGTATGCGAGCCACTTTGCAGTTTTGCCCTAACGCGGTCAAACAGGAGCACGGCCTTGCCGCTATTGTTGTGCCGGGACATATAGACGAATCCATCGAATTTCGCGGGGTTGTTGTACACGGCGAGCGACCATTTTTGCGCGATGTCGTAGTCGCATGTTCCGGCCAAGTCCGCATGTCCGTCGAGGCGTTTAAGAGTAGCGCCGGTGAGGTTCAGAAGCCGGAGGCTATCCCCTTCGAAACGATGCACATACATGCTGCTGAGGGTCGTGTTCGCGATTTCAAATACTCCGTTGAGCGGATCTCGGTCGTGCAGAATCGATTCGGCGATGGCCACGGCAAGTGTATAACCAAGATAGCAGGTGTCGAATTCGGGCGAGCCAACGAGGCAGCCGGGCGCATCGAAGCGGTTGGAGCCTGAATGGCCAAAGTGGGGCTCACCACTGGTGTAGGCGCTAATCCTATAGAGCTTGTCTGGCGAGAGGTAGGTGACGGGCTGCTTGTCTGTGGAAAGAACCGCTGGCGGCAAGCCGAGTGGTTTCGCCGTCAAGTTAGCGCCCCTTGAAACCGGAAGCGGCAGCCAGGACGCGCTGCAAGTCACCTTCTGCGATTGCTACAACCGGGCTGCGACCACCCAAAGAAGTCTTAGGGGTGATGAAAAACTCCCACTTGCTCGGGCCGGGCATATCACCCAAGGCCTGGGATACTCTCTCCAATTCGCGGCGTTCCGGCTTTTCGCTAGCAAAGAATGCCGGATACAGCTGTGCGTTCGATGGTCCTACGACGGAGAAAATGCGGAATTCCTTAACGGCCTTGCTCAACGCTTGGCGGCTAAATGCCAGACGCTGGCAAATATCTGATGACGTCAACAATAGACCATCATTCAGGTGCTTTAGCCTGGATAGTAGGCTCTGGCTATTGAGTACGGCGGTGAATTCGTCGTTGTCGCGATTGTCAGTGAGGCGTGATGCCTTCGTTGGGGAGGCGTAGCGCTCCAGCAAGCCTTTGACCTTGGTGCGCGGGATTTTTGGAAAATTCGTATCAAGACGCGCTACCGGGTTCACCGACATGTCTTTGTTGTCAATCGTGGCAGGTGGCGAGTCACGGAACTTGACAAGCACGTAACCGCCGCCGAGGTCGGCAGATCGTTCGACGTCGGCGGCTGAAAAAACGGCAGCCGTATTCGATGCAAATGATCTTCCAGCGCTAGCAGGCTGCCGGGGAGCGAGTTCTCTCCTCAATGTGGTGGGAACTTTTTTCATGTTTGGCGTAGACATGACGGACTCCAATCTAATTGAGAGAGTCTACACCGCCTATACTTCATGTCAACCGCGTCAACTACAAGGCCGCATCCGCACCGCCACGCCGGCCGGCCCGGCGTGGCCCGACAGCGGCTTGCGCGCGTCTCGTCGAGCATGGCGTTGAGGTTGGCGCCGAACGCGGTTTAGCGCGCCATGATGGCTTCGATCTCCGCCATCGTTTTCGGTACGTCACGGCTGAGCACCTCGCAGGCGCCGGCCGTTACCGCGACGTCGTCCTCCACCCGGATGCCGATGTTCCAGTACTGCTCCGGCACGTCCGCCGCCGGCCGGATGTAGATGCCGGGTTCCACTGTCAAGGTCATGCCCGGGCGCAGAATGCGCGCCGGCCGCCCGGCCGAGGCGATGCCGGCGGCGGTCTCGCGGTAGTCGCCGACATCGTGCACGTCCAGGCCCAGCCAGTGGCTGGTGCGGCACATGAAGAAGCGCCGGTAGTCGCCGTTGCCGACCACGTCGTCGATCGAGCCGGACTTGTGCTTGTCGAGCAGGCCGCTGTCCAGCATCCCCTGCGCCAGCACGCGCACCGCCGCGTCGTGCGGATCGGTGAAGCGCTTGCCGGCGCGGACCTGGGCGATGGCGGCCAGTTGCGCCGCCAGCACGATCTCGTACATGGTCCGCTGGGCGCTGGAATAGCGGCCGCCGACCGGGAAAGTGCGCGTGATGTCCGACGCGTAGCTGGCGTATTCGCAGCCGGCGTCGATCAGTAGCAGGTCGCCCTGGCGCAGCACCGTCGCGCCGGGATTGTGGTGCAGCACGCAGGTGTTCGCACCGGCGGCGACGATGGATGGATAGGCGGGCGCGTCGGCGCCGTGGCGGCGGAACTCGTGCAGCAGTTCCGCCTCGATCTGGTATTCGCTCACGCCGGGCCGCGCGAAGCGCATGGCGCGCAACTGCGCGCCGGCGGAGATCTGCGCCGCCCGCCGCATGCTGGCCAGTTCCTCCTCATCCTTCAGCAAACGCATTTCGTCCAACGGCGCGCGCACATCGTGCATGACCAGCGGCGGCGCGACACCGGAGCGGGCCTGTCCGCGCAGGCGGTTCAGCCACGACGCCACTTGCGCGTCCCAGCCGGCGTCGCGGCCGAAGCCGAAGTAGAGGGCCGGCGCGGCGGCCAGCAGCGCCGGCACGTGCTGCTCCAGCGCGGCGATGGGAAATGCCGCGTCGAAGCCGAAGCTGGCGCGCGCGCCTTCCGGGCCGTGGCGGAAGCCGTGCCATATCTCGCGCTCGGCATCCTTCTCGCGACAGAACAGGATGCTTTGCGCGGCCAGGCCCGGATCGGCGTCGGCCACCAGCACGATGACCGCGTCGAGTTCGGCGAAGCCGGACAGGTAGTAGAAGTAGCTGTCGTGGCGATAGGCGTATTCGACGTCGCCGTTGCGTATCAGCTCGCGCGCGGTCGGGATGATGGCGACGCCGCCGCCGTTGCCGCGCATGTGGGCGAGGAGTCTGGCGCGTCGTTTGGCAAATTGGTTCATGCGGTGTTCCTTTCATCGGGGGAAGAGGTGGGAGGGGCCGGCGCCAATCGCCAACGCCAGCCGAGATTGATGCCCAGGCCGGCCAGCGCGATCAGGCCCATGCCGGCGATCTGGAACCGGCCGGGCCGGTGGCCGTAGACCAGGAAATCGACGCCGACCGCCGCCGCCGGATAGACGAAGGTCAGCACGGCGATCGAGGCGAGGCCCATGGCGGGCAGGGCGCCGTAGATCAGCACGTAGGCGAGCGCCGTGGGGATCAAGCCGAGGCCGGCCATCCAGCCCCAACGCGCCGGGCCGATGCCGTCGGCCGGCAGGGTGACGAAGGCCGCCAGCGCGACCACGCCGACCAGGCAATGTGTCAGCGCGATCAAATGGGGCGGCATGCCGCGCATCGAGCGGGTGGTGACGGTCACGCCGGCGTAGGCCAGCGCCCCGCCCAGCGTGCAGGCGATGCCGATCGCATAGCCGTGCTGCGCCAACGGTGCACCGGGCGCCGCGCCGCAGGCCAGCACCAGGCCGCCGAAGCCGACGCCGATCCAGGCGAATTGCTGCGCCGTTATCCGCTCGCGCCACAGCAGCGCGCCGATGGCGATGACGAAGAAGGGCTGGACGTGGAACACCACGGTGGCGACGGTAATGCCGACGCGGCCGATGGCCTCGAAGAAGCTGACCCAGTTGAACACCATCAGGGCGCCGCTGAAGATCGCCAGCCGCATATTCCTGGCGCTGACATTGGCGCGCACGAACAGTCCGCGCCAGCAGCAAAACAAGGCCAGCGCCAGCGCGCCGAAGAGGCAGCGGAAGAAAGCGCAGCTGATGGAATCGAGTCCCAACTCGTGCACGAAAATGCCCAGCGTGGCCAGCATCAGCATGGCGGCGACATAGGCCAGGGTGGCGCTGCCGCTGCGCATGGCGGCGCCATTTGAGTTTGTCATGGGAGTGCTCCGATCAAGGATTTGAGCTATGATCGGTGTTTAGTTAATCTTATACAAACTGATTAAAATTAACTGATTCATTCGAATAAGCGAATCATGGAAAATCCCGAACTCAACCTTGGCCAGTTGCGTACCTTTGTCGCGGCGGCCGAACGTCTCAGCTTCATCGGCGCGGCCGAAGCCGTGCACCGCTCGCAGGCGGCGGTCAGCATGCAGATCATGAAGCTGGAGGCGGCGGTGGGGCAGCCGCTGTTCGAGCGGCACACCCGGCGCATCGCACTGACCCGCGCCGGCGACACCTTGCTCGCCCATGCGCGCCAGTTGCTGCGGCTGGAGCACGAGGCGCTGGCCGCGCTGCGCAAGCAGGCGGTGGTCGGCCGCGTGGTGCTGGGCGCGCCGGACGACTACGTGTCGTCGTTGCTGCCGCCGATACTGGAGCGCTTCGCCAGGATGTTCGGCCAGGTGGAGATCGAGCTGGTCTGCCTGCAAAGCGTGTTGCTGCAACCGATGCTGCGCAAGGGCGCGATCGATTTGGCCTTCGTCACGCGCGGCGCCGGTTTGGACGGCCAGTTTATCCGGCCCGAGCCGATGGTGTGGGTCGGCTCGCCGCGCCACGCCGTGTGGCACAAGACGCCGCTGCCCGTCGCGCTGTACGAGCAGGGCTGCGTCGCGCGTGAGCATGCCTTGGCGGCGTTGGAGAAAATGGGCCGGCCGTACTGCGCCACCTACAGCAGCCCCAGCCTGCTCGGCATCCTGGCCATGGTCGACGCCGGCCTGGCGGTGGCCGCGCTGGCCGAGTGCAGCGCGCCGCCGCACCTGGTCCGGCTGGGCAAGGCGGAGGGTTTTGCGCCCATCACGCCGCTGGAGATCGTGCTGATCAAGGGCCGGAAAAACAGCTCGCCGGCGGCCGAATGCCTGGCCAATGAAATCATGTTGACGCTGAGCGGGAATGGCGGCGCGTCGGTGGTGGCGCAGGACTGAACCGCAGCGCCGCCCGGATCGCATCCCCAGCGCGTCAACTCAGGCGCAAGGCCGCATCTGCACCGCCACGCCGGACAGCACGGCGTTGCCCGACAGCGGGTCGCGCAGCGTCTCGTCGAGCAGGGCATTGAGGTTGGCGCCGGGCCGCTCGGCGGCCACGCCCAGCTTCGCGCCGGGCAGGTCGTGGCCCCAGCCGTGCGGCAGGCTGACCACGCCGGGCATCATCTCCTCGCTCAGTTCGACCTGCGCTTCGATGCGCCGCGCGCCGTTGCTGATCTCGGCGCGCGCGCCGTCGGCCAGGCCGAGGCGCCGCGCGTCGTCCGGATGCAGTAGTGCGGTGCAGCGGAAGGCGCCCTTGGCCAGCACCGGGAGGTTGTGCATCCAGCTGTTGTTCGAGCGCAGCTGGCGGCGCCCGATGATGACCAGCGGCGGCACCGGCGCAGGCGCGGCCAGGTCGGCGGCGACGCGGGCCAGGTCGGCCAGCAGCACGGCCGGCGCCAGTTCGATCTTGCCCGACGGTGTGCGCAGCAGTTCGGGGATGCGCGGCGTCAGCGCGCCCAGGTCGATGCCGGACGGCGCCGCCTTGATTTTGGCCAGCGTCAGGCCGCCCGGCTTGGCGCCGAACTGGTCGCCGTAGGGGCCGCCGCGCAGGCCCAGGTCGAGCACCCGCTCGATGCCGCGCAGTGGCGCCAGCGCGGCCAGCACTTGCGGCGCGGCGGCGCCGGCCGTCTTGTCGAGCTCCTGTTCCAGCGCGGCCTGGTCGAGCGCCTCGATGTCGGCCTGCCAGCCGTGGCCCTGGACGATGGCGGTCAGGCGCAGCATGCTGTCCCACTCGTCGGGCTGGCCGGCCGGGCGCGCCAGCACGGGCGCGCTGTAGCGGGCGTGGTTGCGGTGCGAGAACTGGGTGAAGCTGACGTCGTAGTGGCCGTCCTCCAGCGGCGACACGCCGGGCAGGATGACGTCGGCGTGGCGCGAGGTTTCGTTCAGGTAGATGTCGAGGCTGAGCATGAAGTCGAGGCCGTCGAGCGCGGCGGCCAGGCGGGCGCCGTTGGGCGCCGACAGCACCGGGTTGGCGGCGATGGCGATCAGCGCCTTGACCTGGCCGGGGCCGGGCGTGTCGATCTCCTCGGACAGGCAGGTCAGCGGCAGTTCGCCGGCCACCTCGGGCGCGCCCGAAACGCGGCTGCGATAGCGCCCGCTGACCACGCCACGGCCGACGCCGGGCTTGCCGCGCGTGTTGGCGGCGAAGGCGGCGGCGCGCGGGAACATGGCGCCGCCCTCGGTGTCGAGATGGCCGCTGAGGATGTTGACGACGTCGATCAGCCACGAGCACAAGGTGCCGTACTGCTGGGTGCAGGTGCCGATGCGGCCGTACACGGCGGCCCGCTCGGTGCCGGCCAGCGTGCGCGCCAGCTCACGCATGGTGGTGGCGGCGATGCCGCAGCGCGCCGCCATTTTCTCCGGCGCGTAGGGCAGCAGGGCGGCGCGCAGCTCGTCGAGCCCGGCCAGATGCCCGGCCAGGCGGCCGGGCCGCAGCAGGCCCTCGTCGCACAGCGTGTGGGCCAGGCCGAGCAGGAAGAACACGTCGGCGCCGGGGCGGATGAAGTGGTGGGCGTCGGCCGCCTGCGCCGTCTCGGTGCGGCGCGGGTCGACCACGACGATCCGGCCGCCGCGCGCGCGCAGGGCCTTGGCCTTGCCGCGATAGTCGGGCACCGTCCACAGGCTGCCGTTCGAGACCATCGGATTGGCGCCGAGGATCAGCAGGAAGTCGCAGCGTTCGATGTCCGGCACCGGCACCGACAACCAAGTGCCGAACATCAGGCCGACCGACAGCATCTTCGGCACCTGGTCGACGCTGGAGGCCGAGTACATATTGCGCGTGCCGAGCGCGCGCGCCAGGCGGGGAAAGGCCAGCGACAGGCCCATCTTGTGCGACACCGGGTTGCCCAGCACGGTGGCGACGGCGTCGGCGCCGTCGCGCGCGATGATGGGCAGCAGGCGCCGTTCGATCTCGGCGTAGGCCTGCTCCCAGCTGGCCTCGACGAACACGCCGTCGCGCTTGATCAGCGGGGTACGCAGGCGGTCGCCGTCCTCGTGCAGCTCCTTCAACGCGACCGCCTTGGGGCAGAGGAAGCCGGCGCTGAAGACGTCGGCCTCGTCGCCGCGCACCCGCAGCACCCGCGCGCCGTCATGTTCGATGGTCAGGCCGCAGGCGGCCTCGCAGAAGGGGCAGATGCGCTGCGCGGTGCTGCTGGCGGCGACGGTGTGCTGGGTCATGGCCTGGCCTTATCAGAAAGTGAACGCTCGTTCTATTGTCGGGACTCGCCCGGCCGCTGTCAATCGACATTTTCCGTCTTGCCGTGCGGTTGTTGCGGGCGGCGGCGGTGTATGCTGTGGATGGAAAGTTATCGTCGTGCCAACCCATAGGAGAACACCATGCGCATCGTTCAACAAGCGTTTTTACCGGCGGCCCTGGCCGTCACCCTGGCCCTCGGCCTGGCCACCCTGGCCGGTTGCCAGAAGAAGGAGGACACGGTGGGCGCCGGTCCGGCCGAGCAGGCCGGCCGCAAGCTCGACCAGGCCACCGACAAGGCCGGCCATGAGTTGACCGAGGCGGCCAAGCAGGCCAACCAGCAGATCCAGGACGCCGCCAAGGAGACCAGCGACAAGATCAACAAGGCCACCGGCGCCGCCGGCGAGGAGATCAACAAGGCCACCGAGGCGGCCGGCAAGAAGCTCGAACAGGCCGGCGAGAAGCTGCAGACCAAGGCCCAGGACGCGCGCGGCAAGGACGCCGCGGACAAGTAGGCCAAGTCGGCCAACTCGGCCGGGCTCAGACGGTGGCGGTGTGCAGCGCCGCCGTCGGCGCCGCCGCCTCGTCCGGCGCCGGCTTGTCGGCCGGCGCGCTGTCCGGCGCGGCGCCGAGCACCACGTTCATGTCGACATAACCGGCGCGCCAGGCGCTCTCCAGGTCCTGCTCGACGGCCTCCATCGAGGTTTTCTCGAAGTTGTGGAAGCCGCGCACGCCGTAGGCGCGGTTGCGGCCGTGCGCCTTGGCCAGGTACAGCGCCATGTCGACCAGATTGACGGCGCGCTCCCACGACAGCGGGGCGCCGTCGGCGCCCGGCACCAGCGGGAAGGGGGCGAAGCCGATCGAGACGTTGACCGAGATGGCGCGCTCCTGGTAGACGATGGCCTGGGCCGAGATGTTGCTCAGGATGCGGCGCGCCACCTCGTCGATGCCGTGCCGCGGGATGGCCGGCAGGAAGGCGAGGAACTCCTCGCCGCCCCAGCGCACGATCATGTCGGTCTCGCGCAGGGCGATGCGCAGGTGCTCGGCGATCATCTTCAGCACGGCGTCGCCGGCGGCGTGGCCGTAGGTGTCGTTGACGTGCTTGAAGTGGTCGACGTCGAGCAGGAACAGGGCGCCGACGATGTCGTCGCCGTGGGCGTTGCGCAGCTCCGGCTGGTGCGCCGCCGGCAGGTGCTGGCTGC
Organism: Rugamonas violacea; assembly: GCF_016461825.1. GTDB lineage: Bacteria > Pseudomonadota > Gammaproteobacteria > Burkholderiales > Burkholderiaceae_D > Rugamonas. The sequence goes on along the minus strand of NZ_JAEMNU010000139.1, from coordinate 113,390 downwards.
GCATGAAGTCCTGGAAGTGGCGCCGGTTGTACAGCGAGGTCAGTGGGTCGAGCGCGCTCTGCGCCTTCAGCTCCAGGTTCTTCACCTCCAGCTGGGCGTTGGCGTTGCGCACCTTGCGGTACAACAGGCCGACGATCACGGCGGCCAGCGCGAACACCACCGCCAGCAGCCACCAGACGCGCTGCTGCAGGCGGCGGTTGTCCAGCTCGGCGCCCTTGACCTGGTTCTCGCGGCTCAGCAGTTCGATCTGGCGCTGCTTCTTCTCCGTCTCGTACTTCTCCTGCAGTTCGAGCACGGCCTGCTGGCGCTCGCGCTCGAACAACTGGTTGGAGATGCCGCGTTCGCGGTGGTAGGCCTCGACGGCGCCGCGCAGGTCGCCGACGTTTTCGAGCGCCATGCCGTATTCGATCAGCACCATCTGCAGCTCGGGCTGGTTGTTGGCCCGCTCGTAGAAGGCCAGGCCGGCCTCGAAGCTGCGCTTGCCGTCGGCCACCCGGCCCATGCCCAGGTGGGACTGGCCGATGTTGATCAGGGCGGTGGCTTCGGTGGCCGAGTCCTTGCTCTGGCGCGAGACCTGCAGCGACTCGTTGGCGAATTGCAGGGCGCGCGGGTAGTCGCGCTCCTTCAGGTAGTTGTCCGACAGGTTGACCAGGGTGACGGCGATCATGCGCTGGGCGCCCAGCTTGCGTTCCAGCGCCAGGCCGTCCTGCAGCGCGCGCAGGGCGCGCTTGGTCTGGTGCGAGTCGATCGCCAGGCCGTACTCGGTGCTCTTGGCGGTGGCCAGGCGGCTGGGCGATTGCAGCTTGGCGGCCACCACGACCAGCTCGTCGAGCACGGCGAAGCCCTTGTCGTACTCCTTCATCTGGTTGTACAGCCGCGCCAGGGCGTTGAGCGCGGCGGCCAGCGGCACCAGGTCGTCGAGCGGGCGCGCCAGGTCGACCGCCTTCTGCATCTTGGCCAGCGCGGCCGGGAAGTTGCCCTGCTCGGCGAAGGCCTGGCCGGCGGCGAGCCGGGTCAGCACGCGCAGCGGCACGTCGTCGCCGGCCTGCGCCAGCCGGTCGGACTCGAAGGCCAGCAACCGGGCCGCCTTGACGTCGTTCATGGCGAACAGCACATAGGCCTTCGACAGCAGGCCCTTGGCCAGGATGGCGTCGTTGCGTTGCTGCCGGCCGAAGGCGATGACCTCGTCGGCCAGCGGCATGGCGGCCTCGTTCTGGCCCAGGCGCATGCGGGCGATGCTTAGCTGGCTGAGCAGCTCGGCGCGGGTGGCGGCCGTCTCGTTCGGCGCCTCGCCCTGCAGCTTGAGCAGGCGGGCCAGCGCCTGGTCCGGCGCGTAGCGGCTCTGCTCGCGGATCTCAAGCAGTTGCGTCTCGACCGCCGACTGCGCGCACACCAGCGCCGGCAGCAGCACGCATGCCGCCGCCAGCCGACGCAGTCCTAGTGATACCGAAGAATCCCGTATGCCTGCCAATGCGCCGCCCCTTGTCCCGCACTGCACAAATTTTGCGCAAAGTGTCTAGACAATTATATTCTTGTTGCAGGCGAGAAATCCCTCCGGGGCGGTTTTTTTTCCACAAAAAAGTCGATATAAATTATATTTTTTAACAACTATGTGGACGGCGCGATAATCTTGTGCGCCGGCCGCGCGGCCGGCGCCACAAGCTTTCAAGCCGCCAGTTGCTGCAGCAGGTAAAGCCGCTGGTACAGGCCGCCGTCGATGCGCATCAGCTGCTCGTGGCCGCCCGACTCGGCGATGCGGCCGTGGTTGAGCACGATGATGCGGTCGGCCGCGCGTATCGTCGACAGGCGGTGGGCGATGGCGATGATGGTGACGCGGCCGCGCAGCTCGTCGAGGGCGGTCTGGACGATCTGCTCGGTCTGGCTGTCGATGTGCGAGGTGGCCTCGTCGAGCAGCAGGATGCGCGGCCGGCCGGCCAGCGCGCGGGCGATGGCGATCAGCTGCTTCTGGCCGACCGACAGGCGCGAGCCGCCCTCGCCGAGCGGCGTGTCGTAACCCTGTTCGAGGGCGGCGATGAAGTCGTGGGCGTGGGCGGCGCGGGCCGCCGTCTCGATCTCGGCCTGGCCCAGGCCGCGGCCCATGTCGATGTTCTCGCGCGCCGAGGCGGCCAGCAGGAAGGGGTCTTGCGGCACCAGGCCGACGTCGGCGCGGAAGCGTTCGTTGGCGATGTCGGCCAGCGCCATGCCGTGCAGGGTGATGGCGCCGGCCGGCACCGGATAGAAGCGCAGCAGCAGCGACAGCAGGGTCGACTTGCCGCTGCCGGTGTGGCCGACGATGCCGCAGAAGTCGCCCTGGGCGATCTCCAGCGACAGGTCGTGCAGCACCGGATGGCCCTCCTGGTAGGCGAAGTCGAGGTGGCGGATGGCCACCGCCGGCAGGCCGGCGTCGGCGCCCGGCCGGGCGGCGCCGGGGTTGAGCGGCGCGGCGCGGCCGGCCAGGTGCTCGGCGGCGCCGGGCTCGTCGAGCAGGGCGGCGACGCGGGCGCTGGCCACCACCGACTGCTGCAGCTGGCTGAATTGCATGGTGATCTGGATCAGCGGCTCGATCACGCGGGCGATGTAGCTGATGAAGGCGTACAGCACGCCGACCTCGGTGGCGGTCATGTCGCGCTGGCCGAAGGCGAAGATCACCGCCGCCAGCAAGACGATGTTGAGCATGTCCAGCGCCGGCCGCAGCAGCCAGGCGTTGGCGCGCAGCTCGGCCATGCGGGCCTGGTAGTGCTGGCCGTTGGTGGCGGCGAAGCGGGCGGCGAAGCGGGCCTCGGCGTTGCTGGCCTGGAGCACGCTCATGCCGCCGATCGACTCGGCCATCTGGCCGTTGATGTCGCTGCGCAGGGCGCGGGCGCGGGTCACCGCCGGCGCGCTGAGGCGCTGGTACAGCCAGACGATGGCCAGCACCGCCGGCAGCAGGGCCAGCACGATGACCATCAAATGCCAGTCCAGCCAGGCCATCGCGCAGACCGTGCCGACCAGCACGATGGAGCTGTCGAGCATGGCGAACAGCACCTGCACGTACAGCGTCTTGACGGCCTCGGTGTCGTTGGTCACGCGCGACACCAGCTGGCCGGTGATGGCGCGGTCGAAGAAGGCCATCGGCAGGCGCAGCACGTGGTTGTAGACCTGCTCGCGCAGGCGCTGCACCGAGCGCATGGCCAGGCCGGACAGGCGCACCAGTTGCAGGTAGCGCAGGCCGCTGGCGATCCAGCCGCTGAGCAGCAGGCCGCCCAACAGCAGCGCCATGCGCGGCCAGTCGAGCTGGCGCGGCAGCAGGTGCTGGTCGATCAGCGCCTTGCCCATGATCGGGCCGGTGACTTCCAGCGCGGCCGCCAGCACCAGCCACAGCAAGGCCCAGTAGAGGTGGCGCAGGTCGGGCCGGGCGGCTTGGCGCAGCAGGTCGAAGGCCTGCCGGGTTTGCCGGCGCGGCGAGGTTTCGTCGGGTTTAGTCAGCATTCAGGCTGGCCTCCAGTTGTTGGTAGCGCCACTGGCTGGCGTACCAGCCGTCCCGCGCCAGCAGCGCTTCGTGGCTGCCGCTTTCGCTGACGCGGCCCTCGCGCAGCACGACGATCAGGTCGGCGCCGACCACCGCGCTGAGGCGATGGCTGGCGATGATGGCGCTGCGCCCCGGGCGGGCCTGGCGCAGTTGTTCGAGGTGGCGCAGGATCTGCGTCTCGGTGCCGGTGTCGACCGCCGACAGGGCGTCGTCGAGCAGCAGCAGGTCGTTGTCGGCCAGCAGGGCGCGGGCGATCGCCACGCGCTGGCGCTGGCCGCCGGACAGGGTGATGCCGCGCTCGCCGACGGCGGTCCGGTAGCCCTGCGGGAAGAGCAGGATGTCGTCGTGGATCGCCGCCAGGTCGGCGGCGCGCTCGATCTCGGCCTGGCTGGCGGCGGGCCGCGCCAGGGCGATGTTTTCGGCGATGCTGGCGGAGAACAGGAAGGATTCCTGCGGCACCCAGCTGATCGCCGCGCGCAGCGTCGCTAGGCGGTAGTCGGCCAGCGCGGCGCCGCTCCACAGCAGTTGGCCGGACTGCGGCGTCAACTGGCGCAGCAGCAGGCGCAGCAGGGTCGACTTGCCGCTGCCGGTGGGGCCGACCAGGCCCAGGGTCTGGCCCGGCCGCAGCGTCAGCGTGATGTCGCTCAGCGCCGCCACGCCCTGGCCGGGGTAGCGGTAGTCCAGCGCGCGCAGTTCGATGGCGCCGGGCGCCAGTTGTTCCAGCGTGCCGTGGTCGTCGATGGCCAGCGGCATCTCCAGCATCGGTTGCAGACGCGCCCAGGCGGCGCGGCCGCGTTCGATCAGCGACAGCACCCAGCCGGCGGCGAACATCGGCCAGATCAGCTGGCCCAGGTACATGGTGAAGCTGGTCAGCGCGCCGATGGTCAGCTGTTCCTGCCAGACCAGATAGCCGCCCAGGCCCAGCGTCAGCGCGCTGGCGGCGGTCAGGGTCAGGCCGACGGCCGGCTCGTAGGCCGCTTCCCACACCTGCGCGGTCAGGCTGGCCTTGGAGGCGTGGCCGGCCAGCTCGGCGAACTGGGCGCCGCTGCGCTGCTCCAGGCCGAGCGCGCGCAGGGTGCGCACGCCGGCCAGGGTTTCCTGCACGTGGTCGTTGAGGGCGCTGAAGCGCTTCAGCGAATCGGTCGAGGCGGTGTGGATGTGGCTGGAGATGCGCCAGAAGGCCAGGCCCATCAGCGGGAAGGGCAGCAGGGCGATCAGCGCCAGGCGCCAGTCGACGCCGAGCAGCATGACGCCGAGCACCATCAGCAGGGTCAGGGTGCCGTCGAAGCCGGCCAGCATCGCCTCGCCGGCGGCCATTTCGATGGCGTCGATGTCGTTGGTGGCCAGCGCCATCAGGTCGCCGGTGCGCTGGCGCTGGTAGAAGCCGGGACCTTGCCGCGCCAGCCGTTCGTACAGCCGGGTGCGCAGCGACACGCCGAGCTGGTAGGCGGCGGCGAACAGGGTCTGGCGCCAGCCGACGCGCAGCAGGTAGATGGCGACGCCGATCAGCAGCAATGTGCCGAGGTCGAGCAGCAGGGCGTCGGCGCCGAGGCGGTGCGCGGCCAGGCCGTCGATCATGGCGCCGACCTTGCGCGGCACCCAGACGCTGAGCGCGGCGACGCCGGCCAGCATGGCGCCGGCCAGCAGGTAGGCTCGGCTGTGTTGGCGCACGAAGCCGATAACCAGCCGGGAAAGACTCATGGCATATCCTCGCAAACGATGCCTGCCGGCGCGGTTGCGGCGGGCGTGAAGTTCGCTAGGATACAACAAGCGCACACATCGCGTAAAAACGCAAAACGGGCCGAGGCCCGTTTGCTTTTTTGTCATTGGCGGCGGCTTGGCGGCGCTCGGCCAAGGCGTGGGACCGGCGAACCCCAAGGACGAGAGCCGGGGTCGGACCCGCCGGGTCCGACCCCAGATTCATGCCCTTGGGGTTGGTCGAGCCGCGGGCGCGGACGCGCCTACTTCTTGCCGGCGGCCGGCTTGGCGGCGCTCTTGGCCAAGGCGGCCGGCTTGGCGTCGCTGACCGCCGGGGCGGCCGGTTTGGCGTCGCTCAGCACCGGGGCGGCTGGCTTGGCGGCGGCGAGTTTCGGCTGCGCTTCCTCGTAGTCGTCCTCTTCGTTGTCCTCTTCGTTGTCCTGGTCCAAGTTGTCTTCCAGCTTGGGTTCGGCTTTGGCTGCCGCCTCGACCCTCACTTCCGGCTTGGCCTCGACCTGGGCTTCGGCTTTCACCTCGGTCTTCACCTCGGCCTTGGCTTCCGGCGCCGGCGCGGCCTGTGCGTCGAACTTCGCTTCGGCCGTGGCAGTCGGCGCGGCGGCGGGCGCGGTCAGCGCGCCGCTCGGCAGCACCGGCGGGGTTTGTCTGATTTGCTGGCCGGCGCTTTGCAGCAGGATCGCCTGGGCGTCCGAGGCGATGCTGAACAACTGGCGGCTGTAGGCCAGCAGATTGTCCAGGCTGGGGGTTTGGCTGGCGCTCAGGCGAAAGAACTCCTGGCCATCCTTGGCGGTCAGCAGCTGTTGCGCGGCGCTGGAGGATTTTTCCACCGTCGCCTTGGTGGTGCTGAGATTCAGGGCGATGACCTTCTCGGCGCTTTCGACGGCCTTGCTGGCGAAGTTGTTGAGGAGGTTGAGCTGGGCTTCCAACTGCGATTTCGTGGCTGCGGAAAACTGTTCGGTGATCGAAAACATGGTTTCTCCTAAGACGATTAAAATGCTGGCTGGCGCCACATTCAGCGCCTTGAGGCGATGACGGCCATGGCGGCCAAATGCGGGCGAAGTATCTTTATGATGCGCTGCAATAAACTCATTCTAGCGGCGATTGAATGCCTTGGAAAGTTATTTTTTGTGCCATGCCAGGCACTCGATTCTCGCTTGCAAGCCTTGCTCGGCCGTGGCACAGTCCCTTGCGCGGCGGGATGGACGGCGGCAAATGTTGTCGCCATGCGACGATAGTTGCCGCCGGAATCATCGTTGAATTAATGCGCCGCAACATGAAGCCCAACAACATTACCCTGACAAATAGAGTAACCATGTCCATCAAACTCAAAAAAGAAGTCGAACAACGCCTGCTCGGCTCGATCCAACGCTATTGCGCCGCCAATCTCGACGAGGAGGTCGGCGAACTGAAGGCCAAGCTGCTGCTCGATTATTGTTTGCGCGAAATTGGTCCTTCTGTCTACAATCAAGCCATTCTCGATGCGCAAGCCGCGATGCAGGACAAGATCGCCGAAGTCGAAACAGTCTGTTACGAAACCGAATTCGCCTACTGGAAAAAGTAGCCGAGCGATCACTGGAGAGCCTGGGATGGATGTAGTCATTCGCAACGCCAACCTGGCGGACGGCCGCTGCGGCCTCGACATCGCCATCGCCGACGGCCGCATCGCCGCCATCGGCGTCGCGCTGCCGGTGCGCGGCGGGCGCGAGATCGACGCCGCCGGCGACCTGGTCACGGCGCCGTTCGTCGACGCCCACTTCCACATGGATGCCACGCTGAGCTACGGCCTGCCGCGCGTCAACCAGTCCGGCACCCTGCTCGAAGGCATCGCGCTGTGGGGCGAGTTGAAGCCCCAGTTGAGCCAGGACGCGCTGATCGGCCGCGCCTTGCAGTACTGCGACTGGGCGGTGGCGCGCGGCCTGCTGGCGATCCGCTCGCATGTCGACATCTGCGACGACCGCCTGCTGGCCGTCGAGGCCCTGCTTGAAGTCAAGCGCCGGGTCGCCCCCTATCTGGACCTGCAACTGGTGGCCTTCCCGCAGGACGGCCTGCTGCGCAGCCCGGGCGCGCTGGCCAATCTGCGGCGCGCCATCGACATGGGCGTCGAGGTGGTCGGCGGCATTCCGCACTTCGAACGGACCATGGCCGAGGGCGCCGAGTCGGTGCGCATCCTGTGCGAGTTCGCCGCCGAGCGGGGACTGCGCGTCGACATGCACTGCGACGAGTCGGACGACCCGCTGTCGCGCCACATCGAGACCCTGGCCTACCACAGCAACCGGCTGGGCCTGCACGGCCGCGTCACCGGCTCGCACCTGACGTCGATGCATTCGATGGACAACTACTACGTCAGCAAGCTGCTGCCGCTGATCCGCGAGGCCGGCGTGGCGGCGGTGGCCAATCCGCTCATCAACATCACCCTGCAGGGCCGCCACGACACCTATCCGAAGCGGCGCGGCATGACCCGCGTGCCCGAGCTGCTGGCCGCCGGCATCGACGTCGCCTTCGGCCACGACTGCGTGATGGACCCCTGGTACAGCCTGGGTTCGGGCGACATGCTGGAGGTGGCGCAGATGGGTCTGCACGTGGCGCAGATGACCGGCCAGCAGGCCATGCTCGACTGCTTCGCGGCCGTGACGACGACGCCGGCCCGCATCCTCGGCCTGGACGGCTACGGCGTCGCCGTCGGCTGCCACGCCGACCTGGTGCTGCTCGACGCCGCCGATCCGGTCGAGGCGATCCGCCTGCGCGCCGCGCGCCGCCTGGTGCTGCGCCGTGGCCGGGTGGTCAGCGAGGCGCCGCGCGCGGCCGCCACGCTGAGCCTGCCGGGCCGGCCGCCACAGGTCGACTTCCGCCTGCGGCGCGCCGATTGAGCCGCCTTCCCCCTTATTTCCCCTTACTCGCCGCCCTGTATCCATGCACATACTCGACACCGAACGACTGACCTTGCGCACCATCGAAGTGGACGACGCCGCCTTCTACCTGGAACTGGTCAACGACCCCAGCTGGCTGCGCTACATCGGCGACCGCAACCTGCACACCTTGGAGCAGTCGCGCGCCTACATCGAGCAGGTGCCCTGCGCCATGCAGCGCGAGCTGGGCCACTCGATGTATGTGATCGAACTGAGGGAGGGCGGCGCGGCGATCGGCATGTGCGGCCTGATCAAGCGCGACACCCTGCCCGACGTCGACATCGGCTACGCCATCCGGCCGGCCTGGTGGGGCCATGGCTACGCCTACGAGGCGGCCGCCGCCGTGCTGGCCTACGGCCGCGACCGGGTCGGCCTGAAGCGCCTGCTCGGCATCACCGATCCGGACAATGTCGTCTCCAACCGGCTGCTGCAAAAGCTCGGCCTGGCGCTGGTCGAAACGCCCATCTTGGGCGCGGAACAACGGCCGACCAATCTGTATCGCGTGGAATTCGGCGGCCTGTCGGCCTGAATGTTGCTTAGGTGGGAATTGGATAGATTTCCGTGCGGAAATTGCTGACTTTTTTTGTCCGCAAGCGCATGATGTTTCTCAAGTCGTTGTTTTTCATCGCTTTGTCCTGTCGCGCCCCTACGGTGCCCAAAAGACGCATGCACAAAGCCCGGTTCGACCGCCGCCCCAGAACGCGCAGCGGACAGTTCTGACCGCATTTTTTTCTCGAATGAATGCTGGAACAAGGGGATGTCATGCAACTCGCCAATCTTAAAATCGGCGTGCGTCTGGGGCTGCTGGGCGGCTTCTTTTTCGCCGCCCTGATGGTCGTCGCCGCCGGCGGCTGGAACGCGCTGAGCAACAGCAACGCGCGCAGCGCCGCCGCCATGGAGCGCACCGACCTGCTCGGCGACGCCGTCGACACGGCGCGCGGCGCCCAGGTCGAATTCAAGATCCAGGTGCAGGAGTGGAAGAACACCCTGTTGCGCGGCAACGACCCGGCCAACTTCGACAAATACTCGAAGGCCTTCGTCAAGACCGGCGAGAACACCCGCGGCGAGTTGCAGAAGCTGGCCGCCATCCTGGCCAAGCTGCAGTTGAGCACGCCGCTGGTGGACGAGGCGTTGCAGACCCAGGGCGCGCTGATGAGCAAGTACATGGAGGCGCTCAAACGCTACGACAGCGCCAACCCCGAGAGCGCCCACGTGGTCGATAACCTGGTCAAGGGCATGGACCGCGAGCCGACCAAGAAAATCGACGACATCGTCACCTTCATCAACAAGGAATCGCGCCGCGTCACCGTGGAGATGGGCGCGGCCAACGCCGCCGAGTACCGCAAGGCGACCGGCACCATGCTGATCACCGTGCTGCTGACCCTGGTGGTCGGCGCGGTGACGGTGGTCTGGTTGATCCGCAGCATCACCGTGCCGTTGAGCGCGGCGGTGGGCATGGCGCAGACGGTGGCCGCCGGCGACCTGCGCAGCGAGGTCAAGGCGAGCGGCCGCGACGAGATCGGCGACCTGCTGCGCGCCCTCAAACTCATGCAGGGCAACCTGGCCGATATCGTCGGCCGGGTCCGCCACGGCACCGACACCATCGCCACCGCCACCATCGAGATCGCCAGCGGCAACCTGGACCTGTCCTCGCGCACCGAGCAGCAGGCCAGCTCGCTGGAGGAGACCGCCGCCTCGATGATCGAGCTGACCACCACCGTCAAGCAGAACAACGAGAACGCCGAGCAGGCCTGCAAGCTGGCCGACACCGCCTCCAGCGTCGCGCTGCGCGGCGGCGAGGCGGTCGGCCAGATGGTGCAGACGATGGGCTCGATCAACGAGTCCTCGCGCAAGATCGTCGACATCATCAGCGTCATCGACGGCATCGCCTTCCAGACCAACATTCTGGCGCTCAACGCGGCGGTGGAGGCGGCCCGTGCCGGCGAGCAGGGCAGGGGCTTCGCGGTGGTCGCCTCCGAGGTGCGCAACCTGGCGCAGCGTTCGGCCGCCGCCGCCAAGGAGATCAAGGAACTGATCGGCGATTCGGTGCAGCGGGTCGAGGCCGGCAGCCGGCTGGTCGGCCAGGCCGGGCAGACGATGGACGAGGTGGTCAGCAGCGTGCAGCGGGTCACCGCCATCATCGGCGAGATTTCCATCGCCAGCGGCGAGCAGCGCGACGGCATCGAACAGATCAGCATCGCCATCAGCCAGATGGACAGCGTGACCCAGCAGAACGCCGCGCTGGTCGAGCAGGCGGCGGCGGCCGCCGACGCCTTGCAGCAGCAGGCCGCCAGCCTGGCCGAGGCGGTCAGCATCTTCAAGCTGCACGACCGCGACGGCGGCGCTGCGATAGCGCTGCACGGCCATGCGGCGGCGCGGCCCTTGAAGGCGCTGGCACGGGCCTGAGCGGCGGGGCTGCCGGCGTCGGCGCCGGCGGCCCCGCCGTGGAGATTTGCGTGTTCGACCGCTTGTCTGCGCCGAAGTTCAACGCCGCTGTGGTCGATTCGCGCGCCGATGCGGCATCGTTGAGCGCTCACAAACTGCTGAGTGAACACAGCGGCGACGGCCGAGCTATCGGCTACCATGCTTGCTCCTGCCCGGGTCCCTTGATCCCCGTCGACGTCACCGCGTGGCGGCTTGTCAGGATGAAAGGGAAGCATGCGACTCGCCGCCTTGATCAATCCCGCCATCGCCATCGCCGCGCTGATGCTCGTCGCGGCGGCCCGCTGGTCTGTGCTGTGCTGGTTGCTGAGACGGCGTGCCTACGTCGGGCGGCCGGCCGATCCGGCGCCGTTGCCGTTGCCGGATCAGGTGCCGGATCAGGTGCCGGATCAGGTGCCGCAATGCGGCGACCTGGCGCGCCACACCGCCACCGCCGCCGCCGCTGCCATGCCGGCGCCGCGCCCGTCCGCCGCCGAGCGTGCGCAGTCGCGCTGCGGCGTGAGGCGCGCCTTGGCGCGGCAGGAGTTCGCGCTGTGCTACCAGCCTGTGCTGGACTTGCGGCTGGGCCGCGTGGTCGGCGCCAGGGCGTTGCTGCGCTGGCACCATCCCGAGCGCGGCCTGTTGATGCCGGCCGAGTTCATCGACGAGCTGGAGCAAAGCGGGCAGACCTTGCCGGTCGGCGCTTGGGCACTGGCGAGCGCCGCCGCCCAGGCCGCGCGCTGGATCGAGCAGGGTTGCTCGCTGACGCTGTCGCTGCGCTTGTCGGCGCGCCAGTTCCACCAGCACGAGCTGGCGGCCGACTGCGCCGCGCTGCTGCGCCAGGCGGGGCTGCCGGCCTGCCACATCGAGCTGGAGGTCGGCGCCGCCATGCTGATCGACAAGCGGCAGGACTGCGAGGCGATCCTGCACCGGCTGCGCCGGCGCGGCATCGGTGTGGCCATCCGCGACGCCAGCGGCGGCCTGGGTCCGTTCAATTATCTGCGTCGCTTCGCCGCCGACGCGCTGTGGCTCGACGCCGCCGCTGTCGGCGGCATTTTCTGCGCCGGCGCGGCGCGGCCGGGCGCAGGCGCCGAGCAGGCCGAGGCGCCCTTGCGCGCCGCCATCGCCCTGGCCCATGCGCGGCAATGGCGGGTCGGCGCCGGCCCGGTGGCGACGCCGGCGCAATTGGCCCGGCTGGTGGCGCTGGGCTGCGACCTGGCCTATGGCGAGGCGGTCGCTGCCGCCATGCCGGCCGAGGCGCTGGACGCGCTGCTCCGCGCCGGCGACCCGGCCCGGCAGCTCAGGGTTGCAACTCCGGCACCGGCACCGAGCGCGGCGGCAGACGCGGCATGTCGCTCAGCGGATAGCGCTTGCCGCTGAGGACGCCGACGCCGGCGCCCATGCCGGCCAGCATCTCGGCGAAGCGCGCGGTCGGCAGCGCCGTCTCGTCTTGGTTCTGCTTGAAGGCCACCATCATCGGCATGTGCTAGAGGTGGCCGTCGGCGTTGTGCGTGCCGGCCTGCCAGTGCGCCACCACCGCCGTGTGCGGACTCCACTCCTCGTCCACCAGGTTCAGCCCGGGGTATTCCTGCATCCGGCATCGCCGTTGGCGAACGGCCGGGCATCAAACAGGTGGTTCTTGTTGGCCACCCGCGCCACGTCGACGATGCGCGGCCTGAGCGTGGCAGGCCAACAGCAGGGCGGCGGCGGGGAAGTTACTCATGGGGTCTCCCTTGTCATTATCTGGTAGCCGTACTACAAAACATATGACGCTTCCGGCTGTGGTGTGAAAGCGTCATTTTTTGTTGTTGTCGGAAAGAGTACTGTGAAAACAGTGGTTTATGAAAAATATGCCGGATTCCGCTGCAACGAAAATCTAGTGAAATTACATAATTATGTTGTTTTCGCTGGCAAATTCCCTTTGAAAAGCCCCTTGCCACCGCCTGAACTGGCATGGCGGGTCGTCGCCGGCCCGAATTGCATTGCGTGCTAGGCAATGTTTTACTGATTTATGTAGTTCTACTACAATCCCCGTATCGCTCTTCTGTAGCTGGAATACAACGAGCATGCTGCTCTTGCTCAGGGAGGGCGTTCGCCAGACACTAGCAAATCCGTAGGTAAACTGAACTTTGATTGACACACAATCTAGTTTTAGTACAAAATTCTTGCATAACGTCATGTAGAGCGTTGCATTTCCTTGGATCCCGTGTAGTTGAAGCGAGCTGCGCAAGCAGAGCGGCCGATGGTGGCGGGAATTATTTTGGTGTCGTTGTGAGGGGACATTTCATGAGTATTTTCGCAAACAAGCGCAATAGCGCAGCTTTTCAACTGAGTCCGGTCGCCGCAGGCTGCGCCGTGTTCGTCGCCGCCCTGGCCAATCCCGCGTACGCGCAAACCGCGCCGGCGGCCGAGGCCGCACCGATGGCCCGCGTCACCGTGGCCGGCATCCGTCGCGGCATCGAGGACGCCATCTCGGTGAAGAAGGACGCCACCTCCATCGTCGAGGCGATCTCCGCCGAGGACATCGGCAAACTGCCGGATGTCAGCATCGCCGAATCCATCGCCCGCCTGCCCGGCCTGGCCGCCCAGCGCGTCGCCGGCCGCGCCCAGGTCATCAGCGTGCGCGGCCTGTCGCCCGATTTCTCGACCACCTTGTTGAACGGCCGCGAGCAGGTCAGCACCGGCGACAACCGCAGCGTCGAGTTCGACCAGTACCCGTCCGAGCTGATGAGCGGCGTCACCGTCTACAAAACCCCGGACGCCGGCCTGATCGGCCAGGGCCTGTCCGGCACCATCGACATGCAGACCGTGCGTCCGCTGTCCTTCGCCGGCCGCACCATGTCGTTCAACGTGCGCGGCGAGAAGAACACGCTGGGCAGCATCGCCAACGCCAAGTCGACCGGCAACCGCTTCAGCGCCAGCTACATCGACCAGTTCGCCAACCGCACGATCGGTATCGCGCTCGGCTTCGCCCACCTGGAATCGCCGGTGCTGGACCAGGAGACCGGCATGTACGAACCGTGGAAGACCGACGCGCGTTCCGGCCTTCCGGCCGGCACCTACGCCGCCGACGGCATCAAGGCCGTGGCCAAGAGCGGCGTCACCAAGCGCGACGGCTTCATGGGCGTGCTGCAATACCGTCCGACCAAGCAGTGGACCAGCATCGTCGACGTCTACGCCTCCCAGTTCAAGAGCGAGGACACGGCCAACCAGCTGGAAATCAACCTGAGCGGCTGGAACGGCGGTTTCAAGCCCGTCCCGAACTACGTCAACCCGGTCGTCGTCGACGGCTCGCTGAACGGCGGCACGGCCACCAGCATCTACCCGCTGGTGCGCGGCATGTACAACAAGCGCAAGGACGAGATCCACGCCGCCGGCTGGAGCAACACCTTCAAGTTCGACAACTGGTCGCTGTTCGCCGACCTCAATTACTCGCACGCCAAGCGCGACGAGTTGAGCCTGGAGAACAACACCCAGCTCAACCCGCTGGGCGGCTCCGCCTTCCTCGACTCGGCCAAGCTGCAGTACGCCACCGGCGGCTATCCGAGCATCACCACCGGCCTGAACTACAGCGATCCGAAGAGCCTGCTCGTGCGCAACACCATCTACGGCTCCGGCTACGGCAAGGTGCCCCACGTCGAGGACGAGTTGACCGGCTTCAAGCTGGTGGCCAGCCTGCCCGTGCCCGAGATGTTCGACAAGGTCTTCTCCGGCGTCGACATCGGCTTCAACTACACCGACCGTTCGAAGAAGAAGCGCCAGCCGGAAGGCAACACCATACTCAATGGCGACCCGACCAGCATCTCCAGCGACCTGCAATACGCTCCGGTCGACCTGGGCTTCGCCGGCGTCGGCATGATCCCGGCGTGGAACGTGCCCGGCGTGGTGAACAAGTACATGAGCTTCAAACCGGTCGACGATCTGGACTACCTGATCACCAAGGCTTGGGACGTCAAGGAAAAGATCAGCACCAGCTTCGTCAAAGCCAACATCGAGGCCGAACTGGGCAACGTCAGCCTGCGCGGCAACGTCGGCGTGCAGGTGCAGCGCACCGAGCAGTCGTCGCAAGCGCGTTACCTGGACAAGTCGGCCCCGGTCGGCAGCCAGTTCAAGCCCATCGACGAAGGCAAGAGCTACACCGACGTGCTGCCTAGCATGAACCTGGCCTTCGGCTTCGACCACCAGCAGACCCTGCGCTTCGCCGTCGCCAAGCAACTGGCCCGTCCGCGTGTCGACCAGCTGCGTTCGGCTTTCGAGTTCGACATCGACAAGACCACCTTCAAGCCGAGCGCGACCGGCGGCAACGCCAAGCTGGACCCGTGGCGCGCCAACGCCTTCGACGTCTCGTATGAAAAATACTTCGACAAGAAGGCTTACTTCGCCGCCGCCGGTTTCTACAAGAAGCTGACCAGCTACATCTTCACCCAGGCCAAGGACTTCGACTTCTCGGCCTTCACCTCGGGCAGCATCGCCAAGCAGGTGATCGGCAACTACACCGCCCCGTACAACGGCCAGGGCGGCACCTTGAAGGGGATCGAGCTGTCCGGTTCGATGCCGCTGGACCTGCTGTCGAAATCGCTGAGCGGCTTCGGCGTGCAAGCCAGCGCCACCTTCAGCAGCAGCGACATCAAGATCAACGATCCGACCAGCAGCCTGGGCACCAACATCACGCTGCCGGGCTTGTCGAAGCGCGTCACCAACCTGACCGCCTACTATGAAAAAGATGGCTTCGAGACCCGCGTCAGCCAGCGCAAGCGTTCCGACTTCGTCGGCGAAATCGGCAACTTCACCAACGACCGCGCGCTGCGCTACGTGGTCGGCGAGAACGTCGTCGACTTCCAGGTCGGCTACACCTTCAACGAAGGCAGCATGAAGGGCCTCGGTCTGCTGCTGCAGGTCAACAACCTGAGCAACAGCGCCTACGAAACCTACACCGGCGTGCGCAGCCAGCAGCTGGAATACCAGAAGTATGGCCGCACCATCCTGATGGGCGCGAGCTACAAGTTCTAAGCCATTGCGGTAGTTGAAACGAAAAAACCCCGTCACGCGAGTGGCGGGGTTTTTTCGTTGGGGCGGCGCGCCGGCCTGCTTGCTGACGTAGCCGACGCCGAGCAGCACGTGGTCGACCCGCTGGATCAGCGAGTGCTTTTGTTCGACCGCGTAGCCGACGTACAGATAGGGTGTTTTCGTCACAATTTCCGTGCTTCCACACTCCCTTGCATGTAAGCTCCCGGTTTCGCCTATCGATCTGTCTCTAAAAACTTGTTTTAGGGCAGGGTGGCGAGCGGCGCCGCGGACTGCCGATTGCGCCGGCTTTTCATGTCGGCATATGGTTCCGGCTGCCCCTTTCACGAAACGAGAATCACCCCATGCCAAATCTGAATCACTTCATGTTGCAAGGACAGACTGCCCCGGCGCATCGTCGGCCAAGGAAAAGCGGTGTGCAGTTGGCCCTGGCCGCCGTGCTGTGGGCTTGCGGCGTTTCGGCGCCGGCCGGCGGGCTTGGCGCGTCGACCATGCCGGCGGCGCCCGCCTTGCGCTCATATGCGCTCGATTTGAGCCGCTATTTTTCTACGCCGGAGGCGCAGGCCGCCGACCTCGCGCAATGCGTGGCCGAGTCCGACGCTTTTCCCGCCGCGGTGTCCGCCGACCCTGCGGTGCTGGTCGAGCGCTTGCGTTCGGCGGAAGACTTGATGGCGCGCTTGCGGCGCCACATCGCCTATTTCAAGATCGAAGGCGCGCGCGATATTGAAGACCATGCCGCAAAAGTGAACGGCGGCAAGGCCATCCGGGCAAAAGACAAGGTGGACGACGCGGTGCGCGCGATGCTGTTGAGGCTGGGAAATGACGGCTTCGAGCGTGCCGTCGCGGCCCGCCCCGAGTTGCGGAAGTATGCGTATCTCGCCGAAAAGGCGGCGCGTGACAAGGCGCACGAACTGCCCAAAGCCGAACAATCCATCCTCGACGAGATGGAGGAACCGGCGGCGTCGGCCTTCTGGTCCATCTATCAACAAGCGCAGCGCAGCACCCCCTACGCCAAGATCGAGACCAAGCTCGGTGTCCAGGATGTCGGCATGGATGCGGCCAAGCTGTCGCTCAACCCCGACCGGGAGATTCGTCGTGCCGCTTGGCAGCAGCGTTGGCAAGGCCTGGCATCCCGTGCGGACGTGTATGCCGGCATTCTGCTTGGTGTGGTCAGGTTAAAAGATACCTCGGCCCGTCTCGCCAAGTTTCCCGACGCGCCCACGGCGGTCTATTTCAATCGCCATCTGAAGCGCGCCGACGTGGACCAAGCGTTGGAACAAGTGGCTCGGCATGCCGAGTTGCAGAAGCGCTTCCAGCGCCTGCGCGCGGCGCGTATTTCGCGTTTCTCAGGCATTTCCGACGTCCATTCCTGGGATCTGGAACTGGCCCCGCCCGGCTTGACGCCACCGCGTCTGACGCTGGACGAGACCCGTGCCATGGTGCCGGCCGCCCTGGCCCCGCTGGGCCGCGACTACGTGGCGCATTTTCAGGCCTTGCTCGATCCTGTCAACGCCCGCATGGATATCGCCAGCGAGGGCGGCAAGCGCGTCAACGACGGTTTTTCGATCTCCGCGGTCGGCGTTCCTTCGGGCTTGTTCATCCAAAAATACAATAGCGGCGCCACGGGAGACAGCCGGGTGGTGATCCACGAAGGCGGCCATGCCGTCCACGGTCAGCTGATGAACGAGGCCGGCGTATCGCAATTCTATTTGTCAGGGCCGAATTGGATGAGCGAAGCCTATCCGGCGATCAACGAAATCCTCATGTACGAGTATCTGGCGAAACAAAGCAAGGACCCGGCCGTGCGGGCCTTCTACCTGGAGGCGGGATTGCGCAATTTGATGTTCCAGATCTTTGGCTCGGCCCAAGAGGCAACTCTGGAACAAACGTTCTACGATGGTGTCATTGCGGGCAGCATCAAAAACGCGGCCGATTTCGATGCCGTCACGGCAAAAGTGTGGGAGCGCTACGAAATCTGGCCGACGATCGACCCGGAGTTGCGGCATGTTTGGATCACCCGTCGCCTGATGTTTCAAGATCCGCTGTACCTGGTCAACTATCTCTATTCCGGATTGATTGCCGCCAAGATGTTCGACATGCTGCAAGCCGATCCGCTTGACTTTCAACAGCGCCACGGCAAACTGCTGCGCACCGGCTTCAACGACGATCCGGCCAAGTTGCTCAAGGAATTTTTTGGCCGCGAGTTGAGCCAGCGCGAGTTGGTGGACGGTGCCGTCAATGTCTTGAGCAAGAAGCTGGACGAGCTGGAAATGCTGTATCGGCAACTTGAGGCCGCGGGCAAGTAAATGTTCTGCGGCATGCGCGCTCGCGCGCCGCCTTCGCCACGGATGGGGGGGGGGGGCGTGCCGGGCGCCCCCCCATCCCTTACTGCTTACTGCTTACTGCTTACTTCTTCTCAGCGGCGGCGAACTGGCGGTTCTGTTCGTCGAGCCAGGTTTTCAGCGGGGCGAAGTAGTCGAGCAGCGCGCCGCCGTCGATCTTCTCCTCGCCCGAGATCGCCTTGAGCGCCTCCGGCCACGGCTTGCTGGCACCCATCGCCAGCATCGCCTGCAGCTTCGCGCCGGCCTTGGCGTTGCCGTACACCGAGCAGCGGTGCAGCGGGCCGGTGTAGCCGGCTTCGCGGCACAGGGCGCGGTGGAACTGGAATTGCAACATGTCGGCCAGGAAGTAGCGCGCATACGGCACATCGGCGGCGACGTGGTACTTGGCGCCGGCGTCGAAGCCACCGGCCACCTGCGGCGCCGGCCGCTGCATGCCCATCATCTGCTCGCGCAGCTTCCACCAGCTGGCGTCGTAGTCGGCCGGCTTGGTCTTGCCGGAGTAGACGTCCCAGCGCCATTTGTCGACCGAGTAGGCGAACGGCAGGATCGCCACCTTGCTCAGCGCGCGGCGCAGCAACTGGCCCACTTCGGCGTCGGCGCCGCCGTTGTCGGCCTGGTTGGCGTCCATCAGGCCGACTTTTTGCAGGTAGTCCGGCGTGATCGACAGGGCGACGGTGTCGCCGATGGCCTCGTGGAAGCCGTCGTTGGCGCCGGTGCGGAACAGCAGCGGCTGCTTGTTGTAGCCGAGAAAGTAGTAGATGTGGCCCAGCTCGTGGTGGATGGTGGTGAAGTTCTCGGCGGTTGGCGTGATGCACATCTTGATGCGCACATCGTCCTTCTCGTCGATCGGCCAGGCCGAGGCGTGGCAAACCACGTCGCGGTCCTTCGGCTTGGTCAGCAGCGAACGCTCCCAGAAGGTTTCCGGCAGCTTCTGCATGCCCAGCGAGGTGTAGAAACGCTCGGCGTAGGCAGTCATCTCCTTGGCGCTGGTGCCGCGCGTTTCAAGCACCTTGCTCAGGTCGTAGTTGCTGGCGCCGCTGGCCGGTTTGAGGATGGGGTAGAGGTTGTCCCAGGTCTGGCTCCACATATTGCCGAACAGGTGGGCCGGGATCGGGCCGGTCGCCGGCACCACGTCCGCGCCGTAGGTCTGGCGCAGCTTGTGGCGCGTGTAGGTGTGCAGCGAGTCGTACAGCGGCTTGACTTGCTGCCACAGGCGTTCCATCTCGGCCTCGAAGGCTTCCGGCGGCATGTCGTACTGGGCGCGCCACATCAGGCCGGTGTCGGCGAAGCCCATTTGCTTGGCGCCCTTGTTGGACAAGGCGACGTACTCGGCGTAGCGGTCCTTGTAGGCGGGCGACTGGGCGTGCCAGCCGACCCACATCTCCTTCAGCTTGACCGGGTCGCGGCTCTCGGCCAGCACTTTTTCCATTTCGCCCAGCGCCAGGCAGGTGCCGAGCGTGCCGTCGGCGTTTTTCGGGCAGTACTTGCCCTTGCCGTAGGCGCCGGTCATGGCGGCCTGGATGGTGGTGTAGGCCTCGCGTTCCTTGGCGTCGGAGAACACCAGCGTTTGTTGCAGCAGCTTGAGCTTGCGCGCCGATTCGGGTTTCAGTTGCAGGCCGTTGTAGCGGCGCGCGGCGATCGCCACTTCGCCCGAGGCGGTCAGGAAGCGTTCGGCGAAGAAGGAGCTGATCGCCTCCGTGTCGTCGGTGATGAAGTTGGCGCCGACCCAGGCGCCACGGGCTTGTTCGTTGTTGAGTTTGTTGAGGCGCTGCTCGGCGTCGGCGAGGAAGCGCTCGGCTTCGGCGACGCTCGGCTTGCCTTTGACGGCGGCCGCGCTGGCCTGGACGGGACTGATGGCAACGCTTATGGCGGATGCCGCCAGCAATGCACTAAGAATTTTTGATGACACTGTTGTCTCCTGATGTGATCTGGCCACCGAATCGGGTGATTCGATGGCCAGTAATATACACCGTCAGAGCTTGCGTGTTGCTAAAATGCCTAGCTTGTTTGTGGCTGCGGGGATTTGGGCAAAACCCAGCGGCACAAGCTGGGGTCAGACCCCGCGGGTCTGACCCCGGTTCTTCGCAGCGGGGTTTGGCCGGCATCGCTGGCGTCTTGATGCCGCAGAAACTTAGCCGGCGTCGGCGCCGGCCAGGGTGATGACGACGGCGCTGGCGGCGCCGGCCTTGGCGGCCACGGTCACCGTCAGCAGGTGCCGCGCGGCATTCCAGCGGAAGGCGGCCGGCTTGCCGTCGAGCCGCACGGCGGCCGGCCTGGTGTCGATGTTGTGCACCAGCAGGGCGATGCTGCGCGGTTTGCCGGCGTACTGCTTGCCCAGCTCGCTGTCGACCTGGATCGCCAGCTGCTTGCCCTTGAATGCGCTGGCGAACTTCAGCAGCTCGTACTTGCCCTGCTCGTAGGCCTGCGGCGTGGCGCCGTCGTCGTCGTACAGCTTGCCGCTGCCGGCGGCGACGCTGCGGTCGTGGTAGTAGTGCAGCTGCAATTTGGCGGTGCTGTAGTCGCGCGTGGTTTGCACCGGTTCGACCATCGGCAGGAAGGCGCCGGCGCGGACGAAGACGGGGATGTGGTCGAGCGCCACCGGCACCACGGCGCTGATGCCGCCGTTGTAGCGGCGCCCGTTGTTAAAGTCGAACCAGGCGCTGCGCTTGGGCAGGTAGACTTCCTTGCGGCGCGCGCCGGGTTCGGTGATCGGCGCCACCAGCAGCTCGTTGCCCCACAGGTAGGCCGAGGCCAGCGTGCGCATCGCCTCGTTGTCCGGCTCCTCGTACAGCATGGGCCGCATCAGCGGCAGGCCCAGTTGGTTGTTGTCGAAGGCCAGGGTGTAGTTGTAGGGCAGCAGGCTGTAGCGCAGGCGCACGGCATCGCGCGCCAGGCGCTTGGTGGCGTCCTCGCGGAACACCGGCTCGGAGGCGACGTCGTCCTGCGCGTGCGGGCGGAAGATCGGCTGGAACACGCCGTATTGCAGCCAGCGCGTGTAGAGCTCGTCGTCGAGCATGGCGCCGGCGAAGCCGCCCAGGTCGGAGTGCATATAGCCGGCGCCCTGCATGCCCATCTGCAGCGCGATCTCCGGTTGCGACTGTAGGCCGCCCCAGCTGCGTTCGACGTCGCCCGACCAGGGGATCATGCCGAAGCGCTGCGAGCCGGAGTAGCCGGCACGCATCAAAATGAAGGGGCGCTGGCTTGGCAGGTCCTTGCGGTAGCCGTCGAAGATCAGCTTGGCCCACTCGTGGCCGTACAGATTGTGCACCTGGTCGGCCGTGCCCGTGGCGTGGCGCATGCCGGCCGGATGCACTTCCGGCTCGCCCAGGTCGCCCCACCAGCCGGCCACGCCCTGTTGTTGCAGGCCCTTGTAGATGTTCCAGAACCAGTCGCGGCCGGCCGGACTGAACACATCGATCAAGCCGGTGTTGCCGAAGTAGAAGTCGTAGGTCAAGGGCTTGCCGGCCGCGTCGGTGCCCAGCACTTTTTTATCGACCGCGTCCTGCCACTTCGCCGAGGTGGTCAGCACGAAGGGCTCGGTGATCAGGATGGTCTGCACGCCATCCGTCTGGAAGTCGGCGATCATCTTTTTGGCGGTGGGGAAGGTGTCCTGGTCGAAGGCCAGGTTGCCCATCGTGCCTTTGACTTCCTTGCCGAACCAGTACAGGTCGAAAATGATGGCGTCCACCGGCACCTGCTCGGCGCGGAACTTGGCGATGGTGGCGCGCGCCTCTTGCTCGCTGTGGTAGCCGAAGCGGCTGGCGAAGTTGCCGAAGGCCCAGCGCGGCGGCATCGGCTGCTTGCCGGTCAGGCTGGTGTAGTTGCCCACCACGTCCTGCCAGGTGTCGCCGGCGATCACCTGGTAGGTCTTGCGGCCGCCGATGGTCTCGTAGGCCAGGCTGTTGTTTTTCTTGCTGTCGAAGTCCAGCGTGCCGATCTGGCCGTTGTCGAAGTGCAGCGCGTACAACTTGGACGACATGGCCAGCGGCATGGTGTAGTTGAGCAGCTCGGAGCGGGTCGAGTAGCCGTAGTGGGCCTTGTTGTACAGCGTGAAGCGGTTGCCGCGCCGGTTCATGCCGACCGCCCGCGCGCCGGCGCCGTACAGCGCCTCGCTCTGGTCGAGGGCGAACTCGATGCTCTCGGTGGCGCCCAGTTTCCGGTAGCCGGCCTTCTCCGCCACCAGCGCCTTGCCCTTGTAGCTGTAGGCGATCTGGAAGGGTGACTTGGTGATCGTCACCACCAGGCCGGCGGTGGCGTACTCGATGCTGTCGGCATCCTGCTTGAAGCTGACGGCCGGCGCGGCCGGCGCCAGCACCACCGCGTGCGAGGCCGGCTCGAAGCGCTCGCCGCGCGGCACGAAGGAGGTCTCGACAATGCTGCTGGAATAGGGTTTGATCAGGTACAGGCCGTCGTTGGTGGTGATTTCCAGGCGGTCGGCGCGCTGCACCACGTCCTGCACGCTGCGGCCGGCGTTCTGGGCCGAGGCGAGGGGGCTGAAGGCGAGTGTGCAGGCGAGCGCGAGCAGGTGATTTCTTGTCATATTCAAAGGTCTCTATTTTTTGTTCTTTGACTACATTTGACTACACGGCGACAGGCCGCAAAGCCGCTAATTCGCTTTATTTTACTATGAAGTTGTTTCCATTGACACTCATGTTTGCGCGTGTTATTTTGCTACAAATTCTGTAGTTTTTGCTCAATCCGGCACCAAGTTCGGACACCTAATCGGGGACACGCGGCATGCAACCTTCATCCATCAAGCCCAGGCTGTCGTTCTGGCAGCTCTGGAACATGAGCTTTGGCTTTTTCGGCATCCAATTCGGCTTCGCGCTGCAAAACGCCAACACCAGCCGCATCTTCTCGACCCTGGGCGCCAACCAGGACGACCTGGCGCTGTGCTGGCTGGCCGCGCCCGTCACCGGCCTGCTGGTGCAACCGATCATCGGCTACCTGAGCGACAACACCTGGCACCCGTTCTGGGGCCGCCGCCGTCCCTTCTTCTTCATCGGCGCCATCCTCGCCTCGATCGCGCTGTTCCTGATGCCCAACTCCAGCATGCTGTGGATGGCCGTCGCCGTGCTGTGGCTGATGGACGCCGCGATCAACGTTTCGATGGAACCGTTCCGCGCCTTCGTCGGCGACAAGCTCGCCCCCGCGCAGCAGACCGCCGGCTTCGCCATGCAAACCTTCTTCATCGGCTGCGGCGGGGTGATCGCCTCGCTGCTGCCGACCTTCTTCGCCGACATCATGGGCGTGAGCAATGTGCCGCTCAACGGCGCCATCCCCGACACGGTGCGCTACTCCTTCTACTTCGGCGGCGCGGTGTTCCTGCTGTCGGTGATGTGGACGGTCTTCTCCTCGAAGGAAGCGCCGCCGGAAAACCTGGCCGCCTTCGAAGCCGAGCGGGCCAAGGCCAAAGCCAAGGGCCTGGGCCACGCGCTGCGCGAGATCCTCGGCGGCTTCGGCAAAATGCCCAAGACCATGGTGCAGCTGGCGGTGGTGCAGTTCTTCACCTGGATCGCCCTGTTCGCCATGTGGATCTACACCACCTCGGCCGTCGCCGACAATGTGTTCGGCACCGTCGACGCGCAGTCGGCCGCTTTCCAGGAGGCCGGCAACCGGGTCGGCGTGATGTTCGCGGTCTACGGCGGCGTGTCGGCGTTGGCCGCCTTCGTGCTGCCGGTCCTGGCCCGCATGAGCAGCCGCAAGTTGGTCCACATGAGCTGCCTGGTGATCGGCGGCCTGAGCCTGATCAGCGTCTTTATGATCCACAACATCAACTATCTGTACCTGCCGATGGTCGGCGTCGGCATCGCCTGGGCCAGCATTTTGACCATGCCGTACGCCATCCTGGCGGGCGCGCTGCCGGCCAAGCGCATGGGTTACTACATGGGCGTGTTCAACTTTTTCATCGTCATCCCGCAGATCGCCAGCGGCTTCCTGCTCGGCTACATCACCAAGAACTTCCTCGCCGGCCACGCCGTCATGACCCTGGTGCTGGGCGGCGTCTGCATGGTGCTGGCCGGCCTGCTGACCTTGTGGGTCAAGGACGATGCGGTGCCGGCGGAGAAGGCCGTGGCGGTCCAGGCCGCCGCCTGATTTCCGCGCCGCTCAGGCGCGCCGTGCGCGCCGCGCCGCCGATTTTGCGCGGCGTGGGTTAATATTGCTCCTGTGACAATGCATTCGTGCGCCATCTTCCCGCCCGGCAGGGTATAAGCATGGCGCGAATTGGCGGCCGCTGTCGGCCGCCGCTTTGTCGCGCCTGTTTATCCACGCGGAGCACATATGACGATATTGACGGTAGTAAGCACCCCCTTCCCAGGCCAGCGGCCCGGCACCTCCGGCCTGCGGAAAAAAGTAAGCGTGTTCCAGCAGCCCGGTTACCTTGAGAATTTCGTGCAAAGCGTGTTCGACACGCTCGGCGACTGCAGCGGCAAGACGCTGGTGCTGGGCGGCGATGGCCGCTTCCACAACCGCGCGGCGGCACTCATCATCCTGCGCATGGCGGCCGCGCACGGCTTCGCCAGGACGTTGGTGGGGCAGGGCGGCATTTTGTCGACGCCTGCGCTCAGCTGCGTGATCCGCAAGCACGGCGCGCTGGGCGGCATCGTGCTGTCGGCCAGCCACAACCCGGGCGGTCCGGACGGCGACTTCGGCATCAAGTACAACATCGGCAACGGCGGCCCGGCGCCGGAGCAGGTCACCGAGGCGATCTACCGCCACACCGAGAGCATCGCGCGCTACCGCATCAGCGACGGCGCCGACGTCAACCTGGACCGGCTCGGCGCCGACCGCATTGAGCAGATGCGGGTCGAGGTGATCGATCCGGTGGCCGATTACGCCAGCCTGATGCAGGACCTGTTCGACTTCGACGCCATCCGCGCCCTGTTCGCCGGCGGCTTCCGCATGTGCTTCGACGGCATGGGCGCCGTCTCCGGCCCCTACGCCCGCGCCATCCTGCAAGGCATGCTGGGGGCGCCGGCCGGCAGCATCATCAACGGCGTGCCGCTGGAGGACTTCGGCGGCCACCACCCCGACCCCAACCCGGTCAACGCGGCCGAGCTGATCGCCCTGATGGCCGGCGCCGACGCGCCCGACTTCGGCGCCGCCTCCGACGGCGACGGCGACCGCAACATGATCGTCGGCCGCCGCTTCGAGGTCACGCCGTCCGACAGCCTGGCGATCCTGGCCGCCAACGCTACGGTGGCGCCGGGCTACCGCGCCGGCTTGAAGGGCATCGCCCGCTCGATGCCGACCTCGCGCGCCGCCGACCGCGTCGCCGCCGCGCTGGGCGTGCCCTGCTACGAGACGCCGACCGGCTGGAAGTTCTTCGGCACCCTGCTCGACGCCGGCAAGGCCACGCTGTGCGGCGAAGAGAGCTACGGCACCGGCTCCGACCACATACGCGAAAAGGACGGCTTGTGGGCCGTGCTGTTCTGGCTCAATCTGCTGGCCGTCAGCGGCAAGCCGGTGCGCCAGCTGGTCGAGGAACACTGGAGCCGCTTCGGCCGCAACTACTACTCGCGCCACGACTACGAGGCGATCGACAGCGCCGCCGCCAACGAACTGATGACGCTGCTGCGCGCGCGCCTGGCCGGCCTGGCCGGGCAGACCTTGGGCGACTATATCGTCGACTTCGCCGACGACTTCGCCTACACCGACCCGGTCGACGGCGCCGTCTCGACCCAGCAAGGCGTGCGCGTGGTCATGCGCGACGGCTCGCGCGTGGTGTTCCGCCTGTCCGGCACCGGCACCGACGGCGCCACCCTGCGCGTCTACCTGGAGCGCTACGAGGCCGACCCGGCGCGGCACCACTTACCCACCCAGCAGGCGCTGGCCGGCCTGGTGGCCGTCGCCGAGCAGCTCGCCGGCATCGCCGCGCGCACCGGGCGCTCCAGCCCGAGCGTGATCACCTAACCCCCATCAACAGGAAGCAGACGCATGAAGCAGACTCCCCCCGCATTGACGATGACGAAGACGCTGGCACTGGCGCTGGCCTTGGCCGGCGCGACGCTGGCGCCGGCCCAAGCCGGCGGCGCTGTCAAAGCGCCGCCGGCGCGCGCCGCCGCCAAGCCATTCCTGTGGGAGAACGCGACCGTCTACTTCCTGCTGACCGACCGCTTCAACAACGCCAACCCGGCCAACGACCTGGCCTACGGCCGCAAGGCCGACGCCGCGCCGCAACGCGGCTACATGGGCGGCGACCTGGCCGGCATCACGGCGAAAATCCGCGACGGCTACTTCGACCGGCTCGGCGTCAACGTCATCTGGCTGACGCCGCCGGTCGAGCAGATCCACGCCGGCACCGACGAGGGCACCGGCCTGTCCTACGGCTTCCATGGCTACTGGGCGCGCGACTGGAGCAGCGTCGACGCCAACCTCGGCACCGAACAGGACATGCGCGACTTCGTCGCCAGCGCGCACGCCCACGGCATCCGCGTGCTGCTCGACGTGGTGATGAACCAGACCGGCCCGGTCACCGGGCAGGACCCGGTGTGGCCGGCCGACTGGGTGCGCACGGAGCCGCAATGCAGCTACAAGGACGTGGCGACGACGGTCGAATGCACGCTGGTGAAGAACCTGCCCGACGTGCGCACCGAGAGCGAGACGCCGGTGGCGCTGCCGCCGGCGCTGGTGGAGAAGTGGCGGGCCGAGGGACGCTACCAACGCGAAGTGGCCGAGCTGGACGCCTTCTTCGCCCGCACCGGTTATCCGCGCACGCCACGCTACCACCTGATCAAATGGCACACCGACTGGATCCGCAAGTACGGTGTCGACGGCTTCCGCGCCGACACCGTCAAGCACGTCGAGCCGGCCAGCTGGAAGGCGCTGAAGACGGTCGCCAGCGCCACCTACGAGGAATGGAAGCGGGCCAATCCGGGCAAGGTGCCGGCCGCGCAAGCCTTCTTCATGACGGCCGAGGCTTACGGCTACAACATCGCCGGCGGCCCGCTGTTCACCTACGACGGCGGCGAGCAGGTGAACTACTTCGACAACGGCTTCGACAGCATGATCAACTTCGGCCTGAAGTACGACGCACGGCAGGACTATGAAACGCTGTTCAGCAAATACTCGGGCTTGTTGCAGGGCGCCTTCAAGGGCCGCTCGGTGCTCAACTACCTGTCCTCGCACGACGACGAGCAGCCCTTCGACGCCGCGCGCAGCAAGCCTTTCGAGAGCGCCAACAAGCTGCTGCTGGCGCCCGGCGCGGCGCAGATCTACTACGGCGACGAGACGGCGCGCCGGCTCGACGTGGCCGACGCGTTGGGCGACGCCCGTCTGCGCTCCTACATGAATTGGGACGAGCTGGCGCGCAACGCCGCGCGCGACGGCTACCGCATCGCCGACGTGCAGCGCCACTGGGCCAAACTGGGCTTGTTCCGCCAGGCCCACGTGGCGGTCGGCGCCGGCGTGCACCAGCAGTTGCAGGCGCAGCCCTACGTGTTCAAACGGACCTATGAGCAGAACGGCATCAGCGACAAGGTGGTGGTGGCGCTCGACCTGCCGGCCGGCGAGGCCCACGTCATCGATCTGGGCGGCGTGTTCGCCGACGGCCAGCGGGTGCGCGACGGCTACTCCGGCGCGCGCGCCGTGGTCAGGCACGGCAAGGCGCGCTTCCCGGCCGGCTATTCGATCGTGCTGGTCGGCCGCGACTGAGCCGCAGGCGCGCGCCCAACCCAAGAGCGTGAACCTAGGGTCAGACCCCCCGGGGTCTGACCCTGGCAGTCCGCCTCTGGGTTCCGCGCAGACCCGGCGCGATCAGAATCCGACCGCGTAGGTCTGCTGCACGGTATGGCCGCCGCCCAGGCCCAGGTCTTCCTTGGCCGGATTGGCGAGGATGGTCTTCATCAGCTCCAGCGCCGTGTTGTTGGTGCAGGACGGCGCGCCGCCGAAGCCGCTGACCGTGCACAGGCGCACGGCCAGCGTGCTGTCGTACAGGCCGTAGCTGTCGGACTCGGAGCAACTGTTCGAATGGCTTTCGGTGTAGACCAGGCGGCGGTCGATGACGACCACGCGGCGACGGCTGCTGCATTGGTCGTTATCCCACAGCTTGACGAAGCTGGCCGCCGGCACGACGACGGTGAGGGCGACGGTCTGCGGCGCGCTGTACAGTTTATCGTCGTCGACCACCAGCGTGGCCGTGTAGCTGCCGGCGACGTCGACGATGAAGACCGGATTGCTCACCTTGGGATTGAGTAGCGTGGCATTGCTGCCGGCCGGTTTGATCAGCGTCCAGACGTAGTTGATCAGGTCGGAGTTGGCGTCGCTGCCGCTGCCGTCCAGCGTCACCTTGCTGCCGGCCTCCAGGGTTTGCGCCGGACCCACCTTGGCCACCGGCGCGACGTTGACCGGCGGCTGATACTCGCCGCCGCCACAGGCGGCCAGCGCCAGCGAAAGTGCCGGCAGGGCCAGCCAAGCTGCGGGAGATTTCATTGCTGTCCTTTGCGGAAATGAGCTGCCCAGTGTAGCGGACAGCTTGCCGAGGATAGACTCTAATATTGCCAATTAATCCACAAAAACAACAGCGCTGCGGGCCGGCACGGTGAAGCTGCCGCTGGCCGCGTCATAGCGCGCCGACTGCGCCGGACGCGGATCGGCGGCGCCGGCGCGGCTGTGCACCGGATGCAGGCGCCAGCCCTTGTGCGCCTGCGCCGGCACGCTGATGCGCTGCTCGTCCAGGCCGACGTTGATCAGGTAGGTGATGCCTTTGTAGCGCGCGCCGGGATAGCCGGCGCCGTCCAGGTGGGCGACGATCACCGTCGGCACCTGTTGCGGGCCGGTGTTGGAGAAGCTCAGGCGCCGCTGCACGTCGGCCGCGCTGCGCAGGCGGAACAGCGTGCTGCTGGCGCGGATCGCCAGCAGGTCGCGGAAGGCGTCGCGGGCGAAGGCGATGTCGGCCGGCGCCGGCTTGACGGCGGCATTGGCCAGCAGTGGGCGCAGCAGGGCGTAGTCCTTGCCGTTGTCGGCGGCCGGCGGCAGGCCGACGCCGTAGTAGTTGTCGCGGTAGCTCCAGTCCAGCCGGTTGAACCAGTCGCCCGATTCGAAGCTGTTGCGGTCGAGCGATTTGGAACGCAGGATA
This sequence comes from Rugamonas violacea, assembly GCF_016461825.1. Classification (GTDB taxonomy): domain Bacteria; phylum Pseudomonadota; class Gammaproteobacteria; order Burkholderiales; family Burkholderiaceae_D; genus Rugamonas. The sequence goes on along the minus strand of NZ_JAEMNU010000139.1, from coordinate 84,395 downwards.
TCGAAGCCGGCGTGGAAGTAGGCCACGCCCTGGCTGAAGGCGTTGATGGCGGCGGCGAGCATCTGCACGCGGGCGCGCTCGGCGCCGTTGGTGGCCAGCGGCAGCTTGAAGACGTTGATGTCGAACAGCGTCTGGTTGTCGTGGTTCTCGACGTAGTTGACCACCTCGCCCGGCGCGCTGGCGTAGCCGGCCGGCTGGCCGCCGTAGTCGATGTCCTGCAGCGCCTTGCTGGCGCCGTCGTGGGTGGTCAGGCGGTAGCCGCGCAGCGAGCCGGCCAGGCCGGCGCGCACCATGTCGGCGGCGTGCAGCAGTTCGCTGGCCGGCCGCTGGCCGGCGTGGGCATTGGGCGCGTAGACCAGGCCGTTGATGTAACCCTGTTTGCTGAACAGCTCCGCGCCGGAGTCGCCGGCGCCGCCGCCGCGCACGAAGTCGCGCGCGCGGTCGCTGAAGGTGCCGATGCCGCTGCCGTTGAGCGACAGCTGCGAGGCCTGCACGAAGCGGGCGCCGTCGGCCACCTCGCCGAAGTTCCAACCCTCGCCGATCAGGTTGACGTGGCGGCCGGTGTCGCGGTCCACGCGCGCCTGCAACTGCTCCATCGCCGCGCGCGGCTGGTGGCCCATCAGGTCGAAGCGGAAGGAGTCGATCTTGTACTGCCTGGCCCACAGCGCGGCCGAGTCGATCATCAGCTTGGCCATCATGCGGTGCTCGGTGGCGGTGTTGTCGCAGCAGGTCGAACGCTCGATGTCGCCCTTGGCGTCGAGGCGGTGGTAGTAGCCGGGCACGACGCGGTCGAGCACCGACTTCTCGTTCTGGCCGGCGATGTAGGTGTGGTTGTAGACCACGTCCATGCCGACCCGCAGGCCGGTGCGGTGCAACGCCTGCACCATCTGGCGGAACTCGACGATGCGGCGGGCACCGTCGGCCGGATCGCTGGCGTAACTGCCCTCGGGCGCGCTGTAGTGGTAGGGATCGTAGCCCCAGTTGTAGCAGTCGCGCGCCTGGCTGGCCGCCACCAGCGCCTGCTGGGCGTCGCTGTCGGCGGCGCCGCTTGGCGCCGGCGTCACGCAACCCTGTTCAGGCACGCTGCCGATGTCGTAGACCGGCAGCAGGTGGATGTCGGTCATGCCGGCGCGGCTCAGCGCGGCCAGGTGTTGCATGCCGTTCGAGCCGGCCTCGGTGAAGGCGGCGTACTTGCCGCGATGGGCCGCGCTGACCGTGCTGTCGTTGATCGAGAAGTCGCGCACGTGCAGCTCGTAGACCGTCATGTCGGGCTGGGCGGCGACCTTGCGCGGCAGCGGCGTGTTGTCCCAGCCGGGCGGCTTGAGTTTGGCCGAGTCGAGGTTGGCGATGTAACTGCGTTTGGAGTCGGTGGTCAGGCTGACCGAGTAGGGATCGGTCACCAGATTGCGCACCAAGCCGGTGTTGCGGGCGAAGACGTCGACGACGAACTGGTAGTAGTGGCCGGACAGGTCGGCGGGCGTGGCGGCCGACCAGATGCCGCTGGCCGAGTCGAAGCGCAGCGGCGTGATGGCGCTGGCCTTGCCTGAGCCGCTGGCGTAGGTGCAGACGGCGACCCGCTGCGCGGTCGGCGCCCACAGCTTGAAGGCGGTGCCGGCCTTGCCGACGCTGACGCCGAGATCGCCGGCCTTGGCGGCGGCCGCGTACAGGTCGTCGAGCGCGCCGGCGCTTTGCAGCGCGGTGGCGTCGCGCACGCTGCCGTCGGCCGCCTCCAGCACCAGCAGCAGCTGTTGGGTATGCAGCGCGCCCAGGCCGGCCAGCGCCTCGGCGGGCAGGGTCAGCGTGGCACCGCTGCCGATGAATTTGAAGCGCTGCGCGACATCGGCGGGCAGGGCGCCGTTGAAGGCAGTCAGTGCCAGCACGCCGTCGGCGCCGCTGACCGGCGCGCCGGCCGTGGCCTTGAGCTGGCCGCTGGCCGAGTAGTAGAGTTTGAAGCTGCCGGCGACGGCGGCGTCGGCGCCGGGCCAGCGCAGCAATTGGCGGTTGAGCCAGTAGCCGCGCGCGTCGCTGGCGCCGCTGGCCTGCAGCACGGTGGCGAAGGGGGCAGTGCAGCTGTCGAGGCCGGGCGCGCCGATGGCGGCGGCATGGGCGGCCGCGCCGCCGATTGCCAAGGTGCCGCCCAGCGACAGCGCGAGCGCGCTCCTCCATACTGCGTTTTCGTTCCCGGCCATAAGTCTCGTCTCCAATACGGTATTTTAGTAGTCAAGTTACATTTTTACGCAACAAGCCCTTTACAATGCGATATATAGTAATTCAAAACATGTAGTCTTCATACGAAATTCAACACCTCAATGGCTGGCGAGCGGCCGATCAGATCCGTAACGGCGGGATGCCGGGAGCAAGCCAAGTCCGAAAAAATCGTCAAGGAAGGCGATGCGCTTTGGAACTGTTCTATGCTGTAGACTGAGCCGCGCGCGACCTGTCGCAATGTCGTCCGCGTCCATTTTCCTTCCGCTGCGCCGCCCCCATTTTGGAACACTGCCATGAAATCCACGCCCCATCCTGCCGCGCCCGTCCCTGGCGCACCGGTCGATCATTTGCGTTTTCACCGCGCCCATGAACATCTGACACCCACCTTCGGCAGTGATCGCTTTGCCATGCGGGCGGAAGCGTTCGCGCGCTTTTTCGGCACCCCCATGTTCCTTGGTGCGCAAACGGTGATTGTGCTGCTGTGGATCGTCATCAATGTCAGCGGATTGGTGCACTTCGATTTATACCCTTTTATTTTGCTCAATCTCGCCTTCAGCCTGCAGGCGGCGTATGCGGCGCCGCTGATACTGTTGGCCCAAACACGTCAGGCTGAGCGCGATAAGGCGCGGACCGAGGCCGATGCCAAGCATCGCGAAGCGTTGGCCGTCATTGCCGCGCAAGATGCCAAGGATATGCTCACACTGCTGCATCAAAACACCGAGTTGACGGCGGTGACCAACGCGCTGGCGGCACGGATTGAAACGCTCACCGTGGAATTGCATCGCCATGTTTTGCAATTGGATAGCGTGGCTGGCGTGTCGCAACCGGCTCTTTTGGCAAACCACACGGCGGCGCGGGCGTCGGAAGGCTGAACAGGCTTCCCTGCATTTCAGTCGCAAAGTTAAGCGCCGCGCAGGCGCAATGGACGCTACCAACGTCCAGCTCATGTCGGCGCGGCCCGACCTCTTAAATAGCTTCCTCCTCCATTTCGAGACATAGTATTTTTTTCCCGCCGCCATGCTGCGGGCGAAAAACTGCGTTATGATTTCGATCGCGCAAACGTTTGCGCGCACCAAATTGCGTCTAAAAGATGCTTAATATCAATATATGGAGACACAGATGACTCGTCGCACCCAATTGAAACTGCTTGCATCCGCCGCCCTGATCTCTTTGTTGCCGTTCGCCGCCAACGCCGCCGATGCGGCCAAGCCGAAGGTGGCGCTGGTGATGAAATCGCTGGCCAACGAATTTTTCCTGACGATGGAAAACGGCGCCAAGGACCATCAGAAGGCCCACGCCGCGCAGTACGACCTGGTCGCCAACGGCATCAAGGACGAGCAGGACACCGCCGCCCAGATCAAGCTGGTCGAGCAGATGATCGTCTCCAAGGTCAACGCGCTGGTGATCGCGCCGGCCGACTCCAAGGCCTTGGTGCCTGTGCTGAAGAAGGCCGTCGACGCCGGCATTTTGGTGGTCAACATCGACAACAAGCTGGACGACGCGGCGCTCAAGGAGAAGGGCTTCCTGGTGCCCTTCGTCGGCCCGGACAACCGCAAGGGCGCCAAGCTGGTCGGCGACTTCCTCGGCAAGCAGCTGAAGAAGGGCGAACAGGTCGGCATCATCGAAGGCGTCTCGACCACCTTCAACGCGCAGCAACGCACGCTGGGCTATCAGGACGCCATGACGGCGGCCGGCGTCAAGGTGGTCGGCGTGCAGTCGGGCCAGTGGGAAATCGCCAGCGCCAACACGGTCGCCTCGGCCATGCTGAACGCGAATCCGAACATTACGGCTCTGCTGTGCGGTAACGACAACATGGCCATCGGCGCCATCTCGGCCATCCGCACCGCCGGCAAGGCGGGCAAGGTCAAGGTCATCGGCTACGACAACATCCAGGCCATCAAGCCGATGTTGAAGGACGGCCGCGTGTTGGCCACGGTCGACCAGTTCGGCTCGCAGCAGGCGGTGTTCGGCATCGAGACCCTGCTCAAGGCGCTGGCCGAGAAGAAGACCCAGGCCACCATGGGCGGCGTGATCGAGACCAAGGTCGCGCTGGTCACCAAGCCGTAAGAGCAATCTAAAAACCGTCGTTCCCGCGTAGGCGGGAACCTATACACCGCATCCTTTCCAGCGTGGCATGGGTTCCCGCATGCGCGGGAATGACAGATGCGCCCTTAAGTTCACGTTTCAAGTCCACCTGAGTCCAGCCGGAGCACGCCATGACCCACGCCCCCAGTCCCTTGTTGAGTCTCACCGACATCGGCAAGACCTATGTCGAACCGGTGCTCGGCGGCGTCGCTCTGCAACTGCACGCCGGCCAGGTGCTGGCGCTGACGGGCGAGAACGGCGCCGGCAAGAGCACGCTGTCGAAGATCATCTGCGGACTGGAGCCGGCCACCACCGGCGCCATGCTGCTCGACGGCCAGCCTTACCAGCCGGCCTCGCGCGGCGACGCCGAAAAACTCGGCATCCGCATGGTGATGCAGGAGCTGAATCTGCTGCCGACGCTGTCGGTGGCGGAGAACCTGTATTTGAACCAGCTGCCGCACCGCTTCGGCTGGATCGACCGCGCCCGCCTGGAGCGCGACGCGCGCGCGCTGATGGCGCAGGTCGGCCTTGATGCGATCGACCCGTGGACGCCGGTCGGCCAGCTCGGCATCGGCCATCAGCAGATGATCGAGATCGCCCGCAACCTGATCGGCGATTGCCGCCTGCTGGTGCTCGACGAGCCGACCGCCATGCTGACCCACCGCGAGGTGGAACTGCTGTTCGCCCAGATCGCCCGCTTGACGGCGCAGGGCGTGGCCATCATCTACATCTCGCATCGCCTGGAGGAACTCAAGCGCGTGGCCGACCGCATCGCCGTGCTGCGCGACGGTGAGCTGGTCTGCGACGACGACATCACCGACTACAGCAGCGCCGACCTGGTGCGGCTGATGGTCGGCCGCGCCGCCGACGCCGAGATCGACCTGAGCGGCCGCCGCATCGGCGCGCCGCTGCTGCGCCTGCGCGGCCTTGGGCGCACGGGCGTGGTGCAGCCGACCGATCTGGATGTGAAGGCCGGCGAAATCGTCGGCATCGCCGGCTTGATCGGCTCCGGCCGCACCGAGCTGCTGCGCCTGATCTTCGGCGCCGACCGCGCCGACAGCGGCCAGGTTTTCGCCGGCGACCTGGCCACGCCGGCCAACATCGATTCGCCGCAGGCGGCCGTGGCCGCCGGCATCGCCATGATCACAGAGGACCGCAAGGGCCAGGGCCTGCTGCTGACGCAATCGATCGCCGTCAACGCCAGCCTGGCGCGGCTGGACGGCGTCAGCCGCGCCGGCTGGCTCGACGGCGCCGCCGAGGCCGAGGTGGCCGAGCGCTACATCGAACAACTGGGCATCCGCAGCCGCAACGGCGGGCAGAAGGTGGCCGAGCTCTCCGGCGGCAACCAGCAGAAAGTCGTCATCGGCCGCTGGTTGTACCGCGACTGCGCGGTGATGTTGTTCGACGAGCCGACCCGTGGCATCGACATCGGCGCCAAGTTCGACATCTACAACGTGCTGGCCGACCTGGCGCGCCAGGGCAAGGGCCTGCTGATCGTCTCCAGCGACCTGCGCGAGCTGATGCTGATCTGCGACCGCATCGCGGTGATGAGCGCCGGCCGCATCGTCGACACCTTCGAGCGCGGCGCCTGGAGCCAGGACGCGCTGCTGGCCGCCGCCTTCAGCGGCTACCTGTCGCCCAATGGCGGCACCGACAACGACAACCATACCCACAAGGCCGCGCCCCTGGCCGCCGCCTGAATTTCGGACCTTACATGACCACTTCCTCCTTCCAACGCGGCGTCGTCGGCGGCGTCAAGACCTATGCCGGCCTGACCGGCGCGCTGCTCGCCATGTGCGTGCTGTTCGGCTTTGCCAGCGACCACTTCTTCACCCTCAGCACCCTGAGCACCCTGTCGAACGACATCCCCACCTTGGTGGTGATGGCGGTCGGCATGACCTTCGTGCTGATCATCGGCGGCATCGACTTGTCGGTCGGCTCGGTGATGGCGCTGGCCGCCTCCATCCTGTCGATGGCGGTGGTGCGCTGGGGTTGGCCGGTGTGGACCGCCAGCCTGCTCGGCGTGGCCTGCGCGGCGCTGTGCGGCGCCGCCACCGGCGCCATCTCGGTCGGTTGGCGCATCCCCTCGTTCATCGTCTCGCTCGGCGTGCTGGAGATCGCCCGCGGCATGGCCTACCAGGTCACCAACTCGCGCACCGAGTACATCGGTAGCGCCGTCGAGGCGATCAGCGCGCCGCTCGTCTTCGGCCTGTCGCCGGCCATTCTGGCCGCGCTGGCCATCGTCATCGCCGGCCAACTGGTGCTGACCCGCACCGTCATCGGCCGCCAGTGGATCGCCATCGGCACCAACGAGGAGGCGGTGCGCCTGTCCGGCATTGCGCCGCGTCCGCGCAAGGTGCTGGTGTACGCCATGATGGGCCTGTTGGCCGGCGTCGGCGCGCTGTTCCAGGTGTCGCGCCTGGAAGCGGCCGATCCCAACGGCGGCGTCGGCATGGAGCTGCAGGTGATCGCCGCCGTTGTCATCGGTGGCACCAGCCTGATGGGCGGGCGCGGCTCGGTCGTCAGCACTTTCATCGGCGTGTTGATCATCTCGGTGCTGGAGGCCGGCCTGGCCCAGGTCGGCGTCAGCGAGCCGATGAAGCGTATCATCACCGGCCTGGTGATCGTCGCCGCCGTGGTGCTCGACACCTACCGCCGGCGCGGCGAACGCGCTTAGGGAGGCGCTGGCGATGGCCACCATCAAGCAGGTCGCGCTGGAGGCCGGGGTGTCCTTCACCACGGTGTCGCATGTGCTCAACAACACCCGGCCGGTCAGCGCCGAGGCGCGCCAGCGCGTGCTGGCGGCCGCCGAGCGGCTGCATTACGTGCCCAGCGCGCTGGCGCGTTCGATGAAGAGCCGCACCACCGGCACTATCGGCCTGATCATCCCCAACAACACCAACCCCTACTTCTCCGAGGTGGCGCGCGGCATCGAGGACAGCTGCTACGCCGCCGGCTACAGCGTCATCCTGTGCAATTCGGATGACGACCCGGCCAAGCAGCGCGACTACGTCAACGTGCTGCTGTCGAAGCGCTGCGACGGTTTGATCCTGGCGGCGCTGTCGCAGACCGACGGCGAGCTGCTGCGCAAGATGAAGGTGCCGGCCGTTCTGCTCGACCGCGCGCCGAAGGAGATGGTGATCGACGTGGTCGGCGTCGACAACGAGGGCGGCGGTGCGCTCGCCGCCGCGCACCTGCTGGCGCAGGGCCGCCGCCGCATCGCCTGCATCGCCGGTCCGGCCGATATCGCCATTTCGACCCAGCGCATCGACGGCGTGCAGCGGGTGCTGGCCGCCGCCGGCGCCGCGCCGGCGCACTGTCGTCACGCCGACTTCACCAGCGCCGGCGGCTACCAGGCGGCGCAAGCCCTGTTGCGCCAGCCGGCCGCCGAGCGTCCCGACGCGCTGTTCTGCTGTAACGATTTGATGGCCATCGGCGCGCTGCGCGCGGCCGCCGAGGGTGGCCTGCGCGTGCCGCAGGAGCTGGCGGTGGTCGGCTTCGACGATATCGACCTGGCCAGCTTCGTCCATCCGCCGCTCACCAGCGTGGCGCAGAACAGCCGCGAGATGGGCCGCATCACCGCGCTATGCCTGCTGGCGCGCATCGCCGATCCGCTGCTGCCACCGCAGCGGCGCATCATCGCGCCACAATTACACGTGCGCGGCTCCAGCGCCGCGCCAACCACCGAAACAAGAGGAACCGCAACATGATCGTCGTCATCGGCAGTATCAATATGGACCTGGTGCTGGGCGTGCCGCGCATGCCCATGCCGGGCGAGACCATCAGCGGCGGCCCGTTCGCCACCATCGCCGGCGGCAAGGGCGCCAACCAGGCCGTGGCCTGCGCCCGTCTGGCGGCCGGCCGCGTGCCGGTGGCCATGATCGGCTGCGTCGGCGACGACGGCTTTGGCGACACCCTGCGCGCCGCCCTGCAGGACGAGGGCATCGACGACAGCCACGTCAGCACCATCGCCGCCACCGCCACCGGCGTCGCCTCCATCCTGGTCGACGCGGCGGGACAGAACAGCATCGTGCTGGCGGCCGGCGCCAACGCGCTGCTGTCGCCGGCCCACATCGACGCCGCCCGCGAGCTGATCGCGGCGGCCAGCATCGTCGTGCTGCAGCTGGAGGTGCCGTTGGCGACGGTCAGCCACGCCATCGCCCTGGCGCGCAGCCTGGGCAAGACGGTGCTGCTGAATCCGGCGCCGGCGCGCAGCCTGCCGGCCGAGCTGCTGGCGCAGGTCGACTATCTGGTGCCCAACGAGATCGAGGCGGCCATGCTGCTGGGCGCCAGCGCGCAGGGCGGCGCGGTCGCCGCCGCGCAGGCCGGACAGTTGCTGGCGCTGGGCTGCCGCCAAGTGCTGGTGACGCTGGGCGCCGAGGGCGTCTACGCGGCCGACGCGGCCGGCGGCCGGTACTACCCGGCGCGTCAGGTGAAGGCGATCGACAGCACCGCCGCCGGCGACACCTTCATCGGTGGTTTGGTGGCCGCCCTGGCCACCGGCGCCGCGCTGGAAGAAGCCATCGCGCTGGGCCAGCGCGCCGCCGCCATCAGCGTCACGCGCCGTGGCGCGCAGACCTCCATCCCCTATTTGCACGAACTGGACGCGGCATGAAGAAGACGCCCTTACTCAACATCGCCCTGTCGCAGTTGATCGCCTCGCTCGGCCATGGCGACATGGTGGTGATCGGCGACGCCGGCCTGCCGGTGCCGCCGGGCGTGCCGCTGATCGACCTGGCCTTGACGGCCGGCGTGCCGGGCTTTGTGCAGACGGTGGCGACGGTGTTCAGCGAGATGCAGGTAGAGCGCCATATCGTGGCGCAGGAGATGGCGCTGCGCAGCCCGGCGATCGCCGCCGCGCTGGACGCGTTGGCCCTGCCGCAGCGCGTCGGCGTGAGTCATGAGGAGTTCAAACAGATCAGCCGTGGCGCCCGCGCCATCGTGCGCACGGGCGAGCACACGCCGTACGCCAACGTGATCCTGGTGGCGGGCGTAGTTTTCTAGACGGCTCTTGCGGGACCGCGCCAAAAAAAATGCCGAACCCCAGGGTTCGGCATTTTTTATTTGCGGCCACGCGCCGCTGGCGGCCGGCGCGGGCGGGTGTTCAGCTGCAGCGCGGTACGACGGCGCGGTAGTTGTCGACCAGGCGATAGCTCTTGGCGTACCAGCCGAAGAAGGCGGCGGCGACCATCGCGAAGGCGGCGAAGAAGAACATCTGGAAGGAGATCACGCTCATGCCGGTCGAGGCGATGTAGGTGTTGACGGCATTGTTCTTGACGCTGGCGTTGGCGATCAGCACCCACAGGCTGCCGATGGTGGTGCCCAGATACCACAGGCTCATGATGGTGCCCTTCATCGAGGCGGGCGCCTGGCTGTAGGCGAACTCCAGGCCGGAGGCCGACACCAGCACCTCGCCGAAGGTCAGCAGCGCATACGGCAGGATCTGCCAGGCGATCGACATGCTGGTGCCGCCGTCCATGTAGACCTGGATGCCGCCGATGGCGATCCAGGCCAGCGAGCTGAAGGCGATGCCGACCGTCATGCGGCGCAGCGAGCTCGGCTCCCAGCCCAGGCGGCGCAGCAGCGGGAACAGCACCAGGTTGTTGAACGGGATCAGCAGCATCACCAGCGCCGGGTTGAGCGCCTGCATCTGCGCCGGCAGGAACCAGTCCGGCTTGTTCATGTCGTTGGCCTGGATGATCCAGGTCGAGGCCTTCTGGTCGAACAGCGACCAGAACGGCGTGGCCAGGGCGAACACGATCAGGATGCGCAGCACGGCGCGCACGCCTTCGACCGCCTCGTCCGGATGGGCGCCACGGGCGCGTTCCAGTTGCAGCGCGGTGCCCATGCCGCCGAAGGCCAGCAGCAGCACCACGGCGGTGCAGGCGGCGATGACGAAGCCCCATTGCGGCGACATGGCCAGCGAGCCGATGGCGCCGAGCAGGCCGACGCCGGCCATCACCAGGCCGGGGTTGCCTTGGCCGTCGCGCTTGGCCAGCAGGGCGGTGCGCGCCACGTTCAGCACGGAGTCGGGATTCGGCGGCGAAGGCGGCACGTGGACGTATTTCTTGTTGCCGAGCCAGAACACCATCGTCGCGATGAACATCAGGATGCCGGGGATGCCGAAGGCGACGGCGGGACCGTAGTCGCGCAGGAAGATCGGCATCAGCAGCGAGGCGAAGAAGGAGCCGAAGTTGATCATCCAATAGAAGGTGTCGAACACCACCTTGGCCTTGTTCTTGTTGGTCTGGTCGAACTGGTCGCCGACGAAGGAGACCACCAGCGGCTTGATGCCGCCGGAACCGAAGGCGATCAGGAACAGGCCGAAGTAGAAGCCCTTCAAATTGTCCTCGAAGATGGCCAGGCAGGCGTGGCCGGCCACGTAGACCAGACTCATCCAGAAGACGGTGTTGTACTTGCCGAAGAAACGGTCGGCCAGCCAGCCGCCCAGCAGCGGGAAGAAATACACGCCGATGACGAAGGTGTGGAAGACGTGCTTGGCCTCGCTCGGGCGGTCGCCCAGCGGGATGAACAGCAGCAAGGTGCTGATCAGGAAAGGCGTCAGGATGTTGCGCATGCCGTAGAAGCTGAAGCGTTCGCAGCCCTCGTTGGCGATGATGTACGGAATCTGTTTGGGCATCGGCCCGTTGCCCGTTTGTAACGTGTCCAGTGACATTTTGTGTCCCCTTATTTTTAACTGTTCGGGATGCTAAGTGGAACGGCAGGGCTTGGCAAGCGGGGAACGTTGATGAAAGGCGGCTCGGTGGGCCGGGATTGCGCGATATTTGTGTAGTTTGACTACTATTTTATCGTCGTTTCTTCCTTGTTCTATCTTGCAAGTATTTGATTGTAAAACATATTTTGCATTATTTCGGGAGCGTCGCGCGGATTGAAAAATTCATATCCATCATGTATATTCTCTACAAACACAATATCAGGCGAAATGCCTGCCCGCGCCGCCTCCACAGGACAACGATATGACGATGCCAACAACCCAGCCCTCCGACCAGTCCACCTGGTATCGCGACGCGATCATCTACCAGGTGTATCCGCGCAGCTTCCTCGACACCAACGGCGACGGCATCGGCGACCTGCCCGGCATCACCGCCAAGCTGGACTACATCGCCTCGCTGGGCGTCGACATCGTCTGGATCTCGCCCTACTTCAAGTCGCCGATGAAGGACTTCGGCTACGACGTGTCGGACTACTGCGACGTCGACCCGATGTTCGGCACGCTGGCCGACTTCGACCAGCTGATCGCCCGCGCCCACAGCCTGGGCCTGAAGATCATGATCGACCAGGTGATGTCGCACACCGCCGACGAGCACGCCTGGTTCAAGGAGAGCCGCGCCAGCCGCGACAATCCCAAGGCCGACTGGTACGTCTGGGCCGATCCCCTGCCGGACGGCAATCCGCCGAACAACTGGATGTCGGTCTTCGGCGGCTCGTCGTGGCAGTGGGACAGCCGGCGTCGGCAATACTATATGCACAATTTCCTGGTCAGCCAGCCGGACATGAATTTCCACAACCCCGAGGTGCAGCAAGCCCATCTGGACTGCCTGCGCTTCTGGCTGGAACGCGGCGTCGACGGCGTGCGCCTGGACGCCTGCAACTTCCACTTCCACGACCCCGAGCTGCGCAGCAATCCGCCGGCCGTCAACCGCGACACGGCCACCGTGTCCGACGTCAATCCCTACGGCATGCAGGCCCACGTCTACGACAAGAGCCGGCCGGAAAACCTGCCCTTCCTGAAAAAGCTGCGCAGCCTGCTCAACGAGTACGGCGCCGTGGCGATCGGTGAGGTCGGCGCCGACGATTCCTTGGCCGTGATGGCCGAGTACACCGCCGACGGCGACAAGCTGCACCTGGCCTACAGCTTCAACCTGCTGGTGCCGCAATGCTCGGCGCCGTACATCCGCACCCAGGTCGAGCAGTTCGAGGCGCGCGTCAAGGGCGGCTGGGCTTCCTGGTCGGTCGGCAACCACGACGTGCAGCGCGTCGCCAGCCGTTGGGGCGGCGCCGAGGCGCCGGTCGCCTTCGCCAAGATGATCCTGGCGATGCAGTTGTCGCTCAAAGGCACGCCCTGCTTGTACCAGGGCGACGAGCTGGCTTTCGGCGAGGCCGATGTGCCTTTCGAGTTGCTGCAAGATCCCTACGGCATCACCTTCTGGCCGGAGTTCAAGGGCCGCGACGGTTGCCGCACGCCGATCGCCTGGGACCATCAGGCGCCGGCCGGCGGCTTCACCAGCGGCAAGCCCTGGCTGCCGGTGGCCGCGCCGCACCTGGCCAAGGCCGCCTCGCTACAGGAAAAGGACCCGGAGTCGGCGCTGGCCTTCGCCCGCAAGATCATCGCCTGGCGCCGCCAGTTGCCGCAGCTGACGCGCGGCGAGATCGTCTTCTTCGACGCGCCCGAACCGCTGCTGGCCCTGCGCCGCGATTTGGCCGGCGAGCGCAGCATTGTCGCCGTGTTCAACCTAGGCGGCGCGGCGCACAGCATGCCGCTGCCGCAGGCGGCCGGCGCCGAGAAGATGAGCGGCTATGATCTGCCGGGCGAACTGGTCGACGGCGTGCTGCAACTGCCGGCCTTTGGCGCCTGGTTCGGCCTGCTCAAATAAGCTGCGCTTCTTTGGCGGCGGTTTGAATAAGGCGAACTTATCAAGCAAGCGGGTTGGTGACGCGGGCAAACCCCTGCGGCGCAAACCTGGGGTCGGACCCGCCGGGTCCGACCCCGGCTCTCGGACTTTGGGTTTTATATGCGTCACCGGCACCTTGGCGGACCGGCCGGGCGCCGCGATCACTGTTTGCGGCCAGTTCCTTCTTAAGCTCGCGTATTTCGGTTATCCTTGCCGCCTCGCGCGGGCTTACAATATTCCCAACAAGTATTCCCGACAACACCCGTTGCCCATCTGTTTAGACTGAATCGACGATGAAACAAGCTGAAGTGGACCAAAAACTCAATCGCACCGCCTTTGCCGACGGGCCGCGACTGCTGGCCGATATCGGCGCCACCCACGCCCGTTTCGCGCTGCAAACGGCACCGGGCGAGTTCCGCGCCGTGCGCGTGCTCAAGTGCGACGATTTCACCGGCATCGTGCCGCTATTGCGCTCCTATCTGGCCGACCACGCCGACATCACGCTGAACCACGCCGCCCTCGCGGTGGCCAATCCGGTGAGCGGCGACCAGGTGCGCATGACCAACCGCGACTGGGAATTTTCCACCGACGAGGTGCGCCGCGCCCTCGGCCTGCACACCCTGCTGGTGGTCAACGACTTCACCGCGCTGGCGATGTCGCTGCCGGGCCTGAAACCCGCCGACCTGATGCAGGTGGGCGGCGGCGCGCCGGCCAGCAACTCCGTCATCGGCGTGCTGGGGCCGGGCACCGGCCTGGGCGTGTCCGGCGTCATCCCCACCGTCGACGGCTTCGTCACCCTGGGCAGCGAAGGCGGCCACACCAACTTCGCGCCGGCCGACGAGCGCGAATATGCGATTTTGCAATACGCCTGGCAAACCTGGTCGCACGTCTCCACCGAGCGCCTGATCTCCGGCCCCGGCATGGAGATCATCTACCGCGCCATCGCCAAGCGCAACGGCCGCCAGGTGCGCGACCTGAGCTCGCAGGAAATCATGTCCGGCGCGCTGAGCGACAAGGACCCGCTGTGCCTGGAAGTGTTGGAATGCTTCTGCGCCATGTTGGGCGGCGCCAGCGCCAACCTGGCCGTCACCCTGGGCGCCTTCGGCGGCGTGTTCATCGGCGGCGGCATCGTGCCGCGCATGGGCGAATGGTTCGCATCGTCGCCGTTCCGCTCGCGCTTCGAGGCAAAAGGGCGCTTCACCAGTTATCTGTCGGAGATTCCAACCTACGTCATCACCACGCCGAATCCGGCTTTCTATGGCGTGGCGACGATTCTTTCCGAACACTTGCGCGGGCGCAGCGGCGCCAACACGCTGATGGAGCGCGTGCAACATCTGCAGCACGAGTTGACGCCGGCCGAGCAACGCGTCGCCAGCCTGGTGCTGGAGCAGCCGCGCCTGGTGCTCAACGAGCCGATCGCCGACATCGCCCGCATGGCCGAAGTCAGCCAGCCGACCGTGATCCGCTTCTGCCGCTCGCTCGGTTTCCTCGGCCTGGCCGATTTCAAATTGAAGTTCGCCAGCAGCCTGACCGGCGCGATTCCCGTGCGCCACAGCCAGGTGCGCATCAGCGACTCCACCCACGATCTGAGCGCCAAGGTGATCGACAACACCGTTTCGGCGATCCTGAAATTCCGCGACCAGCTGGACGTGCGCTCGCTCGACCGCGCCATCGCCCTGATCAGCAAATCGAAACGGGTCGAGTTCTACGCCATGGGCAATTCGCGCGTGGTGGCGCTGGACGGCCAGCACAAGTTCTTCCGTTTCCGCATCCCCACCTCGGTGTACGGCGACTCGCACCTGTTCACCCTGGCGGCCGAGTTGCTGACGGCGGGCGACGTGGTGATCGCCATCTCCAACTCGGGCAAGCTGCCCGAGCTGCTGCAGGCGGTCGACGCGGCGCGCGCGGCCGGCGCCGACGTCATCGCCATCACCAGCAGCAACTCGCCGCTGGCCAAGAAGGCCACGGTGTGCCTGGCGGTCGACCACAGCGAGGACAGCACCACTTTCCTGTCGATGATCTCGCGCATCCTGCAACTGCTGCTGATCGATATTTTGTCGGTCGGCATCTCGCTCGATGCGCAAAACTCCGAGCTGGTGTTGGAGCGCAAGGCCGGCAACGGTGTCGAGGCGGACAGCCGGCGCCTGTTGATTTCCCACCTCGACAGCTGAGCAATTCTTCGTCCGAGGGGCGGGCCGCTGCGCTGAGCTGCTTCAAAGGGGAGCCGGCCAGCCGCACAAGTCCACCCAAAGGCGCAGAGCCGGGGTCGGACCCCGAGGGGTCTGACCCCAGATTCACGGCCGTGGGTTTTCTCAACTGGGCGGCATTCCCGCCAGCAGCAGGAGCATCTGCTCGTCCCGTTGCGCATCCAGCGTTCCCTCCACCAATGTGAAGCCCAGCTTGGCGTACAAGGCGCGGGCCGCCGCATTGTCCATGTTGACCATCAAGGTCACCCGGCGCAGTTCCGGCAGCGCGCGCGCGTAGTCCAGCGCCGCTTCGATCAGTCCGCGCGCCACGCCGGCGCCGCGCGCCCGCGGCGCCACATACACGCCCCAGAGGTTGGCGCGGTCGTGCCGCACGGCGATCGGCTCACGCTTCAATCCGACCATCCCGACCAAGGTTTCGCCGTCCCAGGCGCCGAACATGCGCTGATGCGGCGTGTGCAGCAACCGTTGTTGCCGGTGGACCGGGGGCAGGGCGGCCTCTTCGGCGTAGCTGGTGCGGAAGGCTTCCGGCTTCTCCCGCATGCCGGCCAGGCGCAGGGCGTGGAAGGCGTCGACGTCGTCGACGAGCAGGGCGTGGAATTGCAGGGCGGACGGTTTCATGTGGGAAATTGTACAACATGCAAGTCGCCCTCTTGTATTGCGGCGTGCTCCGCCGACACATCCTTGTTACAAAAAGCTTCTTGAACTCTTCAAAAAACAGTTTAAGATATATCTTATTGCGATATATCTTAAGGAGTTTCCTCATGTTCCGTTTTCTGCACTCAAGCCATCGTTTCCACCACATGCATGGTCGCCACCACGGCGGCGGCGGGCGTGGTCCGAAAATGTTCGACGCCGGCGCCATGCGCTACATCGTGTTGCAACTGATCAGCGAAAAGCCGCGCCACGGCTATGAAATCATCAAGGAGCTGGAGCAGCGCGCCGGCGGCAGCTACACCCCCAGCCCGGGCGCCATCTACCCCTTGCTGTCGATGCTGCTCGACATGGGCCACGTTTCGGCCACGCCGGACGGCAACAAGAAGCTGCACACCATCACGCCCGAGGGCAGCATCTTCCTGGCCGAGAACCGCCAGTTCGTCGACGCCATCATGGCGCGCATGAACGAGCCGGCCGGCGGCCACGGCGACGTGCGCGGCAGCATGCATGCCTTGAAAGTGGCGGTGATCCAACAGGTGCGCGAGAACCAGCCGGACGAGGCCAAGCTGGCCCAGATCCAGGCGATTCTGCGCCGCGCCACCGTCGAGATCGAGCAGTTGTAAGCGCTCACTCACCAACCTTTTCCAATAATAATATGACCACTCTTCCCTTGTCCCCGGCGCGCGAGCGCATCCTGCTGTGGCTGCTCGCGCTGACCCAGTTCACCGTCGTCATGGACTTCATGGTGATGATGCCGCTGGCGCCGCAGTTGATGCGCGCCTTCAACATCGAAGCCAGCACCGTGTCCGGCGCCGTCTCCGTCTACGCCTGGTGCGCCGGCCTGTCCGGCCTGCTGGCTGCCACCTACATCGACCGTTTCTCGCGCAAGCGCCTGCTGCTGACGATGTTCTTCCTGTTCAACCTGTCCAACCTGGCATGCGCGCTGGCGCCGACCTTCCATCTGCTGGTGTGGTCGCGCGCCTTCGCCGGTTTGACCGGCGGCGTGCTGGCCTCCATCGTCATGGCCATCATCGGCGACCTGATCCCGCCGCAGCGGCGCGGCGCCGCCACCGGCATCGTGATGACCTCGTTCAGCATGGCGGCGGTGGCCGGCGTGCCGGTCGGCGTGGTGCTGGCGGCCAAGTTCGGTTGGCAGTCGCCGTTCTATTTGCTGGTGGTGTTCTCGCTGATCATCTGGGCGCTGGCCGCCCGCGTGCTGCCCAAGCTGGACGGCCACCTGAGCAAGCGCGTGCCGCTGTCCGAGGTGGTGCCCAACTTGATCGGCCTGTTCCGCGTGCCGCGCCACCTGAGCGCCTTCCTGCTGTCGGGCGTCAACATGCTGACCGGCATGCTGGTGATCCCCTTCATCTCGCCGGTGCTGGTCAACAATCTCGGCGTGCAGCCGGCCGAGATCACCTACGTCTACCTGGCCGGCGGTTGCGCCACCTTGTTCAGCTCGCGGCTGATCGGCGGCTGGGCCGACCGTGCCGGCAAGCATCAGGTGTACCGCTATATGGCCATGTTCTCGATTTTGCCGATGCTGTTCATGACGCACATGCCGCAGATGCCCTTGCTGGCGATCATACTGTTCTTCCCCTTCTTCATGACCTCCGTCGCCGGCCGCAACATCCCCCTGCAAGCGTTGATGACGACGATCCCCGAGCCGGCCAAGCGCGGCGCCTTCCTCAGCGCCAACTCCGCGCTGCAACAGCTGGGCAGCGGCGTCGGCGCCCTGATCGGCGGCATGGGCTTGCACAGCGACAGCAGCGGCCACATCATCGGCTACGGCAGCAACGGCTACATGGCCGCCGGCCTGACCTTATTCACGGTCTGGTGGGTGGGGCGGGTCAACGGCGCCGTGGGCGCACCTGCCCCGGCCGGCCGCCCGGCGGCCTGACAACCAACCCCAGTGGGGTCAGCCAGCGGGGGCAGAGCTAGCGGGGCCAGGAGCTAGCGGGGTCAGTGCCGACATTTGGACACGAGCTCAGCAGCCCAGCGGGGTCAGTGCCGACATTTGGACACCAGCTCAGCAGCAAAGTCGCAGGTCGGGCCCGCTTAGCTGTTTGCAATTGTCCGAATGTCGGCACTGACCCCGGGGCGCTGACCCGGGGCGGGCGGTCTGAAGCGTTGCTTGGAGAATGTAAAAGCAGCGCCGCGACGAAGGTCGGGGCGCTGCTTTTTTACGTCCGCTCGGGCGGCTTGCCTAGTGGCTCTGGCGCCAGCGGGCCAGGCTGATCGGCTCGTCGTTGACGATGTCTTCGACCAGGATTTCGTCGTCGCTGTCGGAGACCAGGAAGCTGTCGCGCCGCAGCGCGGCCTCGGCGCTGTTTTCGACGAAGCTGAACTGGTAGTAGCGCTTGCCCTTGATGCTGCGCTGCGCGCTGTCGTACTCGATCACGGCGCCGTGCACCTTGCCGCCGGATTCGCGCTCCAGTTGGGCCGACCAGGCGCGCAATTCAGGCAGCGCCATCAGCGCGGCGGCGGCCTGTTCCTTGTTGCGATGCTTGCTCGGCGCGGTGGCCTGGGGGCTGGCGTCGGCCGCTGCGGCCGGCGTTGGCACGGGCTGCGCCGCTGCCGGCTGCGATGCCACGCCGGCCATCTCGACCGGCGCGGGCAGGGCGGACACGGGTTTCAGGTAGGACAGGGCGCCACCCAAGGTGAGCACCAGCACGGCGGCCAGCGCCATCGCGGCCTTATCGGCGGCGGAATGTTTGTTCGAGCGGCGTTGCGCCATGACAGCTGCCTTGCAGTGGAATAGTAAGAGTCGGCCATACTAAACCAAAGAAATCCCGCCAGCAACAATTCCCCGGCGGGCGGCGCGCGCCGGCGTCGGGCGCGCAGCGCCCGATGCGGCGCTCAGCGGGCGGGTTTTTGCAGCAGGCAGGAAATATTGTGCGCCAGCAGCCCCGGGCCGACGCCGAGCCGGCGCGCCACCCATAGCAGCGGCCTGAGCTTGGCCGCCGGCGCGCCCATGCTCAGCCGCGAGCGGGCAAAGAAATTGTCGGGATGGGCGGTGTCGAGGTTGACATAGCCGGGGCCGAAGCCGTGCACCGCCCGCCAGGGCCACATGCCGCGTTGCAACGGTTTGCCCCACAGTCGGTCCAGCCAGCGTGGCAGGTAGTTGCTCAGCCACAGGGCGGAATGGGCCTCCTGCGGCCACAGGCGGTTGCTGGTGCCGGTCAGCAGGATCATGCCGCCGGGCGCCAGCACCCGGTCCAGCTCGCGCTGCACGGCGGCGATTTGCTCCGGCGCGACGTATTCGAGCACGCTGTTGCAGGCGATCAGCTGGAACTGGCCGTCGGCGAAGGGCAGCTGGCGCGAGTCGGGCACGTGGCGGAAGTCGATGTTGTCGATGCCGTAGCGCTCGGCGTTGAGCCGCGCCAGGCTGACCCACTCGTCGGAGATGTCGGTGGCGCTGACCCGCGCGCCCAGGTGGGAGAACAGGATCGCCGAGGCGCCGACGTTGCAGCCGAACTCCAGCACCGCCACGTCCTCCAGCTGCAGGGGCATGGCGTCGAGCACCAGCCGCAGGTGGTCCCATTCGTAGTCGACATAGCCGCCGACCCAGGGGTCGCGCGGCTTTAGGCCGAGTCGGTGCGCCTGCTCGTCGAAGGCCTGTTGTTTTTTTTGCGAGTTGACGATGGGGCGGGGCGGGCTGACGGTGTCCATGGTGGCTCCCTGACGGTGCTAGAACGGGCGATTGGCCTTTCACTATAGGGGGACGGCCGCGCCGCCGCTTGCGCGAGCGCAAGCTCAGCCGCGCCGCTTCGCATGGCTGATTCTTTTTGGTTATCACTTTTCAGAATTAATTCATTGGATTGTTATCTTTGGTTTTCATACTATCGTTGCCAGATTCCAAGTAGTTCCGTCCGGCGCATCTTCCGGCCACCACACCGCCTCCACCATCATGAACCACACATTACTCGGCATAGACTGGGGCACGAGCAACCGCCGCGCCTACCTGATCGACCGGCAGGGCAACTGCCTGGCGCGCCACGAGGACAACCAGGGCATGCTGGCCGCGCGCGGCCGCTTCGGCGCATCGCTGGCAGAATTGCTCGCCGCGATGGACATCGCCAGCGATGTGCCGCTGCTGTTGTCCGGCATGGTCGGCAGCGCCTCCGGCTGGCAGGAGGTGGCCTACGCCGACTGCGCGCTACCGCTGGAGCGCTTGCCCGCCCACTTGGCGCCGCTGGCCGATCCGGCCTGGGCCGGTCGCGGCCACATCGTGCCCGGCTATTGCTACCGCGCCGGCACTGGCGCCGTCGTCAACGTCGACGTCATGCGCGGCGAGGAGACCCAGTTGCTCGGCGCGGTCGCCCTCGGTCGCCGCGACGGCTGGCTGGTGCTGCCCGGCACCCACAGCAAATGGGTGCTGCTGCGCGACGGCGTGGTCGTCAGCATCGCAACCTACATGACCGGTGAGCTGTACGCGATGCTGGCCGGCGGCGGCACGCTGGCCGCGCTGATGGACGGTGACAGCGCCGAACCGCAAGCCTTCGCCGCCGGCCTGCGCCAGGCTGCGCTGCGCGAGCCGCTGTCCAACTCGCTGTTCCGCGTGCGTGCCCGCGTCGTCGCCGGCGTCATGCCGCAGGCGCAGGCGGCCGGCTTCGTCAGCGGCCTGCTGATCGGCGCCGAGTTCGTCGCCGCTACAACTGCCGCCGCCGCCACCGCCACTTCGACCGCAGCCGCCACCACCACCACCGCCACTTCGACCGCCGCCGCCGCCGCCACCGCCGCCGCCGCCGCTTCGACCGCCGCCGACTTCAACATCGACAAGACCGCCGCCGCCGACTCGCTATTCGCCACCGCCTTCCCCTCGGACCGTGCGCGCATCGACGTCATCGGCTCGCCGGCGCTGGCCCAGCGCTACGCCGCCGCCGCCGCCCATTTCGGCTTGTACTGCGCGGTGCTCGATCCGCACCAGGTCTACTGCGCCGCACTGTCCCGCTTTCTCAACCAGGCATAAACCATGATCCCCAGCGCTCCCGAACTTCCCCTGGTCGCCATCCTGCGCGGGCTGGCGCCGACCGAGGCGTTGGCCGTTGCCGACGTGTTGTACCAGGCCGGCTTCCGCACGCTCGAAGTGCCGCTGAACCGGCCCGGCGCGCTGGAATGCATCGCCCTGCTGGCGGCCAGCGCGCCGGCCGACACCTTGATCGGCGGCGGCACCATGCTCAGCGTGGCCGATGTCGAGGCGGTGTATGAGGCGGGCGGCCGCCTGCTGGTCTCGCCGAACTGCAATCCGGCGGTGATCCGCCGCGCCGTCGGGCTGGGCATGTACTGCGCGCCCGGCGTGGCCACGCCGACCGAGGCCTTCGCCGCGCTCGACGCCGGCGCCCACGCGCTCAAGCTGTTCCCGGCCGATATGCTCGGCCATGCCGGACTGAGAGCCTTCAAGAGCGTGATCCCGGCCAGCGTGCCGCTATGGCCGGTCGGCGGCATCACGCCCGACAACATGGCCGGCTGGGTCGGCGCCGGCGCCAGCGGCTTCGGCATCGGCGGCCAACTCTACACCCCGGGCGCCAGCCTGGATGCCTTGGCGCTCCGCGCCGCAGCCTACGTCGCGGCTTGGCGCCGGACGCAGGCCACCACGCAGCTTACCCAATAAGGATACCCAGACATGAGCAAGCACGAAGATGGCAACGGCAATGGCAACGGCAATGGCAACGACAATAACCCGGACGGCAAAAAAATGCGCCGCTCGCAGCACTGGTTCGGCGGCACCAGCAAGGACGCCTTCATCCACCGTTCGTGGATGAAAAACCAGGGCCTGCCCGACGACAGTTTCGACGGCCGTCCGGTGATCGGCATCTGCAACACCTGGTCCGAGCTGACCCCTTGCAATGCCCACTTCCGCCAGTTGGCCGAGAAGGTCAAGCAGGGCGTGCTGCAGGCCGGCGGCCTGCCGCTGGAGTTCCCGGCGATGTCGCTGGGCGAAACCAATATGCGGCCGACCGCGATGTTGTTCCGTAACCTGGCGGCGATGGAGGTCGAGGAGTCGATCCGCGCCCATCCGCTGGACGGTGTGATCCTGCTGGTCGGCTGCGACAAGACCACGCCGGCGCTGCTGATGGGCGCCGCCAGCGTCGATTTGCCGACGCTGGTGCTGTCGGGCGGGCCGATGCTCAACGGCCGGTATCGCGGCGAGACCATCGGCTCCGGCACCCACGTCTGGAAGTTCTCCGAGGCGGTGCGCGGCGGCCAGATGAGCCAAAACGAATTCATGAAGGCGGAGAGCTGCATGTCGCGCAGCGCCGGCCACTGCATGACCATGGGCACCGCCTCGACCATGGCCAGCATGGTCGAGGCGCTCGGCATCGCGCTGCCGGAGAACGCGGCGATCCCCGCCGTCGACTCGCGCCGCCACGCGCTGGCCGTGATGGCCGGCCGCCGCATCGTCGAGATGGTCGATGCCGACCTGCGCCCATCGGCGATCCTGACCCGCGCCGCCTTCGAGAACGCGATCCGCGCCAACGCCGCCATCGGCGGCTCCACCAACGCCGTGCTGCATTTGCTGGCCATCGCCGGCCGTGTCGGCGTCGATCTCAGTCTGGACGATTGGGACCGCCTGGGCCGCGAGGTGCCGACCATTCTCAACCTGATGCCGTCGGGCGAATTCCTGATGGAAGACTTCTACTACGCCGGCGGCCTGCCGGTGGTCCTGCGCCGCCTGGCCGAAGCCGGCCTGCTGCAGCGCGACGCGCTGACCGTCACCGGCCACACCGTGTGGGAGAACAACCGCGACGCCGAGTGCTTCAACGACGCGGTGATCCGGCCGCTGGACAAGCCGCTGCTGGCCAGCGGCGGCATCGCCGTCCTGCGCGGCAATCTGGCGCCGCTGGGCGCCGTCATCAAACCGTCGGCGGCGACGCCGGCGCTGTTGCAGCATACCGGCCGCGCCGTGGTGTTCGAGGACATCGAGCACTACAAGGCGCGGGTCGACGATCCAGCGCTCGACATCGACGCCGACTGCATCATGGTGCTGAAGAACTGCGGACCGAAGGGCTATCCCGGCATGGCCGAGGTGGGCAACATGGGCCTGCCGGCCAAGCTGCTGGCGGCCGGCGTAACCGACATGGTGCGCCTGTCCGACGCGCGCATGAGCGGCACCGCCTACGGCTCGGTGATCCTGCACGTGGCGCCCGAGGCGATGGCCGGCGGCCTGCTGGCGCTGGTGCGCGACGGCGACATGATCGAGGTCGACGTGGCCGGCCGCCGGCTCGAATTGCTGGTCGCCGAGGACGAGATCGCGCGCCGCCGCGCCGCCTGGGTGGCGCCGGTGGCGCCGAAGTCCGGCTACGCCAAGCTGTATTTCGACCACGTGCTGCAGGCCGACCAGGGCGTCGACCTCGACTTCCTGGTCGGCTGCCGTGGCGACGCCGTGCCGCGCGAGTCGCACTAGGCGCGCAGGCGTACCAGGCGTACCAGGCGCATGGTGGCAGGCTGCGTGGCGCTGGCCTGTGCGCCCGGCGCCGCCAACAGTGCGCTCTTCCTGGCTGCCCGGTATGGCCGTATGATGGGGGCAGGGGATTTCATTGTCGATATGGGGTGGATTGGATGGTTGAACTGGAAGCGGAATGCATTTGGGCGCTGGGCGCCGAACTGGGCGAGGCGCCGCTGTGGCTGGCCGAGAAGAAGCGGCTGTACCTGGTCGACCTCAAGGGCTGCCGCCTGCACGCGCTCGACCTTGGCGACGCCGGCAACGGCGCCCGCCACAGCTGGACGCTGCCCGAGTACATGTGCTGGCTGATCCCGCGCCGCGACGGCGACGGTTTCATGGCCGGCCTGCGCGATGGCATCGCCCACCTGTGGCTGGAGCCGGAGCTGCGCCTCGAATACGTGGCGCGGCCCTTCGACGCCGCCGCCGGCATCCGCCTGAACGACGCCAAGGCCGACGCCTCCGGCCATATCTGGGCCGGCTCGATGCACAACAGCGACTATACCCGCGCCGACGGCCAGTTGATCCGTCTCGACCACGACTTCAGCTGGCAGGTGCAGGCGGCCGGCTACCACATCTGCAACGGCCCGGCCTTCAACCGCGAGGGCACCACGCTGTACCACACCGACAGCCACCTGGGCCGCGTGCAAGCCTATCCGATCGACGTCCGTGGCGAATTGGGCGAGCCGGCGCTGTGGCGCCAGTTCGACCCTGCGGACGGCGAGGGTGGCCCGGACGGCATGACCGTCGACAGCGAGGGCTGCCTGTGGATCGCCCAGTGGGGCGGTGCGCGCGTCTGTCGCTACAGCGAGTCCGGCGAACTGCTGGCGACGGTGCATCTGCCGGTGCGCAATCCGGCCTCCTGCACCTTGGGCGGCACCGATTTGAAGACGCTGTACATCACCACCGCGCGCGAGGGCAACAGCGCCGAGCAGCTGGCCGCCACGCCTTTGGCCGGCGGCCTGTTCGCCGTGCGGGTCGAAGTGGCCGGCGTACCGGCGGCGCGCTTCGGCGCGTCGGCGCCATGAACCAGGCACCGCCACGGCGCGCACCGCAGACCCGCCTGAAGACGCGCCAGTTGCTGCTGCTGGTCGCGCTCGACGAGCAGCGCAACATCCACCGCGCCGCCGAGGACATGGCGATGACCCAGCCGGCCGCCTCCAAGCAGCTCAAGGAGCTGGAGGAGCTGCTCGACGTGCAGCTGTTCGAGCGCACCACGCGCGGCGTCGAGCCGACCATCTTCGGCGAGGCGATGATACGCCACGCCCGCATGGCGCTGGCCAACCTGTACAACGCCCACGACGACATCGCCGCGCTGAAGGCCGGCCTGGTCGGCCAGGTCAACGTCGGCGCCATCATCACGCCCAGCGTCAGCCTGCTGCCGGCCGCCGTGCTGAGTGTCAAGCAGCACTCGCCGCTGCTGCGCATCGGCATCCAGGTCGATATGAGCAACAGCCTGATCGAGCAGTTGCAGGCCGGCGCGCTGGACTTCATGATCGGCCGCCTGCTGGAGCGCCAGGACAAGGCCCAGTTCCACTACGAGGAGCTGGCCAGCGAACCGCTGTGCGTGGTGGCGCGCATCGGCCACCCGCTGCTCGGTGAACCGAATCTGGACCTGGCGCGCATCGCCGGCTACGGCTGGGTGCTGTCGCCGCCGGGCAGCGTGCTGCGCCACAAATTCGACATGATGTTCCGCCGCGTCGGCATCGAGCCGCCGGTCAACGTCATCGACACCAGCGAGCTGGCCGTCATCAGCGAGTTGTTGCGCCGTTCCGACCTGCTGCACGCCTTCCCGCGCGAGCTGGCGCACAGCTACGCGCGGCTCAAAGTGTTCGCCATCGTGCCGGTCGAGCTGCCCTGCCAGATGGATGCCTTCGGCATCATCACGCGGCAGAATCAGCTGCTTTCGCCCGGCGCCCGCATCCTGCTCGACGCCATCCGCAGCGTCGCCGCCGACATCTACCCGCGTTGACGCTGCGAATTTGCGCAACGAAGCCATGGCAGTTTTTTAATTTAAAAAAACAATAAAGCAACAATTGCAAAATTTTCCAAACAATGATAATGTTGGCAATATTGATAGGGAAACTATTGTTTATTTATATTTAGGCAGATTACTAACAGGAGATTGCTGCGATGAAATTGAAAGTTAAACAAATATTGCGCGGTGCCGCAGTGATAGCAGCACTTGCTTGGGCTGGGGTAGCTAGTGCCGCACCATACCAATTTACCCTTACCGGCAGTTATTCCGCGCAGTTTACATTGGATTCGTCACCGATATCCTATAATAAGCAAAATGGCTTAGCTTTTATCCTTGATGATGTGTCAGGAACATTTGACGGTGTGTTTTTGCCGAAAACTAATCTTTACTTCTGGAATTCAATTATATTCGGTGGATTTCTGATCAAGAATAACGGGGTGGATCTTGTAACTACCGATGGTCCACAACTCTTTACTGGTCTCGAGGAGGCACCGACATTTAAACTTGGGACCTTCGCCCTTACCGAGGGTGGCCAGGGCCCAGGACGCTATACCCTGACGATCAAGGATATATCCGCACCGGTGCCTGAGCCCGAAACCTACGCCATGTTGCTGGCTGGCATGGGCATAGTTGGTTTCGCTGCAAGACGCAGAAAATCAACTTAAGGGCGCATCGAATAAGCTTGAATTCGTCGTTCCGCATCGGCGGACCGCCGCGCAGGCGGGAACCCATGCTGCGCTAGACAAGATGCGACGTATAGGTTCCCGCTTACGCGAGAACGACGGATTTTTAGAGCTGTCTTTAAGCCGAAGTCCAGCAAGCGGCCGCCTGAGGGCGGCTTTTTTATTGGGCGAGGCGCGCTTTTCCGCTGTCATACTTTTCAGCAAAGTCCTCGCTCGCCGATTCAGGCGCGCATCGGCCAAGGCAAGCCGTCCGAACTCCCTATCAATCCATGCTGTCGATCTGATTGCCAATTGCGCCTCGCAAAAGGTAAGAGTAACGCGATCTTGCGAAAGTTGACAATGGCTAAAACAAGTTCTTGAATGCAAAGGAAATTATGGCGGAGTCAGGGCAACATTTCAAACTTGTGTATAACGAGCCTGGAGGTGGACTCCGTATTGTCGCAACTTAATTACGGCCCCGTGCCAGAGTATTGGGACGAGTCTATGTTGGATAGATTTTTGGGCTTGGAAATGGTCGAATATGAAGTGCTGACAGAATGGTTGCTGATGCTGGTAGAAAAGGGATTCGGCTATGAGGAGCTAACCATTGATCGTGCATTCGACACGGTGCTGCTCTTGCAGGAAGCAACGAGGAAACTCAGGCAATCCGCCAATGTGACATAGCGCAACGACGCGGGCGGTTGCCTTAGTCGTGACCAAACGGAAAAAGGGCCGGCTCCGCGAGGAACCGGCCCTTCTTGATTGGCTGGCTGGTGCGCGCCGCCTAAGCCGCGCGCGCCCGACCGGCCGGCAATTACATCATGCCGTCCATGCCGCCCATGCCGCCCATACCACCCATGCCGCCCATACCGCCAGCTGCCTTGTCTTCCGCGGCTTCGGCAACCATGCAGTCGGTGGTCAGCATCAGGCCGGCGATCGACGCTGCGTTTTGCAGTGCCGAACGGGTGACCTTGGCTGGATCCAGCACGCCCATTTCGACCATGTCGCCGTAGGTGCCGTTGGCGGCGTTGTAACCGTAGTTACCTTTGCCGGCCAGGACAGCCGCGACCACGACCGACGATTCTTCGCCGGCGTTTTGCACGATCATGCGCAGTGGCTCTTCCATGGCGCGCAGAACGATCTTGATACCTGCGTCCTGGTCCGGGTTGTCGCCTTTGACGGTGATGTTGGCACGTGCGCGCAGCAGGGCAACGCCGCCGCCAGGAACGATACCTTCTTCCACGGCAGCGCGGGTAGCGTGCAGTGCATCTTCAACGCGGGCTTTTTTCTCTTTCATTTCGACTTCGGTGGCTGCGCCAACCTTGATCACGGCAACGCCGCCGGCCAGTTTGGCCACGCGCTCTTGCAGTTTTTCACGGTCGTAGTCCGAGGTCGCTTCTTCGATTTGCACGCGCACTTGCTTGACGCGGGCTTCGATGTTGGCAGCTTGGCCGGCGCCGTCGATGACGATGGTGTTTTCTTTGCCGATTTCGATGCGCTTGGCCTGGCCCAGTTCTTCCAGGGTGATTTTTTCCAGGGTCATGCCGACTTCTTCAGCAACAACCTGGCCGCCGGTCAGAACAGCGATGTCTTCCAGCATGGCTTTGCGGCGGTCGCCGAAGCCCGGGGCCTTGACGGCGCAGGTTTTCAGGATGCCACGGATGTTGTTGACGACCAGGGTCGCCAGCGCTTCGCCTTCGATGTCCTCTGCGATGATCAGCAGTGGACGGCCGGCCTTGGCGACTTGTTCCAGTACCGGCAGCAGGTCACGGATGTTGGAGATTTTCTTGTCGCACAGCAGGACGAATGGATTGTCCAGGATCGCGACTTGCTTCTCTTGGTTGTTGATGAAGTAAGGCGACAGGTAGCCGCGGTCGAACTGCATACCTTCAACGATGTCGAGCTCGTCGTTCAGCGACTTGCCGTCTTCCACGGTGATGACGCCTTCTTTGCCGACTTTTTCCATCGCTTCAGCGATGCGCTCGCCGATCGAGTAGTCCGAGTTGGCCGAGATCGCGCCGACTTGGGCGATTTCTTTGGTGGTGGTGCAAGGACGGGCGATCTTGGCCAGCTCTTCGACGGTGGCGGCGACCGCCTTGTCGATGCCGCGCTTCAGGTCCATTGGGTTCATGCCGGCGGCAACGAACTTCATGCCTTCGCGCACGATGGCTTGGGCCAGCACGGTGGCGGTGGTGGTGCCGTCGCCGGCGTTGTCGCTGGTGCGGGAAGCAACTTCCTTGACCATCTGCGCACCCATGTTTTGCAGCTTGTCTTTCAGTTCGATCTCTTTGGCGACCGACACGCCGTCCTTGGTGACGGTCGGGGCGCCGAAGGAGCGCTCCAGCACCACGTTGCGGCCCTTAGGACCCAGGGTGACCTTGACCGCGTTGGCCAGGATGTTGACGCCTTCAACCATTTTGGCGCGCGCTGCGTCGCCGAAAATCACTTCTTTAGCTGCCATGTTGTTTCTCCAGAATTTTGTGGAATAGGGGATTGCTACGTCTTAGTAAAGAAGACTTACTTGACGACGATCGCCATGATGTCTTCTTCGCGCATGACCATCAGTTCCTGGCCGTCGACTTTGACGGTCTGGCCGGCGTATTTGCCGAACAGGACGCGGTCGCCTACTTTGACATCCAGCGGACGGACTTTGCCGTCTTCCAGAATCTTGCCATTGCCTACGGCGAGCACTTCGCCTTGGTCCGGTTTTTCAGCGGCTGCATCAGGGATGATCAGGCCGGACGCGGTTTTGGTTTCCTGGTCGAGACGTTTGACGATGACGCGATCGTTCAAAGGGCGAAGGTTCATACAAAACTCCTTTAGTTCAATGGTTGTAGTGCGTGTGAGTTCAAAGCCGGCGTGTGCCTGGCCCCGTCTTCAGTGTGGTTGCCACATCAACAATGTTGATACAGCCATAAAGAGTTGTTAGCACTCTCTACTAACGAGTGCCAATTATAGGGACGCTTATGCGGTATTTCAAGGCGCGTCCGCATTTATTTCATATCAACATGGTCGTTTGTCGGTTCGATGTCGCCGACTGTTGATATGCCGCAAACATGCGGCCGGCGCGGCTGCTAGGCCCGCTGCCGCGGCCGCCGGAGAAAATCTTGCCGCCGGCCCGGAAAAATGCGCCGCAAGCATGTGATTCGGTTGACGGGGCTTCGCTTGCCGCCCTATAGTGACGGGATGATTTCCGAATTCCAAGAACTATCCGCCAAAATCGACCAGCTGGCCGAGCTGACCCACTCCTTGCGCCGGGAGAATGGCCAATTGCGCCAGGCCAACGCCGCCCTGGTGAGGGACAACGTCGGCTATCAGGCCCGTCTGGGCGAGGCCGCCGCCCGCGTCGAGGCGCTGCTGGAGAATATCCCCGCGCTGGTGGCCGAATCCATGGCGTCGGCCGACCAGGAGGAGGCGCAATGATCCAGCTCGACATCGCCATCATGGGCCAGCCCTATCGCCTGGTCTGCAAGGCCGACGAGGAGAGGGCGCTGCGCGAGGCCGCCGCCTTCCTCGACAAGAAGATGTGCTCGATCCGCGACGCCGGCAAGGTCAAGGGCAACGACCGCATCGCCGTCATGGCGGCGCTCGGCATGGCGGCCGAATTCCTCTCGGTGAAAGCGCCGCAGGGACCGCTGTCCGAGCTCTCCATCCTTGAGGTGCAGCAGAAGATCAGCGCCATGCACAAGGTGCTCGACACGGCGCTGACGCCGCAAGAGGTCCTGTTTTAATTCGCAAAAGCTCTTCCCCTGATCGGGACAAAAGAGTAAACTTCGTCCACCCTGCAGTGTTCGCGATTGTCATATATTCCTTGAACCATTTATGTGCACCGGTTGCGGAATTTTGTTTGATGGGAGTGAGCGTCGCTAGTCCGACGAACCCGAAATTGAACTAACTGTGACCACCTTGAACCGTTTGGTTCGGGATGCCGGCATAGCGGCACAGGCGGGGTACTTATTCAAAAGAGCGGTTGCAACACCTCGGTGCGCAACCGTTTTTTTACGTCCGTTTGTTTGTCCGCCCTGTGCGCCGTCTGGAGGGAACCCGATGCAATATTGGTTGATGAAATCCGAGCCGGACGAGGTCAGCATCGACGACGTGCTGGCCGCGCCCAAGCACATCGTCTCCTGGTTCGGCGTGCGCAACTACCAGGCGCGCAACTTCATGCGCGACGCCATGCGGCCCGGCGACGGCGTGCTGTTCTACCACTCCAGTTGCGCCCAACCCGGCGTGGCCGGCCTGGCCGAGGTGGCCAGCGCCGCCTATCCCGACGCCACCCAGTTCGAGGCGGGCGGCAAATACCACGACCCCAAGGCAACGGCGGAACAGCCGCGCTGGAGCGCCGTCGACGTGCGCGCCTTGAAGAAGACGCGGCTGTTGCCGCTGGCCGAGATGCGCACCATTCCCGCACTGGAAGACATGGTGCTGCTGCAAAAGGGCAGCCGCCTGTCGATCACGCCGGTCAGCGCCGGCCAGTGGAACACCATCGTCAAGCTGCTCAACAAGGGGTGATGCAATTCAGAGCGATGTAACGCTCTATGTAATCGATGACCCGGGCTGCGCCTTCTTCGCTCTCCACCAGGGCGATCGGCGCCATGCCGCCAAGATGCGGATTTTCCTCCTCCATCCACTTGAATGCCTTGCTGCGGCCACCCCGGATCCGGGTCGCCAGCAGTAACACCTGCGCGAGCAGATCGGGGCGCGCATACCATGACTCCGGTTTGATGGTCGGCTTCTTGCCCAGGTCGATCACCCGCGGCAATTGTGACTCCGCCAGTTCCTTGTCTGTGATGTGCGAACGAAGCCAGTGGGCCAGCTTGGACAGTTCCGTGTTCGGCATCCGCACCTGTTGTTTCGCCGGCACGACCAAGCCGATGGTCGCGTTGGTGTGGGCACGTATCAATGCCAGCGCCGGCGCGATATCCGTGTCGTTGGTGACGATGACGACATGATCGACTTGCCCTGTGATCGCGTCGTGGTAGGCATGTAGCGCCAGGTTGACGTCGGATTGTTTCTCTTCCAGTTTCCACACGAGGATTTCCTGGCAATCGCGCGGCCATTTGTTTGGCACCGCCGCATCGACGATCTTGGCTTTGGACTCGATGAGGGAATAGTAGCCCTCGATCAACTCGATGCGGCCGGCGTACAGTTTGCGCAGGGCGGTATGGTAGCGGGCTTGCGAGGAAACAGAATCATGCGCCTTGGCGGCTTTCTCGAGAATCTTCGCACTGAAGAATTTGATGCCTAGCGGGAGCAAGGCGCTGGTCTTTCCGGGGGTCGTACTGGAGGGAAGGATATGCTGCTCAAACAGGGTGAGCAGATCGAGCCATTTGAAAGGCGTACCTTTCAGGCAGCCATAGTAGAGGTTGTAGCCGTCGATATACACCCGCGTGCGAAGCGGTGGCACTGTCGTCGCCCCTGCCATTGCATCTCCCGGAAATGAAAAAACCGGCTTGCGCCGGCTTTCCCCCCCACACCCCAGATGGTCAAGCCACACCGGCGTTGCGGATTAGTTGTTGGTCCCATTATACCCAAAAAAATCCATAATTGGCAGCCCAGGCCAACACGGGCAATATCGATGCGAGCGCGTCGGGGCGGCCTAGCCTTGCAGGCGTGCCCGCGCCGGCGCGCGTGGCGCGCCGCCCTCGTTGAGTTTGAACACGCTGACCACGTCGGCCAGCGCGGCCGCCTGCTCCTGCAACGAGGCCGCCGCCGCCGCCGCTTCTTCGACCAGCGAAGCGTTCTGCTGGGTCACTTCGTCCATTTGCGAGATGGCCTCGTTGACCTGCTCGATGCCCATGCTCTGCTCGGCGCTGGCGGTGGTGATCTCGCCCATGATGTCGGTGACGCGCTGGATGCTGTCGACCACCTCGCGCATGGTCGCGCCGGCCTTGCTCACCTGGGCGCTGCCGGCGTCGACCTTGCTGGTCGAGTCGTCGATCAGCGTCTTGATCTCGCGCGCGGCGGCGGCGCTGCGCTGGGCCAGGTTGCGCACCTCGCCGGCGACGACGGCGAAGCCGCGACCCTGCTCGCCGGCCCGGGCCGCCTCGACGGCCGCGTTCAAGGCCAGAATATTCGTCTGGAAGGCGATGCCGTCGATCACGCTGATGATGTCGCCGATCTTGCGCGCCGAGGCGTGGATGGCGGCCATGGTGTCGATCACCTCGGCCACGGCGGCGCCGCCGCCCTGCGCCACCGACGAGGCGGTCTGCGCCAGCGTGTTGGCCTGGCGCGCGTTGTCGGCGTTCTGCCGCACCGTCGAGGTCAGCTCCTCCATCGACGAGGCGGTCTGCTCCAGGCTGCTGGCCTGGTGTTCGGTGCGCGCCGACAAGTCCATATTGCCGGCGGCGATCTGGCTGCTGCCGCTGGCGATGTTGCCGGTGCCGTTGCGCACGTCGATGACGATGTGCCGCAGGCTGTCGTTCATCGTCTTCAGCGCCTGCAGCAGGCGGCCGGTCTCGTCGGCCGAGTCGACCGTGATGTCGCTGCGCAGGTCCTTGTTGGCGACGGCGACGGCGATGTCGACGGCGTGGTGCAGCGGCACGATGATGCCGCGCGTCAGCCACCAGGCGCAGGCCACGCCGGCCAGCAGCACCAGCACGCCGAAGCCGATCATGAAGTTGCGGCTGTGCTTGTAGACCGTGTTGATCTGGGCCGCCGTGGCGTCGATGCTGGTGCGCTGCATGTTGAGCAGGGTCTGCAACTGGCCCATGTACTGCTTGCCGGCCGGCACAAACTGCTGTTCCAGCAGCGTGTTGGCTTGCTCGGCCTGGCCCTCGGCCTTGAGCTTGCCGACGGCGTCGCGCACCGCCAGGTAGTTCTTGCGCGCCACCTTCATCTGCTCGAAGTGCTCCTTCTCCTCCGCCGTCTCCAGCAGCGCCTCGACCTTCTGTTGCAGCGCGTTGACATCGCGCGAGGAGTTGGCCACGTCCTCGGCGAAGAAGGCCACCAGCGACGGGTCGCTGCTCTTGGCCATGGCGCCGGTGCGCCGCACGCTGGTGTGGATCAGCGTGTACCAGTCGGCCACCATGCGCTCCTTGGCCAGCGGCTGCTGCATCATGTTCTGCGTGCCCTCGGCGACGGTCTGCAGGTTGCTGATGCCGATCACCGTCATGAGCGTCATCAAGGCCAGCAGCAGGGCGAAGCCGGCGGCGAGGCGGGTACCGATATTTAAATTCTTCATGATTGGGCGGCGCCGGCGAAGGCGCGAATAGGTGGGGAAATGACGGCGCACGCAATGCGTGACATCAACATTATCGCAAAAAATTCCACAAGGAAAGAAATAGTGGTGGCGGATCGACGATATGTTGCCATCTCGCCAATATGCGGCGCGCCGCCACGGCATGGTGTACCATCGAGCCAATATTGCCGCTCGTCACTGCGCGCGGCTGTCCGCCACCATTTCTATTTGTCCCCGCCATGCCCATATCCCCGCCGTCCGCCGCCGCACCGTCCGCCGCCGCCCTCTCACCCGGCCGGCGGGTCGCCGCGCCGGCCCGGCCGCCACGGGGCCGCTGATGGACTGGGGATTGGTGCTGGTGTTGCTGTCGATGGGCGCCTTCGGCGGTTTCTCGGCCGGTTTGCTGGGCATCGGTGGCGGCATGATCCTGGTGCCCTTCATCACCATGATCTTCAGCGCGCGCGGCTTCGCGCCCGAGGTGATCGTGCACATGGCCATCGCCACGTCGCTGGGCACGATCTTGTTCACCTCGATGTCCTCGGTGCGCGCCCACCATTTGCACGGCGCGGTGCGCTGGCGCATCGTCGCGCTGCTGTCGCCGGGAATCTTGCTCGGCTCGTGGATCGGGCCGTGGATAGGCAAGCAAATGTCGTCGACCGTGCTGGCCTTGTTCTTCGGCCTGTTCATTTCCTTTTCGGCGACCCAGATGCTGCTGGGGAAAAAAACCAGCGGCGGCCGCGAGCTGCCCGGCACCGCCGGCATGTTCGCCGCCGGCGGCCTGATCGGCCTGATCGCCGGACTGGTGGGGGCGGGCGGCGGCTTCATCTCCATCCCCTTCATGGGCTGGTGCAACGTGAAGATCCACAACGCCGTCGCCACCAGCGCCGCGCTCGGTTTCCCCATCGCGCTGGCCGGCACCTTGTCGAATATTTTCTACGGCTGGGACGTGGCCGACTTGCCGCCACACTCGCTGGGTTTCATCTACCTGCCGGCGTTGGCGGTGATCGCCAGCGCCAGCGTGGTCTTCGCCCCGCTCGGCGCGCGCACCGCGCACCGGCTGCCGGTGGCGACGCTGAAGAAGGTGTTCGCCGTCGTGCTGTATTGCCTGGCCGCGTATATGTTGTGGAAGGCTTTCCACTAGGCTGAGGCGCCGGCGGCTGCAAAAACCACCCACAGGCGGAAACCGGGGTCGGACCCGGCGGGTCCGACCCCGGCTCTCCGCCCTTGGGTGAATTTTTTCGTGGTTGGCGCCTTGACTCAAGGCCCGGATGGCTAGTCCGCCGGGCGTCGCAGCGAGGTGTCGCCGCCCAAGGCGAACGGCAGCGCCCTGGCCCAGCGATTGGAGGACAGCGAAAACGTCAGCGCGCGCACCTGGTGATACCAGCCGGCGGGCACGTACAGCAGATCGCCGGGATTGACGACGACTTCGAGCATCAACGCTTGGCGGGCGAGGGGGAACTTCTCGAAGTCCGGCGCCTCGGGGTCGAACGGCGAGCCGAACAGGATGGCGTTGGCCTCGCGCGGGTAGAGGAACTCGTGGTGGTGGGGCGGTGACAGGAAGATCCGTTTGCTGCCCCAAATCTGCGCAAAGATGTTGTCGTCGTAGTCGCAATGCAGCGGCGTCACCGTGCCGGCCGGGCCGAGCCAAAAGCGTGGCGGCCCCATCTTGTCGAAATAGTTGGGCCAGTGGCACAGGCGGTTCAATTCGCGCAATTCCAGATTGCCCAGATAGGGCGGCAGCTCGTGCCGGCCGGCGGCGACCAGCTCAAGATATTCCAGCATCGACATGTCCTGCATCGCCCGGTCGGTGGCGAAGGCGGTGTTGATGTAGTCGCCCACCCGCGCGCGCACGGGCAGGTGGCTGAAGTGCTCGCGCAGCGTCTGCGGCGTGAGGGCGGACAAGGGCCAACGCTGGACCAGTCCGCTCGTCAGGAAGGGCAGGCCGGCGGCGGCGCGGGCGCGGAAGGCCTTGGCGTCGAGCATGCCCAGCCGCGGCACGGCGGCGATCGGCGCGATGCCGCGGGCGACACGTTTGATCGCTTCGCGCATGTCGTCGATCGAGCTGACGCCGCGCACCAGCGCGTCCCTTTGCTCGCGCGCCATTTTTCTGGCGGCCACGGCCTCGGGCGAACTGCCCTCCGATTCCTGCCGGGTCGGCGGCAAGCGTGGCGTGTCGCGCGCGATCACGCCAACGCCCGCGCCGTGCGCGTGCCCTTGTCGCGATAGGCCCAGGCCAGCAGCAGCAACGCGCCGAGGATCATCGGCAGCGACAGGACTTGGCCCGACGAGATGGCGAAGCCGGCGAAGTCGACCTGCCAATCCGGCGTGCGGAAGTATTCGGTGAAGAAGCGCGCGCAGCCGTACAGCAAGGTGTACATGGCGCCGACGGCCAGCCGCGGCCGCTCCTTGCGCGCATACAGCCACAGCAGCACGAACACCAGCAGGCCGTCCACCAGCAACTGGTAGATCGGCGAGGGGTGGCGCGGCAGCGCGTCGACGTTGGGCCAGATCATCGCCCACGGCAGGCTGGCGTCGGCGACGCGGCCGGGCAGCTCGGCGTTGATGAAGTTGCCCAGGCGTCCGCAGGCGTAGCCCAGCGGCACCAGCGGGGCGATGAAGTCGTAGACGTCGAGCACGTTGCGGCCCGACTTGCGGGCCCAGAAGGCCATCGCCAGCATCACGCCGATGAAGCCGCCGTGGAAGGACATGCCGCCGTGCCAGACCTGCAGGATCTCCAGCGGATGGGCGAAGAAGTAGCCGGGGCGGTAGAACAGCACCTCGCCCAGCCGGCCGCCCAGCACCACGCCGAGCATGCCGTAGAACAGCATGTCGTCCAGGTCGACATTCTTCCAGCCCAGCGCGGCGATGTGCGGCTGGCGGATGCGCACCCGGCCCAGGGCGATGAACAGGGCGAAGGCCAGCACGTACATCAGGCCGTACCAGTGGATCTGCACCGGGCCCAGTGAAAGGGCGATCGGGTCGGGCATCGGGTGTATCAGCATTGTGTGTTCTTTCGTAATAATTCCAAAAAGCCTTGCAGGACCGGCGAGTCGTTGTCGCGGCGCCAGGCCAGCCCGGTCTCCACCTGTGGGGTGGGATCGGACAGCGAGCGGTATTCTACTCCGGGGCGCATCAGCTTCGACACCGATTGTGGCACAAGGGCGATGCCCATGCCGGCCGACACCAGGCTGACGATGGTCTGCATCTGGATCGCCTCCTGGCCGATGGGCGGCGTGACGCCGGCGGCGCGGAACACCGACAGGATGGCGTCGTGCAGGGCCGGCGAGATGGCGCGCGGGAAGATGATCAGCGGCAGCGGCGGCAGCGCGGCCAGCGCCACCGGCCCCGGCTGTTTCAGCGCTTCCAGCCCGCTCGGCGCCGCCAGCACCAGTGGTTCCTTGAGCACCGGCAGGTAGTCCAGCTCGACCCTGGCGCGGTCGGGCAGCGGCGGAATCAACAGGCCGGCGTCGACGCGGTGGTGCAGCAGGTGCTCCAGTTGCAGGTCGGAGGTGGCCTCCAGCAAGGTGATCTGCACTTGCGGATAGGCGCCCCGGTAGGCGCGCAGGAAGGGCGGCAAGACGCTGTAGTCGGCCGAGGAGACGAAGGCCAGGGTCAGCCGGCCGACCTCGCCGGCGGCGGCCCGCTGCACCAGTTGCGGCAGTGCCTGCGCCTGGGCCAGCAGGCGGCGCGCCTCCGGCAGCAGGGCGGCGCCGGCCGGCGTCAGCGCCACGCCACGGCGGTTGCGCTCGAACAGGGCGGCGCCGAGCAGCTCCTCCAGCGCCAGGATGGTTTGCGACAAGGGCGGCTGGGTCATGTGCAGGCGCAGCGCGGCCTTGCCGAAGTGCAGCTCCTCGGCGACGGTGACAAAGTAGCGCAGCTGGCGCAGTTCCAGGTTCATCGATATGTGTTTCTATTCAGATTGGCGGGTTCGATATCTTTTACGACTCACAGACAGGCAAATCATATATTTGACACCCGCCCCCGCGCAAGGCAATCTGGTGCTAATCGAGCCTAGTCCGCACTTATCCGCCACCATACCCGCCGACCCCGCCAGCCGCGCCGGGGCGCGCCCCTCCTGGAGACCGCATCATGCCGCAATACCGTTCCCGCACCACCACCCACGGCCGCAACATGGCCGGCGCCCGCGCCCTGTGGCGCGCCACCGGCATGAAGGACGGCGATTTCGACAAGCCGATCATCGCCGTGGTCAACTCCTTCACCCAGTTCGTGCCCGGCCACGTCCACCTGAAGGACCTGGGCCAGCTGGTCGCCCGCGAGATCGAGGCGGCCGGCGGCGTCGCCAAGGAATTCAACACCATCGCCGTCGACGACGGCATCGCCATGGGCCACGGCGGCATGCTCTACTCGCTGCCCTCGCGCGACCTGATCGCCGACTCGGTCGAGTACATGGTCAACGCCCACTGCGCCGACGCCATGGTCTGCATCTCCAACTGCGACAAGATCACCCCCGGCATGCTGATGGCCGCGATGCGCCTGAACATCCCGGTGGTGTTCATCTCGGGCGGGCCGATGGAGGCCGGCAAGGTCATCAAGGTGGTCGACGGCGCGCAGAAGATCATCAAGCTCGACCTGGTCGACGCCATGATCAAGGCCGGCGACCAGTCGGTCAGCGACGCCGACGTGGCCGAGATCGAACGCTCGGCCTGTCCGACCTGCGGTTCCTGCTCCGGCATGTTCACCGCCAACTCGATGAACTGTCTGACCGAGGCGCTCGGCCTGGCGCTGCCGGGCAACGGCACCGTACTGGCCACCCATTCCGACCGCAAGGAACTGTTCCTGCGCGCCGGCCGCCTGGTGGTCGAACTGGCCAAGCGCTACTACGAGCAGGACGACGCCTCGGTGCTGCCGCGCGCCATCGCCAGCAAGGCCGCGTTTGAAAACGCGATGGCGCTGGACGTGTCGATGGGCGGTTCCACCAACACCGTGCTGCACCTGCTGGCGGCCGCCCACGAAGCCGAAGTCGACTTCAACATGGCCGACATCGACCGCATCTCGCGCAAGGTGCCCTGTCTGTGCAAGGTCGCGCCGATGACCGACAAATACCATATCGAGGACGTGCACCGCGCCGGCGGCATCTTCTCCATCCTGGGCGAGCTGGCGCGCGCCGGCCTGCTCGACACCAGCCTGCCGACCATCCACGCGCCGACCATGGCCGAGGCGATCGAACGCAACGACATCACCCGCAGCGACGACCCGGCGGTGCGCCTGTTGTTCCGCGCCGCGCCGGGCGGCGTGCCGACCCAGACCGCGTTCTCGCAGTCCGAGCGTTTCGCCAGCAACGACACCGACCGCAGCACCGGCTGCATCCGCGACAAGGCGCACGCCTACTCGCAGGACGGCGGCCTGGCCGTTTTGTACGGCAACCTGGCCGAGAAGGGTTGCATCGTCAAGACCGCCGGCGTCGATGAGAGCATCCTGAAATTCAGCGGCAAGGCCCGCGTGTTCGAGAGCCAGGACGCGGCCGTCGAGGCCATCCTCGGCGACACCGTGCACGAAGGCGACGTCGTCATCATCCGCTACGAGGGACCGAAGGGCGGCCCGGGCATGCAGGAAATGCTGTACCCGACCTCGTACATCAAGTCCAAGGGCCTGGGCAAGGCCTGCGCCCTGTTCACCGACGGCCGCTTCTCCGGCGGCTCGTCCGGCCTGGTGATCGGCCACGCCTCGCCGGAGGCGGCCGAGGGCGGCGCCATCGGCCTGGTGGAAGAGGGCGACATGATCGACATCGACATCCCCGAGCGCAGCATCAACCTGCGCATCGACGCCGCCGCGTTGGCCGCGCGCCGCGCCGCGATGGAAGCCAAGGGCGCCGCCGCCTGGCTGCCGAGCAAGCGCGACCGCGTGGTGTCGCAGGCGCTGCAAGCCTACGCCGCCTTGACCACCTCGGCCGACCGTGGCGCCGTGCGCGACCTGTCGCAACTGAAGCGCTAGTTCGGCGCGGCGCGGGCCAAACCCCGCGGCGTAAATCCAAGGCCAAACCCCGCGACGTAAATCTAGGGTCGGACCCCGAGGGGTCTGACCCTGGCTTCACGCCCTGGGGTTTGCTGGCGCCGCCGGCACGCCGCCAGCACGCCGGCGTCTATTTGCGTTTGTCGAAGTTGTCCTTGACGCGCTGCTGGCGCCGCTTCTCGTCGACGTTGTGGGCCTTGCGCTTGTCCAGGCCGAATAGCGGTTCGAGGAACTCGAACCAGACGAAGGCGAACACCATCAGGCCGACGATCCACCACCACGACACTTCGGCGAAACGCCAGACTTCAAAATAGCGCAGGCCGCACAGGGCCAGGATGAGCAGGATGATCGGCATGGCGGACTCCCAGTTGAGCCTCCATCTTACAAACAATTACAAAAACTGGCAGTTATATCGTGATACGCCCGTCAACCACGGGCAGGCGGGGCACGTTTTGTATGCATTCGGTCGTCGTACTGCTCGGCAAAACGGGGTAGAATTGCGACAGGTTTACTATGGAGAACACAATGAAACGCACTTTGATGATGGTTGGTATGTTGGCAGTGTCCGCATTCGCTTCGCAGGCTGCGATGGCCAATGCCGATTTGGCGAAAGCAAAGAATTGCATGGCTTGCCACGCGGTCGCGAGCAAGCTGGTGGGTCCGGCCTATAAAGACGTGGCGGCGAAGTACGCCGGTCAAAAAGACGCCGAAGCCAAGCTGGTGGCGAAGGTCATGAAGGGCGGCTCCGGCACCTGGGGTGCGATCCCCATGCCAGCCAATCCACAGGTGACCGAGGCCGAAGCCAAGACCCTGGTGAAATGGGTGCTGGCGCAGAAGTAATTCTGCCCGGCCAAAAAACAGCGCGCCGACTTCGGCGCGTTTTTTTTTGCGCTGCCAAGGCGCCGGCGGTGCCGGCAAACCCCAGCGGCGAAGAGCTGGGGTCAGACCCCATTGGGTCTGACCCCGGGTTGCGCCGTTGGCTCTTGCCGGCCTCGCAGTGGCGCCTGAGGAAGCAAAAGAGCGCGCCGTTCGCACGACGCGCTCTTGTTGTCAGACTATCCCGGCGAGCTTACTTGACCACTTCCATCTTGGTCTTTTTGCCGCCCTTGTAGGTGAACAGGGTCAGCGAGCCGTCCTTGATGTCGCCGTTGGCGTCGAAGGCGATCGGGCCGGTCACGCCCTGGTATTTGATCTTGGCCAGGAAGGGCAGGTACTTGGCCGGCTCGGCCGACTTGGCCTCGGCCATCGCGGCGGCCATGGTCATCACCGCGTCATACACGTACGGCGCGTACAGCAGCACCGGCGAGTTGTATTTCTTCTGGTAGCGGGCCTGGAAATCGTCCAGGTTCTTCTGCTGGTCCGGCGTCACGCCGCCGGCTTCGGCGCAGGTGACCAGGTCGTCGCTGATCGAGTCGCTGGCCAGTTTCGGCAGCATCTCGGTGCAGGCGCCGTCGCCGCCCATGAACTTGGCCTTGATGCCCAAGGCCTTCATCTGGCGCAGCATCGGGCCGGCCACGGAGTCCATGCCGCCGAAGAAGATCAGGTCGGGATTCTTGGCCTTGATGGTGGTCAGGATGGCGTTGAAGTCGGTGGCGTTGGCGTTGGTGAATTCCTTGCCGACGACCTGCACTGCCGGCAGCGCTTTCTTGGCGCCCTTGACGAACTCTTCGGCGACGCCCTGGCCATAGGCGGTGCGGTCGTCGATGACGGCGATTTTCTTGGCCGACAGTTTCTGCACCGCGTAGGCGCCCAGCGTGCCACCCAGCTTGTTGTCGTTGGCGACGACGCGGAAGGCGGTGTTGAAGTGTTGCTTGGTGTACTGCGGCGTGGTGGCCGCCGGCGAAATTTGTGGGATGCCGGCGTCGAAGTAGATCTTCGAGGCGGGCACGGTGGTGCCCGAGTTCAGGTGGCCGATCACGCCGTTGACCTTGGCGTCGACCAGCTTCTGCGCCACCGCCGTGCCCTGTTTCGGATCGGCCGCGTCGTCTTCCAGCACCAGCACGAACTTGACTGCTTTGCCGTTGATCTTGAAGCCTTTGGCGTTCAAGTCTTCGACCGCCATCTTGGCGCCGTTTTCATTGTCCTTGCCCAGGTGGGAGGAGGCGCCGGAGACGGGCGCGACGTGGCCGATCTTGATCACTTCCTGCGCATTGGCGCTGCCGGCGAAAGCCAGGGCGATGGCGAATGGAATCAACTTAGTCTTAAACAGCATAAACATTCTCCAAGTAATTGAAAACAGCAGCGTCTCATGAACGCCGTTCATTAGTTTGTACAAGGCCAGAAGGTACAACAAAAAAAATGGTTAGCAAAGCGCGAAGGTGAGGTTTTTGACCTTTTTGTCATAATTGCTTACGGCTGTATGTTTTCGGCAGCGGGCGGGCGGCCCGGCGGCCTGCCACGGCGGCTTGCCGGTCGGCTTTACTTCTTGTGGACCTGCAAGTGCGCCAACTCTTGCGCCACGGCGCGGGCGACGACTTTTTCCAGCGTCAGCTGCAGGCCGGCGCGGATTTCGCCGGTCAGGTCGCGCAGGGCGTGGTCGAGCACCTCGGTGAGATTGTCCTTGATGCGCTGTTCCAGCACGAAGTCGATTCTTCCCTGCAGTTGCTGGAGGATGCGTTCGGCCAGGCGTTGTTCCAGCGCCGCCAGATCGGCCTCGCTCAGGCCGGACGGCGCGCTCGGGGCGGCCGGCGCCAGGCCCTCCACATCCGCCACATCCGCCACATCCGCCAGGTTCGCCGCATTCGCCACATTCGCCACATGCGCAGCGGGCGCGGCGGCGCTGGCGAGGGCGACCGTGCTCGACACCGGCTCGTCCACCAACACTTCGGTCAGGACGGGAATGCTGGCGTCAAAGGATGAACTCATGTTTTGCCTGCGACAAAGTGGGTGAGCGGATACTCCTGCTGCTTGTAGGCGACGTAGCGCTTGCGGCCGGCGGCGGCATCGATTTCGTCGGACGAGATCACCTCGATCATCCGGGCGAACTGCGCCAGATTGGCCGGCGCCCGCTGCGACAGGTTCACCAGCAGCTCGTAGTGGGGCAGGGCGGCCGCGTCGTCGTCGGTCAGGATGATCGGCGTCTGCGCCGCCAGCGGGTCGCCGGCGAGCACGTGGGGCAGGAAGTCGGTGGCGGAAAACGTCCACATCGCCGCGTTAAGTTCCGCCAGTTGCGCCGCATCGTCGGTCATCAACACCAAGCGGGTGTTGGCCGCCCAGGCCTTGCGCACCAGTCGGCAGGCATAGGCGATCTTGTCGGGGACGTTGCTGTGAAAATCGATACGGGTCATGGGCTGTCGGTTCCGGGGATTGCTCAGTTCTGGCGATGCGACCATTTTACCCGCTCGCGGCCCATCCTAGAACTGGAAGGCGGGCGCCGCCTCGGCCGGCGGCAGTTTGCGGCGGCGCGCCGCCTCCTCGGCGGCGGCGCGCGCTTCGGCCCGCGCCGCCGCGCCCGCCTGTTCGGCGGTGTCGGCTGGCGGCAGCGGCGCGGCGGCCACCGGGGCCGGATGCTGGTAGTTGGGTGGAAGGATCTTTTGCGGGGGATAGCCGGCGTCGCTGAGCAGCACGTCCCAGCTGCCCTGCTCGAAGCCGATCTGCTTGCTGCGGCCGACCAGCAGCAGCGGCAACTGGCCGTTGCTGCCGGCCTTCTTCAAGGCGGCCTGGTCGTCCGCCGTGTTGACGGTTTTCTCGCGGAAGGGAATGCCGCGCGCCAAGAGCATGGCGCGGGCGCGGTCGCAGGCCTCGCATTGGACCGTGCTGTACAGGGTGACCGGGCGGTTGCGCACCGCCGCCGCCAGTTCGGCCGGCAATTCGACGGCGGGGGCGCCGGTCGAGAAGGACTTCAGCTCCACCTTGGCCTTGGCGGCCTTGCCGGCGCCGGGCGGTGGCGGCGCGTCGCTGTAATGCGTCACGCCCTTCTCGTCGACCCATTTGTAGACCTGGGCGTGGACGCCGCCGGCGGCGCCGGCGCACAACAACAGGATTGCTGCCAGCTTGAGTCTCATCTCCGCCTCCGGTGCGTCCCTGGTTTGCCCTGGTTTGGCCCTCAGGCCGCCATGCCGCTGTGGCGCAGCAGCGCGTCGATGCTCGGTTCGCGGCCACGGAAGGCGGTGAACGATTCGAGCGCCGGACGGGAGCCGCCGACGGCCAGAATCTCCTGCTGGAAGCGCTTGCCCGTCTCGCTCGACAGCGCGCCGCCGCCCAGCGCCGCCGCCTCTTCGAAGGCGGCGTAGGCGTCGGCCGACAGCACCTCGGCCCACTTGTAGCTGTAGTAGCCGGCCGCGTAACCGCCGGCGAAGATGTGGCCGAAGGAGTTTTGGAAACGGTTGAAGGCGGGCGGCACGATGACGGCGAAGCGGCCGCGCACCTCGTCGATGAGCTGCTGCACCGACTTGTCGCCGGCCGGCGCGTAGTCGTAGTGCAGGTGCATGTCGAGCAGCGAGAACTCGACTTGGCGCAGCGTTTGCAGGCCGGACTGGAAGTTCTTCGCCGCCAGCATCTTGTCGTACAGCGCGCGCGGCAGCGCTTCGCCGGTGCCGACGTGGGCGGTCATGTGTTGCAGCACCTCCCATTCCCAGCAGAAGTTTTCCATGAACTGCGACGGCAGCTCGACCGCGTCCCACTCGACGCCGGAGATGCCGGACACGCCGATCTCGTCGACCAGGGTCAGCATGTGGTGCAGGCCGTGGCCGAACTCGTGGAACAGGGTGATCACTTCGTCGTGGGTGAACAGCGACGGTTGCGCCACGCCGTCCTGCACGGCAGGCTCGGTGAAGTTGCAGGTCAGATAGGCGACCGGCGTTTGCAGCGCGCCATTGCTGTCCAGGCGGCGGCCACGGGCGTCGTCCATCCAGGCGCCGCCGCTCTTGCCGGCGCGCGCGTACAGGTCGAGGTAGAACTGGCCGACCAGGCGGCCGTCGCGCTCGATGCGGTAGAAGCGCACGTCCTTATGCCAGGCGCTGGCCGTGTCCGGCAAAATGGTGACGGAGAACAGGTTCTGCACCAGGCGGAACAGGCCGTCGATGACCTTGTGCTCGGGGAAGTATTGCTTCACTTCCTGGGCCGAGAAGGCGTAGCGGCGTTCCTGCAGCTTTTCCGAGGCGTAGGGGATGTCCCAGGCCTTGAGTTGCTCCAGGCCCAGCTCGGCCTTGGCGAATTGTTGCAGCTCGGCGAAGTCCTGCTCGGCGTAGGGGCGGGCGCGCTTGGCCAGGTCTTCCAGGAACTGGATCACGTGCTCGGGGCTTTGCGCCATCTTCGGCACCAGCGACACCTCGGCGAAGTTCTTGTAGCCGAGCAGCTTGGCCTCCTCGTCGCGCAGTTTGAGCAAGGTGACGATGTTTTGCGTGTTGTCCCACTTGTCGCGCTCGCTGAACACCTCGCCCTGCTCGGAGGCCTTGGTGGCGTTGGCGCGGTACACCGTCTCGCGCAGCGCGCGCCGGTCGGCGAATTGCAGGATCGGGTAGTAGGACGGGAAGTGCAGCGAGAATTCCCAGCCGGCCTTGCCTTCCTTCTCGGCGGCGGCGCGGGCCGCCTGCTTGACGTCGTCGGGCAGGCCGGCCAGCTCGGCCTCGTCGGCCACCAGCAGCTTGTAGTCGTTGGTGGCGTCGAGCACGTTTTCGGAGAAGCGGGTCGAGACGGATGCGTGCTCTTCCTGGATGTCGGCGAAGCGCTCTTTTTTATCGTCCGGCAGCTC
Source organism: Rugamonas violacea (assembly GCF_016461825.1). Classification (GTDB taxonomy): domain Bacteria; phylum Pseudomonadota; class Gammaproteobacteria; order Burkholderiales; family Burkholderiaceae_D; genus Rugamonas. Next base: position 39,685 of record NZ_JAEMNU010000139.1, on the reverse strand, counting down.
GGCGCCGCCCATGCGGAAATCGCGCACGGCGTTGTCGATGATGCGGCGGCGCGCCGGCGCCAGCGCGGCGAAGCCGGCGTCGGCCTGCAGCGCCTTGTATTTGGCGAACAGCGCCTCGTTCTGCGCCAGCGCGGTCCAGAACTCGGTCACTTTCGGTTGGTTGTCGTTGTAGGTGGCGCGCAGCTCGGGCGTGTCGACCACATTGTTGAGGTGGCTGACGATGCCCCAGGCGCGGCCCAGTTGCTCGGTGGCGTCTTCCAGCGGCGTGACGAAATTGTCCCAGGTCACGTGCGCCGACGGCGCCTCCAGCGTGGCGACGACGGCGCGGCTTTGTTCCAGCAGCGCGTCGATGGCCGGCGTGACGTGCTCGGCCTTGATGGCGTCGAAGCGTGGCAGGCCGGAAAAGTCCAACAGGGGATTGCCGGTAATCAAATCGTCAGTAGTCATCTTTTGTCCAATAGGTGGTCGGCGCGGCCGGGCCGCGCCCACTGGTTAAATACGTTCAGCCGCTTCTACCGTGTTCATCAACAGCATGGTGATGGTCATCGGTCCGACGCCGCCCGGCACCGGCGTGATGTGCGCGGCGACTTCCTTGACGTTGGCGAAATCGACATCGCCGCACAGCTTGCCGGCGTCGTCGCGGTTCATGCCGACGTCGATGACGATGGCGCCCGGCTTGACCATGTCGGCCGTCAGCGTGTTGCGGCGGCCGACGGCGGCCACCACCACGTCGGCCTGGCGGGTGTGCAGGCCCAGGTCCGGCGTCGCGCTATGACAGATGGTGACGGTGGCGTTGGCTTGCAAGAGCAGCAGGGCCATCGGCTTGCCGACGGTGTTGCTGCGGCCGATGACGACGGCGTGCTTGCCGCGCAGGTCGACGCCGGTCGATTCGATCAGCTTCATGCAGCCGTACGGCGTGCACGGGCGGAAGCCGGCCAGGCCGGTCATCAGTTCGCCGGCGCTGAGCACCGAGTAGCCGTCGACATCCTTGCTGGTCGAGATCGCCTCGATCACCTTGTGCGGGTTGATGTGCTTGGGCAGCGGCATTTGCACCAGGATGCCGTGGATGGCCGGGTCGTTGTTCAGCGCATCGATGCGCGCCAGCAGGTCCGCCTCCGCCAGGTCGGCCTCGTACTTCTCCAGCACCGAGTGGAAGCCGACATCGCCGCAAGCCTTGACCTTGTTGCGCACGTAGACCTGGCTGGCCGGGTCTTCGCCGACCAGGATCACGGCCAGGCCGGGTTGCTTGCCCTTGGCGCTCAAGGCGGCGGCGCGTGCGGCTATTTCACCACGCAGTTTTTGGGAGAGGGCGATTCCGTCGATCAGTTGTGCAGGCATGATTTTGGCAGGTGGGAGGGAAAAGCAAGATTATAAAGCCTGGGGCGGCGGGCGCAGACCCTCATGCCGCCCGGTTGAGGCGCCGGCGGCCACAA
>NZ_JAEMNU010000139.1:34449-38176 GCF_016461825.1 Rugamonas violacea | reverse complement strand
GACCCTCATGCCGCCCGGTTGAGGCGCCGGCGGCCACAAACCCACCCAAAGGCGCACAGCCGGGGTCGGACCCCGCGGGGTCCGACCCCAGATTTACGCCAGTGGGGTTTTCTGCTTGGGCCGCTTCGCCCGGCCCAGCCCCTCGCCGAGCCGCGCCAGTGCTGCGTTGCAACAATGTTTCAATCAGGAAAAACAATAAATCCCACAATATGGAATGTCGTATCGTAATTTGAAAAACTGAAAAACTGCTGTTAGAATTGGTACACGTCATAGAAGTATTGGTAAATAATCAGCGTTCCACCGTCCGACAGCGTACCGGATTCGGGCACTCACACAGGAGACTTAATACATGTCAGCTCAACTTGACCAGGTAACGGCGAGCACCGCCACCGACCCTGATTCGCAAGAAACCAAAGAATGGTTGGACGCACTGGAAGCGGTGCTCGAACAGGAAGGTCCGGAACGCGCGCACTACCTGATGGAACGTCTGGTTGACCTGGCCCGCCGCCGTGGCGCCCAAATCCCGTTCTCCAGCAACACCGCCTACGTCAACACCATCCCGACCCACCTGGAAACCCACTGTCCCGGCAACCTGGAGCTGGAGGAGCGCCTGCGCTCCTACATGCGCTGGAACGCCATGGCGATGGTGGTCAAGGCCAACCGCGCCGACGGCGACCTGGGCGGCCACCTGTCGAGCTTCGCCTCGCTGGCCAACATGCTGGGCATCGGCTTCAACCACTTCTGGAAGGCGCCCAGCGAGAACCACGGCGGCGACCTGTTGTACATCCAGGGCCACTCCTCGCCCGGCATCTACGCCCGCGCCTTCCTCGAAGGCCGCCTGAGCGAAGACCAGCTGATCAACTTCCGCCGCGAAGTCGACGGCAAGGGCCTGTCGTCCTACCCGCACCCGAAACTGATGCCGTCGTTCTGGCAGTTCCCCACCGTGTCGATGGGCCTGGGCCCGCTGATGGCGATCTACCAGGCGCGCTTCCTCAAGTACCTGCACGCCCGCTCCATCGCCGACACCGAAAACCGCAAGGTCTGGGCCTTCTGCGGCGACGGCGAGATGGACGAGCCGGAATCGATGGGCGCCATCGGCATGGCCGCGCGCGAGCGTCTGGACAACCTGGTCATCGTCGTCAACTGCAACCTGCAACGCCTGGACGGTCCGGTGCGCGGCAACGGCAAGATCATCCAGGAACTGGAAGCGGACTTCCGCGGCGCCGGCTGGAACGTGGTCAAGGTCATCTGGGGTCCGGGCTGGGACGAGCTGCTGGCCAAGGACAAGGAAGGCATCCTGCAACGCGTGATGATGGAAACCGTCGACGGCGAATACCAGAACTACAAGGCCAAGGACGGCGCCTTCGTGCGCAAGAACTTCTTCGGCAAGCATCCGAAGCTGCTCGAAATGGTCGCCAACATGACCGACGACGACATCTGGCGCCTGACCCGTGGCGGCCACGATCCGCACAAAATCTACGCCGCCTTCAAGATCGCCCAAGAGCACAAGGGTCAACCGACCGTGCTGCTGGTGAAGACCGTCAAGGGCTTCGGCATGGGCAAGTCCGGCGAGGCGCGCAACACCGCCCACCAGACCAAGAAGCTCGACGACGAAGCCATCCGCGAAATGCGCGACCGCTTCGCCCTGCCGATCCCGGACGACAAGCTGGCCGAGATCCCGTTCTTCAAACCGGCCGACGACTCGCCGGAAATGAAGTACCTGCACGAGCGCCGCGCCGCGCTGGGCGGCTACCTGCCGCAGCGTCGCCAACAGGCCGACGAAACCCTGGTGGTGCCGCCGCTGACGGCCTTCCAGAACGTGCTCGACGCGACCCCGGAGGGCCGCGAAATCTCCACCACCCAGTCCTTCGTCCGCATCATCTCGACGCTGCTGCGCGACCCTAGCCTGGGCCAGCGCATCGTGCCGATCCTGGTCGACGAATCGCGCACCTTCGGTATGGAAGGCCTGTTCCGTCAGATCGGCATCTTCAACCAGCAAGGTCAGTTGTACGAGCCGGTCGACAAGGACCAGGTGATGTACTACCGCGAAGACAAGGCCGGCCAGATCCTGCAAGAGGGTATCAACGAAGCCGGCGGCATGAGCTCGTGGATCGCCGCCGCGACCTCGTACTCGACCAACAACCGCGTGATGATCCCGTTCTATACCTTCTACTCGATGTTCGGTATGCAGCGTATCGGCGATCTGGCCTGGGCCGCCGGCGACATGCGCGCCCGTGGCTTCCTGATGGCGGGCACCGCCGGCCGCACCACGCTGAACGGCGAAGGTTTGCAGCACGAAGACGGCCATAGCCACATCGTCGCCGCCACCATCCCGAACTGCGTGCCTTACGATCCGTCGTTCGGCCACGAGCTGGCGGTGATCGTGCAGGACGGCCTGCGCCGCATGGTGACGGAACAGGAAGACGTGTTCTACTACATCACCATCATGAACGAGAACTACGCGCATCCGGGCCTCAAAGCCGGCCAGGAAGAGGGCATTCTCAAGGGCCTGTACCTGCTGCAGGAAGGCGACAAGACGAGCAAGCAGCGCGTTCAGCTGATCGGTTCGGGCACCATCCTGCGCGAGTCCATCTTCGCCGCCGAGCTGCTGAAGAACGACTGGGACATCGCCGCCGATATCTGGTCCGCACCGTCGCTGACCCTGGTGGCGCGCGAAGGCCAGGATGCCGAGCGTTGGAACCTGGTCAATCCGGGCAAGGAACAGCGCGTGCCGTACGCCACCGCCTGCCTGCAGGGCACCGAGGGTCCGATCATCGCCACCACCGACTACATCCGCGCCTTCGCCGAACAGATCCGCGCCTACGTGCCGAAAGACCGCACCTACCGCGTGCTGGGCACCGACGGTTTCGGCCGTTCGGACAGCCGCGCCAAACTGCGCGAATTCTTCGAGGTGAACCGTTACTACATCACCGTCGCCGCGCTGAAATCGCTGGCCGAAGAAGGCAAGATCGCGGTGTCCGTGGTCGAGCAGGCGATCGTCAAGTACGGCCTCGACGCCAACAAGCCAAATCCGGTGACCCAATAAGAATCCCGTGCTACCGCGTCACCGTCATTCCCGCGCAGGCGGGAATCCATACGCCGCGTGACAAGATGCGCGGCATGGATCCCCGCCTGCGCGGGGACGACGGCTGGCAAGGAAGTCATAACCAGAATACGGAGCAAACGCTATGAGCATTGTGGAAGTTAAAGTCCCGGATATCGGCGATTTCAAGGAAGTGGAAGTGATCGAATTGATGATCAAGGTTGGCGACACGATCAAGGTCGACCAATCCCTCATCACGGTCGAGTCGGACAAGGCCAGCATGGAGATTCCATCGACCCACGCCGGCGTGGTCAAGGAAATCAAGATCAAGGTTGGCGACAAGGTCAAGGAAGGCAGCCTGCTGTTGATGGTGGAAGCCGACGGCGCCGCCGCCGCTCCCGCAGCAGCAGCAGCGGCGGCGGCAGCCGCGCCGGTTGCCGCCGCCGTCGCAGCCGCGCCCGCGCCCGCGCCGGTCGCCGCCGTGGCAGCCGCCGCGCCGGCCGCCGCCAGCGGCCCGGTCGAAGTCAAGGTGCCGGACATCGGCGACTTCAAGGAAGTGGAAGTGATCGAACTGATGGTCAAAGTGGGCGACACCGTCAAGGTCGACCAGTCGCTGCTGACCGTCGAGTCGGACAAGGCCAGCATGGAGATCCCGTCCAGCCACGCCGGCGTGGTCAAGGAACT
>NZ_JAEMNU010000139.1:31367-34377 GCF_016461825.1 Rugamonas violacea | reverse complement strand
CGGGCGCCCAAGGCTCGATCGTGCTGGTGGTGGAAGCGAGCGGCGGTGCCGCCGCGCCTGCCGCCGCGCCTGCCGCCGCCGCCGCTCCAGCCGCCGCCGCCGCTGCCGCGCCGGCCGCCGCCGCGCCTGTCGCCGCCGCCGCAGCTGCCGCTTCGGTCGGCTCGGTCGTCACCGGCAAGCTGGCCCACGCCTCGCCGTCGATCCGCAAGTTCGCCCGCGAACTGGGCGTCGACCTGGGCCGCGTCGCCGGCAGCGGTCCGAAAGGCCGCATCACCCAGCAGGACGTGCAGAACTACGTCAAGGGTGCCGTCGCCGCCAGCCTGGCCGCGCCGGTCGCCGCCAAAGGTGGTTCCGGTTCCGGCATGGACGTGCTGCCGTGGCCTTCGCTCGACTTCAGCAAATTCGGTCCGACCGAACTGCTGCCGCTGTCGCGCATCAAGAAGATCTCCGGTCCCAACCTGCACCGCAACTGGGTGATGATCCCGCACGTCACGCAGTTCGACGAAGCGGACATCACCGAGCTGGAAGAATTCCGCGTCTCGTCGAACGCGGCCAACGCCAAGAACAAGGACGCGATCAAGCTGACCATGCTGGCCTTCGTCATCAAGGCATCGGTCGCCGCGCTGAAGAAATTCCCGGCGTTTAATGCATCGCTCGACGCCAACGGCGAAAACCTGATCCTCAAGCAGTACTACAACATCGGCTTCGCCGCCGACACGCCGAACGGTCTGGTGGTCCCGGTCATCAAGGACGCCGACAAAAAAGGCGTCGCGCAGATCGCCAAGGAAATGGGCGAACTGTCGGCGCAAGCGCGCGAAGGCAAGCTCAAACCGACCGACATGCAAGGCGCCAGCTTCACCATCTCGTCCCTGGGCGGCATCGGTGGCACGCACTTCACGCCTATCGTCAACGCACCGGAAGTGGCCATCCTCGGCCTGTCCAAGGCGTCGATGAAACCGGTCTGGGATGGCAAGGCCTTCCAGCCGCGCCTGATGATGGGTACCTCGCTGTCCTACGACCACCGCGTGGTCGACGGCGCGATGGGTGCGCGCTTCGCCGTGTATCTGGGCGAAGTGCTGGCCGACATGCGCAAAATTCTGCTGTAAGGAGCGACTATGAGCACAGTAGAAGTTAACGTACCGAACATCGGCGATTTCAAGGAAGTCGAAGTGATCGAGCTGATGGTCAAGGTCGGCGACACGATCAAGGTCGACCAGTCCCTGGTCACCGTTGAATCGGACAAGGCCAGCATGGAGATTCCTTCGACCCACGCGGGCGTGGTCAAGGAACTCAAGATCAAGGTCGGCGACAAGGTCAAGGAAGGCAGCCTGCTGTTGCTGGTGGAGGCCAACGGCGCCGCCGCAGCAGCTCCGGCAGCGGCTGCGGTTGCGGCGCCTGCCGCCGCCGCGCCGGTGGCCGCAGCGGCAGCTGCTCCGGCAGCGCCGGTGGTTGCGCCGGTTGGCGGCAGCTACAGCGGCCAGGTCGACGTCGATTGCGACATGATGGTGCTCGGTGGCGGTCCCGGTGGCTACTCGGCCGCCTTCCGTTCGGCCGATCTGGGCCAGAACGTGGTCATCGTCGAACGCTTCCCGACCTTGGGCGGGGTTTGCCTGAACGTCGGTTGCATCCCGTCGAAAGCGCTGCTGCATTTGGCCGCCGTGATCGACGAGACGGCGACCATGGGCAAGCATGGCGTCAGCTTCGCCAAGCCGCAGATCGACATCGACGAAGTGCGCAAGTACAAGGAAGGCGTCATCACCAAGATGACCGGCGGCCTGGCCGGCATGGCCAAGGCGCGCAAGGTCAGCGTGGTGCAGGGCGTTGGCCAGTTCCTCAGCGCGAACCACATCGAAGTGACGGCGACCGACGGCAGCAAGAAGGTGGTTCAGTTCAAACAGGCGATCATCGCCGCCGGTTCCTCGGTGGTGAATCTGCCGTTCGTGCCGGAAGACCCGCGCATCGTCGACTCGACCGGCGCGCTGGAACTGCGCGCCATCCCGAAACGCATGCTGGTTATCGGCGGCGGCATCATCGGCCTGGAAATGGCGACGGTGTACTCCACCTTCGGCGCGCGCATCGACGTGGTCGAAATGATGGACGGCCTGATGCAGGGCGCCGACCGCGACGCGGTCAAGGTTTGGCAGAAGTTCAACGAGAAACGCTTCGACAACATCATGACCAAGACCAAAACGGTCGCGGTCGAGGCGCTGCCGGAGGGGATCAAGGTCACCTTCGAGGCGGCCGAGGCAGGCGCCACCGCGCCCGCTCCGCAGATCTACGACATGGTGCTGGTGGCCGTTGGCCGCAGCCCGAACGGCAAGAAGCTGGCGGCCGACAAGGCCGGCGTGGCGGTGACCGATCGCGGCTTCATCAACGTCGACAGTCAGATGCGCACCAACGTGCCGAACATCTTCGCCATCGGCGATCTGGTCGGCCAGCCGATGTTGGCGCACAAGGCGGTGCACGAGGCGCACGTCGCGGCGGAAGCCGCGCTGGGCCAGAAGTCGCACTTCGACGTCAAGGTCATTCCGTCGGTGGCCTACACCGATCCGGAAGTGGCGTGGGCCGGCATCACCGAAGATGAAGCCAAGGCCAAGGGCATCAAGGTCGAGAAGGGCGTGTTCCCGTGGGCGGCGAGCGGCCGCGCCGTGGCCAATGGCCGCGACGAGGGCTTCACCAAGCTGCTGTTTGACGCCGAAACCCACCGCGTCATCGGCGGCACCATCGTCGGCACCCATGCCGGCGACATGATCGGCGAGATCGCGTTGGCCATCGAGATGGGCGCCGACGGCGTCGATATCGGCAAGACCATCCACCCGCACCCGACCTTGGGCGAGTCGATCGGCATGGCTGCCGAAGTCTACGAAGGCAAGTGCACCGATTTGCCGCCGCCGCGCAAGCGCTAGGCGACATCTGCTTCAGCAAAAAACCGGGATTCGTTCCCGGTTTTTTTACGTCTCAAGGTGCTGGTGGCCACAAAACCACCCAAAGGCGGAGAGCCGGGGGGGGG
>NZ_JAEMNU010000139.1:0-31329 GCF_016461825.1 Rugamonas violacea | reverse complement strand
CAAAGGCGGAGAGCCGGGGTCGGACCCGTTGGGTCCGACCCCAGATTTGCGCCTGTGGTTTTTTGGACAACACCCAAGACGCTACGCGATGGCCAGCGCCGTTCTCAATGCGGCGCCGGCGCGGTCGAACAGCTGGCGCGCCTTGGGCGTCACGCCGAGCATGTGGATGCAGGCGTGGACCATGCCGTCCAGGCGCTCGCAACGCACCTCGACGCCGTCCAACCGCAGGCGCCGGGCATAGCTCTCGCCCTCGTCGCGCAGCGGGTCGTACTCGCTGACCAAGACGGTCGCCGGCGGCAGGCCGGCCAGCGACACCGCCCGCAACGGCGCGGCGTAGGGCGAGGCGGCATCCGCATCCACATCGGCATCCGCATTCGCATCGGCATCGGCATCGGCATCGTCGCGCAGATAGGCGCTCCAGCAGAACTGCATGATGTCGCGCGTCAGCGAGTAGCCCTGGGCGAACTCCTTGTACGAAGCGGTGGAGAAATCCGCCTCCAGTGCGGGGTAGATCAGCAGTTGGTGGGCCAGCGGCGGGCCGTTGCGGTCGCGCGCCAGCAGGGCCGCTGCGGCCGCCAGATTGCCGCCGGCGCTGTCGCCGCCGACGGCGATGCGCTCGCGGTCCAGTCCCAGCAGCTCGGCGTGCGCGCTGATCCAGCACAGCGCGCCGTAGAAGTCCTCCAGCGGCACGGGGAACTTGTGCTCGGGCGCCAGCCGATAGTCGACCGACAGCACGACACAGCCGGTGGCGTTGGCCAGGGCGCGGCAGGGATTGTCGTACAGCTCCAGCGAACCGAGGCACCAGCCGCCGCCGTGGGCGAAGACGATGGCCGGCAGCGCCGCCGTCTCGGCGGTGTCGGGTGTCTCGTCGGCGCCGGCCGGCGCGTAGGCGCGCACGCGCACCGGATGCTGGCCGTGGCCGGGCGCGTTGAAGTCCTTGACCCAGGCCACCTCCTGCAAGGGGCCGTGCTGCGCGCGCAGGCCGCTTTCGGTGGCGGCGCGGATCTCGGCCAGGGTAGCCGGCGCCGGTCCGCCGGCGGGCTGGTTCAACCATGCGGCGATGTGGGGATCGAGGCTCATGCGCGCGCTTCTCCGTTCAGGAAGGGAAGCAGATGCGCCAGGAAGTCCTGCGGATTTTCCTCCATCACGAAGTGGCCGGAGTCGGCGATCATCGCGCCGCGCAGGTTGATGGCGCGACCCTGCATGGTGAGCAGCGGCGCGTCCTTGGTGGCGTGTTCGGCGCCGATCGCCAGCACCGGCATGGTCAATGCCGACTCGGCGCGCAGCAGGTTCTGCCTGATCGTTTCCGGAATCGCCCGGTAGTAGGCGAAGCCGGCGCGCAGCGCGCCCGGCGTGGCGTAGGCCTCGGTGTAGACGGCGGCGGCGACGCGGTCGCGGCGATACGACCACTTGTCCAGCATGAAGCCGATGTACTCGCGTTCCTTGCCGGCGGTGAGCGCCTCGGGCAGGTCGTGCACCTGGTTGAACATGAAGTGCCAGAGGAAGATGTTGTCCTCCGGCGCGACGAAGATGGGCGGCGCCGGCGCCAGGCCGGGAATCACCGCCTCGGTCAGCGCCAGCTTGCCGACCACGCCGGGATGGTCGCTGGCCAAGGCGTAGCCGACCCACATGCCGATGTCGTGGCCGACCACGTCGTATTCGGCGTGGCCGAGCCGCGCCATCACCCGGTGCAGGGTGTCGGCGATGGCGCCGGTGTCGTAGCCGCCGGCCGGGCGGTCGGAGTGGCCGGTGCCGGGCGGGTCGACGGCGATCGCCAGATAGCCTTGCTCGGCCAGCGCGGCCATGACGTGGCGCCAGGCGTACCAGGTTTGCGGCCAGCCGGGGATCAGCAGCACGGGGCGGCCGGCGCCGGCGCTGACGCAGTGGATGCGGTTGCCGTCGATGCGCACGTAGTCGTGGCTGAAGTCGTCCGCTGGGTGGTTGGTTGTGGCGAGTGCTTGGTGCATGGGGTTCCTTGTGTTGGCGGGTTGCGGCATCAGCCGATGCCGAGCAGCTGCTTCATTTGCTGCGGATTGATCGGTGCGCCGGCGAAGTCGTCGAAGATCTTGTCGGTGACGGGAATGATGTGGGCGTTGATGAAGTCGACGCCCTCCCTGGCGCCGTTCTCCTGGTGCTTGAGGCAGCATTCCCATTCCAGCGCGGCCCAACCGGCGTAGTCGTACTGGGTCAGCTTGGAGAAGATCGCCTTGAAGTCGACCTGGCCGTCGCCCAGCGAGCGGAAGCGCCCGGCGCGGTTCTCCCACGATTGATAGCCGCCGTAGATGCCTTGTCGTCCGCTTGGATTGAACTCGGCGTCCTTCACATGGAACATGCGGATGCGCTCCTTGTAGATGTCGATGAAGTCGAGGTAGTTCAGCTGCTGCAGCACGAAGTGGCTGGGGTCGTAGAGCATGTTGCAGCGCTGGTGCCGGCCGACCCGGTCGTAGAACATCTCGAAGCTGACGCCGTCGTGCAGATCCTCGCTGGGATGGATCTCGTAGCACAGGTTGACACCCTGTTCGTCGCAGGCGTCGAGCACCGGCAGCCAGCGTTTGGCCAGTTCGTCGAAGGCGGTTTCGATCAGGCCGGCCGGGCGCTGTGGGAAGGGGAACAGGTAGGGCCAGGCGAAGGAGCCGGAGAAGGTGCCCATCTCGGTCAACCCCAGGCGGCGCGAAGCCTTGGCCGACATCAGCAGGCGCTCGATGGCCCAGGCGGTGCGCGCCTGCGGCTTGCCGTGCAGTTCGGCCGGCGCGAAGCTGTCGCACATGGCGTCGTAGGCGGGGTGCACGGCGACCAGCTGGCCGAAAATGTGGGTGGTCAGTTCGCTGAGCACCAGGCCGTGGCCGGCCAGCATGCCGACGATGTCGTCGCAGTAGGTCTGGCTGACGGCGGCGGTGGCCACGTCGAACAGGCGCTGATCCCAGGCCGGCAGTTGCAGGGCCTTGAAGCCGGTGTCGCTGGCCCAGGCGGCAATCGAGGGCAGGTCGTTGAAGGGGGCTGCGGTGTCGCTGAATTGGGCGAGGTGCAGGCTGGGTCCTTTGATGGTTCGCATTTTTTATCGGCTCCTATTGTTTGTCGATCAACAAAGAATAGGTGAAATTTTCCACACGGTCAAGCGCCCGGCCGAAAAAATTGTTTGGGTGTTTGTCCGCCGGTGCGCCGGATGGAGCGGCTATACTGGCCGTCCTGGTGTTTGTGCTGAGGTAAATGATGGCTGGTAGGCCAAGAGAATTCGACCGCGAACTGGCGCTGGAAAAGGCCAGGGACGCATTTTGGGAGCGCGGCTATGAGGGCGTCGCCATGTCCGACCTGGTGGCGGCGCTGGGCATCGCCTCGGCGCGCATCTACGCCGCCTTCGGCTCGAAGGAGCAGCTGTTCCGCGAGGCGGTGGAGCTGTACGCGGCCGGCGAGGGTGGCTTTGCCGATCGCGCCCTGGCGCAGGAGGCGACGGCGCGCGGCGCCATCGAACGCATGCTGCGCGAGGCGGTGCTGCTATACACCCGCAGCGGCCGGCCGCACGGCTGCATGGTGGTGTCGGCGGCGACCAACTGCAGCAGCCAGAATGACGCCGTCATCGTCTGGCTGGGCGAATTCCGCCGCGCCCGCACCAAGTCGATCATCGACCGGCTGCGCCTGGCCTTGAAAGCCGGCGAGCTGAAGGCGGGGACCGACGTGGTGGCGCTGGGCGACGCCTACGCGACGCTGCTGCACGGCCTGTCGGTGCAGGCGCGCGACGGCGTCGGCAAGACGCGGCTGCTGGCCATGCTCACCCCGGCGATGGCGGCGCTGGAGCTGGCCGGCCGGGGCTGACGCGGCGTCCGCCGGACGCTGGCCGAGAGGGCGGCGACGGTGGACGTGAAAAAGCCGCCCGGCGTCGTCGACGCGGGCGGCTTTTGTTGATCGGCGCCGTGCGGGCGCGGATCAGGAATTGTCGTTGCGGTACTTGTCGAAATTGGCTGCGAAGTCGGCGAAGTTCTCGCGCATCATTTCCTCGTGCTGCGCCAGGTAGTACTTGATGGCGGCTTCCTTGTTCTCGTTGAACACCTCGACCGTCGGGCTCACGGCCGACAGCATGTAGGCGTTGAAGCGGCTGGCCGAGTACAGCAGGCTGGGACCGATGATGCTGCGGTCGATGGTCTGCGCCTTTTCGTTGGCGATCCCGATGAAGGTGTCGACCAGTTGCCAGTAGTGCTTATCGTTTTCAGTTTTTTCGCTCATGAGCCACACCTTCGTTTGATGAAGCAGGCATCCTGCCATGAATCGCCCGGTAGCTCAACTATTTTTCGACGGAGGGGTGATGCGGACGGAAATGCGGTTGTTGTGGAGGGAATCATCTGGGTATGAATACGCAGGGGGACAGGCCAAGTCTTTTTGCGCGACGTGCAAATTTCTGATCATCGAAGGAGGCGACACTAGCGCACTGGCGAAAACTGGCATGGTGCAATGCGTCGGCGAAGTCCAAGCCGGCTTCGCAGTGCGCAAGGGCTTGCTCAACTGCAGTGCGGTCCTCTACGAAAATTTGCTTCTGTCCCAACAGATGCTTGACGACAGCAATTGCTTCCAGTCGGTCGAATTCGTAGTAGCCCCGCATGAGCCATTCAAGCTCAAGAATGACCGTCTTGCACACCATTAATGCCTGGCCGGATTCAATCAAACGACATGCCGCGAGGCGTTGTCGTCCTGCCTCGGCGTCACTCCCGTCGTCAATGTAGTAGCGCGCCAAGATATTGGTGTCGAGGCCGATCATTACTTGACTAACGTAGCGGGATCCAAATCCACAGGGACGGCTGGGCGTCGGCTTTTCAGCATGCCGAAACCGTTTTCGCCACCGCTTGTCGACGAGTTATTTACGCGCATTTCGACGTGGTCACCGACCAGAGTAAACTCGATGCGGCTGCCTTGCCGGATGCCCAGTTGTTGCCTAACCTGCTTGGGAATGGTGACCTGCCCCTTGCTGGTGACCGAAGTGATTTCCATTGCAGCCTCCTTGTCATGCCAGATAATACTAACATTGCGAAATTTCCCGTACAAGCCTTTAGCTTTGTGTGATTTGACACAGAGCCAGGACAATGTGGCGGGTCCCGCCTCGCCTTGTTACTCTGCCATAGCAATCCCGCTTGGCATATACTGGCGGGCAGGCGCCGCGATCTTGCCCCGCCTGCCGACATGACGACTATGAACAAGCCCCTCTCCACCGAACTGGTTCCGCCCGCCGCCGCGCCGCGCGCGCGCACGGCGGCGGGGCGCGCCGGCGCCGGCGCTGGTTCGGACCGGGGCGGCCGCACCCGCGAGCTGATCCTGCGGGCGACGCAGGAGATCATCGCCGCCCATGGCCTGTCCGGCGTCAGCCACCGCGCCATCGCCGCCAGGGCGCAGGTGCGGTTGTCGCTGACCAGCTACCATTTCGGCTCGCTGGAGGAGCTGCTCGAAGCCAGCTTCGACGCCTATCGCGGCCATACCCAGGCGCGCCGCGAGGCGCTGCTGGCGTCGGCCGAGACGCACATCGCGCACTTCCTCGGCACGCCGCCCGGCGCGGACAAGCTGCCGGCCTTCGCCGCCGCGCTGGCCGACACGCTGGCCCGCTACGTGCGCGCCGGCGTCGTCGAGCACCGCACCGACCTGGCCGTCGAATGCAGCTTCCTGTTCGCCTGGAACCTGCCGCCGACCTTGCGCGCCAAGGTCGACGCGCACAGCCGCGAGCTGGTGCAATTGGCGGCGCAGGTGTTCAGCCGCATCGGCAGCCGCAGCGCCGAGGTGGACAGCGGGCTGCTGCTGGCCTGCATCCGCCAGCTCGAATTCACCCAGGTCTCGACCGGCGAGGCGGCCGCCGTCGAGACGCTGCGGCTGACCTTGTACCGCTTGCTGCTGGGCCTGTTGATGGCCGGCGACAGCGTGCCGCCGGCCTGAGCGGCGCCACTCCCTTCGGCGGCGTGCGCCGCCGCCGCCAGTCAAACCCATAGACAACATCTGGGGTCGGACCCGGCGGGGTCCGACCCCGGCTCTGCGCCTGTGGGGCTTGTCCGCATCCCTGCTGTCCTGACGCCGCCGTTCTTTCCGCCGCTGCCCGCCCCCTCGGTTTGCCCCCCGCCGCTTGTGGTTGATCGGTCACACCTATGTTGACAGTGTTGTCAAACAGTGTAAGTATTGGACGGTCGTCCAATATTGATTTTTCCTTCGTGGGGAGTGCCGATGCAGATGCGTAGCGTAAGCGGGCTGGTCTTGTTTGTCTTGATGGCGGCCGGCGCCGGCCGGGCCGGTGCGGCCGAGTTGAGCGAACGCCAGTCATTGTTGTTGGCCAACAACTGCCTGCAATGCCATGCCCGTCCCGGCGTGCCGGCGCCGCAGATCGGCGACGCCGCCGCCTGGAAGAAGGTCGCCGAGAAGGGCGAGGCGGCGTTGCTGGCCAACGCCGTGCAGGGCCTGGGCGGCATGCCGCCGCTGGGTTATTGCAGCGCCTGCACCGAGCAGGATTTCCGCGCGCTGATCCGCTTCATGGCCGCGCTGCCGGCGCCGGCCGGAGCGGTCAAATGATCCGCCGCAGCTTCCTGCGCGCGGCCGCCGCCGGCGCCGCCGTCGGCGTGCTGCCCGCCTGCGGCCACGGCGACGCGGTGCCGCACAGCCCCGTCAATTTCGTCGCCGGCAAACCTCTGCCGTGGATCAACTGGTCGGGCAACCAGAGCTGCACCCCGGCGCTGCGCCTGGCGCCGGCCAGCGAGGCCGAGCTGGTCGACGCGCTCAAGGGCGCCAGCGGCGTGGTGCGCGCGGTCGGCGCCAGCCATTCGTTCAGCGCGGTGGTGCCGACCGACGGCACCTTGATCGCCACCGATCTGCTCAGCGGCCTGGTCGGCCACGACGCCGCCAGCCTGCGGGCCGAGATATGGGCCGGCACGCGCATGCACGCGCTCGGCCCGTTGCTGCACGGCGTCGGCCAGGCGGTGCCCAACATGCCGGACATGGACTACCCGGCGATGGGCGGCGCCATCGTCAACTCGGTGCACGGCACCGGCCAGCGCTACGGCTCAATGTCGTCCTGCGTGACGGCGCTGACGCTGGCCACGCCGTCCGGCCAGTTGATCGACTGCAGCGCGACCAGCAACAGCGAAATCTTCCACGCCGCCCGCACGTCGGTCGGCGCGCTCGGCATCGTCTCGCGCATGACGCTGCAAAACGAGAAGCCGTTCCGCCTGGTCGAAACCACGCGCATCGAAAAAACCGAGGACGTGCTGGCCGAACTGGCCAAGCGCTGCGCCGCGCACCGCAACTTCGAGTTCCTGCCGCTGCCCCATTCGACCTTGGCGGTGACCGTGGCCACCGACCTGGCCGGGCCGAACGACACGCCGTCCGGCGAGGACGACCCGGAGGCCGTCAACTCGCTGCGCACGCTGCTGCAGGCGGTCAGTTGGATACCCGGCATGGGCGAGGCGGCCTACGACAAGCTGCTCGCCACCTTCCTCGCCGGCGGCGCGGCGCAGGTGCGCGTCGGCCATTCCTTCGACGTGTTCCCCCACGTGCGCGTGGTGCGCTTCCGCGAGATGGAGTACACCGTGCCGGCCGAGTCGGGGCCTGACTGCGTGCGCGAGATCCTGCGCACCATCCGCCAGCGCAAGCTGCCGATCGCCTTCCCGCTGGAGTACCGCTACGTCAAGGCCGACGACATCTGGCTGTCGATGTTCGAGGGCCGCGACGGCTGCTCGATCTCGGTGCACCAGTACGGCGACACCGACCACCGCGCCTACTTCGCCGAGATCGAACCGATCTTCTGGAAGTACCAGGGCCGGCCGCACTGGGGCAAGCTGCACACCCTCGACGCGGCGCGGCTGGCCGCGCTCTACCCGCGCCACTGGAAGGACTTCCAGCAGCTGCGGCGCAGCCTCGATCCCCAGGGCCGCATGATGAATGCGCATTTGAAGCATATTTTCGGAGTCTGAATGGTCACTCGTCGAACCTTCCTGGCGGCCGGTGCCGGCGCCGCCGCCGTCGCGGCCGTCGCCGCCAAACCGCGCGACGCCGGCGGCCCGTATCCGGCTTATTTCGCCGCGCTCAACCGCACGCTGCGGGCCCAGCGCGTCGACCACCCGGTGCTGCTGATCGACCTCGATCGGCTCGACCGCAACATCGCCCGGCTGAAGAAATCGGTCGCGGTGGCGCCGGCCAAGGGCTACCGCATCGTCGTCAAGTCGCTGCCCAGCCCGGGCTTGATCGACTACGTCGCCAAGGCCGCCGGCACCAATCTGTTCATGGCCTTCCACCGGCCCTTCCTGAACGCGTTGGCGGCGCTGCGGCCGGACGCCGACATCCTGCTCGGCAAACCGATGCCGGTCGACGCGGCGCGCCAGTTCTACGCCGAGAACAAGGGCGCCTTCCGGCCCGAGACGCAGTTGCAATGGCTCATCGACAGCAACGCCCGGCTGCAGCAGTACCAGCGCCTGGCGCGCCAGTTGGGCGTCAAGATGCGCATCAACTGCGAGATCGACGTCGGCCTGCATCGCGGCGGCTTCGCCAGCCACGACGAGATGGCGCAGGCGCTGGCCACCATCGCCGCCGATCCGCAGTTTCTCGAATTCTCCGGCTTCATGGGCTACGACGCGCACCTGATGGGACTGCCCGGCTTCCTCGCCGAGCGCGAGTTTCCGCGCGTGCGCGAACGCTACCAGGGCTATATCGATCTGCTCAAGGCCAACCATCCGGCCATGGCCGCCAAGCCGCTGTGCTTCAACGGCGCCGGCAGCCCGACTTTCCAGCGCTACCAGGGCGACGCCATGCTCAACGAGATTTCGGCCGGCACCTGCCTGATGAAGCCCAGCCACTACGACCTGCCTTCGCTGGCCGAGTACGAGCCGGCGGCCTACATCGCCGCGCCGGTGCTCAAGCGCCTGGCGCACACGCGCCTGCCGGCGCTGGAGTGGAGCGCGCCGCTGCTGGAGGGCTGGGACCCGAACATGGCGCAGACCTACTTCATCTACAGCGGCAACTGGCTGGCCGAGCCGGAGGCGCCGCCCGGCATGCGTCCCAACTTCGCCTACGTCAGCTCGAACCAGCAGGGGCTGAACGCTTCGACGGCGGTGCCGCTCGAGGTCGACGATTTCGTCTTCCTGCGGCCGCTGCAAAGCGAGGCGGTGCTGCTGCAGTTCGGTGACCTGGTGGCGCTACGGGGCGACAAAATCGTCGAGCGCTGGCCGGTGTTGCAGGCGGGGAGCTAGGCCGATTGCGGGATTGCCGGTAGCGCAGCGCAACCCAGAGGCGTGAATCTGGGGTCAGACCCCGCGGGTCTGACCCCGGCTCTCGCACTTGGGGTGAAAAGAATAATCGATAACACAACGGAGAGGTGGGTATGCACGATCGCGATCAGCTGGCAGCAAACATCAACAATCGACAGGCGGCCTGGCCGCCGCGCCGGCGTCCGCTGGCGCTGGCGATCTCGCGCGCCCTGCTGGGCGGCACGCTGGCCGCCGGCGCGCTGCTGGAGCAGGCCACGGCCGCCGAGGCGGTGACCGAGGCCGCGCCGCAGGCGACGCAGGCCCAGTCTCAGACCGAAGCCCAAGCCACAGCCCCGGCGCCGGCTCCGGCCCGGTCGTCGGCCAAAGCCGCCACCGCCGCCGAGGACGCGGCGATCGGCGTCGTCACCATCACCGCGCAGAGCCGCTCGCAGACGGCGCAGTCGGTGCCGATCGCCATGCAGCTGGTCAGCGCGGACCAGATCAGCAAGCTGGCCGCCGCCAACCTGTCGGCGATGAACGGCTACATCCCCGGCCTGACCGTGGACGCCGAACAGCCGAGCCAGCCCAAGTTCTCCATGCGCGGCATCGGCACCGCCGATTTCGGCATCGGCACCGACGGCCCGGTCGGCGTGTACGTCGACGGCGTCTACACCGGCAAGACCGGCGGCGCGCTGATGAACTTCAACGACACCCAGCGCATCGAGGTGTTGAAGGGGCCGCAGGGCACGCTGTTCGGCCGCAACAGCGCGGCCGGCGCAATCTCCATCATCACCAAGGAGCCGTCGCAGCAGCGCGAGGGCGAGGTGCATCTGCGCGCCGGCAACGACGGCATGCGCTACCTGGACGGCTTGCTCAACGTGCCGCTCAACGACACGATGGCGCTGCGCATGGCGGTGGTCGACCAGCGCAGCGACGGCTGGCTGAAGGACGCCGCCAGCGGCGAGCACCTGAACGGTACGGGCGACTGGGGCCTGCGCGCCACGCTGCGCTGGGACGCGCCACAGCAGACCCGGGTGCTGCTGTCGTGGGAGCACGAGAAGCTGTCGCAGAAGGCGCGGCCGGCCTTCGGTCTGGTGGCGCTGCCGGCGGCGCCTGGCGCGCCGACGGTGCCGGCCAATCCGGCGACGTATCTCGATCCGCGCACGGCGCCGGTCTACAACGACGCCATCGGCAACGCCGAGGCGCGCGACTTCGACGGCGTGACCTTGCGCCTTGAGCGGCCGTTCGGTTGGGGCAGCTTCAACTCCACCACCGCCTACCGCCACTTCGCTTCGCGCAACCTGGAGGACAGCGACGGCAGCAACCGCATCAACTCCCACCTGGACACCGTCAACTACGAGAGCAACAGCAGCTGGCAGCAGGAGTTCAAATTCTCCGGCAAGAACCAGGCGGTCGACTGGGTCGCCGGCGCCAGCCTGTTCTACGAGCGCGCCAACCAGAACAGCCAGCTGAACATGTACACCGACACGCACAACACCGTGTTGAACAATCTGGCCGGCCTGCCGATCTACAGCCTGCTCGACGACGCCGCCCAGCAGTTCGGCGTGCCGGCCAAATTCTTCGGCAACAGCTGGCAGGAGAATATGTACAACCGCAGCACGGCCAAGGCCTACGCCCTGTTCGCCGACACCATTTGGCATGTCACGCCGAAGATCAACCTGACGGCCGGCGTGCGCCTGACCCACGACGACAAGCAGTTCTCCTGGTATAGCCCGAACCGCAACGCGGCCGGGCTGGACGCCACGCTGGCCCAGCTCGACAAGGCCGGCTTCTTCCCCGGCCTGGTGCAGGCCGGCGCGCTGACGCCGGAGCAGTTGGCGGCGGCGCTGGGCGCGCTGGGGCAGAACATCGCCTTCAACAATCCATCGGCCGCCGCGCAGAAGGTCGAGGCGCACCAGAGCTGGAGCGACGTCAGCCCGCGCCTGGTGCTCGACTACAAACTGCTGCCCGACGTGATGGTCTACGGCTCGGTCAGCAAGGGCTACCAGTCGGGCGGCTTCAACGCGCTGGCGGTGGCCGGCAAGTATGAGCCGGAGACGATCTGGAACTACGAGGCCGGCTTGAAGAGCTACTTCCGCGAACAGCACCTGCTGATCAACGCCTCGCTGTTCCACTACAAATTCTCCAACCTGCAGTCGCTCAGCCTGATCGGCAACACCGGCGCGGCCGTGCCGAGCTACCAGGTCAGCAGCAGCAACCAGGTGGCCAGCGGCGTGGACTTCGAGGCGCGCTGGCAGCCGACGCGCGACCTGCGCCTGTTCTTCTCGTCCGAGTTCATCAGCCAGAAGTACCAGCACTTCGTCACCGGCGACGGCGTCGACCTGAGCGATCAGGCGGTCGGCGCGCCGCTCTGGTCGGCCGCCGCCGGTGTCGACTACACCTGGCGCGCGGTCCTCGACGGCAAACTCAACCTCAGCCTGCAGCATGCCTACACCGGCGCCACCCGCTGCAACGCCGACGCCTTGCAGGGCGCCTGCCTGAACACGCCGGCCTTCCGCGCCGGCACGGCCAAGCAGCACACCGACCTGCGGCTGGGCTGGGACGCCGGCAGCGGCGGTTGGGGCGTGGCGCTGTTCGTCAACAACGCCTTCGACAAGCGCTACGTCAACCGCATCGACAACACCTCGACCGGCATCCTCGGCACGCCGTTCGCCATCGTCTCCGATCCGCGCCGGATCGGCTTCGAGCTGCGCCTCAGCATGTAGTCGCGGCCGGCGCGGTCGCCTGCATCAGCACGTGGCCGATGCAGGCGCACATCGCCAAGGCGGCGCACAGCAGTGCCGCCGCCACGCCCATCCTTTGCGCCACCATCCCCCAGAACAGCGCGCCGGCGCTTTGTCCGGCGCCCATCGCCAGCATGTAGATAGAGATCGTCCTGGCCCGCAGCGCGGACGGGAAGGCGGTCTGCGCCCGGCCGTTGAGCGTGCTGACGATGGCCGCCCAGGCCATGCCGCCGGCCAGCACCAGGGCCAGCGCCAGCGGCCAAGCGCTGGTCAGCGGCAGCGCCGCCAGCATGAGCCCAAACACCAGCAGGGCGGCGGCGAGCAGGCGGCGCGGACCGAGGCGGGCGCGCAGCGCCGGCAGGGCGAAGGCCGCCAGTACCGCGCCCGCGCCAGAGGCGCCCATCAAGCTGCCGAAGGTGCTCGCTTGCAGATGCAGCACGTCGCGCACATACAGCGGCAGCAGGGCGGCGAAGGCGATGGCGACGAAGAAGATCGCCGCCACCTGCGCCAACAGGGCGCGGAAGGCGCGTTGCTGCCAGGCGCTGGCGATGCCGTATTTGAAGGCCGGCCAGGCGCCGCCAATGGTGCCGGCCGCCGCCGCATCAGCGGCGCCGGCGCCGGCGCCGGTTGGCGCGGCGGCCGCGCTGTCTGGACACGACGCGGTCGGCGCCGCGCTGGCTGCGGCAGTTGCGGCCCGGTCGTCGCGGACCCAGCGCCAATACACCAGCAGCAGGCCCAGATAGGACAGGGCGTTGGCCAGGAACAGCGGCGCCGCGCCGATGTGCTGGAACAGCAGTCCGCCCAGCCAGGGGCCGAGCAGGGCCGCCAGGTTGTAGCTCAGGTTGTTGAGGATGGCGGCGGTCGGCACCAGTTCCGGCTCCAGCAAGGTCGACATCGAGGCCTGCCAGGCCGGCCACAGGAAGGCCGCGCAGCAACCCATCAGGAAGGTCAGCGCCAGCAGGGTGAAGGCGGTGGCCTGGCCGCCCATCGTCGCCAGCGCCATCAAGCCGGCGGCCAGCGCCATGCCGGCGTTGATGACGAACAGCAGGCGCGGTCGGTCGACGGCGTCGGCCAGCACGCCGGCCGGCAGCGCGAACAGCAGCATCGGCGCGTAGCTGGCCGTTTGCACCAGGGTGGTCAACAGAGGCGACTCGGACATCGAGGCGACCAGCCAGGCGGCGGCGAAGGCCTGCACCCAGCGCCCCAGATTGGCGGCCAGGTTGGCCAGCCAGAGCTGGCGGAAGCGGCGGTGGCGCAGCGGTTCCAGCAGGGCGGGCCGGGATGGCAGGAATGGCAGGAATGGCAGGAATGGCAGGGCGCTGCGGCGGGCCGGCGCGCTGGCCGGCGGGGTTTTTTGGTGCATGGTGCGGTCCTGGAAGCGTTGGTGGGGCCGGCTGCGCCGGGGCGTAGCGTCGACTGGAAACCAAGCATAAAATCGGCCTTGGGGCAGGGTCAATCTCGATTGCGGCAATCAAGGTCGATGGGGCTACAATCGCTGCATGAAGAAAGAACTGTCAGCCGCCGAAGCGGCGAAACTGCTGGGCGTCAGCCTGCCGACCTTGTATTCCTACGTCAGTCGCGGCCTGCTGTCGTCGAGCGCGGCGAGCGGACCCTCGCGCAGCAAGCGCTACGCGGGCGAGGCGGTGCTGCGGCTGGCGGCGCGGCGCGCCGACGGCAAGCGCGCCGGCCACACTGTGGCGGGCGCCATCAACTGGGGCGTGCCGGTGCTGGAGACGCGCATTTCGCGCATCGACGGTGGCCAGCTGCACTATCGCGGCCACGACGCCCTGGCGCTGGCCGAGCGGGCCAGCCTGGAGAGCACCGCGCGTTTGTTGTGGGGCGAGGAAGGGCGGGACTATTTCGCCGACGAGTGCCGCGCGGCTCCGGCCGAATTGATGCGCAGCCTGGATACGCTGGCGGCGGGCATGGTGCCGCTGGAACGCGCGCAGGCGCTGCTGCCCCTGCTCGCCAACGCGGTGCCCGGCTGCGCCGAGCCGACGCGGCCGACGGACGAGGGTGAGGGCGAGGGCGAGGGCGAGGGTGGCGACGGCAACGGCGCAACTGCGGTCGCGGTTATGGCTGTGGCTTTGGCCGATACGGCGGGCTTCCATCAAACCGGCGCGCAGTTGATGCGCTTGTTGGCCGCCTTGCTGCTGCGCGGCGAGGTGTCGTCGGCGCCGCTGCATCTGCAACTGGCGCGGGCCTGGGAGGTGGACGCCGGCGGCGCCGAGTTGATCCGCGCCGCGCTGGTGCTGCTGGCCGACCACGACCTGAACACCTCGACCTTCACGGTGCGCTGTGTCGCCTCGACCGGCGCGAGCCTGATCAGCGCCCTGAGCGCCGGCCTGGGCGCCTTGTCCGGCCGCGAGCACGGCGGCCACAGCGTGCTGGCGCGCCGCATGCTCGAGGCGGCGCTGTCGGCGCCCGACATGGAAGCCTACTTGGTGGCGCATTGCCGTGCGCTGGGCAACGACGTGCCCGGCTTTGCGCATCCGCTGTATCCGGCCGGCGATCCGCGCGCCAGCTACCTGCTGCGGCGCATGCCGGCCGAGCGGCCGCGGGTGGCGGCGATTTTGGCGGCCGGCGAGATCGTCAGGCGCCAGCTGGGCGCCGAGCCGAACGCCGACTTCGCGCTGGCCGCGCTGGAATCGGCCTACAACCTGGCGCCCAGCGCCGGGCCGGTGCTGTTCGCGCTGGCCCGCTCGGCCGGCTGGATCGCCCACGTCGCCGAGCAGCGCGCGGAGGGCGCGATGATCCGTCCGCGCGCCCGCTACGTCGGCCGTTTCGAGGCCGATTAGCCCACAACTTGCGCATTCAATCCGACGGGCTGGCATCAGCGCTGGTCGATAGGGTGCTGAAGCCTGCCTTGCTGCTGCGCTTTTGTTGTGCGGTTCACCAGCAGTTACAATAGTTAAAATGACCGAGCGGCCTGAAGAAATTTTATGAAACTAAATCGTATCCATCTGCGTAACTTTCGCTGCTTCGAGGAGTTGGTGGTTGATTTTGATCCGAAGCTAACGGTCATTATCGCGGAAAATGGCGCCGGTAAAACGGCAATCCTCGATGCGATTGCCATAGGCTTTGGCCGCTATCTGACCAAGCTGCCCGGTATTGTCGGCCGGGCAGTGAAAGACATCGACCTGCGCGTCGCCGATGGCGAGTACCGTGCGCCCTACATGCTTCTCGGCTGGGAGGCGTCGAGCCGTGATGGGTCTCCCATTGTCTGGGCGACCGGGCGCAAGCGCGACGGCGCTGTCACTAGCTCGGTCATCAAGCAGTTGCTCTCTGAAGAACACGAGGCTCTGATGAGTCGTGGCTTCAAGGAATTGGATGACTTCACGCTCAAGCTGGTTCAGGCCGAGAACAATGGGGAGGCCTATTTCCTGCCCGTCATCGCCTATTACGGTACCAATCGCGCCATACGGGAAGAGGTGCAGCGTCGTCGCGGCTTCAAAAAGAATTTCTCGCGCTTCGATGCCATGGCCGATGCGCTGCAACCCGACTCGCGCTTTCGCGCGGCTTTCGAGTGGTTCAATGCGATGGAGGATGAGGAGCGCCGCGAGCGGGATTCACGGCGCGATTTCGATTATCAGCATGTCGAATTGACGGCGGTGCGTAGTGCCATTGTGCGCATGCTGCCAGTGGGCTTTAGTCGTCCTCGCACTGAAATCCGCCCGCTGCGGTTTGTCATCGACCGTTTGATGCCCGATGGCGTCACTCGCACTTTGCGCATCAATCAACTGAGTGATGGGTATCGCGTCGTATTGGGCTTGGTCATGGATCTGGCCAGGCGTATGGCGCAAGCGAACGGCCGCGTGGTACGCGACGGGATGCAGAACCTGAGCGCCTTGAACCTTCCTGCCATCGCATTGATCGACGAAGTGGATCTGCATCTGCACCCGTCCTGGCAACAACAGGTGCTGGCGGACTTGATGCGAACTTTCCCCAACACGCAATTCATCGTCACGACTCACAGTCCTCAGGTACTCAGCACCGTCAAACGAGAAAATATTCGCGTTGTTGGGCCGGATGTCGACGGCAGGATTATCGCCGCTCCGCCATTGGCAATGACATATGGCGAACCTAGCGGCGATGTGCTGCAAAGCGTGATGATGGTCGATCCGCAACCACCAGTGGTGGAAAAGGTCGACCTGCAACGCCTGACCGAATGGGTGGATCAAGGGGTGTATCAAAGCCCCGAGGCAGTTCAGCTCATGCGGAACTTGAACGCCGCTTTGGGCGAGCAGCATCCTCAATTGCAGCGCTTGAAGCGCAGCATTCATCGCCAAGAGGTATTGAAGGGGTGAGGCCGATTGCCAAACAAGGTGATGGCGGCCATTTCCTGTGCCAATCGCACGCCAATCCACCGCAGACAGCGGGCGAGGCGAGCAGCCGCTGGCGCGGTTTTGCTCACAAGCCGTCCTTGATGGAGTCGCTGCTGGACGAGCAATACCACTTGTGCTGTTACAGCGAACTGCCTGCGGATCAAGAGGGGCTGGGTTTCCACATCGAGCATGTCGAGAACAAAAGCCAGAACCCGCCACGCACCTTTGACTATGCCAATCTCGCCGCCAGCGCCCTTGCAAGCGAAAATGATCTGCGGGCTTTCAAGGCACGGGGCGACGAGCTGTTTGGCGGCCATGCGCCTGGCAAACAGGCTGCCTGTGACATGGTGCGATTTGTCTCTTGCCATCAGGCCGACTGTCATCGTTTTTTTGCCTATGTGTCCGATGGCCGTGCTCTGCCCGCCAAAGCGTTGGACGCGCGTGAGACAGACAGGGCTCAATACACGATCGATATCCTGAATCTGAACAGTCCATACCTGGTCACTTTGCGACGTAAATGGTGGGACGAGCTTGATGAACTATTCCAGGAGCACGCGGAAAAAGGTTGGAGCCTGATTGATTTGGCCGCCATCGATCTTGTGCCTGTGAACCGGCGGCTGAACAGATTTTTTAGTCAGACCCGCCAGTTTTTCGGTCCGCTTGCCGAGCAGGCGCTACGTCAGCACGCTGCACGACTCGTTTAGTCTCCATCAAAAGCAGGCGGGAAGCCAGGCTTTACTTTTTCGTATCGCATGGATTCCCAGCTTGCGCAGGATTCGACTGCAGGCAGTTCTTCTTTTCCAGCCTACGGCTTGCCGATGTCGAACACCGGGTTCACCGGCGACGGCCCGAACGAGGCGTAGGGCACCAGCGCGGTCTGGTTGACGCCCGGCTTGCTCCAGTCGCACACGCCGTTGGGGAAGATGGCGTTCAGGCGCGCCAGGCGGGCGGCGTCGAAGGCGACCTTGTAGTCGCCGGCGGCGACCGGTTTCAACTCGCATTTCAGTTTGTCCGCCGCGAGCGGGCCGCCGGCCTGGGCGCGGGCGAAGCTCCAGGACGGCCACAGCGCGTTGCAGCTGCCGGCCGCGCCGCCGCTGCCCAGCGTTTGAGTCTGCGCGAGGAACTGCGGACTGGTCGAATTGGTGAAGCAGCCGTCGACCGCCTCGGCCGGCTTCTGCGCCAGCATCTTGTCGCGCTGCGAGCCGGCGCCCTTGTCGGCCTTGTAGGCGGCGACCCATTTGATGAAGGCGGCCCAGCCGTCGGCCTGCGCCTTGGCGTTGACGGCGGCGCGTTCGGCCATGCCGGGCGTGGTCTGGCCGAACAGGTCGGCGAAGCTGATCCCGCCGCGCCACATCACGTGGTTCTTGGTGTCGCCGTTGGCCTTGAGCAGGCGCTCGCGCACGGCGAAGTGGAACCACTGGTAGTGGAAGAAGTTGTCCTCGTCGTAGATGTAGGACAGATCGAACACGGGGATCGCCGCCAGGCCGCCGCCGCCGGCCAGCTGCAGGCCGGACTGGTAGGCGCGCTTGATGGCGCCGGCGTCGCCGACCGTGCGGGCGGCGGTGTAATTGCCGTCGCCGTCGTAGCCGCCGACCTTCTGGTTCAGGTCGAGGAACTGGTCGGGCGTGATGCTGCCGTCGTTGAGCTGGGCCAGGCCGTACTGCACGCCGACGTTGTCGAAGGGGCGCAAGGCGTAGCCTTTGGCGTCGATGCCGTAGACGTTGCGGTTGATGTCGAACACGGTGGCGCGGGCGCCGCGCGGATTGGTGAGCGCGTCCCAATGCTGCGCCGCCGGCACGGCGGCGTTGAAGGCGCCGGCCAGGTAGGGGCCGCCGAAGGAGCCGGTGGTGGGGATGGTCTCGACCCGGCCGGAGACCGGGTCGGTGCGGCCCGACTGCACCGCCATGTCGTACCAGGCGCGGCTCGACTTGTGGCCGGACACGCCGACCATCTGGCTTTCGCCGACCAGGCCGGACTGGTTGGAGGTGTAGTAGTGGTTGAGCAGCTTGTCGTCCATCGACGACATGGCGATGGCCAGCGCGTCGGGGAAGGTGGCGTCGATGAAGACGCCGTCGAACAGGCCGGGGAAGGCGTCGGCCACCTGCTCGCTGGTGTAGGCGCCGCCGGAGCTGCCGACGCTGACGGTGAAGGCCGGCACGCCGAAGGTCTCGATGAAGCGCTCCTTGCCCATCATGGTGGTCTCGCCGGCGACGGTGGCGTTGCAGCTGTTGGTCGGGTGGTTCAGGGTGTTGGTGAAGACGGCGTAGCCCTCGCCCAGGCGGGTCAGGTAGGTGCCGGTGTAGGGGCTGACGCCCATCGCCGCGCCCTGCACATACCAGCCGGACGAGCAGCCGCTGCCGTGCACGGCGATCAGCCGCTTGTTCCAGCCGGGCGGCGGCGTCAGCGGCGTCGGCGCGCTGTCCTTGGCCGGGTTGAACAGGATGGCGTTCTGGTAGATGCCGCGGTTCATGGTGCCGGTCTCGACCCGCACCACGAAGGGCACGCTGGCGCCGGCGCTGGTGGTGGTCGTGGCGACGTCGGCCGGCGGGGCGGCGCCGGCCGGCAGCGGCTTGAGCGCGCCGCCGGCCGTCGAGCGGTACAGGTATTGCACCTTGGTCGGCGCCGAGCAGGCGGCGTCGCTGGCGGCGCCCAGCTTGCTGCCGTCGGGCAGCGCGAAGTCCTGGGTCTGGCAGTTGTAGGGCGTGGTTTGCGGGCCGGACAGCATCGGCCCGCTGAGCGGGTAGTTGCTCAGCTGGACGGTGGCGCTGTCGCCGCCGTAGCTGCTGCTCAGGATGTTGGCGCCGGGCTTCATGTTGGCCACCAAGCCGATCAGGTGCCCGGGGTTGGCCGGGTCGGGGCGGAAGGCGCCGCCCACCTCGTCGCCGTTGAGCAGCACGTGCAGGGTCGGCGTGGCGGAACCGACGATCTCGGGCAGGGTGATGTCGACCAGGGCGTCGCCGCCGGTGACGTAGTCGGCCTTGGACGACAGCAGGGTGATGCCGGGGGCGGCCTTGTTGTCGCCGTGGTCGTTGGGGTTGTTGCCGCAACCGGCGAGCAGCGTGGCGGCCGCGCCGGCGATGGCGGCGAGTGCGTACTTCCTGAGGTTTTTGTCGGACATGTAATTTCCATTGGATAGTCGGAATGTTCTCGCGCCGTGCCGCCTGTTTCTTCAAGGGAAATAGGCGTCCAGCAACGCAAGCAACAATATTGACAGATTAGGTATTGCATCAGGCAATGATTTTGTCTAAAGCAACACTTCTGTGGAAACTATCTAACGGAATGTGACTTTTTCCGGCGCTGTGTGTCGCCCGCTCCCGCTCCGGCGGGCGCCGGCCGGGCGGGCTAGTTGACGGTGAAGCGCTGCGGGATTTCGATGCCGCCCAGGCGGGCCGCCTCGGCGTAGGACTGCATCTGGCGGATCGCCGCCTCCAGCTGGGCGGGGCTGGGGTCGGCCTGGAAGGTCTTGATGGTTTCGTTGAGCAGGCTGATCTGCCTGCTCCATTCGAGACGGTTGATGGTGCTCATACGGCCTCCTTTTGTTAAAGGGGCAGTATGGCATAAATTACATTGTTCCTCTGCGCAGAACACCGTTGAAGAACAAATCCAGCCCGTCTTTGACCCGGCGCAACTTTTCCTCGCTGCTGGGCGGCGGGGTGGGCGGGAACAGCAGGCGGGTCAGCTGGTCGCCGAGGATGCAGTTGATCAGGTGCACGGCCAGCATCTCGGGCGGCAGCTCGCTGCGCAGCTGGGCCTTGATGTCGGGCCGGGCGAACAGGCGCGACAGCAGTTCGCGGGTCTGCAGCGGGCCGGCCTGGTTGAAGGTGGTGGCCAGCTCCGGCGTGGTCTTGGCCTCGGCGATGACCATGCGGTGCAGGCTGACGAAGGAGGGCACCGAGACCAGGTCGACGAAGCGCAGCGAGAAGTCGAGCAGGATCTCCTCGATCGGCCGGGTGTCGGTCTCCATGCTGCTCATGCCGGAGAAGTAGCGCGCCCGGCCCTTGGCGATGACGGCGTTGAGCAGGCCGGCCTTGCCGCCGAACTTGACGTAGATGGTGCGCACGGCGACATGGGCTTCGCGGGCGATCATTTCCAGGCTGACCTTGCCGTAACCTTTTTCCAGGAACAGGAAGGCGGCGGTGTGCAGCAGGCTCTCCAGGCGGGCCTCCTTGTCGGCGGCGCGCGGCCGGCCGGCGGCTTTGCCCAGACAGCTCAGCTCCAGGTCGTTGGCGGCCTGCGCGGACAGCGCGACCGGGGTGGCGGGCGCGGGTGCGGACGCAAATGCGGGCGCAGGTTCGGGCGCAAGTTCGGGCGCAAGTTCGGCTGGCTTGGGGGAGGCGTTTGTGTTCATTGCTTGCAATGGTAGTGGATGACGATAATGTAGTCCAATTGGAAATGAAATGCAATCGTTTCATTTCTTGACTTGGCGCATCTTTTGGCGAATAATGAACCTATCCCATTTCATTTCTGGAGCGCCGAATGTCCACCCAGCACAACCAAGCAGAACAAAAAGTGCTTAGCGCCGTACCACCGGCGCCAGTCCCGAATCCCGCCGCCGCCGCCACCGCGCCCGCCGCCGCGCCGAACCGCCGCATGCTGGTCATCGCCGGGGTGATCGGCGTGGCCGCGTTGCTGGCCGGCGGCCGCATGTGGTATCGCAGCCATAATTTCGTCGAGACGGAGAACGCCTACATCTCCGGCCACGTCCATCCGGTATCGTCGCGCGTCGCCGGCGTGGTCACCCGCGTGCTGATCGAGGACAACCAGCTGGTCAAGGAGGGCGACGTCATCGCCGAACTGGACCCGGTCGACCAGCAGGTCAAGGTCGAACAGATCCAGGCGCAGATCGCCAGCGCCGAGCAGCAGGTGGTGCAGGCCGAGGCGCAGATCGCCCAGGTGCAGGCCCAGGCCAGCGCCGCCGGCGCCCAGGTGGCGCAGTCGGAAGCCCAGCTGCTGCGCGCCAGGCAGGACGCCGAGCGCTACGGCCAGTTGTACAACAGCCAGATGAAGGCCGTCTCCAAGGCCGAGCTGGACGCCGCCAACGCCGGCCGCTCCAGCGCCGTCGCCGACCTCGCCGCCAAGCGCGACAACGCCGGCGCCGCCAAGGCGCAGATCGGCGCCGCCGGCGCCTCGCGCGACGTGTTCAAGGCCCAGGTCAACGTGCTGCGCGTGCAGTTGAAGGACGCCCAGCAGCAGCTTGCCTACAACCGCATCGTCGCGCCGGTCGCCGGCCGCATCGGCAAGCGCTCGCTCGAGGTGGGCCAGCGCATCCAGCCGGGCCAGCAGCTGACCGCCATCGTGCAGCAGAACGTTTGGCTGACCGCCAACTTCAAGGAAACCCAACTGGCCGAACTGCAGCCGGGCCAGCAGGTCAGCGTGAAGATCGACGCCATGCCGGGCAAAACCCTGGTCGGCACCGTCGACAGCTTCGCGCCGGCCTCGGGCGCCCAGTTCGCCCTGCTGCCGGCCGATAACGCCACCGGCAACTTCACCAAGATCGTCCAGCGCGTGCCGGTCAAGATCGTCTTCAAGCCGGAGGACATCAAGGCCATGAACGGCCGTCTGGTGCCGGGCATGTCGGCGCTGGCCGAAGTGGAAGTCAACCAGGGCGAGCACGGTAAGACAGTCGCGACGGCGGCGGCACCGACGGCAACTGCGGCACACTAAGGAGCGCCGCGATGACGAGCACCACGCAGACTTTGCCGCCCGGCGCCAAGCCGCTCGGCCCGCCGATGGTGGGCGAGCACGTCTCGATGCGCACCTGGCTGGCGGTCGCCGCCGGCATGTTGGGCGCCTTCATGGCGGTGCTCGACATCCAGATCACCAACTCCTCGCTGAAGGACATCCTCGGCTCGCTGTCGGCGACGCAGGAGGAGGGCTCCTGGATCGCCACCGCCTACCTGGTGGCCGAGATCGTCGTCATCCCGATGACGGCCCTGCTGACCCGCGTGTTCACCATGCGCGGTTACATGATGGGCACCACCGCGCTGTTCCTGCTGTTCTCGACCTTGTGCGGCTTCGCCTGGAACCTGCCGAGCATGATCGCCTTCCGCATGATGCAGGGCTTCACCGGCGGCGCGTTGATCCCGATGGCGATGACCCTGGTGATGGCCAAGCTCCCGGCCTCCAAGCGCGCCACCGGCATGGCCATCTTCGGCTTGACGGCCACGCTGGCGCCGTCGATGGGGCCGACCTTCGGCGGCTACCTGAGCGAGATCTACGGCTGGCC
Organism: Rugamonas violacea; assembly: GCF_016461825.1. Lineage (GTDB taxonomy): Bacteria > Pseudomonadota > Gammaproteobacteria > Burkholderiales > Burkholderiaceae_D > Rugamonas. The sequence continues at coordinate 8,837 of NZ_JAEMNU010000139.1, read as the reverse complement.
GTCGATCTTCTACATCAACTGGGTGCCGGGCCTGCTGCTGATCGGCGGTATCGCCTATGGCCTGGAGCGGGAAAAGCTCCAGCTTGAGCAATTGTTCAAGGCCGACTGGCTGGGCATCGGCTTCATGGCCGTCGGCCTGGGCAGCCTCACCGTGTTCCTGGAAGAGGGTAATTCGAAGGACTGGTTCGACTCCCTGTTCATCATCACCTTCGCCGCGCTGGCCATCGTCGGCCTGCTGGGTTGGGCCATCACCAGCACCACGCGCAGCCAGCCCTTCGTCAATCTGGGCCTGTACGGCAAGCGCAACTTCCTCGCCGCCACCGCGCTGTCGGCGGCGATGGGCATGGGCCTGTACGGCTCCTCGTTCCTGCTGCCGCTGTACCTGGGCCAGATCGCCGGCTACTCGCCGATGCAGATCGGCGAGGTCATCATGTGGTCCGGCCTGCCGCAGCTGTTCATCATGCCTTTCGTGGCCAAGCTGTCGTCCAAGGTGGACAACCGCATCCTGTGCACCTTCGGCCTGCTGCTGTTCGGCGGCTCCTGCCTGATGAACGCCTACATGGACGCCAGCACCGGCTACGACCAGCTGCTGCTGTCGCAGGTGGTGCGCGCCATCGGCCAGCCCTTCGTCATGCTGACGCTGTCGAACTTCGCCATGAACGGCATCACGCCGAAGGACATGCCGTCGGCTTCGAGCCTGATCAACATGACGCGCAACCTGGGCGGCTCGATCGGCATCGCCCTGCTGGCCACCGCGCTGAGCACCCGCGAGCACTTCCACTCGCAGCGTCTGGGCGAGGCGGTCACCGGCTTCTCCAGCGTCACCCGCGAGCGCCTGGACGCGCTGACCCAATCCTTCATGGGCAAGGGCTTCGACGCCACCAGCGCCGCCGACATGGCGCTCAAGGCGGTCGACGGCATCGTCCGCCGCGAGGCCTATGTGATGGCCTATAACGACGGCTTCTTCCTGACGGCGGCGGTGCTGTTCGGCTGCATCTTCGTGCTGTGGTTCTCGGACAAGGTCAAGGCACCTTCCGGCGGCGGCGGTGGCGGCGCGCATTGAAACAGCCGCTAAACCGGCAAAACGATTTATACAATATTCTGAGGTAATCACCATGTTGACAGGTTTGAAACGCATGACACTGGCCGCATCCGTTGCGCTGGCAGTGACCGGCTGTGCCACCGTCGGTTCCGACTTCGCCGCGCCGACGGCGCACGCCGAGGCGGGCTTCCGCCACCAGGCGCCGGGCCAGGCGCAGGACGCCGCCCGTCTGCCGGCGCAATGGTGGACGGTGTTCGGCGACGAGTCGCTGAACCGTCTGGAACAGAGCGCGCTGCGCGACAACCCCGGCGTCAAGGCGGCCGCGCAGCGGCTGCTGCAGGCGCAGGCGCAATCGGGCGTGAGCCGCGCCAGCCAGGGCGTGCAGGTCAACCTCAGCACCTCGGCGGCCAACTCGCGCACCTCGGCCAACACCTCGCAGTCGCTGGCGCTGGGCGGCCGTTCCATCGAGGGCAACCAGTACACGCTGGGCGCCTCGATGTCCTACGAGCTGGACCTGCTGGGCCGCGTGCGCCGCCTGGTCGAAGCCTCCGATGCCCAGGCGCTGGTGGCCGAGGCCGACCGCGACGGCGTGTTGCTGCTGCTGTCCTCGCAGGTGGCCACCACCTACTGGCAGCTGCGCGGCATGGACGCCGAGCTGGCCATCCTGCGCGGCGCGCTGGAGACCCGCCACGAGAGCGAGCAACTGGTCACGGCGCGCTTCGACGCCGGCTTGTCGAACGAGTTGGACGTCTCGCGCGCCCGCATCGAGAGCGCCAACGCCCAGGCCGACCTGCATGAGATCCAGCGTCAACGCAATCTGCTCGAACACAGCCTGGCGACCCTGGTGGGCGCCTCGCCGTCGACGCTGCAATTGCCGGCTGCGGCGGGCAGCGCCTTGCCGCCGCCGCCGGCCATTCCGGTCGGCCTGCCGGCCAGCCTGCTGGCGCAGCGGCCCGACCTGGCCGGCAGCGTGGCCGGCCTGCGCGCCGCCAACGCGCAGATCGGCGTGGCCGAAGGCGCCTTCTATCCTTCGCTCAGCCTGACCAGCAATTTCGGCTTCGCTTCGGAGAATCTGCGCGAGCTGGCCAAGGGCGCTTCGCGCCAGTTCAGCGTCGGCCCGCTGGCTTTGTCGCTGCCGATCTTCGACGGCGGCCGCAACCGCGCCAACCTGGCCGTGGCCAAGGCGCGCTACGAGGAAGCCATCGCCAATCACGAGGGCAAGCTGTTGACGGCGCTGCGCGAAGTCGAGGACGCCTTGTCCGACGTCGAACAGCGGCAGCGCCAGGGCCAGGCCCAGGCGGCCTCGCAGGTGGCCTCGGCGCGCGCCTATCTGGTGGCGCGGGCGCGCTACGAGCGTGGCGTGTCGAGCTATCTCGACGTCACCGACGCCCAGCGCAGCGCGCTGAGCGCCGACCGCGCCGCCGCGCAGATCAACACCCAGCGCCTGCTGGCCACGGTGGCCGTGGCGCGCTCGCTGGGCGCCGGTTGGCAGGCCTCGCCGGCGCTGGCCGCGGCGACGCAGGGCGTCGTCAAGGCGCAGTAAAAAGTAGTTCGCCGGCGGCGGCGGGAAACCCCCGGGGCGAAGAGCCGGGGTCGGACCCCGCGGGTCCTACCCCAGGTGTGCGCCGCTGGGGTTTACCGACCTGCCGCCGGCTTGTGCAGTACCTATCCCGGGCGGCGTTCGCCGCCCGTTCCCTCACGCGGAAGAGGCCAGCGGCAAACGTGCCGCTGGCCCGAAGCGTTCCAGCATGAAGTCGATGAAGGTGGTCAGCTTGGGCGTCGCCAGACGGTCGCGCGGATACACCAGGTGCATCGGCTTCGGCGTCGGCAGGTACTCCTGCAGAATCGGCACCAGCCGGCCGGCGGCGATATCCTGCGCCAGCAGCACCTCCGCCTGCATCACGATGCCAAAGCCGCACAGCGCCGCCATGCGCAGCGCCTGGCCGTTGTTGGAGCGGAAGCGGCCCGGCGGGATCGTTTGCGCGCCGTCGCTGCCGTCCAGGCGCCAGCGCAGGCTGTGCTGCCATGGCGTGAAGTCCAGGCATTCGTGCCCGGCCAACTCGCTCGGCCGCTGTGGCCGGCCGCGGCGCGCCAGATAGTCCGGCGCGGCGCAGATCACCATCGCATACGGGAACAGGGTGCGCGCCACCATGCTCGAATCCCCCAGCTTGCCGATGCGGATGGCCGCGTCGTAGCCCTCGTCGACCAGGTCGACCGTGCGGTCGTTCAGGTTCAGGTCCAGGCTCACTTCGGGATGCCGGGCCAGGTAGTCGGTCATCGCCGGCCCCAGCCACTCGCTGCCGAAGGAGACCGGCGCGGTGACCTTCAGGCGGCCGCGCGGCGCGGCGCGCATCGCCTCGGCGCCGCTCTCGGCGGCGGCGATCTGCGCCAGGATGGCGCGGCACTGCTCGGCGTACTGCTGGCCGATCTCGGTCAGGCTCTGGCGCCGCGTGGTGCGCGTCAGCAGGCGGGCGCCCAGCCGCTCCTCCAGCTGCGCGATATGCTTGCCCACCATGACCGGCGAGATCGCGCAGGCGCTCGCCGCGTCGGTGAAACTGCCGGCGTCGACCACGGCGACGAAGACCGCCATGCTGCGTAGCTTGTCCATTGATTGCATACTGTGGGTTAATAATGTTGTTCATGGTAGCGCATTTATTCCTCAAACGAATGAGTTCATACTGCTTGCACTTATCCCAACACAGAGGAGCTGTCTCATGAAAGTACTCATCATTGGCGCCACCGGCACCGTCGGCACGGCGGTCGCAGAAGAACTGGGCAAACGCCACCAGATCGTCAGCGTCGGCGGCAGGGGCGGCCAGTACCAGGTCGACATGGCCGACATCGCCCAAGTGCGCCGCCTGTTCGCCGAGGCCGGCAAGAGCGGCAAGTTCGACGCCGTGGTGGTCACCGCCGGCACGCTGCACTTCGCGCCGCTGGCCGAGTTCACGCCGGAGCAGTACCGCGTCGGCCTGGACAGCAAATTGATGGGGCAGGTCAACGTCGCCCTGGTGGCGCAGGAGTTCCTCAACGACGGCGGTTCGATCACCCTGACCAGCGGCATCGTCAGCGAGCAGCCGATCCGTGGCGGCAGCGGCGCCAGCATGGTCAACGCCGCGCTGGAGGGCTTCGTGCGCGGCGCCGCCATCGATCTGCAGCGCGGCCTGCGCATCAACGTGGTCAGCCCGACGGTGCTGGAGGAGGCGCTGGACACCTACGGCCCCTTCTTCATCGGCTTCGAGCCGGCCAAGGGCAGCCGCGTGGCGCTGGCCTATAGCCGCAGCGTCGACGGCGCGCAGAGCGGCCAGACCTTGCGCGTCTGGTAAGCCGAGGTAGACGCTGTTCGGTTAAGGCGCCGGGGGCTTCCACATCACCCAAAGGCGGAGAGCCGGGGTCAGACCCCGCGGGGTCTGACCCCAGTTTCACGCCGTTGGGTTTTGCCAATGGACCTGGATTACAATAAGCGCCCATGGCGCGAAGGCGGGCCACGAGCCCGCCTTTTTCTATTCCATCCACCCTCAAAGGTCCCATGAAAAAACTCCTGCTTCCCTTGCTGTTGGCCGCTGTCGGCAGCGCCGCCGCCGCGCCGGCCAGCGTCGCCGAATTGAACAAGATGGCCGCGCGCTACGCGCCGGTCGAGCTGAAGGCCGACACGTCCAAGCTGTCGGCCGGCGACAAGAAGGCCATCGCCAAATTGATCGAGGCGGCCAAGCTGATCGACGTGCTGCAACTGCGCCAGCGCTGGTCGCAGAACGAGGCGCTGTGGGCCGCGTTGAAAAAGGATACGACGCCGCTGGGCAAGGCGCGCTTGAACTACTTCTGGCTCAACAAGGGACCCTGGTCCATCCTCGACGGCCACGAGCTCTTCCTGCCGGCCGAACTGGCCGGCATCGCCATCCCGGCCAAGAAGCCGGAGGCCGGCAATTTCTACCCGGCCGGCGCCGGCAAGGAGGCGCTGGAGGCGTGGATGAACGCGCTGCCGGCGGCCGACAAGGAGCAGGCGCAGTGGTTCTTCACCACCATCCGCAACGACGCCGACGGCAAGTTCAAGATCGTCAAATATTCGGACGAGTACCAGCCCGAACTGGCGCAGCTGGCCGCGCTGCTGCGCGAAGCGGCCGCCGCCACCGACAACGCCTCGTTGAAGAAATTCCTCGGCCTGCGCGCCGACGCCTTCCTGTCGAACGATTACCTGGCCTCCGATTTCGCCTGGATGGACCTGGACGCGCCGGTCGACATCACCATCGGCCCCTACGAGACCTACAACGACGAGCTGTTCGGCTACAAGGCCGCGTTCGAGGCGTATGTGAACATCCGCGACCAGAAGGAGACGCAGAAGCTGGACTTCTTCGCCAAGCACATGCAGGAGCTGGAGGACAATCTGCCGCTCGACGCGCAGTACCGCAACGCCAAGGTCGGCGCGCTGGCGCCGATGGTGGTGGTCAACCAGGTGTACGGCGCCGGCGACGGCAACATGGGCGTGCAGACGGCCGCCTACAACCTGCCCAACGACGAGCGCATCATCAGCCAGCGCGGCTCCAAGCGGGTGATGCTGAAGAACGTGCAGGAGGCGAAATTCAAATCGACCTTGACGCCGATCTCCAAGCTGGTGCTGAAGCCGGCCGACCAGAAGGATCTCGACTTCGACTCCTTCTTCACCCACATCCTGGCGCACGAGATCACCCATGGCCTCGGTCCGCACCTCACCAAAAACGGCGGCAAGGAATCGACGCCGCGGCAGGATCTGAAGGAGGCCTACTCGACCATCGAGGAGGCCAAGGCCGACATCACCGGCCTGTTCGCGCTGTCCTACATGATGGACAAGGGCCAGTTGAAGGGCACGCTGGGCCAGGGCGAGGCGGCCGAGCGCAAGCTCTACACCACCTTCCTGGCGTCGGCCTTCCGCACGCTGCATTTCGGTCTGACCGACTCGCACGCGCGCGGCATGGCGATCCAGATGAACTACCTGCTCGACAAGGGCGGCTTCATCTCGCACGGCGACGGCACCTTCGCGGTCGACTTCAAGAAGATCAAGCAGGCGGTGATCGACCTGGACCGCGAGTTCCTCACCATCGAGGCGACCGGCGACTACGCCCGCGCCAAGGCGATGATGGTCAAGTACGTGGTGATCCGTCCCGATGTGCAAAAGGCCCTCGACAAGATGAAGACGGTGCCGAACGACATCCGGCCGGCCTTCGCCACCGCCAAGGCGCTGCTGGCCAAGTAAGCGGCGCCGCCGCCCCAGCATGTTCGAGGCGCTGCGGCGATCGAACCACCCAACGGCAGAGAGCCAGGGTCGGACCCCTCGGAGTCTGACCCTAATGCCGCGAAGTTAAGCTTTCTTAGTGAGTCGTTTCTCTGGATATCGCTGCGCCACCGCTTTAACGACCCGGTCGAATGTTCGTCCGGGTCGTTGTGCTTTCAGGTCGAGCACCAGTCTCACGCGCAGACGCTTGAGCCTGGCCGGGATGTTTCCCTGTGCGGTGGCTCGTCCGATCATGATTGGTTCGTTCCGGATAGTGCTCAGCGCCAAGATGAAGCTGATCGAGGTGGGGGCGCATTTGGCATCGAGTGCTGCCTTAGCCATTTCAACGAGGATCAAATTGTAGGCGATCATGGCCCCCCAGATCTCTTGTTCGGTGCCGTCGACGCTCATGCTGCGCAAGGTCAGCGCCGATCCCAGCATGGACTGTTTCAGTTCGCGGTAGCTCGTTTCGATGCGCCATCGCCGCTGGTAACAGGCCGCCAAATCGGCACGCTTGAATGTTTTGTGGTCGGTGAGCGAAGTGAGCAGATGGCGTGGCTTGCCCCCTTCGCCGTCATCGACTCTCACCGCCCGTGCACGCCATGTCTTGGGCAAATCAGGATCGGCTTTGCGGGCCTGCGCCGAGATCACCATTTCCACCAGCGCGTCCTCGTCGTCGCCTTCGACGACGGTCCACTTGGTGTTGGTTTTCGCGGGAATGAGGAAATGGCGATTGTGGCCGCTATGGATCAGATCGCCGACGCGCCTGCGTGGCCGCACTGGGGGTGATGCAGCGATCAGCCAATTCCGGCAACGCCAAATCCAAGCTGCCGACAATCTCCTTGACCGACATATGCCGGTACAACGCCAACGAGATGACGAGCCAAACAACCTGCTGTGCCGGCGGGCGTCTTAACCGGATCAGGAACTCTTGGAATCACAAAATGGCGACGCCACCCACCATACTCGATGTCAATTTGCACACGAAACGGCATGAAACCTGAATAGCAAATATCTTGACATGCTTCAACTTATTTAATTGCGGATAGACCAAGATAGGATTGCGTCGTATCGGGACGGCGCGTCAATGTGAGGTCAATCCCATGAGCAGATCATCACTTTTTCGTGCCGCAGCTGTAAACGCGAACAGGATAAAATGGCTTGGCGACGTCGTCTTGATTAGACCAATTTCATTCGCTGTGCTGACTGCTGTTGCAGTCGCGTTCATCTTGATAATTGGAGGATTTTTCCTACTTGGAAGCTACACGAAACGTAGTAGCGTGAGTGGGCAGCTGGCCCCGGATATCGGCGTAATCAAGGTATATACACCACAGCCTGGCATTGTGATTCAAAAGCGAGTTAGCGAAGGCCAAGAGGTTCGGCAAGGAGACCTTCTCTTTATTGTTTCGAGTGAACGCAAAACCGCCGGCCAAGGGGAGATCCAAGCCTCCATTAGTCGCCAAGTATCCCTGCGCCAACAGTCATTGCGAGCAGAGCTGCAACAAACCAAGAAAGTACTCCAAGAGGACGAGTTTGCATTGCGGAAACGAATCGACGGCCTGCAAGCAGAGCATGCCAATATAGTCGTGCAACTGGCTGTGCAACAGAGCCGAGTCGACCTAGCTGAGGAGGCGATCAAGCGCTCCAGCCAATTGCAAAGCCAAGGTTTCATTTCCAAAGAAATGATGCAACAAAAACAAGCCGACTTACTTGATCAACGCAGTCGCCAGCAGGCGCTGGCGCGCGATCAAATCACCGTCGCAAGAGAACTATTGGCTCAGCAAACCGAGCAGACTAGCCTTCCATTTCGCCAGCAAAGCCGACTGGCACAAATAGCGCGACAACTAGCCAGTCTCGATCAAGAATGGACAGAGAGCGAAGCAAAGCGTCGCATTGTGGTGACTGCGCCGGAGAGTGGCGTCGCCACGGCTGTTGCCGTGGACGGCGGACAAACCGTTGACGGTGCCAAATCTTTAGTAAGTATTGTACCGCGCGGCGCCTTATTGCAGGCGCATCTGTACGCGCCTAGCCGGGCTATTGGCTTTATCCGTCCAAACGACCGTGTACTTTTGCGCTATCAAGCGTATCCATACCAGAAGTTCGGCCAGGCTGAGGGCATCGTCATATCTATATCGAGGGCCACGCTATCGGGAAACGAACTCAACGGTATTCCAACTACTGTGAACGGCAGTATCGAACCGCTATATCGGATCACCGTCAAGCTGGCCCGCCAGACCTTAATGGCCTATGGGAGACAGCAGACCTTGCAGGCCGGAATGCTTGTCGATGCCGATATATTGCAGGAACGACGCCGACTTTATGAGTGGGTGCTTGATCCACTTTACAGTTTGACTGGCAAATTTTAACGCTTGGCAAGACTTCGCTTACTCCCGAAGGAATACCATGTACCACCTTCACAACCTGTCGTTTGGCTTTGGCCGTCGTCTACCCTTAGTGCATAGGTTTATACACATCTCGACAGCTGGCGAATTTTGCCTGACCGACAATGGAGCGGGCGATAGATCCGTCTACATTCAAGCACTTACGAAAGTA
>NZ_JAEMNU010000138.1:18339-82909 GCF_016461825.1 Rugamonas violacea | reverse complement strand
GCGACAATCAATTTACCAATTCAAAACCCCTGCCGCCACCCCCTCCCAGCAAAAAACGTCAAGTCTGTCTTTCCCCACCAAACGCGATGAACCATTTTTTTTGTCGAAAAATAGCCGCGTCCAGCCGCCATCGGCAATCGGCCGATGACTGAATGCTGCGCGCGGCGCATTACTGTTGCTTTTGGAGAAGAGGGCGCCGCGATCGCTTGCCTTTCCAATCGCGCCGGAAGTAAGATTTGGCAGGTCCATCCTGCACGGAGGGTCGATGCAGGACAGCGCCGCCGCCCACCTATTCACCGGGACCGACGATGACACACACGCCTTGGCGCAAGCCCGCCCTGCTGCTGGCGCTGGCCGGCCCCACCCTGGCGCTGGCCGGCCCGGCCGCCGACGAGGACGAGATCGCGCCGGTGATCGGCAACCAGTCCACCATCAGCCTGGCCACCGGCAGCAGCCAGTTGCTGCGCCGCGCGCCGGCGGTGGCGACGGTGATCAGCGCCGAGGATATCGTGGCGAGCGGCGCCAGCGAACTCGACCAGATCATGGAAACCGTGCCGGGCGTGCACGTCAACCGCGGCGCGGTCACCTACGAATCGCTGTACATCATCCGTGGCGTGGGCGGCGGCAGCAACGTCAATCCCCAGGTGCTGATGTTGGTCAACGGCCTGCCGCAGACCGAGATCTACAACGGCGACAAGGGCAATTACGCCAACGCCATCCCGCTGACCAACGTGGCGCGCATCGAGATCATCCGTGGCCCCGGCTCGGCCCTGTACGGCGCCGACGCCTTCGCCGGCGTGATCAACATCATCACCAAGAGCGCGGAACAGTTGCAGGGCAGCCGCGCCGGCATCGGCATCGGCAGTTTCCGCAGCCGCCAGGCCTATCTGCAATACGGCAACGCCGAGCAGCCGGTGGCGGTGGCGGCCTTTCTGCAACTGGCCCGCTCCGACGGCCTGGACAGCGTCGTCGGCGCCGATGCGCAAACCCTCAACGACGGCCGCTTCGGCACCAAGGTCAGCCGCGCGCCCGGCGCCGTCAACGCCGGCTACGACGCGGTCGACGGCAACCTGGACCTGAGCTACGGGCGTTGGCAATGGCGCAATATGCTGCAACTGCGCAGCGATGTCGGCTTCGGCGCCGGCGTCAATTCCGCGCTCGACCCCGACCACAAGGGGCGCTGGCGGCGCATGTCCAGCGCGCTGGCCTGGAGCGCCCCCGATGTCGCCGAACAGTGGGGTCTGGGCGCCGAATTGTCGGCCATCTACATGGCCGAGCAGACCCCCGACGGCCTGGGCCTGTTCCCGCCCGGCGCCCGGCTGGGACCGAACCTGTTCCCCGACGGCTTGATCGGCGGCCCGGCGCGTTGGCAGCGCAATCTGCGCGCCTCGGCCTTCGCCAGCTACGGCGGCTGGCGCGGCCATCAGGTGCGGGCCGGGCTGGGCCACGAAGACTTGACCCTGTATGCGACCGCCACCTTCAAAAATTTCCTGATCTCGCCGACCGGCGTGCCCCTGCCGACCGGCGCGGTGATCGATTACAACCCGATCCAGCCGCACATCCGGCCGCAGCGCCGCAAGGTCGATTACCTGTATCTGCAGGATGAGTGGCAGGTCGGGCGCGACTGGGCGCTGACCGCCGGCCTGCGCCGCGACCAGTTCTCCGACTTCGGCTCGACCACCAATCCGCGCCTGGCCCTGGTCTGGGACGCCAGCCTCGACATCACCGCCAAGCTGCTCTACGGACGGGCCTTCCGGGCGCCCAATTTCGCCGAGTTGTACGGCATCAATCCCGTCGTCAACGGCAACGCCAAGCTGAAGCCGGAAACCATCGCCACCGCCGAGCTGGCGCTGAGCTGGCAACTGCGCCGCAACCTCAACGCCAGCCTGAACCTCTACCATTACGCGATGGACAGCATCATCAGCACCGTGGCCAACGCCACGCCCAACACCGGCGCCAGTTACCAGAACGCGGGCCGGGCCAGCGGCCGCGGCGCGGAGCTGGAACTGGCCTGGGACATCGCCCGGCAATGGCGCTGGTCGGGCAACTATGCGCGGCAGAACGTGCTCGACAAGAAGAGCGGGCGGGATGCCGGCTATGTGCCGCGCCACCATGTCTACAGCCGGCTCGAGTGGCGTCCGGCCGCCGGCTGGCTGCTCAGCACCCAGGCCGACCGGGTGGCCAAGCGCCAGCGCGCCGTCGGCGACGCGCGCGCGCCGCTGGCCGACTACACCACGCTGGACGCGGCGCTGGCCTACCAGCACGGGCCATGGACCTTGCGCGCCAGCGTCCACAACCTGGGCAACGCCGATGTGCGCGAACCGAGCCTGGGACCGGGCCTGACCCTGCCCGGCGATCTGCCGGGGCCGGGCCGCGCCCTGCTGCTGCAGCTGAGCCGTGCTCTCTAGCGTGGGTGAAACTTATGTTGACCCTGCAATAAGCCTGGTTGATACTTGTCCAAGCAACTATTTCCATGAAAGAGAGTGAATCCGTCCATGCGACCAGACCAGGCCGATCCCGCCCGCCGCCGCCTGCTGCGCCGGCTGGCGCTGGCCGCCTGTTGGCCCGGGATCGGCGTGGCCGCCCACGCGCAAAGCCAGCGCGACCAGGGCCTGGCCGTGCTCTATCCCGAGGTGGCCGAGCCGTTCCGCAGCTTCTTCGCCAAGATCCTCGACGGCATCGACGAGAAGCTGCAAGTCAAGACCTATAAACTGGCCGTGCCCGGCGGCGCCGACGTCGCGGCCACCGTGGCCGAGCTGCGCCGGCGCGAGCTGAAAGTGGTCATCGCGCTGGGCCGCGCCGGCCTGCGCGCCGCCAGCGCCCTCGACCGTGGCGTCGAGTTGGTCGGCGGCGCGGTGATGCGCCCCGGCGAGGGCGAGGCGCGCGAGGCGACCGTGCTCAGCCTGGCGCCCGATCCCCTGCTGCTGCTGCGCCGCCTGAAAACCCTGCTGCCGGGCGTCAAGCGGGTGAGCGTGGTCTATTCGCCGCGCAACAGCGGCTGGTTGCTGGCCTTCGCCCAGGACGCGGCGCGCCAGAACGGCCTCGAGCTGCAGGTCCAGCCGGTCGAGGATATCAAGGCGGCCTTGCGCGGATATCAGGATTTCTTCGCCCGCGCCAGCCCCCACGATGCGCTGTGGCTGCCGCAGGACCAGGTCGCCGTCGACGAATCGGTGGTGCTGCCCTTCGTGCTGCAGGAATCCTGGAACCGCTCCCTGCCGCTGTTTTCCAGCACCTCCGAGCATGTCCGCCGCGGCGTGCTGTTCTCGCTGTATCCCAACAACCTGGAGCTGGGCCGCAGCTTGGGCGCGCTGGCGCTGGCCCGCTTGGCCAAGGACAACGCCGGCGCCCACGGCCTGCTACCGCTGCGCGATGTGCATGCGGCGCTCAACACCCGCACCGCCACCCACCTGGGCGTGGAGTTGACGGCGCAGTTGCAGCGCGGCTATGAACTGCTAGTGCCGGAGCGCTGAGCATGGCCAGCCTGCGCCTGCTCGAGCGTTTCCGCAATGGCACCTTCCGCCGCCAGCTCAGCGTGGTGGTCTCGGTCGGCGTGCTCAGCGTGGCGACCGTGTCGGCGCTGATCTCGTCCTGGCAGGGCAGCGTGCAGGCGCGCGGCACCCTGGTCGAGCAGGGCCTGAACCTGGCGACCGGGCTGGCGCAGCAGAGCCAGCTGGCCCTGCTGACCGACGGCGCCGAGAACGCCAGCGAGGCGATGCAGCGCGCGCTGGCCTTTCCCGATGTGCTGAGGGTCGAGCTGCTGCGCGCCAACGGCCAGTTGCTGGTGGCGCGCGGCGCCGAGCTGCCGCTCGCCCCGCTGCAGCCCGGCACCGGGGAGCAGGCCCCGCGCCTCGAATCGGAAACCGACACCGCCTGGAGCTTCGTGGTGCCGGTGCGCACCCGGCCGGGCGAGGCTTCGCCCTTCGACGGCGCCGACGCCGCCCCGGAACTGCTGGGTTTTGTGCGGGTCACCCAGGGCAAGCAGGCGCTGGCGCGGCTGGTGCGCCGCATGGCCCTGGTCAACTTCGGCGCCGGCCTGCTGCTGGCCGCGCTGATGGTGGCCGGGCTGCGCATGCTGGCCCACCGGCTGACCGAGCCGCTGGGCCGCTTGTCGCAGGTGATGGCCAATGCCGGCGCCGGCCGGCTCGGCCAGCGCGCCAGCCTGGACGGCCCGCGCGACATCGCCAGCATGGCCCAGGTGTTCAACGACATGATGCGGAGCCTGGAGCAGCGCGAGCAGGAGTTGCAGTTCAAGAACGCGGAGCTGGCCCGCCATGCCGAGACGCTCGAGCAGCGCGTGGCCGAGCGCACCCAGTCGCTCAGCAGCGCCCACCTGGCCGCGCAGGAGGCGCTCGACCATCTGCGCCTGGCCCAGGGCCGCCTGGTCGAGTCGGAAAAGCTGGCCTCGCTGGGACGGCTGGTGGCCGGCGTCGCGCACGAACTCAACACGCCGATCGGCAATGCGCTGATGGCCGTTTCCACCCTGATCGAGGAGCAGGACCACATCGTCCAGGCGATCGGCGCCGGGCAGGTGCGCAAGTCCGAACTGCTGGCGACCTTCCAGACCATCGCCTTCGGCAACAACCTGGTGTTCAACAATGTGCAGCGGGCGGCCGACATCATCGGCGGCTTCAAGCAGTTGGCGGTCGACCAGACCACCGAAATGCGCCGCCGCTTCATGCTCGACGAGGTGATCGCCGAACTGCTCGCCAGCATGCAACCGATGTTCCGCAACACCAATTTCCGCATCGAGCGCGAGCTGGAGGAGGGCTTGCAGATGGACAGTTATCCCGGCCCGCTGGGCCAGGTGATCGCCAACCTGGTGCAGAACGCCAAGCTGCATGCTTTCGACGGGCGCGAGCACGGCGTGCTGACGGTGCGCTGCCGCGCCTGCGGGCCGCAGCGGGTGCGGATCGAGTGCAGTGACGATGGTGCCGGCATCCCCGCCGAGGTGCGCGCACATATCTTCGAAGCCTTCTTCACCACCAAGCTGGGCCGTGGCGGCACGGGCTTGGGCATGCAGATCGTCCACAATATGGTCAACGGCCTGCTGGGCGGCGAGATCGCCGTCGAGAGCGAACCGGGCCAGGGCACCCGGGTGCTGATCACCCTGGCGCGCCAGGCGCCGCCGCATCCGTCCGCTTCCGCCGGCGCCCAGTGAAGCGGCCGGACCTCAATTGCGGCAGGCTTTGAGGTTGGCGGGCGGGCGGAAGCGGCAATCGAGGTCGACGAAGAAATCGCGCGAGGTGCCGTATTTCCGCCGGTAGCGCTCGACAATACGGTCGATTTCTCCGTTGCGGTAGATTTCCGCCACGCCCCGCTCGAACAGGTCGCGTTGCTCCGCCGTGTGGAAGGCCATCCAGTAAGCATTGCCGGGGCCGAGGATGTCGTGGAAGGCCAGCTTGTCCATTTGCGCCGGGGCGTCCGGCACCTGCTGGCTCAGGTAGTAGAGGAAGATGTCGCGCTGCGAAATGATCACGTCTGTGCGCTGGAGCAACAGCGCGGCGGACGGCATGACATTGGTTTCGCGGTAGTTGGGGCTGCGCTCCACCGCCGCCCGGTAGGCCGGCCCCAGCATCTGGCGCGCACGGGCGAAGGCGGTGATGCGCCAGCGCGACAATTCCTCGACGGCCTGCATGGCGGGAATATGGCTGCGCAGCGTGATCGCCATATTGCGGAAATTGGAGACCGGCCAATGGCTCAGGATCGCCTTGCCGGCGATATCGGGGCGGGCGTTGGCGCTAACGTCGACGGTGCCGTCCCGCAAGGCCAGGTTCAAGCGTACCTGGGGCATGTATAAGAACTCGGCCCGCACGCCCTGCGTGGCGAAGGCGGCGCGCAAGACGTCGACCAACAGGCCGGATTGCTCGTCCGGCAAGACAAACGGCGCGATCATCGAGTGCATGCCGACTTTCAGCGTCGCCTGGGCGGCCGTGGCCTCGTCCGCCGCATGGACGGGCGCCAGCGTCAGGGCGGCCGTCAACAGCGCCGCCAGCAGGCCCTGTCCATACCGCGCAGATAGTTTCTTCCACATAGGCCGTTCCCGTGTCCGCCAACATTGTCCCTGGGTCCCTATTTTAGAGGCATTTGCGGCGGCAACCGGGGCATTGTCCGGTCACCGCAGGTGAATGTTGCTCAAATGAATGGATTCCGCGCCATCCCAGCAACAGCGGCCTGGGAAGCCGGCGTGGCGAATCCGCTGCCCGCTCTCTACAGCTTGACCTTGTTGCCCTTGGCCGCGCGCTCGATCTCTTCCTGATGCGCTTTCACTGCGGCGACAAGCAATGCGCGCTCGTCAAGCAGGCGCTGACCTTCATAGGTCGCCACATGGATTTCCGAGGCGAGGGCGCCCGGACCGGCAATGATGTTGGACGAGGTGGCGGTACCGCATTGTGGTCGCGGGGTGACACTCTCGATCGGCGACTGCGCACTGACGGCGCATTCCATATTGCCCAGTGGCGCACCGGCTGTCGTGTAGGCCCACAGTAGGCTGCTCGGGCTGCCGCGGAAAGTCGGCTGGCCATACTTCCCGATGAGGCTGTCGACAGCGCCCTGATGCAGCACGCCGTTGCCCAACTTCAGCACACGCGTAATAAAAAGAGCTTTCTTCGACAGGTGGCCAAAGGTGACAACTATTTCATCTTTGCATGGCCCGTTCGGCGCCGGCGAGCTACAACCACGAATCTTCGCCAGGGAGGCGGGGACACCGGGCCGGGCGTTCCAGCTCGCCAGGTCGACTATCTTCATCGTGGCGTCATGTGATTTAAGCGCCGCGCGCGCCTCGTCCGGTGACATGCCCAGCCTAAGCCCGACGATGTCGACGGCCTTGGCCTGGCCGAAGGACGGCCCGGCCAAGCCCAATGTGGCGAGTGCCATCGCCGCGGTCAGCAAAAATTTCGTGTTTTTCAAGTGCGCTCCTTTGCATGGGGCGGTAAGCCCCAGGGTGAATTAGCAATTTTACGGAAATGCAAAAAATGCAATTTAGTATAGCAATGCTCCAAATTGGAAGTCAAATCGGGAAGGCATGAGCGTTTGCGCAGGGCGGCATCGGCCTGGAGTGACAATTCGTGAATTTTGCACATGGGCAAAATGTTATCCTGAATGCCATCAGCTGAGCTCGGCCAGCAGCCGCCGTTCGGTATGTGCCAAAACGGCGGAACGTATGGATTGGCGAGCATCACCTGACGCCTGGGGTGGTGTATTCCGGGCAATCAGTCTAATTCGGTTGAAACCGCTCGACTTCGGTCTAAAAGAGTCGATAATCGCCGAGGCGCCAAATTTTATAGACTGAATTCGCCTTCGCGAAGAAATCTTGGGACCGGATTAGACTTTCCGCCTTTTTGAATTAGACCGAATTGTACATCTTGCTTATTTTTTTAGACCGCATTCGCAGCTGATCATCAATGCGGGACCTGCAATTGGCGGCGCGAACCCAGTAGCCGTCGCCAGGAAAGCGCAGCCAGACGAAGCGCCACGCGTTGCGTCCGTTTGTGTGGCGGTTGGCGAACAGTGACGGAGTCAACGCTGTGCCATCGTCGGAAACGATGTGGTCGCCAACCACCTTGGCGAATTCGATGCTATCGCGATAGCTTGTTCGTAGGCTGGTTCCGTCGGGCAGGAAGACTTTCTTCCATTGAAAGCCGCGCATTGCTGTGCCATTTTTGCGCAGCGCGAGTCGCTCCATGTCAAC
Source organism: Rugamonas violacea (assembly GCF_016461825.1). GTDB lineage: Bacteria > Pseudomonadota > Gammaproteobacteria > Burkholderiales > Burkholderiaceae_D > Rugamonas. The sequence continues at coordinate 75,222 of NZ_JAEMNU010000138.1, read as the reverse complement.
CGCCAGCCAGCGTTGCACGAGTTCTGTCACAAAGGCTTCAGGCTTCACACCGGGACGGGTATCCATCAAATGGAGTTCTAGATCCAGGAAATCGCATGTGGGCAGGTAGACAGCTTGCTTCGGTTCACATTCCATGATTCAATCCTTCCGATATGGGTCTAAAAATTAGACTGAGCAATGGGAATTTAGTTCGTTTTAGATTTTCGCCTCGGAGAACGGGACCATATTAGACTTGCGCTGTGAATTTTTAGGCCGTTTTCGACAAGCGCCTATGAATTTCGGACTGGATTCGCCTCGAATAGCTTCAAATAGACTGAAATAGACCAATTTCTGATTTGAAGTACCCCGCCCAAGAAGGGGCCGTGAGCGCTCGCGAATTTCTGCGAAGAGGCGGTTTCCACTTAAGGTGAAAATGTGTAAGTTTGGCAGAAGAGTAAACTGCTATACAGAACGCCGTTGGCCGGCTTCGGCCAGAAGCAGCCGCACACGAACGAGCCTTTTTTTAGGAATGGCAGAGGGAAACGCTAGCACGTGCATTAATTCTGGCGACAAAATATGTGGACGGTCGCACCTGTGACGACGCGTTGGACGACGATATTGCGGCTCTCGAGAGCGTTTCGGATGAATTGAAAAGATGTTCAATGGATGAAAAGCGTTGCCTTATCCGCGTTGCAAAAGAGCTAGGATTCGAGTCGTGGCCGGATGAAATGGGAATTGTGTAAATTTAGAAATCAAACACATCTTCCGCTTACGGCCAGCAGCAGACATTGGACTAGATTTTAAGATAGAGAGGAATGTATGTCGTTCGATGTACCAGAACCATCAAAAGGTGATGTAGCACATGCTTTAACTAAGGCTGGGCTGTCTGTTATTCCCGTAGTCGGAGGGCCAGCCGTTGAACTCTTCCAATTACTAGTCCAGCCACCTCTAGAACGCCGTCGCACCGCATGGATGGAACAAGTTGGACAGAAACTCCTTGAGCTGGAAGCACAAGGGTTAGACCTGTCAAAATTGCAGGAAAACGAGCAATTTGTAACCGCTGTTATGCAAGCTTCATCTGCCGCGATTCGAACTCATCAACATGCGAAATTGGATGCGCTGAAAAACGCGATTATCCATATTGCTATAGGCGAAGGACCAGAAGAAACGTTCCAGCATATTTTGCTAGGCTTCATCGATGAGTTTTCCGAGATGCACTTCCGGGTCTTGGCTTTTGCTCATGCGCCCGTTGCACCTGCTGGCATCACAATGGGAAGTCTTTCTAATGTATTGGAAGACAATATACCTACGCTGCGTGGGAAAAATACGTTATACAACCAAATTTGGCAAGACCTTTACGTTCGTGGCCTAGTGAGCACCGAAGGATTAAATACCACGATGAGTGGGAATGGATTGTCACAGAGTAGGACTTCGCCGATTGGAGTAACGCTTTTGAATTTTATTTCTGATTCCTAAAGTGCGTAGTGCGCTTTCGACCACAAGCCGACAAATGCGATTTTTATAAATAGTGAAATAAAGTTATCAATAACAACAGAGGGCGACCTATGTCCAAGAAGATTCTCACGGTTGGTATGGAATTGGCTTCAGACAATGCTGCGATGGAAGCGTTCGACTCCAAGGTCTCGTTGCTTGACTGGGATCTCATTCTTTTTAGACCAGATATTTCTGATAGTTTGTACTCCACCGACTATTACCAAGGCAAGCCGAGCCTTGGCGACTCAGCGTCATTTTTGCTAAAGGAGAAATGCGAACATTGGCGTCGTGAAATCAAGCAAGCTGTCGACTCCGGTAAGAATGTTTTCATTTTCCTTTCCGCTATCAAAGAAGTCTATGTAGACACGGGACAGCGCCAGCACTCTGGTACAGGGCGCAATCGCGCGACGACGCGCATCGTTGACCTATATAGTAATTACGCAACGGTGCCTCTGGATTTGAAACCGGTAAATACGAATGGCAAGGCAATGAAGCTGAGCACTCTAGGGGCGGAAATACTCGCCCCATACTGGGACGAATTTTCTGAAAACTCATCTTATGCGGTGCTACTTGATAAGACGATTCCGGGAATATGTTTGACTACGAAACACGGCGACAAGCCGGTAGGAGCGATTATTCGTGCCAAGCATTCAAATGGTGCATTGGTCCTTTTACCAGACGTAGAATTCTACGCAAGCGACTTTCTTGAGGACGATGACGAAGAAGGGGCGAAATGGACAGCAAAAGCCGAAGAGTTCGCCGTTCGTTTTCTCAGCACGGTCAGCAATCTGGACAAGGCGCTGAAAAGCACAACAGAGGTTACTCCTGAGCCTCTTTGGGCGGCTGAATCGGCATATATTCTTGCCCAAGAGCAGGTGTTGAAGCTTAAACTACTAGAGGCAGAACGAAGAGTTGAAGAAGCTCAGCGAGAAAAAGAGGCGCTTCAGGACGCGGTAAATGGGGCAGGCACACCAAGAGCCTTGTTATTCGAGAAGGGAATGCCGCTAGAAACCGCCATTGTGGAAGGTCTGAAGGCTTTAGGTTTTACCGCTGCGCAATTCAAGGATGGTGCTTCTGAGTTCGATGTTGTGTTTGAATGTGCTGAGGGGCGACTGCTAGGAGAAGCCGAAGGGAAAGATACGAAAGCGGTGAATGTGGATAAGCTAAGACAACTGGCGATGAACATTCACGAAGATTTGCAAAGGGAAGAAGTCACTGCTCCTGCGAAGGGGGTGCTATTTGGTAATGGATACCGACTTACTCCGCCATCGGAGCGTAAGACTCAGTTTACGGACAAGTGCATTACGGCCGCAACTTCTCAGGTTACAGCTTTGGTCACTACTTCAAGCTTATTTAAAGCAGTGAAGTATATATCTGGTCAAGAAGATGATGAGTATGCATCCAAATGCCGAGCAGCTATGTTGATAGGGATTGGTCTTGTTGAAATGCCCGAGCCACCGAACTGCCAAGTTGTGCAAGTATCGGATGATACGTCCATCGGGAATGTGCATCAAGTTGCGTAGCGATTGTGGAGATGTTTAGCTTCGCATATTTAGGACTGACCGCTTTGGGGCGGAAGCGGAAGTTCAGTAGGCCGGCTCACCAGCCAGTTCACCGATGAACGCCTGATCCGAGGGGCGACCGTCATCTTGTCTACGCTCCACGCTCCACGCTCCAAGCCGATCCGTCCCGCGCTGCGGGCAGGAATCGCGCCATATATTCATTTCCCAATCAATAATTTCACAATATAATCTTTGCTTTCTATTACCATCTTCGGATGACCAGTTGGCAATGTATTTCCACTTCCGCAACGCGGCGCCGCGTCCTTGGCACTGCCTTTTCCTGTTTTTGCTGCTCGGCCTGCTGTTGACGCGGCCGGCCCGGGCGCTGGACCCCAACGTGCGCCTGGAGGATTTCCGCCACGATACCTGGCGCATGAAGGATGGCGCGCCGAGCGGCATCACCAGCATGGCCCAGACGGCCGACGGCTGGCTGTGGATAGGCACCCAGGCCGGGCTGTACCGCTTCGACGGCCTGTAGTTCGAACGCTATCAATCGCCAACCCAGCAACGCCTGCTGAGCAAACGCATCTCCACGCTGACCGGCAAACCCGACGGCGATCTGCTGATCGGCTACGTGGACGGCGGCGTCAGTCAAATACACCGGGGCGAACTCAGCCATCTGACGGTGAAGGGCGGCAGCCAGGTCACGATGGTGTTCGAGATGACGCCGGATGTCGACGGCAGCCTGTGGGTGGCCACCAGCACCGGCCTCATGCACTACGCGCAGGGCGTCTGGAGCAAGGCCGGCGCCGCTTGGGGCTTGGCCGAGAGGACCAGCCAGGAAAGCACCCTGGACCAGTATGGTCAGTTCTGGGTGCAGAATGACGGCTTTTGGTTCAAGCTGGACCGCGCGAACAAGCGCTTCCATGCGGTCCTCGATGGGGCGGGGGAGCAGAACGGGCCCTTGTTCTTTTCCCCCGACGGGCGCATGTGGGTGCGCCAGGGCAATCTGATCCGCAGCGTGCCGGCCGCCGCGGCCGGTCCGGTCCGGCCGCGCGTGGAGGCGCGGCGCTACTTGACCCGGCAAACCGGCAACCTGTTCGACGCCGACGGCAATCTGTGGCAGGTCTTGTCGCCGGCCGGCATCGTGCGCATCCGGCGGCAGGACATCCCGGCCGGCGACAGCTTCGACTTCACCACCTTGCCGGCCGAGCGCATGGACCAAGCCTGGCAACTGAGCAGCGTCACGCTGACCAGCTTGCTGGAGGACCGCGAGGGCAACCTCTGGGCCATGTCGAGCACGGGCTTGGAGCGCTTCCGCCACAACAAAATCCGCACCCTCCGGCCGCCGGCCGGGGCCGAGTACTTGAGCCTGGCGGCCGATGACGGCGGCACCATCCAGGTCGGCGCCGAAAACATGGACGGTGTGTGGGCCATCTCCACCGGCGCCGCGCCGCCGGCCTTGCGCCACGGTGCGCGCAGCCTGATCAACAGCGGGCGCGATGGCGCCATCTTCACCGCCACGCCGCGCGGCATCGAGCGGCGGCGGCAGGGGCGCACCGTGTTGCTGCCCATGCCGCCGGCCTGCGCCGGCACCAGCCACGTGCGTGTCAACCGCATCGTCGAGGACTTCGACTCGACCTGGGTCGGCGTCGGCGGCTGTGGCTCGTTCCGCCACGTCGACGGCGCATGGCGGCCGTTCGCCGACTATGGCCTGCCCGCCAAGGAGAGCTATATGGCGTCGGCGCCGGACGGCGGCATGTGGTTCAGCTACCGCAACGGCGAACTGTGGCGCTTCAAGGACGGCAAGACCGAGCGCTACGGAGCGGCCGAGGGCCTCAACCTGGGCGCCCTGCGCTACATCGATACCCGCGATGGCGTGCTGGTGTCGGGCAACGACGGCAGCGCGGTGTTGCGCCAGGGCCGCTTCGAGCCCTTGCGCGGCGACGATCCCGACGCGCTGAGCAACATCGGCGGCATCGCCGTGGCCGCCACCGGCGAGCGCTGGATCAATGCCGGCAGGGGCTTGTTGCGCGTCGCGGCGGCCGATTGGCGCGCCAGCATGGCCGACCCGCGCACGCCGCTGCGCTTCGAAACCTTTGCCGTCATGGACGGCTATCCCGGCACGGCGAGCATCTGGCTGGGCACGCCGAATATCGCTTTCGACGCCGGTGGCCGGCTGTGGTTTGTCGGCACCGAGGGCATCGGCAGCGTCGATCCGCGGCGCTTGTACCGCAATCGCCTGGCGCCGCCGGTGCAGATCGTCGACCTGGCCGTCGACGGGCAGCGCTACCGGCTCGATCGCGCGGTGCGGCTGGTGTCGGGGAGCGGCCGGCTGAACATCCGTTTCGCGGCGCTGGGGCTGACCAGCCCGGAGCAGTTGCAACTGCGCTATCGGCTGGAGGGCGTCGACACGGCGTGGCAGCAGGCCGGCCTGGCGCGCTCGGTGTCATACGACAATCTGGCGCCGGGGTACTATCGCTTCGCCGTCAAGGCCGCCAACGAGGACGGCGTGTGGAACGAGGCGGGCGCCACGCTGAACTTCGAGGTGACGCCGCGTTTCACGCAAACGGTCTGGTTTTATCTGCTGTGCCTGGGCGCCGTCGGCGGCCTAGGCTATGTGCTGTACGCGCTGCGCATGCGCCAGGTGGTGCGCGGCATGAACGCGCTGCTGAAGGAGCGCCTGCGCGAACGCGAGCGCATCGCCCGCGCCCTGCACGACAGCCTGTTGCAGAGCGTGCAGGGTTTGATCCTGCTGTTCCAGGGCGTCAACCGCAAGCTGCCGGCCGGCAGCGACACGCGGGCGCGCATGGAGGCGGTGCTGGTGCAGGCCGACACGGTGATGAGCGAGGGCCGCGACACGGTCATGGGCCTGCGCCGCAGCATGGTGTCCGGCTTCGATCTCGGCCCGGCCTTGGGGCAACTCGGCGCGGTGTTCGAAAACCAGTTCGGCGTGCCCTTCAGCTTGCGCGCGACGGGCCAGGCGCGGCCGCTGCGCGAACGCGCCGCCGAGGAGATCTACTTCATCGGCCATGAGGCCTTGTGCAACGCCTACCGGCACGCCGGCGCGCGGCACATCGAGCTGGAGCTCGACTACGGCGCCGATCGGCTGAGTCTGCTGGTGCGCGACGACGGCCGCGGCATCGCGCCGGAGGTGCGCCAAGCCGGCGGCAAGGCCGGCCACTGGGGCCTGGTCGGCATGCGCGAGCGCGCCGCCAGCATCTCCGCCGGCATCGAGTTCGGCAGTCCACCGGCGGGCGGCACGCAAGTGCGCCTGCACGTTCCGGCCAGCCGAGCCTACGCCGTCAAGGCGCGCTTGAGGCTGTGGCAACGGCTGCGCGCCGGCCTGTCGCGCGGCCGATTGCATGGCTAGTGCGGCAAGCTGCATTTTTCCCGTCGCTACCCGCGGATGCCCGATCAGCGCCATAGTCTTCTAGTCGCCGGTCGGATTGGGGACGGCACGTCGCCCAAGTCCGGCGCCGGTATCGGCACCCAGCGTCGCCAGCTGTTCGTGGAGTTCCACATGCCGGGGCAGGCCGGGCGCTACCTTGCTGACCTGGGCCAGGACCTCGGCCGCCTCAATCGCCAGGCTGGGGTCGTAGCCGCGCTTCTGCACGTGCGAGATCAGGATTTGCGCCGTGTTGAGCAGGACACGTAAATTGCCCGGCAATTTTTTCCGCTCCGCGCGCATCCATTCGACCGCTTCCTCCAGCCGGTCGGTCTTCCACAGCAGCACGCCTTGGTTCATGATCTCGGTCACTTCTTTGCGGGCGGCCGCGATCATCGCCGCGCCCTCGTCGGGCATGCCCACATAATCAAAGACTTTCTGCACCTCGTCGCTGATGGCCTTGACGTTGTCGTTGTTCTGGATGGTGTAGTAGAGCAGTTTGACTGCGGGCTCCTTGCCGCCCACTTCGAACAGCAGGGTGGCGATATCCATGCAGGTGTTCGGTTCCGGCAGGTCGGCGGCGCTGGCGGCGGCCAGCATGGCTTCGAGTTCCTGCCCGATGGCGCGGGCCCGGTGTGCATCGCCGTTGTCCAGGTAGATCAGGCCCTCCGTGATCCTGGCGCGCAACTGGCTCGATCCGCCGGAAAACTTCTTCTGCACCGTCGCCAGAATCTGCATGGCCTCTTGCGGCGACTGTTTGAGACCGCAGACCCGCGCCAGCCCGAAATAAGGATCTGAGGTCCTATTGATCGAGTGCTCGCCCACGGTGATGCATTTGCGGAAGGCTTTTTCGGCCATCGTCACGTCGCCCAGTCGCAGGGACACTTCGCCCAACCCTTTTTGCCGGAGCACGGAATTGGGGGACAGCTTGGCCGCCCTTTCCAGCACACCGCAGGCCTGTTCTGACTGGCCCAGGCACTTGTGGGCGGCGGCCAGCTGGTCGTAGGCGTCGAGATAGAGCGGGTTCTCGGCGATGACTTCCTGGAACATCTGGCAGGCCAGGAGGTGTTCGCCGTCCTGCAGCAGGATTTTCGCCAGACCCACCTTGGCCCAGGTGAATTCCCGCGCCAGCAGGATGTGCTCGTAGATGGCGCGGGCCTCATTCCGTTCGCCGCATTTGAGCAGCAGGCTGGCCTTCATGCGCAGCAGATCATTTTCGTACAGACTGTTGCCGGCGATCTGGAAGTCGCACAGCATGGCGGCGCCGGCATAGTCGTGCATGGCGTAAGCCTGGTCGATATTTTTGAAAACCTGTTTTTTTTCCACAAACGATTCAGGCGGGTGGTGAGGATGCCTTCGGTGATGGGTTTGATCAGGTAGGCGTCGGGCAGATGTTCCGCCGTGCCAATCACATTCTCCGCGCCTTTCTCGGCCGACACCATGATGAACATGGCGCTGGGCATGAGCGTATTTTTGCTGCGCGCCTCTTCCAGGATCTGCTGGCCATTCCGGCCTTCGTCGAGATGATAGTCGCACAGCACGATGTCGTAGCGCTTGTTGGTCAGCATGGCGATGGCTTCGGCGCCGTCCGACGCCTGGTCGATATACTTGGCGCCCATATTGCGCAAGCTCTCGCGCAGCAACTTGCGGATGCCGGAGCAATCGTCGATCAACAAGTAGTGCTTGTCGGCCCAGTTGACGGACGCGGTGGTCGACGCGCTGGGCGCGCTACGGGCAATCATGTGATCCATGCAATTTCCTCCTGCGGGAGCGAGACGCCACTGCGCTGTCGCTATCAAGGTGCGGTCCGCCAAAGCGTAAGCAGGTATTATCCTCCCAAAATCCGCTATTGCTGGAAAGGTAGTCAGGCAGGTAATGCGATTTTGCAACATCATGTGGCGGGGGCGGATGTCAACGCGACCTGGCCGCCCGAGCCGGCCTGGAGGACTGCGTTTTACTCCCGGCGGACGCGCTTGTGGCGCCCTGCGCCGGGGCGCCGCGATTGCTCCGGCACGCCGGCGCTCTTGCTCGGCGCGCGGCATTGTTACCGAGCGCTGAATCGGGTAAGCTGCCCGTCGTTAAAACAACCACCAGGCCCAGGCTAGTGACCCCAATTCAATTCAAGCTCAGCATCGCGGCGCTGGCCGTGGCCGGCGCGCTGGTCGGCGGCGTCGTCGCCTATTCCATCGCCCCGCACGGCGAGCAAGCCGCCCCGGCCGCCGCCGTCGACAAAATCGCCACCGTCCGCCTGTGGCCGGCGCGCGTCGCCACCCTGGCCGGCGACGGCAGCTCCGGCGGCGAGGAGGGCGCCAAGGCGCGCTTCGCCGACCCCTTCGGCGTGGTGCTCGACCGCGCCGGCAACCTGTACGTGGCCGACGCCGGCGGCAACAACCGCATCCGCAAGATCGCCCCGGACGGCACGGTCAGCAGCGTCGCCGGTTCGACCGAGGGCTATGCCGAGGGCGGCGGCGCGGCCGCCGCCTTCAACACGCCGTCCGGCCTGGCCATCGATGGCGCCGGCAACCTCTACGTGGCCGACACCGGCAACAACGCCATCCGCAAGATCACGCCGCAGGGCCAGGTCAGCACGCTGGCCGGCGACGGCCTGGCCGGCTTCCGCGACGGCAAGGGCGCGCAGGCGCAGTTCAACGGCCCGCTGGGCGTGGCGGTGGACGCCGCCGGCGTGGTCTACGTGGCCGACACCTACAACGACCGCATCCGCCGCATCGCGCCGGACGGCACGGTCAGCACCATCGCCGGCGGCGCCCGTCCGGGCCTGGCCGACGGACCGGCGGCGCAGTCGCTGTTCGACACGCCGTGCGCGCTGGCCTTGACGCCGAACGGCGAGCTGTTGATCGCCGATACGCAGAACAACGCGCTGCGCAAGCTGACCCTGGGCGTCAACGGCCAGGTCAGCACCGTCGCCGGCGCCGACAAGAAGGACCGCGAATCCCTGCTGCGCCGGCCGATGGCGCTGGCGGTCACGCACGACGGCGTGATCTACGTGGCCAGCGGCGGCCACGGCGCCGTGGCCCAGCTGGCGCCGGGCGCCGAGGCGGCCGCGCTGGTCGACGTCGACCATCCGGCCGAGCCCGGCTATGGCGGCGACGGCACGGTGCGCTTGTACGCGCCGCGCGGCATGGCGCTGGCGCCGGACGGTTCCTTGTACCTCAGCGACGCGGCGACCTTCCGTGTGCACCACATCGCGCCGCCCCGGCCGGGTCAGGTGGCGGCGGCGGCACCGGTGCCGGCCGCGCCGGTCTGGGCCCAGCCGATGTTGTGGCCGGTCAAGCCGCAACAGCAGGTGCACGAGGTGGTCGGGTTGATGGGCGAGGTGCGCGGCAACTTCGACGGCGAGAGCCGCGACCATTTCCATGCCGGGCTGGACGTGCAGGCGGCCGTCGGCGCGCCGGTGCTGGCGGTGGCCGCCGCCAAGGTGCGCGACCCCTTGCCGAACTGGGCTTTCGGCGGCCTCAGCGAGGGCTTGGCCATCGACAGCCTGGCCTACATCCACATGCGGGTCGGCCGCAACGCCAAGGACGAGCCGCTCGACGGCCGTTTCCAACTGCTGGCCGACGAGAGCGGCAAGCCGGGCCGCATCCGCGTCAAGCGCGGCACCCGTTTCGACAGCGGCGACACGCTGGGCACGGTCAACCGCATGGCCCACGTGCATCTGGACTACAGCCCGAACGGCGACGATCTCAATCCGCTCAGCCTGCCATTCATCGGCATGCGCGACACGGTGGCGCCGCAGATCCACAGCATCGCCCTGAGCGACGGCGGCGGACGCGAGTTGCAGCGCAAGCAGGGTGGCCGGCTGGCCGTGGCGCGCAGTCTGGGCGAGGTGGCCATCGCGGTGGACGCTTTCGACCTGGTCGACGGCAACCAGGCGCGGCGCCGGCTGGGCCTCTACAAGCTCGGCTACCAAGTGTTGGCGGCCGACGGCAGTCCGCTGGCCGGCTTCGAGCAGCCGCGCGTCATGCAACAGTACGACCGCTTGCCGCGCAATTCGGAGGCGGTCAAGCTGGCCTACGCCGCCAGCAGCGGCATCACCGTGCACGGCAGCAAGGAGACGCGCTTCGTCTATGCGTTGAACAACCAGATGCTGGCCGGCCGCGTCACGCCGGGCATGTGGCGGGTGGCCGACCTGGCGCCGGGCAATTACACGCTGCGCATCCTGGCGGCCGACTATGCCGGCAACGTCGCCACCCAGGGCCGCGACCTGGCCATCGCGGTCGAGTAAACGGCGAAACGGCGCGGCGCGGCGCGGCGGCGGCCGGCATGGCCGCCACCGTTCGGCGCGCGTCGTTCGGCACTATTTTTCGGCTGCTCATTGGACAGTTTGAGCTGCTGCTTGAGCGCGTCCCTGAGCGTGCCCGCCGGCAAGCGCGTGACGTGCTTGCTCGTCAATTGCTGGCGGAAACATCAACCAAGGCCGCCTTGTAGTCGCCCACCGCGCTGCCCAGGTCGGAAATGTTCTGGAGCGCGATCAAGAAGTTGTCCAGCGCGTTCAAGGGGTCCGCATTCGGTTCCCTGGCCGCCTTGATGAAGGCGGCATACGATACCCGCAGTCCTTCGTTTGGATCTTCTATCAGCGCGGTGCCCGACACGTTCTGCAGTTTGACGTAGCGCACCACAAATTGCGTGTAGGCGTCCGCCGCGTTCAGCTGCGGCGAGGGAATCCGCAAGGTCGGGTTGGCCCGGTAGGCGGCGAGATCGAGGTAGTGGCCAAAGGCGCGGCGCGCATAATAGGTCCGCGTCGCTTGAATCGCCGTCTCGAAGCCGCGCTCTTTCCCCAGCAAGTCCAGGGCCCGGGTGATTTCCGCTTCGTGCGCAGTGACGTAGACTTTGACCGCCTCCGCTCGCTTTTGGGTTTCCGCAATCTGGGCGATCTTCGCCGGAATCGCCAGCAGGGCCAGCAGCGCGTCCACCGCCGGCAGAAGCGGGATCGCCGAGGGTTGCAGTTGGCCGGTGAAGGCGAGGTCTTGCTTCACTCGCGGCCCGCATTTTTTTGTCAATTCCGCCTGCAGCGCGGCATAGTCCGTTGGCGCCGCCTTGGCCTTTTTGATGTCGGCGATGGCCTCGTCCAACTGGCGAATATTGCGAATCGAGGCGCCGAGCGATGCCTCGGGCGCCGCTGCCAGGGCGCTGATTTGTTCGTTGTAGGCTTGAAACACCTTGGCGGCAATTACCGCCGAGTAGAACGGTGGAGTGCAAACGGCGGCAGTGAAGGCGGCAAGCTCGTCGGCGGTGCCGCCGATTTGTTGCAGGGTCACCGTGCGGCCCCAACCGAGCGCGTCGCTGGCCCGCTGGGCATCCTGGGCGGCGCCGACCAGGGCGGTGATGTTGGACGAGGCATTGGTCGGCAGCTTGTTGACGCTGGGCGTGCTGCAAGCGGTAAATATCGTGGTGCCACACAAGATGGCGGCGATTCGTCCTGCACGTTTGCTATTTTGGAACATAGATCCTCCGTTTGGCCCGGTGAAATTGATTGTCAATTTGATAGTAATATCATACCGTAGCACATTGCCATGGCATAGGGGCATCTATGCACGGAGGGAAAAAATGCCGCGAACGGTGCGACTTTATGCGGTACAATTTATTTTGAACGGTCGTGCTTTTTTATGCCGAGAAAAATAAGGAGACAGCATGGATTTGAACTATACGGCCGAGGATCTGGCCTTCCGCGACACGGTGCGCGCCTTCCTCGACGCCAATCTGCCCGGCGATCTGCAGCACAAGGTGCGCATGCACCTGCGCCTGCAAAAGGACGACTATGTGCGCTGGCACCGCATCGTCGCCAAACAGGGTTGGGCCGCGCCGGCCTGGCCGGTCGAACACGGCGGCCCGGGCTGGAACGCCACCCGGCGCCACATCTGGGAAGAGGAGTGCGCCCGCGCCGGCACGCCGCCGATCCTGCCGTTCGGCGTCAACATGGTGGCGCCGGTCATCATGGCCTTCGCCAACGAGGCGCAGAAAGCCTACTACCTGCCGCGCATCCTGAGCTGCGAGGACTGGTGGTGCCAGGGTTATTCGGAACCGGGCGCCGGCTCCGACCTGGCGTCGCTGAAGACCACCGCCGAGCGCGTCGGCGAGCATTACATCGTCAACGGCCAAAAGACCTGGACCACGCTGGGCCAGCACGCCGACATGATCTTTTGCCTGGTGCGCACCGACGGCAGCGTGCGCAAGCAGGAGGGCATTTCCTTCCTGCTGATCGATATGAAGACGCCGGGCATCACCGTGCGGCCGATCATCATGCTCGACGAGGACCACGAGGTCAACGAGGTCTTCTTCGACAACGTCAAGGTGCCCGTGGAGAACCTGGTCGGCAAGGAAAACAAGGGCTGGACCTACGCCAAATACCTGCTGGGCCACGAGCGCACCGGCATCGCGGCGGTGGGCCGCTCCAAGCGCGAACTGCTGTTCCTCAAGAAGGTGGCGACCGAGCATCTGAAGCACGGCAAGCCGCTGCTGCAGGACCCGCTGTTCGCCGCCAAGGTGGCCAATCTGGAGATCGAGCTGATGGCGCTGGAGACCACGGTGCTGCGCGTCATCACGCAGGACGCGCACGCGCCGGGCCCGGAGGCGTCGATGCTGAAGGTGCGCGGTTCGGAGATCCAGCAATGGTTGACCGAGTTGATGGTCGAGGCGCTGGGACCGAACGCGCTGCCCTTCGACACCGCCTATCTCGACGGCAGCGCCGAGCACGCCCTGAGCGGCGACGACGCCGCCGCGCCGCTGGCCGGCTACTACTTCAATTTCCGCAAGACGTCGATCTACGGCGGCTCCAACGAGATTCAGAAAAACATCATTACCCAGATGATTCTGGGTCTGTGAGGGGACAGGCATGGACTTTACTTTCAAAGAAGAACAGAAGCAATTCGCCGACGCCCTGCGCCGCTGGGTCGACAAGGACTACGGCTTCGCCGCGCGCCAGCGGATCATCCATTCGCCGGCCGGCGTGTCCGACGCGGCCTGGGCCACCTTGAGCGAACTGGGCATGACGGCCTTGCCGGTGGCCGAGGCGCAAGGCGGCTTCGACGGCACGGCGGTCGACCTGCTGCTGGTGATGCAGGAGCTGGGGCGCGGCCTGGTGGTCGAGCCCTACCTGGCCACGGTGCTGGGGGCGCGCTTCCTGAGCCTGGCCGGCGGCCACGAGGCGGCGCTGCAACAGGTCGCCAGCGGCGAGCTCAAGCTGGCCTGCGCGCTGGGCGAACAGCAGGCGCGCCACGACCTGCACGACATCAAGACGCTGGCCACGGCCGGCGACGCCGGCTTCGTGCTCGACGGCACGAAAACCGTGGTCGTCCACGGCGGCCAGGCCGGCGCGCTGATCGTCTCCGCGCGCAGCGCCGGCGCCCAGCGCGACACGGACGGCATCTCGCTGTTCCTGCTGCCGGCCGGCAGCGCCGGCGTCAGCGTGCGCGACTACCGCACCATCGACGGCCAGCGCGCCGCCACGGTCACGCTGAACCGGGTCGGCGTGCCGGCCTCGGCCTTGCTGGGCGCGGCCGGCGCCGGCTGGGACATCCTCGACGCGGCGGCCGACTACGGCGCCACCTTGTTGTGCGCCGAGGCGGTCGGCGCGATGGACGCGATCTTCGCCGCCACGCTGGAATACCTGAAGACGCGGGCGCAGTTCGGCGCGCCGATCGGCAAGTTCCAGGCGCTGCAGCACCGCATGGCCGACATGTTCATCCACCTCGAACAGGCCCGTTCGATGGCCATGCTGGCCGCCGTCAAGGTCGATTCGGGCGACGCCGAGGAGCGCCGCCGCGTGGTCTCGGCGGCCAAGGTGCGCGTCGGCCAGGCGGCCACCTTCGTCGGCCAGCAGGCGGTGCAACTGCACGGCGGCATGGGCGTCACCGACGAACTGCCGGCGGCCCACCACTTCAAGCGCCTGAGCATGATAGCGCTGACCTTGGGCGACGCCGACCACCATCTGGAGCGCTTCATCGCCCAGCCCGGCTTCGCCCGTTATGCGTGAGCTGGCCACGCTGGAGGCGATGAAGGCCCTGGTCGGGCAGGAGGTGGCCGTGTCCGACTGGGTGGAGATCAGCCAGCAGCGCGTCGACCTGTTCGCCGAGGCCAGCGGCGACCATCAATGGATCCACGTCGACGCCGAGCGGGCGGCGCGCGAGTCGCCGTTCGGCGGCACGGTGGCGCACGGCTTCATGACGCTGGCGCTGGTGCCCAGCATGTTGGTCAACGCGCTGCACCTGGCGGACATGAAGATGGGCATCAACTACGGCCTCAACAAGGTGCGCTTCCCGGCCCCGGTGCCGGTCGGCAGCCGGCTGCGGGCGCGCCTGACGATCCAGGCCATCGAGGACATCGAGGGCGGCGCGCAGGTCGAGTGGGGCGTGGTGATCGAGCGCGAGGGCGGCGCCAAGCCGGTCTGCGTGGCCGAATTCCTGATGCGGCGCTACTGAGGCGTAAGCGGCGGCGGCGAGAAACCCCAGCGGCTGAGACTGGGGTCGGACCCCGAGGGTCCGACCCCGGCAGTTGCCGCTGGGTGGTTTTGGCGCCGCTGGCGCAGGCGGCGCTCAGTCGTGGCCGCCGGCGCAGCCGGTGCTCAGTCGTGGCCGCTGGCGCAGGCGGCGCTCAGTCGCGGCCCCCGGCGCGGCCGGTGCTCAGTCGTGGCCGCTGGCGCAAAAGCGGTTGCGGCCGGTGTGCTTGGCGCGGTACAGCAGCGCGTCGGCGGTGCGGATCAGGCCGCTGGTGTCGTTGCCGGCGCGCGGCCGCGTCGCCGCCACGCCCATGCTGACGCTGACCAGCGCGCCGGTCGGCGAGGCGGCGTGGGGCAGGGCGGCGGCCGTCACCTCGTCGAGCAGGCGCTGCGCCACCGCGCTGGCGCCGGTCAACTCCTCCTCCGGCAACAACAAGATGAACTCCTCGCCGCCGAAGCGCGCCAGCAGGTCCTGCGGCCGGCTGGCGCAGCGGCGCATGGCGTCGCACACCTGCTGCAGGCAGAGGTCGCCCGCCTGGTGGCCGTACAGGTCGTTGTAGCGCTTGAAGTGGTCGATGTCGATCATGATCAGCGCCAGCGCCGCGCCGGAGCGGGCACAGCGGCGCCATTCGTTCTCCAGCGTGTCGTTGAAGCTGCGCCGGTTGGCCACGCCGGTCAGCGCATCGGTCAAGGTCAGCTCGCGCAGCGCGTCGGCCTGGCGCTTGACGGTCAGCTGGGTGCGCACGCGGGCGCGCACCACGGCGATGTTGAACGGCTTGCTGATGAAGTCGACCGCGCCCGCCTCCAGCGCGCGCGTCTCGTCCTCCGGCTGGCTCAGGGCGGTGACGAAGATGACCGGGATGTCGTGCGTCGCGGCCGACTCCTGCAGGGCGGCGCAGACCGCGTAGCCGTCCATGCCGGGCATCATGGCGTCGAGCAGGATCAGGTCGGGGAGCTGCTGGTGGGCCAATTCGAGCGCTTTTTCACCGCTCAGCGCGAACAACACGTCGTGCTCGCCGCGCAAGGCCTGGTGTAGGATCTGGATGTTCTCCATCGCGTCGTCGACCACCAGGATGCGTCCGTTGGTGGCCAGGTTGGTCCAGCTCATGCCCAGTCCTTTCGCTGCAACAGCTCGTCCACCAGTTGGTGGGCGCGCGGGAAGTCCAGTGTCTCGAGGGCGGCGGCCAGGGCGTTGCCATCGTAATGTTGCGCCACCAGCGCCGGACGCAGGGCGTGGAAGCGCGCCAGCGCATGTAGGTTGTTATTTTGAAGCAAAGTCTGGAATTCCGCTAGCGCTAGCTTCAATGGGATGGCGTCACTGTCCGTGACCGCGGGCAATGCCGTGCTCGCCGGCGCGGGCAGGGCGTGGGCGCTGGCGCGCACCACCGCCAGCGCCGCTTCCAAGGCGCAGAGCGCCGTCTCCAGGGCGGCGGCGGTGCCGCTCGGCGCCAGCGCCGCCTCTGCCTGGGCGCAGTGGCGGGCGACGTCGGCCGCGCCCAGGTTGGCGGCCACGCCGCGCAGTCGATGCAGTTGTTGTTTGGCCTCGTCGCGGTGCGCCTCGACCAACAGCGCGCGCAGGGCGCCGACGGTGTCGCCGTTGCTGGCGGCGAAGCGTTTGAGTAGGGCCGACAATGCGGCATGGTCGCCGCCCATCCTTTGCAGGGCCGGCGCCAGGTCGATGCCGGCCGGCGCCAGCGCCGGCGGCACCGCGCTGGAGGTTGCCGCCGTCAGCGGCGTGGCGGCGCGTTGCGCCATCGCCGTCGCGCTTGCCACTGCCGCTGCTGCCGCTGCCGCTGCCGTCGTCGCCGTCGCCGTCGCTACCCGTGGTGCCGCCGACCGCGTCAGGCGGGCCAGCGTGGCCACCAAATGCTCGGCGTCGATCGGCTTGGGCAGGTGCGCGTCCATGCCGGCGGCGATGGCGCGGGCGCGGTCCTCGTCCATCACGTTGGCGGTCATGGCGATCAGCGGCAGGTCCGCCAGGCCCAGCTGACGGATCGCTGCAGCCGCCTCGTAGCCGTTCATCACCGGCATCTGAATGTCCATCAGCACGGCGTCGTAACACTGCGGGTCGGCGCGCAGCAGGGCGACGGCGCGCTCGCCGTTGGCGGCGATATCGACGCTGGCGCCGGCATGGTGCAGGATGAACTGGGCCACCTCCTGGTTGATTTCGTTGTCCTCGACCAGCAGGATGCGCAGGCCGGTAAGGCGGCCGGCCAGCGGCGTGCGCGGGCGCGCCTCGGGCGCCGGTGCGGGCGCCGCGCCGCGCAGGGCCGCCACCGCCGCCAGCAGCCGGCCGGGGGTGACCGGCTTGCGCAGCACGCCGGCCGGTGTCAGGCCGGTGGCGGCGGCGGAACCGGCGGAATCGGCGGAACCGGCGGCGGCGCCGGCCGCCAGCCATAGCACCGGCGGCAGCGCCGGCGTGGCGGCGCCGTCCAGGCCGGTCCAGGCCCGGCCGAGCAGCAGCAGGTCGAAGCGCGCCGGGCCACGCAACAGTTCGAGCGCGGCGGCGCCGTCGGCGGCGCAGCTGGCGCGCCAGCCGAAGCGGACGCAGATGTCGCCGAGCGCGGCGCGGACACTGGCGTTGTCGTCGACCACCAGCACGGCCAGCGGCGGGATGGCCGGCGCCGGCGCGGCCGCCGCGACGCGGCCCAGCGTGCAAGTGAAGCGGAACTCGGCACCTTGGCCGGGCTCGCTGCGCACCTCGATGGCGCCGCCCATCAGGTCGGCCAGACGGCGGCCGATCGCCAGGCCGAGGCCGGTGCCGCCGTAGCGCCGGCTGCTGCTGCCATCGCCCTGGTAGAAGGCCTCGAAGATGTGCTGCTGTTGATCGGCCGGGATGCCGATGCCGGTGTCGCGCACGAGGAATTCGAGGGCGATGCCGCCATCCTCGATGTCGATGTCGCTGTCGATGCCGCTGCTGCGCTCGTTGTCGTCGCTGTGCTCGCTGTCGCCCGCCCGCCCGGCGCTGCCAAGGCCGGCGTCATGGCCACGGCCGGAAGCGCAACCGCGCCGCGCCGGGCGCACCGTCAGCACCACTTCGCCGGCGGCGGTGAACTTGATGGCGTTGCCGAACAGCTTGAGCAGCACCTGTTGCAGCCGCGCGGCGTCGCCCAGCAGCATGGCCGGCACGCCCGGCGCGATGGCGAACACCGGCTCGACGCCCTTGGCCCAGGCCTCGTCGGCGAAGCGCGTGGCGACGCCGTCGAGCAGCTCGTCGAGGGCGAACGGGGCCTGGGTCAGCGCCATTTGGCCGGCCTCGATGCGCGAGACGTCGAAGACGTCGTTGACCAGGTCGAGCAGGGCGTGGGTGGCCTGCTCGATCTTGTCGAGGTGGCCCTGGGCGTGCACGCCCTGCACCGTTTCGCCGAGCAGCCTGGTCAGGCCGACGATGGCGTTCATCGGCGTGCGGATCTCGTGGCTCATGTTGGCGACAAACTCGCTCTTGGCCCGGCTGGCCGCCTCGGCGCGGTCGCGCGCCAGCACCAGCTCGTCGTTCAGCTCCTGCAGGTGCAACTGGCTCTCCTTGAGCGCGCTGACGTCGGCCACCAGCACGAAGATGCCGCGCACCACGCCGGCCTGGTCGAAGTCGGGGATCAAATTGGTCCAGGTGTGGCTGGTGTCGCCGGAGGGCCAGCTGAGCTCGCCGGCATAGCCCTGCGGCCGGCCGTCCAGCGCGCCCTCGACGTAGTGGCGCTGCTGGTCGAAGGCGGCGGCGCCGAGCACGTCCGGCATGGTGGCGCCGTCGATGCGTTCGGCGTCGCTGCCGTGCCAGTCGAGGAAGTAGCGGTTGGCGAAGCGGCAGCGCAGCGCGGCGTCCCAGTAGGCGACCATGCCGGGCAGGTTGTCGGTGATGGTGCGGATGAAGTGTTCGCTGCGCGCCAGCCGCTCGGTGGTGGCGCGCAGGTTCTGCTCGGCCTGCATGCGCTCGGTGACGTCGATGGCGATGCCCAGCATGTGGGTGGCGCGGCCCTGCTCGTCGCGCAGCGCCACCTTGCGCGTGGTCAGCAGGCGCAGCTCGCCGCTGGCGGTGCTGACCTGCTCCTGCTCGGTCTCGCTGACCTGGCGCGTGGCCAGCACGTGGCGGTCGGCGGCGGCGAAGGCGGCGGCCTGGGCGGGCGGGAACAACTCGTCGTCGGTCTTGCCGAGCAACTCCTCGCGGTTGCGCCCGAGCAGCAGCTCGCCGTGGCGGTTGAACATTTCGTAGCGCAGGTCGTCGGCGCGCTTGACGAACAACATCGCCGGCATGTTCTCCACCACCGATTTGAACAACTGCTTCGACTGGCGCAGCTGGGCCTCGGTGTTTTTCTGCGTGGTGATGTCCTGCAGCAGGGCGCTGATGGCGCGCAGCACGCCGTCCGGCCCGAACTGCGGGTAGTAGCTCAGCACCCAGTGGCACAGCTGGTTGGGCGAGCCGGGCGCGGTGCCGCTCAGGGCGATGCCGGTCAGCGGCCGGCCGCTCTGGATCACCTGGCGGTAGTGCTCCAGCACGGCGCGGCGCGCCTCGGGGTCGGCGATCATGTCGGCGATCGGCTTGCCCAGGTGCTCCTCGACCGGGCGGCCGTTGACCGCCGCCAGATAGTCGTTGATGCGCACCACGCGCAGCTGCGGGTCGACATAGCTGAGGCCGACCGGGGCGGTGGCGTAGACGGTTTCCAGCAGGGCGCTGGAGCGTTCCAGCGCGGCGGTGCGCTGCTGCACCAGGCTTTCCAGCTGGTGGCGGTGGCGCAGCAGGTCGGTCTCCAGCGCGCGCAGGGCGTCGGCCACCACCTCGGTCTCGCGGCAGCCGGTCGAGGCCAGGGCCAACGGGGCGCCTCTGGCCAGCGCCTGGGCCGGCGCGGCCAGCGCGCGCACGGCGCGGCCGATGCGGCGCGCCAGCAGCCAGGCCAGCGTCAGGCCGGCCAGCAGCGGCAGCGCCAGCAGCAGGGCGAGCGGCTTGAGCATTTGCAGCAGCGCCTGGTCGGCGCGCATCTGCGGCGTGCTGACGACGACGGTGGCGCCGCTCAGCGCGGCGCGGTGGAAGCCGAGGAAGACCGCCGTGCCGTCGCCGCTGCGGGTGTCGAGCAGGCCTTCGCTGGCGTAGCGCATGTCTTCGCGCAGCTGGGGCGCGGCGGGCTGTTCGGTCCAGGCCGGGCCGGGGCCGGACTGGGCCACGGCGGCGCCGGTGGCGTCGAGCAGCAGGATGCTCAGCGCCGGCGCCACCGGCTCGTCGTCGAGGATGCGGGCCAGGCGCCCCGGCTGGAACACGGCGCTCAGGGCGTAGCCGTCGCGGCCGGCCAGGCGCACCGTCAAGTCGAGGGCGAGCAGGCCGTCCTGGTGCAGCGTCAGTCGGGCCGCCGCCGCCGGCCGGGGCGCGGCGAACAGTGGCGCCAGCCGGGCGGCGTTGCTGGCCGGCGACAGGGCGGCGGGCGGCGGCAGGGTTTCCTTGTTCACCAGCATCAGCTGCTCGCCGTCGGCCTTGCTCAGCAGAAAATAGGCGACCGGCAGCTCGGCCACCAGGGCCTGCGCCTGGCGCCGCAGGGCGCCCAGGTCGCCGTCGGCCAGGCTGGGCGAGCCGGCCAGCGCGAGCAGGGCGCCTTGGCTCTGCGCCAGCTCGCGGTCGATGGCGCCGGCCACCGAGCGGGCGGTCTGGCCGGTGTCCTGCATCAGGTCGAACAGCTCGCGCTGGTGGGCGCGCTGCGCCAGCGCGCCGATGGCGAGCAGCGCCGGCAGCACGCAGGCGAGCGCCAGCAGCACGAAGTGCGAGCGGATCGAGAGCAGGGTCGGGCGGCGTTTTTCTTGCACTGCGAAAACCCCTGTTGCAGCGGCGTCAAAGTGGCGCCGGCTGGCGTGCGAGTGGAATGCTTGCACCAAAATACTATCCGAGCCGGGCGCTTTGCGGAAGGTGCGCGGCGCCGTTGCGGCGAAAAAACACCGCGCCGGTCACGGCTCATGGCGGGGGAGGGGGAAAGCCGGCGGCGCGCGCCGCCGGCCTGCTGTGGCGAGCGCGCGGCCGTGGCAAATGTGCCACGCACCAGGCGGCACGGCGCGGCCGTGCGGCGGACTCAACTGCGGGTGATCGGCAGGCCCAGGTCTTCCTTGGCGGCGGCGTACTTGGCCAGCTCCAGCTTGGCGACGGCGTTGCGGTGCACCTCGTCGGGACCGTCGGCCAGGCGCAGCGTGCGGTTGCCGGCCCACTGGTAGGCCAGCGGGAAGTCGTCCGACACGCCGGCCGCGCCGTGCGCCTGGATCGCCCAGTCGAGCACCTGCTGCGCCACATTGGGCGCCAGCACCTTGATCATGGCGATCTCGGCCTGGGCGCCCTTGTTGCCGACCGTGTCCATCATGTAGGCCGTTTTCAGGGTCAGCAGGCGTGCCGTGTCGATCTGGATGCGCGCCTCGGCGATGCGTTCGCGCCACACGCCCTGGTCGGCCAGGCGCTTGCCGAAGGCGCTGCGGGCCTGCAGGCGCAGGCACATCAGTTGCAGCGCGCGCTCGGCCACGCCGATGGCGCGCATGCAGTGGTGGATGCGGCCGGGGCCGAGGCGGCCCTGGGCGATCTCGAAGCCGCGGCCCTCGCCGAGCAGGATGTCGCTGGCCGGCACGCGGACATTCTCGAAGCGGATCTCGCAATGGCCGTGCGGCGCGTCGTCATAGCCGAACACCGGCAGCGGGCGGACGATGCTGATGCCGGGCGTGTCGGCCGCCACCAGCAGCATCGACTGCTGGGCGTGGCGGGCGGCCTGGAAATCGGTCTTGCCCATGGTGATGAACAACTGGCAGCGCGGATCGCCGGCGCCGGAAATCCACCATTTGTGGCCGTTGATGACGTAGTCGTCGCCGTCGCGTTCGATGCGGGTTTCGATGTTGGTGGCGTCCGACGAGGCGACGCCCGGCTCGGTCATGGCGAAGGCCGAGCGGATCTCGCCGCGCAGCAGCGGTTCCAGCCAGCGCCGCTTGTGCTGCTCCGTGCCGTAGCGCTCGATGGTCTCCATGTTGCCGGTGTCCGGCGCGGCGCAGTTGAACACCTCGGGCGCCCAGGGTACCCGGCCCATGATCTCGCACAGCGGCGCGTAGTCGAGGTTGGACAGGCCCTCGGGCGCCCGCGCCGACTTGGGCAGGAACAGATTCCACAGGCCCTGCTGGCGCGCCAGCGGCTTGAGCCGTTCGATCAGCTCGGTGGGAATCCAGCGGTTGCCGCGCTCGGCGCCGTTGCGGTCGACCTCCTGCTTGAAGGCTTGCTCGTTGGGGTAGATGTGCTGGCCCATGAAGGCCAGCAATTTTTCCTGCAGCGCCTTGCAGCGCTCCGAATACGCGAAATCCATGCCTGTCTCCCCTGTCGTGTGGTGGAACTGCTCAGATCGGTTTGCCGCAGGCGTAGGCCCAGCCCAGCTCGGCCATCGGCCGCGCCATCTTGCCCGACTCCAAGGCCTGGGCGCTGGCGGCGGTGCCGTCGACGTAGCGTTTCATGATGCCCTGCATGATGCTGGCCAGGCGGAACATATTGAAGGCCAGGTAGAAATTGAAGTCCTCCAAGCGGATGGTCTTGCCGCTGCGCTCGGCGTAGCGGGCGATGTACTCCTGTTGCGTGGGGACGCCCAGCGCCTTCAGGTCGAGGCCGGCGACGCCGCGGAACTGGCCCGGCTCGATGTGCCAGCTCATGCAGTGGTAGGAGAAGTCGGCGAAGGGGTGGCCCAGGGTCGACAGTTCCCAGTCCAGCACCGCCAGGATGCGCGGCTCGGTGGGGTGGAACAGCAGGTTGTCGAGGCGGTAGTCGCCGTGCACGATGGCGGTGTCGTCGCCGGCCGGAATGTGCTGCGGCAGCCAGGCGATCAACTGGTCCATCGCCGCGATGCTCTCGGTCTGCGCGGCCAGGTACTGCTTGCTCCAGCGCTCGATCTGGCGGGCGAAGTAATTGCCCGGCTTGCCGTAGTCGGCCAGGCCGATGGCGGCGTAATCGATGGTGTGCAACTGCGCCATGACGCGGTTCATCTCGTCGTAGATGGCAGTGCGCTCGGCCGGCGTCATGCCGGGCAGGGCCTGGTCCCACAGCACGCGGCCCTCGACGAACTCCATCACGTAGAAGGCGCGGCCGATGACGTCCTCGTCGGTGCACAGGGCGTATTGGCGGGCGGCCGGGAAGCCGGCCTTGCTGAGCGCGTCCATCACGCGGTACTCGCGCTCGATGGCGTGGGCCGAGGGCAGCAGCTTGGCGGCCGGCGCCGGCTTGGTGCGCAAGACATAATGCTGCGCGCCCTTGCTCAGCTTGAAGGTGGGGTTCGACTGGCCGCCCTTGAATTGCTCGACCGTCAAGGGGCCGGCCGGGTAGTCGGCGATGTGGGCGGCGAGGTAGGCGTCGAGCGCGGCGACGTCGAACTGGTGGCGCGCCGATACGGCCTTGGTGCCGATGAACTCTTCGAACATGGTGTCTCCTGCGGTCTAGTTAGAAGACCATTCTAGCCGAAAAAAGAACGGGCGTACTTTTATCCGTCGAATATTTTTCACGCCGGCTGTGGCGACGCGGGCACGGCGGTTTGAGCTTGGACGAAGGGCTGGCGGACATGGCGGCCTGCGGTGGCCGCGTCCGCCGCGCGGGCCGGCGCGGCGGTGGCGGGGAACCTAGAAGAACAGCGCGGTGCGGCTGACGATGCTGCCGTTGTTGGTGTAGTTGCCGGTGGCGCGCACCGAGCCGGTGTTGAACTTGCCGTCGTCGAGCTTGCTGTCGATCTGCTCGGCGAAGGAGTCGGGCAGGTTGTCGAAGCGGATGCCGTTGCCGCCACGGCCGGCGACGATGTCGTTGTAGATGTACACGGCGCCGCCCTGGGCGCTGGTCATGAAGTCGGTGCTGCCGTTGTAGGAACCGGTGATGAAGCCGGCCAGCGCCAAGTGTTGCGGCGCCAGCTGGTATTCGGCGATCTGGCCGTCGCCGTTGCCGTTGCCGGTGGCGGACGGCGCGTGCAGCGTGGCCTGGACGTCGTCGCCGGGCAGGGCGCGGAACTTGTCCTGGTAGGCGTTGACGGCGGCCGACAGCGAGTTCGACTGCTGGATGATGTTCTTCACCTTGGCGCTGTCGATCAGGCCCTGGCCCTTGAGCACGCCGCCGAGCAGCAGGCCGATGATGACCAGGACGATGGCGATTTCCACCAGAGTGAAGCCGGCTTGGGCTTGGACTCGCGCGGGGGTGCGTTGCATAAGGGATTCCTTTCGTGACATAAGGCTATTCTACAATTCTTGGACTCATTGCGCATCATAAAGAAGGGCCAAGGAGAAGGGCCAAGGCGGGGGCGGCTCCGCTCAGCGTGGCGGTGGCGGCGCCAGCACCGGCGCCGCCGCGCGCCGTGGCGCGGCGGACGGGGTGGGCGC
This sequence comes from Rugamonas violacea, assembly GCF_016461825.1. Classification (GTDB taxonomy): domain Bacteria; phylum Pseudomonadota; class Gammaproteobacteria; order Burkholderiales; family Burkholderiaceae_D; genus Rugamonas. The sequence goes on along the minus strand of NZ_JAEMNU010000138.1, from coordinate 51,068 downwards.
AGCGGGTGGAGTGGGTGCTGGGGCCGCCAACGCGTCGAGCCGGCGCGCCAGGAAGCGCAGCTCGGCCGGATCGGTGATCAGGCCGTCGTGCAGCAGCGCGCCGATCAGCTTGCGCGCCGCGTCGAGCTCGTTCATATCCTCCAGCACGAACAACTCCAGTTCGCGCGCCCAGGCCGGTACGCCGGGGCCGTCGGCCTGCTGGCGGATGGCCTGGGCGTAACGGCGCGCCAGCGGCAGGTCGTGCAGGCGGTGGCGCGCGACGATGGCGGCGTGGGCCAGCCACGGCCAGCGCCGGTTCGGGTCGGCGCCGAAGTGGCGGTAGACGAAGTCGAGCATCAGGCGCGAGCGCAGCGGATCGTCGACCGCGCCGTACACCTCGCTGGCGACCAGCAAGGGATACTGGCTGCGCGGGTCGAGCGCCAGCGCGCGGTCGAGCCAATCCAGCAGCGTGGCGTAGTCGAGCGTGCGCCAGGGCTGGCTGACACCGTTCTGCTCGTCGAGGCCCTGCACATACAGCACCAGCAGGCGCGACAGCGCGGCCGATTCGCCCAGTCCGGCCAGACGCAGCAGCGCCAACGGCGGCGCCGGCGGCAAGGCGGCGACGGCGCGGCCGGCCGGCGGCGCCGCCAGCTGCCAGCCCAGTTGCAGCGCCAGCGCCGCCGCCAGCAGCAGCGGCGCGGCGCGCGGCACGGCCGACCAGGGCTTGGGCGCCATCAGACGCTCTTGCGGTACAGGTCGACCAGCGCGGCGCCGGCCAGCAGCGCCAGGTAGATCGCGCTCTGCGCCGCCACGGCCAGCAGCTCGGCCGCCGTGCCGCCGTGGTAGACCAGCCAGTCGCTGCGGGTGAAGCGCGCCAGGTGCGGTAGCAGCAGCGCCAGCGCGTCGATGCCGAAGGCCAGCGCGCGTTGCGCCGGCGCGGCCGCCGCGCCGCCCTGGTGGGCCAGCAGTTGCAGCGTGTCGATCAGCCGCGCCAGCAGGTAGAAGCCGGCGCAGGCGGCCAGCGCCGGCACCACCTGGCCCAGGCCGAGCACGCACAACAGGCTGAAGGCGGCGACGATCCACAACTCGCACAACAGCGAGGCGCCCCACAGCGCGGCCTGGGCCGGCGGCGCGACCAGCAGGCCGAGACCGCCGTACAGCAGCGCCGGCAGCAGCGCCAGCGCGGCGAAGCCGGCCAGCTTGCCGAACAGGTAGACGGCGCGCGGCAGCGCCAGCGCCAGCAGCAGTTCCTGGCCCTTGTCGTCGGCCTCGCGCACCATGCTGCTGACCACGAAGCCGGCCAGCAGCGCGGCGGCGGCCAGGCGCAGCAGGGCCGCCAGCAGCGCACCCTGCAGCGCGCGCTGCTCGGTCAGGGCCAGTTGGGCGGCGAAGGCGGCGGCGCCCAAGGCGCCCAGCGCGGCCAGCGCGAACAGCCACAGCAGCCGGTTGCGCAGCGCTTCGAGCAGGGTGTAGCGGGCGATGGTGAGCGCCGGGCGCAGCAGCGGCAAGCGCGGCGGCGTCAGGTTCATGGCAACCTCTGCGCGGCCACCATGCGGTTGTACAGGATGTTGGGGCTGATCCAGACGACGATGTCGTCGAACTCGCCGCCCGGCGCGTTGAGGTTGTCGTTGCTGGAGCGGGCGATGTACTGGCGGCCATCGCCGCCCAGGTTGGTCTTCTCGTCGGGGTTGTTGGCGGAGCGGTCGGCCAGCACGGTGTTCTGCTCGCTGGTGGCGCCGTAGCCGTTGCGGCCGTGCGACAACAGCACGGCGACGGTGTCGTTGACGCCGGTGGCCGGCGCCAGCGCGCCGCTGCCGTCGCGCGTGGCGACGGTGATGTCGCGCGCGCTGCGCAGGGTGAACACTGGGCTGCTGCTGCTGAAGGCCGGCGAGACGCTGTAGCGGTACAGGTGGTTCCAGGCGTCCAGCTTGGCCAGGCCCAGCGTGGCCCAGGGCAGGTAGCCGAGCCGCTTGTCGTCGCTGCAGTTGGCGCCGCTGCGGTCCTCCAGGCCGTTGCTGGCCGACACGGCCGGGCAGGGCAGGTAACCGTTGCGCAGGGCGAAGCCGTACAGCGCCTCCTTGGCCTCGTCGAGCGCGCGCTGGGTCTCGCTGACCTTGCGCTGTTCCAACTGGGCCGCCAGCGGCGTGACCAAGCCGCCGATGATCAGGCCGACGATGACCAGCACGATGGCGATTTCGACCAGGGTGAATCCGGATTGCTGTGTTTTCATGGTGGATGTGTTGGCCGCGCCGGTGGCCGGCGCGGTTTGCCTAGGGCTGGTTGACTTCCTTGACGCTGCCGCTGTCGGTTTCATAGCGCTGGCCGGCGCGCAGGATCACTTGGCGGCCCGAGGGCAGTTGCAGTTGCAGTGCCGGCGCGCCGTTGCCGGCGGCGGGGCGCAGGCGGTTTTGCTGGTCCTCCTGCGGCACCTGGTTGAGCCAGACGGTGCTGCGTCCGCTGCTGCGCCGCACGACGCCGTTCAGCACCATGCTGTCGGGCGGCGCCTCGGCGCCGGCGGCGGCCGCCGGCGGCGCGGCCTCGGCCGGTGGCGCCAGCGGCAGGGCGGCGCCGGCGCGGCGCTGGTCGAGCTGGGCGCGTTCGGCCGGCGTGCTGAACAGGCGGCCCAGCGGCGCGGCGGCGTGCGCCTCACTGGGGGCCAGGGCCAGGGCCAGGGCCAGAAGCATGGCGCCGGCCGCCGCCAAGGCCGGCGACGCGGCGCCGATGTCGATGTTGATGCTCAGGCGGCCGCGCGCGCTGTGGGCGGTGCGGTTGGACTTCATGGTGGACTTCATGGCGCCCCCTTCTGCGCGCCGGCCGCCGGCGCCGCCTCGGCGGGCGCCAGCGTCAGCCAGTTGAAGGTGCAGTCGGCCGCCAGCATCGCCGAGGTGGCGACGTTGACGGCGCCGGCCTGGCGTTTGATGTTGCAGTCCTGCACGGTGAAGAGGGCGTACTGGCGCAGGTCGTCGATAAAATTGAACAGGTCCATTTCGTGCAGCAACTCCATGTGCAGCGTCATGCGGCTGCCGCGCAGCTGGTAGTCGCCGGCGGCCATCGGCGGCGCCGCCGCGAAGGCCTGCTGCGGCGCGATCTCGTAGCTGAGCGGCAGCAGCTTGCGCCGTTCCTGCACCTGGCGCACCGCTTCGATCCAGTCGAGCCGCTTGCCCGGCCCGATCAAGCCCTTGTTGCGCAGGGCCAGGAACCGCGGCTGGTAGGCGCGGATCTCGCGTTTCTCCGTTTCGACCTGGGAGAAGCGGGTGTAGGCGGCGTCGCGGGTTTGCTGGGCCTGCTCGCGCGCCTGCAGCGCGCCGTCGCGGTGCCACTGGCTGGCGAACACGGCGGCCGCGCCTATGCCCAGCGTGCCGGCCAGCGCCGCCGTGGCCAGGCGGATGCGGCCGAACTCGCGCAACCAGTAGGGCAGCGCGACGCGGCTGGCGGCCGCCTTCTTGCCGGGGAGGGGATGGCTGCTCATGGTTGCCACGTCAGGTTGAGGGTGAATTTGGCCTTGCCCTCGACGCTGCCGCTGCCGGCCTTGCCGCTCAGCTTGGCGTTGGGGCGGGTGTCGAGCGGCTGCTGCTCGATCTCGACCAGCAGCCGGGGCTGGCGCGCCAGCTCCTGGGTGAAGCGGTTCATGCTGTCGAGCACGCTGCGGTAATTGTCCTGCACCACGGCGATCTCCGCCTCGATGTGCAAGCTCTGCGCCGGCCGTTGCGGAATGCCGACCAGCAGCGCCGGCAGCGGCGCGGCGGCGGCCGGCTCGGCGCCGGGCGGCGCGCCGTTGGCGGCGGCCGGCGCCGGCAAGGCCACCTTGACGCGCCAGTCGAGCTGGCTGAGCTGGACCTGCGGCGCCCGTTCCAGCGCCGCGCTGACCAGTGTCAGCAACGCCTGCGGCGACGGCCCCTGCGCCGCCAGCATGCGTTCGGTCTCGACGGCGGCCTTCATGCTGGCGGTGCGCGCCACCGCCGGCGGCAGGTCGGCCATGACGCCACGGTAGCGCGCGTCGAACTGTGCGGCCTCGGCGTGCAGTTGCAGCGCCGCCGCGTCGGCCTGGCGGTAGTCCCACAGGTTGGCGCCGACCCACAGCAGGGCGCCGGCGCACAGCGCGGCGCTGGCCGCCAGCATCGCCAGGCGGGCCCGGCGCAGCTGGAAGTAGCGGCGCGCCTCGCCCAAGGTGTAATGGCTGGCCGGCGCGGCGCGGCCCAGCAGGTGCAGCAGCAGCGGCTCGGCCAGCGCGCCGGGCCGGGCCAGGCCGACGGCGGCGGCGGCGTCCTCCAGCGCGAGGAAGCGGTAGGCCGTTTCCGGCCCGTCCTGGCACAGCTCCTGCAACCGGGCGATCTGTTCGGCCGGCGTCAGGATCGCCGTGTGCAGCACGTCGCCACGGCCGAGCAGACGCACGCTGGTCAGGAACTGTTGGGTCTTGCCGGTCTCGGCGGCGAGGTTGACCGGCGCGCCGTCGCGGTCGACGGCCAGGGTCAGGCGCGAGAACTTCAGCTGGCCGCGCTGGAAGTAGCTCTGCCGCAGGCCGGCCGATTGCTGACTCACCAGCAGCAGGTGCTCCTCGCCCGGCGCCAGCTTGGGCAGCAGGGCGCCGCTCAGCAAGGTGGCCGAGTACAGCCCGGCCAGCGGCGCCTTCAACTGTTCCAGCGCGGCCACCCAGGGTTGCACCACGGCGGGGTTGGTCAGCGCGCACAGCAGCACGATGTCGTCGCGCCGGCCTTCGCTGGCGCGACCCTGGATGCTCAGGTGGCGGAACGGCGTGTCGCGGTAGTGTTGCAGCAGGCGCCGCGCCAGCAGCCGGCGGCCGCCGCGGCCGCCGACGTGGGGCAGCAACTGGCGCTGGAAGTCTTCCTCGATCAGGTCGGCCAGCAGGTAGACCGGGACGTCGCCCTGCGCCTCGACGTAGTCCATGAAGGCGTCGATGCCGGCGCGGTCGGCGGCGAAGCGCTGCGGCGCCGACAGCGCGCCGGCGTGCCACTGGTAGGCGCACAACTGTTCGCTGCTCAAATAGAATAATTGTTTTCGGAACACGGCGGCCTCAGGTCTTGATCTTGCTGATGGTGTCGTAAATCGGCCCCAGCACCGACAGCATGATCCAGCCCAGCAGCAGGCCCAGGATCACCGTCATGGCCGGCTCGATCATCGCCTGCACCTTCTCGATCATCTCCTTGACCTCGCGGTTGTAGAAGTAGCTGACGTTGCGCAGCGCGCCGTCGAGGGCGCCGGTGGCCTCGCCCACCTTGAGCATGCGGATCACCAGCGGCGGGAAGATGCCGGTGTTCTGGAACGCCGCCGTCACCCCCTGGCCCTCGGAAATGAGTTGGGCGGCGCGGCGCAGGCCGGCGGCGACGACGCGGTTGCCGACGATGCCCTCGGACAGGCGGATGCACTCCAAAATGGTGATGCCGGAGGCGTACATCATGGCGAAGAAGGTGGCGAAGCGGGCCAGGATGATCTTGTGCAGCACCGGCCCGATCAGCCAGGTGCGCAGCTTGAAGGCGTCGAAGGCGTAGCGCGCCGCCTCGCTGCGCGCCAGCCAGGCGCGCAGGCCGAACCAGGCGGCGAAGGGCAGCGCCAGCAGCACGTACCAGTAGGCGATGAAGACGTTGGAGACGGCGATCAGCACCTTGGTGTGCAGCGGCAGCTCGTTGCCCATGTTCTTGATGAAGGCGGTCAGCTGCGGCACCAGGTAGATCATCAGGAAGAAGGTCACGCCGATCACCACCACCGCCACCACGGCCGGGTACATGACGATCTTCTTGGTCTGGGCGGCCAGCTCGTCCTGCCACTTCAGGCTCTCCGACAGGTTCTTGAACACCTCGGCCAGCTTGCCGCTCTGCTCGCCGGCGGTGATCAGGCTGGTGAAGGTCAGGTCGAACACCTCGGGGTAGGCGGCCAGCGCGGCCGACAGTTGCAGGCCGCCCTCGATGTTCTCGATCAGGTCGGTGATGATCTCGCGGAAGCGCGGGTGGTCCAGGCTGTCGCGCAGGTCGCCCAGGCCTTCGAGGATGGGCACGCCGGCGCCGGTCAGCTGCTCCATGTGGAAGCAGAAGTTGATCAGGTCGCCGCGATTGATCTCGCGCCGGCCCAGCGCCACCACGCGCTGGCCGGTGGCGCGGCAGTCGATCAGGTCGAGCCCCATGCGGTGCAGGCGCAGTTCCAGGTCGGGCTCGTTGGCGGCGTCCATATTCCCCGGCAGCATTTGCCCGGCGGCGTCCATGGCGCGGTAGATGTATTGCGGCATCAGGCGAGCCTGTCGGTCAGGTCGACCACGCGCGCCACCTCGTCGAGCGTGGTGATGCCCTCGAGCACGCGGCGCACGCCGTCGTCGACCAGCGAGTGGAAGCCGGCGGCGGCGGCGGCGTTCTTCAGCTCGCGCGAGGAGGCGCGGCGCGCCACCAGTTCGTCGAGCTCGGCGCTCATCTTGAGCAGCTCGATGATCGCGATGCGCCCCTTGTAGCCCTGGTGGGCGCAGCGCTCGCAGCCGACGGCGCGGTAGATGGTGCGCGGCGCCTGCTCGGCGCCGCCGCCCTCGCCCTCGTCCTCGACGGCCAGGCCGAGCAGGCGCCGTTCCAGCGCGTCGGCCCGGGCCGGCGCGCGGCAGTGCGGGCACAGCTTGCGCACCAGGCGCTGGGCGACGATGCCGATGATGTTGCCGGCCATGATGTCGGGCACGATGCCGATGTCGAGCAGGCGCGACACCGAGCCGATCGCCGAGTTGGTGTGCAGCGTCGAATACACCTGGTGGCCGGTCATGGCGGCGGCGAAGGCCATCTCGGCGGTCTCCTTGTCGCGGATCTCGCCGACCAGGATGATGTCCGGGTCCTGCCGCATCATCGAGCGGATGCCCTCGGCGAAGCCCATCTTGGCCGACTCGTTGACCGAGGTCTGCCGGATCATGTTCATCGGGTACTCGACCGGGTCCTCCAGCGTCATGATGTTGACGCTCTCGGTGTTGATGTGGTTGAGGATCGAATACAGCGTGGTGGTCTTGCCGCTGCCGGTCGGGCCGGTCACCAGGATCACGCCGTCGGGCCGGGCGATCATCAGCTTGAGCAGGCTCAGCTCGTCCTCGCCCAGGCCGAGGCCGTCGAGCGGGACGATGCCTTTTTGCCGGTCGAGCACGCGCAGCACGAAATTCTCGCCGTGGGTGGTCGGCTGGGCCGAGGCGCGGAAGTCGATCTGCCGGCCGGAGAACTTGATCGAGATGCGGCCGTCCTGCGGCGCGCGGGTCTCGGCGATGTTCATGTTGCTGATGACCTTGAGCCGCACCGCCATGGCCGGCCAGTAGGACTTGTGCAGGCTGCGGATCTGCCGCAGGATGCCGTCGATGCGGTAGCGGATGCGCAGGAAGCTTTGCTCCGGCTCGAAGTGCAGGTCGGAGGCGCCGTTCTGCACGGCGTCGGCCAGCAGCGCGTCGATCAGCCGCACCATCGGCTGGCTGTACTCGTCGGACACGGTGCCCAGGCTTTGGTAGTTGACCTCGCCCGTTTCGATCTCGTGCAGGATGCCGTCGATCGACAGCTCGAAGCCGTAGTACTGGTCGATCGCGCGCGAGATGTCGGAATCGTTGACCAGCAGCGGCGTCACCGTGATGCCCTTGACCAGCATCGCGCTGATCTGGTCGAGCGCGACGATGTTGCTGGTGTCGGCCATCGCCAGGATCAGGTTGTCGCTGTGCCGCTCGTAGACGATGGGGAAGACGCGGTAGCGCTTGGCCACCTCCTTGGGGATCAGCTTGAGGGCGATGGCGTCGACCACCAGGTTGCCCAGGTCGGCGGTCTGCTGCTTGAGGTTTTCCGACAGCGCCTCGCGCACCGTCGCCTCGGTGACGAAGCCGAGCGTGATGAGCAGCTTGCCGAGCGGCTCGTTGCTGCGCTTTTGCTCGATCAGCGCGATGCGCAGCTGGTCCTCGCTGATGACGCCTTTCTGGATCAGCAGTTTGCCGAGCGGGAGTTTTGCTTGTTCTGCCATGTAGTGGTATGCCGTGTTGTCCTGTGCTGTCGGGGGTGCTGCGGCGGCCGCGCTCAGCGCGTCGGCGCGCCCGTGCCGGCCGCCTCCGCGGCGGCGCCCAGCTCCTGGGTGCGGCGGCGCAGCGCCGCCGGGTCGAAGTTGGCCGGGCCGCTCTGGGCCAGCGCCAGCGCGCGCTGGTAGTAGTTCAGCGCCAGCTTGGGCTGGTTCAGCCGGTCCAGCGCGACGGCCAGGTTGAAGGCGTAGTCGGCGTTGGCCGGGGCGGCGCCGAAGGCGTTGAAGTAGAGCGGCTGGGCCTCGGGCCAGCGGCCTTGGCGGGCGTACAGGTTGCCCAGCGCGAACAGCAGCGGCGCCGAGTCGGGCGCGCCCTGCAGCAGCTTCTTCAGGCGCAGTTCGTTCTGGCCGGGGTCGCCCTGGCGCAGGCCGATCAGGCCGGCCAGCGCCTCGGCGTCGTTGGGGTCGAGTTCGAGCAGGCGGGCGTACAGGCCGGCGGCCTGCTGGTCCTGGCGCTGGCGCAGCGCCAGCGCGGCCAGGCCGAGCAGGGCGTCGCGGTTGTTCTGGTCCTGCCGCAGCACGGCGTCGTACTGCTCGCGCGCCTGGGCCAGGTCGCCGCCGTTGAAGGCTTGGTAGCCGCTCTGCAGCGCCGGGTTGAGTTGCGGCGCGACGTGGTGGCGCTGCACCTTGATGTCGCCGCTGTCGGCCGCCACCACCGGCGGCAGTGCCTCGGCGCGCGGCGCCGGCGGCGCCTGCGCCAGTTGTTGCAGGCGCGCCTGCGCCTCGGCCAGTTGCTGCGCCATCAGGGCTTCGCGCGGCGGCGCGGCTGCCGCTTCGGCCGGCGCCGGTGTCGACTCGGCGGCGCCGTCTTGCTGCGCGGCCACCACCACGGTGGCGCCGGTGGCGCCGGTGGCGTTGAGCGGCGGCATCGGCACCATCGGCAGGCGGGCGCCGGAGCCGCTGCCGTACACGCCCTGCCAATACATATAGCCGAACACCAGCGCGATCACGGCGGCCAGGCTGCCCAGGCCGATCAGGCGCAAGGTGGCCGGTTCGAGGCCGGCCCTGGCCTCGGCCGGCGCGGCGGCGCGGGCGCGCGCGCCGCTGCGCGGCGCCGGCTTGGCGGCGCTGGCTTTGGCGGCGCCGGCGGCGTGGCCCGGCTGGCCGCCGGCGTTGCCCTGCGCCGGCGCGTGGCTGGCGGCCGGCGCGGCGGCCGGCTCGGCGCCATGGTGCCTGGCTTGCGGCGGCACCGGGTCGTGGATCACCTCGGCGGCCACGTTCAGCACTGGAATCGGCGGCAGGCCGTCGACGGCGAATTCGAGCGGCGCAGTCGGTGCCGCCGCCGACGACGGCGAGGGCGCCGTGCTCTGCGGCGTGTGCATCGGCGTGTTCATCAGCGTGTGCGGCGGCGTGTGCGGCGGCGTCAGGCCGGCCTCGGCCAGCGGCGACAGGCTCAGCCCGGCCGACTCGGCGCGCGGCGCGGCGGCCGGCTGTTCGAGCGGGGCCAGCGACAGCACCTCGTCGAAGGCCTCCGATGGTTTCTCCAGCTCGGCCTCCGGGCTGCTGTTCTGTTTGGCACGTTCGGCCTTCTTCAAGGCCTGCATCAATAAGCTCATGGGCGACCTCCAGCGGCCGGCGCGGCCGCTTCGCCGTACGGTTGCCGGTTCAGCGCTTGCTGGTCCGGCAACATGTAACGGAAGTCCTTGTAGTCGCCGTTCAGGCTGGCGTCCTTGACCACCACCGGCCGCATGAAGATGACCAGCTCGGTCTTGGTGTTGTTCTCATTGCGGTAGGCGAACAGGTCGCCGACCACCGGCAGCGAGCTCAGGCCGGGCACGCCGTCCTTGCTGTTGTCGACCGAGTCCTGCATCAGGCCGCCCATCACCGCCACCTGGCCGCTGGCCACCTTCATGATCGATTCCAGTTCGCGCGCCTGGATCACCGGCACCTTGCTGACCACCTTGCCCTCGGCCAGCGCCGGATTCGGGTCCTGCACATAGCCGACGATGCGGGTGATGGTGGGGCGCACGTTGAGGGTCACCTCGTCGTTTTCGGCGATCTGCGGCGTCACGCTCATGACGAAGCCGACCGGCACCGTTTCCAGCCGCGACTCGTAGGTGGCCGGCGTGGTGATGGTGTTGCCGTCGCTCGAACGCACCGCCGGCGTCACCTTGATGGTGAAGAAGATGTTGTTGTCGACCACCTTGAGCAGCGCGGTCTGGTTGTTCAGCACGCTGATTTTCGGGCTCGACAGCACTTTCACCTTGCCGAACGATTCGAGCAACTGGATGGTCGAGGCGATGTTGCCCAGGCGCGAGGTCGGATTGGTGTAGTTGAGCACGAACACGCCGGGCGAGACGCCGGGCGCCACGGCCGACGGCAGGGTGTTGAGGCCGACCTGGCCCTGGGTCATGCGCAGGCCGCTGTTGCTCAGGCTCGACCAGTTGATGCCCTGCTGGTATTGGTCGCCCAGGCGCACCTCGATGATGGTGGCCTCGATCAGCACCTGGCGCTTGGCCGCGCCGAGCACGATGTCGAGAAATTCCTGGATCTTCTCGTGCTGGCGGCCGGTGGCGCGCACGGCGATCAGGCCGCCCTCGACGTTGACCACCACCGAGGTGCTGGCCTTGCCGCCCTTGCCGGACGGGCTGGCTTGGCCGGACTGGCCGAACTGGCCGGGGTCGAATTGCGCCTGCGGCGGCGGTTGGTACTGTTGCTGCTGCATCGGCTGCTGTGGCTGCTGGTTGGGCATGCCCGGCATGCCGCCTTGTTGCGCCTGCTGTTGCGCCGCTTGTTGCTGCCCTTGCTGCCCTTGCTGTGCTTGCTGCGGCTGGGCGCCGGCCGACTGGTCGTGGAAGGCCGCCAGCGGATCGGTCAGATTGTCGTTGATGTTGGTCGGCCGCAGCATGTCGCGGATGTTTTTTTCCAGCGTGTACCAGAAATTGTTCTCCGAGCGGTTGTTCACCGAGGTCGTCGAGTTGTTGTTGCCGCCGGCGCTGTTGTTGCCGTTGCTGGTGCCCGGGCTGTTGCTGCTGCCGGTGCTGCTGTTGTTGTTCGAGCCGCCGCCGGTGGTCGAGATCTGCGTCGCGATGTTGACGCTGCTGCTGGTGCTGCGCGCGATGTTGACGTAGTCGACCTTGTAGTTGCGCCAGTGCGGCGCGTCGGGCAGCACCAGCAGGTTGTTGCCGTCGATCTCGTAGCGCATGTCGACCTGCTTGGAGATGCGGTTGAGCAACTGGGGCAGCGTCTGGTCGAGCGCGTTGAGGGTCACCGTGCCTTCGATGCCGGGGTGGATGTCGACGTTCAGGCTGGCGTCGCGCGCCAGGGCGAACAGCAGCGACTGCACCGGCACCTTGTGCACCGTGACGCTATAGGTTTCCACCTTGGCGCTGGCCTTGGGCGGCGGCAGGGCGGTGCTGCGCTGCACCGTCTCGGGAATCGAGCCGACGGCGCGCGGCGCCTCCGTGATGTGGGCCGGCGAGCTGGGCATGCTGCGCGTGGCGCAGGCCGACAGCAGGGCGCTGCACAGCACCGGAAGCAAGGGAGAGGAAAATTTTTTCATTGTTGTTTCAGCCCCCGGAGCTGTGCAAGGTGTTGTAGATTTTCAATAGCCATGATCTTACAATTGTGATCCTACGGCAAATGATTGGCCCTCGATCGGGCAAATAAGCGTCTTGAACGGCTCTTTTTCACCTGCCGCGCCACAGATCGCCCGCACCTCGGCGCGGATCGTCTTGACGGCGCGGATCTGCGGGCGGAAGGTCCAGCGGCCGGCCAGCAAGGTTTGCACCGCCTCGGCCTGGGCCTGGCTGGGGTAGCTGCCGTAGACGATGGCGATCTGCAGGACGCCGCCGATGCGCTGCGGATAGAGGTGGATCTGGCTCAGGCCGACGGCGTCGCGCAGGTCGCCGAGGAAGCGTTCGAGGCGAACCCGGTCGGTCAGCGGGATGCTGTCGATTTGCAGGCCGAGCCGCTCGCCGGGTTCGCTGCGCAACCAGGCCGCGCTGACGCGCAGGGTTTGCTGCAGCAGCTCGGCGCTGGCCAGTGCCGCCGCCGTCCCCGCCGTGGCCGCCGGCTTGACCGGCTTGGTGGCCGGCGGCGGCCGGCTGGCCGCCGCGCCGGACGAGGCTGCCAACGACGGCGCCAAGGCGGGGGCCAACGAGGGTGCCGATGTCGGTGCCAACGACAGCGCCGGCGCCGGCGCGGACGCGGCCGGCGGGCGCAGCGCCAGCCAGCCGATGGCGCACAGCAGCAACACGATCACCAGCGACAAGGCGGCGGTGAGCGGCGAAATGATACTTTTTTTGGTTGCGAACTGGCTTTCCTGTATCGCTTTTCGCGCATGCGCCACCTCCACGGTGGCGCTGTCGTCGGCGAAGGCGGCCAGCAGCGCCTTGTCGGCCAGAATGTTGATGCGCCGCACAATGCCCTGCGAGGTGCGCCCGATCAGCCGCGCCGCCGCCGCGCTGAACGCCGCGTCGCCCTGGTAGCCGGCGGCGCGCAGGCGGAAGTCGAGGAAGTCGGCGACCAGCTCGGGCGCCATGGCCGGCACCTCGAAGCTGTGGGTGATGCGCTCCTTCAACTGGCGCATATGCGGCAAATCCAGGTGCTCGTCGAGTTCGGGTTGGCCGAACAGCACGATCTGCAACAGCTTGTGGTGGGCCGTCTCCAGATTGGTCAGCAGGCGGATTTCCTCCAGCGTGTCGAGCGGCATGGCCTGGGCCTCCTCGACCAGCAGCACCACCTGGCGGCCGGCGCTGTGCTTGCCGATCAGGTCGGCGTGCAGCTCGCGCAACACCTCGTCGCCGCGCTTGCCGTCCGGCTGCAGGCCCAGTTCGCTGGCGATGGCGAACAGCGCCTCCAGCGGCGACAGGCTGGGGTTGACCAGGTAGATCACCTCGATGTGTGGCGGCAACTGGCTCTCCAGCATGCGGCACAGCATGGTCTTGCCGCTGCCGACCTCGCCGGTGACCTTGGTGATGCCCTCGCCGTGGCAAACCACGTACAGCAGGGCTTGCAGGATCTCGCCGCGGGTGTTGCCGGAATAGAAAAAGGTCGGGTTCGGCGTGATGCCGAACGGCGACTGCGACAGGCCGAAGTGGGACTGGTACATGGCGGCCGGTCCTAGGCGATGCAGCGCATGAAGGCCTGCTCCAGGCTGGCGGCGGCGTAGCGTTCGCGGCACTGCGCCGGCGTGCCGGCGAAGGCGATGCGGCCCTGGTGCAGGATGGCCATGCGGTCGCACAGCTCGTCGACGTCGGCCAGCGCGTGGGAGGTGAAGAACAGGCCGTGGCCGTCGGCGCGCCAGCGCGCCAGCTCGTCCTTGAGCAGGGCGCGCGCCTTCGGGTCGAGTCCGCTCATCGGCTCGTCGAGCACCAGCATCGGCTTGCGCGCCAGCAGGCAGGCGGCCAGGCCGAGCTTTTGCGTCATGCCTTTCGAGTAGCCGCGCACGGTGCGTTTCAGGGCGGCCGGCTCCAGGTCGAGCGCGTGCATGAGCCGCGCCACCGCCTCGGCGTCGTAGGCGATCTGTTGCAGCGTCAGCACGTAGCGCAGGAAGTCGGCGCCGGTCAGGTAGTAGGGCGGCATGAAGCGCTCCGGCAAAAAGCTCAGCGGCGCGCGGGCGGCGGCCAGCCGGTGCGGCTGGCCGAAGATGGCGATGTCGCCGCCGTCGAGCGCGCAAAAATCGAACAGACACTTGATCAGGCTGGTCTTGCCGGCGCCGTTGACGCCGACCAGGCCGAAAAATTCGCCCGGCATGACCTGCAGATCGACGCCGTCGAGCACGCCGCGCTCGGCGTAACGCTTGACGATGTGCTGGAAGCGCAAGGCGGGAACGGTCATGGAGCGGTCAAGTGAAGGAGCGACCCATACTGTAGCGCAATATTGGCGAGTTTGCCTAGGGAAACAGAGCAAATCGCAGAGTGAAAAGCGGGGGCGTGGCGCATTCCGGCGGAGAAAGCGAAATACCGCCGCAGATTGTCGACAAGCACGCTTTTCTGGCTTAGCATGGCCGCAATCGAGCCACCGGACCGGGCCGCCGACCAAGGGCGCGGCCGCGCGGGCGGCTCTTCAATGCGAACGGAGCGGGTATGGCAAGGCCGGAAAAAGTCCGACTGGGGGAAATCCTGGTGCAGCAGAAGCTGCTGTCGGAGGAGCAATTGGGCTTGGCGCTGGCCGAGCAGAAGCGCAGCGGGCGCAAGCTGGGCCGGGTCTTCATCGAGAACGGCTATGTCAGCGAGGAGCAGATCTCCGGCGCGCTGGCGCGCCAGCTGGCCATCCCCTACCTGAACCTGAAGTTCTACAACATCAACCCGGAGATCGTCCGCCTGCTGCCCGAGACGCAGGCGCGGCGCTTCCGCGCGCTGGTGCTGGAGGACCGCCACGGCCGCCTGCTGGTCGGCATGTCCGACCCGACCGACCTGTTCGCCTACGACGAGATCGCCCGCATCCTCAAGCAGGACATCGAGCTGGCGGTGGTCAACGAGACCGAGGTGCTGGCCGCCATCGACCGCATCTACCGCCGCACCGAGGACATCACCGACCTGGCGCGCGAGCTGGAGCAGGACATCGGCGACGTCTCGGTCGACTTCGGCGCGCTGGCCGTCAACCCGGGGCTGGAGGAGGCGCCCATCGTCAAGCTGCTGCAGTCGGTGTTCGACGACGCCACCCAGGTGCGCGCCTCGGACATCCACATCGAGCCGCAGGAGGGCCGGCTGCAAATCCGCTTCCGCATCGACGGCGTGCTGCACCTGCAGACCGAGACCGACATCAAGATCGCCCCGGCGCTGGCGCTGCGCCTCAAATTGATGTCCGACCTCGACATCTCGGAGAAGCGCCTGCCGCAGGACGGCCGCTTCGCCGTGCGGGTCAAGCAGCAGCGCATCGACGTGCGCATTTCGACCATGCCGACCCAGTACGGCGAGTCGGTGGTGATGCGTCTGCTCAACCAGGGCGGCACCACGCTGCGGCTCGACGCCATCGGCATGCCGGCCGCCATGGTCGAGAAGTTCCGCGCCATCGTGCGCCGTCCCAACGGCCTGGTGCTGGTGACCGGCCCGACCGGCAGCGGCAAGACCACCACCCTGTACTGCGCGCTGGCCGAGCTCAACTCGGTCGAGAAAAAACTCATCACCGTCGAAGACCCGGTCGAGTACCGCCTGGCCGGCATCAACCAGGTGCAGGTCAACGACAAGATCGAGCTGAGCTTCGCCCGCGTGCTGCGCTCGGCGCTGCGGCAGGACCCGGACATCGTGCTGGTCGGCGAGATGCGCGACCAGGAAACCGCCCAGATCGGCCTGCGCGCCGCCATGACCGGCCACCTGGTGCTGTCGACCCTGCACACCAACGACGCGCTGAGCACGCCGCTGCGGCTGATGGACATGGGCGTGCCGCGCTACATGGTGGGCAGCTCGCTGCAGGCGGTGCTGGCGCAGCGCCTGGTGCGGGTGATCTGCGAGAGCTGCAGCACGCCCTACCAGGCGACGCCGGCCGAGATCGAATGGCTGCGCGCCGAGCTGGCCGAGCGGGCCGACAGCGGCCACTACTTCCATGGCAAGGGTTGTTCGCACTGCAACGGCATGGGCTACCGCGGCCGCACCGGCGTCTACGAGCTGCTGGAGATGACCGGCGCCGTGGTCGACGCCGCCAACCACCACGACCCCTCGCACTTCCTCAAGGTGGCCGGCGCCCAGATGGCCGGCAACACCCTGCGCCGCCACGCCGTCCAGCTGGTGGTCGAGGGCCGCACGACGGTGGCCGAGGCCATGCGCGTGAGCAACCAGTTCGAGGATTGACGTGCCATTTTTCGCCTACAAGGGCCGCAACGCGCGCGGCGAGCTGATGCAGGGCGTGCTGGAGGGCGCCGACAGCGGCGCCGTCGCCGAGCAGTTGTTCAACACCGGCGTGACGCCGATCGAGATCGAGCTCACCAGCAAGACGGTCAGCGCCGGCGGCGACGATCCATGGTGGCAGCGGCTGACCGAGAAGAAGGTCACCTCGATGGACGTGCAACTGTTCAGCCGCCAGTTGTACACCCTGCTCAAGTCCGGCGTGCCGATCATGCGCGGCCTGGCCGGCCTGCAGGAGTCGGCCGTCAGCAAGGCTTTCGGCCGCGTCATCAAGGACCTGCGCGAGTCGCTCGATTCCGGTCGCGAGCTGTCGGCGGCGATGCGCCGCCACCCCGAGGTGTTCAGCCAGTTCTACCTGTCGATGGTGCGGGTGGGCGAGATGACCGGCCGGCTGGAGGAAGTGTTCCTGCGCCTGTTCGACCACCTGGAGTTCGACCGCGACATGCGCGAGCGGGTCAAGACGGCGACCCGCTACCCCGGCTTCGTGGTCTTCGCCATGGTCGCGGCGATGGTGATCGTCAACATCTTCGTGATTCCCTCGTTCGTCAAAGTGTTCGAGGGCTTCCACGCCGAGCTGCCGCTGATGACGCGCATCCTGATCGGCACCTCGAATTTCAGCGTGCGCTACTGGCCGGTCCTGCTGGGCGCGCTGCTGGCCGGCATTTTCGGCACGCGCGCCTGGCTGGCCACCACGGCCGGCCGCTACCGCTGGGACCAGTGGAAGCTGCGCGTGCCGGTGGCCGGCAAGATCGTGCTGAAGGGCACCATGGCGCGCTTCGCCCGCAGCTTTGCGCTGTCCAGCCGCAGCGGCGTGCCCATCGTGCAGGCCCTGACGGTGGTCTCGCAGACGGTCGACAACGCCTATTTGACGGCGCGCGTCGAGCAGATGCGCGACGGCGTCGAGCGCGGCGAGAGCATCCTGCGCACGGCGGCGGCGGCCGGCGTGTTCACGCCGGTGGTGCTGCAGATGATCGCCGTCGGCGAGGAGAGCGGCTCGCTCGACGAGCTGATGGACGAGATCGCCCAGATGTACGAGCGCGAGGTCGACTACGAGCTCAAAACCCTGTCGGCGCAGATCGAGCCGATTCTGATCGTCTTCCTCGGCGCCATGGTGCTGGTGCTGGCGCTGGGCATTTTCCTGCCGATCTGGGACCTGGGCAAGGCGGCCCTGCACCCGAAATGAGCCGCTTCACATTCCATGCAAGGACTGTCTCCATCCAGCAACAGCGGCGGCAGGGGGGCGCCGGTCTGATGGAGTTCGCCGTCAGCGCTTCGGTGGTGGCGATTCTGGCCGCGATGTTGCTGAGCCGGCTGTATTCCTACCAGGGCGAGGCCGAGCGCGTGGCGATGCAGTACACAGTGTCCGCTATCCGCAGCGTCTTGCAGCTGAAGCAGGCCCAGGCGCGCCTGCCCGAGCACCCCTTGAATCTGGCGCAATTGGCCGAACAGAACCCGCTGGAGCTGCTCGACCGCAAACCCAGGAATTATCTCGGCGAATTTTATTCGCCCGATGTGCGGGAATTGGCGCCGGGTAACTGGTATTTCGATAGGGACAGGAAAATTTTGGTGTATTTGTTGAACGAGAGAAGTGTTTTCGGAGATTCTTCACTGAAACAGTTGCAGTTCAAGGTAAAATTATTGCGCTTGCCCTTATCACCCGCCAAGCCGTCGAGTGCCCCGGAAATGTCCGGTGCGACTCTGGAACAATTGAACGGTTGAGGCCGCGCCCACGGAAATTTGTCGTCGTCTCGTACTACTTTGTCCTCGCGACGATTTGGAGAATTTGATGAAAAAGCCAGCACTGACCGCAATGCGTAGTTCCGCCCAAGCAGGTTTCACCCTGATCGAGTTGATCGTGGTGATCGTGATTTTGGGGATTTTGGCGGCCACGGCCCTGCCGAAGTTCGCCGGCCTGTCGGGCGACGCCCGTCTGGCGGCATTGAACGCGGCGCGCGGCGCCGTGCAGTCCACCGTCGCCATGGTGCATGGTCAGAGCCTGGCCAATCCCACCGCCGCCAGCTTTACCAATGAGGGTGCGGTGATTCCCGTCGCCTTGGGCTATCCGACCGCATCGGCCGGCTTCCTCCAAGGGGCGGGTATCAGCGCCAACGGCGCCACCAACAGTGACTACACCATCACCATCGGCGGCGCCGCCGTCGTTCCGGCGACGGCGAACGCGCCGGCAATTCCGATCAACGGCCTGCTGATCATCCCGACCGGCGTCGCCGGTACACCCAGCGGTCTGACTTGCAACTTGATCTACACCCAGACCGCCGCCGCCAATACGCCGCCAACTGTCGTGGTGACAGGAACGGCGGCCGGTTGTCAGTAAGCAGCTAGGCTGGCCGCCGCAGGCCGGTCCGGCGCCGAGCGGCTTAGCCACCATGTCGATCCAACCCGCCCCCTTGGCCTGCCGCTTGTCCGCTTTCCGACGACGGCCCCGGCGGGGGAGCGGTTTCACGATGATCGAGTTGGTGGTGGTGCTGGTCGTCACCGGCATCCTCGGCGCGGTCGCCGTGGGACGCTTTTTCGACAACAGCGTTTTCGAGGCCAGAGAGTACGCCGACCAAGTCCGCGCCATCATCCGTTATGGCCAAAAGGTGGCGGTGGC
Source organism: Rugamonas violacea (assembly GCF_016461825.1). Classification (GTDB taxonomy): domain Bacteria; phylum Pseudomonadota; class Gammaproteobacteria; order Burkholderiales; family Burkholderiaceae_D; genus Rugamonas. The sequence continues at coordinate 32,672 of NZ_JAEMNU010000138.1, read as the reverse complement.
GCAGAACCGACCGATCTTTGTGATCGCCGACGGCAACCGCTTCGCGCTGTGCTCGGCGGCAGTCTGCACCGCAAACAATATGCTCACTTCTCCCGCCGGCAGCAACAGTGGCAGCACGACCAGCCGCGCCCAGTGCCAGATCGGCGGCAATTACATCGCCGGCTGGATGTGCGAGGCGCCACCGGCCGGCACCGTGGTGGCCAGCAACAGCGTCAACCAGGTGGGGCCGAACGGCTATTTCTACTTCGACGCGCTGGGCCGGCCCTACGCCAAGGCCGACGCCGCCAATATCGGCGTCAACAATCCGGCCGGCGCGCCATCCACCTTCGGCGTGGTGGCGGGGCAGGCCGCCTTGCAGCCCTTGAGCATCAGCGTCACCAGCGGCGCCAACAATATCGTCATCGTCGTGCAAGCGGAAACCGGCAATGTCTTTTAATCCGCCAGGCAGGCAACGCGGGCTCAGCATCATCGAGCTGATCATCTTCATCGTCGTCATGGGCATCGCGGCCGCCGGCATCATGCAGGTGTTCAATCTGTCGACCAAGGCCAGTGCCGATCCGGTGCGCCGCAAACAGGCGCTGCTGCTGGCGGAAGCCTTGTTGGAGGAAATCGAGTTGGCCCGTTTCACCTATTGCGATCCGACCGACGCCAACGCGGCGACGGCCACCAGCGCCGTCAACGGCGGCGCCGGCAATCCGCTGCAATGCTTCGACAAGGCCGAAGGTTTCGGGCTGGAAGCGGGCAACGTCGGCCGCCCCTTCGACAACGTCAACGATTATGTGACCGGCGCCAATGCCGTATCCACCCCGTTCACCGTCGGCGGCGTGCTGGTCGATGCCGCCGGCATTCCCTTCGAGGGCGACGTCGCCGGCTTCACCGCCAACGTGACGATGAATGTCCCCGGCGTCGCCGCACCGCTGGGGCCGGCGGCCCTGCCGGTGCGCGGCAATGCTTTGGCGGCCAACCTGAACGCAGTGCGCATCACGGTCACCGTCAACTACGGCAGCCCCAATGACAACGTGACGCTGGACGGCTACCGCACCCGTTACGCGCCGACCTCCTATCCATGAGGCCGCCCGCCAACACGCCCGCCAGGCGCCAGCGCGGCTTCACGCTGGTGGAGGCGATCATGGTCATGGTCATCACCGGCGTGCTGGCGGGCATCCTGGTGCTGTTCATCCGCCAGCCGGTGCAGAACTATATGGACGCCTCCGGCCGTGCCGAGATGAGCGACCAGGCCGACCTGGCCCTGCGCCGCATGGCCCGCGAGCTGCGCGGCGCCTTGCCCAACAGTGTGCGCGAGCAGGTGGTGGGCGGCGCCAGCCTGATCGAATTCATCCCCACCAAGATCGGCGGCCGCTACCTCTCCATTGAAGACAACGCCAACGCCGCGCTGCCGGTGCTCGATTTCCAGACGGTCGCCAACACTTTCACCGTCGACGGCGCCATGCCGGTCGGCGTCAGTGCCATCGTGGCCGGCGATGACATGGTTGTCTATAACCTCGGCTCCGGCTATCTGGATGCCGACGCCTACGCCGGTAGCAACCGTGCCCGCGTCTTGGCGGTGGCTGGCAACACGGTCACGCTGCTGGCCAACACCTTCTCCGTGCCGGCGCTGGCGACGCCGGCGCGCCTGCCGAACACCTCGCCGAGCCAGCGTTTCCAGGTGGTGCAGCAGCCGGTGCTGTTCGTCTGCCAGGGCAACGCCGCCGCCACCGGCACGCTGACGCGATTTTGGAACTACGGCTTCCAGGCGGCCATGCCGGTGGCCGGCGCCGGCCAGTCGGCCGTGCTGGCCAGGAACGTGGTCAGCTGTACCTTCCGTTACACCAACCAGCCGAACGTGCACACCGGGCTGATCGGCCTGACCATCGTGCTGGGCCGCCCCAACAGCACCGAGAGGATCACCCTGGCGCACCAAATCCACGTCGAGAACACGCCATGAGCCTGCCGACCCGTTTGCCCACGCCGTTGCCCGGCCCTGTGCCGACCCCTGCGCCGACCGGCTCGCCAACGCGCCTGAGCGCATTCATGCGCGTGCGCGCGTTGCGTCGCGCCGCCGGGGTCGGCATGGTGACGGCGATCTTCCTGCTGGTGGCGCTGGCCGGGCTGGCGGTGGCCATGGTCTCGCTGATGACCACGCAGCAGAGCAGCGCCGCGCTGGACGAGCAGGGCGCCCGCGCCTACCAGGCGGCGCGCGCCGGTTTGGAGTGGGCGCTGTGGGTGCGTCTGCAGGGGGCGAGCGCGGCGCCGCCCATCGCGCTGGCCTGTCCGGGAACCTACAACTTCGATCTGCCGCCGAACAACACCCTGTCGGCCTTCAGCGTCACCGTCGTTTGCACCGCCGCGCAGGGCGTCGGCCAGCGCATCCAGATCCAGTCGACCGCCTGCGCGCCGGCGGCGGCCGGCAGCGTCTGCCCGAATCCGGCGCCGGGTGCGGACTATGTGCAGCGGCAATTGCAGGCGGAGCTCTAGCAACTCGGCACGCCAGCATTGCGCGAAACAGTGGGAATCTGTGCATTTTTGGACGCGGAATGCAATATTGCGACATAAGGCGAAAGCATCTTGAATATAATCAATCAACTAGCGTGTTTTCCTCACGTAGTGTTGACCACATAGATTGCAGGCATGGGTTTCTTCTCAAAATCTAAGAAAAAAGAAGGCTGGCTGACGATCAACCTGCTCGCCGACGGCATCTGCGTCGGCGGCGTGCGCCGTGTCAGGGAGGCCAAGCCGGTGGTCGAGCTGGCGCAATTCCATGCCGTCCAGGCGAATGGCCCGGCCGAGGCGCTCGACAAGCTGGGCCGCGAGCTGCGCGCCGCCAGCTTCCGCTGCGGCACTTTGCTCGGCGGCGGCGAATACCAGTTGCTGGCGGTCGACGCGCCGAATGTGCCGCGCGACGAATTGAAGACGGCGGTGCGTTGGCGCCTCAAGGACATGCTCGACTTCCATGTCGACGATGCCGCCATCGACGTGCTGGATATTCCGCTCGACAAGAGCGCGGCGCAGCGCGCCAACACCATGTTCGTCGTTGCCGCGCGCAACAGCGTGGTCAAGGCGCGCCAGGACCTGTTCGGCGCGGCCAAGTTCCGCCTGCGCGTGATCGACATCCCCGAACTGGCCCAGCGCAACATTTCGACCCTGCTCGAACCGGAGGGGCGCGGCTTGGCCATGCTGTCCTTCGACGCCGATGGCGGCCTGCTCACCGTCACCTACCACGCCGAGCTGTATCTGGCGCGGCGCATCGATGTCACCCTGGCCCAATTGCTGGAGCCGGACTCGGACAAGCAACAGGTCTGCTTTGAAAAGATCGCGCTGGAGTTGCAACGCTCGATGGACCACTTCGACCGCCAGTTTCATTTCATCAGCGTCTCCAAGCTGTTGCTGGCGCCGAGCGGCGCGCCGGGCCTGCATGAATACCTGGCCAGCAATCTTTACCTGCCGGTCGAGGCGATGGAGTTGAGCGACGTCTTCGATCTGAGCAACACGCCCGAACTGGCCGAGGTGGAGCAGCAACGCCGCTTCTTCCTGACGCTGGGCGCCGCGCTGCGCTATGAGGAGAGCAGCCTGTGAGCCAGCAGATCAACCTGTTCAATCCGATTTTCCTGAAGAAGAAGCGGATCTTTGGCGCGCTGCCGATGCTGCAGGCGTTGGCGGTGATATTGCTTGGCGCGTTGGCGCTAGGCGGCTACGCGCAGTTTCGCGTCGGCGAGCTGGAGCGGCGTGCCGCCGCCGGCAAGGTGCTGGTCGAGCAGCGCGAGGCGCGCCTGGTCAAGGTGGCGGCGCAGTTCCAGCCGCGCCAGGCGAATCCCGCGCTGGCCGAGCAGCTGGCCCGCGCCGAGCTGCTGCTCAAGTCGCTGCGCGAGGCCGACGCCGTGCTGCACAATGGCCGGCTCGGCAACACCGACGGCTACGCCGAGTATTTCCGCGCGCTGGCGCGGCAGAACGTCGGCGGCCTGTGGCTGACCGGCGTGACCATCGTCGGCGCCGGCCATGACATCGGCGTGCAGGGCAGGGCGATGCAGGCGACCTTGATCCCCAACTACATCGCCCGTCTGAATGCCGAGAAGGTCATGCGCGGCAAGACCTTCGCCAGCCTGCGCATCGAGCGTGCCACGTTCGAGCCGGCGCCGGCCGTGCCGGCGCCCGCGCCGATCTCGGCGCCGCTGGCCAACCTGGCCGGCATCGGCGCTGCTGCGGCGGCGTCCGCCGCCGCCGCAGCAGCGCAGGCGCCTGCGCCTGCGCCCGTCGTCGCCGGCGCCAAACTGGCGCCCTTCGTCGAGTTCAGCCTGCAATCGAGCGAACCGGAGGCCGCCAAATGAAGCAGCAATGGCTCAAATTGACCACCCGGCTCGACGCGATGACCTTGCGCGAGCGCGCCATGGTGTTCGCCGGCAGCGCCGCCGCCATCATCTTCCTGGTCTACTCGATCATGCTCGACCCGCTGCTGGCGCGGCAGAAGGCCTTGCTGGCGCAGCTCAAGCAGCAGCAAAACCAGATCGCCGGCATCGACATGGAAATCACCAGCAAGGTGGCGGCCTTTGACGTCGATCCCGACGAGGCCGTGCGCAGCCGGCTCAAACAGGCCGCCCAACAGAGCGAGCAGGCCAGCGCCTCGCTGCGCACCTTGCAGAAGGGGCTGGTCGCGCCGGAGCGGATCGCCCCCTTGCTTGAACATCTGTTGCGCGGCAATGGCCGCTTGCAGTTGCTGTCCTTGAGCACGCTGCCGGTCAGCGGCATCAGCGAGGTCGGCGCCGGCATGGACGCCGGCATGTCGCCCGCCGCGTCGGCGACCCAGCCCGTCGCCCAGCTTACCGCTGCCGCCGCCGTTGGTGCTGTCGGTGCTGTCGGTGCCGTGGGCGCCGCCAAGCCGGCCGCGCCGTCGAAGTCGCCGGAGCTGTTGTATCGCCACGGCGTCGAGGTGGTGCTGCAGGGCGGCTATGTCGACATGGTCAACTACATGGCCGCGCTGGAGGCGCTGCCGAGCCAGCTGTTCTGGGGCAAGGCCAAGCTGGACGCCGGCGACTACCCGACCGCCCGTCTGACCCTCACGCTGTACACGCTCAGCCTGGACAAGAAATGGATTTCGATATGAGCACCATCCGATACGCTAAGGCCGCCGTCCGGCGCTGGCTGCCGGTGCTGGCGCTGAGTTTGGCGCCGGTGCTGGCGCCGGCGCAGAATTTTGCCCCGGGGCCGGCGCCGGCCCCGGCCCCGGCCCCGGCTTCGGCTTCCTCGCAGACGCTGCCCGACCCGACCCGGCCGCCGCCCGAGGCGATGCGGGCGCTGGGTGGCGCTGTCGTCGTTGCCGCGCCGCCAGCCAACGGCGGCCGGCCGCAGCTGCAATCGGTGCTGACCGGCAGCCGTGGCCGCCAGGTCGCCGTGATCGACGGCCAGACCGTGCGGCGCGGCGACAAGTTCAACGGCGCCGTGTTGACCAAGGTCGACAAGAACAGCGTCGTGCTGCGGCGCGGCGCCAAGGTCGAGGTGCTCACCCTATTGCCCGCCGAACAGGCGGACGCGCGGCCGGCGACGGCCCGTTGATGTTGCTATTGATGAAGAGACGCATTATGCAAAAATTAATCCTGGTGGTCGCGGTACTGTTGGGCCTGAGCGCCTGCCAGGCGCCGCATCGGCGCGACACCTACGACAAGATCAGCGAGGAGCTGGCGGCGGCGGCCGCCAAGCCTGCCGCGACGACGCAGAGCGAGGCCGTGGCCAGCGCGCTGCTGCCGCCGGTGGCGCAACTGGCCGACAAGCTGCCCAAGGCGCATGCCGTGCTGGAGGAGCGCTTCAACGTCAACTTCAACAACGTGCCGGCGCAGCAGTTCTACCACTCCATCGTCGCCGGCACCCGCTACAACATGCTGATCCATCCCGAGGTGGTCGGCAGCATCAGCGCCAACCTGAAAGACGTCTCGCTGTTCGAGGCGCTCGACGCCGTGCGCGAGCTGTACGGCTACGACTACAAGGTCGAGGGCAGCCGCATCTACATCCGCCCGCTGACCATGCAGACGCGCATGTTCCAGGTCAACTACCTGAGCTCGGTGCGGCGCGGCAGTTCCAGTCTGCGCGTCAACTCCACCTCGGTGGCCAGCGCCGGCACCAGCAGCAACAGCAACTCGACCAACAACGGCGGCAACAACAATAACAACAACCAAAACAATAACAACGACAACAATTCCGGCAACAACCCTAGCGACGGCAGCAACAGCCGCGTCGGCCAGCGCGACAGCAGCAACGTGCAGACCCAGACCAGCAGCGACTTCTGGCTGGAGCTGAAGACGGCGCTGGAGGCCATCATCGAGGTCGGCAAGGACGGCCGCAGCGTGGTCATCAGTCCGCAGTCCGGCGTGGTGTTGGTGCGCGCCATGCCCGACGAGCTGCGCAATGTCGACCAGTACCTGCGCGCCACCCAGCTGTCGGTCGAGCGCCAGGTGATCCTCGAGGCCAAGATCCTGGAGGTCGAGCTGAACAGCGGTTTCCAAAGCGGCGTCAACTGGTCCGCCTTCGGCCGCTTCCGCGACGGTCACGGCAACAACAAGTTCTCCACCGGTTTCCTCGCGCCCGGCACCGTGCTGACACCGCTGGCCCAGGGCGGCGGCGGCGCCACCGCGCCGACCGTGATCGCCAGCAGCGGCGGCACCAGCATCGCGGCCAGCAGCGGCTACTCGCTGGGCTCGGCCGGCGAGGCCGTCGGTTCGCTGTTCGGCCTGGCCTTCCAGACCAGCAATTTCGCCGCGCTGATTTCCTTCCTCGAATCGCAGGGCACGGTGCATGTGCTGTCGAGCCCGCGCATCGCCACGCTGAACAACCAGAAGGCCGTGTTGAAGATCGGCACCGACGAGTTTTATGTCACCGGCGTCAGCACCACCACCACCACCACCGGCAGCGGCGCCGGCGTCACCTCGCCCAGCGTGACCTTGCAACCGTTCTTCTCCGGCGTGGTGCTCGACGTGACGCCGCAGATCGATGCGCGCGGCAACATCACGCTGCACGTGCATCCCTCGGTGAGCCAGGTGTCGACCGTCAACAAGGGCGTCAACCTGGGCGTCGCCGGCAGCCTGACCCTGCCGCTGGCCGCCTCGTCGACCTCGGAAATGGACAGCATGGTGCGCGGCCAGGACGGCCAGGTGGTCGCCATCGGCGGCCTTATGCGCCAGGCCACCACCACCGACCGCTCGCAGGTGCCGGGCGCCGGCGACGTGCCGCTGCTCGGCGCGCTGTTCCGCAACACCAAGGACGTGATGCAGAAGCGCGAACTGGTGGTGCTGATCAAGCCGACCATCGTCGAGAGCGGCGCCAGCTGGAACGAGGACTTGCTGGAGGCGGGCCGCCGCGTCAAGGAACTCGAACCGCGCCGTCCTATGGAGCGTCGTTAATCATGTACCAGCAACATTTCGGCCTGCGCGAGGTGCCGTTCAGCCTGACGCCCGACACCAGTTTTTTCTTCAGCAACGCGCGCTCGCAGGAGGCGCTCAACACCTTGCTGGTGGCGGCGCGTGGCGGCGAGGGCTTCATCAAGATCACCGGCGAGGTCGGCACCGGCAAGACGCTGTTGTGCCGCAAATTCATCGCCACCCTGGGTGAAAATTTCGTCACCGCCTACATCCCCAATCCCTATCTGGAGCCGCGCACCTTGATGCTGGCCTTGGCCGACGAGCTGGAGGTGACCCTGGCGCGCGACGTCGACCAGCACCAATTGCTCAAGTCGATCACCTACCGGCTGATGGAGCTGGCCGGGCAGGGCAAGCAGGTGCTGCTGTGCCTGGACGAGGCGCAGGCGATTCCGCTGCAAAGCTTGGAGGCGCTGCGCCTGCTGACCAATCTGGAGACGGAAAAGCGCAAGCTGTTGCAGATCGTCCTGTTCGGCCAACCCGAGCTGAACCGCCACCTGGAGCTGGACTCGATCCGCCAGTTGGCGCAGCGCATCACCTTCCACTACCACCTGGGGCCGCTCACGCGCGACGACATGGAATATTATCTGGCCCACCGCCTGCGCGTGGCCGGTTACGGCGGCGCCCGCCTGTTCAGCCGGGGCGCGATCGGCAAGTTGTACGCGGCCAGCGGCGGCATTCCGCGCCTGGTCAACATCATCGCCAACAAGGCGTTGATGCTGTGCTACGGCGAGGGCCGCCAGCAGGTCAGCCGGCGCCACGTCAAGCTGGCCGCCGGCGACACCCCGAGCGGCAAGCGTGGCGGCTGGCGTTGGCCCTGGTTGGCCGGGGCCGGCCTGACCCTGCTGGCTGCGGCCTGCGGACTGACCTGGGCGCTGAGCAAATGAGCCTGATCAACAAGATGCTGCAGGATCTGGACGCGCGCGGCGGGCCGGGTGCCCAAGCCGACCGGCAGGAGATCAAGGCGGTGCTGGCGCCGCCGCGCGCGCGCCACCGCGCCGTGCTGATCGGCGCCGCCGCCGCCGCGCTGCTGGCCCTGGCCGCCGGCGGCTGGTTCGGCTGGCGCTATTACCTGGCGCACCGTGCGCCCGCCGCGCCGGCCGCCGTGGCGCCGTCGATTGCGCTGGTGACGCCGGGCGGCGGAGCCGCGCCGGTGCTTGCAGCGGCCTCGGCGGCAAGCGCAGCGGCATCGATGCCTGACGCCGCTGCCGTGCCGGCATCGGCCGCGCCCGTTGCCGTCGGACCATCGGCCGCCGCCGGACCATCGGCCGCCGCAGGGAAAGCCCCGGCGGCGCAGTCGGCAGCGGTGGGTGAGTCGGCCGCTGCTGAACACTCGGCGGCCTATCGCTCGGCCGCTGCGCGGCATTCCGCCGCAGCGAGCTCTTCGCCGGCGACAGCCGCCGGCGCCGCCCGCTCGGGCAAGGCCGGTTCGTTCGGCGAGAGCGCGGCGGAGCGTTTGGCGCAGGCGGAAAGAAAACTGGGCGCCTCGCGCGCCGTCGAGCGTGAGACTAACGAGATGAGTCCGGCGCTGCGCGCCGAGGGCGCCTACCGCCGCGCCCTCGTGGTGCTGCAAGACGGGCGAGTCAACGAGGCGCTGGCCGGCCTGGAGCGCGCGCTGGAGCTGGACCGGCACCACGACGCGGCGCGCCAGACCCTGGTCAGCCTGCTGCTGGAGAATGGCCGCACCGCCGAGGCGGCCCAGCAACTGCGCGCCGCTCTGGCGGCCGACCCGCGCCAGCCCGCGCTGGCGATGCTGCTGGCCCGTCTGCAGGTGGAGAGCGGCGGTCCGGCCATCGAGACGCTGCTGGGCACCATGCCCTACGCCGCCAACAACGCCGACTACCACGCCATGCTGGCCGGCCTGCTGCAACGTGGCCAGCGCAATGCCGAGGCGGCCGAGCACTACCAGGCGGCGCTGCGGCTGGCGCCGCAAAACGGCGTTTGGTGGATGGGATTGGGCATCGCCCTGCAGGCCGACAAGCGCCTGCCCGAGGCGCGCGAAGCCTACGCCCGCGCCAAGACGGCCGGCGGCCTGACGGCGGAGTTGCAATCCTTCGTCGAGCGCAAGCTGGAGCAGTTGGCGCGCTGAGATTGTGCGGTATTTCCAAGTGCACTTTTAAGGGTACCTCGAAAAACCGTCATTCCGCATCGGCGGACCGCCGCGCAGGCGGGAATCTATACCCCGCATGTCCATTGGCTCAGCATGGGTTCCCGCATACGCGGGAACGACAATTTGGTGGTTTTTCGAAGTGCCCTTAAGTTTCCGCAAGAAATTTGCGCCAAAAAATAGACTGCGGGTGCAGCCAAAGATCAACTGCTCAATTTCCTCGAGGCTTTCCTAGGAAGGGTTACTTGCCCACATCGCCAAAAGGCACGCTTGGGTCAGTTCAGCCGCATGGGGAAGATACGCTCGCAACTGGTGCTTCTACGATTCTTGCCGGCATCCAAGATGTTGGATAGATAACTAAGGGAAATTATGGCGTTTGTGAATGAATTCGCTTCCGAGGAGGATGTGGGCACTTTTGAGTTGAAGAAGATTTGGAATAGCTTCCGACTTCCTTTTCAGCAAAATGGATTTGATGAACCAGGTTTTCGCTTTGCATGGACCATCGACCGAAAAAACAAGGTATTTTTAATGCGGATGTTGAGTGGCCGACAAGAACTTTCCAATCGAATTACGTTCGCATTATGGATCGATGGCACTTTGCTCACCGCTGTCTTGGATCTCGGCGCAGAAAGCACTGAAAATGTAAAAAAAGGAACCGGCCAATCGGTTTGGAATTTGCTACGTCTCGAGATACCACCCAACACTTCGCTAAGCTGTGACGACATTGAGACCCTACTAAAGGAAGCACTTGTTGCATATGGATATGATGGTATTTGGCAGTCCATACCTCATTACGCCGTAAAATTTTCTTTTTAAGAGGTAAGGGCAATGGTAAGCGGGGACAGCGCAGCGTGCTGGGCGACTTCATGTCGCCGGTGCAAAAGGCAGTCGGCGAGGCGGCCAGGGAACGCTGAAACGCGCGCGTCGTGGGTGAGTGAGTCGACTGCATGAGGGCAGCTAGTCGTCTGCTTTAACGACGCGAGGTTATAGGCTGGCTTGCACGCCCCAGATCTGCTTCATGCTGAAACGCACGCCGGCCTGGTCCTCGCTGAGCACCTCGGCGATGGCGCAGTCGTTGTCGCCGGTGCTGCGCAGCGGGGCGTCGGCCAGCGTCGCGCCGGCGGCGCCGCGCAGGCAGCGCACGCCCAAGGCGCCGTCGTCGGCGCGGCGTTGCGTGACCACGCCGACCTCGCCGTTTTGCAGCCGCACCAGGCAGCCGGGCGGATAATTGCCCAGCTGGTGGGCGAAGTGCTCGGCCAGCACCGGGTCGAGCGGCGGCACGTTCTCTTCCAGCAGGTTGCGCATGGCCTGGTCCGGCAGCACCGAGCGGCGGTAGTTGCGCGCCGAGACCTGGGCGCAATAACGGTCGGCCAGGCTGATGAGCTTGGCGTTCTGCGTCACCTGCGGGCTGGCCACGCCGGCCGGATAGCCGCTGCCGTCGTCGTTCTCGTGGTGCAGCAGCACGCAGGAGATCCATTCCTCGTCCTCGATGCCGGCGCACTTGAGCAGGTCGGCGCTGTCCTCCGGATGGCGGTGGATGATCGCCATCTCCTCGCGGTTGAGCGGGGTGTTCTTGTTCTGGAAGTTCTCGTGGTGGCGCAGCATGCCGACGTTCATGGTCAGCGCGGCCACCGTCACGGTCAGCGTGTCCTTGGCGGTTTTTTGCATGGCGTGGGCGATCACCACCGCCACCACGGCCGTCTCGATACAGTGGCGCACGGCGTAGCTGCCGGCGATCTGGTTGAGGAAGATGCAGGCCAGCGCGATGTCGGAGTTGAGTTCGACCGCCAGGATGACCTCGCGCGCGATGCCGCGCAACTCGGCCTCGGCGTTGTGCTCGTTGCGCAGCTCGTGCAGCAGGCGCTCCAGGCGCCGGTTCGACAGGTTCAACTGGTGCAGCACCGAGGTCGGCGGCTCCGCCTCGACAAACTGCGGCGCCTCCAGCGGCGCGTCGACCGACTGCGCCATCGCCGCCGCGTTGGCCCCGGTTGCGGCCGCCGGCGCGGCGCCGCTCTCGGCCGACGAGAACAGTTTCCACCGCGAGGACTTGCCGAGCACCAGGTCTTTCAAATTGATACGCCGTTGCACCATGATCGTTCCCGTCTTGCTGTGCCCCGGCGATCATCGCCGCCGTGGCTGATATTGTGTCGCTACACGCCGGCCAGCCGCTGCAAGGCCAAGGCGAGTGTCTCGTCCTGTTTGGCAAAGCAGAAGCGCACGATGCCCGACTCCTTGCCCTGTTGATAGAAGGCCGACACCGGAATCGCCGCCACCTTGATCTCGCTGGTCAGCCACTCGGCGAACTGCGCTTCCGGCAGGTCGGAGATGGCGTCGTAGCGGACGCACTGGAAATAGGTGCCGTCGGCCGGCAACAGTTCGAAGCGGCTGCCCTGCAGGCCGGCGCGGAACAGGTCGCGCTTGCGCTGGTAGAAGGCCGGCAACTCCAGATACGGCGCCGGGTCCGCCATGTAGCTGGCGAAGCCTAGCTGCATCGGCGTGTTGACCGAGAAAACATTGTATTGATGCACCTTGCGGAACTCGGCGCTGAGCGCGGCCGGCGCCGCCACGTAGCCGACCTTCCAGCCGGTCACGTGGTAGGTCTTGCCGAAGCTGGAGACGACGAAGCTGCGCGCCGCCAGTTCGGGCAGGCGGCACACCGATTCGTGGCGCGCGCCGTCGTAGACCATGTGTTCGTAGACCTCGTCCGAGAGGATCAGCACGTCGGTGCCGCGGACGATGTCGGCCAGCGCCGCCAGGTCGGCGCCGCGCAGCACGCTGCCGGTCGGGTTGTGCGGGCTGTTGATGACGATCAGGCGGGTGCGCGCGCCGACGGCGGCGGCCACCTTGTCCCACGGCACGCTGTAGCCGCGCTGGCCCAGCTCCATCTGCACCAGCACCGGCACGCCGCCGGCCAGCGCGATGGCCGGCAGGTAGGAGTCGTAGGCCGGCTCGATGACGATCACCTCGTCGCCCGGATGGACGCAGCACAGGATGGCCGTGGTCAGCGCCTCGGTGGCGCCGGCGGTGACGGTGATCTCGCTGCCGACGTCGTACTCGTGGCCGTAGATGGCGGCGATCTTTTGGCCGATGGCGGCGCGCAGCGGCGGCGCCCCGGTCATCATCGGATACTGGTTGAAGCCGGCGCGCATGGCCTCGCCGACCATGTCGATCAGCGCCGGCTGGCAGGCGAAGTCGGGAAAGCCCTGGCCGAGGTTGACGGCGCCGAACTCGGCGGCCAGCTGCGACATTTGGCTGAACACGGTGGTGCCGACGGCCGGCAGGCGGCTGAGCAACTGCGGGGTGGGGAAGGGCGCTACGGAAAGACGACTATTCATGGCGGCTGGCAAGTTGATCGGGTCTGCCCATTCTAGCGCAGCCGGCCCCATTTGGTGTTGCCCCGAACACCTTTCTATCGGCCGCGCGCCGGGGTCTCATGCCCTTGGCTGGTCGGCGCGCGCGACACCCAAGGGCAAGGACCGGGGTGGGGNNCCCCCCCCCCGGCACTCGTCCTTGGGTGGACTGCTCAGGCGGGCGGCGTTTCCAGCGTCCACTTCTCCGGCACGATGACGCTGAACATGCCGGCCTTGCCCAGCCGGCGCGCCAGCTTGAGCAGCGCCTTGTCCTTGGTGATGAGGATGTCGGCCTGGGCGTCGCGCGCCAGTTCGAGAAACTTCTGGTCGTCGCGGTCGCTGCAAACCGGCAGGCGCACGCCCGACACCGGCGGCGCCACCACCTTGATCAGCGCGTCGAAGCGGGCCGCCGCGAGCGGGCGGCTGGCCTCGTCGAGCGGCAGGTGCTTGTAGTGCAGCACCACCAGGTATTCGGCGCGGCAATCCTCGCGGGTGATCGCCTCGACCGCGCCGGACTCGATGGCGGCCAGCAGGCCGGCCCAGCGCGGGTCGTGGAACACGAACAGGTCGAGGCAAACATTGGTGTCTAGGATGATGCGTTTCGGTGGAACAGGTATCATGTCGGCAATTCTGTAGATGTGTTGATTTGGAATCTTATGCTGATTGTGCTTTCGCCCGCAAAAAGTCTCGATTTGGAGACGCCCCCCACCACGACAATTTCCACCACGCCGGACTTTCTCGACCACTCGACCCAGCTGATCGAGCGTCTGCGCCGCTTCTCGCCGGCCGACGTGGCCAGCCTGATGGACTTGTCGGACAAGCTGGCCAGCCTGAACGTGGCCCGCTACGCCTCTTGGAGCAGCGAGCCGGCCGAGGGCCGCCAGGCCGTCATGGCCTTCAACGGCGACGTCTACGCCGGCCTGGCGGCGCGCAGCCTGACGCCCGGCCAGCTCGACTACGCCCAGTCGCACATCCGCATCCTGTCCGGGCTGTACGGCATGTTGCGTCCGCTCGACCTGATCCAGCCTCACCGGCTGGAGATGGGCACCCGGCTCGACACGCCGCGCGGCAAGGACCTGTATTCGTTCTGGGGCGACACCATCACCCAGGCGCTGAACCGCAACGCCGAGGCGCAGGGCGCCAAGGTGCTGGTCAACCTGGCGTCGGAGGAATATTTCAAGTCCGTCCGTCCGGCCAAGCTGGCCGTGCCCGTCATCACCCCGGTGTTCCAGGAGTGGAAGGGCGGCAAGTACAAAATCATTTCCTTTTATGCCAAGCGGGCCCGGGGGCTGTTGGCGCGCTACGCCGCCGTCAACAATATCCGCGATCCGCAGCGGCTGAAGGACTTCGACGTCGACGGCTACGCTTACGTGCCGGGCGAGTCGAGCGCCAACAGCTGGATGTTCCGCCGCCGCGTCGATTAGCATACCCGCAGGCATCGATTGGAAAACCCAGAGGCATCAATCTGGGGTCGGACCC
>NZ_JAEMNU010000138.1:0-18331 GCF_016461825.1 Rugamonas violacea | reverse complement strand
GGGGGGCCCCCACCCCGGGTTCCGCCTCCGGGTTGGCGCGTTGAGCGCCGCGCCAACAAAAAACCGGGGCGGACCCCGGTTTTTAGCTCAGCTCGCTACCAAACTCAGTTCCACAGCTTCCACCAGTGGCGTTCCGCCTTGACACCCTCGTCAAGGAAGGCGCTCTTCGGATAGTTCTGCTTGAACACGCGCATGGTGTCGTCGCGCAGCTCGCTCATGCCCAGCTTGTCGTAGCCACGGATCATGATGAACAGCGCTTCCTCGATCGACGGCGAGTCGCGGTAGTCGTTGACGGCGCCCATCGCGCGGTTGACCGAGGCCAGGTAGGCGCCCCGGCGGTAGTAGTAGCGCGCCACGTGCACCTCGTAGGAAGCCATCGCATTGATCAGATACTTCATGCGATCGATGCCGTCCGGGGTATACTTGCTGTTCGGGAATTTGTCGACCAGCTGTTTGAAGGCGCTGAAGGCCTCGCGCGTCGCTTTCGGGTCGCGTTCGGTCGGATCTTGCTCGTAAATGAAGTTGAGGAAGCCGATCTGGTCGTTAAAGTTGATCAGACCGCGCAGATAGTACATATAATCCACGTTGGCGTGATTCGGGTGCAGCTTGATGAAGCGCTCGACGGCGGCCAGCGCCTGGGCCTGGTCCTGCGACTTGTAGTAGGCGTAGGCGATCTCCATCTGCGCCTGCTGGGCGTAGGTGCCGAACGGATAGCTCGATTCCAGCTTCTCGAACAACTGAATTGCGCGTTCGTAGTGGCCGCCCTCCAATTCCTCGGTCGCCTCCGAGTATAATTTCGTAGCGCTCCAGCCTTTAGTCTCATCGACTTTTTCTGGCAATAAGCTGCAAGCTGACAAACCAAGCAGAACGACGGTTGCTGCAACTAACGATAATTTTTTTTGCATGTTGTTTTGCAAGAAGGTGTTTAACCAAGTTTTTACAATAGGCTGATTATAGCCGATGGGAATGCTGTGATATTAACTCCAAAGCCGAATTTGGCTGATTCTTCCTCCGATCATGAACTCGACGCCGAGTTCGACGCGGAGATTCTAGCCGATGGCGACGACGACGGCCTGGCGCCGATCGAACTCGAACTGACGCCGGATGCCTGTGGTCAACGCCTCGACAAGGTGATTTCCAAACTGGTGCCGCAATTCTCCCGTGGCCGCCTGCAAATGTGGATCGACGACGGCTTCGTCACGGTCGACGGCAAAGTTGCCCGCAGTAACAAAGACACCGTCTATGGCGACGAGAAGATCGTCATTCTGCCCCAACCGGCGCCGGAAGACGAGGCTTTTAAGCCCGAAGCGATGGAATTGAACATCGTCTACGAGGACGAGCACCTGATCGTCATCAACAAACCGGCCGGCCTGGTGGTCCACCCGGGCGCCGGCAACTGGTCCGGCACGCTGTTGAACGGCCTGCTGCACCACTGCCCGCAACTGGGCGGCGTGCCGCGCGCCGGCATCGTCCACCGCCTCGACAAGGACACCAGCGGCCTGATGGTGGTCGGCAAGAACCTGCCGGCCCAGACCGACCTGGTGCGCCAGCTGGCCGCCCGCACCGTCAAGCGCGAGTACTTCGCGCTGGTCTGGGGCACGCCGCGCCAGAGCGGCACCATCGACGCCTCGATGGGCCGGCATCCGAAGGACCGCATCAAGATGGCCGTGTCGAACAATTTCTCGGCCAAGCCGGCGATCACCCATTTCGAGTTGTTGGCGTCGGGTGATCTGGACCGCCGTCCGGTCAGCCTGATGCAATGCCGCCTGGAAACGGGCCGCACCCACCAGATCCGCGTCCACATGATGTCGATCGGTTTCTCGCTGGTCGGCGACGTGATGTATGGCAAGCAACATCTGGCCAGCGTCTTCCCGCGCCAGGCGCTGCAGGCGCGCCGCCTCGGCCTGGTCCACCCGGCCACCGGCGAGCAGTGCGAGTGGTTGGTGCCGCTGGCCGACGACTTCGCCGCGCTGATCGCCCAGGCCGGCATTGAAGAACCGGAGATGATTTGACGGAGTCCTACCTGTCGGCCGTTTCGCCGGCCTGGTCGGCGCCCGATTGGCCGGAGTTGCCGGCCAATGTGGGCGCGCTGTTCACCACCCGTCGCGGTGGTGTCAGCGTGGCGCCGTATGACGACGGCTTCGGCGGCGGCGGCCTCAATCTGGGCGTCCACGTCGGCGACCAGCCCGTTTCCGTAGGCTACAACCGGGCCTTGCTGCGCGCCGCCTTGCCGGCCGAGCCGGTCTGGCTGAGCCAGGTGCACGGCACCAGCGTGTTCGATGTGACCGTCCTTCCGGGCATGGCCGAGGCGGCGCCCGATGGCGATGGCGATGCCGGCACGGCCGCCGCGCCCGAGGCGGACGCCAGCCTGGCGCGCGCGCCCGGCAGCGTCTGCGCCATCATGACCGCCGACTGTCTTCCCGTGCTGTTTTGCGACCGCGCCGGCAAGGTGGTGGCGGCGGCCCACGCCGGTTGGCGCGGCCTGGCCAACGGGGTGCTGGCGCGCACCGTGGCCGGCATGCGCGCGGCCGGCGCCGGCGAGATCCTCGCCTGGCTGGGTCCGGCCATCGGTCCGGCCCGCTTCGAGGTCGGTGCCGAGGTCAAACAAACCTTCCTCCGGCAGGGCAGCGCGGCCGACGCGGCGCGCCTGGCTGCGGCCTTCACGGCGCTCCCCGGCCAGCCGGAAAAATATCTCGCCGACATTTATGCGCTGGCCCGTTGTATGCTTGAGGCCGACGGCGTGTCGCGCATCGCCGGTGGCGAGGCGTGCACCGTGTCCGATGTGGCCAGCTTCTATTCCTATCGGCGCGATGGCGTCACCGGACGGCAGGCGAGTTTGATCTGGATCAAATGAAGCGCCCGGTGTCTCGCTTAGTCTTCTGGCGGGGCGCCGGCCGGTATGCCCGCCGTGGCTGGGGCGACGGGGGCGGCGGCCTGTTGCGCCGCTTGGCGGGCCTGGTGCGCGGCTTGCCAGGCGGCATCGCGCTTGGCCTTGCGTTTGCGCGAGCCGGCGACGTAGTACAGGAAGCCCAGCGGTAGCACGCAGTAGAGTAGGAAGGTCATAATCCCAGCGGCAACACTGGCTTGCGTCACGGCGATCAAGCCGACGACGTAGATCCATGCAATAGCGACAATCAGCATACAGCAGCCTTGGTAAAGTAAAGATATACAACTATTTTTAGGGAATCAAACATGAATGTGCCAGATCCTCAAGTCATTGCCAACGCATGGATGTCGCAGATTAGCGACCCCAGCCAGTGGCAATCCTGGTTAAAAATGGTGCCGGAGACCGACAGTCATCCGCTCGCCGCCATCCTGACCGATGTCGGCGCCGCCATCCAGCCGGAGGTCGTCGAGGAACTGAAGAACCGCTACATGGCCGATGTCGGCGAGCTGTGGCAGGATTTCCTGGCCGGCAAACCACCGGCCATCGGCGACCGCCGTTTCAGCTCGGCCGCCTGGCAGAGCAACCCCTTGTCGTCGTTCAATGCGGCATCATACCTGCTCAACGCCAAGTTTCTCACCGCCATGGCCGACTCGGTCGAGTCGACGCCCCATCAAAAGCAGAAAATCCGTTTCGCCGTGCAGCAAATCGTCGACGCCATGTCGCCGGCCAACTTCCTCGCCACCAATCCGGAAGCCCAGCAGAAACTCATCGAGACCAAGGGCGAGAGCCTGACCCGTGGCTTGGCGAATATGCTGTCCGACATCAACAAGGGTCACATCTCGCTGTCCGACGAGTCGGCCTTCGAGGTCGGCCGCAACCTCGCCACCACGCCCGGCCAGGTGGTGTTCGAGCATGCGCTGTTCCAGTTGATCCAATACAGCCCGAGCACGCCGAATGTGCACCAGCGGCCGCTGCTGATGGTGCCGCCGTGCATCAACAAGTTCTACATCCTCGACCTGCAGCCGGAGAACTCGCTGGTCAAGTACGCCGTCGACCAGGGCAATACGGTGTTCCTGGTGTCCTGGAGCAATCCGGACAAGTCGCTCGACAAGACCACCTGGGACCAGTACGTGGAGCAGGGCGCCATCCAGGCGATCCGGGTGGCGCAGCAGATTTACGGCCAGGAGCAGCTCAACATGCTCGGCTTCTGTGTCGGCGGCACCATCATTTCGACCGCGCTGGCCGTGCTGGCCGCGCGCGGCGAGCATCCGGCGTCCAGCCTGACGCTGCTGACCACCTTCCTCGACTTCAGCGACACCGGCGTGCTCGACGTCTTCGTCGATGAAGCCCAGGTGGCGCGGCGCGAGAAGACCTTGGGCGCTGGCGGCCTGATGCCGGGCCGCGACCTGGCCAGCACCTTCTCCAGCCTGCGGCCGAACGACCTGGTGTGGAACTACGTGCAGTCGAACTACCTGAAGGGCAACGAGCCGGTGCCGTTCGACCTGCTGTACTGGAATTCGGACAGCACCAATCTGCCCGGTCCGATGTTCTGCTGGTATCTGCGCCACACCTATCTGGAGAACAGCCTGAAGGTGCCGGGCAAGCTGACGGTGGCCGGCACGCCGGTCGACCTGGGCGCGATCCGCACGCCGGCCTTCGTCTATGGTTCGCGCGAGGACCATATCGTGCCGTGGCCGTCGGCCTACGGTTCGTTGGCCATCCTCAACCAGGACCGGCCGGAGCTCAACCGCTTCGTGCTGGGCGCCTCCGGCCACATCGCCGGCGTGATCAATTCGCCGGTCAAGAACAAGCGCAGCTACTGGACCAACGACGCGGCGGCGGCGCCGGCCAAGCCGGCGGCCAAGGGCGGCAAGGCCAGCAAAGCGGCCAAGGCCGCCGCCGCGCTGCCCGACCCCGACAGCTGGATGGCCGGCGCCACCGAGCATGCCGGAAGCTGGTGGCCACAGTGGGCGCAGTTTCTCGCCGAGCATGGCGGCAAGCCGGTGAAGGCCCGCGCCAGCCTCGGCAGCGCCAGCCATCCGCCGATCGAGGCGGCGCCCGGACGTTACGTTAAAGTAAGGGCTGATTAATTGCGGCAACACCGCACGGAGCCACGTTGTGGCTCCGTTTCCGTGTCCCGCCGCCGTCCCGCCGCCGTCACATACTTGTTATGTTGTAAATTTGGTTGCGTTGCAATAAAAACCCAAAAGTTATAAGTGGATGTGCAAATGCTGCTTTTTCCACTCTATAATAGGTGAAGTAGGCTTGTGGGAAAGCGGACCGAAGTTCGCTTTTTTTTCGAATTGTTAGAGTACGCGCTGCGGCGCAATAAGTGGACTTGTGATGAGTAGTGCGAAAAAAAATGCTGACCGCCTGATTAAGAAGTACCCCAACCGCCGTCTGTACGATACCCAGACCAGTTCCTACATCACGTTGACGGACGTGAAGCAACTGGTGCTCGACAACGAAGAATTCACGGTGGTCGACGCCAAGTCGAACGAGGATTTGACGCGCAGCATCCTGTTGCAGATCATCCTGGAAGAGGAGGCCAACGGCGCGCCGATGTTCTCCAGCGTGGTGCTGTCGCAGATCATCCGCTACTACGGCCACGCCATGCAGGGCATGATGGGCTCGTATCTGGAAAAGAACGTCCAGGCCTTCACCGACATCCAGCGCAAGTTCACCGGCGGCACCGCCGCCGGCACCTTCGACGGCAAGCCTTTCAGCCCGGAAATGTGGACCCAGTTCATGAACGTGCAAGGCCCGATGATGCAGGGCATGATGAACAACTACATCGACCAGAGCAAGAGCCTGTTCGTGCAGATGCAGGAACAGATGCAAAGCCAGAGCAAGAACATCTTCGGCACCTTCCCCTTCGTGCCGCCGGTTCCGACCGACAAGACCTGATCGCGTTTCAGCCGGCACGGCGGCGGCGCGCGGGCCTGGTCTCGCCCGCCGCCGCTGTGTTTTTGGCGCCGCCGTCGCCGTCCACACTTGGCCCGCAGCTTGCCCGCCCTTAGCTGTGGCGCTCGCCAAGGTGCCCATTTCCCCACAGAAATCCGTCAGCCTTGCGCCATGCGCTATAATGGCAGATTCGCCTGAATCTTCTTTCCGCACCTACTATGTCCGAGATCTCCCGCATCCCCGCCGCGCCAGCCCCAGTCCCAACGCCAGCCGGCAGCTCCACCTTCACCGGTTCCGCGCCGAAAGTCGGCTTTGTTTCGCTAGGCTGCCCCAAGGCGCTGGTCGACTCCGAACAAATCCTCACCCAGCTGCGCGCCGAAGGCTATGAAACGGCCAAGTCCTACGCCGGCGCCGACCTGGTCATCGTCAACACCTGCGGCTTCATCGACGCCGCCGTGCAGGAATCGCTCGACGCCATCGGCGAGGCGCTGGCCGAGAACGGCAAAGTCATCGTGACCGGCTGCCTGGGTGCGAAAAAAGACGCCGCCGGCGACGACATCATCATGAAGGTGCACCCCAAGGTGCTGGCTGTCACCGGTCCGCACGCGCTGGGCGAAGTGATGGACTCGGTCCACCTCTACCTGCCCAAGCCGCACGCGCCCTTCCTCGACTTGGTGCCGCCGCAGGGCGTCAAGCTGACGCCGAAGCACTACGCCTACCTGAAGATCTCCGAGGGTTGCAACCACCGCTGCAGCTTCTGCATCATCCCGTCGATGCGCGGCGACCTGGTGTCGCGTCCGATCGCCGAGTTGATGATGGAAGCCGAGAACCTGTTCAAGGCCGGCGTCAAGGAACTGCTGGTGATCTCGCAGGACACCTCGGCCTACGGCGTCGACGTCAAGTTCCGCTCCGGCTTCTGGAACGGCCGTCCGGTCAAGACCCACATGACCCAGCTGACCGAAGCGCTGGGCGAGCTGGCCAAGACTTACGGCGCCTGGGTTCGTCTGCACTATGTCTACCCGTACCCGCACGTCGACCAAGTGATCCCGATGATGAGCGGCGGCCACATCCTGCCTTATCTGGACATTCCGATGCAGCACGCCCATCCCGATGTGTTGAAGCGCATGAAGCGCCCGGCCAGCGGCGAGAAGAACCTCGACCGCATCCAGGCCTGGCGCGCGATGAACCCGGACCTGACCATCCGCTCGACCTTCATCGCCGGCTTCCCCGGCGAGACCGAGGCCGAGTTCGAATATTTGCTGGACTTCCTCAAGGAGGCGCAGATCGACCGTCTGGGTTGCTTCGCCTACTCGCCGGTCGAAGGCGCCACCGCCAACGCGCTGGACAATCCGGTGCCCGAGGAACTGCGTGAAGAACGTCGCGGTCGCGTCATGCTGCTGCAGGAGGAAATCTCCAAGCAGCGCCTGCAGGCCAAGGTCGGCAAGACCGTGCGCGTGCTGATCGACGAGGTCACCACCCGTGGCGCCGTCGGCCGCTCCAGCGCCGATGCGCCGGAAATCGACGGCGTGGTGCACATCAAGGGTTCGCTGATGCCCGGCAAGAAGCTGAGCGTGGGCCAGTTCGCCGACGTCACCATCACCGCCGCCGACGCCCACGACCTGTGGGCGCAGATCGCGTAAGCGCCCGGTCCGCCGCGCGGATCGACATATAATGGGGGCGGACCGGCGACGGTCCGCCCTTTTTTCGTTTCACAAGACGCCAGTGCGCCGGCAAAACCCAGCGGCAAAAAGCCGGGGTCAGACCCTCCAGGTCTGACCCCAGATTTCGCCCTTGGTTTTTGTCCGCGCCGCTGCGACCATACATTCCGCCCGCCGACACCATGACCCGCCCAAAATCCCCCCAGACCGCGCTGATCCACACCGACTACAAGGCGCCCGAAGGCTTCGCCGCCTTCCCCAGCGCCATCCACCACGCCTCCACGGTGCTGTTCAAGAACGTCGCGGCCATGCGCTCGGGCGACTGGAAGGAGAAGAACGCCTATACCTACGGCCTGCACGGCACGCCGACCACCTTCACGCTGGAGGCGCGGCTGGCCGAGATCGAGGACGGCAAGCACTGCCTGCTGGCGCCCAGCGGCCTGGCCGCCATCGCCATGGTCGACTTCGCGCTGCTCAAGACGGGCGACGACGTGCTGTTGCCCGACAACGTCTACAACCCCAACCGCGAGCTGGGCAGGTGGTTGTCGCAGGACTTCGGCGTCACCGCGCGCTACTACGACCCGCTGATCGGCGCCGGCATCGCCGCGCTGATCCAGCCGAACACCAAGCTGATCTGGACCGAGGCGCCCGGCTCGGTGTCGATGGAGGTGCCGGACCTGCCGGCCATCTGCGCGGCGGCGCACGCGCGCGGCGTCCTCGTCGCGCTCGACAACACCTGGTCGGGCGGGCTGGCGCTGCGCGGTTTTGAACTCGGCGTCGACGTCATCATGCAGGCGCTGACCAAGTACCAGTCGGGCGGTTCGGATGTGCTGATGGGCGCGCTGATCACCCGCGATGGCGCCTTGCACGAACGGTTGAGCATGGCGCACATGCGCCTGGGCATGGGTGTCGGCGCCGACGACGCCTACCTGGTGCTGCGCAGTCTGCCGACGATGAAGCTGCGCTTCGACGCCCACGACAAGGCGGCGCGGCAACTGGCGAGCTGGCTCAAGGGGCGGCCGGAGATCGGCAAGGTGCTGCATCCGGCCTTCGAGGACTGTCCCGGCCACGCCGTCTGGCGGCGCGACTTCAGCGGCGCCGGCGGCTTGTTCTCCGTGCTGTTCGATGCGCGCTACACGGAAGAGCAGACCGACCGGTTTGTCGATGCCTTGAAGTTGTTCAAGCTCGGCTACAGCTGGGGCGGCGCCAACAGCCTGGTGATGCCCTACCGCATCGGGCAGATGCGCAAGGGGTGGCAAGACCAAGGCGTGCTGGTGCGCTTCAACGTCGGCCTGGAGGACGTGGCCGACTTGATCGCCGACATCGAGGCGGCGTTTGCGGTGATGTAGGCGGGCCAGGAAACTGTGCACCGCCAAATAAGCGCCGGGACGCCGATGGAATAGCCCGCCGAGCAACGATGCGCCGGCGGGCTACGACGACGCCGTGACACTTAGCATAAGTCAGCGGTCATTTTTGTGGCTTTGGCGGCCGGCCTCGGCGTGCTGTTCAGGTGTGCCGCCGCGCGTACCGCCGCCGGAACCTGACGAGCCCGAGCTGCCGGACGAGCCGGACGAGCCACCCGATCCGGATTGCTTGCTGGCCGAACCAGAAGAGGAACCGCTGTCGTCGTTCTTGTGGCTTTGGCGGCCAGCCTCGACATGCTGCTCATGCGTTCCGCCTTGGGTGCCGGTTTTCGAACCGGAGCCGCCTTGACCTGCGGATTGCTGGCTAGCGCCGCTACTGGCCGATTTGCCACTCCCGCTGCCGCTATCCTTGTTGCTGTCTTTGTTGCCGTTGTTCGAAGCCATAAGTCCTCCAAGTGGTTTGCCCGAGATCATTCTCTGACTAAGTCATCATCAGATAAAACACATAGGCCCGCTATAGGAGCGCGACGATAGTTGCCGTAGGAGCTGTCTGAGTTCGCGAGGAACATATTTGTCGTTGTCCCCATTTGTTCCGGCTTGATGAGGTTTGCGCATGGTTGCGCTTATGCGGATATTGTTGGGGGCTATATGGATAGGGTCTTCAAGCCATCGGGCGTCATGATACGGGCCAGCAGCCGGGGCGAAGTGGCGCCCGATACCGCGACGATATTTCCCAGTTCCAAAGGCTGTAGCAAGTTGGCAAGCCGTTCCGGTTCGGGGTGGCACAGCTCCAGTCCAAGCAAGGACAGGCCGTGATCGCGCAGCCCGGCCGCCGGATGCGTCGCGGTGGACCATTCGATCAGCGTCGGCGCCACCCCGCCAAGCGGCAGGCTGCCGTCGGCGGGGATGGTAATCAGCCAGTTCAGTGCGCCGCGCGACATCGCTTCGATCTCGCCCAGCGTTTCGGGCAGCTCGGCTTGAGTGGCATGGATGTCGCTGCTGCGCACCACCCAGGTCGCCAAGGCGGGGGCTGAGCGGGCATCGAGGGAGTCCAGGGCGAACCAACGCGGCCGGGCCGGCGGCGGCGCCAGCGGGTTGACCGCGATCACCTCAAGAAACGCGCTGTCGCCCAGCCTGAGCAGCAGGTTATGCGTGCCCATGCGCGGATGTTCACCGCCCGTTTGCGGCGCCACGCCCAGCGCCGCATGCACAAACCTGGCACCCTCGTCCAGCGTTTGGGCGATGACGGTGATGTGGTCGAGGTGGCAGCGTGGCGGCATAGCATCCTTGCGTGCGTGCGTGCGTGCGTGCGTGTGCGGCGAGGCGGGCGGGGTCGGGGCGGGCGCATCGTCCGCCATCCTCCATCCTCCATCCGCCGCCCACCGCCGGATAGGCTTACTTGGCGGCGTCCAGCGTGAAGATGGCGTAGACCTTGGCGCCCGCTTTCTCGGTCGGCTTATCGATCTGCACCTGCATGCAGTCCTCGACCACCAGGCTGCGCCAATTCGGCAGGCCGGCGTTGGCGAAGGCCGAGTTGGCCTTGCAGGCCAGGCTGAGGTCCAGCGCCAGGCGGGCGTTGCGCGGCTCGCCCTTGTTGTAGTTGACGCCGCGCAGTTCGATGCCGTACGGCGCCAGCCATGGTTCCCACAGGCCGGACTCGACGCCCTGCACGATGCGTTCGAACATCTGCTCCAGCGTCAGGCCCTTCTTGACCACGCCGCGCAGGATCGTCAGCGAGGGCGCGCTGCGGGCATCGCCGTTCAGTTTGCTGGCGCCGCGTTCGCCGATCGCCTTGATTTCCTTCGTGAACGCCGCGTCGCGTTCCGTGTAGTCGCGCATGCGCTGGAAGAACTCCGTGCTCAGGAAGGGGTTTTCTGGGCGACCGACAGGGGCCGTGGCCTCGGCTGTGCGTTTGGCGGGAGGCTGTTTTTTGTTCGTCATGGCTTCATCAATTCGGTGTAAGGGGCGCAGTTTAACATTGTCTGCGCCAACTCAGGCGATGCCGAGCAGCGCGATGGCGGCCAGGCTGATCGCCGCCAGCACCAATAGCGACAGTAACACGGCCAGCGTGACCCGTCCGCCGGCCTTGAGCACGGCGCGCGCGTCGACACCGAGGCCGAGCGCCGCCATCGACATGATGGTCAGCAAGTTGGCCGTCCACTGCGCCGGCTGGAGCACGGCCTCGGGCAGCAGGCCGGCCGAGCGCAGCCCCATCAGCAGCAGAAAGCCGACGATGAACCACGGCAGCAGATGCGCCAGGGCGGGGCGCGCGCCGCCGCGCTGCTGGCCGAACAGCGACAGCAGCAGCACGACCGGCCCCAGCATCAACACCCGCACCAGCTTGACCAGCGTGCCGATGTGCACGCTCAACAGCGACACCGAGCCGGTCGCCGCCAGCACCTGCGGCACCGCGTACACGGTCAGGCCGGCGAACACGCCGTATTGCGTCGGCGAGAAGGCCAGCGCCGGCACCAGCAAGGGCAGGGCGAGCACGACAAGGACGCCGAGCACGGCGGTGAAGCCGATGGCGGCGGCGACGTCCTCGCCGTCGGCGGCGATCACCGGGGCGACGGCGGCGATCGCCGAGTTGCCGCAAATCGAGTTGCCGCAGGCGATAAGGATGGCCATCTTCCTCGGCAGGCCCAGCGCGCGGCCGATGGCGAAGCTGCAAGCGATGGTCAGCGCGACGACGGCGGCGATGGCGGCGATCAACGCCGGCCCCTTCTCCAGCAGCGCGGCGGCGCTGACCGAGGCGGCCAGCAGCAGCACGGCGACCTCCAGCAAGGTCTTGGCGCCGAAATGGATACCGGCGGCGACCTTGGCCGGCAGGCGGACGAAGGTGCGCAGGGCGCTGCCGAGCAGGATCGACAACACCAGGCTTTCCAACCAGGCGCGGCCGAACAGCCGGGCTTCCAGGCTTTCCGCGCCGTGGGCGAGCAAGGTGACGAGGGCGCACAGCGCCAAGCCGGGCAGGAGGTCTTGGGTTTTTCTTGCTACATTGCGGAACATTTTTCTCATAACCTTATACGAAAACAGCATAAGGAGAATTGTCGGTTCCGCAGATCATTAAGTCTATTGTACAATTTATGACTATTCGTTCACCAAAATCGAACGATTGATCTATCCCTTAATTGAGATTAATTGAACAATCAACCGGCCCCCGACCATGACGCTTGAGCAATTACGCATATTTGTCGAGGTCGCCCAGCGACAGCACCTGACGCAGGCGGCCAGCGCGCTGGCGCTGACGCCGTCGGCCGTCAGCGCCTCGCTGCGCGTGTTGGAGGAGCGTTACGCCACGCCGCTGTTCAACCGCGTCGGCCGGCGCATCGAGCTCAACGAGGCCGGACAGTTGTTCCTGGCCGGCGCGCGCGCCACCCTGGCCAGCGCCCGCGCGGCCGAGTTGACGCTGCAGGAACTGGGCGGACTGCAACGCGGCGTGTTGCACATCCAGGCCAGCCAGACCATCGCCAGCTATTGGCTGCCGGCGCTGCTGGTGCGGTTTCGCGAGAAGTATCCGCAGATCGAGCTGGGCCTGGCCATCGGCAACACGCGGCAGGTGGCGCAGGCGCTGGTCGACGGCGCAGCCGACCTGGGGCTGGTCGAGGGCCTGATCGACGAGCCGACCCTGGTCGCCACCACGGTGGGGCAGGACAGTCTGATCGTCGTCGTCGCGCCCGACCACCCCTGGGCCGCCGCCGGTCCGCTGCGGATGGCCGATCTGCTCAACGGCCGTTGGATACTGCGCGAGCCCGGCTCGGGCACCCGTTCCGCCTTCGAGCACGAGTTGCGCCAGGCCGGCGTCGATCCGGCGGCGCTCGATGTGGTGCTGGCCTTGCCGTCCAACGAGGCGGTGCGCTCGGCCGTGCTGGCCGGGCCGTTCGCGACGGTGGTGTCGGAGCTGGTGGTGGCCTCGCAGCTGCGGGCCGGATCGCTGCACAAGGTCGAGCTGACCTTCCCGGCGCGCGCCTTCCACCTGCTGCGCCATGTCGCGCGCTACAAGAGCAAGGCCTCGCTGGCCTTCGTGAAAATGCTCGACCCGGCGGACCCGAGCCGAGTCGGCTAAGCGCGCTTAGCTCAGGCTGCGCAAGGCCCCGTCCAGGCGCGGCTGGCTGAAAACGAAGCCGCTGGCCGTGAGCCGTTGCGGCGCAACGCGCTGGCCTTCGAGCAGCAGGTCGGCCTGCTCACCCAACGCCAAGCGCATCGGCCAGCCCGGCGTCGGCATGCCGTAGGGCCGCCGCAGCACGGCCGCCGCCACCCGGCTGAACTGCGCCTGCGACAGGCTTTCCGGCGCGGTGAAGTTGTAGTTGCCGGCCGCGCCGGTGCGGCACAGGTGGGCCATGGCGCCGATCACATCGTCGACGTGTATCCACGACAGCCATTGCGCGCCGCCGCCCAGTGGGCCGCCCAGCCCCAGCTTGATCGGCAACAGCATCATCGGCAGCGCGCCCTGGCTGCCCAGCACCAGCCCGAAGCGCATGCACGCCACGCCGACGCCGTGGGCGGCGGCGCCTTGCGCCGCCTGCTCCCATTCGCGGCACAGGTCGGACATGAAGATCGGCTGCGGGCCGTCGCTTTCGGTCAACACGGCATCGTCGCCGCGCCGCTGTACGCCGTAGTAGCCGATGGCCGAAGCCGACAACAACATGGCCGGCTTGTGTTCGGCGCCGGCGATCCAGTCGACCACCTTGCGCGTCAGCTCGACGCGGCTCTTGCGCAGCGCCGCCCGGCGCGCCGCGCTCCAGCGCCAACCCAATATGCGCGCGCCGGCCAGGTTGATGACGATGTCAAAGCGGCGCGACGCGGGCAGTTGCGCCATGCTGGCGACGCAATCGACCCGGCCGTCGAACAGCCAGGCCGCTTGGCGCGCTTGCCGTGTCAGCACGGTGACGCGGTGGCCATCGCGCAGCAGGGCGGCGACCAGCCGCTGACCGATGAAGCCGGTCGCGCCGGTGAGCAGGAAGCTGCGCTCGGCGGCGCCGAAGCGCAACGCTGCGGCGGCATCGTCGCGCAGCGCCCGTTGGCCGATCGCCCGCGCGGCCCAGCCATCGCGCAGGCCGGACAAGCCGACGCCAACGCCGCACAGCGCCAAAAACACGCCCAGCGCGCCCTGCGGCTGCCAGACCAGCGCCGTCGGCATGGCCAGCCACTGCGGCGTGTTCAACGCCAGCAGCGCGATGAAGGCGCCGCCGTTCATGGCCAGCACGGTGTGGGTGACCCGCTCGGTCGCCGGCAGCAGGCGGCTGCGGTCCTCGACGACGAAATCCCACAAGGTCAGCACGATTTCGACCACGAACACCAACAGCAGCAGCAACGCCCACAGGCCGTGGAACTGCCAGGCCGACAGGCCGATGAACAGCGCGCTGTAGATCAGCGCGCGCGCCGAATGGATGCTCAGTTCGCGCCTGGCGCTGGCGCGGCCGGGCAGGGCCTCGGTCAGCTCGTGGTGGTAGAGGGTGTCGAAGGCGCCCAGGCAGCCCTGGCAGGCCATCAATTGCAACGCTAGCAAATGGGTGTTCATGTCGTTACCTCGTGGAATATGCCGGCTTGGGTGAACATCAAGCCGAACAGCGCGTGATGGATCTCGATGCGGATGTCGAACTGGTTGGCGCTCTGGTTGCGATGGCAGAGGAAGGTCTTGCCGGGCGTGAGCAGGCCGGGCAGCGGAATGCGCACGCCGAACAGCTGCCAGAAATAGCCGTCGCTCTCAAAGTGCAGATTGCCCTCGCGGACGGCGAGCAGCAGCTTCATGCCCAGGCCCATGCCGACGTATTCCAGCACCTCGCCTTTGCCGCTCTCGGCCATGAAGGAGGTGAACATGATCGGCTTGCGGCCGTTCAGGCGGTAGGTGCGCTGCTTGAAGATCGCGGCGCTGTTCGGCTTGGAATAGACCTGTATGTCGACCGGAAAATCGGCGTCGTTGTAGGGCATCAGCGCGCCCTTAATCAGCGGCATGGTCAGCTGGCCCAGTACGCGCCCGAGCCGCGAGCAGCGCAGTTCGGTCAACCGGCCGCTGTAGCGCAGCGGCTGGCCCGGCGCCGGGTTCTTGTCGAAGCGGGCCTGGATGTCGGGATGCAGCCCGCCCCACGCCGGCCCGAGGACCTTTTTGAACAGCTCGCCTTCGGAAGGGATGCTCATGGCTTTTCCTTTGCGTGCTCGTCCTTGTCGTCGCTGCCGAGGAAGCGCGCCACCTTGCCGCCCATTTTCAGCACGCGCTGCATGGTGGCGGGCGGCAGGTGCTTGTAGTCCTCGTAGCTGCTGCCCAGCATGTCGAGCAAGTGCAGCACTTCGTTGATGCGTTTCAGCGAGCCCGCCTCCAACGCCGCGTCCTGGCCGCCCTCGATGGCGCATTCGCGCAGCACGGTCAGGGTGGGGTCGATCTCGCGCCGCTTGCGCTCCTCGACGATGACGCGGAAGATTTCCCAGACGTCCTGGATGGCGACGAAATGGTCGCGCCGGTCGCCTATCAGGTGGGTAGCGCGGATCAGCTTCCAGCTTTGCAGCTCCTTCAGGCTGTTGCTCACGTTCGAGCGCGCCACCACCAGCGACTCGGCGATGTCCTCCGCCGTCAGCGGCCGCTCGGCCAGGAACAGCAGCGCGTGGATCTGCGCCACGGTGCGGTTGACGCCCCAGCGGGCGCCCATCTCGCCCCAGTGCAGGATGAATTTTTGTGCGGTCGGACTGAGGGACATGATTTCTCTCATTTCTTTAATTTCTGTCAGTACGGAAATTAGACGCCGAACGGCGGCGAAAGTCAAATCAATTTCTTATCGCGCCGGTCGCAACAACGGCGCCGGCTACGCCGTGGTTAGCGCTATCGAAGGCGATCGTGGCAACAAAGCCGGCAATCTTGGGCCGCGCCACGGCTTCCCAACGAGATCCGCTTGCACGCCGGGCCGGCCTTTGCTAGTCTGGCTTGGATTGCCTTAGTGCAAGCACAGCAGCGCCGGGCTGCGGAAAGTCCTGCGCATCAACAATCCATGGGAGACGATCGATGAGCAAAGTACTCAAAAGCATGATGGTGGCGCTGTCCCTGCTGGCCTTCAGCCTGACGGCGAACGCGGCGGCGAAAGGCACGGCGGACGAGGCCGTGGCGATGGTCAAGAAGGCCGGCGAGTTCATCAAGAAAAACGGCAAGGAAAAAGCCTTCGCCGAGTTCAACAATCCCAAGGGCCAGTTCATCCAGGGCGACCTGTACATCTTCACCTTCCTGGCCAACGGCGACGGCATCGAGCAGGCCAACGGCGCCAACCCCAAGCTGGTCGGCAAGAACGTCTCGGAGATGAAGGACGCCGATGGCAAGTTCCTCATCAAGGACATCCTGGCGGTCGGCATGAGCAAGGAAGGCAAGGGCTGGGTCGACTACAAATGGCCGAACCCGGCCACCGGAAAAATCGACGCCAAGCGCACCTATGTGGAGCGGGTCGACGATGTGCTGGTCGGCTGCGGCATCTACAAGTAAGCCTAGGCCGCGCTTGAGCGCATCTAACGCAAATGCAAACGCCCGGCCCCGCGCCGGGCGTTTGCATTCGGTGCCTAGCATGGGCCCTCTCCTGAGTGGGAAGCGGCCTGCGATCTGACCTCAGTGAGCGAAATAAAGCGCAACTGCGGAAGGGTAAGCGAGCACTGAGCATAAATCAGCGGCGCGAAACACGAATCGGATAGACGGCAAAAGCTTTCGCTTCAAGTACCAGCGGCAAGCGGGATTGTTCAGGACCGAGAAGTCCGCCTCAGCAAGCTATGCAAAGAGTGAAAATCCAGCGGCTGGAGGCGTATCAGTTTCAAATTACTGCGGGGGCCTTCCCATACGTTGAGCGCGTGACGGGGATAGATAATCGGGATGTTGGTCCGCTCCGATTCTAATACGGAGGGGTGACGAACCAATCCACCCAAGTTAAGGCCACCTCGAATAACCCACTTTTGATGGCGTGAAGCGGCACGCAAGGCGTCTGTGACGAATTTCGGTTTTGATTCAGCGCGTCGCGGCGGCTGGCACCGCGATGTGGCGGAAGCGCAGTAACGTTGGTGCGCGTAGCAATCTGCGGCTGTTCCGGCTCCATCCGTCGATCAGAACGGTGGCAGACCACCTTCCTTCAGAAACACCAGCCGTTTGAGGTTATAGCTTGCCGCCTTGAGATGCAAAGCGAAGGTGACCCGGACGATGCCTATGCAGCGCACCAGTTTGCCGCCCATTTGCGCCAGCGCGCCAAACACGTGTTCGACACGTGCGCGCGGTGTGGCTATGCGACGGTTGCGTTTCTTTTGCGCCTCGGAGATGCCCTTGGTGGCGCTGCCTTTGCGCTGGATGTGGACGCGCCAGCCGGCCTGTTTCAGCGTCGCATCCCGTTCCGTGGTGGGATAGCCGCGATCGGCAAAGACATCGCGGCTGGTGTTGCTGCGATCGAGGAGCGACTCGAATACCGTGGTGTCGGCCACGGCGGCATGCGTGACAGCCATTTTGCGCAGCAGCTTGTAACGCGTGTCCACGCTGGCGTGCAACTTGTAGCCAAAGTAGCTCTTGCCGTGCTTCTTCGTTCAGCGCGCGTCGACATCCTTCTGCGCGCGCTTGTGCGGCTTCCAGCCAAGCGGCATCGTGCCTTCCTTGACGATGTCGGCTTCCTCGCGCTTGTTGCGTTGGACCGGCGCCTGCACCAGCGAGGCATCGACGATCTGGCCGCAACGCGCCATATAGCCGTGTTGCTGCAACTGCCGCTGGACTTGCTCGAACACGAGCGTGCCCGCGCCGGCTTGCGCCAGACGGTCACGGAACAACCAGATCGTCTTGGCGTCGGGGATGCTGCTGCTCTCGGTCAGATCCAGAAATTGCAGGAAGCTGCGGCGGTCGAGCAACTGATATTCCAGCGCGTCGTCCGCCAGGTTGTAGAGCTGCTGGAGCACCAGGATCTTGACCATTAGCACGGTCGGATACGGCGGACGGCCGCCTTTGGCACGAGACGGCCTGGGTGCGGCGGCGTCGATGCTGGCGGCCAGTGCGTCGAAGTCCACGTGTTTGGTTAAACCGACCAGCGGGTCGCCGATCCTTGTACGTCGATCTTCGCGTTCATGTTCTGCAAACAGGCTGATCCGGGGCTTCATCATTGTGGTACTCGTTGGTCGCGGGCTGATGCAGAATTTTACCGAACCAGCTAATCCACATTCGCTATTTTCTGATTGAGCTACAAATTTCATTTGACACCAATTAAATTATATTTCACAGCTAAATATATTTAGCGTTGATTTTTTACGAAAAAAATGTTGATGAGCGGGGCAATGCAAAAAAATAAAGCCCCAAGAATAAACAAATTAAATACCCCTGAATCAATATTTCCAATTTTCGATATCTTCAGTGCCCATAAGTTGGACAAAATAAAACTGAAACACATAAGAAAATGTTCAATGAAAAATAATTTACTGAAATTTATTTCCGGTAGTTGTCAACAAAGTTGTCGCGTCACTTCATGCAGCCAGCTTCAATAATTCAGGCTCAGCCCGTTCCGGATTGAGCCAAACCTCGTCCT
>NZ_JAEMNU010000137.1:30866-38643 GCF_016461825.1 Rugamonas violacea | reverse complement strand
CGCGCGGCGCGCCGGGCCGGCCGCGCGCGCGCCTGCTGCTGCTCGACACGGCGCCGCTCAACTGCGGCCTGCTGGCCACCATCCTCGGCCACTTCGACTACACGCTGACGGTGGTCAACGACGCCGCCACGGCGGCCGCCGCCAGCGGGCCGTTCGACCTGCTGCTGTGCGACTACGATCCGCTCGACGCGCCCCCCGGCGGCTTCCTGGCGCCGCTGCTGCGCGCCCACGCCGCGCTGCCGCTGATCGTGCTGCGGCCCGACGCCGGCCAGGGCATCACGCCGCTGCTGGCCCACCACCCGGCGCCGGTGCGCCTGCTGGCCCATCCGCTCGATCCGCCGGCGCTGATCGAGGCGGTCGAGGCCTGCCTGGCGGCGGCCGGCGGCGCTGTATCGAAAGCATAAGTTTTCAAGCGTGCCATGATGATCGCTTCGTCATAGTAGTTTTACCGTATTGCGATGCAATATAAATCGGCCTATATTGAACCTGTCTCCTCCAAACGTTCCCGGAACATTGGATTTAGCCCGCACCGCAAGGTACGCGGGCTTTTTTTTGCCTGGAACGAAGTTAAACAAATGATTTAGTTATGCCGTTCGTTTGAGATATGTGTTTAAATCGCTGCATGATTGACAAGATACCCCCCGATTCCCCCAAGCCCGCCGACGACGCCCGCAAACCGCGCATCGACGGCGAGCAGTCGCGCGAACGCCTGCGCATGGCCGCCATGCGCCTGTTCGCCGAGCAGGGCTACGCCAACACCTCGACGCGCGAGATCGCGCTGGCCGCCGGCGCCAACGTGGCGGCGATCAGCTACTACTTCGGCGACAAGGCCGGCCTGTACAGCGCCACCTTCGCCGAGGTCTGCACCGACCCGCGCGACAGCATCGCCATGTTCGACCAGCCGCACTTCACGCTGACCGAATCGCTGCAAGGCTTCTACCGGCAGATGCTGGCACCGCTGCTGCTGGGCGAAGAGGGCGAGCTGATGCTGCGCCTGTGGTATCGCGAAATGCTCGAACCGACCGGCCTGTGGCTGGCCGAGATCGACAACAGCATCAAGCCCGAACATATGGCGCTGGTCGGCGTGCTGTGCCGCCACCTCGGCCGCGCGGCGCCCAACGACGACACGCACCGGCTGGCCCACGCCATCGCCGCGCTGGCGATCCATCTGATGGTCGGCCGCGACATCATCGAGCGCATCACGCCGCGCCTGCTGGCCGACGCCGACGCCATCGAACAGTGGTCGCACCGCCTGGTGCGCTACGCCAGCGCGATGGTCGAAGCCGAACGCGACCTGCCCGGCGCCTCCCCGCATTCCGCAAAACCAAGCAAGGACTAGCATGAAGATACTCCGCACGACCGCCCTGCTGGCCGCCGCCGGCGCCCTCGGCGCCTGCGCCAGCCCGACGTCGCCGCCGCAGATCGCCGCCTTGGCGCCGCCGCAGTGGCAGGCGCCGCTGCCGCACAACGGCAGCATCGCCGACCTGAACGACTGGTGGCGGCGCCAGGACGACGCCCTGCTGGTGCAGTTGATCGACGCCGCCCAGCAGGTCAGCCCGACCTTGGCCACGGCCGCCTCGCACATCGCCCAGGCGCGCGCCGAGCGTGTCGCCAGCGGCGCCGCGCTGGCGCCGACGCTGGACGCCGCCGCCAGCGTCGGCCGCAGCAGCCAGCAGTCGGCCGTGCCGCTGGGCACCACCTCGCAGGCGGCGTTGCAGGCCGGCTGGGAGATCGACCTGTTCGGCGCCGGCCGCGCCGCGCGCGACGCCGCCCAGGCCCGCCTCGACGGCGCCAGCGCCGGCTGGCACGACGCCCGCGTCTCGGTGGCCGCCGAGGTGGCCAACCAATACTACGGCCAGCGCGCCTGCGAACAGTTGCTGGCCGTGGCGCGCCAGGACGCCGCCTCGCGCGCCGACACGGCGCGCCTGACCGAGCTGTCGGCCAAGGCCGGCTTCCAGTCGCCCGCCAGCGCCGCGCTGGCGCGCGCCAGCGCGGCCGACGGCAGCAGCCGCGCCATCGCCCAGCGCGCCAGTTGCGACCTGGGCGTCAAGGCTTTGGTGGCGCTGAGCGGCATCGCCGAAGCGCAACTGCGCCAGCGCCTGGCCGACAGCGCGCCGCGTTGGAGCGCCGCCAACACCAGCATCACCACGGCGGCCGGCGGCGCCGGGCCGGCGCTGGCCATCGCCACGCTGCCGGCGCAGACCTTGAGCCAGCGGCCCGACGTGTTCAACGCCGAGCGCGAGGTGGCCGCCGCCAGCGCCGAAGTCGACGGCGCCCAGGCGCAGCGCTATCCGCGCCTGACCTTGAGCGGCGCCATCGGCGTCGCCAACTTCCGCAGCGAGGGCAAGAACACCAAGGCCGACACCTGGAGCATCGGCCCGCTGGCGCTGACCCTGCCGATCTTCGACGGCGGCCGCCGGCGCGCCAACGTGGCCGCCGCCGCCGCCCGCTACGACAGCGCCGTGGCGGCCTACCGCGCCAACGTGCGCCAGGCCGTGCGCGAGGTCGAGGAAGCGCTGGTCAACCTGGACAGCAGCGGCGCCCGCGCCGGCGACGCCCAGACCGCGCTGGACGGCTACCGCGCCAACTTCGTCGCCGTCGAGGAGCGCTACAAGAACGGCCTGGCCAGCCTGTTCGAACTGGAGGACGCGCGGCGCAGCCGCCTGGCCGCCGAAGACACCGTGGTCAACCTGCAGCGCGAGCGCAGCGGCGCCTGGGTGGCGCTGTACCGCGCCGCCGGCGGCGGCTGGAGCGCCGGCCAGGCCGCCGGCCCGCTGGCCAGCGCGTCGCGCGCCACCGCCCAAGCCCCGGCTCCGGCTCCGGCTCCGGCCCCGGCCCCAGTCCAATAAGCACCACCCGCACCGAACCCTGACGGACATCCCATGAAAACCTACCCAATCAAACCCCTGGCCGGCGCCCTGCTGGCCGTCTGCGGCGCCGCCGGCATCGGCTTCGCGCTGTTCTCGCCCGCCTCCAACGCCGCCGACGACAAAAAGGCCGCGCCGCAAAAAGCCGCGCTGACCGTCACCACCGCCCGTCCGCTGGCGGCGCGCCTGCCGATCAAGCTGGCCGCCAACGGCAACGTCGCCGCCTGGCAGGAAGCCAGCATCGGCAGCGAGTCGAACGGCCTGCGCCTGACCGAAGTGAAGGTCAACGTCGGCGACCAGGTCAAGGCCGGCCAGGTGCTGGCCGTGTTCTCGGCCGACGCCATCAACGCCGACCTGGCCCAGGCCCGCGCCGGCCTGCTCGAAGCCGAAGCCAACGCCGCCGAGGCGGCCGCCAACGCCGTCCGCGCCCGTTCCCTGCAAAGCAGCGGCGCACTGAGCGCCCAGCAGATCAGCCAATACCTGACGGCCGAGCAGACCGCCAACGCCCGCATCGCCTCGGCCAAGGCGGCGCTGGCCACCCAGCAGCTGCGCCTGCGCTACACCCAGGTGCTGGCGCCGGACGCCGGCGTCGTCTCGGCGCGCGGCGCCACCGTCGGCGCCGTGGTCAGTGCCGGCACCGAGTTGTTCCGCATGATCCGCCAAGGCCGGCTGGAATGGCGCGCCGAGGTGGTCGCCGCCGACCTGCGGCAGATCCATGCCGGCACCGGCGCCGTGGTCACCGCCGCCAACGGCGCCGTCCTGAACGGCAAGGTGCGCATGATCGCGCCGACCGTCGACCCGCAGACCCGCTCGGCGCTGGTCTACGTCGACCTGCCGGCCGGCGCGCTGAGCGACGCTGCGCCGTTCAAGGCCGGCATGTTCGCCAGCGGCCAGTTCGAACTGGGCACCTCCGAGGCGCTGACCGTGCCGCAGCAAGCCATCGTCGTGCGCGACGGCTTCAGCTACGTGTTCCGCCTCAACGCCGACCAGCACGTCAGCCAGCTGAAGGTCAAACCGGGCCGCCGTCTGGCCGAGCGCATCGAGGTGCTCGACGGCGTCAAGCCGGACATGGCGCTGGTGGTCAGCGGCGCCGGCTTCCTCAACGACGGCGACCTGGTGCACAACGTCGCCGCGCCGCAGGCCGTCGCGGCGGCCGGCGCCGCCAAGCCGGCCATGCCGGTCAAGTAAGGAGCGGCCATGAACTTCTCCTCCCTATCGATCAAGAATCCGATCCCGGCGATCATGCTGTTCGCCCTGCTGACCCTGGCCGGCCTGCTGGCCTACCGCA
This sequence comes from Rugamonas violacea, assembly GCF_016461825.1. Lineage (GTDB taxonomy): Bacteria > Pseudomonadota > Gammaproteobacteria > Burkholderiales > Burkholderiaceae_D > Rugamonas. Next base: position 34,488 of record NZ_JAEMNU010000137.1, on the reverse strand, counting down.
GCAATCCGGTGCAGGACTTCCCCGACATCGAACTGCCCATCGTCACCGTCACCGCCGTGCTCGAAGGCACCGCCCCGGCCCAACTCGAAACCGAGGTGGCACGCAAGATCGAGGACTCGGTCGCCACGCTGCAGGGCGTCAAAAACATCTACACCAACGTGCTCGACGGCGTGGCCACCATCACCGTCGAATTCATCCTCGAGAAGCAGATCGCCGAAGCGGTCAACGACGTGCGCGACGCCGTCGCCCGCGTCAAGGCCGACATGCCGGCCGAGCTGCGCGATCCGACCGTGACCAAGGCCTCCACCGCCGGCCGCGTCATCCTGACCTTCACGGCGGCGGCGGCGCAGGGCCGCGGCCGCCCGCTCGACGACCAGGAACTCAGCTGGTTCGTCGACAACAGCGTCGCCAAGCGGCTGCTGTCGGTGCCCGGCGTGGGCGCCGTCAAACGGGTCGGCGGCGTGTTCCGCGAGATCCGCGTCGAACTCGACGACGCCCGCATGGCGGCGCTGAAGGTGTCGGCGCTGGACGTGTCGCGCCAGCTGCGCCAGGTGCAGAAGGAGGCGCCCGGCGGGCGCGGCGACGTCAGCGGCGCCGAGCAGTCGGTGCGCACCATCGCCACCGTCAAGACGGCCGCCGAGCTGTCGCTGATCGATCTGCCGCTGCCGGACGGCCGCCACGTCCGCCTCGACCAGGTGGCCACGGTGAGCGACACGGTCTCCGAACCGCGCTCGCTGGCCGAGCAGGACGGCAAGAACGTCATCGGCTTCGAAATCTTCCGCACCAAGGGCGCCAGCGAGGTGGCCGTGGCCAGCGGCGCGCGCGCCGCCATCGCCGAGCTGCAGCAGGCCAACCCCAACGTCGTGCTCAAGCAGAGCATCGACAACGCCTTCCCCGTCGAAGAGAACTTCCACGGCTCGATGGAGCTGCTGTACGAAGGCGCGCTGCTGGCCGTGCTGGTGGTCTGGTGGTTCCTGCGCGACTGGCGCGCCACGCTGGTGGCCGCCGCCGCGCTGCCGCTGTCGGTGATGCCGGCCTTCCTCGGCATCTACTGGTTCGGCTACACCCTCAACACCGTCACGCTGCTGTCGCTGGCGCTGGTGGTGGGCGTGCTGGTCGACGACGCCATCGTCGAAATCGAAAACATCTCGCGCCATCTGCGCATGGGAAAGTCGCCGATGGAGGCGGCGATGGAGGCGGCCGACGAGATCGGCATGGCCGTCATCGCCACCACCTTCGCCCTGGTCGCCGTGTTCCTGCCCACCGCCTTCATGGGCGGCGTGCCCGGCCTGTTCTTCAAGCAGTTCGGCTGGACCGCCGTGCTGGCCGTGCTGGCCTCGCTGGTGGTGGCCCGCCTGCTGACGCCGATGATGGCCGCCTACATCCTCAAGCCGGCCAAGCACGGCGAGCAGGAAGACGGCTGGCTGATGCAACGCTACATCCGCGTCATGCGCTGGTGCCTGACGCACCGCCTGGTCACCGGCATCGCCTCGGCCTGTTTCTTCGTCGGCTCGATCATGCTGGTGCCGCTGCTGCCGACCGGCTTCGTGCCGGCCGCCGACCGTAGCCAGACGCAGATCAACCTGGAGCTGCCGCCCGGCTCGACCCTGGCCGAAACCCGCGTCATCGCCGAACGCGCCCGCGTCGCGGCGATGCAGGTGAAGGGCATCACCGGCGTCTTCAGCTCGATCGGCGGCGGCTCCAGCGGCGACGCCTTCGCCCCCGGCGCGGCGGCCGAGGCGCGCCGCGCCGTGCTGACCCTGACCACGGTGCACCGCAACGACCGCAAGGAGTCGATGGCCGACCTGGAAGCGCAGATCCGCCACAAGCTCGACGACGTGGCCGGCGCCCGCTTCACCGTCGGCGCCGCCGACAACGGCGTCAAGATGCAGCTGGTGCTGCGCAGCGAGGACCCGGTCGCCCTGGTCGAGGCGGCGCAGAAGGTCGAGCGCGAGATGCGCGGCCTGAAAGGCGTCGGCAACGTCAGCTCGAGCGCCTCGCTGGTGCGCCCGGAGATCATCGTGCGGCCCGACTTCGCCAAGGCGGCCGACCTGGGCGTGACGGCGGCGGCCATCGGCCAGACCGTGCGCGTGGCCACCGCCGGCGACTACGACACCGACCTGACCAAGATGAACCTGCCCGAGCGCCAGGTGCCGATCCGCGTCAAGCTGCCCGACGCCGTGCGCGCCGACCTCGACGCCATCGGCCGCCTGACCGTGCCGGGCAAGAACGGCCCGGTCATGCTGGCCAACGTGGCCAGCATCACGATGGAAAGCGGCCCGGCGCAGATCGACCGCCTCAACCGCAGCCGCAACGTCACCCTCAGCGTCGAGCTGGGCAAGCGCGCGCTGGGCGAGGTCAACGACGAGGCGCGCGCCCTGCCGGCCATGAAGACGCTGCCGCCGTCGGTCAAGATCGCCGAGCTGGGCGACGCCCAGGAGATGGTGGCGCTGTTCGCCAGCTTCGGCCTGGCCATGCTGATCGGCGTGATCTGCATCTACTGCGTGCTGGTCCTGCTGTTCAAGGACTTCATGCAGCCGGTGACCATTTTGGCGGCGTTGCCGCTGTCGATCGGCGGCGCCTTCGTCGCCCTGCTGATCACCGGCCGCGCCCTGTCGATGCCGTCGATGATCGGTCTGATCATGCTGATGGGGATCGTCACCAAGAACTCGATCCTGCTGGTCGACTACGCCATCCTGGCGCGCCAGGCCGGCATGAACCGCTTCGAGGCCCTGGTCGACGCCTGCCACAAACGCAGCCGGCCGATCCTGATGACCACCATCGCGATGGGCGCCGGCATGATGCCGCTGGCGCTGGGCTGGGGCGCCGACCCGAGCTTCCGCTCGCCGATGGCGATCACCGTGATCGGCGGCCTGATCACCTCGACGCTGCTGAGCCTGTTGGTGGTGCCGGCCGTGTTCACCTACATCGACGACCTCGAACACCTGCTCAAGCGCCTGCGCGACAAGCTGCGCCGCCATCCGCACGCGCCGCACCCGGCGCCGCATATCGTGACGTCGACGACGCATCCGGCGGCGCCGGCCAAGCCGGCCGCCGTCGCCAATCTGGACCAATCCTGAACCACAACCTGAAAGGACAAGCGGCATGGATGTGAAAGTGATCGATTTGCCGGCGGTGTCGGTGGCCTACCTGCGCTACAAGGGGCCTCCCGGCGCCGCCATCGGCGACTTCTGGCTGGAGGTGTTCTCGCCGTGGCAGCAGGCCGCCGGCCTGCAGGGCCGCACCACCTACGGCGTCGGCGTCGACGATCCAGCCACCACGGCGCCGGAGGAGTACCGCTACGACACCTGCGTCGAGATCGAGCCGGGCTACCGGCCGCAGGCACCGGCCCGCCTGGCCGAGCTGCCGGGCGGCCGCTTCGCGGTGGCCTCTTTCAGCGGCACCGGCGAGCAGATCCCGGCCGCCTGGGGCGAGTTCTTCGGCCAGTGGCTGCCGGCCAGCGGTTTGCAGATGGACGCCCGCCCCTGCTTCGAGCGCTATCCGGCCGACTACGCGATGGACCCGGCCACCGGCGTCTTCGCCTGCGAGCTGTGCATCTCGGTGAAATAGGCTGAAGCACGCCGCGCCGGGAGCGCAAGCGAACCCCGAGGCGCCCCCTGGG
>NZ_JAEMNU010000137.1:0-30834 GCF_016461825.1 Rugamonas violacea | reverse complement strand
GGGGTCGGACCCGCCGGGTCCGACCCCGGTCCTTGCCGCTGGGGTTTGCCGGCGCCGCCGGCTTGAATCCCGGCCAAAAAAACAGCAACGCCGCGATCATCGCGGCGTTTCCACATCCAGACCGCAGCGTGCCGCTACGGCGCCCAACCGCCGCCCATGGCGCGGTAAAGGTCGACCGAAGCGACCAGTATCCGCGTGCGCAACTGCAAGCGGCCGACGTCGGCGCTGTACAAGGTGCGTTGGGCGTCGAGCTCCTCCAAATACGAAGCGTAGCCGTTGCGGTAGCGGTTGTGGGCGATGCGCAGCGTCTCGGCCGCCGTGGCGCGGCGCGCGTCGTTCTCCAGCGCCTGCTCGCGCAGGCGCTGGACCGCGCCCAGGCCGTTCTCCGTCTCGGCGAAGGCGGCGCGCACCGCGTTCTCGTAGGCGTAGACCGCCTGGTCGCGCTGCGCCGCCGCCGCGTCGGTCTGCGCCTGCACGCGGCCGCCGTCGAACAGCGGCGCCGCCACCAGCCCGGTCAAATGCCACAGCGCCGTCGGCGCGTTGAGAAAGTCGTGCAGCTTGAGCGACTGCACGCCGCCCACCGCCGTCAACTTGAACGAGGGCAGCAGCTGGTCGCGCGTGGCGGCCAGGCTGGCGTTGAGCGCCACCAGGTTGCGCTCGGCGCGGGCGATGTCGGGCCGGCGCCGCAGCAGGTCGGACGGCAGCCCGGCCGGCACCGGCGGCGGATTCAGCTCGCCCAATGCGGCGCCGCGCGCCACCGGTCCGGGATTGCCGCCGCTCAGAATCGACAGCGCGTTTTCCTGCTCGAAGATCTGCCGCTTCAACTGCGGCACCTGCTCGGCCGCCGCCTGATACTCGGCCTGCGCCTGCAACCATTCCAGCCGCGAGCTGTAGCCCACCTCGAACTGGCGCTGCGCCAGCGCGCGCGACTGCTCGCGCAGCTTGAGCGTGGCCTCGGTCAGCTCCAGCTGGGCATCCAGACCGCGCAGGTTCAGGTAGCCGCTGGCCACGCTGGCGGCGACGGCCAGGGCCGCCGCGTCGGCGTTGGCCTGCTCGGCGTGATAGCCGGCGGCGGCGGCATCGGTTTGCGCCGCCAGCCGGCCCCATACGTCGATCTCGTAACTGGCTTGGAACTCGGCCTGGTAGACGTTGGTCACATACGGCACACCGTTGTAGGCCAGCTGGCGCACGCGGGTCGGCGCGCTGTCGACGCTGACGGTCGGGCGCTGGGCCGCGCCGGCCACGCCGATGCGGGCGCGGTACTCGGCCACGCGGGCGCGGGCGATGCGCAGGTCGCCGTTGTGCGCCAGCGCCGTCTGCACCAGCGCGCTCAAGGCCGGATCGCCGAAGCTCTGCCACCACTGCCGCTCGGGCGCCGGCGCGGCGGCCAGCGGGCCGACCGCACTGCGCCAGGCGGCCGGGGTTTGCAGGGTGGCCGGCGGCGGCGGCGCCACCGTGGCGGCGCAAGCGGACAACAGCGCCAGCAAGGGCGCCAGACGCATCGCGCCACGCATCGTGCCAATCTTCGTGCCAAGCTTCGGGCCACGCTTCGTGCCACACGCAGCGTCACGCACAGCGCCACGCATTTCACCACCCACATCGCCACGCACGACGGCGGGCGCGCTCACGGCTTCGCTCCGCCTTGCGCGGCCGGCGCGGACGCCGGCGCGGACGCCGACGCCGATGCCGAGGCACGCCCGCGCGCCGGCGCCGAGACCGCAACCGGCGCGGCGCCGGCGGCGCCGTCGTCGGGGTCGGCGTCGTTCAGCACGGCCGAGGTGTCGATGCTGACCACCACCGACATGCCCGGCCGCAGCCGGCGCGCCGGCCCCTGGCCGGCGTCGATGCGGATGCGCACCGGAATGCGCTGGGCGATCTTGACGTAGTTGCCGGTGGCGTTATCGGCCGGCAGCACGGAGAACTCGGCGCCGGTGGCCGGCGAGATGCGCTCGACCTGGCCGGTCAGCGTGGCGCCGTCGAGGGCGTCGACCTTGAAGGTGGCGCCCTGCCCCACCTGCACATTGGCCATCTGGGTTTCCTTCAAATTGGCGATCACCCACAACTGGCGCGGCACCAGGCCCATCAACTGGGCGCCGGTGTTGACGTAGGCCCCCTGACGCACCGTCACCTGGCCCAACTGGCCGTCGGCCGGCGCGCTGATGCGGGTGTTGTCCAGGTCGACCTTGGCCGCCTTCAGCGCGGCCTGGGCGTTGGCCACCGCCGCCTCCAGCGACAGCTTGTTGACCGTCACCGTCTGCACCGACTGGCGGGCGATGTCCAGACTGGCGCGCGCCTGCGCCACCGCCGCCACGCTCTGCGCGCCGGCCGCCTTCGAGCCGTCCTGCTCGCGCAACGACAGCGAACCGTCGGCCGCCAGTTGGTTGACCCGGCCCAGATCGGCCGTCGCCTTGCGCGCCTGCGCCTCGGCGTTGGCCAGCGTGGCCTGGTTCAGCGCCACGCCCGCCTCGGCGCTGCGGCGCGCCTGCTCCCAGTTGGCCAGCGCGGCCTGCTGCGCCGCCAGCTGGGCCTGGGCCTGCTCGTAGCGCTGCTGGTAGATGCGGTCGTCCAACCGCACCAGCAGATCGCCCTGTTTGACCTTCTGAAAGTCCTGCACCTTGACCTCGACCACATAGCCGGACAACTGGGTGCCAACCAGGGTGACCTGGCCGCGCACCAGCGCGTTCTCGGTCGAGACGACGGCGCTGCTGAACGGGGGCAGGCGCCAGGCGTACAGCACCACCAGCACGCCGATCAGCGCCACCGCGGCGAAGGCGATGGCTGAGATGATCTGGTTGCGCCGCTCCGGTTGCGCCGGCACGGCGGCGGCGGCGCCGGCAGGCGCGGCGGCAGTGGCGGCAGTGGCAGTGGCCGGTGCGGCGGCGGCCGGCGCGGTGGCGGCGGCCGCAGGCGGGGTGGTGGCGGAGGCGTCGGGCGTGTGTGTGGTCATGTCGATCCAGAATTGTTAAGCGATACGTTGGCCATGCCGGTTTGGGCGTTTTGCGCAATCGGCGCCGCCTTGCAGACGGTGCAGATGTCCCACAGATAGCGCGCCGCCAGCCAGGCCATGGTCAGCAGCGCCAACACGGCGATGGCCATGAAGACGTCGTTGTAGGCCAGGATGTTGGCCTCGCGGCTGGCCGCCGCACCCAGCGCCGCCACGCCCTGGGCGTTGCGCGCGGCCGGGTCGCCGAGGGCGCCACCGAGCGCGGCGCCGCCGGACTGGATGCGCGCCGCCACCTGCGGATCGAGCAGGGTCAGATGCTCGACCAGTTGGCTCGAATGGTATTTCTCGCGCAGCACCTGGAAGCTGCCGACCAGGGCCGAGCCGAGCAGGCCGCCGATGTTCTGCGAGATGGTGAACATCAGCGAAAAGCTGATCAGGTTGCGCGGCGCGGCGATCACCGCGCCGAAACCGGAGACGAAGGTGGGGCCGAGGAAGAAGGTGCCGCCGAAGGCCAGCAGGAATTGGCTGAGGTACATCTGCGCCGGCCGCGTCAAGTTGCTGGCGTGGGCGTCCATCGCCGCGCCGATGGCCATCAACAGCAGCGAGAACATCAGCGAGGCGGGGATGCGCGCCGGCGTGATGGTCAGCGCGCTGGCGGCCAAGCCGGCCACGCTGCCGAGCAGCACCACCAGCCACAGGGTCTGCATCTGGTCGTTGTTCAGGCCCAGCGCCTGCAGGAAACCGACGGTGCCGGTGGCCTCGGACAGCACGATGCGGATCAACAGCACCGACAGGGCCAGCCGCAGCATGTTGCCGTTGCTGAGCCAGCGCGTGTTGAGCAGCGGCGCGGCGCGGTTGTGCTCGACCAGCAGGGCGCCGCAAATCAGCACGATGGACCCGGCCAGGCTGTAACCGAGCCACGGCGCCTCCAGCCACCAGACGCTGCGGCCCAGCGCCAGCACGGCCGACAGCAGCGCCACGCCGGGCGCGAACAGGGCGAAGGTGAGGAAGTCGAGTTTTTCGAAGGCCTTGACGCGGTCGCCCGGCGGCAGTTTGAGCAGCAGCACGCAACCGAGCGCCAGCAGCGCCAGGCCCAGTTCGAAGAAGTACAGGCCGCGCCACTCGCCCAGTTCCAGCAGCTCGGACGAGAACAGCCGCGCCAACGGCATGGTCAACTGGGCGAAGCCGACCCCCAGCACCACCGCCTTGAGCCGGTGCTGCGCCGGGAAGGCCTGCAGTGTGTAGTACAGGCCGAGCACCGTCAGCGCCGCGCCGGACATGCCGCTGGCGGCGCGCACGGCGATCGCCGAGCCGAGGCCGTGGACGAACAAGTGGGCCAGGGTGGCCAACGCGTACAGCACCAGAAACAGCTCGGTGAACAGGCGCAGACCATACTGCTGGCGGAACTTCACCAGCAACAGGTTCATCGACACGTTGGCCATCACGTAGGCGGCCGGCAGCCAGGCGATCTCGGTCGAGTAGACGCCGAGCGAGCCCTGTAGATACGGCAGGTTGACCGTCACCAGCGCGTTGCCCAGGCCGCCGGTGAGGGCGACGATCAAGCCGACGATCAGGTAGGCGTAACGGCGCCGGTCCGAGTGCAGCGGCGTTGACGGCGACCCGGGCAGCAAGGGCCGTTCGTGCGGAAGCCAAGTCCTGAGGGCGTACTCGTCCATGCGGTGTGTTCAGTTAGCGCTAACGGGGCCAGCATAGCACGCCGCCGATACTAAAAACACCACCAAAGGAGGGATCGCCGCAGCCCCCGGCGCGCCGGGCCAAGCTATTTGCGCGAGCCGAACAGCTTGGACAGGCCGTAGCCGGCCGCCGCCGCCAGCAGCACCGACATGGCCGGGCTGGTGCGCACGTAGCCTCGGCCGTTCTCGGCGAAGCGCTTGTACGAGGCGGCCAGCTGGCGGCTGCGCGCGGCCACCTTGTCGGCCGCGCCGTCGGCCCGGTCGGCCACCGCGTCGACGCCGTTGTGGGCGCGCTCGGCCAGGCGGTCAGTCAGCGGCGGCACCTGCTCGGCCACCTTGTCGATGCTGCTGTGGGCGTCGGCCCGCAGGTCCTTGCCGATCTGCGTGATGCCATCGCGGCTGGCGCTGATTTTGTTCTCGAGATTGTTGTCCATGGTAGCTTCCTTGTCTGGTTGAAGGGGATGGGGCGACTGCAGGTCTACAATAGACCCGCTGCCGCCCGCTTACTGTGCGCCAGCGAACCCAATGCGACAGGCGGGCCCGGCGCCCCGCCGATTTCCGCACGATTCGATCCAGCGCCCGTTTCGCCGGAGAGCAGCGTCCCATGCCAGACCAAACCCGCCGCGCCCTGCTGCTCGCCGCCGTGGCCGGCGCGTTGCCGGCCCACGGCCACGCCGCCGTCGCGGCGGCGCCGTCGACGGTGGCGCTGCTGTGCGGCGAGGCGCTCGACGAGCATGGCCGGCAAAAGCCGCTCAGCCAGGCGCAGCGCCAGCTATTCGACGCCCTGCAACGCGAAATGGGCATTGTCTTCGCCATCAAAACCTACCCGTGGGCGCGCGCCGAACGCAACGCGCTGGCCGGCGCCGGCCTGATCTTCGGCCTGCCGCCCACGCCGGAGCGGCTGCGCCAACTGCGCTACTCGGCGCCGGCGGCCAGCAACACGCTGTGGCTGGTCACCCGCAGCGACGCCACCTTCCCCTTCGCCGGCCTGGCCGACCTGGCCGGCAAGACCGTCGGCGCGGTGCGCGGCTACAGCTACGGCGCCGCCTTCGAACAGGCCCGCGGCAAGGCCTTCCGCGTCGACGACGACATCGCCTCGCGCGCCACCCGCCTGGCCCGGCTGATGCTGCGCCGGGTCGACGTGGTGCTGCTGTACCAGCCCAGCACGCAGAGCGCGGCCGAGGTGGAGGCCGGCGTGCGCGCCTACATGGCGCCGCGCCTGCGCGATATGGGGGTGGCCGCCACGGCCGAACTGAGCGTGCTGCCGCAGCCGCTGGCCAGCGATCCGCTGTACTTCGCCATCGCCCGGGGCCGCGACGACGCCATCATCGAGCGCATCGACGCCGCGCTGGCGCGCCTGCGCCGCCGCGGCGAACCGGTGCCGGTGCCGGTGCCGCCGCCGCCGCCGCCGGGCCGGCGCTAGCACCATGCAACGCATGGCAGCGGGGCGCCGGCGCGAAACCGAATTTTATTCCGCCGCGCCGCCGTTTGTGGCCGAAAGGCGCGCAAAATAGTCGCGGCGGCGGCCCAAGTCACACAATAATATTTACCGTTTTTGGCGATAATTCAGGGCGCGCCCCGCCACGCACGGCCGGGCGGCCACCCCACCACGGAGACCGAATGAATCTCAAGCACATCGTCACGCACAGCGCCAGCATCCTGGCACTGCTGGGCAGCGCCGGCGCCGCCGGCGCCCAGGACCTGGTCGTCAAGATCGGCCACAGCGGCCCGCTGTCCGGCGCCCAGGCCTTTTCCGGCAAGGACAACGAGAACGGCGTGCGCCTGGCCGTCGAAGAGTTGAACGCCAAGCCGATCAGCGTCGGCGGCAAGAAGGTCCGCTTCGAGCTGCTCTCCGAGGACGACCAGGGCGACCCCAAGGCCGGCATGGCGGCGGCGCAGAAGCTGATCGACAAGGGCGTCAAGTTCGTCGTCGGCCCGTACAACTCGGGCGTCGCCATCCCCACCTCGCGCGCCTACAACGACGCCGGCGTGCTGATGGCCACCGTGGCCACCAACCCCAAGGTGACCCAGCAGGGCTACGCCGGCCTGTTCCGCATCAACGCCAGCGACACCCAACTCGGCTCGAAGATGGCGCTGTACGCCGCCAAGGAACTGAAGTTCAAGAACGTCGCCGTGATCGACGACCGCACCGCCTTCGGCCAGGGCGTCGCCGAGGAGTTCAAGAAGCAGGCCAAGGCCTCCGGCATGCAGCTGGCCGGCCATGAATTCACCACCGACAAGGCGTTCGATTTCAGCGCCATCCTGACCAAGCTGAAAACCAAGCAGCCCGACGCCATCTTCTTCGGCGGCTACGCGCCGCAGGCCGCGCCGATGGCGCGCCAGATGCGCCAGCTGGGCATCCACGCCAAGCTGCTCGGCGGCGACACCATCTGCACCGCCGAGATGGGCAAGCTGGCCGGCGACGCCGCCGGCGACAACGTGCTGTGCTCGCAGGGCGGCGCCCTGCTCGACAAGGCCAGCGCCGGCCCGGCCTTCAAGGCCAAGTTCAAGCAGCGCTTCAAACAGGACGCCGACGTCTACGCCGCCTCCTTCTACGACGCCACCTTGATGTACGCCCAGGCCATGCAGAAGGCCAACTCGATCGACCCGGCCAAGGTCGGCCCGGCGGTCAGCGCCGGCGCCTACCAGGGCGTGGCCGGCACCTACTCCTTCGACGCCAAGGGCGACATGAAGCAGTCGCCGGTGACCATCTTCACCTTCAAGAACGGCCAGCCGCTGCCGCTCAGCAGCTACTAGGCGAACGCCCCGGGCGCCGGCGCCGCCACCAGGGCCGTGGCGGCGCCCCGCCCCGCCGTATGCGCTTGACGACGTCAATCGCCGGATCGGCCGGCCCGCCGGCTGCCGCCGGCGCCGCATCTGCGCTATATTGACAGCGCCCGCCGCCCGCCCGCCGCATCCGCGACGTCCCGGGACGGCATGCTTGCCAATCAGGAAACCCGTCCGATGCACCGTCCCGCCGTGGCCGCCCCGCCCCTGCCCCAGCTGCTGCAGTTCCTCCCCGCCTACTTCCTGCTGGCCGGCCTGGCCGCCTGGCTGGAGCGCCAGCCCGGCCAGATCGGCACGCTGTGCTTCGCCGCCGCGCTGGGCGCCGCCTGGCTGCTGCGCCAGCCGCCCGCCCAGGCGCCGGCGCTGCTGCTGTGCGCCGCCGGCGCCGAGCTGCTGGCCCGCTTGGCGCTGGGCGACGGCGCCGCGCCGGCGGCGCTGGCCACCCTGCCCGGCACGCTGGAGATGGGTCTGGCGGCGGCCCTGCTGCGCCGCGTCCCGCCGCAGCACCAGTTCGACCACAGCCCGCAAGGCTTCCTGCTGTTCATGCTGCTGGGCTGCTGCGCGCCGCCGCTGCTGGGCGCCACGCTGGCCGCCTGGTGGCGTCAGCCGGCCCTGTCCGAATCCTTCGGCAACGCCTGGGGCCTGCACTACATGGGCGCGACCATCGGCGCGCTGGCCATGCTGCCGCTGGCCCGGCTGGCGCTGCGCCCCGGCCCGCCGCTGCTGGCGCGGCTCGGCCTGCTGCGCGCCGGCCTGCTGGCCCTGCTGGCCGTCGCCACCTGCGGCGCCGCCCTGCTGTATATGCCCTTCCCCTTCATGTCCATCGTCGTGCCGCTGACCTGCGTCGCGCTGGCGCTCGACTTCGAACACCTGGCGCTGCTGTCCTGGCTCAGCGCCGCCGTCTGCGGCATCATGCTGTCCTGCGGCTTTTTCCTGCCGCCGCCGATCTACGGCCGCTGGCAGGAGGCGATGATCTACGTGCCGCTGCTGGCCGTGCTGGTGCCGCCGCTGATGCTGGCCGTCAGCATCAACCAGGTGCGCCGCAAGGACGTCCAGCGCGTCCAGGTCGAACGCGCGCTCGAACGCAACCACAAAAAACTGCAGACCATCATCGACCACATGCCGGCCCTGGTCGGCTACTGGGACCGCAGCCTGATGAACGGTTTCGGCAACCGCGCCTACCGGGAATGGTTCGGCAAGACGCCCGAGCAGATGCGCGGCCGCCACATCCGCGAGGTGATCGGCGAGGAGCGCTACCGCCTCAACCTGCCGCACATGGAGGCGGCGCTGCGCGGCGAGAACCCGCTGTTCGAACGCACCATCGTCGACGCCAACGGCGTCACCCGCTACAGCCTGGCCTCCTACGTGCCCGACGTGGTCGACGGCCGGGTGATCGGCTTCTACGCCTTCGTCACCGACATCAGCCCGCTCAAACAGGCGCAGCGCCAGCAACTCGAGGCGCGCACCCAGCTGCAGGCGGTGATCGACTCGGCCAGCGAGTTCTCCATCATCACCACCGACGGCGCCGGCCTGATCACCCTGTTCAGCCGGGGCGCCCAGCGCATGCTCGGCTACAGCGCCGAGGAGCTGGTCGGCCGCCACACGCCGGCCCTGCTGCACCTGCCCGACGAGGTGGCCGCCCACGGCGCCGCGCTGGCCGCCGAGCTGGGCCACCCGGTCGAGGGCATGGAGGTCTTCATGGCCCGCGCCCGCCTGGGCCAGGCCGACCTGAACGAGTGGCACTACCGCCGCAAGGACGGTTCAAGGGTGCCGGTGCGCCTGGTGGTGACGGCGATGCGCGACGCCGACGGCGCCATCGTCGGCTTCCTCGGCATCGCCAGCGACATCACCGAACAGCAGCAGCTGCAAGCCTCGCTGGTGATGTCGAAGGAGCTGGCCGAGGCGGCCAGCCTGGCCAAGAGCGAGTTCGTCGCCAACATGAGCCACGAGATCCGCACCCCGCTCAACGCCGTGCTGGGCATGGCCTACCTGCTCGACACGCCGGCCCTGGCGGCCGAGCAGCGCCGCTACGTGGCGATGATCCGCGCCTCCGGCCGTTCGCTGCTGAGCATCCTCAACGACATCCTCGATTTCGAGAAGGTCGAGGCCGGCCGCATGGAGCTGTCGCCGCTGCCGTTCCGCCTCGACGAGGTGCTCGGCACGCTGGCCAACATCATGACCGTCAACGCCGCCGGCAAGCCGCTCGACCTGGCGCTGGGCCTGGCGCCGGACGTGCCGCGCGCGCTGGTCGGCGACGGCGGCCGGCTGCAGCAGGTGCTGGTCAACCTGATCGGCAACGCCATCAAGTTCACCGCCGAGGGCGAGGTGGCGCTCTGGGTCGAACGGGCCCAGCAGCGCGCGCCGACGCCGGGCCGCGTGCTGCTGCGCTTCTCCGTCCACGACACCGGCATCGGCATCGACGGCGCCCAGCAGCAGCGCCTGTTCGGCGCCTTCGCCCAAGGCGACTCGTCGATCTCGCGGCGCTACGGCGGCACCGGCCTGGGGCTGGTGATCTCGCGCCGCCTGGTCGAACTGATGGGCGGCCACCTGGAGCTGCACAGCGCCGCCGGCCAGGGCAGCGAATTCGCCGTCACGCTGCCGTTCCGCCTCGGCAGCGACGAGGCGCTGGCCGAGGCCGGCCCCAGTTGGCCGGCGCTGCGCCTGCTGCTGGTCGGCCCGCCGCGCACCAGCCGCGACTACCTGGACAAGACCTTGCGCGCCTGGCAGGCGCAGATCGACACGGCCGACAACGGCCCCGACGCGGTGGCCCGGCTACACGCCCGGCTGGCCGGCGGCGGCGGCTACGACGCGGTCCTGATGGACTGGCAGATGGCCGACATGGACGGCGTCGCCACCATGCGGGCGCTGCGCGCGCTGCTGCCGGGCGGCACGCTGCCGGTGCTGCTGCTGGTCGACGCCGCCGCCCACGGCGGCCTGATCGGCCAGGCCGGCGCCGCCGAGGCCGACGCCGTGCTGGTCAAGCCGCTCACCGGCAGCATGCTGCACGAGCTGCTGCGCGGCCTGCTGGACGGCGCCGACGCCGGCGACGGCGCGGCGGCCGGCGCCGCGCCGGCACCGGCGCCGGCCGCCGCCACCGCGCCGCTGGCCGGCGTGCGCCTGCTGCTGGTCGAGGACAACCAGCTCAACCAGATCGTCGCGCGCGGCATGCTGCAGCAGGTCGGCGCCAGCGTCACCCTGGCCGAGGACGGCGCCGTGGCGCTGGAGCGACTGCGCGCCGGCCCGGCCGACTTCGACCTGGTGCTGATGGACATCCAGATGCCGCAGATGGACGGCTACAGCGCCACCCGCGCCATCCGCGGCCAGCTCGGCCTGACGCTGCCGATCCTGGCGATGACGGCCGGCGTGACGCAGAACGAACAGCGCCAGTGCCTGGCCGCCGGCATGGACGACGTGGTGGCCAAACCGGTCGAGCTGGAACGGCTGCTGGCCGCCATCGCCCGCCAGTTGGACGGCGCCGGCGCCGGCGCCGGCGCGGCCAGGGCGCCGCTGCCGCTGCCGGCGCCGGCCACCGCGCCGGCGACCGACAGCGCCACCGCCGACGGCCTCGACCAGCTGTTCCAACTCGGCGACGGCGACACGGCCTACGCCGACAAGATGCTGGCCTTGATCGGGAAAACCGTCGAACGTGCCGGCGCCGAGCTGGCGCAGGCGCGCGCCGCCTGGCGCGACGAGCGGCGCGACGACAGCATGCGCCTGCTGCATTCGCTGCGCGGTTCGGTCGGCATGTTGGGGGCCAAGCAGTTCGCCGCGCTGTCGCTGCTGCTCGAACAGGCCATCGCGGCGGGCGACCGCGAGCAGGCCGAACGCCACTTCGGCGCCGCCGAGGCGGCGCTGCGGCCGACCCTGGCGGCGGCGCGCCTGTGGCTGGAACGCCAGCGTTGATAAGCTGTTGGCTGGTTTTGAAGGCGCCGCCGGCGCCTATGCACCCCAAGACCGGGAGCCGGGGTCGGACCCGGCGGGTCCGACCCCGGGTTTGCGCCTCGGGGTAGGCCATGCGCCGCCGGCCTGCCGGCGCGCCGGTCCCCGGCTCAGGCGCCGGACTTGCCGCGCAACAGGGTGCGGAAGGCGTTCGACATGTCCTCGGCGTCGAGCAGCGTGGCGGCGACGTCGTTCACCTTGCGCCGGTTCGAGCGCGAGTAGGAGCGCAGCGCGTCGAAGGCGCTGTCGCGGTCGGTGTGGAACTTGGCCATCAACATGCCAACCGCCATGCTGGTCTCGCGCCCGGCCGCCAGCGCGCTGGTCAGGCTCGACTCGCGCCCGCGCAGGCGCTTGATCTCGTCGGCGCGGCCCAGCGCCGTCTCCACCGCCGGCACGATCTGGCTGATGTCGAAGGGTTTGACCAGGTAGCCGACGGCGCCGTGCTCGGTGGCCTGGCGCACGATCTCGGCCTCGCCGCGCGCCGAGATGAACATGAACGGCGTCGCGGTGGCGGCCTGGAAGTGCTGCGCCAGCTCGATGCCGGACATGCCCTCCATGACCACGTCGAGCAGGGCCAGGTCGGGACTGAACTCCAGCTCGACCTGCAGCGCCTCGGCGCCGGAGCTGGCCTCGGCCGTCTCGTAGCCGGCCTGGCGCAGCACCTGGCCGATGGTCGTCAGGGTCAGCATATCGTCGTCAACCAGCAAGATGCGGCGCTTGGGAATCGGGTTCGTAGTCATGGGATATGTTTCCTGGATGGGGGTCGTGGCGGGCTTGAGCGTCTGCCCGCACTTATTATAAGGGCGCCACCGCCGGCCGGATTCGTTCGAAACAAAAGCGCAACAAATCCGCCGGCGCCGACTCAGGCGTCCGGGTCGCGGAAGTAGATGGTCTCCAGCGAGCCCTTGCCGAAGTAGCGCTGGTACTCCTGCGCGGCGAACGAGTCCATCATGCCGGCGATGTAGTCGACCACCAGGCGCGCCTGCGGACCCTTGACCCGGCGCAGCTCGGCCGGCAGCAGGATGTTGTCGCGGTTGTAGCGGGTGTCGGTCAACACCTCGTACAGGCCACGGATGATCTTCTCGCCGCGCTTCTCGTACAGCTGCACGTCCTTCTTGCGCAGGATGGCCTGGAACAGCAGCGTTTTCAGGCCGACCGCCAGCGCGCCCTTGCTGCGGTAGCCCAGTTCGACGCCTTGGCCGTGGCCATGGTCGACCAGGGCGATGTCGTGGCATAGCTCGTTGACGATGGTCGAGGTCAGCTCCTTGCGCAGCACGATCGCATACTCCTCCGAGGTCTGGTGGGTGGTCGACTTGAGCGCCTCCTGGTGCGCCTGCTCGGCGATGCGCGAGAAGTCCTCGTAGGCCGCGTTGAACCTGGCGCTGATCTTGAACTCGTGGCCGATCTCGCCGACGGTGATGATGCGCGCGCTCAGCGCGTCCTCCAGGTCGTGCGCGGCGTAGGCGATCTCGTCGGACAGGTCCATGATCTGCGCGTCGATGCTCTTGCGCACCGCCACGCCGTGCCTGGCCAGCTCGCCGCTGAGGAAGGCGTGGTCCTCGTCGAACAGGAACTTCTGCCGGTTCTCCAGCCGCGTGTGGAAGTACTTGGTGATGCCGAACAGCGTGCGCACCGTCAGGTTCAGGCCCTCGTAGGAATGGTGGTTCTTCTCCAGCGTGCGCAGGATGCGGAAGGCCTGGGCGTTGCCCTCGTAGCCGCCGTAATCCTCGCTCAGGCGGTTGAGGATCTTTTCGCCGTAGTGGCCGAACGGCGGGTTGCCGATGTCGTGCGCCAGCGCGCAGGTCTCCGACACCACGCTCTTGGCCAGGCCCAGGTCGGCGGCGATGCTGCGCGCCAGCTGCGCCACCTCCAGGCTGTGGGTCAGGCGGTTGCGGTTGAAGCGGCTGGCGTCGATGCCGAGCAGCTGCATCTTGCCCTGCAGGCGGCGGAAGGAGGCCGAGTACAGCACCCGCGCGTAGTCGCGCATGGTCTCGTCGCGCCCCTCGCCCCGGCTGTCCGACTGCGTCGTGACGCGATACTCCAACTTGCCCACCAGGCGCTCCTGCGCCTGGGCGTATGCCACCGTCTCTTTGTCGTACATGTCTGCTCCAGAAAGGCGGTCCGCTCGCCGCTGGGCTGATTGTAACGCCATCCAAGGCCGCCGGCGCCGCCGCCGTGGCTCTTAACGGACCGCGCTCACTGTGCCGCCGGCGGCGCGTTCAAGGTCTGCTCGACCCAGGCCATCAGCGCCGCGTCGTCGGCCATGTTGCCGCGGTTGGCGATCTGCGGCGTGAACGGTTCGCGCGGCGCCGCCAGCGCGGCGACTTGCGCAGGCGGCAGGCCCTCGACCATGGCCATCGTCTCGCCCTTCGCCAGCGCCGCCTCCCGCTTGGGGATGGTCGCGGCGAAGTAGTCCTTCGAGGCGGCGAACACCGGCAGGCTGGCGTAGCGTTTCATCAGCTTGACGGTGGCGGCGCTGGCCACCATGTGTTTGCTGTGCGCCGCCATCCGAACTGGCGCATTCGGCGCTGTGGTTGTGCAGCGGCGCCACCTGCGCCTGCAGATAGCTGCCGATCCACACATTGTCGCAACTGATTAGCTGCGCGCCCTGCGGCGGCAGCGCGTTGGGCCAGTTCGGCTCGGACCAGTTGACCAGGTAGCGGCCGTCGACGTGGTCGGACAGCACGCCGCTCCAGGCGCGCAACTGCCGGCCCAGGTCGATTTGAGAAATAAGTAACGGTAAAACAACAGCGGATTCCACTTTGAATTGTATGTTTTTTGTCAATTCGTTGCCGCTGGTTAAGTTCATGCGGCACAATGCAAGCTGCCGCCTCCCCTTGCCTGTTCAATGTCGTAGCCGCCTCCGGACGTTTTTATGCAACGCAAGATCCTCGCTTCACTGTTGGGCCTGCTGCTGGGCCTGCCTCTCGCCGACTGCCTGGCACAGCAACTGGTGATCGGCGCCGAGGACGACTGGGCGCCCTACTCGTCCAACGTCGACGGCCAGGCGCGCGGCTTCGCCGTCGACGTGGTGCGCGAGGCCTACGCGGCGGTGGGCTTGAACGTGACGTTCAAGGTGCTGCCGTATGTGCGCTGCATGGCGATGGCGCGGCTGGGCGAAATCTCCGGCTGCTTCGACGCCGTGCCCAACCACCTGATCGCCGAACGCTATCTGTGGCATGACAAGCCGCTGTTCACCACGCGGATGAACGTCTACGCGCTGGCCGGCTCGGCCGAGCACGGCCTGCGCGCCCGCGACTTCGAGGGCAAGACGGTCGGCGTCACCCGCGACTACGAGTACGGCGACGTGTTCGATTTGAACGAGAAGATCGTGCGCGAGGTCGGCACCAAGAACGAGCAGGGCTTCCGCAAGCTACTGGCCGGCCGCATGCAATACATGGCGGCCGAGGAACGCATCGCCAAGGCGCTGTTCGCGCGCTACCCGGCGCAGTTCTGCGGCAAGTTCAAGGAGGTCGGCACGGTGGACACGCCGGGCCTCTACATCGCCTTCAGCAAATTCGATCCGGCCGCCGCCGGCTTTCTGCACAAGTTCAACGAAGGCTACGCGCTGCTGCACAAGAACGGCCGCTACAAGGAGCTGGAAACGCGCTGGTTCGGCGCGCTGATGTCCCAGCCCTGCCGCTAAGGCCGCCGCCCGGCGCGCCCGCGCCAAGGCAAAAATAAACAATTGACAACTCCCCGGCGTCTCGCGATACTTGTTTAAGTATCAAGCATAGCAGTCCGATGATTGCCTCTCGCCGCCGCCGGCCGGGCCGCCCCAGGCATCCATAGCCCTTCCCACCCTGGAGGTTTCCATGCCCGCATTACTCCGTTTCGCCGGTTTTCCCCCATTGCGCGCCGCCATCCTGCTGCTGGCCGGACTGGCCGCTCCGAGCCAGGCCGCCGTCGTGCTCGACACTTACGGCCCGAACAATACGAGCCCCGGCTCCCTTTGGTCCGTGATGAAGGCCTACCACCATCAGCAGAGCCTGGCCCTGCGATTCTCGCTGAGCCAGACTAGCTCGATCGACAGCATCCTCAGCTCACTGCAGGGCGACGGCAATGCCACCTTCGGCATCATGTCCAACGCAGTGGACAGGCCGTCGAATACCTGGCTGTACAGCGCCACCCTGCACAACCCGACGCAACATTCCTTGCTCACGCCCAGCAATTGGATCTTGGGCGCGGGCACCTATTGGTTGACGGCCTATGCCAACGACGGCTTTTCCGGCAACTGGCAAGGCGGCGCCACCAATAGCCCCTACAGTTTCACCCAGAACCCCATGGTGTGGTACGCCAGCCAAGGGATTGATGCCCCGGCCACGCGCATCACCGTCTCGGCCGTGCCGGAACCGGCCACCTACGGCATGCTGCTGGCCGGCATGCTGCTGGTCGCCGGCGCCGCCCGTCGTCGCAACTGAAGACCCCAGCCGGCGCGGCGAGGGCGGCTACATCGCCCGCAACCAATTCCCCTTGTAGAGGATCGGCCCGCTCGGGCCCTTGGGATCGGGCGAGCCGCCCTTCGGCTCCAGACTGACCGCCAGCAGGGCGACGTCGGCGCCGATGGCACCGGCCGGCAGCGCCAGCCGGTTCTCGGCGCCGGCCAGCACACCGAGCGAACGCGGCGCGCCCTGCTTCGGCACGGCCCACAACTGCAGCGTCTTGTCGTCGGCCAGCGGGGCGGCCGCCAACACGCGCACGGTCAGCGCGCGCTGGCCACTGTCGGCCATCAGCAGCAGCGCGGTGCGCGCCTGGTCGTCGCTCAGCGTGGCGATGTAGTTGATGCTCGGCGCCGCCGGCGGGCGCATGCCCAGCACCACCACCAGCAGGGCCGCCACGGCGCTCGACGCCAGCCCCAGGCCACGCCAGAAGACCAGCGAATCGTTGCGCCAGAACCGCCACCACGCCAGCGCCGGCGGCAAGTTCAAGCGCTGCTCGATGCCGCGCCAGACGCGCGCGTCGGGCGCCCGCGCGGGCGCGAACTCGGCCAGCGGCGCCAGCTTCTCCTGCCACTCGCCGACCAGCCGGCGCAGCGCCGCGTCGTCGTGCATCCAGCCTTCGAAACGGCGCCGCGCGCCGCCCTTCAGCGTGCCCAGCGCGTACTCGGCGGCCAGCTTGTCGCGCAAGGGCGCGTTGTCGCGGATGTTCATGCGCGCTCCAACTTGGCCAGGCAGCCGCGCAGCCGCTCCAGGCCACGGCGTATCCAGGTCTTGACGGTGCCGAGCGGCAGCGCCAACTGCGCCGCCACTTCGCTGTGCGACAGGTCGTGGAAGTAGGCCAGGCCGATGGCCTGCCGCTGCAAGCCTTCCAGCGCGGCCATGCAGTGCGCCAGCGCCTTGGCGTCGCCACTCATTTGCAGCGCCTCGATGGGCGTGGCGCGGGGGTCTTGTAGAGCGTTCATGACTTCCCGATCAAACTGTTCACTGTCGATTTCCACGCTGGCGTCGCTACGGCGCAGCAGGTCGAAGGCCTTGTTGCGCACGATGGTGGCCATCCAGGTCATGGGCGCGGCCAGCTGGCTCTGATAGCCGCCGGCGTTGTGCCAGATGGCGACGAAGCTCTCCTGTAGCACTTCCTCGGCCAGCTCGCGCTTATGCAATATACGCAGCGCGAAGCCAAACAGTTTCGCCGAAGTGGCATCGTACAGCGCGCGGAAGGCCGCCGCGTCGCGGCGCGCGGCGCCCTGCAGCCAGGCACGCAGCGTTTGCGGATCGAGAGGATTGACGTCTGAGCTCACTGCCGGCCTTGTCGGGAGGGGGTGGAAAACGGCCGACCAAGCGCCGCACGGAAGAGCAAAAATAGCATACTTCGGCCGAATTTCGACGACAAATAGTTTGAATCCGATCCGTCTTGATCACCGTATAAGGAGCTGCACATGCCGGCGTGGGCCGGAGCGACAGGTGGAGGATCTCATGGCACAACATCGCCACAAGCACGCGCGCCAAGCCAGGCTGGCCGCGCTGGCCGGCCTGGGCGCATTGGCGCTGCAGGCCGCCGCCGCCGACAGCGTCGACCCCGCGCGGCGCGCGGCAGCCGACATGGTGGTGGCCAGCGTGACCGTCAACGGCCACTACGACAACGCCGTCGGCAGCGCCGACGCCGCCAGCCAGGGCACGGTGAACGCCGAGCTGATCGCCAGCCGGCCGGCGCTGCGCACCGGCGAGCTGCTCGAATTCGTCCCCGGCATGATCGTCACCCAGCACAGCGGCGACGGCAAGGCCAACCAGTACTTCCTGCGCGGCTTCAATCTCGACCACGGCACCGACTTCGCCAGCTTCGTCGACGGCGTGCCCGTCAACCTGCGCAGCAACGCCCACGGCCAGGGCTACGCCGACCTGAACTTCCTGATCCCCGAACTGGTGCGCCGCATCGACTACCGCAAGGGCGGCTACTTCGCCGACGACGGCGATTTTAGCGCCGCCGGCGCGGCCCGCATCGCGCTGGCCGAGCGCCTGCCGAGCGGCCTGGCCAGCCTGTCGCTGGGACAAAACGGCTACCGCCGTGGCGTGCTGGCCGACTCGTTCGCCGCCGCCCGTGGCACGCTGCTGTACGGCTTGGAACTGGGCCGCAACGACGGCCCCTGGCAAACGCCGGAGCGCATGCGCAAGGCCAGTGCTGTGCTCAAATACAGCGTCGGCGACCGGCGCGACGGCTACAGCGTCAGCGCCATGGCCTACCACAACAGCTGGCACGCCAGCGACCAGATCCCGCTGCGCGCCGTGCGGGCCGGCCTGCTCGACCGCTACGGCGCCGTCGATCCCAGCGACGGCGGCGCCAGCGCGCGCTACAGCCTGGCCTACGCGCGTCATCTGCGGCGCGACGACAGCAGCAGCGAACTGACGGCCTACCTGGTGCGCTCGCGGCTGGACCTGTTCAGCAACTTCAGCTACTTCCTCGACGACCCGCTCAACGGCGACCAGTTCCGCCAGAGCGAACGGCGCAACATGGCCGGCCTGGACGCCAGCCACGCCTGGCTCAGTGCTGGCGCCGGCGCCATCGAGATGCGCAACAAGGTGGGGGTGCAACTGCGCTACGACCATGTCGAGCCGCTGGCCCTGTACGCCACCAGCGCGCGCCAGACCACGGCCACGCTGCGCCAGGACCGCGTGGGCGAGGCCAGCGCCGCCGTCTACCTGGAAAACACCAGCTACTGGCTGCCGGCGCTGCGCAGCGTGGCCGGCCTGCGCTACGACAGCTACCGCTTCGACGTCGCCAGCAGCGTCGCCGGCGCCTCCGGCCGCGCCAACGCCGGGCGCTTCTCGCCCAAGCTGTCGCTGATCCTCGGCCCGTGGCGGCAAACGGAATACTTCATCAACTACGGCGCCGGCTTTCACAGCAACGACGCGCGCGGCGTCATCCCAAGCCGGCCGGCCGACGCCGGCCCAGAGATGCCAGCAACGGCAGCAACGGCAACAACGCCAGCGACGGCAGCGCCGGCGCTGACGCCGCTGGCCGGCACGCGCGGCGTCGAGCTGGGCTTGCGCAGCGAGCTGCTGCCCGGCCTGCAAAGCTCGCTGTCGCTGTGGCGCCTCGACCTGGCCTCCGAATTGGTGTTCGGCGGCGACAGCGGCAGCACCGAGCCGCGCCGCGCCAGCCGGCGCAGCGGCATCGAATGGAGCAACCACTACATCGCCGCGCCGTGGCTGCTGTTCGACCTCGACCTGTCCGCCTCGCGGGCGCGCTACCGCAACCACGACCCGGCCGGCGATTACGTGCCGGACGCGCTGGCCAGGGTCGCCTCTTTCGGCGTCGGCGTCAAGGACCTGGGCCGCTGGTCAGGCGCATTCGAGTTGCGCTACCTGGGGCCGCGTCCGCTGGTCGAGGACAACAGCGTGCGCTCCCACTCGACCACCCTGGCCTCCGCCCGCCTGAGCTACCGCGCCGGCACCGCCACCACCGTCACGCTGGACGCCTTCAACCTGTTCAAGCGCCGCGCCAGCGACATCGAATACCTCTACACCTCGCGCCTGCCCGGCGAGGCGGCCGCCGGCCGCGAGGACATCCACTTCCACCCGGTCGAGCCGCGCGCGCTACGCCTGACGCTGACGCAGCGCTTCTGAATATTTTTGAATTGTTTGAATCCGGCGCGACACCGGCGCCGTATATGTCTCTGCAACACATCACCGACCAACCACCCACGGAGGATTCAGATGTCAACCATCGCAAAACACGCGCTCGGTGCGGCGCTCATCGGCACCCTGGCCGGCAGTTTCGGCACGGCGGCCCTCGCGTCCAGCCACCGCGAAGCGCCCTTCATCACGCAAAGTCCCAAGGTCGACGGCACCGACTTCTACATGTTCCGCAGCTACGAGCCGGGCCGGGCCGACTTCGTCACCCTGATCGCCAACTACGTGCCGTTGCAGGATGCCTACGGCGGCCCGAACTTTTTCAATATG
The DNA here is from genome assembly GCF_016461825.1 of Rugamonas violacea. Taxonomy (GTDB): domain Bacteria; phylum Pseudomonadota; class Gammaproteobacteria; order Burkholderiales; family Burkholderiaceae_D; genus Rugamonas. The sequence goes on along the minus strand of NZ_JAEMNU010000137.1, from coordinate 11,074 downwards.
GACCCGAACGCGCTCTACGAAATCCACATCGACAACAACGGCGACGCCAAGGAGGACCTGAGCTTCCAGTTCCGCTTCAGCCGCAGCAACAAGGACGGCAAGTTCAACGTCGGCGGCAAGCAGGTGTCGATCCCGCTGGTGATCAACGGCGGCCCGATCGACAGCGTCAACCCGGCCGGCTTGAACGTGCGCGAGACCTACGCCGTGACGGTGGTGCGCGGCGACCGCCGTGGCGGCCAGCGCGCCGCCGTGGTCAACGCCGACACCGGCAGCGCCGTCTTCGACAAACCGGTCGACAACATCGGCAACAAGGCCATCCCCAACTACGCCGCCTACGCCGCCAAGCACCTCTACAACATCAGCATCCCCGGCTGCGCCACGCCGGCGCGCATGTTCGTCGGCCAGCGCAAGGACCCGTTCGTCGTCAACCTGGGCGAGACTTTCGACCTCATCAACATCAAGGCGCCGGCCACCGAGTTCGCCGCCAACGCCGAGCGTGCCGCCAAGGACGACCTGGCCGACAAGAACGTCACCTCGATCGAACTGGAGATCGCCGCCGCCTGCCTGAGCACCGGCGGCGATCCGGTGATCGGCGGCTGGACCACCGCCAGCCTGCGCCAGGGCCGCCTGCTCAATCCGCTGCCCAACGGCGGCCCGGCCTCGGTCGAAGGCGGCGCCTGGACCCAGGTGTCGCGCCTCGGCATGCCGCTGGTGAACGAGCTGGTGATCGGCCTGAAGGACAAGGACCACTTCAACAGCAGCAAGCCGTCCGCCGACGCGCAGTTCGCCCTCTACGTCACCAACCCGACGGCGCCGGCGCTGGTCGAGGTCCTGTACGGCAAGGCGGGCGCCAAGGCGCCGACCAACTTCCCGCGCAACGACCTGGTGACGGTCTTCCTCACCGGCGTCAAGGGACTGAACCAGCCGGCCAAGGTGACCCCGTCCGAAATGCTGCGCCTGAACACGGCGATCGCGCCGGTGGCGATGGGCGCGCAGAACCGGCTCGGCGTCATCGAGGGCGACAACGCCGGCTACCCGAACGGCCGGCGCCCCGGCGACGACGTGGTCGACATCACCCTGCGCGTGGCGATGGGCAAGCTGTGCATGCTCAATCTCGGCTGCGCGCCAGCCGACGCGCCGGCCGGCGGCCTGCACTTCACCGACGGCGCCTATCTCGACGACAGCGCCTTCAACGCCGCCTTCCCCTATCTGAAAACGCCGATCGCCGGCTCGCCGCAGCAGTGAGGCAGCCAATCAACAGGAGAGCACCATGAAAAAAATCAGCTTGATACCGGCCATGGCCATGGCCGTGGCCCTAAGCGCCTGTGGCGGCAGCGGTGGCGGCGGACAAACCGGCATGCCGCCACCGGCCACCGATCCCGCCACGCCGGGCCTGCCGGTGCTGGACGCCTTCTTCGCCGCCGTGCAGGCGCTGATCGGCGACAGCAGCGACAGCGCCGAACCCGTGGCCGTCGACAGCGTTACCGTCACCATGCCGGAGAACGGCGAGCCGACGACGCTGAAGTAGCACCGGCGGCAGCCGCCACACCGGCGTCGATCCGTATCGACGCCGGTGCCGGGCGGCCGCGCCACCGCCGAAGCAGAGCAGAGCACAGCGCAGCACAGCACAGCACAGCATTTCTTCAGGAGTGACCATGAGACGCACATACACCCACCGTCTGGCGACCTGGCTGGCATTGGCCACGACGGCGCTGGCGGCCGCCTGCCAGGCGGCGCCCCACACTCCGGCCAGCGGCGACCAGGTCATCGAGCTGCTGCCACGCCGCGCCGACGCCGCCCAGCGCGCATTGCGCCAGCTACGCGACAAGCTCACCACCCAACCCGACAACCTGGCACTGGCCACCGACCTGGCGCAACGCTACATCGCGCTGGGCCGCGACAGCAGCGATCCGCGCTACCTCGGCTACGCGCAGGCGGCATTGGCGCCATGGTGGCGACTGAGCGCGCCGCCGGCCGAGGTGCGCCTGCTGCGCGCCACGCTGCTGCAAAGCACACACCACTTCGACGCCGCCTTGGCCGACCTGGAGCAGGTGCTCCTCGCCCATCCCAAGCTGGCCCAGGCCTGGTTGACGCGCGCCACCGTGCAGACCGTGCGCGGCGACTACGCCGGCGCCACCGCCAGTTGCGCCCGCGTCGCCGCGCTGGCCACGCAACTGGTCGCAGTCACCTGCCTGGCCAATGTCGGCGCCGTGACGGGCCGCGCCCTGCCAAGCGAACAGCTGCTGGAGCTGACACTGCAACGCAGCGCCGGCGCGCCGCCCGAGGTGGCGGTATGGTCGCTGACGCTGCTGGCCGAGATGGCCGGCCGGCGCGGCGCCGCCGACCTCGCACAAACGCGCTTCCGCCACGCCCTGGCGCTCGCCCCGCGCGACGGCTACCTGCTGGGCGCCTACGCCGACTTCCTGCTCGATCAACAGCGGCCGGCCGAAGTGATCGCGCTGCTACGCGAACAAACCCGTGTCGACGCGCTGCTGCTGCGCCGCGCCCTCGCCCTGCAACAGACGCCGGGCACGGCGGCCGCGCTGGCCGCCGACGTGCGCGAACTGGCCGCCCGCTTCGCCGCCGCCACGCAACGCGGCGACCGCGTCCACCAGCGCGAGCAGGCCCGCTTCGAGCTGGCCTTGCGGCACGACCCAAGCGCGGCCCTGGCGCTGGCACGGCAGAACTGGCAGGTGCAAAAGGAGCCGGCCGACATTCGCGTCTATCTCGACGCGGCAGTGCAATCGCGTGACGCCGGCGCGGCGCGGCCGGTGCTCGACTGGATCGCCGCCCACGGCAGTGACGACGTCGCCGCAGCGCGCTTGCTGCGCCAGTTGAAGGGCGGTGCGTGATGGGCCGGCCGCTCCTGCTGCTGCTCGCGCTCCTGCTGTGCTTTGCCGCGCCGCCCGCCTACGCCCACAAACCCAGCGACAGCTATCTGTCGCTGGCCATCCACGGCGCACAGATCGACGGCCAGTGGGACATCTCACTGCGCGACCTGGACTTCGCCATCGGCCTGGACGGCGACGGCGACGGCCGCCTGACCTGGGACGAGATCCGCGCCCGCCACCCGGCCATCGCCACCTACGCGCTGCAACGCTTGACGCTGGCCACCGCGCGGGGCGCCTGCAAGGTCGGCGTGGTCGAGCAACTGCTCGACCAGCACACCGACGGCGCCTACAGCGTGCTGCGCTGGCGCGCCGACTGCCCCGCCACCATCACGTCGCTGGAGATCGGCTACCGGCTGTTCGCCGAGCTCGACCCGCAGCACAAAGGCCTGCTGCGCATCGTCCACGGCGACAGCACCGGCACCGCCATCTTCGACCCCGAGCACGCGCGGCAAACACTGTCGCTGGCCGCGCCGGACCGGCTGGGCCAGTTCGCCGCCTACGTCAAGAACGGCGCCTGGCACATCTGGATAGGCTACGACCACATCCTGTTTTTGCTGTCGCTGCTGCTGCCGGCCGTGCTGGCGGCGCCGGGCGCGCCGGCGGCCAGCCTGCGCGCCGCCTTTGTCGATGTGCTGAAGGTGGTCAGCGCCTTCACGCTGGCGCACTCGCTGACGCTGACCTTGGCCAGCCTGTCGGTAGTGGCGCTGCCGTCGCGCTGGGTCGAGTCGGCGATTGCCGCCTCGGTGGTGCTGGCCGCGCTGAACAACCTGCTGCCGCTGTTCCGTGGCCGCCGGCCGCTGGCCGCCTTCGCCTTCGGCCTGATCCACGGCTTCGGCTTCGCCAGCGTGCTGGGCGACCTGGGGCTGGCGCAGGCGTCCCTGCTGAGCAGCCTGTTGGGATTCAATCTGGGGGTGGAGCTAGGCCAGCTGTGCATCGTCGCGCTGTTCCTGCCGCTAGCCTTCGCGCTGCGCGCGACACGCCTGTATCGCGGCCTGTTCAGCGGCGGCTCGGCGCTGATCGCGCTGCTGGCCACGGTATGGCTGGTCGAGCGCGCCTTCGACCTGCGGCTGCTCGGCGCGTGAGCACGCCGACCGGCATGCCCCGCTGCCGTCATTCCCGCGAAGGCGGGAATCCATACCAAGCCACACCGCCAGTTGGCACAAGACAGGCGGGAAGGCGCGGCGCATCCGCTTCCGGCTAACCCTGCGCCAAGCCCAGCTTCGCGGCCAAGCCGATGCGCTGCAGCTTGCCGGTGGCGCCCTTGGGGATCTCGTCGAGGAAGACGATCTTGCGCGGCACCTTGAAGTCGGCCAGGCGGATCGCGGCGAACTCGCGCAGCTCCTTTTCGCTGGCGCTGTGGCCCTGGTGCAGCACCACCGCCGCGCCGACGTCCTCGCCCAGCTTGTCGTGCGGGATGCCGAAAGTGACCACCTGCTGCACCGCCGGATGGTCCATCAGGATCTCGTCGACCTCGCGCGGCGAGATCTTCTCGCCGCCACGGCTGATGATCTCCTTCAAACGGCCGGTGATGCGCAGGTAGCCCTGGTCGTCCATCACGCCCTGGTCGCCGGTGCGGAACCAGGCGCCGACATAGGCTTCGGCGTTGGCCTTCGGATTGTTCTCGTAGCCGGCCGTGACGTTGGCGCCGTGGATGACGATCTCGCCGGTGGCGCCGGCCGGCAGCAGCTGGCCCTCCTGGTCCATGATGGCCACGGCGGGTCCGGCCGCCAAGCCCACCGAACCGGGCACGCGCACCGCCGGCGGCAGCGGATTGCAGGCCATCTGGTGCGCCGCCTCGGTCATGCCGTAGGCCTCGATCAGCGGCGCGCCGAAGACCGCCTCCAACTCGCCGATCACCTGCGGCGGCATCGACGCCGACGACGAGCGCAGGAAGCGCAGAGGATTGGCCAGGATCACCGCGCTGTTCTGCGGCGCGCGCGACAGGATGGTCTGGTGCATCGTCGGCACCGCCGTGTACCAGGTCGGACCGGCCTCCTGCATCCAGCCGAAAAACTTCAGCCCGTTGAAACCGGGCGTGCAGAACACCGCGCCGCCGGCCGCCAGCGGCGCCAGCAAGCCGGCGATCAGGCCATGGATGTGGAACAGCGGCATGATGTTCAGGCCGGTGTCGGCCGCGCCCAGCTGCAGCGAGGCGCCGACGTTGCGCGCCGAGGCGCACACGTTGGCCTGGGTCAGCGGCACGATCTTCGGCCGCGAGGTGGTGCCGGAGGTGTGCAGGATCAGCGCCAGGTCGTCGGCGGCGGCGACGCTGGCCGCCACCGGGGCGAGGCCGGCGACAGCGGCCTTGAGCGGCCGCAGGGTGAAGGCGCCGGCGCCCTGCGCCGTCGGCAGCAGCTCAAGCACCAGGATGTTCAATTTGTCGGCGACGGCCAGCGCCGCCGAGGCGCTGCCCTGCTCGACGATCAGCGCCTTGGCGTTCAAGTCGCCCAGGTAGAACTCGAATTCGTCGGCGCGGTAGGCCGGATTGAGCGGCGCGGCGCAGGCGGCGGCGGCGACGCCGACGAAGGCGCTGGCCATCTCCGGCCCGTTCGGCAGCACGATGGCGACGCGGTCCTGGCGGCCGACGCCGAAGGCGTTCAGCGCGGCGACGGTGGCCGCCGTGTTGCGCCGTAGCGCGGCGTAGCTGAGCGGCTGCGCCAGCGGGGCGCGGATGGCGACGGCGTCGTCGGCGCCGCTCTGCAATAGTTCGGCAATGGTGGTGTAGGCGGACATGGCGGCTTTCTGGGAAGGGGAATTGGTGGCCGCTCGCTCAGCGAGCGGCGCTGGCGATGCGCAGGCTGCCGCCCCGCTCCTGCACGCTGCGGGCCAGCAGCGCGGCGAGGGCGTGGACGGCGGCGATGGTCGGCGTCGGCGTGTCGGTCAGGCGGCCCATCTCCAGCACGCTGCCGACCAGCGCGGCCAGTTCGATCGGCCGGCCGGACTCCAGGTCCTGCAGCATCGAGGTCTTGTGCTGGCCGACCGCCGCCGCGCCGTCGATGCGCCGCTCCAGCGACACCTTGAAGGTGACGCCGAGCCGCTCGCCGACGCTCTGCGCCTCGCGCATCATGTTGGCGGCCAGCTCGCGGGTCGGCGCGAAGGCGCAAATGTCGGCCAGCGTGGCGTGGCTCAAGGCGCTGATCGGATTGAAGCTCAGGTTGCCCCACAGCTTGACCCACAGCTCGGAACGGATGTCGGCGCTGATCGGCGTCTTGAAGCCGGCCGCGCGCATGGCCTCGGCCAGCGCCTGGATGCGCGGCGTGCTTTGGCCGTCCAACTCGCCCAGCGAGAAGCGGTTGCCCTCGATGTGCTGGACCACGCCCGGCGCCGCCATCTCGCAGGCCGGATAGACGATGCAGCCGATGACGCGCCCGACGTCGAGCGCGGCCGAGACCACGCCGCCCGGATCGACCGACTCGACGCGCTGGCCCTCGTGCGGCCCGCCGTGCTTGTGGAAGTACCACCAGGGCACGCCGTTCTGCGCCGTGACGATGAGCGTGTCCGGCCCCAGCAGCGCCGGGATCTGCGCCGCCACCGGCGGCAGTTGGTGCGCCTTCATGGCCAGGATCACCACGTCCTGCGGCCCCAGCTCGGCGATGTTGTCGCTGGCGCGCAGCAGGGCGCGCGACTCGCTGCCGTCCTGCTGGCGCAGCACCATGCCATGCTCGCGCACGGCGGCCAGATTGGCGCCGCGCACCACCACGCTGAGCTCATGCCCGCTCTGCGCCAGCTTGACGGCCAACAAACCGCCGATGGCGCCGGCTCCCACCACACATATCTTCATTGTTCCAGGCATTCCCATTGATCGACGGCGCGCGGTCGCGGCCGGCATAGCAGTGGGATTCTAGCGCGCCGCCCGGATTTTCGCTTGCATTAAAAGCAAAGTAGCCTATTAGCAACAATTTTTCAATGAATGAATTATTTCGCAATTAATTTCCATTGTTAAACATTGCTTTTTATACTATTGTTAGCCTACTCACTCCGCTCGCCGCTGGTTTTCTTATGGCGCGGAACAAGAGTCGACGCGGCGCCACCCGCGCGCGTCGCGATGTTCGCTTCCCCCAACCAAGGATATACAGCATGACTACACTGACTCAAGTGCGGCAAGCGGACCGGCCCGCGCCACGCCGCTGGCTGCAGCTCATCATGGGCATCGTCTGCATGGCCATGATCGCCAACCTGCAATACGGCTGGACCCTGTTCGTCCTGCCGCTGGAGCAGAAATACCACTGGGGCAAGGCGGCGATCCAAGTCGCCTTCACCATCTTCGTCGTCACCGAAACCTGGCTGGTGCCGGTCGAGGGTTATCTGGTCGACCGCTTCGGCCCGCGCATCGTGGTGATGGTCGGCGGCGTGCTGGTGGCCATCGGCTGGGTGATGAACTCGATGGCCGACAGCCTGCCGCTGCTGTACGCCGGTGCGGCCGTCGGCGGCGTCGGCGCCGGCGCGGTCTACGGCACCTGCATCGGCAACGCCCTCAAATGGTTCCCCGACCGCCGCGGCCTGGCCGCCGGCCTGACGGCGGCCGGCTTCGGCATGGGCTCGGCGCTGACCATCATCCCGATCTCGGCGGTGATCAAGAACAGCGGCTACGAGACGGCCTTCTTCTACTTCGGCCTGGCCCAGGGCGCGGTGGTGTTCGTCCTCGCCTTCTTCCTCAAGGCGCCGCTCGGCGAGGCGCTGCGCGGCGTCGCCAAGGTGGCGCAGAGCTCGATCAGCATGAAGTGGACCGAGATGATCCGCACGCCGGCCTTCTGGGTGCTCTACCTGATGTTCGTGCTGATGGCCGTCGGCGGCCTGGTCGCCACCGCCCAGCTGGCGCCGATCGCCAAGGACTTCGCCATCGCCGACGTGCCCGTCTCCATCCTCGGCCTGACGCTGCCGGCGCTGACCTTCGCGCTGTCGCTCGACCGCATCCTCAACGGCCTGACGCGGCCCTTCTTCGGCTGGGTGTCCGACCAGATCGGCCGCGAGAACACCATGTTCATCGCCTTCGGCCTGGAGGCCGTCGGCATCGTCCTGCTGAGCCAATTCGGCCACGACCCGTTCTGGTTCGTCATCCTGACCGGCCTGGTGTTCTTCGGCTGGGGCGAGATCTACAGCCTGTTCCCGTCGACCTGCGGCGACACCTTCGGCAGCCGCTACGCCACCACCAACGCCGGCCTGCTGTACACGGCCAAGGGCACGGCGGCGCTGCTGGTGCCGTTCAGCAGCCTGATCACCGCCGCCACCGGCAGCTGGCACACGGTGTTCTACGTCGCCGCCGGCATGAACGCGCTGGCCGCCGTGATGGCGCTGCTGGTGCTCAAGCCGCTGCGCGCGCGCATGCGCAACCTGCGCCCGGTCAAGCCGGAGATGATGGTGGTGCACGGCGCCAGGGCCAACGGTTAAAGCACCGCCCGGCCCGCTTCGCCACGCCGCATTGGATCGCAAGAAACGGGGTGCCGCCATCGTTCTTCGCCGCTAATCTACGTCTTCTTTTACTGACATCGAAGGAGTGGAGATGAATGCATTGAGCGACAAGGTGGCGATCATTACCGGCGCCAGTTCGGGCATCGGCCTGGCCACGGCGCGGCTGTTCGCCCAGCACGGCGCCAGGCTGGTGCTGGTGGCGCGGCGCCGGAGCGAACTCGAGGCGCTGGTCGACCGGCTCGGCGCGGAGCGTGCCGCGGCGTACGTCGGCGACGTCGCCGACGAGGACTGCGCGCGTGGCGCCGTGGCGCTCGCCGTGGCGCTCTTCGGCGGCCTCGACATCGCCTTCAACAACGCCGGCACGCTCGGCGCGATGGGGCCGACGCCCGGCCTCGACGCCGACGACTGGCGCCGCACGCTGGAGACCAACCTCACCGGCGCCTTCCTCGGCGCCAAGCACCAGTTGCCGGCGATGCTGGCGCGCGGCGGCGGCTCGCTCATCTTCACCTCCAGCTTCGTCGGCCACACGGTCGGCATGCCCGGCATGGCCGCCTACGCCGCCACCAAGGCCGGCCTGGTCGGCCTGACGCAGAGCCTGGCGGCCGAGTTCGGCGCCCGGGGCGTGCGCGTCAACGCCATCCTGCCCGGCGGCACCGACACGCCGATGGGCCGCGAGTCGGCCAACAGCGCCGAGGCGCTGGCCTTCGCCGCCGGCCTGCACGCCCTCAAGCGTCTGGCCGCGCCGGAGGAGATCGCCCGCTCCGTGCTCTACCTGGCCTCGGACGCGTCCAGCTTCACCACCGGTGCGGCGATGCTGGTCGACGGCGGCGTGTCGATCAACCGCACCTGAGCGTTACGGCGATCAAGCGCGCGCCGGCCGGACGCGACGCCGGCGCCGCCCCGCCGTCCAACCCGATGGAAGGGGAACGGCATGCGACTCGCGGAATTCATCACCAACAATATCGACGCCCTGCCACCTGCTGCGCAGCGCCGACCGGGCCGTGTACGCGGCCAAGAACAACGGCGGCAACCAGAGCCGCTTCTTCGCTCGCAACATGCACAAGGCCTCGCAGCTGCGCTACCGCCTGATCGCCGACCTGCGCCAGGCCCTGCCCGCCGGCCAGCTCAGGCTGTACTAGCAGCCCATCGTCGAGCTCGTCGACGGCGGCATCCGCAAGGCCGAGGCGCTGCTGCGCTGGTCGCACCCGCAGCGCGGCCTGCTGCCGCCGGCCGAGTTCATCGGCCTGGCCGAGGAGATCGGCCTGATCAACCAGATCGGCGACTGGGTGTTCACCGAGGCGGCGGCGCAGGCCAGGCAATGGGGCGAGCTGCTCGGTGGCACCTTCCAGGTCAGCGTCAACAAGTCGTCGGCGCAGTTCGCCGCCCACGCCCAGCGCCTGAGCTGGGCGGCCCACATGCGCCAGCTGGGACAGGCCGGCAACAGCGTCTCGGTCGAGTTTATGGAGGGCGTGCTGACCAACGTCTCCGAGGCGGCCGGCGACGAGCTGGCCAGCCTGCACCAGGCCGGCATCGAACTGGCGGTCGACCACTTCGGCGCCGGCGCCTCGTCGATCGCCACGCTGAAGAAGTTCGACGTCGACTACCTGGAGATCGACCGCTCCTTCCTGCCCGACATAGGCGCCGACGCCGGCAAGAAGACCATCCTGGAAACCATGATCGCCATGGCCCACAGGCTGGGGCTGAGGGTGATCGCCGAGGGGGTGGAGACGGCCAAGCAGCGCGACTGGCTCAGGGAGGCCGACGCCGACTACGCGCAGGGTTTCCTGTTCTCCGAGCCGGTGCCGGCCGAGCAGTTCAGCGCGCTGCTGGGCGGCGGGCAGGCGCGGCATTGATGTTCGGTTCGGGCTTCGACATTCAAGTCCTGCGGGCTTCTGGTGCCGGGTTCCGCCGCCGGCGCCTCAGCGCGCGCCGGATGACGTCACTCGTCGGCTACGTCGGCGCCCAACTCAAGCGCCTGCGGCCCATCGGCTGCACTGTCTGCGTTTGTGGCGGCAAGCCGAGCACGCCTTGCCTGCGCCTTGGCGGCTTGGAGAAGGCGCCCTCCCTCCGCATGTATCTCAGCTGGGTCAATGCCTTCCAGAACTTGGTCATCGTGCATCGCGAGCAGTTCGTCAACTACCGTGTCGATGAAGTTGTCGAATTTGTTTGTCGCTTTGGTCGTCATGGTTTTCTCCGGTCAGGGTCCAGGTCGACAAGCCTACGCAGCAGCCGATGTCGAACCGCGTCGTATTTCTTCACATCCCATACTAGCTCCTCGCGTGCTTCCCACCCTCTCTAATACTCGCCAACGGCTCACCGTGGACGCCATTGCCGTAATATTTTTCGCTCTCGTCTTGGAGGCGTCGGCGAGGATCACTGGTCGAGCCGCATGCTGTTTAAATCACCTTGCCACGCCAGCTTGCCGCGAAAGCGGCGAATCTGCGCCTGCTGCCTCAGACGGACCAAGGTGCGCAGGCCGAGCTCGACGGCCTCGCGCTTGGTTTTCAGTCCCGTCGCCTTGAGCGCATCTGCCATCAACTGATCGTCAATCACAATAACGGTTCGCATGATAGGCCTCCTCCTTGCACCAAACTCAGATGCTATCTCCTGTTCGAGATAAAGACAGAAGGATGTTGATTTCAGATTGGCAGGTGTCAAACTAAGCTAAGTAGCCGTACAAGACGGTAGTTGTCAACAAAGTTGTCGCGTCACTTCATGCAGCCAGCTTCACTAATTCAGGTTCAGCCCGTTCCGGATTGAGCCAAACCTCGTCC
>NZ_JAEMNU010000136.1 GCF_016461825.1 Rugamonas violacea | reverse complement strand
GACCGCCGACGCGGCCGTCGACAATCCCTTCCAGTACACGGGACGGGAAAACGATGGAACGGGACTGTATTACTATCGGGCGCGCTACTATGCGCCGGCGTTGGGGCGGTTTATTTCGAGTGATCCGATTGGACTCGATGGGGGGGGCAATACCTATGCATATGCTAACGAAAATCCGCTCATGTATACGGATTCACTTGGTCTCATGGGCTGGGCGGATATGCCCGCCATTCCCCAGTCTATCGTCAATATTGCGGCGGGATTTGGCGATGGAGTGTCTTTAGGCATAACTGATTTAATTCGCGAAGGGATGGGTACAAATGATGCCGTAGATTTTGATTCAGGAGCTTACATGGGGGGCATTGCGGGAGGTGTAGCCGTGTCAGCAATCGGTATCAAATATGGACCTGAACTTAGTATCGGAAATGACTTTAGGATAGCACCGTGGGGAAATAGAACAGGCAACCCCTATGGAAAATTACCTCATTATCATCGCCGAGCTCCGCCAAGTGCTGGTGGAGAAACACCTCCTGGGCAAGGTATTGGTCGGCATCGTCCTTGGGAACCAAAGTCTCCAGATAAAAAATGGTGCGACAGGTTTTGATATGAAAATGCCTTTAGTTTTTGATGAAAAAGGTGACGTATCTATTCATTGGTCTTTGTACGATGCGGAGCAGTACTTCGAGGTAATAGATATTAAAAATTGTGAGTATGTTGGCTACGACGCGACGGGAAGATTATTATTGCTTAAGGCAAGAAACTTTTTTGAAGTGGAAATTTCCCTTGCCGAGAAGGCGCCGCTTCATACGAAAGAATTGATTATTGCTTTGCGGCGATTTATAGATGCACGTAAAAAAATCGCTGGGATTGATAATCTTTCTATTGTGGAATTGTTTCGTCTAATTGAAGTAAATAATCTCCGAAACTAAGCAGTCATGCGGCTATCTGTATGGAAAATCACTGGAGCCGGATACGGCGTTCTCAAGAACCAACTGCAACACCTACTTGCTGTAAGGTGCTGCCATGCCGAGAAACTATATTCATCTGACCCCACAAGACCGTGCGGTCGTCATGCTCATGCGCGACGACCAGTGCAGCATTCGATCCATTGCTAAACGCCTTCGCCGTTCTGCTAGTACGATCAGCCGCGAGCTCAAGCGCGCAGACGCCGCCGGCGTGTATGATGCCAACCTGGCTTAGATGAGGGCCATGGCGCAGCGCGTCAAGCCTCGTAAAGTCCCCAAGCTACATATTCACGGCATGATGTTCATCGTTGTGCGCCACCTTCTCAACTTACGCTGGTCACCCCAGAAAATTGCTGGCAAGCTCAAAGCCATGTGGCCCAACGACTCTAACGAAACCGTCTCGCACGAGGCCATCTACAACGCCATCTACTTACACCCGCGTGGCGAACTGAAACGTGAGCTGATTGCCTGTCTGCGTCACCACAATCAGGTCTGCAAACCACGTAGCCAAGGCGCGGATCGTCGTCACCAAATCCAGGACATGCAAAGCATCCATATCAGACCGCCAGAGGTCGAGGATCGGCTTATCCCCGGCCACTGGGAGGGCGACTTGATCAAGGGCGCTGGCAATCGCTCCTCGGTCGGTACGCTGGTCGAGCGCGCCACTGGCTTTGTGGTGTTGGCGAAGATGGACAACGCCACCACCAAGGCCGTCGTCGACAGCTTCGCCGCTGTGCTCAACCGGGAGCCCGCCGCCATGCGTAAAACCATGACTTACGATCAGGGCCGTGAAATGCACGGCCATAAAATCCTCACCAAACGCACAGGCGTGCAAATCTATTTCGCCGACCCGCACAGTCCATGGCAGCGCGGCTCCAACGAGAACACCAACGGCTTGCTGCGACAGTACATGCCCAAGGGATCGGACCTGTCGATCTACTCGCAAGACGAACTCGATGCCATCGCGCTCGAACTCAACCAGCGCCCACGCGCCCGTTTTGGTTTCGCATCACCCCTGGCCGTTTATACTGCCCACATGGAACAATTAAATAACCCAGCGATCGCTGTCCATTAACTCAGTGTTGCAGTTGGTTCTTGAAACCGCCAAGGTTCTGGCGTACGACCATAATCAGGGGTGGTCAAGTTACGATCTATTTTGACAGATAATTATCTCTACCTATAAAATCGGCAAGCCAATTGCCTTGGCTATTTTCTTTGGAGCTGCGTTGTACACCGTTGTGTATTTCATGTCCAGCCACGGCGAGGCATTCGCATTCATTGAGCAGAAAATAAAGAATTCCCAGGAAATCAAAACGGAAATTGGGAGAATTAAAAGAATTCGGCCGAGCTTGTTTGGTTCTTACGATCAGACGACCGTGGACGCGGATGAGTGGGTGTCGATGGCGATCGACGTAACTGGCGAGACAAAAATCATATTGATTAGCGTTGATCTTCATCTACCAACCTGAGCGACGCCTCAGTTCGCCTGCCGGTCGCGGCGGCGGCGTACAGGAAGCGCCGCAGGATGGCGGAC
>NZ_JAEMNU010000135.1 GCF_016461825.1 Rugamonas violacea | reverse complement strand
TGAAACAACTCTGCGCCGATGATAGTGCTGCAACCAGTGTGAAAGTAGGTTATCGTCAGGCTAGTTATATAGTAGTAGTGAAAAAACCCCATCCGCCCGAACGCGCTCAAGACCGCGTTCGGTGCAGATGGGGTTTTTTTTACGTCCGCTGTGTTCAAATAAAAACCATCAACGGTTCGGCGCCAGCATGGGAAGCGTCAGTATGAATTTACTGCCCTTGCCGACAACGCTGTCGACTTGAATATTGCCTCCAAGTACTTCCGTCACGATGTTGTGAACAATGTGCAGACCAAGGCCGGAGCCGCCCACACCCAGCTTCGTGGTAAAGAATGGATCGAAAATATGCCGCAGATCATCTGGTCGGATACCTGCCCCATCGTCTTGAATAACCATGTTCACCCAACCAAAAGAAGACAACTGGGCAGAAATGGCCACCACGCCCTCCGTACGGTTTTCATAGGCGTGCACAATCGCATTGTTGATTAAATTCGTGACGACTTGTCCCAAGGGACCGGGAAAACTGTCCATCATCAATGCTTCGGGGATGTCCAGGCGAGTGTTGATCGGCGTGCGTCTAATCGTAGGCTGCAGGGTCAGCACAATTCCAGAGACCACCTCGGCGAGCAGGAAGCTGCGGCGCTGCGAGCTGGACTGGTCAACCGCGACCTGTTTGAAATTGCTAACGATATCGGCCGCGCGCTGTAGATTCCTCATGAGGATGTCGACCGTTAGCTGGGCATTCTCCATATAGTGTTCGAAGGTCGAACGTTTGACACTGCCATCCTCGGCCAAGTCATGGCCCAGCTGTTCAGTTTGCATATCGAAGGTGCTGGCCGCCATCAAGCTGTTGCCAATCGGCGTGTTGAGTTCGTGGGCGATGCCGGCGACCATCGCACCCAAGGCGGCAAGTTTTTCGTGGCGAAGCAAATCCTCCCGCGCCTGGGCCAGCGTCTCTACCGTGTCTTGCAGTTCCCGGTTTGCTTTGCGTAGCGCCAGGTGGGTGTTGACGCGCGCGAGTACCTCTTCGATCTGGAAGGGTTTGGTGATGTAGTCAACCCCACCGGCATCGAAACCGATGACTTTTTGTTTGGCGTCAGTTAGGCCCGTCATGAATATTACGGGTATGTCTTTGGTCGCTTTGCCGGCCTTGAGGCGACGGCAGACTTCGAAGCCGTCGATACCCGGCATGACCACGTCAAGCAGAATCAGGTCCGGCTCGGCGAATTCGGCCCGCATCAAACCTTCGGCGGGGGTTTGGGCGAGAACAACCATGAAGCCATGCCGCTCCAGGCGATCGAGCAGGGCGCCTAAATAAGACAAGGAGTCGTCGACGATGAGTATCGTCGGCATGGGCACATTCAGGGCTTCGTTGTGATTCATGGCGCGCCCATACCGCCGTGATGAAATCTAGCCTGGTCCAATCGCTGTCGTGGCGGTTGCAAGACGCGATTTGGCGGCGGATTGAACTGGCCCATGTGGCACCCTGGGTATTCCGGACGAACGTGACCAGTGATTCCGGCATCGTGACCAGTCATTCCATTTGAACGTGACCGCCCATTCCGGGCGAACGTGACCGA
>NZ_JAEMNU010000134.1:5158-70353 GCF_016461825.1 Rugamonas violacea | reverse complement strand
TCTGCTGAATAGTGTTTCACTGCCCGTCTTTGCTCCGCCCCCTGTACGATTACGAGAAATCAGATGACGCGACAACTATCCTGACACAGGGGGCGGACGGCGGCACCTGATCGATTATCCGCAGCGGCCCGGCGACTGGCCTGTGCTGCGTCAAGCCGGCGGCGCGGCCGGCCCGCCGGCCCCATATGGCGGCAAAGCAACACATCCGGCTATTTGCGCGTAGCCCCGAACAGCGCCATGTTAGACTTTCCCGGCAGAAAGAAGCCGCCGCCGACAACGGCCGCCAACAACATTCCTCACGATTGCGATCCTATGAAGCTCAAGACAAAAATGATGTTGTGTATGGGTTTGGTCTTCTTCGTTTTCATCTGCGCCATCGGCGTCGCCCTGGTCGGGATGCAGAACGCCAAGAACCAGTTCTCCAGCTTCCTCGAACAGGACCAGGCGCTGCTGTCGGCCTCCACCAATATGTACGCCCAGGGTTTGCAGATGGGCCAGGCGCTGCGCAACGTGGTGATCGATCCGGCCAATCCGACCGGCTACAAGAATCTGGAGGACGCCGGCAAGGCGTTCAAGGAGCAAAGCGAGATCGCCGGGGAGCTGGCCAAGGCGCGGCCGGCGGCGCAGCAGCTGATTCAGGACGTTAACGCGCTGCGCGAGCGCCAAGCCGCCTTGCACGGCAAGATCCTCGCCGTCGTCAAGGACGACCAGGCCGGCGCCATCGGCGTGCTGAAAAAGGACGAGACCCCGGTTTGGCGCGAAATGCGCACCAAGTTGCTCGACTTCATCAAGGACAAGAACGCCGAGGTCAAGCAGACCAAGCAGGACGTCGTCGACTTCACCCGCAAGATGCTGCTGGTCAGCGTCGGCCTGGCGCTGCTGGCCGTGGTGGTCGGCGGCGGCATCGCCTTCTGGCTGGCCAACAACATCATGCGCCTGATCGGCGGCGAACCGGCCTACGCGGTCGAGGTCGCCAACGAGATCTCCGCCGGCGACTTCTCGCGCCGCGTCGAGACCGACAGCGGCGACTCCAGCAGCCTGTTGTTCCGCATGAAAGAGATGCAGCAGCATCTGGCCGGCATCGTCACGCAGATCCGCTCGGGCACCGAGACCATCGCCACCGCCTCCAGCGAGATCGCCGCCGGCAACCTCGACCTGTCCTCGCGCACCGAGCAGCAGGCCAGCTCGCTGGAGGAAACCGCCTCCTCGATGGAGGAGCTGACCTCCACCGTCAAACAGAACGCCGACAACGCGCGCCAAGCCAACGGACTGGCGGCCAGCGCCTCGGCCGTGGCCAGCAAGGGCGGCACGGTGGTGGCCCAGGTGGTCGACACGATGAGCTCGATCAACGCCTCCTCGCGCAAGATCGCCGACATCATCGGCGTGATCGACGGCATCGCCTTCCAGACGAACATTCTGGCCTTGAACGCGGCGGTGGAAGCGGCCAGGGCCGGCGAGCAAGGCCGAGGCTTCGCCGTGGTCGCCTCCGAGGTGCGCAACCTGGCGCACCGCTCGGCGGCGGCGGCAAAGGAAATCAAGGGTTTGATCGACGATTCGGTGGACAAGGTGGACGCCGGCAGCAAGCTGGTCGGCGAAGCCGGCACGACCATGACGGAGATCGTCGACAGCGTCAAGCGGGTGGCCGACATCATGGCCGAGATCAGCTCCGCGACCCAGGAGCAGACCGCCGGCATCGGCCAGGTCAACCAGGCGATCACGCAGATGGACCAGGTGACACAGCAAAACGCGGCGCTGGTGGAGCAGGCGGCGGCCGCCGCCGAGGCCATGCAGGACCAGGCGGCCCAGCTGGCCCAGGTGGTCAGCGTGTTCAAGCTCGACGAGCGCCAAGCACAGGGGCAGGCGCAGGGCCGGTCCGGCGCGGTCCGGCGTGGCGGCAGCCCCCTCCGGCTGGGTCACTAGGCAATTAATGTCGCCCGCACCGCTCCCCCGCCGGCCGCCCTCGCCGCTTGGCGGAGCGGCCCGCGCCCGGTGCGCCGATTAGGCGAACAGGATCAGGGCGGCGAGCACGGCGATGATGACGCCGAAGTATTGGAAGGGAATCCAGAACAGGGTGTGGCGCTTGCGCAAGATCACGGTTTCCTGGGTTTGCGGGTCGATCAACTCACGGCCCGGCTTGTTGTTCAGGCGCGAACCCAACATCCACACGGCCACACCCGACAACAGCAACATCAAGGCCACCGACCAACCGTGCGAGTGGTAAAAGCCGGCACCCATCACCGCGTCCAGCAGGAACTGGCCGAGCAACACGAAAAGGATGGGGATGAGCGGAACGACGAAACCGAGACCTTGCCAAACAATAAACATATTCTTCCTTGTTCAAAAACACATGAAATGCGGGCGCGCAGATGGCGCCGCCTTGAGTCCCGCGCCAAATATTCAGCAAGCAAGCTTTATTAATTGGCACGATATGGCCGCGCACTTTACCACAATTTGACAACATTGCCCCAGACCAATACGCAATACTGGCGCGCCGCCGCGCTTTGCATAACCCCCAATTTGTCGTTCCCGCCAAAGCGAGAACGACGGGGTTTCCTCCTAAGGGCACTTCGAAAAACCACCAAATTGTCGTTCCCGCGTAGGCGGGAACCCATGCTGAGCCAATGGACATGCGGGGTATAGATTCCCGCCTGCGCGGCGGTCCGCCGATGCGGAATGACGGTTATTCGAGATGGCCCTAAGCTAGTGGTAGACCTGCGTCTGCGCCGTCGGATGCAGCGGCGCCTCGACGGCGAAACGCTTGACGAAGCCGCCACCGCAGTCGACCTCGACCTCCTCGCGCGCCACCAACAACGCGCTGTTGCCCCGGATCACATAGCCTACCTCGTAGCTGTCCGGCACCACCGAATAACGTTCCGGCATGCCATTGCCCAGCACCCAGGTCTTCATGCGCTCCTGCCACACGCCGGCCAGCAGCGCCTGCGGATCGATGCCGCCGGAGCGGTGGGCGCCCAGGCCGCCGCCATTGCCGCGGTAACCCGCGGTGGCGCCGTTGCGGCCATTGCTGTGCGGCGCGGAACTGTCGTCCGCCCGCGGCGCGCTGAAGGCATCGATCAGCTTGTCGATCCGTCGCGTCGTGTCGAGCACCGCCGTCACGTTGGCGTCGTTGTCGAAGGTGATCGCCACCTTGCCCTCGCCCGGCCCGATGACGGGTATGCCGTCGATCAACTGGGTGAACTGCACCACCGTCTCGGTGATGCGCGGCGTGCCGATCTCGCCGCTGCCCTTGGTGCTGCCGCTGCAGTCATACTTGTGCAGCACGCGGTCGAAGGTGATGTCGTTGCGGTCCAGACCGAACTGGCGCACCACGTCGTTGGCCTTGAGCAGCGTCGCGCTCAGCAACAGCTCGTTGCCGCTCTCCAGGTTGGGCTGGCTGAGCTGGGCGTCGTAGGTGCCGTGCGGATCGATCGAAATGCGCCGGCCGCCGTCGGACAGCACGATGATGCCGGCCGGATTGGCCGCCACCTCCTGCGGCAGCGCCAGCTCAACCGGCAGGCGCTCCAGGATGCCGCGCACCAGCTTGCCGCCAACCTGTTCGATGCCCAGCTGCGCCGTGGCGATGCGTTCCGGCACCTTGTGGTTGCGCGCCCGCGACGCCAGCGCCAGCGAGGCGGCGTAGTACCAACGCCAGTGCCAGTAGTCGCGGCTCACCGCGCCCCAGTTGAACAGGCGCCCATGGCGGCGTAGAACACGCCGTTGCCGTCCATCGCGCCGTGGCCGGAATGGTAGACCGCCATCACCGCGTCCATGCCGTATGTATCCTGCCAGTTGTCGTACTGCTCGTAGTAGGCCCAGGGCGCCACGCCGGCGTCCTGGTACCAGAAGTTCGCCGCCTGGAATTGTTGCACGTAGTTGAGCCAACCGCCGGCGTCCTCGTGCGTATAGCTGAGACTGCTTGCCGCAGCGAATTTTTCGACGCTGAACGCGCCGTAATAGTCCGTCGACACGACGGCGGCGCGGGCCTTGCCCCGTGGCGTCTCGGCCGGCTGCAAGGGGTTGCCGGCCTGGCCGTCGAACAGCACGCGCAGTTCGCCGATCTCGTCCTGGTCCGACAATAACCCCGCCGACAACTCCCGGCCGCCACCGCCCACATCCGCCGATTCTGTATGTGTCTGCATGTCTTACTCCTCTCAAACAGGTGAAGTGTTTGGTCGGAATCTGGACGCCACGTATGCTCGACACCGACACGAGCCGGCCCGGCCGCGCGTTCAAGCTCCGCCGCGACGCCGCGACATGCGACGTCACATGCTTCGACCCGCCGGCGCGATGGACGTTCCGGGGAAATTCACCGCGACGCGGGCGCCGCAAAGACACCGCATCAACGAGCCCGCGTGCCAATAGCGCAGCCGCCGCTGACGGCGGTACGAGCCGTCAGGCTTGTACCAGGTCGCCCGACGGCGCCTTGGCCGGCACTGCCTGGGCCCGCGCCGCGCTGGCGACGGCCGTGCTGGCCGCCGCCTGGTTGGCCGGCCGGATGTACGGACGCTCCCCCAGTCCTTTCGGGCCATCGCCGGAGACCGCGTCCGCCGGCATCAGACCGAAGGCACCGGCGATGGCGTTGCAGCCCTGGATGTAGACCCACAGTACGCCGGACAAGTCATTGCGTTGATAGTCCGTCCCGGCGGTCAGGCTATTGTCCAGGTGCGCGCCGATCCGGCCGCAGAACTTGGCCCATACCTGCTCGTTGACCGGGTTCGACTGGCTGTCCAGACCAACCAGCCGATATTCGCTCGGCGTCCAGACCCCGCCTTCGCCGATGGCGTCGCCAAAATCGGCCACGACGGCGTTTTGCTTGCTGATCCAGCTACCCTGCTGCCCTTCGATGAAGGTGCCGTGGGCGTTCAGCGAGGAATGAATGACGGCGCTGGACGTGCCGGGGGTGAAACTCACCTGATCGGGCGTCCAGTGGCTGGCGTCGCCATGCGATTCGGTACACACGTCCAGCACCTGTGGATTGCCCGGGTCGTTCGAGATCCGGATCGTCACCCGTTCCAGGTCGCCCTGGTGGCGCGCATAATCGTACAGGATGCATTCATAGTCGTTGCCGAAGATCGGAATGTGGACGGTCTGGCAGCCGTTGAAGCCGAAGAAGAGCAGGTAGGTGATTTCGGTGTAGTCCGAAAAATTCTGCACTGCGTAATACATCGGCGCGTTCAAGCCTTCGCCGGTAAAGGCTGCCTCGTTGATATTCAGGTGGTACTGGCCAGCGTAGTGATTGGCCATGTCCTGCTGGGTTGGGTTGTCGATGTCACTTGGCTGCCAGTCCCAACCATCTTGCGAGCAACTGGCCCACAGCTGGCGGATATGGCCGCCCCCCGAGGAGCTCGGCGTCGAGTCGGGATACACCATGCACAGGGTCTGCCCCAGCACGGCGAGCGCGGGGACCGAGGTGAACTGGTTCCCCAGTGGGTTCACGGTCCAGCTCACACCATCGGTCGAGGTGGAGACGAACATGTCGGAACTGTCCGAATCCGAATAGACAATCCACAAGGCGCCATTGAAGGTCGCCAGTGCCGGAATCGAGCTGGTCTGCTTGGGGATGGGATTGGTCGTCCACTTTACGCCATCCGGCGAGGAAGCGCAGTACAGCTCGGAGCCGTCAGAACTGCTGTAGACCAGCCAGAGCGCGTTGTTGTACACCGTTACGGCCGGAACCGAGGTGTTGCCCGGGACTTCCCAGCAATTCCAGCTCTGGGCCCCATCGCTGGACGTGGTGATGTACAGCTGGGAGCTGTCATTGCCGGTATAGACGATCCACAAGCTGCCCATGAACGAGGTCAGGATGGGATACACGGTGGCCTGGTTGGGGATCTGGCCCATGTTTGTCCAGCTGACGCCATCGGCCGAGTAAGCCACGCAGATATTTTCGTTGTAGGTGTAAGCCATCCAGAGTTTGCCGTCGCTGTGGGCCACCAGCGAGGGGTTGATGCCGCCGCAGCTGTTGATCGGCTGCGACCAGTTATTGATGCCGTCGGGCGAGGAGCTGACCCAGATGTTGTCGTTGAGGTCCTGATACGCAAGGTAGAGCACGCCGTTCATCTGAGCGTAAGCGGGAATGGGCTGATTGCTGCCATTGTCCCCGGCGATGAATTGGTTGGGAATCTGCACGGCGGGATCGGCTTGCAGCGTGGCGTTCGCCAGAATATGCTCTATCGAACACGGCAAGAAAATTTCGTCGGGGTGGAACACGATGGTGGGCGCGAATTGCCGCACCAGGTTCAGGGGAAGCGGTGAACTGGCATTGGCGTTCGGTGATTGGACGGGCATGGCTTTCTCCGGAAGGGCATTGCGGTCGAGGCCACCCTCTCGGCATGATGGCGAAGCGCACGTCATGTGGGTGACCATGGAGCCACTGTAGGCAAGACCGCATCGCAGCGTCAGTATCATTACGGTTACAGCGATATCTGACTTCGGCGATACGCTCGGTCCACAGCGGCCCGCCCTGCCACAGGCGGAGAAGGCGACCTTGGTGGCGCTTAGCCCGGTTTGTTGTGCACCTGCGGATCGTGCGCCAGGGGCTTGCCAATGATCCATTGCAGTGTTACGTCGAACTGTCCCGGCTTTGAATCGACATCGGTGCAGACCAGGACGCGCCGGTCGACCGAAATGGAGTAGCTGCTCAGCTGCGGATCGGAGCGTTTCCGCGAAGTCGTCATGCCGACAAAAAGGACGTCCTCCGGTGTCGCGGCGTCCAGGCCAAAGCGGATCACGCTGTCACGCATGGGGACCTCGATCATCAGAGTCGGGTGTCCGTTGTACGTCACGTTGTAGTCGCCTGCATTGCAGACCGGACCGGCGCATTTCGTGACGTTGACTTCAACGCTCAGAAAGACCGGGACGTCAATCGAGGGAGTGCGGGAAGGAGACATGGTTTTGCTTTCATCGTTGGTGTAAAAGGAACTGCCGGTAAGCCGCGTCGCGATAGCCCATGGCCGATAGCCGGGCCATGGATGCAGCGGCAAGGTCGGAATGGCCCAGGCACGAGAGGGCGCGTACCCAGGGGTCAAGCACCTTGAAACTGCTGCCGCGCTCCGCAGCCGATCGCAATCGGTCGCGCGCGGCAAGGCAGCTGGCGCGTTCGCCGTCATGCTCACCGCGCGCCGCCAGCAGCCGGGCTTGCGCAAGGTGGTTGATCGCCAGGGTGACCGTGCTGCTTTGATCCTCGGGGTCGCGCAACAACTGCGCAGTCAGACTGGTCCGTGCAAGGGCGAGCAGGTCGCCGGCGGCATCGTGGCGTGAACGCTCGAGCAATGCCAGGGCATAACGCGTGCGCGCCGTTGCCACCAGCTTGGTCCATACATCGTTCTCCGGATCGCGTTGCGCCAGCGCGGCGCTGCGCTGTTCCACGCCGCTCAGCGCGGCCAGTTCGGCCTCGCCAAGGGTGCTGTGGGTGCGGATGCGCAGCTGTTCCAGTTGCACATAGATCAGTGCGCGCTGCCATTCACTGTTGCCCGGTTCCAGCAGCAAGTTGCGGGCCAGGAGCTGGTCGGCGAGCGCGTAGTCGTGCAATGCGGATTGATCGTCGCCGAACGCCGCCAGCAGCAGCGCGCGATGCTGCAAGGCGTCGGCGCGCTGCTCGGCCAGTTTGCTGTCCGCAGGGCGGGCCGCATGCATGGCGGTGATGATGCTCAGTTCGCGCTCGTAGTAGGCGAGCGCGTCTTTAAGGCGCCCGTCCGTCAGGCACAGTTCGCCCAGCCAGGACAGGCTGTCCGCAATATCGGCCGACAGCTCACGGTCCTCCGGCCGGCGCGCCTGGGCCCGTGTCTTCAAGTCGAGCGACGTGGTGAACGCCCGGTTCGCCGCATCGAGATCGCCGGTGCGGTACGCCAACGTTCCGAGATTGTTGTACGCATAGGATTGCTCGATCCAGGTCGCCACGTTGTCCGGATCGAGCGCGTGCAGGCGGTCGGCATAGACGCTGTACAACAGAAAGTACTTGCGCGCTTCCGGCAAGGCGCTTCTGTCGAGCTCGATTTTCCCGAGCCAATAGGCGTTCGTCCCCAGCAGCTTGAGCAACTCGGCGTCGCCGGGGCGGGCGCTCAGCGCCGGCTCAAGCAGGCGGCCGGCCGCGCTGAACGCGCTAATGGCGGCGCGCAGGTCGCCGCGCGCCAGGCGCACCTCGCCGATCACCTGCAAGGCCTTGGCGCGCTGCAGGACGCCCGACGGGGCGGTGTCGCCGCCGTGGTCGCGCGTCAGATGAGCGAGCGCCCTCGTGCTGACGCCGTCCAGCAGGTCCAGCCGGCCCAGCGGACGCAGTTTTTCCACCAGCTCGCCCAGCATGAATTGCACCAGCCCTTCCGCATCCACGCGGCGCTGTTCGGCGGCATTGCGCGCCGCGCCCGCCATAACGCCGAGCACGGCGGACAGCGTGGCCAGGGTCAAAATCAGTGCCATGGCCGTCATGCGGATGCGCGCGCGCGAACGCGCCCGTTGATGCGAGGCCTGCACCAGGGCCAGGCCGCGCTCCCCCAGCGCCAGATCGCCGCGGACGAGCATGGCGCGCACCTCGTCCAGCTGTTGCCCCGGCGGCAGCAAGAGGTCCACGGGACGATTGGCGCCGATCCAGCGTTCGGCCAGTGCGGCGGTGCGCGCACGGATCAACAAACTGTTGCGATGTGAAGCGATCCATTCCGTCGCACGCGGCCAACGCCGCAACAGGGCCTCGTGGGCGACCCGGAAGCCCGCCACCGATCCGACCAGTTCGCTGACCAGCAGCCGTGCCTCCACCAGGGCGCTGACCAGCTTGCGCTGGTCCTCGTCGTGCAAATCGGCCCAGCGCGCGCTGCAGCTGGTGACGGCGTCGGTGGTGGCGGAGACCGTCACGATCAGCGCCAGCACGCGCGGCAGCGCCGCTCGCTGAGCCGGGTCGAGCGCGGCAATCACTTCTTCTGCACGCCGTCCGATCGCCCCGTCGACACCGCCGAGGTGGGTGAAGACCGCGTACGCCAGTTCCCCGTCCGCGCTGCGCTGACGATACAGTTCCTGCAAAGTGTATTGCAGCAAGGGAAGCGCGTCAGGGCTGCCGCTCACGCTCTGACACAGGACGTCGTCGAGGCGCGCGCCGCTTGCCTGGTCGACGCCGAACCTGAGCCGGGCGGCCTGAGCTGGCAAGCGGATGATGCGCGCCAGCTCGCTGCTGTCCGGGCGTGTGATGTCCACGTGGGCGCCGTTCGGCTTGCCACGCATGAGTGCCTCATACTCCGCGATGCGGGGGTAGAAATCATTGCGGCAAGCAAGTACGAGGATCACTTGAGGACTGGCGGCGAGGACGTCGATCGCGTGGACCATGGCGCTCCGTTCGTCCTCGCTGACGCTGGGGAGGGCGAAGAGCGCTTCGAAGCGGTCGAGAAACAAACCCAGTCGCCGTGCCGGCGCCGGCCAGCGCGTGGCCAAGCGCGCGGTCAGGGATGCGGGCGCGCTGGCCAGCAGTTTTCCCAGTGAATCGGCGCTGGCGCCGTGGAACACCGGTTCTTCTCCGTCCTGCCAGTCCAGCATCGCGCTGCCCAGTTCGACAAACAGCCGCCCGGGCGCGGGCAAACCGAGATCGAGTGACGTGAACGACAGGCCGGCGCGGTCGTCCGCGCCCCGCTCCAGGGCCGGCACCAACGACGCCTGAATCAGCGACGTCTTGCCGCACCCGCTAGGTCCAAGCACGATCACCAGGCCATGAGCCGATCCGGCCTGGGCGTGGACGGCGTCGAGCAGGCGGCGGCTGTCCGCCTCCCTGCCGAAAAATACGGCCGCGTGGCGGGCTTCAAACGCTTCCAGGCCGCGAAACGGGGATTCTGCCAGCCAGGCAGTTGTCTGTTCGTCGCGCGTCACGGCAGCGATCGCGCGATAGCCGCGTTTGCGTATGGTTTCGATATACGTCGGCGTACCGGCTCGATCGCCGAGCAACTTTCTCAGCTGGGTGATCGTTTTGTGCACCTGATTGTCGCCGTGCAATGTGCTTCCCCAGCACCGCTCCAGCAATTCCTCCGCGCTCAGGACATTACCCGCGTTGCTGCACAAGGCCACCAGGACATCCATCGCCTTGGGT
This sequence comes from Rugamonas violacea, assembly GCF_016461825.1. Taxonomy (GTDB): domain Bacteria; phylum Pseudomonadota; class Gammaproteobacteria; order Burkholderiales; family Burkholderiaceae_D; genus Rugamonas. The sequence goes on along the minus strand of NZ_JAEMNU010000134.1, from coordinate 60,296 downwards.
TCCAGCTGGCGGCTGACCTCACCTTGCTGAATGGAGTTGCTGGCCTGGGCGACGCGCCAATCGCCAAACAAAAAAGCCGCCGGCTTCAACCTTTCCGGGCGCCGTTCAGGTTCGGTTTGCATATGCAGAACAGCAGAAAATACTGAATGAAATCATATGCTTGGAAAAAGGAAGACTATCGGAAGGTCAGTTTCGCCGGCGCCTTGTAGAGTCTAACCCAAGCATCGATGCAAATGCATCCTTACTAATCTTTCTTTTTTTGCATTCATGTCAGAGAGTGAAAAATGCAACACTGTTCATTGTTCTCACTACCGTCTCAAGGCTACGCCGCAGTGGCGCGCGCCAACGCGGCGGACCGGGATATCGACGACGGCGAGGCCTGCGCGATACGCCTTTCGCTGCAACAATTGTTGGCGAGTATAAATTTTTCCAAAGCCCAAAGAATGTCCCGGCTGATCACCTTCCTGATCGAAGCGGAGCTGATGGGCGAAACCGCAAGCCTATGTGAGTACGCCGTGGGGATGGAAGTGTTTGACCGCGACGCGAGGAGCTACAGCACCTGTGAGGACCCGATCGTGCGCGTGCAGATGGGGCGGCTGCGCGAAAGACTGGCCCACTACTACGCACAGGCCGGCGCGGCCTCGGCATACCGCTTTTCCGTGCCCCTTGGGAGCTATCGCCCCATCATCGCCCGCGTGACGCCGGGGGGCAAAGCGCTAGATGAGGCAATGCTGCTGTCTGTCGTGCCCTTGGTGAATTGCAATCCTGGGAGGGACGCGAGCGCATTCACGCAAGGATTGAACGAGGAACTCGCATTCCGCCTGTTCCACGCTTTTTCCCATCGCATCGTCCCGAACCACTTCGCGCAGAGCCAGGCATTGACCGGGAAGGCCCGGAAAATCACCCATGTGCTTGAGGGAAGCGTGCGCGCCGCCGCCGCCGGGGCGCGTGTTTCTCTGCGCGTGATCGATGTTGCGGCCGGTTGCATGTCCTGGTGCGAGCAATTTGATCGCGACGGTCCTTGCGATTTGGCGGGGCAAGAAGCGCTTGCCGGCATGGCATGTTCTGCCCTGCAGCTATGTTTTTTTGAGACGTCGCTTTGACCAGTCGGGCCTAAAAACCTGCCACCAGCCGGCCTGACCAAGTGAAATTCCGGCGTCAGCCACGACCGGCGAGTGCTGGCCGCTGGCATTGACGCCGCCGCGCCACGCCCCGATAGGTGTCGCGTCATTTCAGGTGCATGGTTCGTACCGAGGGCGCAGCAAAGACACCGCATCAACTAGCGCGCGTACCAGTAGCGCGCATGTTGCTGGCGGTAGGCCGCCACATCGAGCTCGGCGCCGAACGCCAGCGTGACGGCGCCGGCCTCGTCGCTGCGCAATCGCCGCACGCCCAGCACGCCGTAGCGCTCGAACACCTCGGCCTTCGGATGGTGGTAGCGGTTGCGGTAGCCGACCTGGAACAGCGCCAGCTCGGGCCGCACCGCCAGCAGGAACGGCAGCGTCGACGAGGTGCCGCTGCCGTGGTGCGGCGCCAACAACACGTCGGCGCGCAGCCGGTCCGGCGCGCGCGCCAGCAGCGCCGCCTCCTGCGCCGCCTCGATGTCGGCCGCCAGCAGCATGGCGCGGCCGCCGGCGCTGATGCGCAGTGTGCAACCGCGCGCGTTCGGCTTGAGCCCGACGTCGGCGTAACTGTCGGCCAGCGGATGCAGCACCTCGAAGCGCACGCCGTCCCAGCTCCAGCCCTGCCCCGCCACACATGGCGCGTGGCGCGGCGCCGCGCGCACGATGGCATGGTCCGCGCTCAGCGAGGACAGCAGCCAGCCGACCCGCACGCCGCCCAGCACCGTCAACGCGCCGCCGGCATGGTCGATGTCGCTGTGGCTGACGACCATGCCGTCCAACTCGGCGATGCCGCGCGCCCGCAGGTACGGCAGGATCACCCGGTTGCCGCCGTTCGACTCGGGCGAATACGTCGGCCCGGTGTCGTACAGCAGCCGGTGGCCGGCCGTCTCGACCAGCAGCGCCATGCCCTGGCCAACGTCGAGCGCGGTGACCCAGAATTGGCCGGCGGGCGGCCGCGCCGGCGTCGCCGTCAACAGCGGAATCCAGCTCAGTAGTCCAAGCCAGCGGCCCGGCCAGCCGCGCGGCGCCAGCAGCCACAAGGTGCCGAGCATGGCCCAGCCGAACAACCACCACGACGGCGTCGGCGCGCACCACACCGCCAGTTCCCAGCCACTGAACCATTGCAGGCAGGCCGCCAACGCCTGCACCAGCCAATGCGCCAGGCCCAGCACCGGCACGGCCAGCGGCGTGGGCATCACGCTGCCCAGCAGCGCCAATGGCGTCACCACCAGACTAACCAGCGGAATCGCCACCGCATTGGCGAGCGGACTGACCAGCGACACCTGGGCGAACAACAGCATCGTCAACGGCACCAATCCGCAGGTGACCACGTATTGGGTGTGCGCGCCCAAACGCAAAGCCAGCCAGGCGCGCCGCGCCCGCGTTCGCGCCAGTGCGGCGGCGGGCGCCAAGCCGGCCGTGGCCATGGCCGCGTCGTCGATCCGCTCGAGCGTGCGGCCCACCGTCGCGTACATGATCAGCGCCACCGCGCCGAACGACAGCCAGAAGCCCGGCCACAGCACGGCCCACGGGTCGAGCAGCACCACCAGGCCGAGCGCCGCGCAGAGCACATGCGAGACGCTGGTGATCCGGTCCAGCCACAACGCGACGGCCACCACCGCCAGCATGTACAAGGTGCGCTGCGCCGGCACGCCAAAGCCGGCCAACAGCACATACAACAAGGCCACGCCGGCGCCGGTCAATGCGGCGACCTTCTGCGCCGGCAGCCGCAGCGGCAGTTGCGCATGCGTGAAGAAGGAGCGCCGCCAGAGCGCGGAAAGCGCCAGCGCGGCCAAGCCGGCGACCATCGTGATATGCAAACCGGAGATGGAAATGAGGTGGCCTATGCCCGTACGGTTGAACACCTGCCAGTCGGACTGGGCGATGCCGCGCTGCTCGCCCACCACCAGCGCCACCAACACGCCGGCGTATTCGCGCCCCGGCAAGGCGGTCAGGATACGCTCGCGCAGCGCGTCGCGGCAACGCTCGACCGCGTTGCCAACGCTGGCCACGAAGCCGTCCAGCCGCCGGTTGCCGCCCGCCGGCCGCACATAGCCGGTGGCGCGCACGCCCTGCTCCAGCAGCCACACCTCGTAATCGAAGCCATACGGGTTGGCATTGCCGTGCGGCCGTTGCAGGCGCACCGTCAGCCGCCAGCGCTCGCCGGGCCGCACCGCGCCGACCTGGTTGACCACGCCGCGCTGGCCGGCATACCACGACAAGGCCACGCGCGGCGGCACCAGCGCCGCACCGCCGACCACACTCTCAACCTTGAACTGGAAGCGCACACCGTCGCTGAAACGATAGGGCAGATTATCCACCACGCCGATCAAGGTCAGGTCGCGCCCCTCGTCGGCGGCGGCCAGCTGCGGCGCCAACGCGCGCGCCGCCAGCAGCGCGGCCCAGCCGAAACCGAGCATGAGGCCGGCGGCCAACGCCAGCAGGCGGCGCGGCGGCAGGCGGCGCGGCGGCAGCGCCATGCGCCGCGCCGGCGGCCCGCCCGGCGCATATGCTGCCAACAGCGCGCCGGCCAACGCCAACCCTCCCCCCGGCAGCAACCAGGGAAACTCCGGTAGGGCCGCCTGCGTTTGCAGCCAGGCCGCGCCGGCGACAAAGCCGAGTATCGCTATCCGCATGCTTGCGCCCGCTCGCCTCCATGATTGGCAACAGCAGCCATGCTACGCATGCCCGCGACCGGCGGGCGGATCCGCTGCGGCCGGCTTGACATCGCTCAGTCACCGATGATGCATTTCCCGCTTCGTTGGAGAGGATTTCCTCGCGGCCGCCCTCATGCAACGGCGCCTCGACGGCCGCCTGCGGGTTGCCGTCCGTCCCTCAAATTTGCTTTCTGCGTTCTCGATGTGGCGGTCTGTCGCAATCCACGAAACCGAAGAAAGAAATCATGTATTGTCAATCTTTCGTTCTCAACCAAGTTCAGGAAACCCATGCGTCGCTTATCCGTTTGCATTTTGTTTGTGGCTGGCGTTCATGCCCAAGTATTCGCGGCTGAACCCCATACATCGGAATTTTCTCCCAGTACGCTGAAACTGGCGAGGGGGCAAATAAACGAGGTGTTGGTACTCGGTACACCGCATTTATCGCAATTGCCAAAGTCGTTCGACGCGGGCCAATTAAGTCTGCTGAATGAGCGCCTGTCAAATTGGCAACCAAAGGCCATCGCGATAGAAGAGATTTCCGGCTTGCAGTGCGCTTACTTGCGAAGCTACCCACAGCGCTACAGCGACACGGTCAAATCCTATTGCCAGGATACTTCGGCCGCCAAAGCCGCAACTGGCCTTGATACTGTCGAGGCCATGGCGCAGGCCGAGCAGCTCCTGAGCGTCTTGCCGGCATCGCCATCTGCCGCTCAGCGGCGTACGCTGGCGTCCTTGTTTCTGGCCGCCGGCGAACCCGCCTCGGCAACGGTGCAATGGCTACGCCTGCCAATGAACGAACGACGCGTCGGCGACGGCTTAAATGAACGGTTGGTGGCGACGCTGCATTCGCTGCGGGTGCGGCGTGACGAGACTTATCTTATCGCCGTGCCGCTCGCGGCGAAAAGCGGACACGAACGGGTGTACACAATGGATGACCACACCGCCGATAAGTCCGAAGCTGACGAGAAAGCATATGGCGAAGCCATTATGAAAGCCTGGGACAATCCATTTACGGCGGAACGCAAGCGAATCGCCGTCACGCTACAAAGTCATCTAGATACGCCGGCAGGCGTTCTGGCGATGTACCGCGCCCACAATGAGCGGGGCGTCGCCGGCCTGGTTTTCAAAAGCGATTTCGGTGCGGCTCTCGAAGAACCCTCTCCTCAACATTTTGGTCGTGCTTACGTCGCATATTGGGAAGCGCGCAATTTGCGCATGGCGTCGAACATTCGAGAAACGATGAGCACACCCGGCATGCGTACTTTGGTTATCGTTGGCGCCTCGCATAAAGCGTATCTGGAAGCATACTTGAATCAAATGCATGACGTACGTGTCGTCAGTACGGACGACACATTGCGCTAAGGAAGCGCTGAGCAATTCATCTTTTTAGCCAAGTCGCCATATTCGAGCTGCCTGGAGCTGCCTGGAGCTGACCGGCAAGCCGCAGCCGGCATCAACGGCCCCCGCCAGGGCCGCCGCTTGCCGTCGGCAGTTCCGGCGCCACGCCCACTGGATGGGCGTTTTCTGGCGGGTGGTAGTCGCGCGACATGCTATCGATATTGCGACGCTCGCCAGCTACGTCGCGTTCCGGGTGCGTCGTGGCTTGGCGATACACGGCGTTCTTCTTGCACTGCTCCGGATTGTTCGCGAAATAGATGTAGTCGATCGGCAGTCCCAGTTCCTTCTCTTTCTGCGCCCGCGTGCGATCGTTGGTCAGCACAATGTCCGACATCACCACATTCTCGCCCCTGCGAGCGCGCTCCCCGACCTCGTGCAAGTCCGGCCAATAGCGCCCGATGTCATCATACTCGTGGTAGCCCAGCGCCGTGCATTCGTTCTGCTTGGTCGACTTGCCGCTGCCCGGCAATCCGACCATTGCCACCACCCTGCCCTTGCTCGGATTCGGGTTACATAGCGCCCGGTTGCGATAGTGCACGGGCGTCTCAGCGTACAACTGCTTGATTTGCTCGCGGACCGAGTCCATGTCGCGGATGGTCGGGCAGGACGGCAGCTCTGCCCGCAGCTGCTCCATGCGGCTGTCCAACCGTCCCATTTCGGCGCGGCGGAACTCGACGGCGCCGTCGGTCGCCGTGCAATTTCCCAGGCTGAGGCCGGACGATGCGCTGCCGACGGCAGTTCCCAACGGTCCGCCGGGGCCGGGTTCGGCCGGCAAACGCGCCCTGTCCCGTCGCGCCACCGGACTGCCGGACACCGGCGCCAGCATCGCGCTCAAGGCCAAATAGAACACCAGATAGTGCATGAGCCCCCAGGTCTGCGGCGCACTGGGGCTGGCGGCCCCGCGCGGCGGCGGCTGGCGCCGCGCCGCCCGCGCGCTGGTTTTTTTGGGCGGCGCTTCCTGTTGCCTGCGTTGCTCCTTCTGGAATCGCATCTGAGTCTTGTTCGACTGCCGGCTTTGCCGGTCCTGCCCGCGCCGGCTCATCTGCAGCACGCTCATCCCGACACCGACACCGGCACCGGCCACACCCGACGGCGGAAGAACACTCGCCGGCGCGGCACGCAATTGCGCCAGCGCTGCCCTCGGTATCGACCCAGGCCTCGCGCGGTCAGCTGTTGCCGGAGCGATCAGCGATCCGGGCCGCAGTATCGCGTGTGGCCAGCCGCTCGCCGGAACGCGCACCGCTGCGGGTGCGGGTGCGGGTGCGGGCGGACGGAAAGGCGAGACGCCAATCGGCTTGCCCAAGGCGGGGGCCAGTTTGGCCTGTAGAGGCCCAACGCCGGCTGCCGCTCGAAACGCTGGCGGTATCGGCGGCAACGCGCCAGGCCCGCGTGTCTGCCGAGGTACGAGCGAGCGATGAGGCGCCAGTGCCGCTGCGAGTGCTGGTGCTGGTGCTGGTGCTGGTACTGGTGCTGGTGCTGGTGCGGCAGTGGATGGAGGCGGACGCCGGGCCAGTTGCGCGCCGGCCGGCGCCATCGTTGCCGATTTCGCTTGCAGGGTGCGGATGGCGGACGGTGGCCGGAACACCGCCGGAACAGCAAGCACGCCACCTCCGCTGGCACGTTGTGCCAGGCCGCCCGCCGCTGGCGGCGGCGGCTTGAATACAGCTGGGGGGCGAACCGCCGCAACGGCCGGCGACAACACGAGCATATTTTTTGGCGACGGCGTCATCACATCATCCTCCAACGTTCGACCGTCAGGCTACCACGTTTTTTCTACTCAAAATACCGTCCGAGAAAACTCTCCCGCCCCGCCGAGGATTTACGCTCCGAGATCCGCCTGCCGCTTCCGGCTAGCGTGATGATATGGCCGCCGACGCGGCCACGCGGCGGCGTATCCATCGCCCTCCGCTTAGGCGATCACGCCGCCCATCGCGCCGGCGCGGCATCATCCACCATCAACCACCCGTCAGGAGAACCCATGAAAATTCAAACAGTCAACGACAGCAGCGCCCCGGCCGCCTCGGTCAGCGTCAGCGTATCCAACAAAGGCGTCAGCTTCGGCTCGTATTTGGCGGCGGCCACTGCGGCCGAATCGGGGCCGGCGGCCGAGCTGGCGGCCTACGCCAAAATGACCCCGGCCCAGCGCATGCGCGCGGCGGCATTGGACTCGATGGGTCTGAAGGAAAGCGACGTAGCGAACATGCCGCCGGCCGCGCGGCAAAACATCGAGGAGAAAATCGCCGCCAAGATCAAGGAAAAGCTGGACGCCGAGATCCAGAAGAAGGCGCTGAAGATCGGCTAAGCGCCCGCTCTGAAAAAGCGCTTGACCTCAAGTTGACTTGATGTTTTACAGTGGCCTCTGTCCGGTGTGGCACTCCGCTCACACCGATCCACCGCAACCACAGAGGCCCCATGAGCAGCTCGCATCCATCGCACACCTTCAGCAATCCCCCCGGCCTGTACGACCCACGGCCAAACGGCTACAGCCACGTCGTCGAGGCGAGCACGCCGGCCCGGCTGATCTATGTCGCCGGCCAGGGCGGCGAGAACCAGCTCGGCGAGCTGTCGCCCGACTTCGCCGAGCAGGTGGGCCAGGCGTTGGCGAATCTGCGCACCGCGCTGGCGGCGGCCGACGCCACGCCGGCCGACGTGGTCAAGCTCACCGCGCTGATCGTCCACCACAGCGAGGAGCGGCTGGCCGTCTTCAGCGCCGCCGTGCGCGCCATCTGGGGCGAGCGGGCGCCGGCCTGCACCTTGATTCCGGTACCGCGCCTGGCGCTGCTCGGCATGCTGTTCGAGATCGAGGCCACCGCCGTCGCGTATAAGGCAAACCAGGTGTGGTAGCCGCCACGACCGCCACTTGACGAGGATCGCGTCTTCCACCGCACCTAGCCGAAGGTGGCGGCCAACCATCCCTGATAGTTGAACATATACAGTTCAATCATCGAAATAATCAGCACAGAAAATCCGGCGGCGCCTTTGGTGGGCGGCATGGGCGGAATCGGCGTATGCCTGAGTAGGCTCTTGGCGGAACTGAACACCCACGCAAATTCCGGCATGGCCACTGCCAGTAAAAAGCCCGACCAGATATGCGCGAAGGTTTCATATGTCCCCGGAACCGTCAACACATGCCCGCTGACAAAAAACCTTCCGATACCAAACAAAGCACTTATGAATATAAGAAAAACGATCATGTCGACGTCCGCAGGCGATGGACCTTCATTTTTTCGTCCTTTGAAAAGTGAGCTTGACATTGGATCGGCAGGGGCAGATACTTTTCAAAAAAGTAACACACTGACACTGGCCTTGTAAAGCGTAAGAAATACTATTTCACGGAGTGCATCATGATGCGTAACGTTGTAATAACCTCGCCAGTGCAGCCGATCGGTGGCGTTTCCCCGGATATTTACTCATGGGACAAGTCGAGCAAGGGCATGCGAATGATCATGAGCTTTCTGCATCATCCCGCACTCGCTTTTCTGGAGGCAAATCTTCCGGTGAAAGTTTTACACTATCCCACCTGGGAGGATTTTTGCAAGAGCTTGAATCCGCTGCCGGACGTGTTGGGTATCTCTTTTTATATCAATGAAACAGAACAAGCGCTCGCCATGGCGCGCCATGCCCGGAAATTGGGGGTGAAAGAGATCTGGGCCGGCAATTTCGGCTCCTATACACCGGAAATTGTGAGCGAATTCGATCACGTGGTGCAGGGTTGGGGTGAAGCCAAGCTCGCGCAAATCATGGGCCTGGAGCCGGACGTCAACACCAAACTGATCCATCCCGAAATCTATGGCGTGGTCGGCACCAATCTATTTCCCCGCATGCTGTTCTCAGGCACCTTGTTCACCTCCCGCAGTTGCCCGTTCACGTGCAATTTCTGCCAGACGCCAGACTTCTATGGCCGAGCGACCATGGTCCCCCTGGAAGAGATCGAACGCATAGTGTGGACCTACAAAAAAAGAGGCGTGAGCGGAATCAATATTCTGGATGAAAATTTCGGTACATTCAAGCAACATGCCCAAGAGGTTGTCAAAATTCTGCATAAGAACAATCTCAGGTGGGTGGCGTTGACGCGGGTCGACACCTTAAGAAAAAATTTCGAATTCTGGCATGAACATGGCATGTTCGGCGCCCACTTGGGTATTGAAAGCCTGAATGATCGTTCACTAAGCGGGGCGTCGAAACGGACCGATCAACATAATAATTTGGACATGCTCAAGTTGCTGGGCAAGCATAATATGTTCGCGCAAATATTCTACATACTTGGATTCGAAGAAGACACGCCGGAATCCATTAAGGAGGATATACAACTGCTGGCGGAACAGGATTTCGATGTGGCACAAATTCAAGTGTTGACGCCCTACCCCCGCACCGAGCAACGCCGCCTGATCGAGCAAAAATATGGTATTTTTGAATTCGATCTACGCAAATACAATTCAAGAAATCTGGTATGGAACCATCCCAACATCAGCCCGGTACAAATGAAAGAGTTGCAGGAATGGGCGAACAACTTGATATGCACGCAGAAACGGGTACGCCGAAGCATGAGCAAACTTGGCCTGTATCATGGCCGCGCCCGCATGGGCCTGGAAGGCATTTCCATGTTGATGAAGCAATTCGGCGGCGAACACGGCAAGCTGCACAGAGAATATCAAGTAAAACTGGCTGCCACCCGGCAATGGGCAAAATCCGGCTGGTTCGCTTACGAGGAACAACAGGCGAGCAATACCCTGAGTTTGTCGAGTGCCATGGAAACCACATCGAAACTGCTCCGGTCAGCGACAATCCCAATTAAAGTGCAGCAATAAGGGAACTTCGAAAAACCACCAAATTGTCGTTCCCGCGTAGGCGGGAACCCATGCTGAGCCAATGAACATGCGGGGTATAGATTCCCGCCTGCGCGGCGGTCCGCCGATGCGGAATGACGGTTTTTCGAGTTGCCCATAAGTCTTGGACAGCCAGGCGGCAAGCTGCATTACTGCACTTTCAAGTAATCGAGCAAGTCCAGGCGCTCCTCTTTGCTCAGCGGCTGCAGGGTCGTTTCACCTCTGACGATTGCGACCGTGCCGTATTCGTGGCCGGCGTTGCTGTTGCCGGCCAATCGCGTGTCGAAGGTGAAGCCCTGGTAGCCGTCGCTTTTCAAGCCGACCTTGACCGGGTCGAATTCGCGCGATCCAACTTGAAATTTGCCCGGCCGGCACTCCGCGTCCTGGTCGCCGGCCGGGCATGCCGCCGGCAGCAGCAAATCGTACAACGTGGGCACCGAGCCGTTATGCAGGTAGGGCGCCGTGGCCCAGATGCCGTTCAGCGCGCGGCCTTTGTAGGCCCGCAGCGACGCGTACGGACTGATGGTGGTGTCGATCACGTAGTTGCCCTGCTTGTTGGACGGCTTGATTTCGTTGCTGAGAAAAGCTCTCACAATGTTGACCAGCCATTCGGCCCAGCGTTGCACGAAGGATTTGTCGGGATCGCGCGTGTTCAGCACATTGGTGGTGGCCTTGGTCAGCAGGGCCGCGATCGGCGCCTTCTTGTCGAGCAGGATGCTGCCCACCCCTGCCCCCACGTAGCTGTTGCGCAGGATGCCCGAATAGCCCAGGTATTGGACGCTGTTGTTCGCCATGGTCGGATCGGTGCCCACCTCTTCCACCTTCGACATATAGGCGACGATGCGGCGGGCCGGGGAGCTCCGTTCGATGCCGGCGTGGCAGCCGACGCAATGATTGTTGAAGAGGCGCTCGCCGCGCGCCACCCGCGCCGCGTCGACCGAGCCGGCACCGAACACTTTGACCGGCCACTGGGGCGACTGCAGCGAGACCAGATGGTTCTCAATGCGGCGCAGGTTGTCGGCGTTGACGGAGGAGTTGAAGTGGGTGGTCTGGCGCTTGAGGCCCTGCCCGGCCAGCAGCGACACCAGCGAATACTCGCTGCCGTCCTGCCATTCGAGCGAGCCGAACACGCCGATCACCTCGCCGGTATTGCGCCCCAACGGGCCGAGGCCGGCATTGTTGCCGAGACCATTCCATTGCACCACGTCATGCTGCGGCACGTCCCACAGGAAAGGGTAGCTGACGGGCGCGTCGGCCTTGATGAACAGTTCACGCTTCAGCCAAGCGATATCGCGCGGTTTCTTCGCCACGCGCAGGATGACCTGGTCGCGCTGCGCCGAGCTCAGCGTTTCCCCCACGCCCTGCAGCGCCACGGCGATTTCCTCAGGTGTCAGGATGTTGCGCAGCACCGCTTCCAGTTGGCTGCGGTTGAGCAGGTGTTCGAGCAGGCGGTTATAGATGCGGCCAAACGCATCCAGGCGCGCGTAGCCGTAATTGGTCGCGCTGCGGTTGATGACGTTGTAGCTCACCAGGCGCTGGGTGTAGGTGGCGATGTCCTTGACGACCTCGTCCGCGCTGGCATAGGCGCCGCGCGCCAGCACGGCCTTGACGAAGCGTTGCTGGACGGCGGCATCGTCGCGCGCCGCCGTCATCGCCTTGGTCAGCGCGTCGAGGAAGCCGACCATGTCCGCGCCGCCCGGCCCGCCGTCGATGCGCATGCCCAGCCCACGGTAATTGATCTGCCCGGTGTGGCAAGCGGCGCAGGTCAGGCCAACGTAATTCTTGTTCAGGTAGCCGTCTTTGACGAAGCCGACCGGCAGCGCGTCCGGATTGGACGCCGTGGCCCGCTGCGGCAGGTAGCGGTAGTTGTTCATGTTCTCGTTGGCGCGGAACAGCTTGGTCGAGCCGGGCTGTTCGAGCGCCATGAAGAAGTCGTACGGCAGCAGGTCGGAGCCTTGGGTGGTGCTGTAGAACCATAGGCTGTCCTCGGGCTTCCAGTTCTGCTCGAGATAGGTCACCTCGGTGAAGCTGTCGCCGAACACGTCCTGCGCGACGATGGCCGCGCCGCGCCCCGGATCGGTATCCGATGCCTCGCGCACATTGAGCAGCACCACAACCAGCGGCGGCAGCAGCACGATCAACAGCAGCGCCAGCGCGATGCGCGCCGGCCAGGACTTCAATGCGCGTGGGACAATGTTCATTGACTTCGCCGTCAAATTCGATTTATGCAACACCGCCGCTTTTGGTGCCACTCCGCCAACCGCTTAAAGCATAGCATCCTGCCCATACGAAAAATGCGCGCTTTGTCACAGCTGACAGGCCGCGAATTCGAACCTTTCAAGCTCATGCGGCCGCCGCGGCGGCCCTCTCGTTGGCCGGCCGAAGCGGACACACCAAGGGCAGGAACTGTTGCTGGCGCGCCGAATAGGCCATCAAGGCGCCGCTCTCGATGTCGAAGTACCAGCCGTGCAGCTTGAGCTGGCCCTGCTCGACGCGGCGCTTGATCCACGGGTAGGTCAGCAGGTTGTCGAGCGATAGCAGGATGCTGGCCAGCTCGCAGGCCTTGTGTTGCTGCTCCGAGCTGCGGTGCGCCAGGTCGCGCCGCACGCGCTGCGCCACCGGCTCGGCGATGCGCATCCACTGGCCGACGAAGTCGGTCTCGGCGACCGGCTCGCGCGGCGCCATCAGCGCGCGGATGCCGCCGCAACGGGCGTGGCCCAGCACGATCACCCGCGCCACCTCCAGGTTGCAGACGGCGAACTCGATGGCCGAGCTGACCCCGGCCGAGGCCGTCGGCGTGCATTCCGGCACCAGGTTGGCGATGTTGCGCACGACGAACAGGTCGCCGGGGTCGCCGCCCATCAGCAGTATCGGGTCGACCCGCGAGTCGCAGCAGCCGATCAGCAGGGTGCCGGGCCGTTGGCCGGCGCGCAGATTGTCGTACAAGGTCTGCGACTCGCTGAAGTACTGCTGTTGAAAACGGCTGAAGCCGTGGACGAATTTTTCGATGTCTTCCATGATGGTTCCTTGCTAGGTGTCGCCCCGGCCGGCGTCGGCGTCGTGACGCCGGGCCGGCTGTGGCGAGGTGTCGTCGGCGGCGGCAGCGGCGGCGGCGGCGGCGACCTCGGCGCAGGCGATTGGCGCCCTGCTGCGCCGGCGCTCGCGCGCCGCGTCCAGCGCCAGCACGGTGGCGCCGCCCTGCGGCGCCTGCCCTGCCCGCGTCGGGCTCCGGGTGTCGACGCCGATATCGTTGATGGCGCCGACGATCTGGCCGATCCGCGCCAGGCTGTGGTTCATCTCATCGAGCGAGGCGCGCAGCCGGCGCGCCTCGACGGCGGCACTGTCGCCGCACACGCCGCCCGCCTCGCGCCAGGCCTGCCGCAGCGGCCGCACGACGCTGCGCTGCAGCAGCAGGCCGGCGGCGATCGACAGCAGCACGCCGGCGCAAACGGCGGCCAGGCATACGATGCGCGTGCCGGTGCCGGCCTCCACGCCGCCGGCCAGCACGATCAAGCCGGCCGCGCCGCCGACCACCAGCAACACGGCCAACAGGCCGGCGGCGAAGAGTAGCCGCATGCGGCTGTTCAAGGGCTTGAGCATGGTGTACTCCACAAAGAGGCCGGCGCAACGGTCGGCGCGGATAAACGCTGGCCGGTGCGGATCAACCGGCGCACAGGCGCAGTTTGTCGCCGTCGAGGATGGTGACGCGGCGGCCCTTGAAAGCGATCAGTTGCTGGTTGCTCAAATCGGCCATGATGCGCGAGAAGTGCTCGGGCGTCAGGTTCAAGCGCGAGGCCAGCACCGACTTGGCCACCGGCAGCGTGATCTCGTCGACGCAGTCGACGGCGCGGTCCTTCAGCAGGTAGCCGACCACGCGCTGGGTGCCCGAACGCAGCGAGTAGGACTCCATGTCGCACATCAGGCTGTGCATGCGCTGGCTCAGGCCGGCCAGCATCTTGCAAGCGAAGCCGCAGTCGGACTCGATCTCGCGGAAGATCGCCGGCTTCGACACGTGCAGCAGCAGCGTGTCCGTCATCGCCTGGGCCGAGACGATGTAGGGGCTGCCCATGAACATCAGCGCCTCGCCGAAGCTGTGGCCGGGGCCGATCAGCTCGATCACCTTCTCGGCGCCCTGGGCCGAGATGAACGACAGTTTGACCTGGCCGTACAACACCACATGGAAGCCGACGCAGGGATCGCCGCGCTGGAAGATGGCCTGGCCGCGCTCGACGCGCACCTCGGTGGTGCCGAGGGCGATGCGGTCGAGCTCCTCCGGCCGCATCGAGTTAAACAGCGGCACGCGCGAGAGGAAGGTCTGTACCTTGATTTTGGTCTTGTCCATGATAGGTCTCAGATGGTCTTGGAGTAGCGTGCCGGACTTGGGCCTTCCGGTCGTGGCGCGTGCAAATAGTGATCGAACACCATGCAGATATTACGGATCAATAGGCGGCCGCGCATGCTCACCGTCAAACGCAGGCCATCTATGCTGAGCAAACCCTGTTCGGCCAACGGCCGCAGGCGTTCCAGTTCGGCGCCGAAGTAGGCCCCGGCCGGCACGCCGCCGGGCAGCGCCAGCGCGCCCAGGTCCAGCTCGAAGTCGCACATCAGCACGCCGATGACGCCGCGCCGCAACAGGTCGTCATCGTTCAGGGCGATGCCGCGCGCCACCGGCAGCTCGCCCCGGTCGAGCCGTTCATAGTAGTGACTCAGCACCTTCTCGTTCTGGCTGTAGCTGCGCCCGACGGCGCTGATGGCCGACACGCCCAGCGCCACCATCGGCGCATCGGCGTGGGTCGAGTAGCCCTGGAAATTGCGCTGCAACCCGCCCTCGCGCTGGCTGCGCGCCAGGTCGTCCTCGGGCAGCGCGAAGTGGTCCATGCCGATGTAGACGTAGCCGGCCCCGGTCAGCCGGGCGATGCACAGGCCCAGCATCTGCAGCTTGGTCTCGGCGTCGGGCAGGTCCTCGGCGACGATCAGGCGCTGCGCCTTGAACAGGTGCGGCAGATGGGCGTAGTTGTACAGCGCGATGCGGTCGGGCCGCGCCGCGATCACCTTGTCCATGGTCGGCGCGATGCTGGCCAGGGTCTGCTTGGGCAGGCCGTAGATCAAGTCGACGCTGATCGAGCGGAAGCCGCTGGCGCGCGCCGCCAGCAGCACCTCCATGGTCTGCTCATAGGGTTGCACACGGTTGACCGCCTGCTGCACCAGCGGGTCGAAGTCCTGGATGCCCAGGCTGATGCGGTTGAAACCCTGCGCGCGCAGGCGGGCGATGCGCGCCGGCGAGACGGTGCGCGGGTCGACCTCGATGGAGAACTCGCCCTCCTCGTCCGAGGCGAAGTCGAACCAGCGGCGCAGGTCCGCCAGCAGGCCGTCCATCTGCTCGTCGCTCAAATAAGTCGGCGTGCCGCCGCCGAAGTGCAGCTGCTCGACCCGGTTCACGCCGGCGAACAGCTTGCCTTGCATGGAAATCTCGCGGCGCAGGTAGTCCAGGTATTCCACCGCCTTGCCGTGGTCCTGGGTGATGATCTTGTTGCAGGCGCAGTAGTAGCACAGCGACTCGCAGAACGGGATGTGGATGTACAGCGACAGGTCGGCCAGCTGGCCGGCCGCGCGCACCTGCCCGACCGCGTGGCGGTACTGCTCCGCGCCGAAGTCGCCGGCGAAGCGGTCGGCCGTCGGGTAGGAGGTGTAGCGCGGCCCCATCTGGTTCAGTTTGCGCACCAGGGCGGCGTCGAACTCGACGGAGGGCGTGATCTTGATCACGCTGGCGGGCTGGTTCATGCTTGTTCTCCGGTTAGCAAGGCATGGCGGCGTTTTTACGGGCGTAGCACCACCAGGTGATGGCGATGCAGCTGACGTAGAAGCCGATGAAGCACCACAGCGCCGCGTCCGGACCGCCGGTCAAGGCGATCGAGGTGCCGTAGCTTTTCGGGATGAAGAAGGCGCCGTAGGCAGCCACCGCCGAGGTGAAGCCCAGCACGGCGGCGCCCTCTTTGTTGGCGTCGACGATGGCCTGTTCCTGCATGGCCTTCGGCTTGCCGGCGGCGGCGCGTTGGCGCTCGGTCAGGAAGATCACCGGAATCATGCGGAAGGTCGAGGCGTTGCCGACGCCGGTGCCGGCGAACAGCAGCATGAACATCCAGAAGAAGCCGGTGAAATTGCCGGCCACGCCGCCGTGCGGCAGAAACTGCAGCACGCCGTAGACGGCCAGGCACATGACGACGAAGGTCCAGACGGTGACCTTGGCGCCGCCCAGCTTGTCGGCGATGATGCCGCCGACAACCCGCGCCAGGGCGCCGACCAGCGGGCCGAGGAAGGCGTACTGCAGCGGGTTCACGTCGGGGAACTGAGTCTTGATGAGCAGCGGGAAGCCGGCCGAGTAGCCGATGAAGGAGCCGAAGGTGCCGGTGTAGAGCCAGCACATCAGCCAGTTATGCTTGCGCTTGAAAATCACCGCCTGCTCGGCGAAGGAGGCCTTGGCCGAGGACAGGTCGTTCATGCCGAACCAGGCCAGCACGGCGCTGACGGCGATGAAGGGCACCCAGATGAAGCCGGCGTTCTGCAGCCACAGACTGCTTTGATGACCCAGCTTGGTGACGCTTTGCGCTTCGCCGCCCAGGCTGCCGAAGACGCCGGCGGTGATCACCAGCGGCACGATGAACTGCACCGCCGACACGCCCAGGTTGCCCAGGCCGGCGTTCATGCCCAGCGCGTAGCCCTTCTGCGCTTTGGGGAAGAAGAAGCTGATGTTGGCCATCGAGGAGGCGAAGTTGCCGCCGCCGAAACCGCACAGCAACGCCAGGATCAGCATGGTCGGATAGCCGGTGCCGACGTCCTGCACCGCCATGCCGATACCGATCGCCGGAATCAGCAGCGAGGCGGTGGAGATGGTGGTCCATTTGCGGCCGCCGAAGATCGGCACCATGAAGGAGTAGAAGATGCGCAAGGTGGCGCCGGACAGGCCGGGCAAGGCGGTCAGCCAGAACAGCTGGTTGGTGCTGTACTTGAAGCCGATGGTCGGCAGGTTGACCACCACCACGCTCCACACCATCCACACGGCGAAGGCCAGCGCCAGCGCGGGGATGGACAGCCACAGGTTGCGGTTGGCGGTGCCGCGCCCTTCGCTCTTCCAGAATGCGGGCGCCTCCGGCTCCCAGGTGTTGATCATATATTTGCTCATTTCAATCTCCAGTGTCGTCTGCGCGGGGTGCGCTGAATGTATAGGTTTTTCGCCGCCGCTCAGACTGCCACGGCGCCGGCCGCCGGTGCCTTGGCGGCCGGCGGGAAGGAGTAATGCATCCAGATCAGCGAGACGCAGACCGTGCCGTACAACAGCATGAAGGCGCTGGAACGCACGCCGGTCAGGTCGACCAGGGCGCCGAACATGATCGGCAGGATGAAGCCGCCCAGGCCGCCGGCCAGGCCGACCACGCCGGAGACGGCGCCGATGTTGTCGGTGAACTCGTCGCCGATGAACTTGAACACCGAGGCCTTGCCGATCGCCATGGCGGTGCCGACCACGAACAGCAGCGCGGTGAACATCCACGGCGTGAGGCCGAGGTTCATCACCATGTCGCCCTTGACGGTCTTGATGACCATGCTGGTCTGCGGATACGACAGCAGGAAGAAGCACACCCAGCAGACCCACATCACCCACCAGGTCACCTTGTAGGCGCCGTAGCGGTCGGCGATCCAGCCACCCATGGCGCGCAGCACGCCGCCCGGCAGCGAGAAGCAGGCCGCCAGCAGGGCCGCCAGGCGCAGGTCGAAGCCGTATTCGGCGACGTAGTACTTGGTCATCCACAGCGCCAGGCCGACATAGCCGCCGAACACCACCGAGTAGTACTGGCAGTAGCGCCAGACGCGGCGGTCCTTCAACACCTTCATCTGCTCGGCGAAACTCACCGTGCCGGCCACCAGGTGCGACGGGTCGCTGGCCGAGAAGGCCCAGAACGCCAGCGCCGTGACCAGCATGGCGACGGCGTACACCGTCGGCAGGCTCTGCCAGCCCCAGGCGGCGATGATGGCCGGCGCCACGAACTTGGTCAGCGCGGAGCCGGAGTTACCGGCGCCGAAGATACCCATCGCCAGACCGCGCCGCTCCTTGGGGAACCAGCGCGCCACATACGGCGTGCCGACCGAGAACGAGCCGCCGGCCAGGCCGACGAACAGGCCCAGCACCAGGAACTGCCAGTAGGCCGTGGCCAGGCCGATCAGGTAGATCGGCACGACGGTGGCCAACATCAACAGGAAGAACACGATGCGGCCGCCGAACTTGTCGCACCAGATGCCCAGCGGCACCCGCACCAGCGAGCCGCTGAGCACCGGCATGGCGGCCAGCAGGCCGAATTCGGTCTCGTTCAGACCCAGTTGCTTCTTGATGGGAATGCCCAGCACGGCGAACATCATCCAGATGGCGAAACAGATCGTGAAGGCAAAGGTGCTGCTCGCCAGCACCTGCACCGCCTTGTTATTGCTTTTTACAGTAGTTGCCACTTTCCTTCTCCCGACAGACACAATCCGATGACGTCAGGGTAAGCGGTGATACTAAAAGACACTATTGGCCGGAGGGATAATTCAGCAAGGCAATCGGCCTAGCGGCCTCCGCCAAAGTGACTAGTCCCCGCCAACATGCGCTGCCACGGCTGCGCCGTCAGCTGGCCGGACGCCAGTTGCGGCCCGGCCAGCAGGTCGGCCAGGCTGGCCGCGTCCAGCACCGCCAGATAGGCGGCGGTGGCGCGGCCCAGCAGCCCCTTCAGGCCGCAGCACTCGGCGTAGGGGCAAGCCTCGCGGCCGGCGTCGAAGCAGGCCGCCATGAAGAAGTCGGTTTCGGTGCCGCGCACCACGGCGCCTATATTGATGGCCTCCGGCTCGCGCGCCAGGCGCAGGCCGCCGTTGCGGCCGCGCACCGTCTGGATCAGACCGCTCAAGCCCAGTTGGTAGATCACCTTCGTCAGATGGTTCTTGGAAATGCCGTGCTGGTCGGCGATGTCCTGGATCTTGACCAGGCGCTCGCGGTTGCCTGCCAGAAAGATCAGGGCGCGCAAGGTGTAGTCGGTGTATGCGGTCAGCCTCATGCTTGCATCCGTTCAAAAATGGGGGCGGCCGGCACCATGCCGGCCTGGACACATTATTGATGCATCTCAAATATATGTTCATAACTTGGATCAAGAAAAAGATATATTTTGTATGCCTCTTTACAAAAACAGGCCTAGAATCGGCACCAGACGATCTGGTCATGCCCGTTCGCCACAGTTTTTCAACTACAACAAAGAGGAACCAAGCCATGCACGCTACGCGCAAACTCTGGACCTGGCTCGCCGTCATCTGCGCACTCTCCTTCGCCGTCCTCGGCTGGGTGGGTGCGGAGATTTATCTGACCGCGCCGCCGATTCCCAAACAAGTGATCAGCATCGAAGGAAAAGTGCTGTTCTCCGAAGGCCAGGTCGACCGTGGCCAGCAAGCCTGGCTGTCGGCCGGCGGCCAGCAGCTCGGCTCCGTCTGGGGCCACGGCAGTTATGTGGCGCCGGACTGGTCGGCCGACTGGCTGCACCGCGAAGCCGTCGCCTTGCGCGAGATCTGGGCCCAGCGCGAGTTCGGCGCGCCCTTCGAGCAGCTCGACGTGTCCAAGAAAGGCGCGCTGAACGCCCGCCTGAAGGAAGAGATGCGGCATAACAGCTACGACGCCAACAGCGCCACCATCACCCTGTCGGCCGACCGCGCCGAAGCCGTGCGCCAGGTTGCCAAGCACTATATGGACTTGTTCGGCGACGCCCGCGAACTCGACACCCTGCGCAGCCAGTACGCCATGAACAGCAACTCGCTGACCGACCAGGACGATCTGCGCGCCCTGCCGGCCTTCGTCTTCTGGTCGGCCTGGGCCGCCGCCACCGACCGGCCCAACGAGGTCGACCTGAGCTACACCAGCAACTGGCCGCACGAACCGCTGGTCGACAACCGTCCCAGCGCCGGCGCCGGCATTTGGTCGATCGCCAGTATCATCCTGATGATCGGCGCCATCGCCGGCATGGTGATGCTGCACTCGACCGCCAAGGAGGAAGGCGATCCCGTCGCGCCCAAGGCCGACCCGCTGTTCAACCTGAAGCCGACGCCGTCCATGCTGGCCACCAAGAAGTACTTCTTCGTCGTCATCGGCCTGATCCTGGCCCAGGTCGGCATGGGCGTCATCACCGCCCATTACGCCGTCGAGGGACAAAGCTTCTTCGGCTACCCGCTGGCCGAGATCCTGCCGTTCGTCGTCAGCCGCACCATCCACACCCAGTTCGCCGTGCTGTGGATCGCCACCGCCTGGCTGGCCACCGGCCTGTACATCGCCCCGGCCATCTCCGGCCACGAGCCGAAGTTCCAAAAGCTCGGCGTCAACCTGCTGTTCTACGCGTTGCTGTTCATCGTCGTCGGCTCGACCGCCTTCGGCTGGATCGGTTCGCTGCAACACAAGGGCACCGCCTTCGCCTTCTGGATCGGCAACCAGGGCCTGGAGTTCACCAGCATGGGCCGGATCTGGCAGATCCTGCTGTTCGTCGGCCTGCTGTTCTGGGTCACCCTGCTCGGCCGCGCCCTGTGGCCGGCGCTGCGCACACCGTCGGAAAGCCGTGGCCTGATCGTCATGGTGTTCCTCGCCGCGCTGTGCATCGGCGGCTTCTACGCCACCTCGCTGACCTGGGGTCGCCATAGCCACTACTCGATGATCGAATACTGGCGCTGGTGGTTGGTCCACCTGTGGGTCGAGGGCTTCTTCGAGGTCTTCGCCACCGCCGTCATCGCCCTGCTGTTCACCCGACTGGGCCTGATCCGCGCCGCCACCGCCAACAGCGCCATCGTGCTCGAGACCATCGTCTTCCTGTTCGGCGGCATCCTCGGTACGCTGCACCACCTGTACTTCACCGGCACGCCGACCTTCGTCATCGCCATCGGCGCCATGTTCTCGGCGCTGGAAGTGGTGCCGCTGTCGCTGATCGGCATCGAAGCCTATCGCAACTACCAACGTTCCAAGGTCGCACCGTGGGTCGCCACCTACAAATGGTCGATCCTGTGCTTCATCGCCGTCGGCTTCTGGAACACCATCGGCGCCGGCCTGCTGGGCTTCTCGATCAACACACCGATCGCGCTGTACTACATGCAAGGCCTGAACCTGACCGCCGCCCACGGCCATGCCGCCCTGTTCGGCGTCTACGGCATGCTCGGCATCGGCCTGCTGCTGTTCTGCCTGCGCGGCCTGAGCGACCGCGCCGCCTGGTCCGACCGCCTGCTGGCACCGATGTTCTGGATGCTGAATATCGGCCTGGGCATGATGGTGTTCATCTCGCTGGTTCCGGCCGGCATCTACCAGGCCTGGGCCAGCGTCAGCAAAGGCATGTGGTTCGCCCGTTCGCCCGAGGTGATCCACTCGAAACTGATGGAAACCCTGGTCTGGATGCGCGTCCCCGGCGACGTGGTGTTCGCCATCGGCACGCTGTTCCTGGCGCTGTTCGCCTGGCGCCTGCTGACGGGCGGCAAAAAAGCCAGCGCCGCGCAAACCGTGGCCGGCAGCAACCGCGCCTGAGGTTGGATCTGCAATGAAATAAGCAGTAGGAAGTAAGAAGTAAGAAGTAGAAGTAAGCCCGGGGAGGCCGCCGGTCGGCCGCCTCCCCGCTTTGACTAAATGACCTGGAGTTTATAAAATGGCACACGATTGTTCGCACCCCACCGGCCCCGAAGGCATCTACCCATTCGACGCGCGCGGTGTCGCCAAACGCTTCCGCCACGCCGCCATCTTCGGCGCCCTGGACGCCCTCAACCCTGGAGAAGTCATGCGGTTCTGTAACGACCACGATCCGATTCCGCTGCTCCAGCAAATCAACAATTTCTTCGGCTCCAAAGTGAAGGTCGGCTACGTTTCGCGCCAGCCCGGCGAGATCGTCATCGACTTCTTGGTCACCGAATCACTGGATTAAACGACTTATGGACTACTACGCGCTCAAGCACCTGCACATGACTTGCGCCGCCCTCAGCGGCAGCCTGTTCCTGTTGCGCGGCTGCTGGATGCTGTTCCAGCCGGCCCGGCTGCAACAGCGCTGGGTGCGCGTGGCTCCCCACATCATCGACACGGCGCTGCTGGCCAGCGCCGTCACCCTGGCGGTGACGAGCGCGCAGTATCCGCTGGCGCAGGGCTGGCTGAGCGCCAAGGTGGTCGCCCTGCTGCTCTACATCGTGCTGGGCACGGTCGCCCTCAAGCGCGGCAAGACCCGCGCCGTGCGCGCCACCGCCTTCGCCGCCGCCCTCGCCTGCTTCGGCTACATCGTCGCCGTCGCCGTCAGCAAGCAAGCGCTGCCGTTCTAGCCTTCCGCCGGACCATCCGCCAAATTCTGCGCAGCATCGACCAACAAACCTTCCCAAGTTACACGCCGGTTGACACCGCCCAATCCGTCCATGCGGGGGGTGGACAACAATGCCTGGACGTTCCCTCAATTATTCGGAGACATCATGGCAATCGACGCATATCTACAAATTGACGGCATCAAGGGCGAGTCGGCCGACTCGGCGCACCTGGGATGGATCGAAATAACCTCGGCACACCTGGGTGTAACGCAGCCCAAAAGCAGCAGCATGTCCACCGGCGGCGGCCACACGACAGGTCACTCCGAGCATCGCTCCCTGTCGCTTACCAAGCTTGCGGATCTCGCCTCGCCGATCCTGATGCAGCACTGCTCTATGGGCAAAACGATTCCGAAGGCCAGGTTGGAATTCATGCGGGCCGATGGCGACGGCAAGCCGGTGAAGTATTACCAGGTCGAACTGGAAAACGTTCTGCTATCCCACATGGACCAGCTGATGCGCGACGGCGGCCTGCTCCTCGACGAGTTCGGGTTGTGCTTCTCCAAGGTGAAGTGGACGTACACGCAGCAGAAGATCGCCGGAGGCAGTAGCGGTAGCACTGCCGGCGGATGGGATCTGAACGCCAAAAAGTGCTGCGCTTAGGGGGCGGTCATGGATGCCACCGGAGTGCCAATTCAGCCGAAGGATTCCCGCGGCTACTATATGTTGCCGCAAGCGCCAGAAGACGCCGGCTATTACGTGTACGGGAACCTGCACTACGTGCCGGGAACGGGGCGCCTGGCCCAGTACGCGCACCCCAAGCTGCTCACCCTAATCTTCCAGATTGAGCGTGACTGGCAGGCCATCTGCAATCGCAAGTTCGGGATCGGGAACATCAGCATTGACGGGGGGAAGCAGTACGACAGTCACAAGTCCCACCAAAAGGGCATCGAGATGGACTGTCGCCCAGTTCGCAAGGACATGATGACCGGCCAGGACGCGCGCTGTTCGTATCGAGACACCGCCGTGTACGACTTCGAGGCCACGCTTTGGCTCATCTGCCTGTTCGTGGAACATCCATGGGTGAAGCTCGTCTACTTCAACGACCCCAATATACAGGGAGCGCTGGGCAGCCGCGTGACGAGTCAACTGCGCCACGACGACCACTTCCATGTTGAACTCTGGGCACGGTTGGCATCATGAGCACGCGCATGGTGTTCATTGCCGCCGTGCTGGGCTTGTATTCGCTGGCGCAGGCAGCCGAGAAAGTTCCGCCGGCCTGGGACGGCACGCCAAAGCCGCTCAAAGGAGACTACCAAGTGTATGGTGGCACCCTATCCGAAGCAATTCCTCCCACGAGCAAAGATAGAAAGGTGGCATTCATGTTCAAGGGGCCGCTTGCGAAAGATCTGTTCAATCAAATCGGTCCTGACGCAAAGATGTCTTGCAGCGACGCTGCGGGCTACAGGGAACGGAACAGGGGCGATCTCTCCTGCACCTACACCAAGGACGATGGATATTCGTGCTATTTCGGTCTCGACGTACCAACCGGCAAGAGCACCAACGGGTCGATTTGTTAGCGGTCCAAGTGCAGCCGCAGTCGCCGGTCAGCGTGAAGCGGTGGTTGCGCTGCATGATTCGGTCGAGGATGGCGTCGGCGATAGCCAGCGCCGTCACCCTGGCGGTGACGAGCGCGCAGTATCCGCTGGCGCAGGGCTGGCTGAGCGCCAAGGTGGTCGCCCTGCTGCTCTACATCGTGCTGGGCACCATCGCCCTCAAGCGCGGCAAGACCCGCGCCGTGCGCGCCACCGCCTTCGCCGCCGCCCTCGCCTGTTTCGGCTACATCGTCGCCGTCAGCAAGCAAGCGCTGCCGTTCTAGCCTTCCGCCGGACCATCCGCCAAACTCTGCGCACCGACGGGTTGCGAGAAAGCTTCAAGTCCACGCCGGCCCGGTTGGATCAGCAACTCGCCCGGAATGCCCAGCCCTTCGTGCAGGCGCCGGATCATCGCCAACGTTAGCGGATGGGCGCCGCTTAGAATTTCATAAACCCGATTCAGGCGCCCCGTGGGTGCCGATAAATTTGATGATGACGATCCTGTGTGGATAGTAGTCAAAGGCACAAACGCAATCTATTGCAGAGCAAATTCGTGATGTCCTTGCCCAGTATGGAAGACTGAAAAAGCTTGTGTTCGCCCGGTAGGATCTTTTGTGCGATTGGTTCCGCCAGTTCCAATCCATTTTCACTGTTGGTCAGCATCACAAAGCCGTCTCCCGTTCGAACAGATGCCATGACGAATGCGCGGTAACCGGTATTGTTGCCCCACTGCCAAAGATAGGAATCGTCCTGATCGCGCTCCATTCCCCAACCCAAGCCCCAACTGAGACCGAGGCTTGGATCAACAGAGACAGGTGATGCGATCAACTGTTTGACCACATCGTCATCGTTTAGCAGCTTGACGAGAAATTTTCCATAATCCGCCGCCGTGGTGTGGAGGGAAAAAGCGGCAATCGGGTTTTTCAGCGCCATTGTCGTCCTCGGCGTCCCATTCGCCTTGGTTCCAGGCAGAAGGTTTTGCGCGATTCCTTCGTTCCATACGTAATCACTGTGGTCCATGGCCAAGGGCTTGAATACCTGCGAGCGCATGAATTGATCCAGTGGCTGGCCGGTGACCGCCTCCACGGCGCGCTGCAGCAACACGTAGCCTTCCCCTGAATAATTCCATTTTTCTCCGGGAGTCGAATCGAAATTCAGTGGCCCGGAGGCCCAATTCGGCAATCCGGATGTGTGGTTCAGAACCATCCGAACGGTGATCGCCGCAAGTCGGGGATCGCTCACCAGATCGGAAGGCTCCGCTTTCAAAGGATCGAATTGGTGTCGATACCCTTGCGGCAAATACTTCATTACGGGCGCATCAAGCTCCAATTTTCCTTGCGCCACCAACTTCAACACCGCATAGGCAAAGACCGGTTTGCTAAGAGATGCCGCTTGAAAAACGCTGTCTGGATTCGGCGATGGAGCTGGCGGGCAGCCGGTCGCGGAATCAATCGAATCAAGTTTTCGGTCCTTGATGACAGCAAGCGACACAGCGCAGACATGGTGTGTTTCCGCAAGAATTTTTAGTGTCTCGTGCAGGTTCTTTGAGCTCAAATCAGTCCGCTTGGGAGAGGCGCAGCCGGACAAAAATATCGATGTCAGCGGTATCAGCAGCAAGAAACCGATATGCCGAGCCCATGAGGCACTTCGCTTGGTGGACGGCACGCGTGATGGTTGCATAGTTACCTTTTCTTTATCGAAACTCATTGTAGCCGCAAGGTACCGAGCATCGCCAGACCTTGGCATGCCTACAAATGCAAGAAGACCGAATTGACATTGGACAAGCTTTGTCCAGTTCCAGATCAAGCGTGCCCGATTCCCTGCTTTACTTAGGCAAATACACAACTTACATCAAGGAAAGTGTTCGTCCCTACGCATAGCATGGTTAGGACATCAAGATTTGAGCGATGTCATGACCCTAATAAAAAACAAGGTGAATCAGATGAAAAAGAACTACAAACTTGCCGCCTCCTGGCTTGCCGGCGTCACTGCCGCCCTCTGCATGTCGCCGGTCGGCAGCGCGCCAGTCGCCGCACCCGCGTCGGACGGCTTGCCCGTGGTGGTGCAGGAGCTGGTGGCGCCGCCATCGCTGCCGCCGCGCATCACCCGCAAGACCGCCGCCCACGTCGTGGTCAACCTGACCGTCGAGGAAATCGAGCGCGAAATCGCGCCGGGCACCAGCTACACCTTCTGGACCTTCGGCGGCACCGTGCCGGGCAAGATGATCCGCGTGCGCGAGGGCGACACCGTCGAACTGCATCTGCTGAACCTGCCAAACAACAAGCTGCCGCACAATATCGACCTGCACGCCGTGACCGGCCCGGGCGGCGGCGCCAGCCAGACCCTGATCGCGCCGGGCAACGAAGCCAGCTTCACCTTCAAGGCGCTGGCCCCCGGCCTGTACGTCTACCACTGCGCCACCGCGCCGGTCGGCATGCACGTCGCCAACGGCATGTACGGCATGATCCTGGTCGAGCCGAAGGAAGGCATGACCCCGGTCGACAAGGAATACTACGTCATGCAGGGCGATTTCTACACCACCGGCGCCTACCGCGCGCCCGGCCTGCAAGCCTTCGACATGCAAAAAGCCATCGACGAGAAGCCGACCTACGTGCTGTTCAACGGCGCCGACGGCGCGCTGACCGGCGCCAAGTCGCTGACCGCCAAGACCAACGAATCGGTGCGCATGTACTTCGGCGTCGGCGGCCCCAACACCACGTCGAGCTTCCACATCATCGGTGCGATCTTCGACAAGGTCTACACCGAGGGCGGCAAGCACTTCCAGGAAAACGTGCAGACCACCATGGTGCCGGCCGGCGGCTCGACCATCGTCGAGTTCACCCCGCGCGTGCCGGGCAACCTGACCATCGTCGACCACTCGTTGACGCGGGCCTTCAACAAAGGCGCCATCGGCCTGCTGTCGGTCAGCGGTCCGGACAATTTCGCCATCTACGGCAAAGGCGTCAAGACCCCGCTGCCGGCGGCGCCGGGCGCCAAGCCGGCCGCCAAACCCGCCGCCGCCCCCGCCGTGGCCACCACACCGGCGCAGAAGGTGCGCGGCAAGGAAGTCTACGAGTCCACCTGCGCCGCCTGCCACCAGCCCGACGGCAAAGGTGTCGCCGGGGTCTTCCCGCCGCTGGCCAATTCCGACTTCTTCCAACAACGTCCGTATGAGATGGCGCACATCGTCATCAACGGCCGCAGCGGCGAACTGGTGGTCAACGGTGAACACTACAGCGGCGTGATGCCGCCGCAGGAACTGAGCGATGACGACGTCGCCGCCGTCATCAACTACGTCAGCACGGACTTCAACAAGGGCAAGGCCTTGCTGACGCCGGCCCAGGTGCGCGATATGCGCTTGACCAAGTAATGGGCCCGGGCCTGCCTCGCCGCGCCACACTGGCGGCACGGACGGCCCTGGTCGGCCTGCTGTATGCCGGCAGCGCCGCCAGTGCCCTCTGCGCCGACGGCGCTCCGCTCAATATCCAGAACGCGGCGCCGGCGCTGGCGGCCGCCCGCGCCGGCATGGGCGCCGACTACCGCCCCGTGCCCGGCGGTTCGCTGCGCAGCGTGCTGCCGGGCGACGGCGTCGACGCGCCGGCGCTGGTGGCGCCCTTCCAGCTGCGCACGCGGCCGGTCAGCAACGCCGAGTTCCGCGACTTCATCCAACAGCATCCCGAGTGGCGCCGTGGCCAGGTGGCCGCGCTGTTCGCCAGCCCCACCTATCTACGCGGCTGGGGCGGCGACGACGCGCCGGCGCCGCTGGCCGACGCCGCCCCGGTCATCAACGTCAGCTGGTACGCCGCGCAGGCCTACTGCGCCAGCGAACAGGCGCGCCTGCCGCGCTGGCACGAGTGGGAATTCGCCGGCGCCGCCGACGACAGCCGCGCCGACGCGCGCGACGATCCGGCCTGGCTGGCGCGCATCCTCAACTGGTACTCCCGGCCCGGCAACACGCCGCCCGGCGCCATCGGCCAGGGCACGCCCAACTACTACGCCATCGAAGACATGCACGGCCTGGTGTGGGAATGGGTGGAGGACTACAACGGCCTGTTCGTCAACGCCGACAGCCGCGCCAAGGGCGAGCAGAAGCAGCTCGACTACTGCGGCGGCGCCGCCGTCACCCTGGCCGACCGGCGCAACTACGCGGTGCTGATGCGCCTGGCCCTGCTGGCCGCGATGGAAAGCAACCAGGACGGCGCCAACCTCGGCTTCCGCTGCGCCCGCGACGCCGTCCCGACCACCCAAGAAAGCACACCATGAAACGCCGCACCTTCCTGCAATGCGCCGCCATCACGGCCGCCGTCGCTCCGCTGCACTGCTTGCACGCCGCCGCCCTGCCCGGCGATTCGCTGTACCGCCTCAACACCGCGCTGGTCGACACGCAGAACCAGCGCTTCACCCTGGCCGACCTGGCCGGCAAGCCGCTGCTGATCACCATGTTCTACGGCGACTGCAACACCGCCTGCCCGATCGTCATCGAGAACCTCAAGCAGACCGTGACGGCGCTCGGCGCCAATGGAAAAAAACTGACTGTGCTGATGGTCAGCCTCGATCCCTTCCACGACACGCCCGGTTCGCTGGGCCAGCTGATGAGCACCCACAAACTCGACCCGCGCCAGTTCCGCATCGCCGTCGCCAAGGACGAGAGCCAGACCCGCATGCTGGCCTCGGCGCTGAACATCAAGTACCGCGTGCTGGGCGGCGGCGAGATCAACCACACCACCCGCATCGCCCTGCTCGACGGCGCCGGCAGCGTGCAGACGGCCAGCAGCAAGCTCGATGTGACGCCCGATCCGCTCTTCCTCAAACAACTGCTGGCGGCGCTCAAAACGCTCTGAAAAGGGCCGGGGCGGCGATGGAATTAACTTGAATCAAGAACTGTGAAAATTGCCGCAACTTTGGTTGACCATACCATGGCTAGTGATTAACCTACTCAAACCAACTACATCTAGTGACGAGGAGTGATCGTGGCAGCAGTTAATTTCCATAGCAACATCATCAAACGCGACGGCAGCACGCAGGCGTTCGACGTCGCCAAGATCGTCTCGGCGCTGCAACGCGCCGGCGAGGCCAGCGGCGAATACGACGCCCACACGGCCGGCAACCTGGCGCAAACGGTGGTGCTGCGACGCAGCGCAATCGACCACCACAGCATGCTCAGCGTCGAGGTGTTGCAGGACCTGGTGGAGAACGTGCTGTACGACGCCGGCTACCGCAAGACCCTGCGCGCCTACGTGATCTACCGCTCGCAGCACCAGGCGCTGCGGCAGGACCGCAAGTCGTTGATCGACGTCGAAACCTCGATCAACGAATACCTCAACCAGCAGGACTGGCGCGTCAACGCCAACGCCAACCAGGGCTACTCGCTGGGTGGCCTGATCCTCAACGTGTCGGGCAAGGTGATCGCCAACTACTGGCTCAACCACGTCTATCCGCCCGAGGTGGGCCAGGCCCACCGCGAGGCCGACCTGCACATCCACGACCTCGACATGCTGGCCGGTTATTGCGCCGGCTGGTCGCTGCGCACCCTGCTCAACGAGGGCCTGAACGGCGTGCCGGGCAAGGTCGAATCGGGACCGCCGAAGCACATGTCGAGCGCCATCGGCCAGATCGTCAACTTCCTCGGCACGCTGCAAAACGAGTGGGCCGGCGCGCAGGCCTTCAGCTCCTTCGACACCTACATGGCGCCCTACGTGCGCAAGGACAGCCTGAGCTACGCCGACGTCAAGCAGTACATCCAGGAGCTGATCTACAACCTCAACGTGCCGTCGCGCTGGGGCACCCAGACGCCGTTCACCAACCTGACCTTCGACTGGGTCTGCCCGGAGGACTTGCGCGAGCAGGTGCCGCTGATCGCCGGCCAGGAGATGGCCTTCTGCTACGGCGAGCTGCAAGACGAGATGGACATGATCAACCGCGCCTACATCGAGATCATGATGACCGGCGACGCCAAGGGCCGCGCCTTCACCTTCCCCATCCCGACCTACAACATCACCGAGGACTTCGCCTGGCACAGCCCGAACGCCGAGCTGCTGTTCGAGATGACGGCGCGCTACGGCCTGCCCTACTTCCAGAACTTCATCAACTCGGAGCTGAAGCCGAACATGATCCGCTCGATGTGCTGCCGCCTGCAGCTCGATCTGCGCGAACTGCTCAAGCGCGGCAACGGCCTGTTCGGCTCGGCCGAGCAGACCGGATCGCTCGGCGTGGTGACGATCAACTGCGCCCGCCTCGGCCATCTATACCAGGGCGACGAGGACGGCCTGCTGGCCGCGCTGGACCGTCTGATGGAGCTGGGCAAACAGAGCCTGGAAATCAAGCGCAAGGTGATCCAGCGGCATATGGACAACGGCCTGTTCCCGTACACGAAACGCTACCTGGGCACGCTGCGCAACCACTTCTCCACCTTGGGCGTGAACGGCATCAACGAGATGATCCGCAATTTCAGCGGCGACCAGCACGACATCACCAGCACCTGGGGCCGCGACTTCGCCCTGCGCCTGCTCGACCACGTGCGCGCCCGCATGCTCGAATTCCAGGAGGAGACCGGCCATATGTACAACCTGGAGGCGACGCCGGCCGAGGGCACCACCTACCGCTTCGCCAAGGAGGACCGCAAGCGCTATCCGGAGATCCTACAGGCCGGCACCGAGGATATGCCTTACTACACCAACTCCTCGCAACTGCCGGTCGGCTACACCGACGACCCCTTCGAGGCGCTGGAACAGCAGGACGCGCTGCAGCGCAAGTACACCGGCGGCACCGTGCTGCACCTGTACATGACCGAGGCGCTGTCGAGCGCGGACGCCTGCCGCACCTTGGTCAAGCGCGCGCTGAGCCGCTTCGGCCTGCCCTACATCACGATCACGCCGACTTTCTCGATCTGTCCGAAGCACGGCTATCTGAACGGCAGCCACAAGTTCTGCCCGAAATGCGACGCCGACCTGATCGCCAAAAAGCAGCTGGCCGTAGCCTAGACGGACGCTGCGCACCTCAACTTCAACCTCAACTTCAACTTCCACCACCACGACCAAGGAATCACCATGACCGATCTGAGCCTGACCCTGCACGCCGCCAACCAAGCCGTCATGCTGGACGACAGCGAACGCCAACCGTGCGAAATCTGGACCCGCGTGATGGGCTACCACCGCCCCGTCTCGTCCTTCAACACCGGCAAAAAAGGCGAGTTCTACGAACGCAAATACTTCCAGGAGCCGTGCGCGGCCGCCTGCCACTAAGATGGAAGCGCGCCTGGTGAGGATGGACGGCGGCGCCACGGCGCCGGCGACGCGACAGTTGAAGGTGGGCGGCATCACGCCGTTCAGCGCCACCGACTACCCCGGCCAATTGTCGGCCGTGGTGTTCGTGCAGGGCTGCCCCTGGCGCTGCGGCTACTGCCACAATCCGCATCTGCAGGCGCGCCCGGCGCACAGCCCCTTGCCGTGGCAGCACGTGCTCGCATTGCTCGAGCGCCGCGTCGGCCTGATCGACGCGGTGGTGTTCAGCGGCGGCGAGCCGACCATCGACCCGGCGCTGGCCGGCGCCATGCGACAGGCACGCGCGCTCGGCTTCAAGATCGGCCTGCACACGGCCTGTATCTACCCCGAGCGGCTGGCCGAGGTGCTGCCGCTGGTCGACTGGGTCGGCTTCGACATCAAGGCGCCGTTCGCGCACTACGCCGGCATCACCGGCGCGCCGGACAGCGGCGAGCAGGCGCAGGCCTGCGCCCGCGTCATCGTCGACAGCGGCGTCGACTACGAGTGCCGCACCACCATCCATCCGACGCTGCTGCGGCCGCACGACATCGTCGCGCTGGCCGGCACCTTGGCCGGCATGGGCGTGCGCAATTACGTGCTACAGGAGTTCCGGCCGGAGGGCTGCAACGACGCGGCGCTCAAGGCCCACGCGCAGCCGGGCTACCCCGGCCAGGACGTGATCGCCCAGGTCGAGGCGCTGTTCCCCCGTTTTACCCTGCGGCGGCCCCATTAGCGTCCAGGCATCCTCGAAATTCTTGATGTGTATCAAAGAAACCGACCTTGGCCGAGTGTGACAATGTGCTCAACAACAACACGAAAGCAAAAGGAAATCGAATGAGCAGCATTGGCAATTACCTGGAACAGGATCACCACGACTGCGACCAGCGCTACGCCCACGCCGAGGCGCTGGTCAACCAAGGCGACTGGGACGGCGCCGGCGCCGAATTCGCCGTGTTCCGCCGCCAACTGGAGGGCCACCTGGCGATGGAGGAGCAGGTGATGTTCCCGGCGCTGGAGCAGGCCATGGGCAGCGCCAACGGCCCCACCGCCGTCATGCGCGGCGAGCATGGTCACATGCGCGCCATCCTGCAGGACATGCACGCGGCCATCGCGCAGCGCGAGCAGGACGACTTCTTCGACCACGCCGACACGCTGCGCATGCTGATGCGCCAGCATAATCTGAAGGAGGAAGGCATCCTCTACCCGATGGCCGACCGCATGCTGGCGCCGCCGCAGGTAGCGGCGGTGCTGGCGGCGATGGCCGACATGGCCAAATCCAGCCACCACCAGGCACCGCTCGGCCACAGTCAACTGGAAGGAGTCGCATGATGAACCTCCCCTACGATGAAGGCGACGACTGGGAGGAAAGCGTGCTTGACGTTGGCGGCCTGGCGCCGCCGGAGCCGATGGTGCGCGTGTTGGACGCGCTCGACCGCATCGGTCCCCGCCAGCGCCTGTGCGTGCTGATCGACCGCGAGCCGCATCCGCTGTACGGCATCCTGGAGAAGAACGGCTACGCCCACCACACCACCGTGCGCGACGACTACCGCTTCGAAGTACGCATCTGGGAGCCGCTGCGCGCCGGCCGTCCGGGACAGGCGGAAGCTCAACGTTGACAGCCGTAGCCGCAGCCGCCACGCCATCGGTACGGCGCGTGCTGGCGTTCGAGCGAAATCCACCGCTGTCGGCGCCGCTGCGCTACTTCCTCAGCGCGCCCTTGTTCGCCGCCTTGGCCGCCGGCCTGCTGCTGATGCAGGGCGCCGACGCGCTCAGTTCGCGCTGGTCGCCGGCCACGCTGGCGCTGACCCATCTGCTGACGCTGGGCTGCCTGAGCATGACCATGGTCGGCGCCCTGCTGCAACTGCTGCCGGTGGTGGCCGGCGTGGCCCTGCCGCGCGCCGCCCTGGTCAGCAACGTCGCCCACCTCGGCCTGTGCGCCGGCAGCCTGCTGCTGGCGGCCGGCTTCTGGCTGCAACGTCCGCTGCTGTTCCAGCTGGCCCTGGCCACGCTGCTGCCGGCGTTACTGATGCTGCTCGCCGCCTGCGCATTGGGGCTATGGCGCCACGCCGGCGAGCTCAAACAACAGGCGCGCGGCGACGCCAGCCCCACCGTCACCGGCATCCGCCTGGCGCTGGCCGCGCTGGCCGTCACCGTCACCCTGGGCGGCCTGCTGGCCGCCGCCTTCGCCTGGCCGGCCGGCTTCGCCAGAACGGTGTCAGCGGCGTCGCGCGCCGTTGCCGCCGCCTGGAGCGTCGCCTTCTTCCCCGTCGCACCGAACACGCCGTCACTACCCACCCTGCTCGACCTGCATGTCGCATGGGGCTTGCTCGGTTGGCTAGGCGTACTGGTGGCCGGCGTCGCCTTCCAGGTGATTCCAATGTTCCAGGTCACCGAGCCGTATCCGCCCTACCTGACGCGCTGGTTCGGCAAGCTGGCCTTCCTGCTGCTCGCCGCCTTGAGCCTGGGTTACGCTCTCGGCGACGATGCCGGCGATGGCCTGCCGCGCCGCGCCGTGGCGCTGCTGCTGGGCGCCGTGTTCGCGCTGTTCGCGCTGAGCACCTTGTGGCTGCTGGCGCGGCGCAAGCGGCCGCGCGCCGAACCGACCACCATCTTCTGGCGCTGCGCCATGGCCAGCCTGCTGGCGGCGCCGCTGGTCTGGCTGCTGCCCTACGCGGCGACGGCCAGGCCGCTGGCGCTGGGCGTGTTGATGATCGTCGGCTTCGGACTGTCGTCGATCAACGGCATGCTGTACAAGATCGTGCCCTTCCTGGTCTGGTATCACCTGCAGCCGACGCCGGCGCGCGCCGCCGGCCTGGTGCCGGGGGTGAACCGCATCATCGCCGAGCGCCACGCGCGCTGGCAGCTCGGCCTGCATCTGCTGGCGTTGGCGCTGCTGCTGGCGGCCTGCTACCAGCCGGCCATGCTGGCGCGGCCGGCGGCGGCGCTGCTGTGCGCGTCCTGCCTGGCCTTGTGGTGGAACCTGTTCGCGGCGGTGCGACTGTACGGCCGCCTGAGCGCGCTGGCACCCAAAGCTGCAAACGGTATTTGAAGCGTGAAGGCCGTTGTGGCAGCCGCTAACTTACGGCGGCGCGAAGCCCGGGCAGGTGCGGGACCCTCCCGGCCAGGAACTGCAGCAAGGTGCGCGTCCTCAACGGCTGGTATTTGCGGGATGGGTACACCAAGTGAACCGCCTGGGAAGCCATCTGCCATTTTGGGAGCAGCTGAACCAGCGCACCGGTGTCGATCAAATCCTGGACCAACCATGCCGGGGCTGTACCCAAGCCTATCCCCGCAAGAAAGCATTGGCGCAGGGCCAGCGAACTGTTGACGCGATAACGCCCCGTGGTCGCAACGACAATTTTTTCAGCTGCATTGGAAAATTCCATCATGCTTCCGGAGGCGATTCCCGCATAGCGAATGTATTCGTGCTGCGCCAGGTCTTCGGGCCGGCGCACCTTTTGGCTGCGCTTGATGTATTCGGGCGTCGCCACCAGCACACGCGGCGACGACGCGATATGCCGCGCCACGACGTGGGGCGGCAGCTCATCGCCAAGCCGTATGGCCACGTCGACCCCTTCCTCGATCAGATCGATCACCCGGTCGTTCAGAACGAGCTCGATTTCGATCTCGGGATAGGTGGCAAGAAATTCGAGCAATAGGGCATTCAGGCGCAGTTCTCCCAGTCCCACGGGCGCATTCACCAGCAGCGTTCCGGCAAGCCGTTGTGTCTGACCCCGCACATCCGCCACCGCGTCGGCGTACTCCTCGATCACGCGCTTGCTGCGCTCGTAGAACCGCGCGCCCTCGTCGGTCAGCGTCAAACTGGTCGTCGTTCTCTCCAACAACCGGACCCCAAGCTTGCGCTCCAGCGCGGCGATGACCTTGCTGATCGTCGGTTGGCCGGTATTTTCCTCGCGGGCCGCAGCCGAAAAACTGCCCAATTCGACCACGCGCGTGAACAGTCGCAGCGACTGAATTGAATCCAAGTCATTCTCCTGTGGCATAGGCTATATTCAATTCTCTCACGTTCCTGTGCCATTTGGAATGACATAACATTTCGTCTCCACCCCTCTTTTCCCAGGAAACCTGATGAACACAGTAACGAAAACATCCTTGGACGGCGCCCATGTCGTCGTATTTGGCGGCAGCACAGGCATTGGTCTGGCGACGGCCAAGGCCGTAAAAGCGCAAGGCGCCACCGTCACCCTCGCCGGACGAACACTGGCGAAGCTCGCGGCGGCTGCCGGCGAAATCGGCGGCGCCCGGACAGCGGTCGCCGACATCGCGGATAGAAAAAGCGTTGAAGCCGTATTCGACGGCATGACGCGGGTCGATCATCTGGTGATCACCGCCGGTGGTCTGCCTGTCGGCAGGTTGGCCGATACGGATCCGGACCAACTACTGTCGGCGGTCAAGGAACGTATCGCCGGCGCGCTCTATGCCATCAAAGCCGCCCTGCCGCTGATGCCGCCCACCGCTTCGATCGTCTTGACGGGCGGGCAGTATTCGGACCGTCCGGCGGATAACGGCACTGCGGTCGTCGCCGCCGCTGTGCGCGGCGTGGAAGCGCTGGCGCGAGCCCTGGCTCTCGAACTCAAACCGATCCGGGTCAATGTCATCTCGCCCGGCCTCGTTGAAACGCCACTGTTTGACTCATTCGGTACGGAGGTTCGCGCCGCGATATTCAAGCAGGCGGCCGATACATTGCCTGGGGGCCGCGCCGGCTATCCGGATGAAGTCGCGCAGGCGATTGTATTGCTATTGAGCAATAGCTACATGAATGCCGAAGTCTTGCACATTGACGGCGGTGGCCGCTTCGTCTAGACACGGGATAAAGTGGCTCGGTATGGCGAGGCATATTTACCGATTCTGCTGTGTCATGCAGAGCCACATCCAGTCAGTCGCGGCAGCGCAGCACGGCGGCGCCGTCGACGTCGCCGGCGCGCAGCGCGTCCAGCGCCTTCTGCGCGTCGCGCAGCGCGAACGCCGTGGTGCGGGTGCGCAGCGGTAGCTCGGCGGCGATGCGGAAGAAGGCCTCGCCGTCGGCGCGCGTCAGGTTGGCGACGGAGCGCACGCTGCGCTCACCCCACAACAAGGCGTACGGAAAACTCCGGATGTCGCTCATGTGGATGCCGGCGCAGATCACACTGCCGCCCTTGCCGACGTCGCCCAGCGCCTTCGGCAGCAGATCACCGTTGGCGGCGAAGATGATGGCGGTATCGAGTTCCTCCGGTGTCGGCTCGTCGGAACCGCCGGCCCAAACGACACGCAGTTGACGCGCGAAGTTCTGCGCGCGCACGTCGCCCGGACGGGTGAAGGCGTACACCTCGCGGCCCTGGTGGCGCGCCACCTGGGCAATGATGTGGGCCGCCGCGCCGAAGCCATACAGGCCGAGGCGCTTGCCCGGCCCCGCCATGGCGTAGGCGCGGTAGCCGATCAAGCCGGCGCATAGCAGCGGCGCCACCTGTTCGTCGTCGTACCGTTCCGGCAAACGGAACACATAGCGCGAGTCCGCCACCATGTATTCGGCATAGCCGCCGTCGCGGTGGTAGCCGGTGAAGCTGGCGCCGTCGCACAGGTTCTCGCGCCCGTCACCGCAATAAGCGCAATGGCCGCAGCTGCCGCCCAGCCAGGCGACGCCGACCCGCTCGCCGACGGCGAAACCGCTCGCCTGAGAGCCGGCCTGCACCACATGGCCGACCACCTCGTGGCCCGGAATCAGCGGCAGGCGGTGCGCCGGCAGCTCGCCGTCGACGATATGCAGGTCGCTGCGGCAAACGCCGCAGACACTTACGCGCAGCAGCAGCTCGTGCGGCGCCGGCACGGGAATCGCCACGCGCCGCAGCACCAGGCCCAGGCCGGGCTGCTCCAGCCGCATTGCGGTCATGCTGCGCTCCGACGCTAGGCTGAACTGGCTATGCATGGCTTACCCCGGTATCGATCAGAGCATCTGATCGACTTTGAGGAAGTACTTGCGGGCGTACTTGAGCAGTTGGCCGTCGGTCGGATGATCGACCGTCTCGACACCCATCACGCATTTGGCGACGCCTTGGTGATGCTGTTCCAGGTGCTTCATGAAGGCCTGCTTTTCCAAGCCGGGGCCGACCAGCAGGATCTCGCGGGCGCCGTTCAAGGCGCTGGCGACGGCGTTGAAGTAATGCGCGCTTTCGGCGCTGTTGGCCTTGTTGTGCGGGTGGCTGGAATGAGTCTTGATGACCTCGGTCTCGGCCGCCGCGGGATTGAAGTGGATGACATGGGCCTGTGCGTGGTCGATCCAGGCAACAACATGGTTTGATAACATGAACAATCTCCGTGGTAGCGCCAGCAACTCTGGCCACTCAATGTAACTTGCGCCCCCCGCCAAGTCATCGGTCGCGTTTGACGCAGATCAAAATTCTCCGGAAAATGCCCGCCCGCCATCTGCGCTGGCGCAAGATCGACACCGGCTTGTTGACCAGGTTGGCCAGGTCGGCGCCGGCCGCCAACCTGACTTGGCGCGCGTGCACCGCCACGATCTGCCGCCGCCCTTCCTGCCATCATCAGATCAAATGGTCGGATCGATGGCTCAATTGAGCGCGCTGGCCGGGCCGAAGAACTCGTAGTAGGTCTGCGCCTCCGGCACGCCGAGCTCCTTCAGGTGGCCCTTGACGGCGCGCATGAACGGCAGCGGGCCGAGGAAGTAGGCGTCGACGTCGCGCGTGGCCGGCAGCCAGGCGGCCAGTTGGGCGCGGTCGAGCAGGCCGACGGCATCCGGCTGCGCGCCGCCCTCGCTCGCCTCGGCATAGCAGTAATGGCGCGTCATCTGCGCATGGCGCTGCGCCAGATGGTCGACCTGGCTGCGGAAGGCGTGCACGCCGGCGTGGCGGGCGGCGTGGATGAAGTGCACCGGCCGTCCCGTCTTCAAGGCCGCGCCCAGCATGGCGATGGTCGGCGTGATGCCGACGCCGCCGCTGATCAGCACCAGCGGCCGCGCGCTGTCGCGCAGCGTGAAGTCGCCCGACGGCGGGAACAGCTCGACGCTGTCGCCCACCACCAACCGGTGCAGGTGGCCGGAGACCTTGCCGCCCTCTTCGCGTTTGACGCTGATGCGGTAGTCGCGGCCGTTGCTGACGTCCGACAGCGAATATTGGCGACGCATCTCGGCGCCGTCGACCAGCACGCGCAGGCCGATGTACTGGCCTGGCGCGAATTCGAGCACGGCGCCGCCGTCGGCCGGCTTGAGCACGAAGGAGGTGATCTCGCTGCTTTCCTCGACCTTGGCGGCGATCTGGAAACGGCGCGCGCCGCGCCAGCCGCCGGCCGCCGCCTCATGCCGCGCGTAGACGCCGGCCTCCTCGCCGATCAGCAGGTCGGCCAGCTGGCCGTAGGCGGCGGCCCAGGCCTCGATCACCGCGTCGCTCGCCACCTCGGCGCCGAGCACCTCGCGGATCGCCTTGAGCAGGCTGGCGCCGACCATCGGATAGTGCTGCGGCAGGATCTGCAGCGCGACGTGCTTGTTGACGATGGCCGAGGCCAGCGGTCCCAGTTCTTCCAGGCGGTCGATATGCTTGGCATACATCAGGATGCCGTTGGCCAGCGCGCGCTGCTGGGCGCCATTCTGCTGGTGCGCCTGGTTGAACAGCGGCGCCACCTCGGGGAAGTCGGCGAACAGTTTCAGGTAGAAGTGGCGGGTCAGCGCCTCGCCGCCCTGCTCCAGGATGGGGACGGTGGCGGTGACGATGGCGCGGTGTTCGGTCGATAGCATGGCGTGCTTCCTTTCATATGTGGAGGAACACATCTTAACATGTATTTAAAATGAATGTTAAGCGCGACCCAACCACCTGCCGAAGATCGCCATCAGGGTTTTACGGATTGACTTTGCCGGGCCAAACACTTACATTCACGATGTTTTCATTTTATGGAGCCCCGTCATGGGCAGTTGTTCAGGTGATTGTAGTGGCCAGCGCCTAGCTGGCACCGCCGGAACAAGATAAACGCAGAACCCTTCTTCTGCCGTCATCTTGCTCCTCGCGGATGATGGCGTCCCACCGGGCCGGAGTACTTCCGCCCCGCTGATGCTGCAAGTTCTCACTCCTGGTTTCGCCCCTCGTGGCCCGCGCCTTGGCGCGCCGGTTTTGCCGTGCGCGTGTCGCGTGGCCGCGCGCCTTGTCACCAAGGCGTCACGATGGGCTGTCAGGATGCAAGCGTCGTTCGTCAGTATCACTACGCCACAAGTCAAACACGTCGTGCCCGTCCTTACCGACGGGCGCTTGATCACGACCGGATGCGCCTCGGCCATCCCTTGTAGCGAGAATTAGTATGCAAAAATCGTTCCTCCCCTTCGCCGGCTTGACGGCCGCCCGTCCCCTGCGCAGCTGGCTGAAAAAACTCGGCCCCGGCCTGATCACCGGCGCCGCCGACGACGACCCGAGCGGCATCGCCACCTATTCGCAGGCCGGCGCCCAGTTCGGCCTGAACCTGCTGTGGACCATGTTCTTCACCTACCCGCTGATGGTCGGCATCCAGATCATCAGCGCGCGCATCGGCCGCGTCACCGGCAAGGGGCTGGCCGGGAACATCCGCCTGCACTACCCGCGCGCCCTGCTGTACGCCATTGTCGGCCTGCTGTTGGCGGCCAACACCATCAACATCGCCGCCGACGTCGCCGCCATGGGCGACGCGCTGGCCCTGCTGGCCGGCGGCCCGGCCCACCTGTACGCCGCCGGCTTCGGCATCGTCTCGCTGCTGCTGCAGGTGTTCGTACCCTACAGCCGCTACGTGCGCCTGCTCAAATGGCTGACTCTCGGCCTGCTGGCCTATGTCGGCGTGGCGTTCGCCGTGCAGATCTCCTGGCCGCAGGTCGGCCTGGCCCTGATCGCGCCCAAGCTGGAGTGGAACGCCGCCACCATCACCACCGTGGTCGCCGTGTTCGGCACCACCATCAGCCCCTACCTGTTCTTCTGGCAGGCCTCGCAGGAAGTCGAAGAGATGCAGGCCACGCCCGGCCGCCAGCCGCTGATCGAGGCGCCCGAGCAGGCCCGCGCCGGCTTCCGCCGCATTCGCATCGACACCGCGCTGGGCATGGGCTTCTCCAACCTGGTGGCCTTCTTCATCATCCTGACCACCGCCGTGACCTTGCACGCGCACGGCATCGACACCATCCAGACCTCGGCCGACGCCGCCACGGCGCTGCGTCCGATCGCCGGCGAGTTCGCCTTCCTGCTGTTCGCCGCCGGCATCATCGGCACCGGCCTGCTGGCCGTGCCGGTGCTGGCCGGCTCGGCCGCCTACGCCATGGCCGGCGCCTTCGACTGGAAAAAGGGCCTGGAGCACAAGCCGGCCATGGCCAAGCGCTTCTACGCCATCATCGCCGTCTCCACCCTGGCCGGCGTGGCGCTCGGCTTCATGCCGATCGATCCGATCAAGGCGCTGTACTGGAGCGCCGTGGTCAACGGCGTGATCTCGGTGCCGATCATGGCCGTGATGATGTTGATGAGCGCGCGCGTCGCCGTCATGGGCCGCTTCGTCATCACCCGCCGCCTGAAGTGGCTGGGCTGGCTGGCCACCGGCGCCATGGCGCTGGCCGTGGTCGCCATGTTCGCCACGCTGGGCCAAGGCTAAAACAGAACACCATCAGAAAGGACCACACCCGATGACCCGCAAAAAATACACCACCCCACTGATGCTGCAGCTGGCCGCCGGCCTGCTGGGCGCCGCCGGCCACGCCGCCGCCGACGAAACCATCGCGCCGCAAACCTGGGCGCTGCACGGCCAACTGACCAACGTCACGCAAAAACACTCCGGCTTCGACGCGCCCTACCAGGGCCAGAACAGCCTGGACGGCCACGGCCGCACCGAGCAGACCACCGACCTCACGCTGTACGCCGGCCTGCGCCTGGCCAGCAACACCGAGCTGTGGATCAATCCGGAGATCGACCAGGGCTTCGGCCTGTCCAACACCGTCGGCATGGCCGGCTTCCCCAGCGGCGAGGCCTACAAGGTCGGCGCCAACACGCCCTATCTGCGCCTGCCGCGCGCCTTCGTGCGCAGCGTGTTCGCCCTCGGCGAGGAGCGCGAGGCGCTGGCCGGCGGCGCCAACGTGCTGGCCGGCAGCCAGGCCAGCGACAATGTCACCGTCACCTTCGGCAAATTCTCCGTCACCGACATCTTTGACGGCAACCGCTACGCCCACGACCCGCGCGGCGATTTCCTCAACTGGTCGGTGATCGACGCCGGCGCCTTCGACTACGCCGCCGACGCCTGGGGCTTCAGCTACGGCCTGGCGGCGGAATGGAACCGGGGCACGCGCAGCGCGCGCGCCGGCCTGTTCCAGCTGTCGAGTGAACCGAACGGCAAGATCACCAGCGTCGACAGCAAGGCCTACATGCTGGTGGCCGAACTGGAACAACGCTACCAATGGCGCGAGCACCCCGGCAAAATCAAGCTGCTCGGCTTCGCCAACCACGCCAACATGGCGCGCTACGACGACGCCGTGCGGCTGGCCCGGCGCGACGGCGGCGTGCCGGACCTGGCGCAGGTGCGCCGCAGCGCCTGGCGCAGCGGCGTGGCGCTCAACCTGGAGCAGGAACTGGACGGCGACGTCGGCCTGTTCGCCCGCGCCAGCGTCAACGACGGCGGCAAGGAGGCCTACGAGTTCACCGAGATCAACCGCTCGCTGTCGCTGGGCGCCGTGGTCGGCGGCGCGCGCTGGGGCCGGCCGCAGGACAGCGTCGGCGTGGCCGCCGTCGCCAACGGCCTGTCGCACGCCGCGCGCGGCTACTTCAGCCAGGGCGGCATCGGCATCCTGATCGGCGACGGTGGCCTTAGCTACGGTGCCGAGAAAATCGTCGAAGCCTACTACTCGGCGCATTTGAACCAGCACCTCAGCCTGAGCCTCGATCTACAGCGTGCCAACAACCCGGCCTACAACCGCGCGCGCGGTCCGGTGAACATCTACGCCATGCGCCTGCACGCCGAGTTCTAAGCCGCAGTTCCACGCGCCAGTGCGCCCGCCGACGCGCGCCCGCAACGGGCGCCGTCGGGCGTGTGCGATCCGCTCGCACAAGCTGGCGGCAAGGCTGGCAAAATTGACAAGACAGCCTTAAAATAGACAGCTCCCCCAGCGCCCGCCACAGCGGCGCTATGCGGCAAGACGGCACACACAACGCCGCCGCACCGACTTGCAGAAAGATCGTCAATGAGCCTAGCCAATGCTATCGCCGTCCTGACCATGATCGTGCTGATCGGCCTTGGCTTGGCGCTGTGGCGCTTCCAGCGCC
Organism: Rugamonas violacea; assembly: GCF_016461825.1. Classification (GTDB taxonomy): domain Bacteria; phylum Pseudomonadota; class Gammaproteobacteria; order Burkholderiales; family Burkholderiaceae_D; genus Rugamonas. Next base: position 17,864 of record NZ_JAEMNU010000134.1, on the reverse strand, counting down.
AGTGCCTGACGCTGTCGGCCCAGCAGAGCAGCACCCTGCTCGCGCTGCAAATCCAACTCACCCAACAAATCGACCGCCACACCAGCAACCAGCACGCCTTCAACGCGGCGCAACTGGCCGCCGCCGACGCGCTGCGTGCCGACTTCCTCGCCCTTGGCGAGCAGCTGAGCCAGCACAGCCTGGAGCAGCTGGCCGCCGCGCTCGGCGAAGTCATCGCCGACTTCAACCAACGCATCGTCGCGCAGTTCAACCTGCAGCTACGCACCTTGTCCGACATGGTGGCCGTCAATCTCGATCTGCACGACAAGCAGCGCAACGAACAGATGGAGACCATGCACCACACGCGGCGCCTGGCCGAGCAGGTCGAGCGCGGCACCCAGGCCTTCCGCGAACTGCTGGCCGACAGCACGGCGCTGGCCGGCATCGGTGCACAACTGCGTCAGGGTCTGGAGATCATCGGTCCGCGCCAGGAAGGATTGGAGACGGCGGCGCAACGGCAGGAGCTGGCGCTGCAACAGTCCGCCGAGGCGCTGGCGCAGCTGCGCCAACAACTGAGCGACTTCGAGTCGCAGCTGGCGGCGCAGGGCAAACGCGCGCTCGACCAAAGCGGCGCGCGCGCCGTGCAGAACGGCGCGCTGCAAAAGGAGATGAACGACAACCTGAACAAATCGCTGGCCGCGCTGGGCAAGCAGTTGGCCACCGTGCAAACCAAGCTCAGCGCCGACATGGCGCCGATCGGCGAACAACTGCGCCGCGTCGCCGAGCTCTCCAAACGAAAATAGCAAAGCAGCCAAGGAAGCAACGCATGGTCAAGAGTCCAAGCGTAGTATCAAAACCCCGGGGTAAGGAACGCCGGGGTCAGTGCCGACATTCGGACACGACCTCATCCCTAGCCTTTCCGCCGAACTTTTTAATGCTGGGTTCGTGTACGAATGTCGGCACTGACCCCGGCGGTGCTGACCCCGGCGGTGGACCCCGGCGGTGTTTGTTGACCCCGGCGGTGTTCGAAAACGGATTTATCTGGATAGAAAAGGAAAACAATGTCCAATATCGCGCACGAGGGCTTGCTGGAGCTCATCTTGAAATTCGTCGAGACTTTACCGTCCATTATTCAACAGGCATCCGCGAGTCCATTGGGAATTCTGGCCTTGTCGATCATCTGTATTTCGCTCATCGCCGCCTACTTCTTTTGGAATGCTCCGGTCGCCGCGAAAATGTCTGTATTTCTCGTCTTGATGGTTGGCGTGCTCGCGTACGGCGCGTCCATCGGTAAAGCGTCGGAGGGTAATATGCCGAAGGGGAAAATCGTTCCGGCGGCCGGCGTGGACTGCAGTTTCGCCTGGGTCTACTTGGGCAGTTACGATGTCAAGAGCGCCCGTTATACGCTGCTCCGTTTCAAGTACAGCGATATTTACCGCCATTCGTCCTACCCGCAGCGAGGCGACGCACTAGTAACGTTGAACGAGATGTCTTTGATCGACGCCGAATATCTAAGCAAAAAAGAATGCAGCGATACGCCGCCGGAAGGCTATAAAAAAGAAAAAGAGGCTCTTTTCAAGATTGGCCATGTCGAAAAAAATACTGCGCTATCGGTCGCCCAAATTGCGCTGCTGCCGTATGCCGGCGCATCCGTCACCTATGTCTGGGCCCGCATCGTCGTCAAATGAGGGAGGCCGGACTTGCGGCCTCCCTTTGACATCGACCGCGCGCAACTCTAGGCAGACTCAAATCTTGCGGTAGAAATCCGCCGGCGCCATGCGGCTGGCCGGCGCGCCGGCCACGTTGGCGGCGCGCAGCACGTCGCTGGCGAAGGTGGTGCACTGGCGCGACTGCGCGCTGAAGCTGTAGTGGCGCGTGCGGTATTCGTCGATCTTGGCCATCGCCGCCTTGGCCTGGGCCGGGCTGAGCGCATAGCTGCGCGTCTTCACGCCCGGCTTGGAGAAGGCCTGGTCGTCGCGGTGCACCACGCCGGGCACGCCGGCGCGCAGCTTGCCCAGATCCTTGCGCGGGTCGTAGCGGCTGTAGTTCTCCGGCGAGAAGCCCCAGGTCTGACGGCCGCCGGCCGGCCCCTGCAGCGAAACGAAGGCGTGGCCGGCCAAGTCGGGCGGGGCGCCGGCGCCGGCCGCGCCCTGGTGCATGTACGCGCCGATCACCAACTTGTGGCCGGCCTGGCGCGCCTGCAAGGCCACCGCCTGCTGGGCGCGCTGCGGCATGCCGGGCGGCGCCAGTTTGGCCTGCACCGGCGGCAGACGAAACGCGGCCGCGCGGCTGCCCATGCGGTCCGCTTCGGCCTCCAGCCCGTGATCGTTGACCACCACCGTGCCGCCGCCCTGCGGCGCGCGCACCCGGCCGGCGCGCTGCTGCAGCACGTGGGTCAGCTCATGGCCCAGCAGTTGCTGGCCGCGCGCCGTGTCCGGTGAATACTGGCCCGGCGCGAAGTAAATGCTCGATCCCATCGTGAAGGCGTGCGCGCCGATCGACTGGGCCTGCGGTCCCTGGTAGATGCGCACGTCGGAAAAATCGGCCTTGAAGAAGGCCTCCATCTTGCGCTGCACCGAGTCCGGCAGGGCGCGGCCGACGCTGCCGGCCAGCTGCAGTTGGCCGGCGGCGAGCGGTATGATGTTGGCGTCGGCGCGGCGCTGCACGGCGCCGGACCGCGCGCCGGAGGACGGCGCGCCGACGATGCCGTGTACAAAATGCGCTTGAATCAGTACACCCCTTGAATTGGCCATGTCACTCTCCCTCGTTGAGCGCGATGCCGCCGCTCTTGATCTTGCCCGACGCCTGGGCCTGCGGCGGTGTCGCCGGCGAATGTGGCGACGTGGTCGCCGGCGCGGACGGCAGCGCCGCTGCCGCCTGGTGGCTGCGATACTGTCCCGACACCAGCCCTATCGCGAAGCACAGCGCCAACAGCAGGAACTGCGCCACGCCCAGCCAGACCAGCATGCGTTTGTTGAATGAAAATCGATATTCCATTTTTTGCTCCTAGCCTTCGATCAGACGCGCCAGCAGCGATCGGCGCGGCGGCTCGCCGGCCGACGCGGCGCCGATCGGCTCGCCCTGTTCGTTATACAGAACCGGCTCGCCCACCGGCTTGCCGTCCTTGAAATGAATCACCTCCTGGCGCGCGCCGTTCAGATGGAAACGCGTTTGCGCGCCGTGGCGCTTGCCGTTGACGTAAGGCGTCACCATCAGCAGCTTGCCGGCCGGGCTGTAATCGCGCTGCTCGCCGTGCGCCAGGCCGTTGAAGAATTGCGCGCTGCGCGCCAGCGCGCCGTCGGGATAGTAGTAGCTGGCGGCGCCGTGCTGGCGGCCGGCGACGTACTGCACCTTGCTGCTGATCTGCTCCGCGTCGTCGTAGGTGCAGCTCAGGCCCTCGCGCAGGCCGTCGCAGTATTGGACCTCGGCCAGCAGGTGGCCGTCGCCGAACAACTGCGTCCTGCCGTGCTGCAGGCCGCGCCGGTACAGCGCGCGCTGGCTCGGCCGCTGCATCTCGTCGTACAGCACCAGCAAACCGTCCAACAAACCGCCGACGAACTGGGCGCGGCTGGCCAGCGCGCCTTGCGGCGTATGGCTTTCCACCTGACCGTTGAGCGGACTGGCGACGGGGCTCGGCGGCACGATACCGGCCGGCGGCGATGGCGGGGGCACGCTGCTCATCTCAGTTGATCTTGACGATCCCTCCCTTCAAGGTCAGCATGCCGCCACCATCGACCGTCTGCGAAGCGGAACCCTTGTTGGTCAGCGAAATGCCGGCCTCGTTGACCATCGTCGTGCCGGCCTTGTTCTCCAGCGAGGTGCCGGCCTCGTTGTTCATGCTGGTGCCGGCCTTGTTGGCGAAGGTGGTGCCGGCATTGTTGGCCAAGCTGGTGCCGGACTTGTTGCTGAGCGAAGTGCCGGCCTCGCAGCTGAAGCTGCCGTCGGTCTTGATGCTGATGTTACCTGCAACCGTGATGGTTAAATTTCCATCCACTTTCAACTCGTAGTTGCCGGTCACCTGATGCGTGAAGTTGCCCGTCACCTTGTGCGTGAAATTGGCTTGGTTGACGTGCTCCTCGTCGCCCTTGACGTTGACGCTGCGCTCGCCCTTTTCCACCGCCAGGCTGTCCTTGCCCTCGACCACCCGCGTGCTGCGGCAGTTTTCGACCACCGTGTTCATGTCCTTCTGCGCGTGCAGATACAGTTCCTCGGCGTCGAGCTTGTCCTCGAAGCGCAGCTCGTTGCCGGCCTTGCCGTCCTTGCTGGAACGGCTGCGCATGGTGCTGCGCGTCTGATTGGCCGGCAGCGGCTCCGGCACCGTCTGCGTGGCGTTGTAGACGGCGCCGGTGACCAGCGGCCGGTCCGGGTCGCCGTCGAGGAAGCTGACGACGACCTCCTGGCCTATGCGCGGCAGGAAGAAATTGCCCCAGCCCTTGCCGGCCCAGCTTTGCGCCACGCGGATCCAGCAGGAGCTGTTCTCATCGTTCTTGCCGCGCTGGTCCCAGTGGAACTGCACCTTGATGCGGCCGAAACTGTCGGTCCAGATCTCCTCGCCGGCCTTGCCGACCACGGTCGCCGTCTGCGTGCCGAGGATGCGCGCACGCGAGGTGCGCAACGGCGAACGGAACGGCAGGCTCTGCGGAAAAGCGTCGAAGCTGTTGCTGTAGCTGTCGTGGCTGAGATTGTGCAGCACCCGCTGCAGCACATAGCCGGCGTTCAGATCGGCGCGGTAGTGGCCGGCCAGCGCAAAACGGTGGCCGGCGGTGAAGGCGCGGCAGCTGCTGTCGCCGCGAATGGCCTGGCGGCCCTGCGCCAGCGACTGCATGCGCCGCGTCGCCAAGGTGCCGCCGTCGGCCGCCACGGCATAGCCGCCGGGGTATTCGTAGACGCGCATGCGGCCGCCCTTGCCTTCGGCGGCGGCGCTGAGCGGCGCGTCCGGCGTCTGGAAACTGAAATCGCCGCTGGCGAACTTGGCCGGCACGGCGCACTGTTCGGCTTCGCAGCGGTACACCAGGTCAAAGGCGTCGCGGCTGATGCCGGTTTCCTGATAGTGGGCGCTGGTCAGGCCGGTGCAGGCGGGATATTCCCCGCCGCCGTCGAACAACACCAGCGTGTGGCTGCCGGCGGCGTGTTCGAAGTAGTAAAAAATCCCCTCTTCTTCCATCAGCCGCGAGACGAAGTGGAAGGCGCTTTCGTTGTACTGCACGCAGTAGTCGCGCGTGCTGTAGCTGCCACTCAGGCTGTTGCGGTAGTCGCTGAAACCGAATTCGTCGAACAGGGCGGTGATGATCTCCGGCGCGCTCTTTTGCTGGAAGATGCGGGCGTCCACTTCCAGCAGCAACCACCACAGCCAGGGCCGCAGTTCGGCGCGGTAGCTGGCGCCGCCCGGCAGGCCGCCGGCCTGCACAAAGCGGCTGATCACGCCGCTGAAGTAGCGTTTTTTGCCGTCGGCCAGCGTGACGCTGGCGCTGGCGCTTTGCCCGACCACGCTGGAGAAATCGATCGCCGCGTCGGCGGAAAACAGTTCCAGATGATAGACGAAGAGCTCGCCCATGGCCTCCTCGCCGTGCAGGCCGACCAGCGTCAGCTTGCCGCCGGCGCCGCTGAAACCCAGGGCCAGGACGTCGCCGCTCATGGCGCCTCCCGCCCGGCGGCCCAGCGCGGCAAGGCGAAGCTGGTGCGGTGCTGCGGCGGCGCCAGCGCTGCCGCCGCCGTTGCCGCCGCTGTTGCCGCTGTTGCCGATGCTGTCGGCGCAGCGGATGGCCGCGGCGCCGGCGGCCCGCTCGCCACGGCCTGCCTGGCGCCGCGCTGTTGGCGCAACCAGGTGGTCCAGCCCAACTGGCCGCTGTTCAGTTGTGCGGCGCGATCCAGTTCGGCGTCGCTGGCCGTCAGCAGCAGCGTGATCTGGACATCCAGGTCCTGGCGCAGATAAAAGCGCACCAGGAAGGTCAGCACGTCGTGCGCCGCGCCACCCGGCAGGAAGGAACGAAAGTGCTCCAGGTCCATCGGGCCGAGCTGCAGGCCGATGGCGCCGTCCGGCTCCCAGGCGCGCGCGCCGAGCACCATGTCGACGCCGAGCGCGCAATTGCGGCCATGATGCGGCCCCAGCGCGCTCTGGAAGCGCGGCTCGATGTCGAGCCAGCGGCCGCGATGCTCCTGCCCCTCGACCGGCACGGCGAAGGCGTCGGCCAGCATGGCCAGCAGGCCGGCCATCGAGCGGCTCTGGCAGGCCAGCAGGCCGGCATAGCGCAGCAGCATGCGGCTGGCCACCGGCGCGGCCGGCGCCACCGCCGCCGGCGCGGCGCCCTGGCCGGCGCCGACGCCGACGCCGACGCCAAGCGCGGCGGGCCGGCGCAACCACGGCAGGGTCAGGCCCTCGCCGAAGCCGATCAGACGGTACAACATGCGCTCGACCGGCGCCTCGCCCGAGGCGCCCAGCGCCAACCGGTGCTTTTTGCGCGCCCGGTAGAAGAAGGACAACAGACGGTGGTTGAAGATGTCGAGGAAGTCGCGGGCGTCGTCGTCCGGGCCGTAGCGCGGCGGCGGATCGATGCCGGCCACGCCGCCGTCGGCGCGGGCGCACTGCTGCACCAGCTCCGTGTAGGGCGCCGGCAGCGGCCCGTCGGCGCCGGCCAACCCCATGAAGGCCACCTCCAGCACCGTGCGCTCGTAGGCGTCCGGGCCGTGCGCCTGCATCAGATCGGCCAGCGGGAACTCGAAGCCGATGGCCGAGCGCAGGGCCACCGCCTCGCGTCGCGGCTCGCTGCCGGTGCCCAGCGAAACCGTTTCCGGGCGCGCCTCCTCCAGCAGGCGCACGGCCTGGAAGAAGTCGAAGTCGGCCGGCCGGCGCAGCAGCTGCGCCGCCGGTCCGCTCAACAGGCGGCGGTCGCGGGGGGCCATGCTTTGACTTTCTCTTCGCCGTGGGTCGCGTTGACGCAGGCGAAGGAATTGATCGGGGTGTACAGGCAGAAGAAGCGTTGCAGCACGGCGGCCAGCATCAGCGGCGTGCCGTCGCCGTAATTGCCGTCGGCCAGATCCAGGGTGATCTCGAAGCCGCGGCGGAAGCCCGGCGCCGGCCCGCCGCGCACCGGCCGCACCACCGGGCGGCACTGCACCCGCCTGAGCGCGCGGATATGTCGTGCGCCGCCGGGCGCGCCGACGCTGGCGCACAGTTCGAGCAACTGGCGCAGCGTGGCCAGACTGCCCGCCTCCGGCTCGGCCGACAGCTGCTCCAACGTCAGTTGGTTCAGGTGGAGCAGCGAGACCAGCCGCCACAGCTGGCCGCCGTCGAGCGGCGGACTTTGCTGGCGGCTGGGCTGGTACAGGCAGCGCACCGGCAGCACGCCGGCCGCCGGCGCCGCCAGGAAGGTGGCGCCGCCGGGCGGATCGGGGCGGATCGTGGCGGCCAGTTCGCGGTTGGTGCACAGCGTGCGGGCGGACACCAGAGGGGCGTGCGGCAGGCTCGGGTGGTGATCCAGTTCGGCGAAGGACAGCTGGATTTCGGTGCCGCCCATGCCGGGCGCGGCGGCCGGCACCCGGCGCGCCATCCATAAAGCCGTGTGGTGGTCGAGCGGCGCCTCGCCGGGGCGGGCCAGGCCGAAGCCGTAGTAAGGCGCCAGCGCCATGGCCGGCTGGCCGTCGGCATAGCTGGCGTCGACCGAGAGGATGCTGTGGATTTCGGTGCTGGCCTCGCGCCGCGCGTCGGGACTGAGGCGGTATTCGACGCTGCGCTGGTCCAGCCGCAGCGTTTCGCTGGTGCGTGGGAACAGGTTGATGGCCGGCGTGCAGCCGAGCAGGAAATCGCCGGCGCCGACGCGCAGGCCGGACGGCGCCTGGCCGTTCAGCAGGAACAGCAGGTCGACGCTGTCGCCGATGCCGCCGGCCGGCGCGCTCAGCGCATGCAGCCGCGCGGCCAGATTATGCGCCTCGAAAAAGAGGAACTTGCGCGGGAAGGCGAAGAACTCTTGCAGCAGGCGGTAGGCCGGGTGGGCCTGGCCGGCGGCCGGCAGCACCGCCTCGTCGGCGGCGTAGCCGACCTCGCGCCAGCCCGCCCGCATCGCCGTTTGGCCGGCGCCGCCCATGGCGTCGGCGCAGTCGCCGTCCGGCGCCACCAGCAGCAGTTCGGCGACCTGGCACAACAGCAGTTCGTACAGCGGCCCGGCGCGGTCCCAATCGCCATGCAGGTGGAAGCGCAGGCTGTCCGGCGCGATGGCGCCCTCGCCCGCGCCGAAGCTGGCGCCGGCGCCGCAGCGCAGCCGCAGGCGCAGCACGCTGGCCACTTCCGGCCGCTCGGCCAGGCCGCGGTGCAGATGCGGCGCCTCCAGTCCGGCGTAGTCGACCTGCAGCGGCCATACCGTCAGCGGATAACAGGTGCGGAACTGGCAACTGATCTCCTCGCCGCCGGCCTCGGCGCGCCGCGCCGCCGCGTGCAGCGGCGTGCCCGCCTCGATGGTGCGGCCGGCGGCGGCCAGGCCCTGCTTGTGGTCCGGCGCCAGCTGCACGATGGTCATCGACGGCAGCGGCGCCGTCACGTTCGGCAGCAGCGCCTCCAGCAGCGCGCTGGCGATCTCGGGGAATTCGCTGTCGAGTTCGCGCCGCACCCGGCCGGTCAAAAAGGCGAAGGCCTCCAGCAGCCGTTCCACATGCGGGTCGGGCGACTCGGCGCCACCCAGTTCCAGCCGCGCCGCCGCCTGCGGATGGCGCCGCGCGAATTCGGCGCCGGCGTGGCGCAGGTAGTCCAGCTCGCGCTGATAGTAGTCCAGCATTTCGTCGCCGCCGCTGCGCATCATGCCGCCCCTTTCTCGGCCAGGGCGGCGACCTGGAAGGCCACCGGTTCGAGCCGGCCCTCCAGCATCACCCCGGCGCGCACCGTCACGTCCAGCGCCTGGCGGCTGTGGCCGGGCAAGGCCAGCTCGACGTCGACATCGCGCAGACGCGGCTCGAAGGCGACGATGGTCGAGCGCACCAGCGCCGTCAAGCGCTGCCGGTCGTCCAGGCTGCCGGTGTAATAGGCCGAATAATCCGGCAGGCCGTAATCGAGCACGGTGCGTTCGCGCTCGGCCAGCTGGGCCATCGAGGCGGCGCAGCGGGTGTTGAGCAGACGCGCCAGCTCGGCGCCGATGGAGCGTTCCAGCGCCGACAGCGCCAGCTCCAGGCCGTCGCGCCGGCCCGGCCGCCACGGCAGGAAACCGGCTTCGGCGGCGTCGCCGCCGAAGCGCTCGAACAGGGGCGCGCGGGCGCCCTGCAACAGGTCCAGATCGGCCATGCCTTAGGCCGCGGTGTTGGTCTTCATGTCCCACTTGCCGGGGGCGTTGCCCTGCTTGGTGGAATCGGTGTTTTGCGCCGTGTAGTCCCACTGGATCGCGGTGAAGTTCAGGGTCAGCGTTTCGGCCGGCTTGTCGCCGCCCGAGGATGCCGCGCTGACGCTGGAAATCAGCACCTCCTTGAGCGTGAAGACGATCATCGGCATCACCGCGCCGCCCTCGTTGCGCCCCACCGTCACCTTGCATTCGCCGATCTTGCGGCCTTCGCAGCACGCCTGGTTCAGCACCGGCGAGGAAACGTCGAGGTACTTCGACAGCGTGAAGTCCTGCACGTTCGGCTTGCCCGAGGTGCGCTCCTTGTTGCTCACGTCGCTGGTCATCTGCATCGCCACCGCGTGGCTGAAGGACAGGCATTCGATCTTGCTCACGTAATCCTTCAACTGGCACTCGCCGCCGATACCAGGCATATCCAAGATAATTACATCCACGTCAGTTCTCCCCAAGGTTGAATATCAGGCGCGGCCACGGCCGCGCCCTGTGTGGTAGCGCCATGCCGGCCGGCTCAGGCGCCGGCCGAGGCGGGCAATTCCGCCACCATGCGGATCGAGGCGGTCAGCTCCTCGAGCTGGAAGTGCGGCCGCAGGAACACCGTGGCCTTGTACACGCCCGGCTTGTTGGGGTCCTCGGTGACGTCGATGCGCGCCTCGCGCAGCGGATACTGCGCCTTCAGCGACTGCGAGGCGTTGTCGTTGACCAGCACGTAGTCGGCGATCCAGTTGTTGAGGTAGGTCTCGACGTTGTCGCGCGTGGCGAAGCTGCCGATCTTGTCGCGCATGATCACCTTGATGTAGTGGGCGAAGCGCGACGCCGCCAGGATGCACGGCAGCTTGGACGACAGCGCGGCGTTGGCGTTGGCCAGCGCCGTGTTGTAGCTGATCGGCTTGTTGACGGTCTGGCCGCCGAAGAAGGCGGCGAGGTTCTCGTTCTTCTTGTGCACCACGGCGATGAAGCCCAGGTCATTGAGCTCCTTCTCGCGGCGGTCGGTGATGGTGACCTCGGTCGGGCACTTCATCACCAGGTCGCCCTCGCCGGTGTTGAAGGTGTGCACAGGCAGGTCCTCCACCGCGCCGCCGCCCTCGACGCCGCGGATCGCCACCGACCAGCCGTAGCGGGCGAAGGCGGCCGTGACGCGCTGCGCCAGCAGGTAGGCCGGATTGCCCCACAGGTAGGCGTTGTGGCGCCGGTTGGCGTCGCCGTCGGTGGGCGGCACGGCCAGGCCGTCGGCGTCGAAGCTCCAGTTGAAGGCGCCGAATTCCTCGAAGGTGAATTGGGTGACCTTGCGGGTCTTTTCGCCATACGGCAGGCGCAGCAGGTAGCGCGGCAGGGTCAGCGCCACGTAGCGCGAATCCTCGCTGTTGCGGAAGGCGCGCCATTCGGCCGCGTCGGCCGCCTCGAAGGTCTTCGACAGGTCGCGCGGCTTGCCCAGGTCGCCGAAACCGGCCAGGTCGAACAGGGCCGGATCGGCCGCCGCGATCAGCGGCGCGTGGGCCATCGCCGCCACCCGCGCCAGTTCCTTCACCAGGATCATGTCGGACGGGCTGCGGCTGATGCTCAGGTCGGCCACCAGCATGCTGTAGGGCGCGCCGCCGAAGGTGCCGTACTCCTCCTCGTAGATCTTCTTGAACAACTGGCTCTGGTCGACGTCGACCGCCTTGGTCAGGTCGTCGAACAGGTCGCCCTTGTTGGCGTTGAGCAGGCGCAGCTTGAGCCGCTCGCCGGTCTCGCTGTTCTTGACCAGGCCGTGCAGGCCGCGCCAGGTGCTCTCCAGGCGCTGGAACTCCGGCGCGTGCATCAATTCGTTGAGGCCCCTGCTGAGTTCCTCGTCGAGCCTGGCGACGGCGTCGCCCAGCGCCTTCAGGATGCCCTTCTTCTCGTCGGACTTGATCTTGTTGGCCGCCGCCTGCTGGGCGAACTCGCGCAGCATGTGGGCGGCGGCGTCCATCGCCTCGGCGTTGCTCGGGTCCAGCACCATCTTGCTGTCCTTGATGATCTTGTCCAGCACGGCCTTGCTCTCGGCGCTGATGGTGCCGGTTTTGTTGTCTACCACTTCGTCTGCCATCTCAATTCTCCTCGCGGACGCCGCGGCGTCCTGTGTATGTTGTCAAGCTAGCCGAGCAGCGCCCGTTGTTCGTCGGACAGGGCGGCCTTCTGCGCCTCGGTGAGGGCGGCCTTCTGCTCGGCGCTGAGCGCCTTCAACTGCTCGTCGCTGGCGGCCTTCAGCGCTTCCGGCGCCAGGCCGGCCAGCGCCTCCGGCGTCAAGCCGGCGGGATCGACGGCGGCGCCCTTGTCGCCCGGCTTGGCCGCCGCCAACTCGACCCAGCCGCCGAACTGGCCGGAGGTCTTGTCCAGCTCCAAAGTGAGGGCGTCGTGCAGGTCGCGGTTGCCGTCGATCTTGGCCATCAGGTCGCGCAGGCGTTGGCGTTGGCCGTACAGCTCCTTGAGGCCGTCGACATGTTCGACCAGGTGGCCCGGCTCGAAGTGGTCCAGTTTGGTGAAGGCGATCTGGCCGGTGGCGATGCCGGGCCGGGTCTTGAACTCGCCGAAGACCAGCTTCGGCCCGATCTTCTCCATCACGCCGTCGAAGTTGTCGCGGTCGATCTCGATGAAGCGCTGGTCGGTCAGCTTGCGCACATCGCTATCCTCGCGCCCCTCCAGATTGGCCAGGATGCCGACCACCAGCGGCAATTCGCGCTTCTTCAGCGCGCCGCCGGTTTCGACCTCGTAGCAGATCTGCACGCGCGGCGGGCGGTTCCGTTCTAACCACTTTTGACTGCTTTCGCTAGACATCGCAAACTCCTTTAACTGTAAGACAGGTGGACAGGAGCGTCGGAACAGGCACCGGCGCCGGATACGAAGGCACAACTAAATACGCATACAAAACCAGTACGGCAAAACAGCCAACACCAACCGGCGGCCGACGGCGCCGCCCTCACTTGCCCGGCGCCGGCCCGGCGGGCCGGGTGCCGCGCCGCACCACGTCGTCCCAGCTGCGGAACAGCGCCATCGGCAGCCCGGCCTGCGGCGCGTGCTGCGGGTCGGGCCGGTAGTGGCCCGAGGCGTTGCTCCACCAACGCAGCGCGCCGCTCTCGAAGTAGGCCTCGCCGGCGTAGCGCACCGGCTCGCCGCGCGCCAGCGCAGGATGGCGCAGGCGCGGATGCATCAAGGTCTCGCCGCCCTGCGTGCGCACGAAGACGTAGCGCGCGTTGGGCACGTACAGGCCGCGGCCGCCGCTGCCGCGCATACCGTAGCTGCCATACCACTCGTGCAGCGAAAAAGCCTGCTCCCGCGCGTTCGGGTCCAAGCCGACCGGCCGCAGGTTGGGATACAGGCGCTGCTGCAGCGGCTGCCGCGCCGGCCCGGCCGCGCCGGCGCCGCCGGCATGGGCCGGCGCCGCCGGCGCCTCG
>NZ_JAEMNU010000134.1:0-5143 GCF_016461825.1 Rugamonas violacea | reverse complement strand
GCGCCGCCGGCGCCTCGCGGCGTTGCAGCAGCGCCGTCGCCGGCGCGACGATGCTCGGCGCCCTAGCGGCCATTGGTGCCCAACAGACGGTAGATCTGCTTCAAATCGCCCTCGTTGTCCATCAGCTCCTGCAGCAGCTCGGCCAGCGGCATGCCGCCCCAGGCCACGGCGCGCTTGACCAGATACGGCACCGGGCTGTGCGGCTCGGTGCGCAGCAGGAAATCGGCCGCCTCCTCCAGCCGCTGGTAAGCCTCGTCGCGGCTGCGCGGCGCGCCGCCGGCGCGCCCGCGCCCCTGGCGCCGGTCCGTCTCGTGTTCCATGCGCCGCTCCATGTTCCGGACGCCGTCGTCGGCGCTCCAATCGGCGTCGTCCTCGTCGGCCGCCGCCGTCGCCGTCGCCGTCTCCCAGGACACGCCGGCCAGCTCCTGCAAGGCCTGGTAGCACTCGGCCAGACGGCCCTCGATGGCGGCCAGGCGCGGCGCCTCCTCCTCCAGCCGCGCCGCCAACGCCCGGCTCAGCGCCTCCAGCGCCGCCGCCGTGGCCAGCAGTTGCTGTTGCAGCACTTGGTAGAAGTGCGCCGGCGTCATCGCCACCGCCGTGTTGAAGTGCTGCCGGGTCAGCTCCTTGCCGTCGCCCGGCGCCGCCGTGGCGCCGCGCCGCGCGCCGGCCGCCTGGGCGCCCTGGCGCTCGTGGCGCAGCACCAGCGCCCATTCGGCCAGCGTGAACAGGCGCCCGGCCGGCGAGGCGCCGGCGGCGATCTGCACGCCGCCCAGCGCCTGCGCCATGTGGCGGTCGAACCATTCGAGCGCGGCCAGGCGGGCGTCGATGTCGCCGTCCTCCGGCAAGGGATACAGGCCGTCCCAATACTGTTCCAAGGTCGCCTGCATCAGCAGGGCGCCGTCGACCAGGCCCTCCAGGCCGCGCTGGCGCAGCCAGGCCTCGGCCAGCCAGGCGACGATGCGCAGGTCCTTCACGCTGTGCGCCAGCGTGTCGGCGCAGAGCTGCTCGACCAGGCTCCAGTCGGCCCGTTTGTGCGGCCGCTCCCAAATGCCTTGCGGCAGATTGGCATCGTCCTCGCGGGCCGCCTCGGCGATGCGCTGGAAGATGCTGTCGCCGGGATTGGCCACGCCGCAGGGGGCCTGCAGCGAAACGGGCAGCAGCAGCACGGCCAGGCCGTCGGGCATCAGGGCGGCGCTCATGGCGCACCGCCGGTGGAAATCGTGTTCATCATGGCCTCGCAATCAGCACACTGCTATCGGACACCGGCGCGTCGACCGGCAACTGGGAATACGCCAGGGCTTCCTTCTTGCCCGCCGGGCTCAACGCCAGGCGCATGAAGACCCGCGCCCGCGCCGCCGCCACGGTGGCGCCGGCCGCCTGCGGCGCCGTCGGAATCTCGAAACGCAAGGTCTCGTAGCGCGGCGCCGTGCCGGCCGGCGGCGCCACCCGGTAGGCCGCCAGCAGGCGCAGCAGCGACCACGGCTCGTTGAAGCGGTACACCACGTCGCGCCCCTGCACGCTCATGCGCGTGTCGCGGCCGTCGCGGTAGGGCAGCGTCGGCGTGTTCTCGGCCCAGCGCAAGGTCAGCACCAGCGGCATGCCCAGGCGCCAGGCCAGCGTTTGCGTCGCGCCGGCCGCGCCGCTGTGCCAGGCGATGCTGCGCTCGCCGCTCTGCAAGCTCCAGTCGACGATGCGGTTGCCCTCCAACTCGCCGCGCAGCTGGTTGTTGCCGTCGCTCTCGCCGCGCTCGTTGACGCGGAAGCGCACGCTCAACTCGTAGCCGGGGGCGTCGCCGCCGTCGGCGCCCGCCAGCAGCGGCGCCAGCAGGGTGCGCGCCCGCTCGGCGGCGCCGACGAACTCGCGCGCCCGCGCGTCGGGCGGCTGGCGCGCGGCGGCGGCGGCGTGGCGGTCGACGCTGCGGAAGAAGGTGGCGACGTCGTCGATGTCGGCCGCATCGCCCTCGTGGCCGGCGTCGGCGAAGGGGAAGCGGCCGGCCAGGCTCTGGCGGAACGCCGTGCTCAGGCTCTGGTAGGCGGTGACGGCGCCGCCGCGCACCAGCTCCTGGCAGCGCACCGCCATCTGGCTGGCCAGCATGCGGCCGCGCAGCGCGAAGAAGTCGTTGGCGCCGGTGGCGAACACGGCGCCGCTGCGGCCGCTGCAATTTTGCAGGTCGGTCTCGGCCAGCTCGCCACGGATGTAGTTGTCGAGCTGGGTGATGCGCGAGTTCGGATGCTTCGACTGGAAGCGCGCCAGCTCGGCCGCCAGGCCGCGCCAGTAGTCGGCGATGCCGCCGTGGGCGCTGCTGGTGGCGGCCGCCTCGGCGGCGCCGACGTCGGCCGATTCGAGCAGGCGCAGCAAGGGTTGCGCCAGCTTGACGCTGTTTTCCAGCTGGATGTGCTGGTTGGCGAAGTACTCCTCCAGCGCGCCGGCCTGGCCGCCGGCGAAACCCTGCACGGCCGGGTTCGGGCTGCCCTGCCACCAGTTGAAGCCGCCCTCGCGCGGCCGGTACGGCGCGCCGGCCTGGAAGTCGCTCTGCAGCCAGCGCAAGCCGGCGGCGGCGCGCTGCGCCAGGATGTCGGCCAGGCCGCGGTACTGCGCCGGGCTGCCCTGGCTGCGCACCGCGTCGAGCAGCGCGGTCAGCAGCTTCTGCGACTGGCCCAGGCGCTGCCAGGCCTCCTGCGGGTCGCTGGTGCGCGAGCGCGCCAGCGCCACGCCGGCCAGCAGATTGGCGGCCAGGCGCTGGTCGGCCACGCTTTGCAGCTCGGCCTGGAACTGGAAGGGGAAGCCGGCCAGCACCCGGCCCATGTAGGCGCGCTGCTCGCCGGCCATCAACAACGTGCGGTTGAGCACGTTCATGTCCCAGGTGACCAGGGCGCCGCCGTTGCCTTCGCCGTCGGCCGCCGCGCCCGCCACCGCGCCGGGCGACAGCTGCATGAACGGTTGCTTGAGCAGCGCGCTCAGGCCGGCCTCCATGTGCGCCACCTCGGGCACCAGCTCCAGCTTGCCGCCGTCGCTGCCGCGCTGCAGCACCGGGCTGTCGCCGCCGGCCGCCAACAGGCGGTGCTCCAGCGCCACCACCCGCTTCTGTGTCTCCTCGCGCAGCGCATGCGCCGCCTGCGGCCCCAGCATGGCCGACTTGTCGACCTGTTCGAGCAGCGCGGCGTAGGCCTTGCCGAAGTCGCCCTCCTGGCCGGACAACCAGCGCGTGCCGGGCGCGCCCAGCCAGCGCCCGAGGTCGTGCAACTGGCGTTGCAGCAGGTCGAAGCGGTGGCCGTCGGCCTGGCCGACGCCGCTGCGCAGTTCCTGGTCGACCGCCACCGCCAGCCGCAGCGCGCGGTGCTCGTCCAAGGTCTGCGTCAGGAAGCGCTCGCTGTTGAGGCGGTAAGCGCACACCATGCTGGCCTCGTAGCCGCTGCGCGGCGCCAGCTTCTGCTGCCCGCCGGCGCCGTGCAGCGCCTGGCGCACATAGCGGTGGTGCTCGGGGTGCTGGTCCTGCCGCAGCGTGAAGGCCTTGGTATAGGTGCCCAGGTTGCCCAGGTCCTCGACGGTGCCCTGGTCCTTGTTCTGCAGGTGCTCGAAGCGGCTCTGCCACTGCTCGAACTGCACCGTGCCGCTCACGAAGTGGTTCAGCGCGGCGAAGGACGGGCTGTCGCTGAGCAGCACGGCGGCGCCCTCGCCCGGCGCCAGCGGCGCCAGCTCGCAGGACGGCGTGCCGGTCAACTCGGTCGACACCGGGTCGTGGCCAACCCCGCTCAAGGCCACCGCCTGCAGGTTCAGTCCCTTGGCCAAGGTGCGCAGCACGATGTTCTCCAAGCCCTCGGTGAAGCGCTGGTCGATGCGCTGGTCCAGCCCCTGCCGGCCGGGCCAGTGCCAGGAGGCCGGAATGGCGATGTAGACCAGGCTGTCGTCGTGGCTCAGCATCGAGTCCATCAGGCCCTGCGCCGCCGCCTGATACCAGGTGAACGGCAGCGCGCCGTACTTGGCCACGCCGTCGCTGCGGATGCGCTGCTCCTGCTCGATCCGGCCCAGCGTGGCCAACAGCGCGTCGGCGCGGCCGCGCAGGTCGAGCGCCGCCCACAGCAGCGCGCCGCCCCAGACCAGCGCCAACGCGGCGCTGGCGGCGACCCAGCGGCGCACCCGCTTGTCGCGCGACAGGCGCTGGCCGCGCAAGGGCCGCGCCAGCGCGCGCTCGGGGAAGACCTTGAAGGCCAGCAGGTCGCGGATGAACAGCGGTTCGGCGCGGCCCGGCGCGGCGGCCGGATCGCCGCACAGGTAGACGCCGCGCAGCAGCGGCGCCTCGCCGTGCGCCGAGACGCCCATCAGCCGCGCCAGATAGGCGGCGACCGGCGCGCCCAGCCGGTCGACCTGGCCGGGCAGTTGGAAGAAGCTGTCGCTGTCGGCCGGCGGCCGCCCCGCCGCCAACAGCTCGGCCTGCAGCGCGCAGACCTGCTGGCGCAGCGCGATGAAGGCGTCGCGGCCCCAGTCGGGACTGAAGGCGGCCTCCAGCTGCTGCGGGTTGGACCAGCCCAGCATGGCCTGGCGCAGTCCCGGCGGCAGCGACTCGGCGAAGGCGGCGAAGCCGGTCAGCGTGTCGGCGCGGGTGATCAGCACATACACCGGCAGGCGCAGGCCGAGCAGGCTTTGCATCTCGGCCAGGCTTTGCTGCACCAGCGCGGCGCGCCGCTCCACCTCGGCCAGCGGCCAGGCGTTCTTGCCCAGCAGGGAGTCGGCGGGCAGGGTCAGCAGCACGGCGTCGAGCGGCCGGCGCGGCCGGTTGCGCTGCAGTTTCTCGGCCAGCGCGCGCCAACCGGGCGCGCCGGCCTTGTCGTCCAGGCCCAGATAACTGGCGTCGGTCTCCAGCACCCAGCCTTGCGGCAGGCGGTGCCAGCTCAGCACACCCTGGCCGGCGGCGTCGTCGCCGTCGGCGGCCATGCGCAGCAGCGAAGACTTGCCGGAGCCGGGCTCGCCGGCCAGCCAGACCAGCGGCACGTCCTCGTTCGAGCGGCCGCTGCTGACCCATTCGCGCGCCGAGGCGAAGGCGGCGTCGAGCGCCAGGTCGAGCCGCGCCGCCAGCGTTTCGGGCGCGGCGGGGTCGGCGGCCGCCGTGGCCGGGGCGGCCGCCGCGGCGCCGTCGGCGGCGGGC
>NZ_JAEMNU010000133.1 GCF_016461825.1 Rugamonas violacea | reverse complement strand
AGTAGTACGGGACAGCGCCGAGCAGCTGATGAAGTGGAAATGGGCACAGCTTAAATTAACTGGCAGAGTGTCTTGACTGACGGGTCCACTTTAGGGGTCTTCCCGACTGGGGTGATTGAGCAAGTGGACTACTCGCGGATTCGTCACCACTTACCAGGCTGATAGGCCGTGAGGCTAAAATTGCTACCCCCCCCCCATGCAGTCGCATATGAGCCAGGAGTGGCTGTAGATGACGCGGTGAGGGAATGGACACAAGAGGTTCTAAGGTCGTTTCCCCTCTAGGTCTGCATTGCCGGCGCAGTGACAGCGCAGGCAGATACGTTAGAGTCAGTAGCCGCCGCTTCCCATTTTCGCACGACCTGACAGGGCGTTGAATGAACCCAGCCATCTTCTCTTTAATCGGACTTGTAGTCGGTGCTGTATTGCAGTTCTTCTTCACTCGCCACCTTGATAGCAAGAAGCACCAGCGCGAACTACGGTCGAAGGCATACTCCGACTATTTGCTGTGCGTCAGTGAACTAGCAAATTTGGGGCATCAGAAGAACACGCTGGAAGGACGGCAGCTAGGTGCCAAAACCGCAGACGCAAAGTCCAGAATCTCGCTGTACGCTGGTCCTGTCGTCATTTCAGCCTTTGCAGCATTTGAGCGCTTGGGCGCTACCATGAACACCGATGAACAATGTGACTCCTTCATTGATATGGTGGCTGCGATGCGGCAGGATTCGCTTGGTGGCTCATCCGTCACGAATGCAGACCTTCAAGCGGTGGTGCTGGGCGTGCGTCGTGACAAGGCATCTTCTTGATGGTGCCGGCAGTCAGGGCTTGCTACCGAATAGTTCCGTGAGCATATCGGGCAGTTCAGGCCGTTGTGGGTGGGTGACGATGTGTGCGTTGTAGCGGGCGGAGTCGGGCCACCAGTCGAAGTACACGTTCTCGTCCGGGTTCTTGAGAGACTGGGCGTGTGGTTCCGTCAGGTGCAGCGGAATGTGAGCCAGCAGTAGCGGGGTTTTGCTGCCGACGATGATGCTGAATACGTCGATGATGTAGTCGCCTTGTAAGAACTCAAACCGGCTACCGTCCTTGGGTAGTACGAAGTGGTGGTTCAGGGCGATGCCGGTATGACCGACATGCAGGCCGCAGCCGCTGGCTAAGTCGCCTCTACCGCCGCCGCATACCCAGAAGCTGAAATTCTGCTGGCTCTCGCCCCGGCGAAGACGGACGTACATGCTTTCAAGGACGCAGCCTCTGTGGGCGGTAGAGTACAGCAGCGCTCGGAGCCATACTTTCGGTCCATCGCTCCCCGCAGCGTCGAGAAACGCTATCAAGGAAGGCCGCACCATCTTAATAGTGCCTCGCTGCCACAGCGTCAGCCATGCAGTGAGGCCAGCAACGCCCATCGACAGCAACGCAACAATCAGGCTACCAGTTGCAATTTTATCCGCATCAGTCATTGGCCCGTTCCCTATTTGTTGGTTTCGGGCCAGTATAGCGTGGCGGGTTACTGACCAAAAAAATTCCGAGGAAGTGGGGCTACAGTGCCAGGAACTTCGAAGGGAAAAGCCTATGCTTGCCTCGGTTTGTTTAACAGGCCGGTGGGCCGGGATACTTCCCCTGTCTGCGCGGGAAAGATATCTGTGGGGTGAAGGTGGCGACGTGGGATGGTCGCGGGGCGCAGGCTCCATCAAATAAGGTTGTGGGACGGGTAATTTTCCTCGTGCGGGTTTTAAAATATCTGTGGGTGTTGCTAGCGCTTGTGGGCAGCGTTGCACTGACTACCGATGAACGACGCCGTAGCGGGCCTCCTAGTGCGCCTATGCTGCACAGTACCGCTTCACGGTAGCGGTGGGAGTCAACCGCGACCAGAAGCCGTGCTGTCGGCCATGTGTCAGCCAATGCTGTTAGATCAGTCCGCAGTGGCCAGGCGGATTTCGTTCACCTAAAGAAAAACCAGCGACTTCAAAGTCGCGGGTTTTTTTCACTCCAAGAACGCATTATTTTGACCCGGTGGTCTTAATGGCCGTTCCATCACCATTCAAAACATCGCTCAATTCATTCCAGGATTGCAGCCGCCGGCCGCATGCAGAGTCGGTTGATGAGGCGCCTCTGCCCGGCGCAATTTACGCCTTGCTGAAATGCGCCTCGATCTCCTCCAGCGTCTTGCCCTTGGTCTCGGGCAGCAGGAAGGCGGCCGTCAGGAAGTACAGCGCGGCGCAGCCGGCGCCGTAGAAGAACATGGTCGCATAGCCGTACTGGCCCACCGTCGGCAGGAAGGTGGCGGCGATCACGGTCGAGACGAACTGGTTGACCAGCAGCGCGATGCTCATGCCGTTTGAGCGTATCCGCGTCGGCATCAGTTCGGACAGCGCCAGCCACACGCACACGCCCGGGCCGACCGCGAAGCTGGCGACGAACAGGCATGGTTCGCCGTCGCCCCCCACCAGCCGTGCGTGGCCGACGGCACGCTGGACAGATGCACCTACTCGATGCGTAGCAGCCGAACAGTCAACAATTGCATTCAATACGATGGCCAAACCGAAGTGCAAACTTACCGCCGCCCAGAAGTTGGAGAAGGCAAAGTTCATGACCATCTTCATCAACGGAAAGCAAAAGCGCGTGCGTCGTCCGGTCCTGATTGACGGCCTGACTCTCGATGAATTCTACTTGCGAAATGCCGCCCCGATCGCGCTGCATCAAGACGGGCGGTGGGAATGCATCGCGGAGGCCGAACAAGGCGACATCGCTTTCACCGATGCGAACGACGCGGAAAATCAGAAATCCAGCTGAGCTGGCGTGATGCCGAGCGCCTTGGCGATCTTTTCGATTGTCGATTTGCGCAGTGCGCCGCTCGCCTCTTGCTTTGCATAAGATGGCTGGGAAATGCCCAGGCGTGCTGATACTTCGGCCTGGGTGAGCTTGAGGTGCTCGCGCCAGGCTCGAACGGGCGTTGCCCCGTCGACGGTGGCGCTGACCACCTCATGGGGAATCAGGTCGCGGTCCTGCTCATATGTCCGAATAAAGTCGGCATAGGGCATGACCACAAAGGCCGGTTTCCCGTCCGGCCCGTTGATCAGTTGGATATTAGTAGGTGCGTTCATCCCGTTTCCTCACTTCTTGAATTTCTACAATTTTGATTTCCCCGGACCAGTCGAACAGTACTCGGAAATTGCCGACCCTGAGACGGTAGCCATGTTCATGGTTCGTCAGCGCCTTGATGTTCTGGCACGCTGGCATGGCTTCCAACGACTTTACCGCATCGACAATTGGGCGTTGTAACTGCTTGTCCAACTTGCGCAATTGCTTGCTTGCTTTTGGGGTCCATTTAATCAAGTTCATGCTTAGAAGTATAGCTTGAATATAGCTTTATGCAATAATGATCTGGATCTATTTTTTCGGCTCGGTTTTCTACAGCGTCTCTTGCTCGGCAGCGCCGGGCCTTCGCCGCCGCCGACCAGTCGCCGGCGGCGTTTTTATACGAGCTTGTATTGAAGAAGCGGGTGAAGATCAAGAGCTCGTCGCTCCAGCCGCGATCGCCGGTCGGCGCTGCCGTCCTGTACTGGCTGCTGCTGGAACACATTGGCGCGCCGGGATGGGCATATGGCGTGCTCTGGACGCAAGGCGCAAGTGCTCACTTGGCGAAATGCGCTTCGATCTCCTCCAGCGTCTTGCCCTTGGTTTCGGGCAGCAGGAAGGCCGCCGTCAGGAAGTACAGCGCGGCGCAGCCGGCGCCGTAGAAGAACATGGTCGCGTAGCCGTACTGGCCCACCGTCGGCAGAAAGGCCGCCGCGATCACGGTCGAGACGAACTGGTTGACCAGCAGCGCGATACTCATGCCATTCGAGCGGATCCGGGTCGGCATCAGCTCGGACAGCGCCAGCCACACGCACACGCCCGGGCCGACCGCGAAGCTGGCGACGAACAGGCAGATCGCCGTCGCCACCCACCAGCCGTGCGTCGACGACGGCACGCTGGACAGATGCACCTGCTCGATGCGCAGCGGCGCGTTGCGCGCTTCGGCCGGATCGGCGAACGGATTCAGATGCAGCCGGCGGAAGAACTGGCCGATCACGCTGTCCGCTTGCACCGTGTCGGCGCGGCTCATCTGTAGCGGTGCCAACGCGGGGTCGTCGCTGCGGCGCGTCTGCACATTGGTGAACGGACCATAGGCGTAGGCCACCGTCAGCTGTTGCGGCGGGCCGCCGGCCGGCGCGCCCAGCGCCTGCAAGGTGGCCGGGTCAAGCCGCAGCTCCAGGCTGTCGCCCTGCACGCGCGCCGTGACGGCGGCGCGCACGTCGCGCTGTTCGCCTTCCACGCTGCGGAACAGCAGGCCAGCCGTCAGCAGCGCCAGCACGATGCCGCCGCAGCCCAGCATCAGTAGGAACTTGCGGCCCTTGCGGTCGACCAGGACCACCGCCACCACGGTCATCACCGCGTTGAGCACCTTCAGGCCGACGTCGGCCAGGTTGGCGGTGGAACCCGGCAGGCCGGCTTGGTTGAGGATATTCACCACGTAGGCGAGGATGGAATTGATGCCGGTGGCCTGGGTCAGCGCCAGCACCAGGCAGGCCAGCAGGAAAGGCAGCACGTAGCGGCGGCTCAGCAAGGCCTGGCGCGCGCCGTCCTCGCCGCTGCCATGCACCGGCGCCCGCTGGATGTCGAGCAGTTCGGCTTCCGCTTCGGCGGCGTTGCGGGTGCGCAGCAGCGCCAGTTTGGCTTGGGCCATGCGGCCGTGGCGCGCCAGCCAGCGCGGCGACTCGGACAGCAGCAGGCTGCCGGCGGTGAACACTAGGCCGGGCGCAAGGCACATCCAGAAGATGCTGCGCCAGGCGTGGTCCTTGGCGCTGAAGATGGCGGCGCCGCGCGCTGCTTCATCCAGGCTTTGCGCCGCAGCGGTGGCGGTTTCCACCGACTGGGCCTGCACCAGGCCAATCAGCGCGGCGGCCACCAGGCCGATGGTGAGTAGCAGCTGGAACAGCGCCGCGCCCCGGCCGCGCTCGCGCGCATGCAGGCATTCGGCCAGATACAGCGGCACCACCACGCCGATCAAGCCGCCGCTGACGCCTTGCAGCAGGCGGCCCAGCAGCAGCGGGCCGTAGCCGTCGGCCAGCGCGATCAGCGGAATGCTCAAGGTGAACAAGGCGCCGGACAGCACCATCGCCCAGCGTCGGCCGATCCAGTCGGCCAGCGCGCCGGCAAACAGCGACGACAGCACGGAGCCGAGCAGCACGGCGGCGACAATGAAGCTCAGTTGCTGGGTGCTGAGCTTCCAGGCCACCGAGGCGGTCGATTCGAGGTAGGGCAGGGCACCGGCGATGATGCCGATGTCGATGCCGTATAGCAGTCCACCCATCCCGGCAATGAACAACATGAAGGCCATGGTTCTGGCGGGGGCGCTGGGCAGGGTGGCTTGCATCGTAACTCCGTCGTCTAGTGTCTAGTGGGTGGAAAGATCGATGGCTTCGCCTTCGACGAAGACGGCCACCGGTTGCAGGTCTGAATTGAGCACGACCATATCGGCCCAGGCGCCGGGCGCCAGGCGGCCGCGCTGCGTTTCGCCCAGATAGTCGGCCGGAAAGCGCGACAGGCGGTTGGAGGCGTCGGCCAGATCGAGGCCGATGCTGATGAAATTGCGCAACGCCTGGTCCATCGTCAGCACGCTGCCGGCCAGCGAGCCGGTGGCCAGGCGCACGCAGCCCAGGCACTTGAACACGCGCTGGCTGCCCAGCGCGTACTCGCCGTCCGGCATGCCGGTGGCGGAGGTGGCGTCGGTCACGCCGTACAGGCGCGGGATGGCGCGCAGCGCGGCGCGCAGGGCGCCGGGCTGCACGTGCAGCAGGTCGGGAATGACTTCTGCGTATTCGGCGTGCGCCAGCGCGGCGCCCACCATGCCGGGCTGCTGGTGGTGCGCGCCGGTCATGCCGTTGAACAGGTGGGTGAAGCCGGCCGCGCCGGCCTGCAGCGCTGCCACGCCGTCCTCGTAACTGCCGGCGCTGTGGCCGATCTGCACACGAATGCCCATGTCGCGCAGTTGCGGAATCAGCGCCAGGTGGCCGGCCACTTCGGGCGCCAGCGTCAGCACGCGGATCGGCGCCATGGCATGGAAGCTTTGCACCAGCTCCAGGCTGGCGGTGACGACGTCGGGCGGCTGGGCGCCGAGCCGCTTCAGGTTGAGGAAGGGGCCTTCCAGATGCACGCCCAGCATGCGCGCGCCGCCGGCCGGCCGCTCGGCGATCACGCCGGCCAGGCCGTCGAGGGCGCGGCGGATCGCCGCTTCCTTGGCGGTTAGGGTGGTGCCCAGCAGCGCGGTGGTGCCGTGGCGCGCGTGGCTGCGCGCCACGCTGGCGCCGGCGGTGCCGCCCTGCATGATGTCGACGCCTTCGGCGCCGTGCACATGCAGGTCGATAAAGCCCGGCAGTATCGTCAGCGAGCTGTCGGCGGCGGGATCTTCACGTATCTGCTGGATGCGTTGATCGAAGTCGAGATGGCCGGTGATCCAGCCAGTGGGGGTGAGGATTCTGCCGCTAAGCACGCTTTATTCCGCTATAAGTAATTCGATGCCCAGCGCTTGCAGCCCTTCGCGGTACTCGGGGCTGATGCTGGCATCGGTGACGACTGTGTGAACCCGGTCCAGCTGCACGATGCGGTGCAGGCTGACGCGGCCGAATTTGGAGGCGTCGGTGAGGACGATGATTTTCTTGGCCCGTTCGACCATCTTGTGATTCAGGCTGGCTTCGGCCTCGTGGTGGGTGGTCACGCCGAATTGCAGGTCGAAGCCGTCGACGCCGAGGAACAGCTTGTCGAAGCTATAGGCTTGCAGGCAGGCCTCGGCCTGGCTGCCCTGCACCGACAGCGACTGCTTGCGCAGCAGGCCGCCGGTCAGGATCAGGTCGACGCCGGGCGTGTGCGCCAGCTCCCATGCGATGTTCAGGCCATTGGTCAGCACCGTCACGTTCTGCGCCTCGCGCAGCTGGCGCGCCAGCGAGATGGTGGTGGTGCCGGAATCGATGATGATGTTATCGCCCGGTTGCACCAGCCGCGCCGCCAGCGCGCCGATGCGTTCCTTCTGCTCGTGGTTGATCGCATCCTTCTGATCGATGGTGTGCTCGGGCGGCGGGGTGCGCGTCAGGATCGCGCCGCCGTGGCTGCGCGTGGCCAGACCTTGCGACTCCAGTGCGGACAGGTCGCTGCGGATGGTCACGGCGGAGACGCCGAGCCGCTCCACCAGCTCGGCCACCTGGACCGAGCCGTGTTGGGTGAGCATTTGCAGGATGGACTCGCGACGTTGACTGGTATTTCGCATGATGGCGTATTTATCGATTTGAAAAAAACGACGAGCTTAACAGATCGATGTTGGCGTGCCGGCCATCGCCGCCGCCGTTGTCGCTATCGCGGCGGCGTTGCGGTTGCAGGCACGCGCGTACTGTGCCAGCACGCGGCCGACCTTGTGCTCGACCAGTCCGCGCGCCGTTTTGCCCAACTGCCCTTGCAGCACTTCCAGATACTGCTCCGGCAGGTGCTGGCTCAGCAAGGCCAGCGGGATCTCGCGCGCGTCCAGGTTGGCCAGCAGCTTTTCGATGGCGGCGGCCACCGGCGGCTCGCCCCAGTAGTAGCGGCAACGGTCGCTCAGACCGTAGCGGCGCAGCAGGCGCTGTTCCTCGCTGCTGCCCGGATAGTGTTTGCGCCAGTGCTGCGGCTGCGCCAGCATCACGTCGTCGAGCACCTGCATCAGTTGCGAGGCTTCGGCTTCCGGCACCAGTTCGCGCTCGATCTGGCACAGCGCCAGCAAGCCTTCGCGCATGGCGAAGGTGGCGGCCGGGCCGACCTTGAGGATCGCGAAGTGGTCGCGCACCATCTCGTGCAAAGCCGATTCGCGCTGGTAGTCGGTGGAGTGGGCCTCGAACACCAGTCCCGGCTGGCCGGCGATGAAGGCCGACAGTTCGGTCGCTTGCGCCGCATCGTAATGCTGGATCTGGCTATGGTCGAAGTCGACGCCGGGCTGCACCACCATGGCCAGCACGCGGCGCCAGGCGGCATGCAGGCCATGTTCGAAGAAGGCGCTGCGGTGCACGTCCAGCGTGCGGGCCGCGGCGGATGGCGCGGTGACGGTGCCGGCCTGGGCCAGCGAAGCTTCGCCACCCGGTATCGGCACTTCGGTGCCGATCACGTACACCGGCGCCGGCAGGCCGGCCTTGGCGGCGGCGTTTTCGGCCACGATGGCCAGCCGCACCGAGCGGGCGGCGATGGTCTCGTCGCTCAGGAGCAGCGGATCGTCGGCGCAGCGCATGCTGCAATCGAGGTGGATCTTGTGGAAGCCGGCGGCGGCGTAGGCGGCGATCAGCGTTTCGGCGTGCGCCATCGCGGTGGCCGCGTCCAGCGCCTGCCAGGCGTTGGGGCCCAGATGGTCGCCGCCCAGCACCAACCGCTCGCGCGGGAACTGCTGTTCATCGGCCAGCTTGTGCACGTAGTCGCGGAAGGCGTCCGGCGTCATGCCGGTGTAGCCGCCGAACTGGTCGACCTGGTTCGAGGTCGCCTCCACCAGCAAAATGGTGCCGTAGCTGGCCGCCACGCGCATCGCGGCGCGCATGACGATGGGGTGGCTGCAGCAGACACTATATATGCCGGCCGCTTCGCCGCGCCGGTGGGCGGCGACGATTTGCTGGACAGGGGACAGGGTATCAGTGGAAGTCATGGTGCTCACGCGAGAGTTGTTGTTTGGCCAGCAGGGCTGCGCCGCGCGCGCCGCCGGCGTCGCCGAAGGCGGGCCGCAGGATGGGCGGCACTTGCACGCCGGCGAATAAGTGGCGGTGCATCGCGCCGGGCAGTTGTTCGTACAGATGCGACAGCTGGGACAGGCCGCCGCCCAGCACGATCACATGCGGGTCCAGACCCAGCACCAGGTTCGCCATGGCGTGCGCCAGCAGGTCGACATGCACCGCCAGCGTATGCGCGGCGGTGGTGCAGCCGGCGCTGGCGCGCGCCACGATCGCCAGCGGTGCCGCGCCGTCGCCGCCGAAGTGGCGGTGCAGCTGGCTCATGCCGGGGCCGGACACATAGCGTTCCATGCAGCCGCGCCGGCCGCAAGGGCAGTCGTGCACCGGCAGGCCGTGCAAAGTCATGAGCGGGGCGGGCAGCAGCCAGTGGCCCCATTCGCCGGCGATGCCGTTGCGCCCGCGCAGCAGCCGGCCGTCGACGCAGAAGCCGCCGCCGGCGCCGGTGCCGATGATGGCGCCGAACATGCTGGATTGGCCTTCGGCCGCGCCGCCCTGGGCTTCCGACAGCGCGAAGCACTGGCAGTCGTTGCCGAAGGCGAGCTGGCGCTGCAAGGCTTGCTGCATTGCGCCGAGCACCAGCCGGCCGTTCAGCGCCGGCACATTGGAGCTGATCTGGCGTCCGCTGGCGCTGTCGGTCATGCCCGGCAGGCCGATGCCGACCGGTGCGCGCTGGCCCAGCGCCGCGTCGCCGCGCGCCACCAGCTCCTGTATCGCCTGCACGAAGGCGGCGAAGTCGGTGCCCGGCGTGGCGATGCGTTCGCGGTGCGCCTCGACCAGTTGACCATCGGTGTCGTGGTAGGCGACCAGTTCGATCTTGCTGCCGCCGATATCGACGCCGTGGTAAGCGCCGGGTTTAGAAATCGTCATGGCGGTAGATGGTGACGCCTTGCACGACCCGGTTGACGGTGCCGCCGGCGAAGGGATTGTCGGGGCGCAGTTGCAGCAGCGCCGATTGGTGCAGTGCGTATTGCTGGGCCATCAGCAGCCACAGTGGCGCCAGCCAGGCGTCATGCCAGGTGGCCGCGCCGGCGTCGTTCCAGACCGCCGCGTCGATGCCGATTTCGGCGTCGACGCCAACCGTCAGGCAGCGTGCGGCGATCTGCTCGCGTTGCAGCTCTTGCAGCAGGTCTTGCTCGTAGCGGCGCGCCAGCGGGCTGGCGCTGCGGAACAGCACCACCAGCGTCTCGTCGTTCAGCGCGGCCTTGGGGCCGTGGCGGAAACCCAGCGCACTATTGGCCATCGCCAGCACCTGGCCGCCGGTCAGTTCGAGGATCTTCAGCGCGGCCTCTTTGGCCAGCGCTTCGAGCGGGCCGCTGCCCAGGTAGACCACGCGCCGCACCGGTTTCGCGGCCAGCGCCGCCACCGGCGCAGACCAGTTGCGCAGCGCCTGTTCGCCCAGCTGCGCCAACGCTTCGAGGCGCTGCGGCTGGACGTTCGGACTGAGTGCGCACAGCGCCGCCAACAGCATGCAGGTGAAACTGCTGGTCATGGCAAAACCACGGTCGCAGCTGGCGGGCGGCATCATCAGGTTGAATACCGATTTGTCCTGCGCGCCTTGCTGGGCCAATTGTCCGCTGGGGTTGCAGGTGATGTTCAGGAAGCGCACGTCGCGCACCACTTCACGCAGCAGTTGTACGGTCGCCGTGCTTTCCGGGCTGCTGCCGCTGCGCGCAAAGGACACCAGCAGCGTCGGCGCATCGGCTTCCAGATACAGTTCGGGATGGGTCAGCAGGCTGGTGGTGGCCACCGCGCGCACTTGGCACGGCCAGGCCGCATTGAGTTCGTCGGCGACGATCTCGCCCACATAGGCCGAGCTGCCGGCGCCGGTCAGGATCACGCGCTGATGTGGATTGCGCAGGCTGTTGCCGAGGAAGTCGGCGAGGCGCGTGCGCTCGGCGGCCAGATGGCCGGCCAGCTCGCGCCAGAGGGTTGGCTGTTGGGCGATTTCTTCGGCGGTGTCTAAGCCGCCAATGTCGCGCCAGGCTTGGGGGAGGCGCTGGAGTAGGGTGGTCATTGAAATAAGTGTCTGGTTGGCTTCATCGGAAGATTAATGATTTTATTTCGAAAAGTCAAACTCGAAAGTAAAAAGAAAGTTTCGTGTTGCGAAATTTTCGCTTTGTTTAGTTGTTTTCAGTGGATTCGCCGCGTTGCACTCAAAGAAATGTATCGTTTTTGCGACAAAATCGAAAGATGGCTCATGGTGTTTTAGCTAATGTGAAAGAATTTATCGTGGTTTTTACCGCAATATCTTTATTTTTTGATGACATCACTTTCTTTTTGTTGACCTGATTTACTTTTATTTCTAAAGTAAGGTATCACAACGCAACATTCTTTCGAAAAGCAAAGTTATGAGACACCTTCCACCTTCCCTGCCGCTGGCCTGTTTGTTGGCCCTGGCCAGCGCCCCCTTGCTGGCCGCGCCGGTCGGCAATCTGCGCACGCTCACCCCCACAGCCGGCGTCGGCCAGCAGTGGGATCTGCTCACCGACAGCGGCGCCCATGTGCAGGTCAGCCTGCCGCGCGCCGACGTGGTGCGTATCTGGGCCAGCCCCAAGGCGGCGTTGACCGGGCCGGGCGACCAGGCCGCGAACATTGTGGTGGCCACGCCGGCCGCCCAAGTGGAGCACACCGTCAGCGAGCAGCCCGACCACATCCTGATCCGCACGCCGGCCCTGAGCCTGCGCATCGACCGCAAACCGCTGCGCTTCAGTTTGTACCGCGCCGGCGCCGCCCAGGCCTTGTGGCGCGAAGTGCAGCCGCTGGAACTGGGCGACAAGCAAAGCGTGCAGACCCTGAGCACCGACAAGGCCGAACGCTTCTTTGGCGGCGGCCAGCAGAACGGCCGCTATGAGTTCAAGGGCAAGCAATTGCAGGTCTCGTATTCCGGCGGTTGGGAAGAGGGCGACCGTCCCAGCCCGGCGCCATTTTTGATGAGCTCACGCGGCTGGGGCATGCTGCGCAATACCTGGTCCGATGGCAGTTACGACCTGCGCCAGAACGAACAGATCTCGCTGGAGCACGCCGAAGCGCGCTTCGACGCCTACTTCTTCGTCGGTAAAGACCTGCGCGATGTCGTCTCGCGCTACACCGAATGGACCGGCCGTGCGCGCATGCTGCCGCGCTGGGCGCTGGAATACGGCGACGCCGACTGTTACAACGACGGCGACAACGTCAAGAAGCCCGGCACCGTGCCGAAAGGCTGGAGCGACGGTCCGACCGGCACCACGCCGGACGTGGTCGACAGCGTGGCGCGCCAGTACCGCGAGCACGATATGCCGGGCGGCTGGATTTTGCCGAACGACGGCTATGGTTGCGGTTACGCGGCCCTGCCGGAAGTGGTGCAGGGGCTGGCCAAATATGGCTTCCGCACCGGCCTGTGGACCGAGAATGGCGTCGACAAGATGGCCTGGGAGGTCGGCAAGGCCGGCAGCCGCGTGCAAAAACTCGACGTCGCCTGGACCGGCAAGGGCTATCAGTTCTCGCTCGACGCCAACAAGGCCGCCTACGACGGCATCCTGAATAATTCCGACGGCCGGCCCTTCATCTGGACCGTCATGGGCTGGGCCGGCACCCAGCGCTACGCAGTCACCTGGACCGGCGACCAGAGCGCCAGCTGGGACTACATCCGCTGGCATGTGCCGACCCTGATCGGCTCCGGCCTGTCCGGCCAGGCGTACGCCACCGGCGACGTCGACGCCATCTTCGGCGGCAGCCCGGAAACCTATACCCGCGACCTGCAATGGAAAAGCTTCACGCCGGTGTTGATGGGCATGTCCGGTTGGTCGGCGGCCGCGCGCAAGCATCCGTGGTGGTTCGCCGAGCCTTACCGCAGCATCAACCGCCGTTATCTGAAACTGAAGATGCGGCTGACTCCCTATATGTACACGCTGATGCGCGACGCCGAACAAAGCGGCGCGCCGCTGGTGCGCGGTCTGATGTGGGATTATCCGAACGATCCGGCCGCCTACACCGAAGCTTATAAATACCAGTACCTGCTGGGCCGGGAGGTGCTGGTCGCGCCGGTCTACCGCAGCCAAGCCGTCAGCCAGGGCTGGCGTCGCGGCATCCACCTGCCGCAGGGCCAGTGGTTCGACTATTGGGATGGCCGCCAGGCCACCGCCGGCCAGGAAGGCCGCGATATCGACGTCGCCGTCACGCTCGACAAGCTGCCGGTGTTCGTGCGGGCCGGCGCCATCCTGCCGATGTATCCCGAGATGCTGTTCGACGGCGAAAAGCCGAAAGACCAGTTGACGCTCGATCTCTACCCGAGCGGCGAATCGCAGTTCACGCTGTATGAAGACGACGGCAACAGCCGCCGCTACCAGGACGGCGCCTTCAGCCAGCAGGCCATCCGCATGCGCGCCGCCGGCGGCGATGTGCAGGTGGAGATCGACGCCGTGAGCGGCAGCTACGCCGGCCAGGAAGCGCGCCGTGGCTATGCCTTGCGCATGTTGAGCCGTCAGCGTCCGGCCCAGGTCAGCGCCGCCGGCGTCGCCTTGCCGGCGCTGGCCGAGCGCGCCGCCTTCGACGCGGCGGCAGCCGGCTGGTTCTTCGACGCCGCCGACCGCCAGGGCACGCTGCATGTGAAGAGCGCCAGCCAGGACATCCGCCAGCCGCTGCAATTCACGGTGCGGGGCGCGGTCGCCATCGCGGCCGCCGACGATGCCTTCCCGGCGGCGCCCATCCCCGGCCGCGCGCTGCCGGCCGACGCCATGCTGGTGCTGAACCGTCCGGCCGAAGAAGCCGGCCATCCGCTGGAAAACGCTTTCGACGGCAATGCCACCACTTGGTTCCGCACCCCGCGCAGCCCGGCGGTGCAGGGCGGTCCGCATGAATGGGTGATCGGCTTTACCGAACGCCGTTTGATCGACGGTATCGAACTGGCGCCGCGCAACGATCAGCACTGGAAGCATGGCCAGATCCGCGATTACGAAATCTACATGGGCGACAACAACGGCGATTGGGGCGCACCGGTGCAGCGCGGCCGTCTGACCTTGCAGCAGGGCGTGCAAAGCATCGCCTTCAAGCCGACCGCCGGCCGTCTGCTGCGCTTCCGCGTGATGAGCACGCAGAATCCGGAAGGCGAAGCGGCCAGCGCCGTCGATCCGATGGTGACCGCCGCCCAACCGGCCGCCACGGCGCGCGCCTTCAACGCCGCCGTCCCGAGCGAAGTGTCGCCGGTCACCCTGGCCGAATTCAGGGTGCTGGAGCACCGCGAAGCAGAGCGCCCCGAGCTGCAACGCTATCTGTCCGACCTGACGCTGGCCAAGTCGGTCGGCCGCGATCGTCCGGTCGGCAAAGCTGCGGAGATGCGCATGAACGGACTGTGGTTCCGCAAGGGACTCGGCGTCGGCCCATCCAGCCGCATCGATCTGCAACTGGGTGGCAACTGGAACCTGCTGCGCGCCGACCTGGGCGTGGACGACAGCTGCCGCAAGGCCGGCGGCTTGCAGTTCCAGGTCTGGAGCGGCGAGCGGCTGTTGTACGACAGCGGCCTGGTGACGGCGCCGGCGGTGGTCAAGCCCGAGCTGGATGTGCGCGGACTCGATCAACTGAGCCTGCGCACGCTCGGCGCCAGCGGTGCGCAGCCGTCCCAGGTGTGTGGCAACTGGGCCAACGCCGTGTTGATCGGCAGCGAGGGCAGCACCGTCCGGCCGCGCTGACAGCACTTCATTTTTACAAACAAGAGCCCCTCCTCGGACCGGGGAGGGGCGCTTGCAGCCTCACGCTGACAAACAAGGTATCAAACCACGTATCAAACCACGTATAACAGGAGACGAGCATGCATATGAAAAAACTGGTGGCCGCGATGATGGCGGTGGGATTGGCTTCCGCAGCGCTGGCTGCCGACGAGCTGGACGAGCAGGGACAGAAAAGCGCCAAGGATCAGAAGGTCACGCGGGTCGAAGTGACCGGCTCGAGCCTGAAGCGCATCAACGCCGAAACCGCTTCGCCGGTGCAGGTGATCAACGCCAAACAGATCGAAAACATGGGCGCCCGCACCCTGCTGCAGGTGCTCGACAACCTGCCGGCCGCGCGCCCGTCGCAACAGGACTTCCGCTCGATGTTCACCGGCTCGGACGGTGCCTCGCAGGCCAATCTGCGCGGCCTGGGCGCGCAGGGCACGCTGGTGCTGCTGAACGGCCGCCGCCTGTCCTTCTACGGCGCGCCGGCCGGCTTCCAGACCATGTTCGTGAACATCGACGCGATCCCGGCGGCGGCGATCGAGCGCATGGAAATCCTCACCGACGGCGCCTCGGCCGTGTACGGCTCGGACGCGGTTGCCGGCGTCATCAACGTCATCACGAAAAAGAACTACCAGGGCCTGGAAATGCGCGCCAACGCCGATTTCGCCCCTAGCGTGAAATCCTATGGCGAGCGCCAGGGCAGCCTGACCTACGGCCTGGGCGACCTGGACAGCGACGGCTACAACGTCTTCGGTTCGGTGAACGTCTACCAGCGCGACCGTATCTCGACCGCCGACACCTACCTGAAACGGCCGGACTACTTTTACACCAACAACCCTTCCTTTGTGCCGGGCTTCCGGGTCGGCACCGGCAGCGAACCCGGCGTGCTGAACCCGGGCACCTTCTTTGTCTTCGATAAGGCCAAGGGCAATGCGCGTACCCAGCGTCCGGTCCCAGGTTGCAGCACCTCCATCACCGAAGCATCCGGCGGCCGCTGCGTCTGGAATTCGCTGCCTTACGCGCTCGATACCGGCCCGACCTCGGACCGTGTGACCGGCTTCCTCAGCGGCCGCGTCAAGTTGGGCGGCGAGCTGGAAGGCTTCGCGGAAGTGGCCTACACCCAGATCAAGCTGCGCGGCGAGAACGGTCCGCGCAGTTTCAACAGCGGCAGCACCAGCAACTGGTTCGCGCGCAACACCGGCACCACGCTGAACACCTTCGTCACACCTTATCTGGGACCCAACAACGCCTACCTGAAAGGCAAGTTGGATGCCGACATGGTCGCCAAGATGGGCGGCGCGGCGGGACTCAATTACCTGCTGCAAGACGCCCCCGGCCACTTTGGCCAGACCAACAAGGACAACAACTATCGCGCGTTGGCCGGCCTGCGCGGCAGCATCGGCGGCGGCTGGGACTTCGAAACGGCGCTCAGCGTGGCGGGCAGCCACTCGACGCTGTTCCAGACCATCAACATCAACACCAAGGGCTTCGAAAAAGCCTTCGGCCCGTTCACCACCGACCCGGTGAGCGGCCGCAGCTACATCGCCGACAATCCGGCCTACAAGTTCGGCGAGATCAGCGAAGCGAACGCGGCGCTGGTGCGGGCCGCCTATCCGACCTTCGACATCCAGTCCTGGACCAAGCTCATCACCTGGGACGCCAAGATCGAGGGCACCATCGCCAAGCTGGGCGAGCGCGAAGTGCGTGCCGCCTTCGGCACCAGCCTGATGCGTGAGAGCTTCTACACGCCCGGCAACAGCGACGCGGCCAACGGCCTCATCACCCAGCAGGGCGGCTCCTGGTTCGACGGCCAGCGCAACATCGGCGCCGTGTTCGGCGAGGTGGTGGTGCCGCTCACCGAGACGCTGGAATTGAACGCCGCCGCGCGCGTGGACAAATACCCGAACTTTGCCGCCAACGTGGCACCGAAGATCGGCGTGCAATGGCGTGCGCGGCCCGATCTGCTGGTGCGCGGCACCTATTCCGGCGGTTTCCGCGCGCCGAACCTGGCCGAGTCGGGCACCGGCGGCGTCTTCGCGCAGGTCGGCGGCATCCGCGACACGGTGCGCTGCGACGAAACCAATGCGATGGCGCGCCTGCTGATGAAATCGGCCTTGGCGACCGAAACGGAGCTGGGCAAGAACCTGTTGAACTCGAACTGCTCGACCACGGTCGGCGGCCTGACGCCGCCCAACCCGGCGCTGCGTCCGGAAAAGGCCAAGATCTCGACGCTGGGCCTGGTGCTGCAACCGACCAGCAACACCAGCATCTCGCTGGATTACTGGTTCGTGTATCGCCGCAATGAGATCGTGCGGCAGGACTTCAACGAGCTGTTCAAACAACTGGTGGACAAACACGGCCCGGGCCTGGCCGGCACGGACGCGGCGATCCGCAACCCGATCACCGACGCCGACCGTGGCACCATCGCGGCCATCGCCACCATGTGCGCCAATCCGGCCAATGCGGCGGCCTGCACCGGCGCCCTGCCGACCTACTCGGTCGGCAACCTGGGCGGCCTGGTCAACTCCTACTCGAACCGTGGCCGCACCCTGATCGATGGCGTCGATATCGACGCGCGCCACCGCTTCTCGCTGGCCGACATGGGCAAGCTGAACATCGGCATCGCGGCGACGATCCGCAAGCGCGAGACCGCCGATTCGGAAGACGGCATCGGCTTCACGGGCAACAAGGTCGGGTACTATGACTCGCCACGGGTGCGCGCGACCTTCAACGCCGACTGGAGCTATCGCGACTTCGTCACCAGCCTGTTCGTCAACTACACCGGCAAGACCAAATGGGCCGAAGGTCCTTGGGACACCGACAACGCACCGGGGAAATGCACGGCCGGCGGCATCGGCTTGCCCGCCAACCTGTGCGACGGCGCGCCGTCGTACTACACGGTCAACCTGGGCTTCAACTGGAAACCGGTCAAGAACCTGGAGCTGGGCCTGAACATCAAGAACGTGTTGAACAAGCAGCCGACCTACGATCCGAACGGTTGGGAAGGCTACAACAACAGCCAGAACCTGTTCGGTCGCCAGTATGCGTTCTCGGCCAGCTACAAGTTTTTTTGAACCGATAAAATGAATCACAACTTCCGAGGAAGAACTGATGGACAAACAATTTAATCGACGCCATTTCCTCAGCACCGGCGCCGCGCTGGTGGGCGGCCTGCTGCTGCCGCCGGCCTTTGCCGGCACGCGTGAACGCCTGCGCATCGGCGTGATCGGCACCGGCATGCGCGGCCAGGTGTTGTTGCAG
Source organism: Rugamonas violacea (assembly GCF_016461825.1). Classification (GTDB taxonomy): domain Bacteria; phylum Pseudomonadota; class Gammaproteobacteria; order Burkholderiales; family Burkholderiaceae_D; genus Rugamonas. The sequence goes on along the minus strand of NZ_JAEMNU010000133.1, from coordinate 36,584 downwards.
GAACTGCTGCGGCGCGACGATGTGGAAGTGGCCGCGCTGTGCGACATCGAGCCGATCATGCTGGGCCGCGCCCTGGCCCAGGTGGAAAAGGCCGGCAAGGCGCGGCCGCGCACCTTCGGCGAGGACCGCGACCCGCACGCCTACAAGCGCCTGCTCGACGCCGCCAAACTCGATGGCGTCATCATCGCCACGCCGTGGGAATGGCATGCCTCGATGGCCATCGACGCCATGCAGGCCAAGGTGCCGGTCGGCTGCGAAGTGGTGGCCGGCGTGACCCTGCAAGACCATTGGGATGTGCTCAACACCCAGCTCAAGACCGGCACGCCGTACATGCTGCTGGAGAACGTCTGCTTCCGCCGCGATGTGATGGCGGCCTTGCAGATGGTGCGCGCCGGCCTGTTCGGCGAACTGGTGCACCTGCAGGGCGGCTATCAGCACGATCTGCGGGCGGTCAAGTTCAACAGCGGCGATCCGGCCAAGCCGTATGGCGGCGGCCTGGAATTCGGCCAGAAGGGCTGGTCCGAGGCGCGCTGGCGCACCGGCCACTCGGTGCAGCGCAACGGCGAGCTGTATCCCAGCCACGGCATCGGTCCCTGCGCGATGTATACCAACATCAATCGCGGCAACCGCTTCACCCGCATCAACGCCTTTGCCAGCAAGGCGCGCGGCCTGCACGACTACATCGTCAAGAAACCGGGCGGCGCCAACCATCCCAGCGCCAAGGCCGAGTTCCGGCTCGGCGACGTGGTCACCACCACGCTGTCCTGCGAGAACGGCGAGACCATCCTGCTGCAACACGACACCTCGCTGCCGCGCCCGTATTCGCTGGGCTTCCGGGTGCAGGGCACCAACGGCCTGTGGATGGATGTGAACCAGTCGGTGCATATCGAAGGCGTCAGCAAGCCACATGAATGGGAGGACTTCCAGATTTATCAGGACAAGTACGACCATCCGCTGTGGCGCAAGTATGCCGACCGGGCCGAAGGTGCCGGTCATGGCGGCATGGACTTCTTCGTGATCCACGCGTTTATCGAGGCGCTCAAGGCGCGCGCGCCGATGCCCATCGATATTTACGATGCCGTCAGCTGGAGCGCCATCACCCCCTTGTCGGAGCAGTCGATTGCACAGGGCTTCCAGACCCTGGACTTCCCCGATTTCACGGCCGGCCTGTGGCGCACGCGCAAGCCGATCTTCGCACTGGACGGCCGTTACTAGGCCGCTGCTGTTCATCAAAACCATATTTGGAGACAATGATGAAACGAAGAAAACTGTTCCTGTACTCGGTGGCGGTGGCGCTGAGCGGCTGCGGCGGCGACACCGCCACCGCCACCACCGACGCCAGGTCGCAGGGCGCCGCAGTCAAGAGCGCCGGCATCGCCGCCAAACCGGTGACGGTGGCGCTGGCCGGCAACGCCTTCATCACCAGCGCCGACGCCGACGCCACCGAGGTCATCACCGACCAGGGCTTGGCCGACTGGACCAGCCCGAACACCGTCATCAGCACCTACTTCCGGGTGGCGGCCGCCGGGCCGGTGACGGTGGCGCTGGACGCCCGGCTGGCCGGCGGCAGCAACAGCACGGTGCGGGTGACCATCGACGGCAAGCCGTTCGACGTCAAGCTGTCGATCACCGGCGCCCGCTCGTACCCGGTTGGCACCGTGAATGTCGCCGCGCCGGGTTATGTGAAGGTCGACCTGCGTGGCATCAGCAAGGACGGCGGCTACTTCGGTGACGTGTCGGCGCTGAAGGTCAGCGCCAACGCCGCCCTGAACTACGCCAACGATCCGGCGAACTACTACTGGTCGCGGCGCGGACCGTCGGTACACATGGGTTACAGCGTGCCGGCGAATACCGAATACTTCTACAACGAAGTAACGGTGCCGGCGGGGCAGGACAAGATCGGTTCCTACTACATGGCCAACGGCTTCGGCGAAGGCTATATGGGCATCCAGGTCAAGTCCGACAGCGAGCGCTGGGTGCTGTTCTCGGTGTGGGACGCCGACAATGGCGGCAAGACCACGCTGGTCAGCAAGGGGCCGGACGTGGTGGACAACGTCTTTGGTGGCGAGGGCACGGGCGGCCAATCCTACCTGCGCTACAACTGGGTGGCGGGCAACACCTACCGCTTCGTCACGCGGGTGCACCCGGACGGCGCCGGCGGCAGCGATTATTCGGCCTGGTTCTACGCGCCGGAGCAGGGCGCCTGGCGCTACATCGCCACCTGGAAGCGTCCCTTCATCACCACCTATCTGACGCGGGCGCACTCCTTCCTGGAGAACTTCATCGACAGCAACGGTTATATGGAGCGGCGCGTATCGTTCGGCAACCAGTGGGCGCGCAATGTATCGGGCGCATGGAGCGAGCTGACGACGGGGCGTTTCACCGGCGACGCCACCGCCAGCAACGGCCAGCGGCTGGACTATGCCGGCGGGATGGAGAACGGCAAGTTCTACCTGCGCAACGGCGGCTTCTTCGCCAACAACGTCCCGACCAACCAGAACTTCACCCGGCCCGCCAGCGGGAAGGTGCCGGATGTGGATGTGAGCGCCTTGCCGCACTAAGCTGAAACTTTCACACAAAGTCTGCGTTGGGCCGCTTGGTCGAACGCAGATTTTTTTACGAATACTGCTACATCAACACCCCTACGCCAGCTTGTACGTGATCGAACAGCAAGGCGCCGACCTGGCGGTAGCGCAGCGTTTGGCATTGCGCCAGCAACTGGCGTTGCCGGCGCTGGCCGAACTACACGCCCGGCTGCAGGCGCAACAGCGCAATGTCGCCGCCGGCAGTGGCACGGCTAAAGCGATCGATCACGCGCTCAAACGTTGGGCTGCGCTTGAGCGTTACGCCAACTCTGGCAGCCTGCCGATCTGCCATTCCCAGACTCTACACAGCCTTAAATCCAAGCCGCAATGTCCTGGCGTGCCGGCCGTCGAGCAGCACCAGGATTGGAACTGAAGCCCGGCTCTTGCCACTTATCGTCAGTACGCTGCGACAGCGCGAGCTTCATGTCGATGCCGTTGCGTCAAGCCGCTTAACATTCTAATTGGAAATTTATGCCTATCACTCCCACTTCCATTCACACTCCCACTTCCGCCAATAATGTTTCAATGCCTAACCCCCTCACGACGACAAGTTCACAAACGGAACCATCCGTGAACCAGGCTCTTCCAGAGCAGTCCCAAGGATCGTCGCGCAGAGGAAGTGTCCAAAGTGGATTGTCATTCGAACATTCCCTGCGTAGAGAACTCTCCGCCACTTCAGCGCCACCTGCATCCCGCCCGCCAAAGCTGCCTCGCACGACTGACGAGATCACGCTAGGAGTTGGGAATTATAATAACGCACCGAAAGAGCGAGATTCAAACAAACTCTCAAGAGGCGACTATATGGGAATGAAATATGTAGAGGACGGCTTCGAGGGGCTCAAATTTAAACAGGAGATTTTGACGGGCATAATAAGCAAGGAGCCAAATGGCACCGTCAAGTTCGCGACAGCTAGCAACGATACCGAGACACATTTCAAAAACTATTTCAGTTTCAATTCCAATGACGAACCGATCAAGGTGGTGATGGTGGAAAATTACAAATCCCCCAAGATCACGGACTTTACTGCGACTGACGTCTTTCTTTCCCAGTATGCAGCGGCGTCCCCAAACAGTAGCAAGACCTTTCCGGATAGCTTGCCCAATAAACTTCCCCAGACAATTGTGAGAGATACTGTTGACGGCACGGCCGCCAGAACCGCAGTTTTTAAGATTTTCGGTGGGGAAAATATGGGAGATGTCATTGATGATGACGGAAAAGAGAGAACGATTCCGGACGATCAAAAGAAAATCACTCTCGCGAGGGGCACCCTAGGATTCGACAAGGCGATGGATACCGTCAATGGCAAGTCCACTGGACATATTGTTTCGGACTTCAATACCCTAAAGAACACGAACCATGTTATCGAATCGATCGACATCACGAGAACACATTGGCTTTCTGGAATCAAGATGAATATTAATATAAGCGAAGGATAGAGTGCAGTTCAGCGGTAAGCGCTCAATTCTCCGCACTTTTCGGCGCGGTCGACTGTTGAATTGTGCCGCGACGCTGGCGGCGTAGTTTTTTTTGGCGGGAACTACTGTGGACACTGAAGTGGAGTCGGGCAATCGTAGAGGGCGGCCGAACTATTTGCCGGAGTTTAAACATCGGCTCGCAGTGGCGGCCTGCGATCCCGGCGTGTCGGTATCGAAACAGCGGCCATGTCTTCGTGTTTCGTGGGCGGCGCGGCGACATGCTCAAAGTGCTGTGGTGGACCGGCGACGGCCTGTGCTTGCTGGCGAAACGTCTTGAGCGGGGACGCTTCGTCTGGCCGCAAGCCGACAGCGGCAGCGTGGCGCTGACGCCAGCCCAGCTTTCCATGCTGTTGGAGGGAATCGACTGGCGTCGTCCAGAGCGAACCTGGCGGCCGACATCTGCCTTGTAAAGGCCACTTCGAAAAACTAGCAAATTGTCGTTCCCGCGCAAGCGGGAACCAAATTGTCGTTCCCGCGCAAGCGGGAACCCATACTGAGCCAAGGGGCATGCGGGGTATGGATTCCCGCCTGCGCGGCGGTCCGCCGATGCGGAATGACGGTTTTTCGAGGTGGCCTAAACGTCGTCGGCCTCGCGTAAACTCGCCTCATGCTGACCGCCGCCGACATCCCTGACGATATCGCTGCCCTGAAGGCACTGTTATTGGCAAGCGAACGTCGCGTTCAAGAACGCGACGACCAGGTCGCAGGACTGGAAGCGCAGTTGAACACGCGCGCCGCCGAGATCGAGCATCTCAAGCTGTGGATCGCCAAGCTGCGGCGCATGCAGTTTGGCCGCAAGTCCGAAAAACTCGACCTCGCTCAATCTGTGGCCGGCACTGACACGCTACCGCGATGATGGCGCCATCGAAATCGACAACTCCGCCGCCGAGCGTGCCCTGCGTGGCGTGGCTATCGGCCGCCGCAACTATTTGTAATCATATGCAGCCTGTACTTGCGCCTGGCGTGCGGAGGAGGGCGTACTATTTACTGCAGTGCTTGGCCTTCTCGCTTTTTATTTGTTGTCTACCGGCCAATTTAAGGAGTGGTTCATGAGCAAGCTCGATTCCGTGCTCAGCACGCGCGACATTGCCTTCGCGGCCTATATTGACCATGCCATGAGTGAACATAAGCTCGAGTTGACGGATGCGCAGCGTGAAAGTCTCTACCAGGCGGCAGAGGCGTTTCATTCATCGGCGGCAGGTCGTGCTTTTCTAAAGTCATCCAAGGATGCCGCCTCGCGTGCGCAGCACAGCGCGCGCCAACCTGTCGGGATGTGAGCCTGCCCCTTCAAAAACCATACCAAGACCTGGGGGAGCGCATATGACGCCTGGAGAGTTTGGCGTATGGCGTACGATCAGCAAGGGCTTAAGTGCAAACGACCAAAACTCGGCTCGCGAAGTGCTTGATTGGGCAACTTCACTTGGCCGCGACATTGGCGTGAGCGGGACGCGAGTGCGGGAGATTTTTGACGCGGTAAGCTCCGGTATCGCGCCAGGCACGCCTCCCCTGGACTGAATATCTATCCAATTCACTTGCGGTGTGCACTTTTTCGCGGAATTTCGAGCGGGCCGCCGAATGATGAAAATTAAATATTAATTTATTGATATCATCTTGGCTCCCCAACCCCCAGGAGCCCCCGATGGCCCCCGTTCGCCTTGCCGCCGCCCTCACGCTGGCGTTCGCCAGCCTCACGACCCTAGCGGCGCATGCCGCCGAGCAGAACGACAACGTCTGCAACAATTGCTTCGAGCAGCGCTGGGTCTACTTCGGCGGCGACTTGTCCAGCCCGACGCCGGCGACCGATCCGACCAATCTGAAATTGATCGAGCTGATCGGCCGCGCCAAGCGGGCCGGCTACAACGGGATCGCGCTCAACACCTCCGGTCACGGCTCCTACGCCTCGCTGTTGTTCGGCCCCAATCCCGACCTGACGGCCAATCTGGCTGTCATCCTCCAGAAGGCCAAAGAGGCCGGGATCGAACTCATCCCCGTGGGCGGCGGGCCGGAGATTCCAGCCTTGCTCAATCCCGACCTGCTTGAGGCCTTGCCGGTCAAGGACACGCCGTTCATTGTCCAAGGCAACAGGGCCGTGCCGCTGGCGCAATCGATTGTCAGCGACAGCGGTTTCGAGCAAAACGATGGGGAGTGGCATCTCGACGGCAGCGGCGGCGTCAGCTACGACACTTCGCTTGCCCACCAGGGGCAGCGTTCGGTGAAGTTCGTACAGAACCAGGTCGAGACCGCCCGCATCGAGCGCAGCTTCGCAAACCTGAAGCCGCACAAGGCTTACCGCATGTCGTTCTGGTTGAGGACCGAGGACTACGACGCGCCGCTGCAGGTGCAACTGTTCCGCTCCGATTTTACAATGCCGCTGTATAACAACCGCAGCGCCCGTTTGGGATGGGGCACCAGCAATGGCGAGTGGAACGAGGAGGGCAACCAGTTCGCCAAAACGCAGGGGTGGACGCAGTACAACCTCGACTTCAACACGGCCGACGAGACCACGGTGCATCTGTCCTTCGGCCATTGGGGCCGGAGCGGCGTTGGCAACGGCGCGGCCTGGCTCGACGACCTGGACATCCGCGAGATCGGTCTGGCCCACACGGTGGACCGCGCCGGCCTTTTGCCCGTCGTGGTGCGCTCGGAGGACGGCAGCATCACCTACGTCGCCGGCATCGACTATCTGGTCGCCAAGGAGGCGCTGGTCATCAAGAACCGCCGCCTGCGCGAGGGTACGCGCCTGCGCGTGTCCTACTACCAGTCGGCGCAGAATTTCACGGCGCGCTGGGCCACGCCGGCGTCGGCTTGCAACGCGGAATTTTTCAACATCCAGCGCGACTACTACGACAAGATCAACGCGCTGTTCAACACGCCGTCGAGCTACTTCCTGTACTACGACGAGATCCGCGTGCTGAACTGGGACCCGGCCTGCGGCGGCATTACGGCGGGCAAATACCTGGCCAACACGACGCGCAAGGTGCAGGCCGATTTGTTGGCCAAGTATCCGGCGCTGGCCCTGTATATCTGGAACGATATGTTCGATCCGAACATGAACGCCTTGGACAGCTACTGGCTGGCCAAGGGCAGCCTGGCCGGCGCGGTCGAGGGTTTGCATCCCAACACGGTGGTGGTGAACTGGACGGATTCGACCGACGACCAGGTCCGTCTCGCTTCCTTGAAGTTTTTCAGCGATAGGAAGTTGCGGCAGATGATAGCCGGCTATTACGACGAGCCGGACCTGGGCGATGTCGAACGGTGGTTGCGTAATCTGGATGCGGCGGAGAAAAATGGGCTGAGCGGTGTGCAGGGTTTCATGTACACCACGTGGCAGGGCAACGACGGCTACGACAAGTTGGAGGCGGTGGCCGAGACGATCAAGCAGAAATCCGGGCGCTGGGTGCAGTAAGTGGGGCGGCGAATATTGCATCGACAACTTTTTCATGGCAGGATGCGCGGTCCGGGGGGGGCGCGCGCCGAGCGCCACCACCTTGCTCCGGCCCGGCGCTGGAAACCACGAAAAGGAAAACTATGCTTGCACTTGAAGACCCGCGTTGGGCCGACCTCGACGGCGGTTACCGCACGCCGACCGCAGCGCCCGCGCTGCTGGCGCAATTGCAATCGGGCGAGGATGTCTGGGAGGCCATATGGGACGACTTGCACCATCAGGGCGACCTCGGCGTCGGCTCGTATGCCGCCGTGCCTCAATTGGTGCGCATCGCCGCGGCGGCGGACGGACGGGATTGGAATTTCTACGGCCTGATGGCGACCATCGAGGTGGAGCGGCACGGCAAACACAATCCGCTCCTGCCGCAATGGTTGGCGGCGAGCTATGCCGATGCCTGGGAGCAGGCGTGCCTGCTGGCGCGCGAGGACTTGGCCGCCGAGCTGGACGCGCAGACCGTCCAGGCCATACTTGCCGTGCTGGCCCTGGCCAAGGGTGAGTTGAAGTTGGGCGCCCTGTTCACCAGGCTGGATTCCTCGGAGATCGAGGAGTTGCTCGACGAGCGGCTCGATTGGTCCGAAGGCTATCGGGACCAATCGGCGTCGCAGTGACAACGCGTGGCAGGTGGGCTGAGCGCCCGTTCGCCGCCACGCGCTCGCCGCCCCGTTGTCGGACGGCGGGGTGGCGGGGAGGTTCAGGCGCGGCGGCGCTTGGCCATGAAGCCGAGCAGGCCCAGGCCGGCCAGCAGCATGGCGTAGGTTTCCGGCTCGGGCACGGCGGTGACTTGGCCCCACATGTTGGAAGAGAGTGCGAAATCACCGGCCAAATCGTTGTCAGTCGTGTTGCTCACGCTCATGGAAAGCGTCTCGTTGATGCTTTCCGCGCTGCCCCATGCCGAGCCGAGGTAGATGGCACGCACCTCGCTGCCATAGCGGTTTTCGCCAAGGGCATCGATATATCCCAGGTAGCTCTCGAATCTGGTTTCGCTCCGCGCGTTCTGGTTTTTATTGGCGAAGACGCTTGCTGAGACCAGTATATCGAAACTGAACTCCAATTTGGTGTGCGCCGACAGGGTGAAGGGGGCATCTTTGAAGATGCCGCCCTCGGCGGAATAATAGTTTGTGCCTTGGAACGCGGAATCGACGGGGATCACGGCCGCTCCCTGAATGACCGATGAGGCGCCCTGCATACCGAACTCGCCGCCGCCGGTGGTGATCGTTCCTGAGCTGTTAACCATGCCCAGGAGGGAAGTGGATTGCGACATATCCACCACTTTGGCGTTGCGTTCACTCGCCGAGCGATTGATAGAGTTTTCGCCATCGGCGAGTACTGCGGAGTAGACTCGCACGTTGCTGCCTCGGCGCTTCCAAGAATCGGTCGGGTCCGGGAAGTTGAAGTGAATGGACGGGGCGATGTTGTCGTTGGTGTCGAGGTCGATTAGAGTGTAGTGGAAATTGCTGACGGTGACGCTGGACGTTACGCTGCCGGGGGCCGCCTGGACGCTGCCGGCGCACAAGACGGCGGCGAGCGAGATGGCGGACAAGGAGAATTTTTTCATTGTTGGGCTTTTCATGGCGAGTTGGTCGAGCTGACGCTAGTGAAGTGAAACATTATTTAATTATAGTTTATTTTATGAAAACATTAATTAAATATTCATAAAGTTTCATTCGTCCCCGCCCCCGCCCCCGGCCCCGCAGACGGGCTGCGGGGAGGTTCAGGCGCGGCGGCGCTTGGCCATGAAGCCGAGCAGGCCCAGGCCGGCCAGCAACATGGCGTAGGTTTCCGGCTCGGGCACGGCGGAGACTTCGCCGCTCATCCAGGAAGCCATCCCGACACGACCGGCCAAATCGTCGGCCGTCGTGTTGCTCATGCTTAAGGCGAATGCCTCGTTGACGCTTTCCGCGCTATTCCACTGCGCGTCGAGGTTGAAACGGCGGCCGATGATGGCCGAATAGTGGATTTTGCCGAGAGCATCGAAATACAAAAGGTTGGCATTGAATGTGGTTTCGTTGCGAGCCGTCTGGTTTTTATTGGCGAATACGCTTGCCGATACCGCCAGATCGAAACTGAACACCAATTTGGTGTGCGGCGACAGGGTGAAGTCGGCGGCGCCGAAGATGCGGCCCTGGCTGGAATAATCGGCACTGCCACGGAACGCGGAGTCGGTGGGGATCTCGGCCGTTCCCTGAACGGCCAATGTGGCGCCCTGCAGACCGGACTCGCCACCGCCGGCGACGACCGTCCCTGAGCTATTGACCATACCCATGACGGAAGCGGAGCGCGACACATCCACCACTTTGACATTTCTTTCACCCGCCCATTGATCAATTTCTTTTTCGCCATTGGGGTGCACTGTGGCGTTGGCACCCACACTGCTGCCTTGGGGATCGCTCGAATCCGGGAAGTTGAAGTGAATCGACGGGGCGATGTTGTCGCTGGTGTCGAGGTCGATCAGGGTGTAGTGGAAGTTGCTGATGCCGATGCTGGCTTTTGCGCTGGTGGGGGCCGCCTGGACACTGCCGGCGCACAAGACGGCGGCGAGCGAGATGGCGGACAAGGAGAATTTTTCATTGTTGGGCTTTCCATGGCGAGTTGGTCGAGCTGGCGCTCGTGAAGTGAAACATTATTTAATTATAGTTTATTTTATGAAAACATTAATTAAATGATTATAAAATTTCACTCGTGCGCGCCGCGATATGTCTCCCCCGCCCCCGCCCCCGCCGACGGTGATGTTCAGGCGCGGCGGCGCTTGGCCATGCAGCCGAGCAGGCCCAGGCCGGCCAGCAACATGGCGTAGGTTTCCGGCTCGGGCACCGGCGCGGCGAAGGCGTAGCCGCTCGCTTCGGAATACATCGAGCCACGGCCGGCCAGATCGTTGGCCGTGGTGTTGCTCATGCTGTAAGAGAGCGTCTCGTTGATGCTTTGCGCGCTGTCCCAATGCGAGTCGAGGCGGATATGGCGCTCGACGCTCGCGTACTGGCGTTGGCCGAGGGCATCGACATAGGTCAGCCCGGCGCTGAATTCGACGCCGCTCGCCGCCACTTGGTTGGCATTGGCGAAGACGCTTGCCGAGGCCGCAAAATCGAAACTGAATACCAATTTGGTGTGCGCCGACAGGGTGAAGTCGCCGACGTTGAAGATGCTGCCCCGGCTGACGAAACTGCTGATGCCGCGGAACGCGGAGTCGACCGGGATCTCGGCGGTGCCCCGAACGGTCGATGTGGCGCCCTGAATGCCGAACTCGCCGGCGCCGGCGGTGATCGTCGATGAGGTGTTGACCAAGCCCATGGTGGAACTGGCGCGCGACAGGTCCACCACGCGGACGTTGCGGACATTCACCGAGTCAATGACGTCTTTTTCGCCTTCGACGCGCACTGTGGAGTTGACATCCACACTGCTGCCTTGGCGCATCCAAGGATTGCTCGTGTCCGGGAAGGCGAAGTGAATCGACGGGGCGATGTTGTCGTTGGTGTCGAGGTCGATCAGGGTGTAATGGAAGTTGCCGACGGCGACGCTCGACGTCGCGCTGACGGGGGCCGCTTGGACGCTGCCGGCGCACAAGACGGCGGCGAGCGACATGGCGGACAAAGCGATTTTTTTCATCGTGGGGTTTTTCATGGCGGATTGGCCGAGCTGGCGCTCGCGAAAGGGAAGATTATTCAATTGTAATTGATTTTGTGCAAATGTTGACGGAGTCTCAATCGTGCGCGCCGGCGACAAGGCATGTGTGTCGATTTTTTTCGCAGGCAAAAAAATGGCCAGACAAAGCGTCTGGCCCAAGGGGAAATAGCGCGGCGGTGTGGCGGCCGCTTAGAACTCGACCCAGTCGTCGTTGGCGCCGGCCAGCGCCGCTTCTGGCTTGCCGGCGGGCGCCGTCTTGCGGAGCGGGGCGGCGAGGGCGGCGCGTGGCCGGCGCGGCGTCGTGGCCGGCGCGGCCATGCGGGCGCGTGGGATGGCCGGGGCCGGGGCCGGGGCCGCCAGGCGGACCGGGCTGTGAGCGGCGTCGAGCTTGAAGATGCTGACCACCTCGGCCAGCTTGGCCGACTGGTCCTGCATCGACTCGGCGGCGGCGGCGGCCTGCTCGACCAGCGCGGCGTTCTGCTGGGTCACCTGGTCCATTTGCGTGATGGCCAGGTTGACCTGCTCGATGCCGGTGCTCTGCTCGTCGCTGGCCTGGCTGATCTGGGTCATGATCTGGGTCACCCGGGCGATGCTCTCGACGATCTCCTGCATCGTCTGGCCGGCCTTGTCGACCAGGCCGGAACCGAGCTCGACCTTTTGCACCGAGTCGTCGATCAGGCCCTTGATGTCCTTGGCGGCGGCGGCCGAGCGTTGCGCCAGGTTGCGCACTTCGGAGGCGACGACGGCGAAGCCGCGTCCCTGTTCGCCGGCGCGGGCCGCCTCGACGGCGGCGTTCAGCGCCAGGATGTTGGTCTGGAAGGCGATGGCGTCGATCACGCTGATGATCTCGACGATCTTGCGCGAGGAGTCGTTGATCGAGCCCATGGTGTGCACCACCTCGCCCACCACCGCGCCGCCACGGCTGGCGATGGCCGAGGCGCTGATGGCCAGTTGGTTGGCCTGGCGCGCGTTGTCGGCGTTCTGCTTGACGGTCGAGGTCAGCTCCTCCATCGCCGAGGCGGTCTCTTCCAGCGAGCTGGCCTGCTCCTCGGTGCGCGAGGACAGGTCGGCGTTGCCGGCCGCGATCTGGCTCGACGCCGTGGCCATGGTCTGGGTGCCGCTGCGCACCTGGTCGACGATGTCGACCAGGTAAGTGTTCATGTCCTTGAGCGCGCCCATCAGCTGGCCCGTCTCGTCGCCGCCGGTGACGACGATGTGGCTGGTCAGGTCGCCGGCGGAGACGGTCTCGGCCACCTTGACGGCGGCCTTGATCGGCTCGGTGATGGTGCGCGTGATCCACCAGGAGGCCAGCGCGCCGATCGCCAGCGCGATCACGCCGAGCCCGATCAGCAAGCCGCGTCCGCTTTGATACTGGCGCTGGATCTGGGCGGCGCTGGCGTCGAGCAGGGCGGCCTTCTTGTCGGAGAACTTTTTCAGCGCGTCGAGGTAGAGGATGCGCTTGTGCGTCATGTCGGTTTCATACAGCGACTTGGCCTGGGCCGTGTCGCCGGCGCCCTTGGCCACGAAGACCGCCTTGCGCACGGCGGTGTAAGCCTTGCGCGTGTCGAGCACCTGCTGGAACAGCGGTTTGAGCTCGCCGTTGCCGAGCTCGGCGCCGATCTGGTCCTGGATCTGCGTGGCGCGGCCGGACGACTCGGCCATCAGCGTTTCGAGCGCCTTCTGGTCGGCCGGATCGGCCACCATCCAGGCGCCGGTGGTGCGCGCCGCGTTCACTTCGATGACCTTGACCCATTCGGCGATCAGGCGCTCGTCGCGGACCTGCACGCCGACCATTTCCTCGGTCAGGGCGCTGGCGCTGCTCAGCCGCAGGATGCCGATCAGCGTCATCACGGTCAGCAACAACAGGATGATGGAGAAGCCCAGCCCGAGGCGGGTGCCGATTTTCAGATTCTTCATGGTGCTCTTCCTGGTGGGATGCGAAACCGGCCAGCGCGGCTTCCCGGTGGTCGGGCCGGATGACGATCCGACAATGCAATGCTAGCATTGTTTGCTAACAATTAATAGCCATGCGGAAATATTGTGGCGGAATTTTTCACGGGGATTTTTCCTTTTCCGCCGCCGTTTCGGGAGCAATTGTGCCGATTCCGCAACATAAAAAACGCCGCCGCCGGCCCCCGCCGGGGTGGTGGCGGCGCCGCGCCCGGCAGTCAGTAAATCGATGGAAGCGACGATTGACATGAAAAAAATGCAATGATACATTTCTGTCACCACTGCAAGTGGTATTGCCGTTCGATTGGATTTTTAACTACTCTAAAAAGGTTGGAAAAAATGAAAAATCAGAATCAAGCCAAACTGTTCGCCTTCAAACTGGCCGCGAAGAAAGATCAAGCGGCCAAAGTCGCCCCGCAATGGAAACAACGCGACGGCGTCGCCGTGGCCGGCTGCAGCGGCCCTGATGCGCGCGGCGACCGTCTGTGGGGCCGCGACAACGGCATCTGGTGCTGATCGGCGCCCGTCGCCTTTGAGTTACGCGTGGCGCGGCGGGTATTCCGTCGCCGCGCCACGCCACGCCACGCCACGCCACGCCACGCCACGCCCCATCCCCATTCCTCGCCTTCCCGCCAGTTTTTTCCAGGCCGTCCAGCGGCTGTCCACGCCGCACAAAATCCTGATCGCAAGCAAGGGTTCGGATCTGAGCGCCGAGCTCATGATTCCCATTCGGCGACTTTTTTTGTGGCAACTGTATCGTTTAGGCAACACGAAAAACACCGCCCGCGGCCCCTCCCCACGAGCGCTGGCGGGGTGGCGCCCGGTAGCAGAAAAATCAATGAAAGAGGCGATTGACTTGAAAAAAACGCAATGATACATTTCTTTCACCACCACAAGTGGTATTGCCGTTCGATTGGATTTTTAACTACTCTTAAAAGGTTGGAAAAAATGAATAATCAGAAACAAGCCAAGCTGTTCGCCTTCAAACTGGCAGCAAAGAAAGAACAAGAAGTGAAAGCTGCGCCACAGTGGAAGCTGCGTGACGGCGTCGCCCTGGCCGGCTGCACCGGTCCCGATGCCCGCGCCAACCGCGTTGGCGGCGGCAACGACAGAGGCATCTGGTGCTAAGCGTGGCCCAGCCCGCTTAACCTTCGCGCGGCCATGCGCCGCGCGTCCTGGCCACGTCCTCGCGGGCGTGGCCAGCGACCGCCCGGCCCGGCCGACACGCTTGTTTCTCGCTATTTATTTATCGCCATTTGACGGGTGCCCATGGTCAAGAAAGTCCTGATTGTCAGCAATAGCTCGGATCTGCACGCCGACCTCGTCGTCCCCATTCTGATCGGCAAGGGTTGTACTCCCTTCCGTCTCGACCTCGACCATTTTCCCCGCGACTACGAACTGTGCCAGCGCTTCCGCCAGGGCGAGTGGGACGGCGAGCTGCGCCATCTGCCCACCGACCAGCGCCTCCGCATGAGCGAGGTGGGCGCGGTCTGGGCCAGGAAGCCGGCCGAGTACGTCTTCCGCAGCGCCGACCTGTCGGCCCAGGAGTTCGCTTACGCCCGGCAGGAGACGGAGCAGGCACTGTTCGGCCTGCTGATGGCGCTCGACTGCTATTGGATCGGCCATCCGGCCGTCGTGCGGGCGGCGATGTGGAAGGGGGAGCAACTCAAGCGCGCGATGGCGCTGGGTTTCCGCGTGCCGGCCACCATCGTCAGCAACGCGCCGGCGCGGGTCAAGGCCTTCCGCCAGGGCGTTTCGGGCGACATCATCTTCAAGTCCATGTCGACGCCGGCGCTGGCCGCCGATGACGTCGCCGAGGAGCAGCGCCTGGTCAGCGGCGTCGGCACCACCATCGTCAGCGAGGAGATGATGGAGAGCATCGACGCGGTCGGCGAACTGGCCTGCCAGTTCCAGGAATACATTCCCAAACAATACGAACTGCGCGTGACCATCATCGGCGAGCAATTGTTCGCCGCCAAGATCCATTCGCAGGACGACGTTCGCACCATGGTCGACGTGCGCGACATGACGGCCGAGATCCGCTACGAGGCGACCACCTTGCCGGCCGATATCGCGCAACGCTGCCGCGCCTTCGTCGCCAGCTACGGCCTGCAGTTCGGCGCGCTGGACCTGATCGTCACGCCGCAGGGCGAATACGTCTTCCTGGAAAACAATCCCGCCGGACAGTTCCTCTACATCGAGCAACTGGTTCCCGAATTCAAACTATTGGAAACGCTGGCCGACACCCTGCTGCGGGAGGCCGCATGCAGCCGCAGCTGAACCTGTTGCAGAGCCTGCGCGGCATCGAGCAGATGCGCGACAGCCGGGTGTTGTTGCTGGCCGCCTCGCGCCTGGACATGGAGTTGCTGCCGCCGCTGTACGAGCAGCTGCGCCGCATCGGCCCTTGCGAGCGGCTCGACGTGGTGCTGCATTGCCGTGGTGGCGAGGTCAACGCGGCGCGCCGCATCGCGCTGCTGCTGCGCGGCCACAGCCGCCACCTGAGCTTCATCGTGCCCTACTACTGCCAGTCGGCCGCCACCATCCTGAGCCTGGCGGCGGACCAGATCGTGGCCGGCGAGATGGCGATCTTCTCGCCCATCGATCCGCAACTGCACGGCGGCGAGGACGGCGACGATGCCGCCGCCACGGCGCTGTCCTGCATGGACATCAAGCGCTTCGGCGACATGGGCGCCGACTGGTTCGGCGCCGACTCGCAGGAGGCCCGGGCGCAGTCGCTGGCCCTGTTGTGCAACAGCGTCTTCCCGCCGACCTTGACGGCCTTCTATCGCCGCACACAGGAGCTGCGGCAGATCGGCGAAGAATTGCTGGCCCACCAGCTGCCGCAGCAGGACGCGGCGGCGCGCCGCCGCATCGTCGAGCATTTGATGTACGGCTACCATTCGCACGACTACGCCATCAACGGCGACGAGCTGCGCCGGCTCGGCCTGAACGTCGAGCGCCACGACTTGGTCGAGGAGCTGGCCTGGCAATTGTCGACCGTGTTCCAGGCGACGGTGGGCGGCGGCGCGCGCCAGTCGGCCGAAGAGCCCTGGCACGACGCGTTGTTGGCCAGCCGCGACGGCCTGCGCCTGCGCCGGTACCGCGCCGACGGCCTGTTGCCGACCTGGACGGATGCGGTGGCGTTGCGATGAGCGGCGAGGTTTTCTTCGGCGCAACCCTGCGCTTCCTGCTCGGTTTCCTGTTGCTGTGCGGCGCCTGGGGCAAGCTGACCAGCTTCGCCGGCCTGAAGCGCAACCTGGTCGAGTCCTTCGGCCTGTCCGCCGGCCTTGCCGCCGCGCTGGCGCCGCTGCTGATCGCCGCCGAAGGTTTGCTTGCCATCGTCCTGCTGCTCGACTCGGGCACGGACGACTGCGCCTTGTTGGCCGCCTTGGCCATGTTGCTCGTGTTCACATTGGTGGTTGGCTATCAATTTCTCAGCCGGGACGTGGTGCGCTGCAGTTGCTTCGGCGAGGCGGAACGGCCGGTGTCCGGCTACGACTTGTTGCGCAACCTGCTGCTGATCGCCGCCATCGTCGCGGCGCTGCTCGGCGCCGGCGGCGAGTTGGACGGCCGCGCCGGCCGCGCCTTGGGCGGTGTCGGCGTTGGCGATGACGCCGGCTCCGGCCTGGCGGCGCGCTTGATGTGCGCCAGCCTGGGCCTGATGCTGGCCGTGGTCTCGGTCCATTTCCACGACCTGGTCGCGCTGCTGGGTACGCCGGAGGAGGGCGCGTGAACGAACTCGACACCATCCATCTGGCGCTGGCCGTGCTGGCCTGCGCCATCGCCTTGAACTTCAAGCTGACTTTCCGTCTGCTGGGTTTGTTGAAACAGCACGGCCTGGACGGCGCCTCGGCCGGCGCCCTGCCGGTCGGCCAGAGCGTGCCCGGCGTGCGCGGCCGCGTGTTGGCCGGCGACGCTGCCGCTGCCGGCGGCTGGCGCGACGCACCGCGCGCCGGCCAGCCGACGGTGCTGCTCTTCCTGTCG
This sequence comes from Rugamonas violacea, assembly GCF_016461825.1. Taxonomy (GTDB): domain Bacteria; phylum Pseudomonadota; class Gammaproteobacteria; order Burkholderiales; family Burkholderiaceae_D; genus Rugamonas. The sequence goes on along the minus strand of NZ_JAEMNU010000133.1, from coordinate 19,526 downwards.
AGCAAGTGCGCGAAATGTCGCGGCAAATTGGCGGAGATCGCCGCGCTGGCGCCGGCGGCCAACGGCGCCGGCGTCGACCTGTGGCTGGTCAGCACCGAATCGGGCTGGCGGCTGCGCCGTTTCCTCGCCGGCAGCGGCCTGGAGCGCATCACCCTGCGCGTCGCCGCCAAGGCCTATCGCCGGCTCAATCCGCAACTGTCGTCGCCGGCCTACCTGTTCATCGACGAGCACGGCGCGCTGCAGGCCGGCGGCCTGGTCGGCGACGAGGACTGGTTCAGCTTCGTCGAGCAGATGCGCGACGTCGACGCGGACGCGGACGCGGCCGCATGAGCACGGCGAAGCCGAGCGCCGCGCCAACGGCCGCGCCGGCGGGCGCCGAACGACCCCATTTGCAGCGCCTGCGCCTGCTGCGCGCCTTCGCGCCGCGCCTGCTGGCCGGCCTGTTCTTCATGAGTGTGACGGTGGCCATCGAGTTGCTGTATCCGAAGGCGCTGTCTCATTTCATCGACAACATCGGCAGCCGCCGTGGCGCCGACTGGTATGGCCGCTTCGGCCTGCTGATGCTGGCGGTGTTGACGCTGCAGGCGGTGGCCACCACCTTGCGCTACTACATCTTCGAATCGACCGGCCTGATGATCGTCACCCGCATCCGCCGCCTGCTGTACGGCGCGCTGATCCGCCAGCCGATCGCCTTCTACGACAAGCACAACGTCGGCGAGCTGACCGGCCGGCTGGCGGCCGACGTCGAGGTGCTGCACGACACCTTGACGATGGGCATGGCGGTCTCGCTGCGCTCGCTCTGCGTGCTGCTCGGCTGCGTCGTCATGCTGCTGTCGATCTCGCCGCAGCTGAGCCTGGTCCTACTGGTCTGCGTGCCGCTCAGCCTGTACCTGGGCAAGCGCGCCGGCGGCCTGATACGCGGCTGCGCCCGCGAGATCCAGCAGCGCCAGGCCGATTGCGGCAAGGTGGCGCACGAGCACTTCACCAACATCCGCCTGGTGCACGCCTTCGGCCAGCATGAGGGCGCGCGGCGCCGCTACCATGCCGCCACCGACGCGGCGCTGCACGCGGCGCTGGGCAACACCCGCCTGCTGGCCGGCTTTCGCGGCGTCTCCTCGCTGCTGACCTATTTGGCGCTGTTGCTGACCCTGTGGTTGGGTGCCGGGCTGATCAGCAGCGGGCGCCTGACGGTGGGCGAGCTGGTCAGCTTTGTCCTGTACGCCGGCATGGTCACCGCCTCGGCCGGCGCGCTCAGCGACTACTGGGGCGACTGGATGCGCTCGATCGGCGCCACCGAGCGCGTTTTCGAGATCATCGACAGCGCGCCGGACGAGGAGGGCCGGGCGGGCCTGGGCCGGCAGTTGCAGGGCCGCATCGCGTTCGAGCAGGTCAGCTTCGCCTATCCGGAGCGGCCCGAGCGCGCCGCGCTGGACGACATCAGCTTCGTCATCGCCGCCGGCGAGAAGGTGGCGCTGGTCGGCGCCTCGGGCGCCGGCAAGTCGACCATCGCCAGCATGTTGCTGGGCTTCTACCGGCCCGATCTCGGCGCCATCCGCTTCGACGGCCTGGCGCCGGACGAGCTGGCGCTGGGCGACATTCGCGCCAACATCGCCATCGTCGAGCAGGAGCCGTCGCTGTTCTCCGGCAGCATAGGCGAGAACATCGCCTTCGCGGTGGCCGAACGCGAGGTGGCGCCGGCCGAGGTGGAGGCCGCCGCCCGGCTGGCCAACGCCCACGACTTCATCAGCGCCTTCCCGCAGGGTTACGACACCGTGGTCGGCGACCGTGGCGTGCAGCTGTCGGGCGGGCAAAAACAGCGCATCGCCATCGCCCGCGCGCTGCTGCGCGATCCGCGCATCCTGATCCTCGACGAGGCCACCAGCGCGCTCGACTCGGCCAGCGAGCTGCTGGTGCAGACCGCGCTCGACCAGCTGATGCGCGGCCGCACGACGATCATCATCGCGCACCGCTACTCGACCATCGTCAAGGCCGACCGCGTGCTGGTGCTGCGCCAGGGCGCCATCGCCCAGCAGGGCACGCACGCCGAACTGCTGCGCCAGCGCGACGGCCTGTATTTCCAATTGATGGAGAACCAGCTGGCGATGTACCGCGACATCGCCGCCGCGCCGGCGCCGCACGAGCCGGCGCCGCACGAGCAGACACCGGCGGCGCTGCCACCGCAGCGGGCCTAGCGCGGAGCCACCGCGGCGCGCTTAGCCGCCTAGCTGCCCAGCACCTGCAGCAGCTTGGCGCCGTTCGGCGAGCCCCAGCCGGTGCAGGCGTCCCAGCCGGCGCCGGCCTGGTAGGCGCCGATGTCGCCCACCGTGATGTCATGCGTGGCGCCGCTGCCCACCGCCGCGCCGTACAGCAGGGGATTGAGGAAGCCGACGTGGTGGCCCAGCTTCTGGTTCATCAGCGCCACCAGGCCGGCCCACAGGGGCGCCACCGCGCTGGTGCCGCCGAACACCAGACGGCGGCCGTCGACCAGCACCTGGTAGCCGGTGTTCGGGTCGGCGTCGCCGGCCACGTCGGGCACGCCACGGCCGACGCGGCCGCCCGGATTGGCCGACGCCGGCACGCCGGCGCCGTTCTGGTAGGCCGGCAGGTCGAAGAAGTCGCTGACGCCGCCGCCCGAGGCGCTGCGCAGCGGGTCGTCGTTCCACACCGTCTCGCTGGCGATGCTGCTGCCGTTGGCTTTGAGCCGGGTGCCGCCGCAGGCCAGCACGTGCGGGCTGGCGGCGGGGAAGTCGACGTGGGCCAGGCCGTCCGGCTGGCCCTGGTCGGGGTTCTCGTCGCCCGAGCCGGCGTCGCCGGCGGCGCAGCACACCGTCACGCCCAAGGTGGCGGCGCTCTGGAAGGCGGCGTCATACGAGCTCAGCGCCTGCGGTGTCCAGAATTTTTCCGCCGCGCCCCAGCTGATCGAAATCACCGACGGCTGGTTGACCTTGTCGTGGAGCGCCGCCGTGATGGCGTCGAGGAAGCCCTTGTCGGTGTTGGGCGCGAAGTAGACGCAGATCAGCGCCTTCGGCGCCACGCCGGCCGCCACCTCGATGTCGAGCATCACTTCGCCGTCGGCGCTGTTGGCGGTGGTCGGGTGGTTTTTGCCGCCGTCCACCGAGATGCTCTTGACCTTCGGCACCGGCAGGTGCAAGCCCTTGAAGTAGTTGCTGATGTCGGTGGTGCGGAAGCCGCCGCCCAGTTCGATGATGGCGATGCACTGGCCGCTGCCGTCGACGCCGGTGGGGAAGTTGTACAGCTTGGCCAACTGCGGCGGCGTGAACGAGGCGCCGGCCGCCGCCTGCGCCTCCGGCAGTTGCTGCAGATGGGGCCGCGCCACCGGCGCGTCGCTCAGGCCGAAGACGCCCTCGACGATGTCGCCCACCTCGCTCGGCACGCTGAGCGGCGCGGCCACGGCGCGGCCGACGCCGCCGGCGTGCTCGACCTGTTCGATCTGCGTGCCGAAGGCGGCGGCGAACTGGTCGGCCGTGCCGGACAGGAAGACGCTGCGCCGCGCGCTGCTGCTGTCGAGCACCACCAGGCCGAAGTGGCGGGCGAAGTCGGCCACCTTGGCCAGGTCGGCCGGGTCGGCGCCGAAGGCGGCGGCGTATTCTTCACGGCTCAGCTGCTGTTGCTGGGCCGGCTTGAGCGCCAGCGTCGCCGCGCTGGCGGCCAGGTCGGGCGGCGCGGCGCGCGGGCGCACCCGCACGGTGACCTCAAAGCGTTCGTCGGACGCGAGCGCGCCCAGGCGCAGGGCGCTGGACGCGGCCGCCGGCAAGCTGCCGGGCAAGTCTTGACGGGTGGTGTAGGCGCTCATGATGGACCCTCCAATTAGTCTTTGGAGTGTGCCAGAGCGGGGTGGGCGGAACGGGGCGATCGGCGGCGCCGCTGATGCGCATCAGCGGCGCTGCGTTTGGCGCGCGGGGACGGGAACTTTTCCCGCCCAGGCTTTACAGGAAGCGGTCGAGGATTTTCTTGCTGTGCTTGTCGAGATTGAGCGTGTCGCGGATCAGGAAGTGGATGCCGTGGGTGTCCGACACCAGCAGCGTGTCGAGGCCGAGGCGGCGGATGTCCTCCTCGCCGCGCAGCACGAACTCGGTCTCGCCACGGTCGGTGGCCACGCTCCAGGTGCACGGCGTGGCGTAGCTGGAGACGCCGAGGATGCGCGCGATCTCCGGCATGAATTCGCGTCCGCCGAGCTCCTCGCGCACCAGCGCGGCGGTGGCCGCCGGCAAGTCTTCCAGGCGGTCGATCCAGGCGACCTCCTTGCCGTCGCTGCTGACGATGGCGATGCCGTCCAGCGGCGCCTGCACCGGGAAGGCGCGGGCCGGCGCGACGTTGTCGTGGACGCTGCCGTCGGCGCCGGTCAGGCTGAGCTGGCCGAAGCTGTTGCGGCTCAAGGTGAATTGCGTGGTGGTCATGGTGCTGTGCTCTCGGGTTGGCTTATTCTGGGTTCGACAGGCGCTCGTCGTCCGGGTCGGTGTCGACGTTGCGGGCCTGCGCCTGGTACAGCCGGTGGTAGGCGCCCTCCAGCGCCATCAGGGCGTCGTGGCTGCCTTCCTCGACCACCACGCCACGGTCCAGCACCACCAGGCGGTCGGCCCGTTGCAGCGTCGACAGGCGGTGGGCGATGGCGATGGTGGTGCGGCCGTGCACCAGGTTGTCGAGCGCCTTCTGGATCTCTTTCTCGGTCTCCGAGTCGACCGAGGAGGTGGCCTCGTCGAGGATCAGGATCTTCGGATCGATCAGCAGGGCGCGGGCGATCGAGATGCGCTGGCGCTCGCCGCCGGACAGGCCCTGGCCGCGCTCGCCGACCATCGAATCGTAGGCCTGCGGCAGGCGCAGGATGAACTCGTGGGCGTGGGCGGCGCGGGCGGCGGCGATGATCTGCTCGCGGCTCGCCTCCGGCTTGCCGTAGGCGATGTTCTCGGCGATGGTGCCGAAGAACAGGAAGGGCTCCTGCAGCACCAGGCCGATGTTGCGGCGGTAGTCGGACACCGGGAAGGAGCGGATGTCGACGCCGTCGAGCATGATGGCGCCCTCGGACACGTCGTAGAAGCGGCAGATCAGGTTGACCAGCGTGCTCTTGCCCGAACCGGAGTGGCCGACCAGGCCGATCATCTCGCCGGCCTTGATGTCCAGGTTGATGCCGCGGTTGACCGCCCGGTTGCCGTAGCGGAAGCCGACCTCGCGCAGGGTGATGTTGCCGTCCACCTTGGCCAGCTTGACCGGGTTGACCGGCTCCGGCACCGAGGAGACATGGTCGAGGATGTCGAAGATGCGCTTGGCGGCCGAGGCCGACTTCTGCGTCACCGAGACGATCCGGCTCATCGAGTCGAGCCGGCCGTAGAAGCGGCTGCTGTAGGCGATGAAGGCGGACAACACGCCGACCGTGATGTGGCCCTTCGACACCTGATAGATGCCGAACACCCAGATGACCAGCAGGCCCAGCTCGGTGAGGAAGGAGACGGTCGGCGAGAACAGCGACCAGATCTTGTTGAGCTTGTCGTTGACGGCCAGGTTGTGCTTGTTGGCGGTGCGGAAGCGCGACGCTTCGCGCGCCTCCTGGGCGAAGGCCTTGACCACGCGGATGCCGGGGATGGTGTCGGCCAGCACGTTGGTGACCTCGCCCCAGACCCGGTCGATCTTCTCGAAGCCGGTGCGCAGGCGGTCGCGCACGACGTGGATCAGCCAGGCGATGAAGGGCAGCGGCAGCAGGGTGACGGCGGCCAGCCACGGGTCGATCGAGCACAGGATGACGCCGGTCATGATGATCATCAGCACGTCGGAGGCGAAGTCGAGCAGGTGCAGGGAGAGGAACACGCAGATCCGGTCGCTCTCGCTGCCGATGCGCGACATCAGGTCGCCGGTGCGCTTGCCGCCGAAGTATTCCAGCGACAGTTTCAGCAAATGTTCGTAGGTGGCGGTGCGCAGGTCGGCGCCGATGCGCTCGGACACCAGGGCCAGCACATAGGTCTTGGCCCAGCCCAGCACCCAGGCCAGCACGGCCGAGGCGACCAGGCCGGACATGTACAGCGTCACCAGCATGGTGTCGACCGGCTTGCCGTTCTGGTAGGGGATCAGCACGTTGTCCATCAGCGGCATGGTCAGGTAGGGCGGGATCATGTGCGCGGCGGTGCCCAGCAGCATCAGCGTGAAGCCGAGCGCCAGCTGGCCCTGGTAGGGCTTGGTGAAGCGCCACAGGCGGAACAGGGTCCAGGTCGACGGCGGCGTGTAGACCACCTTGGTGCAGATCGGGCATTCCTCCTGCTCCGGTTCGAGCGGCGCCTTGCAACTGGGGCAGACGTTCTTGTCGTCGAGCGCCAGCGGTTCGCCGCTGACGCGGCTGTGCAGGCGGGCGGCGAACTGCTCGACCAGGCGGATGGCGTGCAGGTTCTGCCCCAGGGTGAAGCGCCAGGCGGCCAGGCGGCCTTGTTGATTCAGTAATTCCAGATGGCCGACGCCGGCGTGGTCGTGGTGTTTCAAGGCCATGCCGGCTGCGAAGGACCAGTCTTGCCAGGCCGGTTGGCCCGGCGAACGGGCCAGAATCCGGCCCTCCGTGAGAATAATTATGCCCTTGGAGAAATGAAGTTGCGCATCCAGGTCAACCTCCAAGGCACTTACAACGTTTTCCCCTTTGGAAAGTTGCGCCTGCACATCGGAACGCCAGGCGAGCGGCAGTTCGACGAGGCTGGATTCTAAGGAAAGTTGTGCTGTTGTCATCGTGCTGCGGACTCCGGAAGTTCTTTGCCTTTGGCAAAGTCTGAAAACTGTGGGAAAAATCGTGAAATCCGATCCCCGCCCCGGAAATAAACGCGATCGCGACGCCGGATTGCGGCTGATGGGGGCGCTTATTTACGGTATTCTGTCAGTGAGGAACATGTGACGGAAATCAACACAGAGGGGCGAGATCTTTGCGGCGAGTATACAGCAAGAGCCGCTGTCAAGAAAAACGAATAATGCCTTACCGCCACAACAATGGCAGCGCCAAAACAGGGTGAAATTGCCGCGCGCACGCGCAAAATAAGGCGGGGGATGGGGCGGCAGGTTTACAATACGGCGCAAGCTGCGACGGCCGTTAACAAAGATGCATCACAAGATACAAGAATAGAAACATGACTAAGAAGAAAGACATAGAAGTTCTCCGTGTGACCCATTTGCGCGGACCGAATATCTGGACCTATCGCCCGGTGATCGAGGCGTGGCTGGATATTGGCGCGCTGGAAGACTTCCCTTCGAACAAGCTTCCCGGTCTGTATGAGCGTCTGACCACCCTGCTGCCCAACCTGGTCGAGCACCGCTGCGGCGTCGGCGAGCGCGGCGGCTTCCTCGAACGCCTGCGCGACGGCACCTACGCCGGCCACATCCTCGAACACGTCGTGTTGGAGCTGCAAAACCTGGCCGGCATGCGCACCGGTTTCGGCAAGACCCGCCAGACCGCCGAAGGCAGCGGCATCTACAAGATGGCCTTCCGCACGCGCCAGGAACAGGTCGGCCGCGCCGCCCTGGCCGCCGGCCGCGAGCTGCTGATGGCCACCATCGAGGACCGCCCCTACGACCTGGCCGCCACCATCGAGACGCTGACCGAACTGGTCGACGACCTGTGCCTGGGGCCGAGCACCGGCAACATCGTCGACGCCGCCAGCGAGCGCAAGATCCCGTCCATCCGCCTGACCGACGGCAACCTGGTGCAACTGGGCCACGGCGCCCGCCAGCGCCGCATCTGGACCGCCGAGACCGAGCGCACCAGCGCCATCGCCGAAGGCATCGCCAGCGACAAGGACCTGACCAAGACCCTGCTGGCCTCGTGCGGCGTGCCGGTGCCCGAGGGCGAGCTGGTCACCAGCGCCGAAGCGGCCTGGGAGGCGGCGCAGGACATCGGCCTGCCGGTCGTCGTCAAACCCTACGACGGCAACCACGGCCGTGGCGTTTCGCTCAACCTGATGACCCGGGCCGACGTCGAGGCGGCCTACCACCTGGCCGCGCGCAAGGGCGACAGCAAGAGCGTCATCGTCGAGCGTTTCATCGTCGGCAACGAGCACCGCCTGCTGGTGGTCGGCAAGCGCCTGATCGCCGCCGCCGTCGGCGAGGCGCTGTGGGTGGTCGGCGACGGCGTCGCCGACATCAACGCCCTGGTCGACAGCCAGATCAACACCGACCCGCGCCGCGGCACCACCGAGGGCGCGCCGCTCAACGCCCTGTCGCCCGAGCACGGCGCCGAGATCATCCTGGAGCTGCAACGCCAGGGCATGACGGCGCATTCGGTGCCGCTGGCCGGCCAGAAGGTGCTGATCCAGCCGAACGGCAACGTCGCCGCCGACGTCACCGACCTGGTGCACCCGAGCGTGGCGGCCACCGCCACCCTGGCGGCGCGCATCGTCGGCCTGGACATCGCCGGCATCGACGTCGTCGCCGAGGACATCTCCCGTCCGCTCGAAGAGCAGGGCGGCGCCATCATCGAAGTCAACGCCAGCCCCGGCCTGCTGGCCCACCTGAAGCCGGCCAGCGGCCAGCCGCGCGCGGTCGGCGCGGCCATCGTCGACCACCTGTTCGCCGCCGACGAGAGCGGCCGCATGCCGATCGTCGGCGTCAGCGGCAGCCAAGGCACCACCTTGACGGCGCGGCTGATCGCCTGGCTGCAGCAGATCGCCGGCAACAAGGTCGGCCTGAGCTGCGCCGACGGCCTGTTCGTCAACGGCCGCCTGTTGCCGCGCGACGGCTTCTCCGACTGGGAGTCGGGCGAGCGCCTGCTGCTCAACAAGAGCGTCGAGGCGGCGGTGTTCGAAAGCGGCGCCCGCATGATCCTCAGCGAGGGCCTGGCCTACGACAAATGCGCCGTCGGCGTGGTCACCGACGTCGGCGGCCACGAGGCGCTCGGCGAGTTCTACATCGACAGCGCCGACCAGTTGTACTCGGTGCTGCGCACCCAGGTCGACGTGGTGCTGCCGAGCGGCACGGCGGTGCTCAACGCCGACGACCCGCAGGTGGTCGAGATGGCCGAGCTGTGCGACGGCGCCGTGATCTTCTACGGCCTCGACCAGCAGGTCGAGGCGATCAGCGGCCACCGCAAGCAGGGCCTGCGCGTGGTCTACCGACACGGCGCCGGCATCGTGCTGGCCGAGGGCGCCGAGGAGCTGGCCACCTTGCCGCTGCCGGCGCAGTTGCCGAGCCAGGCCGTGCTGGCCGCCGTCGCCGCCGGTTGGGCGCTGGGCCTGTCGGCCGAGTTGATCGGCGCCGGCCTGCGCACCTTCGAGGCCGCGCCGCAAGCCGCAGCGTATTGAGAGAGCCGGCGCCGCCCCGGCGGCGCCATGTGAGGAGCGTCCGAAGACCAACAGGACGCCACGCAGACAACACGACAGGATAATCGGATTTATGGAAGTTATACGCACCCGCGCGCTGCGCGGCCCCAATCTGTGGAGCCACCACACGGCCGTCGAGGTCATCGTCTCCTGCGCCGCCGACGAGCAGGCCATCGTCCGCCTGCCCGGTTTCGAGACCCGCCTGCGGGGCCGCTTCCCGGCCCTGGGCGCGCTGCAGCCGACCGGCCACGACGCCGACAGCGTGCCGCTGGCGCGCGTGCTGGAACTGGCCGCCCTGAGCCTGCAGGCGCAGGCCGGCTGCCCGGTCACCTTCAGCCGCACCACGCCGACCTTCGAGGACGGCATCTACCAGACCGTCGTCGAGTACAGCGAGGAGGCGGTCGGCCGCCTGGCGATGCAACTGGCCGAGGGCCTGATCAACGCCGCCCTGGCCGACACCCCGTTCGACCTGGACGGCGCGCTGGCCGAGCTGCGCGACCTCGACGAGGACGTGCGCCTGGGGCCGAGCACCGGCGCCATCGTCGCCGCCGCCGTGGCGCGCGACATCCCGTTCCGCCGCCTGACCGAGGGCAGCATGGTGATGTTCGGCTGGGGCAGCAAGCAGCGCCGCATCCAGGCCGCCGAGATGGACAGCACCGGCGCCATCGGCGAAGCCATCGCCCAGGACAAGGAACTGACCAAGAAGCTGCTGCACGCGGCCGGCGTGCCGGTGCCGCTGGGCCGCTCGGTGGCCGACGCCGACGACGCCTGGGCCGCCGCGCTGGAGATCGGCCTGCCGGTGGTGGTCAAGCCGAAGGACGGCAACCAGGGCAAGGGCGTCACCGTCAACATCAACAGCCGCGAGGAACTGGCGCAGGCCTTCGACGTGGCGCGCGAATTCCGCGACGACATCATGGTCGAGCGCTTCCTGCCCGGCAACGACTACCGCCTGCTGGTGATCGGCGACAAGCTGGTCGCCGCCGCCCGCCGCGAGCCGCCCCAGGTGGTCGGCGACGGCGTGCACTCGGTGCGCGAGCTGGTCCGCCAGGTCAACGCCGACCCGCGCCGCGGCAGCGGCCACTCGACCTCGCTGACCAAGATCCGCTTCGACGACATCGCCCTGGCGCGCCTGGCGCTGCAAGGCTACGAGGCCGACTCGGTGCCGCCCAAGGGCCAGCGCGTGATCCTGCGCAACAACGCCAACCTGTCGACCGGCGGCACCGCCACCGACGTCACCGACGACGTCCATCCGGAAGTCGCCGAGCGCGCCGTCGAGGCGGCGCGGATGATCGGCCTGGACATCTGCGGCGTCGACGTGGTCTGCGACGGCGTGCTGCAACCGATCGAGCAGCAGCGCGGCGGCGTGGTCGAAGTCAACGCCGCGCCCGGCCTGCGCATGCACCTGGCGCCGTCCTACGGCAAGGGCCGCGCCGTCGGCGAAGCCATCGTCAACACCATGTTCGCCGAGGGCGAGGACGGCCGCATTCCCGTCGTCGCCGTCACCGGCACCAACGGCAAGACCACCACCGTGCGCCTGATCGCCCACCTGCTGACGGCCAGCGGCCTGCGCACCGGCATGACCAACACCGACGGCGTCTACATCGAAGGCCGCCGCACCGACAGCGGCGACTGCAGCGGCCCGCGCAGCGCGCGCAACGTGCTGCTGCACCCCGACGTCGACGCCGCCGTGTTCGAAACGGCGCGCGGCGGCGTGCTGCGCGAAGGCCTGGCCTTCGACCGCTGCAAGGTGGCCGTGGTGACCAACATCGGCACCGGCGACCACCTCGGCCTGAACTACATCACCACGCTCGAAGACCTGGCCGTGCTCAAGCGGGTCATCGTGCAGAACGTCGCCGCCAGCGGCTTCGCCGTGCTCAACGCCACCGACCCCATCGTCGCCGGCATGGCCGCCAACTGCCGTGGCAAGGTGATCTTCTTCGGCGCCGACCGCGGCCACCCGATCATCGCCACCCATCTGGCGCAGGGTAAACGCACCCTGTTCGTCGACGGCGGCCAGCTGGTCGCCGTCGAAGGCGAGCAGCGCCACGCCGTGGCGCTCGACCAGGTGCCGATCACCCGCAACGGCGCCATCGGCTTCCAGGTCGAGAACGTCATGGCGGCGGTGGCCGCCGCCTGGGGCGTGGGCATCAGCTGGGACGCCATCCGCCTCGGCCTGAAGACCTTCGCCAACGACTCCGACAACGCGCCCGGCCGCTTCAACGTGTTCGACTACAAGGGCGCCACCCTGATCGCCGACTACGGCCACAATCCGGACGCCATCCTGGCCCTGGTGCAGGCCGTCGAAACCATGCCGGCCAAGCGCCGCAGCGTGGTCATCTCCGGCGCCGGCGACCGCCGCGACGAGGACATCCGCCAGCAGACCGAAATCCTCGGCAAGGCCTTCGACGACGTCGTGCTGTACCAGGACCAGTGCCAGCGCGGCCGCGTCGACGGCGAAGTGGTGGCGCTGCTGCGCGCCGGCCTGCAGGGCGCGCCGCGCACCAGCCACATCGACGAGATCAACGGCGAGTTCCTCGCCATCGACACCGCGCTGGCGCGGCTGGGCGAGGGCGACCTGTGCCTGATCCTGGTCGACCAGGTCGAGGAGGCGCTGGCCCACATCGCCAAGCGCATCGCCGAGGGCTGAACGACACCATCATCGTGGTGAATTTGAAAGGGCTGCGGTTTTCGAACCGCAGCCCTTTTTTCATTGTGGGCCGATAGGCGAGTTCCAATGGACGTTGACCAAGATCACTACTTGATCGGATGGGCATCTGCGGATAAATGGGCTGATTAAAATGGGAAATGAATTCCTATGGGTAATTAATATTTCCTTATTGGATCTTGCAGGGAGGAGAGTGGCTGCATGCCTCGTCTGCCTATGATTTCAATCGGCTGCCTGCCGCGTCACTGGAGAACGATATGACCGACATCTGCAAGGTAATGATCAGAATTGTTTGGATGTTGGCGGCGATTTCTCTTGCCACGGTTTTGCCTGCTTACGGGCTCGGCAGCAGGGCTGTCACCTACGGCTATGACGAGCTCGGTCGCTTGGTCGGCGTGACCGACCCAAGCGGAAACAGCGCGACCTATCGTTACGACGCGGTAGGCAATATCCTTTCCATCACGCGCAGCGCCGCCGATCAGCCTGCGATTGCCGAGTTCACCCCGAATGGCGGTCCGGCAGGGACTAAGGTGACAATTTTCGGCAGTGGTTTCAGCGATACGCCGAGCCAGAACATCGTCAAATTCAACCAGGTGGCGGCCACGGTCGTTTCGGCCTCATCGACGAAAATCGTGACGGCGGTGCCCGTTGGGGCGACCACCGGCACGATCAGTGTTACCACGCCAACAGCTAGCGTCACCAGCGACCTTGCATTTAACGTCGGTGTCAACAAGGCGCCGACAATTGCACGCTTTACGCCAAGTATCGGTGTGGCCGGCACGCAGGTAAGCATTGAGGGTGGCAACTTCGACAGCGTGGCGAACCACGTGAAGTTCAACGGCGTATCTGCCGCTGTTCGCTCCGTAACTGCGAATAACATCATCGCGGCGGTGCCGCAGCAGGTGTCGTCAGGAAAAATTTCCGTCGCGACGGCATATGGCGGAGCTGTTAGTGACGTCGATTTTTTTGTTGTCCCCACGCCTTACAGCGCTGCGGATATTCAAGTGACCGATCGACTGTCTATTGGCGAAAGCAAGACGGTGGTATTCAGCACGCCGGGGAAAAAAGGTCTGGTTCTGTTTGATGGAACTGCAGGGCAGAAGGTGAGCCTGTCATTGACTTCGGTGCCGCTTATCAGCGTAATGGTTAAAATCCTCAGGCCGGATGGCGCTGTATTGCCAATGACGTCGATATCGCCCGCTGGCTTCATGGATGCGCTAACACTGCCCGTCACCGGAACCTATACGATACTGATTGTCCCGGTGGCGAATGCAATGGGCAGCATCACGATGAGGATGGATGCCTTTGCTGACGTTAGTGGAAGTATCGTCATCGATGGGCCGGCGGTGGACGTACAAATTGCAAAACCTGGGCAGAATGGCAGCTTGGCTTTCAGTGGCGCTGCGGGGCAACGTTTCAGCATGCGGCTTGCCAAGGTTGCGCTGACGAACGGCGGCGATGTGAGCATCACTGTCGTCAAGCCGGATGGCACGACATTGTCTTCGTCCTTTTCACCTCCGGGTAGCGGAACCTTCGTCGATGCCCAGATTCTGCCTGTTACGGGGACTTACCTGATCAAGCTCAATCCGAGCGGCAATTCCGTGGGCGGAATGGCGGTGCAGTTGTTTAGCACTCCGGATGTGGTCGCCGTCATCGCACCCGATGGTGTGCCCATGACGGTGACAACGACCAAGCCAGGACAGAACGCCGTGCTGACATTCAGCGCCATCGCCGGTCAGCGCGTCAGTCTGCGGCTTTCCAAGGTGGCGCTGGTAAACGGCGTCTCCGCCAAACTGTCGATCCTCAAGCCCGATGGCACGACCCTGGTTCCTGTTTCCTTGATTTCGAGCGGCATCTATGTTGATGCGCAAACCTTGCCGCTTACAGGGGTGTATGCCATCAAATTCGATCCACAAGGCGAGGCCGTGGGGAGTGCGACTGCTCAGCTGTATGGCTTACCGGACGATGTCGCTACCGGTATGGCGATTGATGGCCCGGCCGTGACGGTGACAACTATAAAACCCGGACAGAATGCCGGCCTGACATTCAGCGGTACGGCCGGGCAACGCGTCAGCCTGCAGCTTTCCAAAGTTGCGCTGACGAACGGGAGCTATGTCGATGTCGCCATCCGCAAGCCCGATGGTTCGACGTTGGCTCCTGGCATTCCCGTGTCGGTGAATGGGGCCTTTGTTGATGCGCAAGCCCTGCCAGTCACCGGTAATTACACCATCGAACTCAACCCACGTGGAGAGGCCATGGGCAGCGTGACGGCACAGCTATATGGCGTGCCGGAAGAAGATGCGAAGAGCATGGTGATCGACGGCCCGGCCGTAACCGTAACAAGCACCAAGCCCGGGCAGAATGCCAGCCTGACATTCAGCGCCGCCGCAGGGCAGCGCGTCAGTCTGCAGCTTTCCAAATTGCTGCTGCTGAACGGGACGAATGTCGACATTTCCCTCCTCAAGCCCGACGGTTCCACCTTAGCTTCCAGCATCATGACCTTGCTTAGCGGGACTTTCATTGATGCGAAAGTTTTACCTGTTGCAGGCACTTACACCATCAAACTCAATCCGCGCGACCTGGTCGTGGGCAGCGTGACACTGCAGCTTTACGACGTGTCGCAAGACGTCGCCGCCGGTATCGATGTCGGCGGGTCGGCGGTGGCTGTGGCGATCACGAAGCCTGGGCAGAATGCCGGCCTGAGCTTCGTCGGAATTGCCGGCCAGAAAACCACGCTGCATATTGCCGCAAGCACGCTGGGATGCCCAACAATCAGTCTGCGCAAGCCAGACGGCACAGTCCTGATCTCCCAAATAGTGTGTGGCGCAGTGTTCAATCTACCAAGCCAGATATTGCCCACCAGCGGAGCCTACATGATCGGCATAGACCCGAGCGGCGCCAACACCGGCAAGGCGAGCGTTGCCATCAGTAGTCCTTGACGAGCGCGACGCGGCAAAAGCAGACAGCCATCCCGGCGAATTGATACGCGGTATCCAGCCATGTTCGATTGCAGACTAGGAAGATCATCATGCAAAAGCAAATGACGAAACTGATTCGGTTGTTTTCGCACCAAATTGCCTGCGATCTGTTCAGGCGTTGCTTGCCCCGTCGAGGTCGTAGCTTACTCGCTGGCATCTTGTTGCTGTGGGGCGAGTCGCTGACACTTGCTCAGCCAATCGATGGTGCAGCCGACCATACCAGCGGCAGTCCGCTAAGTGCACTATTTGCACCGCAACCAGCCGTACAGCCGGGCCAGAGTGCGACACAAATGCCGGATGGACGCTGGCTGCTGTTGGGTGGGCAAGGACGCGACTATGCCCCAACGCCGACGGCCAGCATGCTGGACGTAAAGACAGGCGGCGTGATCCCGCTGGTTGCGACATTGGGGCAGCCCCGCAGCGGGCATACGGCGACCCTCTTGCCCGATGGTACTGTATTGATACTGGGAGGCGTCGACGCCGCCGGCGCGATCCTCACATCCGCCGAACAGTTCGACCCCGCAACCGGACAGGTCCGGGTATTGGACGATCCCGTCTTGATACCACGTTGGGGACATACCGCCACCGTCCTGTCCAACGGTCATCTGTTCATCAGTGGCGGCGTCGACCAGCACGGCCATGCGATATACGATGCGGAAATCTACGACCCGCTTACCCGGAAAACCGATCCGTTCAGCAGCAAGCTCGGCACTGCCCGCATGAAGCACATTGCGGCGATGCTGCCCAGTGCGGATGTTTTACTGTGGGGTGGCGTAAATATGGCGCGGGAAGCGCTCAGCAACGGCGAACTGTATGAGCGCAGCAGCGAGCGTTTTAGCCCGGTCGATTCGGCGGCCGCCCTTGAACTGAGCCAGACCATCGCCATCGCCGGCACACCAGGCATTCGGGATAGCCGGCCGGCGGCGGAAGGTCAGAGCGCGGCGATTGATCAGCCGCTGATGGTGCACTTCGCGCAAAGGATGGCAGTGGCGACACTGACTACCGACAGCGTAACGCTGATCGGACCCTATGGCGCGGTACCCGTCAAAGTGGTGCCGGTCGAATACGGCATGCTGTTGTTTGTCACGCCGCTGCAGGATCTGCTACCGGCCAGTCGGTACACACTCTTCATCAACGGAGCCACCGGCGCCAGCGGTCAGCCGCTGGCCTTGTCCGCCATCGGCTTCGACACCGTCCAGCTTGGCGCAAAGTCGACATCGAGCTTTGACGCATCCGAGGACCAAGGGAGCGTTCGTGCCATGAGCCCGGCAACCTCATCCGGCGATGCCGTGCGTGCTGCGTCAACGACAGCCGGCATCGTGCCGCCGACCAGACTCGGCAGCCATGAACTGCAAGCGGTCGCCGCCGCGAACGGTCTCTTCGGCGCCGAAGCGTGGCTGCCCGACGCCAGTCACTTCAGCGGCGACTGGCGTGCCCGGCGCGCCGCCAGCCCGCTGCAAGGCTTGCCGCCGCTGCAAGGCGCCGAGGGCGAGACGGCATTGTCCGGGCAGGTGCTCACCTTGCACGGCCGCCCCTTGGAAAATGTCACGTTGACGATCGCCGGGCAATCGGCGCGCAGCGATGCGACTGGACGTTTTTTGCTGCCCCATCTGGTTCCCGGCGCGCAAGTGCTGTCGATCGATGGGCAAAGTGCGGGCGTTGATGGGAAACGATATGGCTATTACCAGGTGCGCGTCGACGTTGAAAAGAACCGCACCACCGTGTTGCCCTACACCATTTGGAGTACCAAACTCGACCCGGCCGGTAGTGTTGCGTTGCCTTCACCGACCTTGCGTGAAACGGTGGTAACTTCGCCGCGAATTCCCGGATTGGAACTGCGGATTCCAGCCGGCACCATTATTCGCGACCGCAACGGCAAGATTGTTACGGAAATCAATATGACGGCGATCCCGACGGACCGCCCACCATTTCCGATTCCTGACCTTGGTGTGCCGGTATATTTCACCATTCAACCGGGCGGTGCGAAATTGAGCAATCTCTCAGGGATGGCGCAGCAGGGTGCACGGCTGATTTATCCCAATTTCAGTGGCGCGGCGCCTGGTACCCGCATCGACTTCTGGAATTACGACACGCTTAGTAAGGGCTGGTATGTGTATGGTCGGGGCACCGTGATGGCCAATGGCAAGCAGGTGATGCCGGACGCGGGAGTGGCGATTTATGAATTCACCGGCGCCATGGTCTCGTTGCCGAGTAATGCACCAGCGAAAGGACCAACGCCAAATGGTTGCGGTGCCGGCACCGGCGGGGGCGCCGGCAGCGATGATTGCAACGCCGATCCGAATCAGCCGGCGCAACCGGCGGGCTGTGCCGGCGATCCCGTCGACTGCGCGACGGGCTTGTTCCTGCAAACGAATACCGACCTGTTCGTCGACGGCGTGGTGCCGCTCAAGGTCGGACGCAGCTATCGCCAGCTCGATCCAGCTTCGCGCGCATTTGGAATCGGCAGCAGCTTATCGTATGACTTCTATATGGTGGGTGACGTGGCTCCTTATACCTATCAGGATCTGATTCTGCCGGATGGTGGGCGGGTCCATTATGTACGAACCTCCGCCGGAACTGGATTTGTTAATGCCGTCTATCAGCATATGTCGACGACGTCGAAGTATTTTGGCTCGACTATTAAGTCTACTCTTGGCCATTGGGAACTGCGGTTAAAAGATGGAACGGTTTTTGTCTTTCCTGACGCAGGTTACAACGCTGTTGCCCGGCTTGGCGCAGTGCGTTCTATCCGTGATCGCTACGGCAACACCACCACACTTGACCGCGACGGCAAGGGCAATCTAATACGTGTGACCTCCCCCGGCTCGCGCTATCTTCAATTCACATATGATGAAAAGAATCGCATCACGGTCGCCAGCGACAACATGGGGCGGACCGTGCGCTATGAATATGACACGATCGGGCGCTTGATCAAAGTGATCGACCCGGACGGACAGTTTGAGGCCTACACCTACGACGATAATCACAACATGCTTACCGTTCAGGACAAGCGTGGCAATCTGATGGTGACGAATGTCTACGATGTCAATAACCGTGTCAGCAAACAGACCTACGGCGATGGCAGCACCAATCAATTCGCCTACAAGCTCGATGTCAGCGGCAAGGTGACGCAAACCGATGTGACCGACGAGCGCGGCACGCTGACGCGCATGATGTTCAACGCCGGCGGCTACACCAGCAGCATGACGAAAGCGTTTGGCTTGCCGGAGCAACAAGCCTTCACCTATGAGCGCGATCCAGCGACCAATCTGCTGTTGTCGGTAACGGACGCGCTGGGGCGCAAGACCGCCTATGCCTATGACGCCATGGGCAATCTACTGACACAGACCGTGCTGGCAGGCGGCGCCGACGCGGTCACGTCCAGCAGAACCTATACCGCCGACTTCAGCCGCTTGGCGAGCGTGACAGATTTTCTCGGGAACCAGTTGTTGATGCGGTATGACGCCAAAGGCCAACTCACCGAACTGCAGGACCGCAACGGCAATCGCGTCAAGCGCAATTACAACGCCGCCGGGCAGCCGCTGCAAATCACTGACGCGCTCGGCAACAGCAGCAACTTTGCTTACGATGGTTTTGATCTGGCACAAGCGAGCGATCCTTTGGGCCGCAGCGTCCAATTCTTCAACGACAACGCGGGTCGTCGTCGTGGCGTTGTCGATGCGCTGGGCAACCACACGGTCTACGATCTCGACGCTCTTGATCGGTTGAGCCAGGTAACCGACACCCTGGGCCAATCGATCACCAGCGGTTACGACGCCAACGGCAACCCCGTCAGCGTCACCGACCCCAAAGGCAACCGGCATCAATTCGCCTTCGACCAGCGCAACGCGCCAACCGAGAGCACCGATCCCTTGAACCAGCTTGAAGCCTATGTCTACGACGGCAAGCACAACCTGATTCAGAAGACCGACCGCAAAAGGCAGGTCACGCGCTATACCTACGACGCGCTCGACCGTTTGACGAGCACGACCTACGCCGACGGCGCCAGCGTGCGCGTCAGCTACGACCAGGCCAACCGCGTCACGCGGATTGACGATTCCATCAATGGCGCCATCACCTTCCGCTATGACGGCCGCGACCGGGTCACGCAGGCAACCACGCCGAGGGGCACGGTCGCCTACACCTACGACGCCAACGGCCGGCGCCAGAGCATGGACGTGGCCGGCCAGCCGACGCTGCGCTACAGCTACGACGCCGGCGGGCGCCTGACGCGCATCGTGCAGGATGCCGGCCCGGCCAACAACAACCAGGCCCAGGGCATTCGCTTCGCCTACGATGCCGCCGACCGGCGCATCCAGACCAGCTACGCCAACGGCATCGTGCGCCGCAACAGCTTCGACGCCGCCGGCCAGTTGACCGCCATCGTCTACATCAATCCCGACGGCAGCACGCTGGGCGACCTGAGTTACACCTACGACAACGGCGGCCGGCGCATCGAGGCCGGCGGCAGCCTGGCGCGCACGGCGCTGCCGGCGGCGCTGTCCGGCGCGCGGGTCGACGCCGCCAACCGCCTGAGCGCCGCCGGTGTCCAGCAGTTCAGCTACGACGCCAACGGCAACTTGACCG
>NZ_JAEMNU010000132.1 GCF_016461825.1 Rugamonas violacea | reverse complement strand
TCATCCGGCCCTCTCGCAAATCAAATCGTCGTCGGCATCCATTTTACCGGCTCACCTCGCTTCTTTCTAGACGATAGTCCGACAGACTGCTAGTAGCGGCCGGCGCGCAGCCACTTGTTGGCGATCACCTTGCTGCCGCTGAGCACCGGGGCGCCGGCGTGCAGGGTGCGCGGGTCGGGCTGGCCGGTGGCGTCGGTGTTGAGGAAGAACAGCGCGCTGCCCTTGCGCGGGAAGACCTCCAGGCCCAGCTTGGGGAAGACGGTGGCGCCGCCCCGTTCGACCTCGCCCAGGTAGAGGATGAAGGTGGCCAGGCGTTGGCCGCCGCGCGCTAGGTGCTCGCGGTGGCCGGCGGCGTCCGGGTTGAGCCAGTCGAAGTGGGCGCGGTATTCGTTGCCGACGCCGTAGCGCTGCAGCTGGAAGGGTTCGCCGCGGTCGAGCGGCCAGTGCGCCAGCGCCGCCAGGCGCTGTTCGACGCGGTCGGCCACGGCGCAGTCGCCGCGCGCGATGTAGGCCATGTCGCTGGTGCGGCCCGCGTGCACGGCGCTGCGGCCGTCCTCCTCGGGGGTGACGGTGGAGCGGCTGTAGCGCTCGGCGCAGTGGGCCTGCATGGCGGCGCACTCGGCGTCGTCGAGCACGCCGCCGAGCAGCACCACGACGGGTTGGCGCAGCACGAACAGCAGTTCGACGTCGCGCCCGTCCAGGCGCAGCGCGGCGGCGTCGGTGTCGATGTAGGGCTGCGCCGGCGCGGCGGCGAAGGCGGGCGCCGGGCAGCCGGGCGCCAGCGCGATGGCGGCGCGCGCCGCCTGCAGGCTGTACTGGCCGGAGCGCGCCATGCTGTCGGCCATCTCGGCCGGGCTGCAGGCGCGCGCCAGGTTGTCGCGGATCCAGGCTTGCCAGTCGGGCGGCAGGGCGGTGAAGGCGGAAAGCGGGTCGGTCATGGCGGCTCGGTGAGGAAGGACGGGACGGGGGCCGCCGGCGCCCGCCCCGCCGCCTCAGCGGGACGGGCTCACAGGGCGGCGCGCGGCGGCCGGCAAGCCATTCTACCGGAAGCGGCGCGGCCGCCGCGGCGCAGGGCGAGGAAGCGCAGCAGGCCGGGCAGCTGCAGCGCGAACAGCAGGCCGAAGGCGCTCTGGTAGGCGGCCGCCGGATAGCGGTGGCCGGCGCCGGCCGGCCACAGGTCGAGCACCAGGCCGAAGCCGGCCTGCACGGTGAAGGCGCCGAGGAAGATCAGCAGGTTCAGGCAGGTGGCGGCGCGCCCGGTCAGGCCGGCCGGCATGCGCTGGGCGATGATGGTGTACTCGATGCCGGTGACGGTGCCGACCAGCGTGAACAGCACGGCCAGCGGGCGCTGCAGCGGCGCGTAGTTGCACACCAGGCCCAGTTGCACCAGCAGGAACAGGGCGACGCCGACGGCGGCGACGTCGAGCGGCGCCACGCCGCGGCGGCCGGCCCACTCGGTGATCAGGCCGACGGCGACGGCGCCGACGACGATGGCCGCCATGCCGTAGTAGAGCAGCTGGACCGTCTCGGCCTCGCTGCAACGGGCGGCGTCGTTCAGCCAGCGGCCTATCCACAGGCCCTGGATGCCGAAGAACACCATGTGCGGCACCAGCATCAGGGCGGCGGTGTCGCGGAAGGCCGGGTGGCGGTAGACCTGGCCCAGGCCGCGCAGGCTGGGCGGCCGGCGCGGCGGCGCCGGCGCGGCCGGCGTCACCGTATGGATCAGCAGCGCCAGCGCGGCGGCGGCGGCGGCCAGCGCGATGAACACGCCGTGCCAGTCGGTGTAGCCGAGCGCCAGCCGCACCGGCACGGTGGCGGCGGCGGCGCCCAGGCCGCCGACGGCGATCAGGCAGCCGTGCACGGTGGGCAGGCGGGCCGGTGGAATCCAGGTCGAGATGGCCTTGACGGCGGACATGAAGCAGCCGCCCAGGCCCAGGCCGATCAGGGCGCGCGCGGCCAGCAGTTCGGCGTAGTTGCGGCCGTGGGCGAAGGCCAGCGCGCCCAGCGCCGCCAGCAGCAGCATCGGCGGTTGCACCCGCTGCGGCCCCCAGCGGTCGAGGGCGACGCCGACCGGCAACTGGGCCAGCGCGAAGGCGAAGTAGAAGACGCTGCTGAGCAGGCCCAGCTGGGCCGGCTTGAGCGCCAGCTCGGCCGTCAGCTGGGGCACCAGGATGGCGTTGACGGTGCGCATCAGGCAGGACAGGAAGTGGCCCATGGCGTAGGGCAGGAACAGCAGGCCGAACAGGGCCGCCGCCGACATCGGCCGGGGCGCTCGCGCCGAAGCGTCCAGTTCCATGGTCAGGCCGCGTTGCTGTGGCCGCCGCCGGCGGCGGCCTCGCCGTGCAGCTGCACGGCCGGGGTCAGCGGGATCACCTTGCGCGGCGCGTGGTCGGCCAGCGCCTCCTGCCAGCCGGCCTCGCTTTCGAAGAAGAACTTGTCCTTGCCGAAGGCCGGGCGCAGATCGTCCATCCAGGTGGCCAGCGGGTCGAACTTGGCGTAGAAGGGCTTGCGCACCCAGTCGGGGTTGCGGGCCTGCAGGAACTGCAGGGCGAAGACCTTCTCGCCGCCCACCGTGGCGATGCCGTCGATCACCACCTTGCCGGGGAAGGCGCTCATCGACGGGCCGCGCACCGTGCGCGCCAGCCCCGACACCATCTGGTAGGCGGCCTGGAAGATCTCGTGGGCGCGCGCCAGCGGCAGGCCGAAGTATTCGCGCGGGCCGGTGTCGCGCTCGACGAACATGTAGTAGGGGATGGCGCCGAGGCGCACGCCGGTGCGCCACAGCTCGGCCCAGCTGGCCGGGTCCTCGTTGATGTGGCGGATCAGCGGACCTTGCATGCGCAGGGTGGCGCCGGTGGCGACGATGCGCTTGACGGCCTGCTGGGCCAGCGCGCCGCGCAGCTCGACGGCGTGGTTGTAGTGGCCCATGATGGCCATGTTCTTGCCGGCCGCGACGACCTTTTCGAACAGGCGCAGCAGGTCGTCGGCGTCGCGGTCGCTGACGAAGCGCTGCGGCCAGTAGGCCACCGACTTGGTGCCGATGCGGATGTTCTGGATGTGGCCCAGCTCGGGCGCCAGCAGCGGCTCGATGTAGGCGGCCAACTGGCGGGTGTTCATGATGAGCGGGTCGCCGCCGGTGATCAGCACGTCGGTGACGTCCTTCTTGTCGCGCAGGTAGCCGGCCAGCTCGTGCGATTCCTTGGCGTCGAACTTCATGTCGTCCATGCCGACGAACTGCGGCCAGCGGAAGCAGAAGGTGCAGTAGGCGTGGCAGGTCTGGCCGGCGCTGGGGAAGAACAGCACGGTCTCCTTGTACTTGTGCTGCAGGCCGCGCACCGGCGCGTCGTTGACGCGCGGCACGTTGTGGGTCATCTGGCCGGCCGGGTGCGGGTTCATGCGCAGGCGGATCTGCCGCACCAGGTGCGCCAGGCGGGCCTGGTCGCCCTGGCCGGCGCCCAGCACCAGCTCGCGCAACTGGGCGTACTCGTGGGCCGGCAGCATGTCGCGGTGCGGGAAGGTGAGGCGGAAGATCGGGTCGTCGGGCACCCGGTTCCAATCGATCAACTGGTCCATCACGTAGGCGTTGGTGCGGAACGGCAGCACGTGGGAGACCACCTGCACCGCCTCCTGCAGATCGGGCGGAATGCTGTCCCACTGGCGCGACTGCGCGATGGTTTGGCGGATATACGGTTTGAATTTGTCGGCGGCGGCGGCGGCTTGCATCGCGGTTCTCCAATCGGGGTAAAGACGGCGGGACTTTCATGCTAGAACTGGAATGGCGCGACGGATTGCCGTATATCAACAGATGGCCGAAAAAGTTCCGAACGGGAACACGTGCGCCATGCAAGCCGCGGCTGGCGCGCCACGCCGCCGCGCCGGCCGGGCGCGCGCTTGCGCAATCGCAATCCCCGCGTCCGCCAGCGGGGTAGAGTACGTCATGCGCATGGGCAACTTTTCCCCGCCGCTTCCCCCAACCGACCAAAGGAATCGAGATGAAACGCTTGTTGACCGGCACCCTGCTGTGCCTGACCCTGGGCCAGGTTGCCGCCGTGATGGAACCGACCGAGAAGAACGCCATCGCCATGGCCGAGCGCGGCGCCGCCTTCATCAAGGAGCACGGCAAGGACGAGATGATCCGCAAGATCAACGCCAAGGATCCCGATTTCCTGCAGGGCGAGCTGTACGTCGACATGCGCGACATCCACAGCGGCATCGTGCTGGCCCACCCGATCAACCCCTCGATCGTCGGCAAGGACCTGACCGACGTGCCCGACGTCAGCGGCAAGCGCTATCGCCGCGAGATCATCGAGCTGGCGCAGAAGAAGGGCAGGGGTTGGGTCGACTATATGTACAAGAACCCGCTCAACGGCAAGATCGAGCCGAAGACCACCTACATCCTGCGGGTCGGCGACGTTGTGCTCGAGGCCGGCATCTACAAGAAATAGCTAATAAACGGGGGGCGGCGCCGCCGTCCCCGTCCATCGCGACATCGACATCCCGGCGGGAGTTACCATGCTTAAACAATTACGGATAGGCCCGAAACTATTGCTGGCGCCCTGCCTGGTGCTGTTGTTGCTGGTGCTCACCGCCGGCTGTGCCTACTACGGCATGGTGCGGCAGAACGCCTCGCTGGAGAACCTGGTGCAGGTGCGCGCGGCGCGGCTGAAGACGGCGGCCGACGTCGGCGGCGAGGCCAAGCACGCCCACGCCAACATCTACCAGCTGCTGGCCTGGGTCACCAGCGCCTTCGCCCAGCCCCGCGTCGACGCGCTGGTGCGGCAGATCAAGGCGCGCCACGCCGACATCGAGCAGCAGCTGGCCGGCCTGGCCAGGGTGGCCGGGCCGGACGAGCGCAAGATCGTCGAGGCCGCCGCCACCGCGCTGACGGCCTACCACAAGGCGGTGCTCGACACCATCGAGATGGCGTCGATGGACCAGTCGATCGCCACCAACTCGATGACCAAGGCGGAGAAGCAGTTCGTCGTCCTCAACGAGGAGCTGGCGCGCCTGGCGGCGCTCGAGAAGCTGCTCAGCGAACGGGCCCACGCCGAGGCCAAGGCCGAGTTCCACGCCCTCGGCCTGACCATGGCCGGCGCCGTGCTGCTGTCGGTGCTGCTGTCGATGGTGGTGACGATGCGGGTGCGCGGCACCATGCTGGGCGACATCCGCGCCATCGCCGAGAGCGTGCAGGGCCTGGCCGCCGGCCGCCTCACGCCGGGCCGGCGCGCCGTCGGCCGCGACGAGATCGCCGACACCTCGCGCAGCCTGGACCAGGCGATCGGCAAGCTCAACGCCACGCTGTGCAGCGTGCAGCAGGCGGTGCAGGGCATCGACACGGCGGCCCACGAGATCGCCAGCGGCAACCTCGACCTGTCGAGCCGCACCGAGCTGCAGGCCGGCTCGCTGCAGCAGACCGCCAGCGCGATGGACAACCTGACGGCGGCGGTGCGCGGCAACGCCGACCACGCCCGCCAGGCCTGCCAGCTGGCCGCCAGCGCCTCCGAGCTGGCCGGCCGCGGCGGCCAGGCGGTCGGCCAGGCGGTGCTGACGATGGACTCGATCCGCGCCAGCTCGCGCAAGATCGTCGAGATCATCGGCGTGATCGACGGCATCTCCTTCCAGACCAACATCCTGGCGCTGAACGCCGCCGTCGAGGCGGCCCGCGCCGGCGAGCAGGGCAGGGGCTTCGCCGTGGTCGCCTCCGAGGTGCGCACCTTGGCGCAGCGCTCGGCCGCCGCCGCCAAGGAGATCAAGACGCTGATCGCCGCCTCGGTCAGCACCATCGACAGCGGCAGCGCCTCGGTGCACCAGGCCGGCGAGCGGATGGGCGAGATCGTCGCCTCGGTGCAGCAGGTCAACGACATCATCGGCCGCATCAGCGCCGCCAGCGCCGAGCAGGCCGAGGGGATCGCGGCGGTCAACTCGGCGGTCAACCAGATCGACGACGTGACCCAGCAGAACGCCGCCCTGGTCGAGCAGGCCGCCGCCGCCGCCGGCAGCCTGCAGGAGCAGGCCGCCCAGCTGAGCGGCGCGGTGGCGGTGTTCCAGGTCGAGCCGGCGGCGGCGGGGGGGGGGGGGGGGGGGGGG
>NZ_JAEMNU010000131.1 GCF_016461825.1 Rugamonas violacea | reverse complement strand
CTGCTGAATAGTGTTTCACTGCCCGTCTTTGCTCCGCCCCCTGTACGATTACGAGAAATCAGATGACGCGACAACTATCCTGACACAGGGGGCAGCGCCGCAATGTGATTCGTTCTAGCGGTATTCAGTTTGACGCTGAAACTCTCCGCTTTTCCTGTAAGCGGGTGGTAGATCTCACTTTCAAATATGGCGTGAGCGTGCTGGTCGTATCCACCGCTTATCAGCAAGTTGCCGTCGGCCAGTAGCGTCGCGGTATGTCCCGCGCGGGCGATCAGGCCGAGATCCCCCAGCACACGGAACTGCCCGGTGGCTGGGTCAAATCGCTCGGCGGAGGCCAGCACAACACCGCTGGCATCAACTCCCCCTAGAATCAGCACCGTACCGTCAGGCAACAGGGTTGCAGTGTGGTCGCTGCGCGCTTGTGTCGGCTTCGCCTCCAATGTCGCTTTGGTAGCGGTTTTATTGCTCAACATCACAGCTTCGGTGTTCGGATTGCCGGCCTCATCTAACCCGCCCAGTAGCAGCCAGCGTCCATCGGGCAACTGCGTCGCACTTTGTCCCTGCTGCAGAGCTGGCTGCGGCGCCAGAATTTCGCTCAGCGAGCCGGTCGCGACTATACTCGCCGCGCCATCCCCAGGCTGGGCAAGGCTCGTTGCGCTGAGCCATAAAACCAGAATACTGGCGAGCCATCTCCATCGACCACCTGGGAGGAATGCCCTACGCACTTTGCAAGCAACACAAGACTGGAATAGCTGTCCCAATTTCACCGTTCTCTTTTGCATGATGGTCTTCCTGATCTGCAATCAAACAAGTTGGATGCCGAGTATCAAGGCATCTAAAGATGTGGTTTTTCTCTCGTGCGGATGCACGATACTCACGGACTGGTAAGGGCCACGCTGGTGCTTCCAATGCTGGAGCTGTTTGGATCGATGGCGATGGTATATACACCGGCGACAGGCAGTATCTGGGATGGGAGGTTAAACGTTGTACCGCAATAGAGACTGGAAACCAGCGCGCCCCCATCCGGCCTGCGCAAGCTGATTGTTTGACACCCAATGGTCGTGCGCGTAATGCGGACTGTGGCCGGTTGACCGGCTGCGCCGTTGAATGTCAGGCTCGCGTTCTGCCCTGGCTTGGCGATCACCACAGTCATTGCAGGGCCACCGATCTCGATCATAGAAGTCGGGTTCGACGTGACGTCGAACAACTGAGCGGTCACGCTACCGACCGCCATCGAGTCCGGATTGAGTTTGATCGTATAGGTGCCAGCCAGCGGAATGGTTTGCGCATCAATGAACGTATTGCCGGTCGACATATAGGTAACAGGAACAAGCGCGCTGCCGTCCGGCTTGAGTATGGACATGCTCAGGTAACCACCGCCAGCCAGCTTTACACCAGAGAAAATCGTGCTGAAGCGCTGGCCCGCCGTCGCGTCAAAGGTGAGGCTGGAGTTCTGCCCCGGCGTCGCTGTCGTCACCGTCACCGCCGGCCCACCGATTGCAATCGTAGCCGTCGGATCCGACACCACCTCGAACATCTGCACAGCCACGCTACCAACCGCCATCGAGTCCGGATTGAGCTTGATCATGTAGGTGCCCGTCACCGGTATGGTCTGCACGTCGATGAACACCCCACTCGACGGCACGTAAGCCGCAGTGGCGAGAGCTGAGCCATCCGGCTTGAGGATCGACATGCTCAGGTAACTGCCGCCTGTCAACTTCACGCCAGAAACATTCGTGCTGAAGCGCTGGCCCGCCGTCGCACTGAAAGAGAGGCTGGCATTCTGTCCAGGCGTTGCCATCGACACCGTCACCGCCGGCCCACCAATCGCGATAGTTGCCGTCGGGTCCGTCCCGACCTCGAACAATTGCAAGGACAAGCTAGCGACCGTCATCGAGTCGGGATCGAGTTTGATCGCATAGGTGCCGGTCACCGGTATGGTCTGCACATCGATGAACGTTCCGCTCGGCGACACGTAAGCAACCGGAACAAGCGTGCTGCCATCCGGCTTGAGGACGGACATTGTCAGATAGCCGCCGCTAGTCAACTTCACCCCAAAAACATTCATGCTGAGACGCTGACCTGCCGTCGCACTAAAGGTGAGGCTGGCATTTTGCCCCGGCTTCGCAGTCGCCACCACCACCGCCGGTCCGCCGATCGCTATCGTTGCCGTCGGGTCCAGTCCGACATCGAACAATTGCACGCTCAAGCTGCCAATCGCCGTCGCGTCCGGATTGAGTTTGATCGTATAGGTGCCGGTCACCGGAACGGTCTGAGTATCGATAAACGTTCCGCTCGACGACACGTACGCAGCCGGAACAAGTGCACTGCCGTCCGGTTTGAGGACGGACATGCTCACGTAACCGCCACCAGCCAACTTCACGTCAAACACTCTCGCACTGAAGCGCTGGCCCGCCGTCGCGCTGAAGGTGAGGCTAGCGTTCTGCCCAGGTTTCGCGGTCGCCACTGTCACTGCCGGCCCACCAATCGCGACCGTGGCCGTCGGGTCCTGACCGACGTCGAACAGCTGCGCGGTCACGCTGCCGACCGTCATCGCGTCCGGGTTGAGCTTGATCGTATAGGTTCCCGCCACCGGTATGGTTTGCACATCAACGAACGTTCCGCTCGACGACACGTAAGCAGTTGGAACAAGCGTACTGCCATCCGGCTTGAAGACGGACATGTTTACATAGCTGCCGCCGGCCAACTTCACACCAGAAAATATCAAACTGAAGCGCTGCCCCGCCGTCGCGTTAAAGGTAAGGCTGGCGTTCTGTCCCGGCTTCGTGGTCGTTACAGTCACTGCGGGTCCATCGAAGGCTATGCTGCCGGCAACATCCGGCACGGCATTCAAGGTCAAGGTAAGGTTGCCCGCCGAGCTGGCCGACGGATTGATCAATATCGTGTAGGTACCGGTAACTGGAAGGATTTTGGCATCGATAAAGCCGCCCGAAACGGAAACCGCTGTCGATGCCAGTACGCTGCCATCGGGCGATAGGATCGAAACGGAACCACCGGCAAGTGTCACCGAACTCAGTGACAATGCGACCGTTTGTCCAGCGGGCGCGTCAAACAGGATCAGACCCTTTTTTCCTGCGGTGCCGAGCGTCACAGTCTTGCTTTCACCGATAGCCATTCGGCCAGCAACCTGAATATCAGCAGCAGAAAATGGCGCAGGCGCAACGAAGAAGTCTGCATCGGTGAGCGCCGTGCCGTAGGGGGTGGCAACTGAAATCCGTCCTGACGTGGCGCCTGCCGGCACCGATGTGACGATATTGTTTGAACCCGCCGAACTCACGGTTGCGAGACGGCCATTGAATCTGACCTTGCTCAATGCCACCTCAAAATTGCTGCCACTGATGGTTACCGGCACACCGGCGACGCCGATGCTAGGCGTGAAGCTGACAATCGTTGGTGCCCGCGCGCCACCAACAACGAAGGCCGTGCTACTGCTGGCGGTCCCCGCCGTTGTCGCAACACTGATCGGCCCGGTGGTCGCGCCTGCCGGCACAGTGGTCATAATCTTGGTACTGCTGGAAGCAATGACGTTGGCGACGGTACGGTTAAACTTGACGAGATTTTTGTTCGCTAAGACGCTGAAACCACTGCCGGAAATGGTTACCGGTATACCTTCAGAACCGCCATTGGGAGTGAATTCCATGATGGCCAGCTGCGTGGCGGCGTTGCGAACAATGGAGAGGATGTTGCCCGCCGCATCATAGCGATATGTCGCACTGTTACCCGTGGCGTCCGTCACACCTATAAGGCGGCCAAGTTCGTCATATTCATAGCGGACCGAACCGCCTTCGGCGGCATGCACGGGGAAAACGAGATTCGCCAGGGCGAGTGCCAACAGCACCCAACCGAACTTCATCAACGCTTTGAGGAATTTTGGCACGCCGTTCTCCTGGTTGCGATTACTGGCCACAATGCTTGCCGTTAAGCACTGACTGGTGTAATTCTATCCACTTCCAGAAAGAAAAATTCCCAACCGGCACAGGCAATGATTTCCGTCAACCTCGGCTGGGACGAGACCGGGGACGCCCTCGATACAATGGAAACCGTTGAACTACACTAGCGAGACGGTGATGATCGCCATGCATTCCAAACAACGGTTCCAGACGATCGTGTGGGCAATAGTCCTCGGTCTCTTATGCCTCCCGTGGCGGCTAGCTGCGCAAGACCCGCCAGCGCGCTTGGGCCTGCCCAAACTAGCTATCCCCGTCGACAATCCACTCTCTTCCGCAAAAATTGCCCTGGGTCGGAAAATTTTCTTGGATACTCGGCTGAGCCATGACAGTGCAACCAGCTGCGCCAGTTGTCACCAGCCTAAGCGAGCGTTCACCGATGGCTTGAAAGTCGCGAAAGGAACCGACGGTCGCTTGGGCACGCGCAACACGCCGAGTCTGCTGAATGCCGCCTACAATCAAACACAGTTTTGGGATGGCCGACGCGCGGATTTGGAATCCCAGGCGCTGGATCCACTTTTCAATCCGCGTGAGCACGCCATACAGGACGTGCAGGCACTGCTGGGAATGCTGCGGCGAGACGCTGGGTATGCGGCGGCATTCAAAACGGCGTTCCGAATCGAGCCGAACGATATCAACGTTCAACACATCAGTCGAGCGCTGGCGTGTTTCACCCGTACACTTGTCGCCGGAAATTCGCCGTTCGACAGGTACTATTTTCAAAATGAGAAGACTGCGATGCCGGCCAGCGCCGTGCGCGGACTGGTCCTATTCCAAGGCGCGGCGCGCTGTGCCACATGCCACACCATAGATACATCCCATGCCCTGTTCACCGACAATAAATTTCATAGTCTCAGCGTGGGATTGCGCCGTATCGCTCCTCGCCTCGCGGACATCACCAGTAGGTTGGTGAACAGCAAAGACAATCTCGAAAAACTTGATCAAGCCGTGTTAACCGATGAGGATGTCGCCGAACTTGGTCGGTTTGTCGTCACCTACAATCCGGCCGACATCGGAAAGTTCCGGACGCCTAGCTTGCGCAACGTAGCTCAAACCGCACCGTATATGCACGACGGCAGCGTGCCAACGCTGGAAGACGCTGTTGAGCAGGAGCTGTATTACCGAAGTGTGGAGTCCGGGCAGCCATTGATACTGACGCCCGGCGAAAAGAACGATCTGGTCGAATTCTTGAGGTCATTGAACAGCCAGTAGATGCCTCAACCCGCGCACGCCCGCTGCAACGTCAAGCCAAGAACGCTAAGCCAGCACTAAGCCAGCGCGGCGATCAAGGCGGCGTCGGCCACCGGCACGGGGCGGATGCGGATCACGTTGCGGTACAGCGGCGGCAGGCCGGCGCACAGCTGCTCCAGCTCGTCCTGCGGCATGCCGGCGCGCACGTACTGGAACTGCGCCGGATTGCGTTCCGGCAGCGGCCCTTCCATCGTCGAGCCGTAGGCGCCCAGGTTCATGAAGCTGAGCGCGCTGGGGTCGGGTCCGCGCGCGAAAACGAAGGTGCCGTCCTTCGGGTGGCCGAGGTAGGCGCGCAGCTCCTGCTGGCCGGCCGCGTCGGCCTGCGCCATCAATTGGTAGCGCAGCTGCGCGTAGGCGCGGGTGGTTTCCATGAAGGCGCTGCGGATGCCCGACTGGTCGAGCCGGCCCGGCATGCACAACAACAGGTTGCCGAAGGAGTCGAGCAGCGCGACGGCATCGCCGTCGCCGCCGGCGGCGTGGTCGCGCGCCATCGCCTCGCGCAGGAAGGGCGCCAGGTCGGCGTCCGGCTGCTGCGGCGTGCAACGGTAGCTCAGCGCCTGCGGATACACCTGGCGCAGCGCGCGCACGATGGCGTGGTCGGCCGGCAGGCTGGCCGGGCACTTCAATTGGGCCTTCGGCAGGTCGCTGCCGAACAAGGCCATCACCTGTTCGGCGGTGGCCTCGAACACCAGCGAGCACAGGGCCTGGGTCGGTTCGGCGATGGTTTTGCCGATGAAGAAGGACTTCGGCGCCGCGCCGGCGCTGCGCCGCGCGTACAGCGAGGAGCCCAGCACGGCCGGATAGCTGAAACTGGCCTGGGCCTGCGCCGCCAATGGCGCCGGCAGCGCGGCGAAAACGGCGGCGCCGTCGTGGTTGATGCCGGCCTTGACGTCGGGCGCGGCCGCCACCACGTTGAAGCCGGCCGCCAGGATCGCCCCGCTGCACATGCAACAGGGGTCGAGCGAGGTGACGATGGTGCAGTCCTGCGGCGCCGGCAGCGCCCTGCCCTTGGCCCGCTCGGCGTAGTACCAGTCGATCAACTGGCGTTCGCCGTGGGCGGTCGGGTCGAAGATCAGGCCCTGCTTGACGACGTTGTTGTGCAGGCAGTGCAGCACGGTGCCATGCTGGTCGAGCAGCACGCCGCCGACACCGAAGGTGCCCTGGGTCTTGGCGGCGATGGCCTCGGCCGCCGCGATGGCGACGGCGGCCTGCACATCGATGGTCTTCTTGAATACCAAGTGCTTACTTCTTTTTCAGGTCGGCGCCGCCGAAGGCGTTGGGCAGCTGGGCGCCGGCGGTGGTTTCGAAGATGTCGCCTTTCAGATTGCTCAGCACGACGGACAGCTCGTTGCCGCCCAATTCCAGGATCACCTGGCGGCAGGCGCCGCAGGGGGCGATCGGGCCGTCGGTTTCGCCGATCACGGCCAGCTTGTCGAAATCGCCCGGCTGGTAGCCGTGGGCGAAGGCGCTGAAGAAGGCGGTGCGCTCGGCGCAGTTGCACAGGCCGTAGGAGGCGTTCTCCACGTTACAGCCGTGGAAGACGCGGCCGTCGTTGCACAGCAGCGCGGCGCCGACCTTGAAGTTGGAGTACGGGGTGTAGGCCTTCAGGCGCGCGCTGGCGGCTTCGGCGATCAGTTGTTGGTTGTTCATCTCAGTTCCTTGTCATACATGGCGCCCTATCCGGGACACTTCGAGTCGTTCCCGCGTAGGCGGGAACCCATACTGCGCCGGACTGCGCGCGGCGTATGGGGGGAACGCATGCGGTGCATGGGTTCCCGCCTTCGCGGGAACGACGGGCGTTCATCAGGGACGGATCGCCCGGTACACCACCGGGTTGGCGGCCGGCGCGGTGTCGCTGATCTGGTAGGCGGCCTGGATCTCGGCGATGGCCTGCTGGGCCGCCGCTTCGCTGCGGGCGTGCACCAGCGCCAGCGGCTGGCCGGCTTCGATCTTGTCGCCCAGGCCGGCCAGATCGGTCAGGCCGACGGCGAAGTCGATGGCGTCGCTGGGACGGCGGCGGCCGCCGCCCAGGCTGACCACGGCCAAGCCGATGCCACGGCAGTCGGTGCTGGCGGCGTAGCCGGCTTTCAGCGCCGGCACCGGCAGCACGATGGGCGCCTTTTCCAGATACCGGTCGGGCTGTTCGACCAGGTCGGCCGGGCCGCCCAGCGCCGCGACCATGCGCGAGAAGCGCTCGGCCGCCGCGCCGCTGTCGAGCGCCGCCTGCAGCTTGGCGCGGGCCGCCACTTCGGTGTCGGCCAGTTTGCCCAGCACCAGCATCTCGGCGCACAGCGCCATGGTCACTTCGTGCAGGCGGGCCGGACGCGAACGGCCGCTCAGGTAATCCATCGCGCCGCGCACTTCCAGCGCGTTGCCGGCGTACGGCGCCAGCGATTCATTCATGTCGGTCAGCAGGGCCGAGGTGTGCATGCCGGCGCCGTTGCCGACGGCGACGATGCTCTCGGCCAGTTCGACCGATTTGTCGTAGGTCGGCATGAAGGCGCCGCTGCCCGCCTTGACGTCCATGACCAGCGCGTCGAGGCCGGCCGACAGCTTCTTCGACAGGATCGAGCCGGTGATCATGGCCACCGATTCGACCGTCGCGGTGACGTCGCGGATGCTGTAGAAGCGCTTGTCGGACGGCGCCAGCGAGGCGGTCTGGCCGATGATGGCGACGCCGACCTGCTGCACCACCTTGCGGAACAATTCGTTGTCCGGCACGGTGCAGTAGCCGGGGATGGCGTCGAACTTGTCGAGCGTGCCGCCGGTGTGGCCCAGGCCTCGGCCGGAGATCATCGGCACGTAGCCGCCGCAGGCCGCGATCATCGGGCCGAGCAGCAGCGAGACGACGTCGCCGACGCCGCCGGTGGAGTGCTTGTCGACCACCGGGCCGGGCAGGTTCAGCGAGCGCCAGTCCAGCACCTGGCCGGAGTCGCGCATGGCCAGGGTGAAGGCGACGCGCTCGTCCATGGTCATGTCGTTGAAGAAGACGGCCATCGCCAGCGCGGCGATCTGGCCTTCGGTGACGCTGCCGTCGGTGATGCCACGGACGAAGAACTGGATCTCCTCGGCGCTCATGGCGCCGCCGTCACGCTTCTTGCGGATGATCTCTTGAGGTAAAAACATGGTGGTCTCTTCTTCGATTTCGATGTGTATTGTGGTCCAACTTTTTTGTCGTTCCCGCCTGCGGCGGGAACCCATGCACGCCCTGCGTTGAAGCGAACGTCGGCGCTTCCTGCATTGTCGTTCCCGCGGCGGCGGGAACCCATGCACGGCCTGCGTTGAAGCGAACGTCGGGCTTCCGGCAGCGTGCCATGGGTTCCCGCCTGCGCGGGAACGACATGGTTTAGACGCCGTAGGGAATCCAAACGTTCTTGACTTGCGAGGCGTGCGCCAGGACCGCGCGGCCGCCGCTTTGAGCCGTACTATACCAGTCGCGTCCCTTGCCACCGCCGACCCAGGTGCGCTTGAGCGTGGCGGCGGACAGGCGTTCGACTTCGGCGCAACCCTCGGCCGATCCGTCGTGGCGCCAGACGGCGTCGATGTCGGCGTGGGTCGCCAGGGTGCGCGCCAGCTCGTCGGCGCTGCCGGTGACGATGTTGACCACGCCGCCCGGCAGGTCCGAGGTGTCGAACACCTGGTACAGGTCGATGGCCGACAACGGATGCGCTTCCGACGGCAGCACGACGACGCGGTTGCCCAGCGCGATGGCCGGCGCCACCAGCGAAATGAAGCCGAGCAGCGGCGCCTCGTTCGGGCAGACGATGCCGATCACGCCGACCGGCTCGTTCAGGGCGACGGTGACGCCGTGCATCGGCGGCTGGTGCGCCAGGCCGTCGTACTTGTCGGCCCAGGCGGCGTAGTAGAACAGGCGTTCGATCGAGGCCTGCACTTCCTTGTCGGCGTTCTTGTTGCCGGTCATGGCGCCGATGCGGGCGGCGAATTCCTCGGCGCGCACGGCCAGGTTCTCGGCGATGTAGTACAGCACCTGGGCGCGGTTGTGCGCCGTCGCCTTGCTCCAGCCGCCGGCCTTGTGGGCCGCTTCGACGGCGTTGCGGATGTCCTTGCGGCTGCCCTCGGCGATGTCGGCCAGGAAGGCGCCGTCGGCGCCGTGCACGGCGCGGCTGTAGGCGCTGTCGGGGCGGGCCTGCTTGCCGCCGATGTACAGCTTGGCGGTGCGGTCGACGGCGAACGGGCTGTCGTTGCCGGCCACCGCGGCGGCCTTGCCCTTGCCTTTGACTTCCAGCAGCGGCGCGGCGGGACGGGCGTCCTCGGACAGCGCGGTCAGGTACTCATACATGCCTTCGCGGCCGCCTTCGCGGCCGTAGCCCGATTCGCGGTAGCCGCCGAAGCCGCAGGCGGCGTCGAACTGGTTGGCGGTGTTGATCCACACCACGCCGGCCTTGATCTGCGGCGCGACGTCCATCGCCAGGCTGATGTTCTCGCTCCAGACGCAGGCGGCCAGGCCGTAGACGGTGTTGTTGGCCAGTTGGACCGCCTCGGCCGGGGTGCGGAAGCTCATCGCCACCAGCACCGGGCCGAAGATCTCGGCCTGCGACACGGCGGCCGAGGTCGACGCGCCGGTGATCAGGGTCGGCGGATACCACGCACCGTTGGCCGGGATCTCGCAGGCCGCCTGGTACACCGTGCAGCCTTCGGCGCGGGCCGAGTCGACCAGCGCGGCGATGCGTTGCTGCTGCACCGGATCGACCAGGGCGCCGATGTCGATCGACTTGTCGAGCGGCGAGCCGAGGGTCAGCTTGTCCATGCGGGCGCGCAGCTTGGCGAGGAAGCGGTCCTGCACCGATTCCTGCACCAGCAGGCGCGAGCCGGCGCAGCAGACCTGGCCCTGGTTGAACCAGATCGAGTCGACCAGGCCTTCGACGGCGGCGTCCAGATCGGCGTCGTCGAAGACGATGAAGGGCGACTTGCCGCCCAGTTCCAGCGACAGCTTCTTGCCGCTGCCGGCGGTGGCCGTGCGGATCGAACGGCCCACTTCGGTCGAGCCGGTGAAGGCCAGCTTGTCGATGCCGGCGTGGTTGACGATGGCTTCGCCGACCCGGCCGTCGCCGGTGACGATGTTGACGACGCCGGCCGGCACGCCGGCCTGCAGGCAGATCTCGGCGAACAGCATGGCCGTCAGCGAGGTGAACTCGGCGGGTTTGAACACCACCGTGTTGCCGGCCGCCAGGGCCGGGGCGATTTTCCAGGACAGCATCAGCAGCGGGAAGTTCCACGGCACGATCTGGCCCACCACGCCGACGGCGCGGTGGTCGGCGAATTCTTCGGCCTGCAGTTGCGCCCAGCCGGCGTGGTAGTAGAAGTGGCGCGCGGCCAGCGGCATGTCGACGTCGCGGGTTTCGCGGATGGTCTTGCCGTTGTCCAGGGTTTCCAGCACGGCGAACAGGCGCGAGTGCTTTTGCAGCAGGCGGGCCAGCGCGTACAGCACCTTGGCGCGGCCGTGGCCGCCCAGCGCCTGCCAGACCGGCTGGGCGCGGCGCGCCGCTGCGACGGCGCGGTCGACGTCGGCGTCGCTGGCCTGGGTCAGGTCGGCCAGTTTGCTGGCGTCGGCCGGGTTGGTGCTGGCGAACAGCTCGCCCGGCGCGCTGAAGGCGTTGTCGATGAACAGGCCGAAAGTGCGGCCGTGCTGCTCCAGCCACGCTTGCGCTTCTTTTTGGCTTTCTGGTGCGGGGCCGTAGTCCATGGTGGTGAGAATCTCGTTAATTGTTGGCATGACGAATCCGAATAATGTGGGGCTTGCGGTGCGAACCTCCGTCGTTGCCGCGTCGGCGGGAAGCCATACTGGGCCGGACTGCATGCGGCGTATGGGTTCCCGCCTGCGCGGGAACGACGGTGTCGCGCTGGTTCAATCTCTTACGGATGGGCGTGACGGTGCGCGGCCGAGTAGTGGCCGGTGACGTAGTGCTCCAGCTGGCGCTCGATGTCGGTCAGCAGGCTCGATGCGCCGATGCGGAACAGGTGCGGCTCCAGCCACTCGTTGCCCAGCTCCTCCTTCATCAGGCTCAGATACTGCAGCGCGGCCTTGGCCGTGCTGACGCCGCCGGCCGGTTTGTAGCCGATCTTGAAGCCGGTCTGTTCGTGGTATTCGCGGATCGCCCGCACCATCGTCAGCGACACCGGAATGGTCGCGTTGACCGGCTCCTTGCCGGTCGAGGTCTTGATGAAATCGGCGCCGGCCATCATGCAGACCCACGAGGCCTTGGCCACGTTGTCCAGGGTCACCAGCTCGCCGGTGGCGAGGATGGCCTTCACGTGGGCCTCGCCGCAGGCCTGGCGGTAGGCCAGCATCTCGTCGTACAGGGCCTGCCAGTTGCCGGTCAAAACGTGCTGGCGGGTGATGACGATGTCGATCTCGGCGGCGCCGGCGGCGACCGACAGTTCGATCTCGCGCACCTTGGTCTCCATGCTGGTCAGGCCGGCCGGGAAGCCGGTCGAAACGGCGGCGATCGGCAGGCGGCCCTGCAGCACCTTGCCGGCGTGCTGGATCATCTCGTGGTAGACGCAGACCGCGCCGGTGGTCAAATTCAGATCGGCGATGCCGAGCGCCTCGACCAGGTCGGCGCGCAGCGGCCGCATGGCCTTCATGCACAGGCGCTCGACGCGGCCCGGCGTGTCGTCGCCGGACAGGGTGGTCAGGTCGATCAGGCCGATCGCCTTGACCAGCCAGGCCGCCTGGTATTCCTTCTTGACCGAGCGGCGGTTGGCCAGGCTGGCGGCGCGGCGGTCGGCGGCGGACTTGTTGACGTGAATGTGGTTGATCCAGCCCAGGTCGAGGGCGACCGCTTCGTTGCGCTTGAAGTCGGGGGAAATGGTCATAACAGATTGCTTCCGTTCGAGAGTGGTTTGACGCCGAGGTGATGGGCCAGGGTCTGGCCGATATCGGAGAAGGTTTCCGAGATGCCCAGCGCGCGCGGCTGCACGCCGGGGCCGAAGAAGATC
The DNA here is from genome assembly GCF_016461825.1 of Rugamonas violacea. GTDB lineage: Bacteria > Pseudomonadota > Gammaproteobacteria > Burkholderiales > Burkholderiaceae_D > Rugamonas. The sequence goes on along the minus strand of NZ_JAEMNU010000131.1, from coordinate 4,312 downwards.
ATCGGGATGTGTTCGCGGGTGTGGTCGGAGCCGGCCCAGGTCGGGTCGCAGCCGTGGTCGGCGGTGACCACCACCAGGTCGCCTTCGCGCAGCTTGGCGATGAACTCGGGCAGGCGCGCGTCCATCTCCTGCAGCGCGTTGGCGTAGCCGGTGACGTCGCGGCGGTGGCCGAAGGCCTGGTCGAAGTCGACGAAGTTGACGAAGGTGAGCGAGCCGTCGCCGGCCTCGTCGCCGACCTTCAGCAGGGCCTCGAACAGGGCCATGTTGTCGACGCCCTTGACCACGCGCGAGATGCCGTGGCCGGCGAAGATGTCGCTGATCTTGCCCAGGCCGATGACCTCGCCGCCGGCGTTCTTGACGTGGTCGAGCAGGGTCGGCGCCGGCGGCGCGACGGCGTAGTCGTGGCGGTTGCTGGTGCGGGTGTACTTGCCGGCGCTGCCGACGAAGGGGCGGGCGATGACGCGGCCGATGTTGTAGGGCTCGACCAGCTTGAAGGCCATTTCGCAGACCTGGTACAGGCGCTCCAGGCCGAACGACTCCTCGTGGGCGGCGATCTGCATCACCGAGTCGCCGGAGGTGTAGATGATCAGTTTGCCGCTGGCGACGTGCTCGTCGCCGTGCTGGTTGATGATGTCGGTGCCGGAGGCGTGGCAGTCGCCGAGGAAGCCGGGCACGCCGGACAGTTCCCGCAGGCGCGCGGTCAGTTCGGCCGGGAAGGACGGCGTGGTGCGCGGGAAGTAGCCCCAGTCGAATTCCACCGGCACGCCGGCGATTTCCCAGTGGCCGCTTTGGGTGTCCTTGCCGGTGGAGCGCTCGCGCGCCGCGCCGTAGGCGGCGGCGAAGCCGTCGCGCCGGGCGAAGCCGTCGGCCCACTGGCCGCTGGCGGCGTGGGCGGCGGCGGCCAGGCCGAGGTTTTCCAAGGTCGGCAGGGTCAGCGGCGTGCCGTTCTTGGCGGCCCAGCTGGCGATGTGGCCGAAGGTGTTGGCGCCGGTGTCGTGGTACTTGGCGGCGTCCGGCGTGGCGCCCAGGCCGAAGGAATCCAGCAGGAGGATGAATGCACGTTTCATGGTATACCCGGATCAGACTCGGTTGAAAAAGGTGTTCTGTAGTGTAGGCGCTGGCGGCCGGCTTGCAAGCCGGGTTGGCCGCGGCGGCGGCGCGGCGCCCGCAATGGCCGCGGGGCGGACCAGCCGCCCCGCCAGGGAATTACGCTTGCGGCGTTTTGGCCACGGTGGCCAGGTAGGCCAGGATCAGCTCGATCAGCGACTTGGCGCCGATGGCGGCGTACTTCAAGGTCTGCTCGTGCGACAGCGGGAACGGCGACAGGCCCTCGGCCAGGTTGGTGATGACGGACACGCCGACCACCTTCAGGCCGCAATGGCGGGCCGACACCACTTCCGGCACCACCGACATGCCGACCACGTCGGCGCCGAGGCGGCCGAAGGCGCGGATCTCGGCCGGGGTTTCGAAGTTCGGGCCGGCGTAGGCGATGTAGACGCCCTCGTGCAGGGTGATGCCCTTGGCGGCGGCGGTGTCCTGCAACAGCTTGCGCAGGTCGGCGTCGTAGGCGTTGGCCATGCTGAAGAAGCGCGGGCCGAAGCGTTCGTCGTTGGGACCCATCATCGGCGTGCCGGGCAGGAAGTTGATGTGGTCGGTCAGCGCCACCAGGCTGCCGGCGTCCACTTCGGGACGCAGCGAACCGGCCGCGTTGGTGACGAACAGCATGTCGCAACCGAGCAGCTTGAGGGTGCGCACGGCGGAGGTCATCACGCCCAGGCCGTAGCCTTCGTAGACGTGGCCGCGGCCCTTCATGCAGACCACCGAGACGCCCGACAGGGTGCCGATCACCAGTTCGCCGGCGTGGCCGTGCACGGTGCTGATCGGGAAGCCCGGCAGTTCGTCGAAGCCGATGGTGACGGCGTCGCTCATCTGCTCGGCCAGCACGCCCAGGCCGGAGCCGAGGATCATCGCGATGCGCGGTTTGAAGTCGGCGGGCAGGCGGGCACGGATGATGGCGGCGGCTTGGAACGGGGAATTGTTAGACATGGTTATCCTCTTGTTAGATGTGTTTCGTGAATGCTTACGTTCGATTTTTATGGCGGCGCTTGCTGTGCCGGGTCCGGCGCTACAAACCACCCTGGGGCGGAGTGCCGGGGTCGGACCCGGCGGCTCCGACCCCGGCTTGCGCCGGTGGGTATTCTTTGCCCGCGCTTGGCGCCGGCGACAACAAAACGGGTGCTGCGGAATGGGGCTTGCCTGCAAATCTGTCGAGCTTGCGAGTGTCTGGACGCCACTATGCATCATCGTCTATATGTATGGCAAATACCATTTTTCTTCCGCATTTATACAAAAAGCATATAAATATCGCCTATTATAAAACAGGCCCGACCGGACGGCCGCGCCGCGCCGCCACTGGCCCGCGGCGGCCGGGGTTTGACAGCCTAAAAACAAATGTTTACCATGAAGGACAAATGTTTATCCAGGCCGCCCAGTGACCGACACCTCCAAAAAAGACCAGCTCCACCAGCTGATCCGCGCCAACCCCTTCATCTCGCAGCAGGAGCTGGCGGACGAACTGCGCCTGTCGCGCTCGGCCGTGGCCGGCCACATCGCCGGCCTGATCCGTGAGCGCCGCCTGCTCGGCCGCGCCTATGTGCTGCCCGACAAGCGCCCGGTGATGTGCCTGGGCGCCGCCAACCTGGACCGCAAACTGCGCAGCCTGGCGCCGCTGCGCATGGGCACCTCCAACCCGGCCGGCGCCGAGGAGGTGTTCGGCGGCGTGGCGCGCAACATCGCCGAGAACCTGGCGCGGCTGGGCGTCCCCGCCGCCCTGCTCACCGCCCTGGGCGACGACGCCGCCGGCGCCGCGCTGCAGGAGCACGCCGAACGGGCCGGCATCGACACGCGCGGCAGCCTGAAGCTGGCCGACGCCGCCACCGGCACCTACACCGCCGTGCTCGACGAACACGGCGAGATGATCCTGGCGCTGGCCGACATGGCGCTGTACGACCGCATCGGCGTCGACTTCCTGGCCAGCCGCCAGCCGCAGCGCGCCGCCGCCGCGCTCACCGTGGCCGACCTGAACCTGCCGCTCGACAGCGTCGCCGTGCTGCTGGCCGACGCGCGCGCCGAGGCGCCGCCGCTGATTGTCGTCGCCGTGTCGCAGCCGAAGATGGCGCGCCTGCCGGCCGACCTGCGCGGCCTGCGCCTGTTGATCCTCAACCGGGGCGAGCTGGAAACCCGGGTCGGCCGCGCCCTGCCCGGCCAGGCCGACCTCGCCGCCGCCTGCGCCGAGGTGCGCGCCCAGGGCGCGCAGGACGTCATCGTCACCTGCGGCGGCGCCGGCGTGTTCCACACCCATGGCGAGGCGCTGGTCTGGCTGGCCGCCCACCAGGTCGAGGTGGTCGACGTCACCGGCGCCGGCGACGCCTTCGCCGCCGCCGTCTGCTGGTCGCTCTACCAGGGCGGCGCCGACCTGACCTTGGCCTGCCGCCGTGGCCTGAAGCTCGCCGCCATGACCCTGGCCAGCAGCGACACCGTTTCCCCCCTGCTGGCCGCCGACCTGCTCGACACTATCGACGAGTCCGACCCGGACGCGCCGCAGTTCCCCCCGCAAGCACCATCAAAGGACTGACCCCATGCACCAATTCCTCCTGTTCTCGGCCGAAGTGGCCGCCGCCCGCGCCGCCGGCAAAGCCATCGTCGCGCTCGAATCGACCATCATCTCGCACGGCATGCCGTATCCGCAGAACGTGCAGATGGCGCGCGAGGTCGAGCAGATCATCCGCGACGGCGGCGCCGTGCCGGCCACCATCGCCATCATCGGCGGCAAGATCTGCGTCGGCCTGTCGGCCGAGCAGCTCGAACTGCTGGGCACCGCGCCGGACGCGCTGAAGGTCAGCCGGCGCGACCTGCCGTACGCGCTGGCGCAGAACAAGCTGGGCGCCACCACCGTGGCGGCGACCATGATCTGCGCCGAGCTGGCCGGCATCCAGGTGTTCGTCACCGGCGGCATCGGCGGCGTGCACCGTGGCGCCGCCACCAGCTTCGACATCTCGGCCGACCTGCAGGAGTTGGCGCAGACCTCGGTGGCGGTGGTCTGCGCCGGCGTCAAGTCGATCCTCGACATCGGCCTGACGCTGGAATACCTGGAGACGCACGGCGTGCCGGTGCTCAGCGTCGGCCAGCGCGGCTTCCCCGCCTTCTTCACCCGCGAGAGCGGCTTCGACGCCGACTTCCAGATCGACGCCGCCGCCGAGCAGGCCGCCTTCATCCACACCAAGTGGCAGCTCGGCCTGAAGGGCGGCGTGGT
>NZ_JAEMNU010000130.1 GCF_016461825.1 Rugamonas violacea | reverse complement strand
CTGCAGCGCGACGAAATGGAGAGTCGCGATCAGGCTTTGCTTTCGGCAATCAAGCTGCAGATTCAAGACATGACGGTTGCGGGCAATATCAAACCAGCTGATCAGCTCGAAACGTTTGAAGGATTTGGCGGTGCGTTAGGTGCGGCGCGCCTTGGAAAGGGGATGGCGGCGTCGATAAGTGCGCGCGCAGGCGTGTTAAAAATTGCCATCGCGGATGCACAGGCGCTGATTGCGGCGGAAAAAGCTGCTGCTCAGATTTCGGGCGCTTCGACGACTGTGGTTGTGCAAAGTATCACAGCCGATCTTTCGAGCGTTTGGCGCCTTCCCGGAACAGCGCGGGGTGTAGCAATTGAATCGAATCTAGCGCAGACTGAGTATAAAGAGTGGTTCAATGTTGGCCAATTGAATAACGGGAAATTTCCACTAGTAGATTTTCAATATGGGAATACGCTGGTCAGCTTGAAGACCATTGACACGGCGGGGGGGGCTTGGTTTGGCCGAATGCAAGATCATATTTACGAACTTGGTAAGAACGGTGCAACAGTTAATGGAGCGCGAGCCAACATGGTACTTGATATTCGTGTTCAACCTGGCGGTGCCGCTGCTGCACAACCGTTAGTGCAGTATGGTGCTAAGAATAATGTGACTGTAATTGTGAAGGAATATCCATGAGTAGCAATGGAATGGAAAAAATAGATATTATTTTTAGTATGAGGGTCGCGATTGAATTTCAAGAAAAAATAATAAATGGAGTTGAGTTTGAACTGCTTCCTGGATCGGGCGAAATCAGCGATTTCGACGCCTTGCAAACTATTGTTGGGGTAATGCAACGGCTTGGTCTGACTATGGAATTTGATGATTGCGGAAAAATACAATCTGCTTATTCATATTTGAAGAAAGTTGAAAAAGAAGGAAGGTGGGGGCGTAATATCGAGGCCTGTGGCCTTTCCTTTTGTTTTGGTAATGTCACGGCACTAAAATATAGTTTTATAACTATAAAAGAATTAACGAAAGGTGCGGCAGTATCTTGGGAGGAATGGATCAGCCCATTTATCGATAAACCTGGTTTTGTTCAGGCTTGGGTGTCTGACGTGGCATACGACCACTGGCAAAATGCAAAAGATCTCTTAGAGTATACAGCTGTAGGGCGTGATTACTCTCAACTTCCAATGACGTCGAATGGTCTACCACCACCCTTGGAGCAAAAAATTGTCGATATATCAAATAACCCTGGCCGCTGGATGCTTCAATCGGGTTATGTTGAAGCCATCGGTGCGGTAATGTGGCTTGGCGAGGAGTTTTGGAATCGCGTTGGAATAGACCGTAAAGATCATATAAGGAAGGAAAACTGGTTAAGGATTGAGGCTTTGACTAGCGGAATTTTGCGTTTACAAACAGCAGAGTGCTGCTTTAGCGACGAGAGTACTGCGAGGGTTCAAAATGACCTCCGAGCGCTTTTGTACGGTTAACGGCGTGGGCTGAGTGACGAAAATCTAGATGCCTTACTTCTCGATTTATCAAACAGGCTAATTATTTGTAGGTAGGGCTCCCATCGTGGAGGCAATCTACCTGTTTAGTCCGGTAGATTGGACGCTTCCGCCAGCACCGCCGCTGCAACAGTTACAGTTGAGGTGAACAGTGCGGCAGTCAAAGGGTTTAATAACAGTAACGTGGCAAAATTAAAATTTCCTGGACAGTGCGAGAACGTATGATTAAGTTCGATATTGAAGTGCAACGACAAATTATTTCGGCCGGACTGGACGATTTCTCCCCCAATACAATGTTGCCAAGAGTGCATAACGGGCAATATGGTGAGGCGCCGGCGGAGTGGCGTAAAGATGTAATTTTACTTACGTGCTGTATGTTGGCAGCTGGACTTGTTACCCCGATACCAGGGATAGAAAGTTACCAAGGGAAAAGTTCCGACGAGATCAGCTGTCAAGACTCGTGTGGTTATACACGCGCTTAACAAATAATTCGGGCTTTTTCTTCTGCCATGCTTTGAGCGCTTGAATTGGTGATACGT
>NZ_JAEMNU010000013.1 GCF_016461825.1 Rugamonas violacea | reverse complement strand
CCACTTGTCGTTTACTCCCTTGCCACTGGAGACGGCGGTGCTGGCATCGATGGGGTCGACCGCCTCGTAGGGACCATCCTTGCGATCGATCTGTTGTTGCCCGCGCAGATCGGCAGCCACCGGTGTCGGCAACGCCTCGCCGGTGACACTGCGGATGCCGTCGCGTTGTTCACGTTCGCTGCGCCTGTCTGGCCAAGCCCCGTTCTTTGCGATGGGCCATTTCACCGCGGGGAAGCCGTCGCGCATGACGCGGTTGCCGCTGGCCACATGGGCATGATCGTTTTCCCCCTTGATCCGCAAAGCGTAGTCGTGCGGCGCAGCGCCCACCAACACGGGTTCGGCATTCCCCGTCGCAGGATTGATCCTTTGCTTGTCCGTGAATACGCGCTGGTAAAAACCCTCCCCCAATTCCTGCAACGGCCGGCGCAGCACGGTCTTGCTTCTTGTCGGGGCGCTGCCGATGCGCCGCGTCTCTCCCGCCGTCGCATCGAAGTAGCGGACGCGCTCGTCCGGCAGCAATTGCTCGCCCTCGATGAAGTCCGGCACGCCCTGCCAGCCTATGCCCTGCACACTATCGAGTGCTACCGTCATGTCCTGCGGACAAAAATACAGATAGACCTTGCGCCGGTTGTCCCGTTCCTTGGCGGGATCCCATCTGGCGCCGACGGTGCCGTAATACGGCGTGTCGCTTTTCAGGAAGTCCTTCATATCGATCGGCGTGACGTGCTGCCTGGTTACGGTGTGTACCGTGTTAACCAGCGTTTGCAGGCGGGCGTGCAGGTTCTGCCAGCCGGTCAGTTCATCGTAATGATCATGCATCTGCGCGTCTTCGCCGCTGCGGTAGGTTTCTCCCGTCTTGACGATCCAATAGGGATGTTCAGCCAGACTGTAGGGCGGATGCGTCAGGATCAGCGTGTCTGCCGGACGACATCCTTCCTCCTTGAGAAATGCCTGCGCCAGCAGCGTGATCAAG
>NZ_JAEMNU010000129.1 GCF_016461825.1 Rugamonas violacea | reverse complement strand
TCGTTGGGATGGATAAGTGTACTCAAAACGTGCCGTGCCTTGAAGAGGGGCCAGCTACGGAAAGGTGCATAATCACACGAATCTAAACAACTAAATCATTAATCCGCATCAAATCAAAACGCTTTCACCTGCCGTAAATTGTAACTTTTCACACAATTTTCCGGAGATTGAAAATGGAAGAAGAATTGGAATTGAGTGGAGCGCAATGGGCAAAGAAATTTCCCGGCAGCGAAGACACTCGTTACTTGCTGGGAAATTTCCGTCTTGCAGTAGAGGACTTTCTCCATGCAATGAAAGAGGCGGGGATTAAGATTGTAATTCGCGCCACCTTCAGACCGCCGAAGCGTTCATATCTGATGCATTTTGCCTGGAGAATTGCGAAAAAACAGCTTGATCCTGAAAAAGTTCCCAATATGCAAGGCGTAAACATAAATTGGGACCACGGAACAAAAGAAAAATCCGTCAATGCGGCAAAAGAAATGTTACCAGCGTTAAATATAGATAAACAAGTAATAAAACCGGCAATTCGATCTCAACACAATTCAGGATTGGCAATTGATATGAGCTTGAGTTGGAACAAAACTATTGAGCTCAAAGATGCAAATGGAAACACGGTAAAAATTAATACGTTGCCACGGAATGGCTTAAACAAGCAGCTTATAGCTGTCGGAAAAACTTATGGTGTGCAGAAATTCAAGGGAAAAGATGATCCGCATTGGTCCAACAATGGTTTTTAACCGAAAGGTAAAGATGAAGAAATATTTCCTTCTACTTTTCTTTTTTCTCATTCCATTGGCAGCCTTTTCAAGTGAAAAACTACCAAAGGATATTAGATTATTTATTTCCTATTCTTTTGAATGTGAGCACTTTGCTGGTGAAGTCGGAACGGAACTACCGAAGAGACAACAAGATGAAATGAATAGGGAAATTGACAAATATTGCGGAGGAGCAAAAAAGCAATTTGAAATTTTAAAAGAAAAGTACAAGAATAACTCAACATTACTTAGGAGAATAAAAAACAACTATAATGACACTGTTGATAGTTACACAAAATTTTAATGTAGGAGAAAATGAAGATAGTGCCCTTCATTTTCATGGCACACTTTACATGCCGACCGCAATAAAATGTTCCATACCGTTTCATACCGAAATTAAAGTTATCTGTATCTTCTTGGCTTTTTCAATAGCTTCAGAATAAGTAGCAATCACTTTCCCAAATTGAAATCTTGTCGATATTGCTTGTTTGTGAGAACCCAAATACAAACCATTTGTACCAGAATTTATTTTCCAATATTTATTAACATTCCAAAATATAGAGATTTTGAGAATTATTTCAACTTCAATTCTTTTTCCATTTATCCGAGCATACGCCAGAAGCCGAGCCTTGTTCAGCGCGAGATATCACCAAGGGCACCTCTAAAAACCCGTCGTTCCCGCGTAGGCGGGAACCTATACGCCGCATCCTGTCTAGCGCAGCATGGATTCCCGCCTACGCGGCGGACCGCCGATGCGGAACGACGCATTCAGCTTATTCGATGCGCCTACCAAGGGAGGTGGACGACTCCGTGGCTGCCTGGCGAACCGGCGGCCTCGGCAACCGGCTGCGACATGGCGGCCCGGCGACGCGACGGCCTCAGCGGCCGGCCGCGACGGCGCGGATGGCGGCCAATACCGCCTCCGGTTTCTCGAGCGGAATCTCGGCGCCGCTGTCGACCCACTGCAACTGGGCGCCGGGGTACAGCCGGACGATGTCCTTGCGCTTGGCGTTGGCGTCGTCGGCATAGGCCGACTTCTCGCCCAGCGGACGGGCGGCGCTGAGCACCATCACCCGCACGCCGGCCGGCGCCGGCAGCGCCAGCACCTGCGCGCCGGTGGCCATGCTGGCCTTGAACTCGGCCATTTCGACGGACGAGCTGAGCAGTTTGAAGCTGGTGCGCACCAGGGTCGGCCACTGCTCGTAGGCGCCGGCGCCGAGGAATTGCTGCGGATGGGTGGAGTCGACCAGCACCAGCGCCTTGACCTCGTCCGGATGGCGCCGCGCGTACAGTTGCAGGTACAGGCCGCCGATCGAATGGCCGACCAGGATATACGGCGGGTTCAGCCCCTTGCTGCGCAACAGCGCGCGCAGCTCCTCGGCGATGTGCTCGCCGTCGCGCGGGCTGGCCACCGCCGCGCTCTTGCCGTAGCCGGGGCGGTTGTAGGCGAAGGCGCTGCGCTCCTGGCAGATGCTGCGGAACACCGGTTCCCACTGGCCCAGCTTGGCCATCAGGCCGTTCTCGAACACCACCGGCACGCTGCCGTCGTGGCGCACCAGCTCGTATTCGACCCGGCGCGGCTCGGCCAGGCCGGCCACCAGCTCGACCTGTGCCGCCGCGCCGGCATGGCTGGCATTGGCGGCGGCCAGCGCCAGCAGCGACGCGGCCGCCGCGCGCCGTCCGGCGCGCGGCGCGGGCATGCGCACGGGCATGGGCATGGGCGCGGCAAGTGGTTTGCCCATTCGAAGGTCCTCCATCATAGTGCTCCTGGCGAGGCGCCACGACGGGCACCGAACGCCACTGTAACGCAAAGCCGGGCCGGCCGTTTCATCCGGCCGCCGCGGCGTCCGGCGGCCGGCCGGTTTTTCGCTACCGGCGCCGATCTTTGGCATAATGGCAAAAAGACTCAGGCAGATCATGAACACACGCTCCCCCCGCGCGCCGGCGCCCGCTTTCGATACCGGCCATTTTCGCCAGGCCCTGGCGCAATTTGCCACCGGCGTGACCGTCATCACCACCCGCCTGGCCGACGGCAGCTTCCGCGGCCTGACGGCCAGCTCCTTCAACTCCGTCTCGCTGACGCCGCCGCTGGTGCTGTGGAGCCTGGGCAGCAGCGCCAACAGCATGCCCATCTTCAGCGGCAACTCGCACTACGTCATCAACGTGCTGGCGGCCGACCAAGCCCATCTGGCCAAGCTGTTCTCGACCCGCAGCGAAGACCCCTTCGGCACCGTCGAATACGAGCTGTCGCACACCGGCCAGCCCATCCTCAAGGGCGCCACCGCGTGGTTCGAATGCCACAACCGCAGCCGCTATCCGGAGGGCGACCACGTCATCTTCGTCGGCGAGGTCGAACATTGCAACATCACCCCGGCGCAACCGCTGATCTTCCACGGCGGCCAATTCCGCAGCCTGGCCTGAGGCGGACGCAAGCTGTCATTTTGTCATCAAGCCCCGCTTGACGGCGGGAAAACGGAAATTGGTGTCGCCATTAGAAAAGCCGGGCGGCGGACGAGGTCTTAGAATAATGGCACCAGCCACTATAACCAGAGACTAGGAAACACCATGAGCCAAGCCCGCGCCCAATTCCACTGGGATGACCCCCTCCTGCTGGACCAGCAACTGACCGACGAAGAACGCATGGTGCGCGACGCCGCCGCCGCGTATTGCCAGGACAAGCTGGCGCCGCGCATCCTCGAGGCCTTCCGCCACGAAAAAATGGACACCAGCATCTTCCGCGAGATGGGCGAACTGGGCCTGCTCGGCCCCACCATCCCGGAACAATACGGCGGCCCCGGCATGAACTACGTCGCCTACGGCCTGATCGCGCGCGAAGTCGAGCGCATCGACTCGGGCTACCGCTCGATGATGAGCGTGCAATCGTCGCTGGTGATGGTGCCGATCCACGAGTTCGGCACCGAGGAGCAAAAGCAGAAATACCTGCCGAAACTGGCCACCGGCGAATGGATCGGCTGCTTCGGCCTGACCGAGCCGAACCACGGCTCCGACCCCGGCTCGATGATCACCCGCGCCAAGAAGGTGCCGGGCGGCTACGCGCTGAGCGGCGCCAAGATGTGGATCACCAACTCGCCGGTGGCCGACGTGTTCGTCGTCTGGGCCAAGGACGACGAGGGCGCCATCCGCGGCTTCGTGTTGGAGAAGGGCATGGCCGGCTTGAGCGCGCCGGCGATCCACGGCAAGTTCGGCCTGCGCGCCTCGGTGACCGGCGAGATCGTCATGGACAACGTCTTCTGCCCGGAAGAGAACGCCTTCCCCGACGTGCGCGGCCTGAAAGGTCCGTTCACCTGCCTGAACTCGGCGCGCTACGGCATCGCCTGGGGCGCGCTGGGCGCGGCCGAGGCCTGCTGGCACACCGCCCGCCAATACACCATGGACCGCCTGCAATTCGGCCGTCCGCTGGCGGCCAACCAGCTGGTGCAAAAGAAGCTGGCCGACATGCAGACCGAGATCACGCTGGGCCTGCAAGGCTGCCTGCAACTGGGCCGCATGAAGGACGCCGGCACGGCGGCGGTGGAAATCACCTCGATGATGAAGCGCAACTCCTGCGGCAAGTCGCTGGACATCGCCCGCGTCGCCCGCGACATGCTCGGCGGTAACGGCATCTCCGACGAGTTCGGCGTGATCCGCCACATGGTCAACCTCGAAGTGGTCAACACCTACGAGGGCACGCACGACATCCACGCGCTGATCCTGGGCCGCGCCCAGACCGGCATCCAGGCCTTCCAATAAGGCCAGGGGCGCGCGCCACCCGGCCCGCGCCCTGTCACGTCGCCCCGACTGTGTCGAACAGCTCAGGGCGGCGTTCCAACAATCTCCGCTTGGACATTCGCCGCATCGACCTGTCGATGGAAGGCCGGCATCGCCGCGCCGAGGCGTGGCGACTCGCGCGCGTCGATGCTGGCCTTCGCCGCAAGCGGAACCGACGTAAAAAACCCGCCACGGCAGCGCTGCCGTGGCGGGTTTTTCATCTGCGCGGCGAACGTGGCGGCAAACGTGGCGGCGGCCGTGGTGCGCGGCGCCGCCGGACGGCCTACAACCAGCCCTTGAGAACCATTTTCTCGGCCACGTGGCGCGCCAGCAGCAGGTAGTTGTAGGGCGTCGGATGGACGTCGTCGGCGAAGGCGTAGTGGCTGACGTCGCCGGCGGCCAGGTTGCCGCCGTTGCACACCAAGGAACTGTGCAGCGCATTTTTCAGCGGCTCCAGGTCGCAGGCCATCTCCTTGACATTGCTCAGGCCGTAGGCCGCCGGATTGCTCGCCTGGTCGTGGCTGATGGCGTACACGTCGACCAGCAGCACCTTCGCTTCGCCGGCCAGGCCGGTGCTCAGTTCGCCGTTGAAGGCGCCGACCATGGCCATGATCAGTTGCCGGCTGGCGGCCGGCTGCAGCAGGCCGGCCGGCGAGGTGGCCACGTCCGGCAGGTTGTTGACGGTGACGTAGTTGGCGCCCTTGGCCAGCAACTGCTCCTTGACCAGGGCGACCAGCTCCTTGCCGGTCGCGGCCATCGTCGCCACCATCGCCGGGCCGCGCAGGGCGGCGTAGTCGGCGCCGGCCTTGGCGCCGGCCGCCTCGCCGTCGGCCTTGGCCTTGAGCACGAGCGGGCCGTAGACGGCCGGCGCGCCGACCGCCGCGTTGCCCGGCTGGCCGGCGGCGGCCAGGACGGCGGCGCCGACCACGCTGTCGGCCGTGTGGCCGGCGCGCGCCGACTCGGCCGCCAGCGCCGCGCCGACCGCCTGCATGGCGGCGGCGACATCGCTGGCGCCGGCGGCCAGTTGCTTGACCAGGCTGTCGGCGAAGGCGGCCGCGCCGGCGTCGGCCGCCACCTTGCCGGCGCCGCTCTGCAGTTCGCGCAGCAGGGCCAGCAGATCGTTCCCGCCGGCCATCACGAAGACGATTTCATCGCCCTTGAACCGGCCGCCCACGGCGGCCAGGTGGTTGCGGATCTGCGTCGCCGCCGGCACGGTCAGCTGGCCCAGCGCACTGCCGGTCGCCTTGTGCTCCGAGCCGACCGGATTGCTCACCCGCGCGCCGCCCTGGGCATAGCCGAAGCAGCCGGCGTGGTTGACCACCGGGACGAAATAACCCAGCTTGTCGTCGCCGTCGAGGCCGGTCTGGGCCGCGCACGGCGCGGCCTGGCCCAGGCGGCTGGCCATCAGCTCGGTCCAGTTCTTGCCCGTCAACGCGGCGTTGATGGTGCGGTTGTCGCCGTTGATGTTGTAGGTGCCGCCGCCCAACTCCCGGACCTTGCCGACGGCGTAGGTGCCGACGTCGGACAGGCTGTCGCCGAAAGTGACCTGGCTGGAAAAGCTGATTTTCGGAACGTTCTCGTCGGGGCTGGTGACGCCGCCGCCGCAGCTGGCCAACAGGGCCAGCGCGAGCGTCGCGAAGGCGATGGGGGTAGGTCGCATAGTCTCTCCTGGTGGTTTTTATGGTGTTATATGCACGCTTGTGCTATTTGCAACAGCTTGTCCAATATGCCACCCTTGCCCCGGCTTGTATAGGGAAAAACCGCTCTGCCCGGCGTGCCGCGCAACAAAAAAGCGGCCCTCGCGGGCCGCCCTTCAACACCATCCATTCACATAAGAAACAAGAGTTGCCGCATCTAGGGCCGCGCCACCCGGCCGAAGAAGTCGCGCGTCGCGCGCAGGCAGAACGGCGCCACCAGACCGGCGTGGTAGCTGTCGCGCACGGCCTGGTCGGCCTCGCTGCCGCTCTTGCCTTCGAGCAGTGCCGTCAGCCGCACGGTGCCCTTGGCCACCCCGAAGGCCAGCTGGGTATCAGCATAGTCGCCCAGGCTGGCCGTCGTGTCGACGTTGAGCAGGGTCAGCGCGCCGGCCGGCTTGCCCTGGGCGCTGAAGTAGGCGTAGGCCGCCTCGGCGTTCTTGTACGGCACCACCGGGTCGCTGTCGCCGCCGCACAACAGCAGCGGCACCGTCGGCACATAGGTGCGCAGATCGTTTTTCACCAGCCATTTGCGCAGCGACTGGGTCGGCGCGCAAGCGAGCGGAGTGGCGTTGCTGGTGTTGCAGGGATTGGCCCGCAGATCGGCCAGGTAGCCGTCGCGGTAGCTGGTCTTGAACAAGTGGTCGGCACCGAAGGCGCTGGCATAGCCGGCCGTCTGCGGCAGCGAATCCTGGGCGAACAACACGTCGTTGGGCAGCTTGCCGGCCGCCACCAGGTCGCCGATGCCCAGCGCGCCGGGGAACAGGCTGTCGATGCCGCCGGCGTACTTGGCCTCGTAGACCTCGGCGCTGCTGCCGTACAGGCCGGCGTTGGCGCGCTGGCCGGCGTTGATCAGCATCGGCAGGAAGGCCGCCGCGCCGCTGCTGGGGGCGCCGCCGAAGATGCTGTCGCCGAACAGGCTCAGCGCGTAGGGGCCGGACAGGCCGGCCGCCGCCGTCACGTTGAACTCGCCGGCATAGCCGGTCTGCATGGCGCGCTGGGTGGCCAGGGCGACGTAGCCGCCCTGCGAGTAACCGGTCAGCAGCAGGCGGCCGCCATCCTTGGCGCCGACGGCGGCGAAGGACAGGCGCGCCGCGCGCAGGCCGTCGATCATGTCGCTGGCCTGTTGCGCGGCGTCCAGATAGGCGTGGTAGCCCAGCGTCGAACCGGCGTAGCCGGCGTAGTTCGGCGCCACCACGATGTAGCCCTGGGCGGCGAACATGGCGGCGATCAGGCGCGGCTCGGTGGCGCTGAGCTTGCTCATATCGGTCGCCTTCAACACCGAGGTGCCGTGCGCGTACAGCAACACCGGGCGGCTGCCGCCGCACTCGCCGGCCGCGCCGCCGGACGGCACCATGATGGCGGTGCTGGCCTCGGTGTCCTCGCCGGCCGAGCCCACCGTGTGGTACTTGACGGTGTAGGTGGTGACGGCGCAGCTCGGCGTGCCGGTGATGTTGCTGCTGAGTTTTTGCTGCTCGTCGAGGAACTGCTTGAAGACGGCCGGTTCGAGCGTGTTGACGCTGGCGCCGTTGATACTGACCGGCACCACGCTGGCCGCGCCGATCAAGCTGCCGCGCAGCGAAGGCGAGATCACCGGCGGGGTCGGCACCACCACCACGCCGCTGCCGTTGCCGGCACCGCCGCCGCCGCCACCGCAGGCGGCGAGGATCAGCAGGGGCGCGAGCGAGCACAGGGGACGCAATGAGGGACGGCGGCGAGCCGGGCGGGATGGATGAGCAGGGCGCATGGGATGTCCTCGAAAATGGCAAGGGGGCGGCCGGCCCGCGGGCCGCCGCGCTGGAACGACACGACGCGGCCGGGCGTACTCTCGGGTCGACCGGCGGCACGCCAATAGTAGCATATAAGCAATAGGCTAAGGAGTTGCCTTTAGGAAAAAGTCGCGCGCCGCCCGAACGCAGTACTGCGCCGCCAGCCTGCCGTGGTACAACTCGGCCACCGCCCTGGCCGGGTCGCGGCCCTTGTCGCGCGCCTCGGCCTGGACCCACTCCTTGGCCTTGGCGAAGCCCTGCCGCGCCGCCAGCCAGGAGGCCGGCGCGGCGCTGTCGGCCGCCTCCAGGTCGAGCAGCAGCGGCGCCGCGCCGCGAGCGGTGAAATAGCGCTGGGCCGCGCTGGCGTTGGCGAAGGGCACCACCGGATCGTCGCGGCCGCCACACAACAGCAGCGCGGCGCGCGGCCGGTAGCTGCGCAGGTCGTTGCGCGCCAGCCAGCGGCGCAGGCCGTTGCCGGCCGGACAGGCCGCCGGGTCGACCGGCTCGGCGCCGCAGGGATGGGCCGCCATGTCGGCCAGATAGGCCTGGCGGTAGCTGCTGCGCACCAGGTTGTGGGCGGCGAAATAACTGGCCGCGCCCTGCCCCTGCGGCAGCGAGTCGACCGCGAACAGGGCACCGGATGGCAGCCGGCCCAGGCGCACCAGCTCGTCGAAGCGCTGCGCGCCGGGCAGCAGCGCCTCGATGCCGCTGGCGTAGTCCGGCTCGTACAACTCGGCCGGACTGGCGTACAGGGCGGCGCCGGCGCGCTGGCCGGAGGTGGTCACCAGCGGCAGATAGGCCGTCACGCCCAGCAGCGGTTGGCCGCCGAAGATGCCGTCGCCCATCTGCAACAAGGCGTAGGGGCCGGACATGCCGGCCACCGCCACCAGCGGGAACTCGGCGGCGAAGTCGCGCTCGATCAGGCGCTGGGTCGCCAGGGCGACGAAGCCGCCCTGCGAATAGCCGCTCAGGAACAGCCGGGGCGCCGCCCGCACGCCCAGTTGCGCGTACACCTCGCGCGCCGCGCGCAGGGCGTCGAGCATGTCGCCGGCCTGCTGCTCGGCGTTCAGGTAGGGGTGGTAGGGCAAGGACGAGGCGCCGTAGCCGGCATAGTCGGGCGCCACCACGATGAAGCCCTGGGCGACGAACATCGCCGCCACCAGGCGCGCCTCGCCATTCAGGCGGGCCATGCTGAACTGCTTGTCGAGCACCGTGCCGTGGGCGTACAGCAACACCGGGCGCGGCCCCTGGCAGGCCGGGTCGGGGCCGGACGGCAGCATGATGACGCTGCTGGCGTCGGTCGGCTCGCCGTGGCCGCCGACGGTCTGGTAGCGCAGGGTGTGGATAGTGATGGCGCAGCGCGGCTCGCCGGCGATGTCCATCAAGGCGCCGCCCTGGGCGTGGCGCAGCACGGTGCCGAGGGTGGCCGGGTCGAGGGTGTTGATGCTGGCGTTGGCGCCGAGGGCGATCGGCACCAGGCTCGGCCCGTCCAGCACCGTGCCGCGCGGCGCCGCGCTGGCGTTGCTGATGGCGCTGGCGGCGTTGCTGATGGCGTTGGCGGCGCCGGCCGGGATGGCCGTCGGCGCGTCGTTGGCGCCGGCCGGCGCGGCCGCCGAGAGTATCAAAACGAACAATAATGGAAGCATGCCAACCTCCTGTCGGCGCTCACGCCAGCCGCACAGGAACGGCGTGGCTCAGGACCGCAACAACGCTTCCATGATACCTGATGAGCCGAACACCGCGCGCCGCAATCTGTCGTTCACGCCCAGCCAGTCGGCTTGCTGTGGCGGCGTTTCGACCAGGATCAAATCGGCGCCGCTTTGGTCCATCTCGCGCAAGGCGGCGTACAGGCCGTAGGCGTAGCCGGCCGGCGTCGCCGGCAGGGTCAGGTGCGGGCCGGCCGGCGCCGCCAGCGTGTGGACGATCAGGGCGACGCGCTTGCCCCTGGCCGCCAGTTGCGCGACGCTGTCGAGCAGGCGCTCGCGCTCAAGCATCAGCACCGGGGTGTGCGGCGCGTAGTGCGACTCCAGCGTGCCGGAGGCGCGCGGCGCCGCCGCGTCGGGCAGGCCGGGCAGCAGGCCGATGACGTCGGCGATCTGCTGCGCGCTGATGTGGCCGGGACGCAGCAGCACCGGGCCGCGCGTGGCCAGCCGCGACAGGTCGAGGATGGTCGATTCGATGCCGACCTGGCTGGCGCCGCCGTCGAGCACGGCGCCGAGCAGCGGCTCGTCGCCGAACTCGTCGCGCACGTGCTGCGCCGTGGTCGGGCTGACGTTGCCGAACTTGTTGGCCGACGGCGCCGCCACGCCGCCCTTGCCGCCCTTGAAGGCGCTCAGCAGCGCGATCGCCACCGGGTGCGAGGGACAGCGCAGGCCGACCGTGTCCTGGCCGCCGGAGACGGCGTCGGGAATGTGTTTGTTGCGTTGCAAAATCAAGGTCAACGGGCCGGGCCAGAAGGCCGCCACCAGCTGCCGCGCGGCCGGCGGGATGTCGCTGGACCAGTAGTCCAGGTCGGCGCCGGGCGCCAGGTGGACGATCACCGGATGGTCGTTGGGACGGCCCTTGGCCTGGTAGATGCGCGCCACCGCCGCCGGATCCTCGGCGTCGGCGCCCAGGCCGTAGACTGTTTCGGTGGGAAAAGCGACCAGGCCGCCGGATGCGAGGATCGCGGCGGCCTGGACGATTTCCGCGGAGGGAGCGGGGCTCCCGGCAGAATGCTTCATGACGGTCTTACTGGGTCAGCAGGCGCAGCGCCTCGGCGTACTTGGCGGAGGTCTGGTCGAGCACGTCCTGCGGCACGCGCGGCGCCGGCGCCTTCTTGTTCCACTGCTGGCCTTCCAGCCAGTCGCGCACGAACTGCTTGTCGAACGACTCGGGCGACTTGCCCACCTGGTAGGACGACATCGGCCAGAAGCGCGACGAATCCGGCGTCAGGATCTCGTCGATCAGGTGCACGGTGCCGTTGGCGTCCAGGCCGAACTCGAACTTGGTGTCGGCGATGATGATGCCGCGCGTGGCGGCGTATTCGGCGGCCAGGGTGTACAGCTTGATCGCCGCTTCCTTGACCTGGCGGGCGATGTCGACGCCGACGATGCGCTCGGCTTCGGCGTAGTCGATGTTCTCGTCATGCGCGCCGGCCGGGGCCTTGGTCGATGGCGTGAACAGCACTTCCGGCAGTTGCTGCGCTTCCTGCAGGCCGGCCGGCAGCGCGATGCCGCAGATGGCGCCGGTCTTCTGGTAGTCCTTCCAGCCGGAACCGATGATGTAGCCGCGCACGATCGCCTCGATGCCCAGCGGGGTGAACTTCTTGACGACGATGGCGCGGCCCTCGACCTGGTCGCGCTCTTCCGCCGCAACCACCGACACCGGATCGATGCCGGTCTCGTGGTTAGGCATCAGATCGCCGAATTTCTTGAACCAGAAGTTCGACATCTCGGTCAGCATCTTGCCCTTGTTCGGGATCGGATCGTCGAGGATCACGTCGAAGGCCGACAGGCGGTCGGTCTGCACCACCAGCAGCTTGTCGTCGCCGACCGCGTAGATGTCGCGCACTTTGCCGCGATGCAGGAAAGGCAGCGATTTCAGGTTTGTTTCAAGGATTCCAGCCATCATAATTCCTAACGTATTGAAGAACGGCCTATGCGGCCGTGTTGCAGAGCGGCCTATGCGGCCGCGCGATTACCACTGTTTTTGACGAATGTCCGACGCCACGCCGCTTACAGTTGCGGCAGCACCGAACCGCGCACCTTGTCGGCCTGGGTCTTGCGGAATTCGACCAGCTTGGCTTTCAGGCCGGCGTCGTTCAGCGCCAGCACCGACACCACGGCCAGCGCGGCGTTGGCCGCGCCCGATTCGCCGATCGCCAGGGTGGCGACGGGAATGCCCTTTGGCATCTGCACGGTCGACAGCAGCGAGTCCAGACCCTTCAGGTATTTCGACGGGATCGGCACGCCGTACACCGGCAGGATGGTCGAGGCGGCGACCACGCCGGCCAGGTGGGCCGCCGCGCCGGCGCCGGCGATGAAGGCCTGGGCGCCGCGCGCCTCCATGTCGGCCAGCCAGGCTTCCAGCTCTTTCGGCGTGCGGTGCGCCGACAGGGCGCGCGCTTCGTAGGAGACGCCGAAATCTTTGCAGATCTGCGCCGCTTCTTTCATGATGTCCCAATCCGAGGTGGAGCCCATGACGATACCAACAATAGTTTTTTCAGACATTTTATTCACTCACAAAATTAAACCGCGCCACAACATTGCGGCGCGATGGTTCACGATGGTTCAGATGATTACTTGACGATTTGCGACAACTCGCCGGCCTTGTAGCGCTCGGCCATTTTTTCCAGCGGGATTGGTTTGATCTTGGCGGCCTGGCCTTCGCAGCCGAACGACAGGAAGCGCGCCTTGCAGATCAGCGTGGCCGCCTCGCGGGCCGGCTTGAGGAAGTCGCGCGGGTCGAACTTGGTCGGGTTCTCGAACAGGTATTTGCGCACGGCGGCGGTCATCGCCAGACGGATGTCGGTGTCGATGTTGATCTTGCGCACGCCGTGGCGGATGCCTTCCTGGATCTCTTCGACCGGCACGCCGTAGGTTTCCTTCATGTCGCCGCCGAATTCGCGGATGATCGCCAGCAGCTCCTGTGGCACCGACGAGGAACCGTGCATCACCAGGTGGGTGTTGGGGATGCGCGCGTGGATTTCCTTGATGCGGTCGATGGCCAGGATGTCGCCGGTCGGCTGGCGCGAGAACTTGTAGGCGCCGTGCGAGGTGCCGATGGCGATGGCCAGCGCGTCGCACTGGGTGCGGGCGACGAAGTCGGCGGCCTGGGCCACGTCGGTCAGCAGCTGTTCGCGGGTCATGGCGCCGTCGGCGCCGTGGCCGTCCTCCTTGTCGCCCATCATGGTTTCGAGCGAACCGAGCACGCCCAGTTCGGCCTCGACGGTGACGCCGATGGCGTGCGAGAACTTGACCACCTCGCGCGACACTTCGACGTTGTAGTCGTAGGAGGCGACCGACTTGCCGTCCGCTTCGAGCGAGCCGTCCATCATCACCGAGGTGAAGCCGGAGCGGATCGCCGCCTGGCACACCGCCGGCGACTGGCCGTGGTCCTGGTGCATGACCACCGGGATGTGCGGGTAGGCTTCGACGGCGGCGTCGATCAGGTGGCGCAGGAAGGCCTCGCCGGCGTATTTGCGGGCGCCGGCCGAGGCCTGCATGATGACCGGGCTGCCGACGGCGTCGGCGGCGGCCATGATGGCCTGCACCTGTTCCAGGTTGTTGACGTTGAAAGCCGGCAGGCCATAACCGTTTTCGGCGGCATGGTCGAGCAGTTGGCGCATGGATACGAGAGACATGGTATTACTCCAAACAATAAAAAAAGCTGTGGTGCTGGCACCGCCGCTGTTCACCCCGGGGCCGCAACCCGGGGCCGGACCCGGCGCGCCGAGGCGCCGAGTCCGACCCCGGGTTCACGCCGCCGGGGTGGCGACACGGGCCATCTGTTTATTCGAATTCTCCGACTTTGACGATTTTCAATGCATTGGTGCCGCCGACCTGGCCCATCGGCTCGCCCCAGGTGACGACGATCATGTCGCCCTTCTTGGCGATGCCGTGGGCGATCATCAAATCCTCGGCCTGCTTCAGCACCACCTTGCTGTCGGCCTGCTGCAGCAGGTGGTAGGCGCGCACATTGCGGTACAGCGAAGCCTTGCGCTGGGTGGTGATGCTCGGCGTCAGCGCGAAGATCGGCGTGTCGATGCTGTGGCGGCTCATCCACAGCGCGGTCGAACCGGACTCGGTCAGCGCGACGATCGCCTTGACCCGCAGGTGGTGGGCGGTGAACAGCGCGCCGTAGGCGATCGACTGGTCGATACGGGTAAACGTCACATTCAGGAAGTCGGCGTCGAGCTTGTTGTACTCGGACTGCTCGGCCTCGACGCAGATCGCCGCCATCATCTCGACCGTCTCGATCGGGTACTTGCCCGAGGCGGTTTCGGCCGAGGTCATCACGGCGTCGGTGCCGTCCAGCACCGCGTTGGCGACGTCGGACACTTCGGCCCGGGTCGGCACGGCGTTGAAGATCATCGACTCCATCATCTGCGTGGCGGTGATCGCCAATTTGTTCGAGGCGCGCGCCATCTTGATCATACGCTTTTGCAGCGCCGGCACCGCCGCGTTGCCCACTTCCACCGCCAGGTCGCCACGCGCCACCATGATGCCGTCGGAGGCGTCGAGGATTTCCTGCAACACGGGGATCGCCTCGGCCCGTTCGATCTTGGCGATCATCATCGGCTTGTGGTGGAAGGGCTCGCCGGCGATGTTGGCCAGCTGGCGCGCCATCTCCATGTCGGTGGCGCTTTTCGGGAAGGAGATCGCCAGGTAGTCGGCCTGGAAGCTCATCGCCGTCTTGATGTCCTCCATGTCCTTGGCGGTCAGGGCCGGCGCGGTCAGGCCGCCGCCCTGGCGGTTGATGCCCTTGTTGTTGGACAGCTCGCCGCCGATCTTGACGGTGGTGAAGATCTCGTGGCCGACGATCTTGTCGACCACCAGCACGATCAGGCCGTCGTTGAGCAGCAGGTGGTCGCCGTTGTGCAGGTCGCGCGGCAGGGCCTTGTAGTCGAGGCCGACGCGCTCCTGGTTGCCCAGTTCGCCGTTCTCGCCCCACTTGGCGTCGAGGATGAACTTATCGCCGTTGACCAGCTCGATCTTGTTGTTCTCGAACTTGCCGACGCGGATCTTCGGTCCCTGCATGTCCGCCATGATCGCCACCTCGCGGCCGCACTCGGCGGCCGCTTCGCGCACCAGACGGGCGCGGTCGATATGGTCCTGCGCCTTGCCGTGGGAGAAATTGAGGCGCACGACGTCGACGCCGGCGCGGATCATTTTGACCAGGACGTTGAAGTCGGTGGAGGCGGGGCCGATCGTTGCGACGATTTTGGTACCACGGGACATAGGATTCCTTAGCGTTAGGTCTGGCGGACAAGTCCCCGGCCGGCGGCCGGGGGCGGACATACGGACATACTGGCTACTGGCTACTGGCTACTGCGGGGCGCGGCGCCGGCCGCCGGGGCCGGCAGCGCGCCGGTACTGCTGTTGCCGGCCGCGCCAAGTGGGCTAAGCGCACCCGGCGCGGCCTCGCGTCTTGCTTGCGGCGGACCGGCGGCGCCGCTTACTTGGCGGCGCGTTGCGTCAGGATCTCGACGGCCGGCAGGGTCTTGCCTTCCAGGAACTCCAGGAAGGCCCCGCCGCCGGTCGAAATGTAGCCGATCTGTTCGGTGATCTGGTACTTGGCGATGGCCGCCAGCGTGTCGCCGCCGCCGGCGATCGAGAAGGCCTTCGAATGGGCGATGGCCAGCGCCAGGGTCTTGGTGCCTTCGCCGAACTGGTCGAACTCGAACACGCCGACCGGGCCGTTCCAGACGATGGTGCCGGCGGCGCCGATTTGCGCGGCCAGCAACTGCGCCGTTTTCGGGCCGATGTCGAGGATCATGTCGTCGTCGGCGACGTCGGCGACGTCCTTGACGGTGGCCACGGCGTTCGGCGCGAACTCCTTGGCGCACACCACGTCGAGCGGAATCGGCACCTGCGCGCCGCGCGCCGCCATCATGGCGATGATGGCGCGGGCTTCCTCGACCAGGTCGTTCTCGACCAGCGACTTGCCGATGTTCAGGCCGACGGCCTTCATGAAGGTGTTGGCGATGCCGCCGCCGACGATCAGATTGTCGACCTTGTCGGCCAGCGCCTTGAGGATCGACAGCTTGGACGACACCTTCGAGCCGGCGACGATGGCCAGCAGCGGACGGGCCGGCGCGCCCAGCGCCTTGCCCAGCGCGTCGAGCTCGGCGGCCAGCAGCGGGCCGGCGCAGGCGATGGGCGCGAACTTGGCGATGCCGTGGGTCGAGGCCTCGGCGCGGTGGGCGGTGCCGAAGGCGTCGTTGACGTAGATGTCGCACAGCGCGGCCATCTTCTGCGCCAGCGCGTCGCTGTTCTTCTTCTCGCCCGGGTTGACGCGGACGTTTTCCAGCAGCACCACCTGGCCCGGCTGCAGTTGCTCCAGGCCGGCGCCGTCGAGCCAGTTCTGTTTCAGTTCGACCGGCTGGCCGAGCAATTCGGCCAGCCGGGCGGCGACCGGCGCCAGGCTGTCCGCGGGCTTGAACTCGCCCTCGGTCGGACGGCCCAGGTGCGAGGTCACCATGACCATGGCGCCGGCGGCGGCGGCGGCGCGGATCGCCGGCACCGAGGCGCGGATGCGGGTGTCCTCGGTGATGTTGCCGGCGGCGTCCTGCGGCACGTTCAGGTCGGCGCGGATGAACACGCGCTTGGCTTGCAGCGCGTTTTGCGCGATCAGGTCTTGCAGACGGATGAAGTTCAGAACAGCTTGCATGGCTAGCCAAAGGATGAGTGGAAGAAAGACCGCTATTTTACCGCAAGCGCGGCGGCAAAACGTTTGTTAAAACAGCATCGAATCGGCTCAGGCCAGGGCCAGCCGCAGCGCGGTGAAGACGAGCATGCCGAACACGATGGTCTGCAGCATGTTGCGCCGTAGCAGATAGAAGGCGATCGCCGCCAGGCCGGCCAGCAGCTTCAGATTCGACAGCGACAAGTGCAGTTGCTGGCCCTCGCTGAGCAGCAGGTCGGGCGCGATGATCGCCGCCAGCGCGCAGGCCGGCGCGTAGCGCAGCATCTCGTGCACCCGGCGCGGGATGGTGATGTGGTGGCCGACCAGCCAGAACGAACTGCGCGTGGCCGCCGTGGCCAGCGCCAGCGCGGCGATGACGAGCCAGATTTCCCAATCAGCCATGTTGTTTATTCCTCCATTTTTCCGACAATTCTTCCACCGCCATCGCCGTGACCATGCCCAGCAACACCGCCGCCAGCAGCCCCAGCTTGTACGGCAGGCCGGCCGCCAGCACCGCCACCAGGCCGGCCACCAGCACGCCGCACAACATCGGCCGGGTCGACACCAGCGGCACCGTGATGCAGATGATGGCCAGGGTGCCGGCGAAGCCCAGGCCCCACTGCGGCGGCACGGCGCTGCCGAGGAAGATGCCGGCGATCGAGCCGATCTGCCAGGCCGCCCAGTTCGGGTACAGCAGGCCCTTCAGGTAGGACAGCTTGCCGACCTGGGGCGCCTCGTCGGGATATTTTTGCAGGAACATGGCGACCGTCATGTCGCCGGCCACGTAGCCGAGCAGGAAGCGCTTGCGCCAGGGCAGGTTGGAGAAGTGCGGCGCCAGCAGCGCCGAGAAGATGACGAAACGCAGATTCACCACCAGGGCGGTGGCGAAGATCACCCAGATCGGCGCGTGGGCGGTGATCAGCGGCAGCGAGGCCAACTGGGCCGAGCCGGCGAACACCACCAGGGTCATGGCCAGCGCCTGCGGCACGGTCAGGCCGGTCTTGACCATGGCGATGCCCACCACCAGGCCCCAGGCGCCGATGCCGAACAAGGTCGGCATGCCGTCCTTCAAGCCGGCCTTCCAACCAGCCTCGTCGTGTTCAGCCACATAGGGCTCGGAGGGCGCGCGCATCGGTTCTGTCATGTGGTTTTCCCACCACAACCCGGCTGGTCCGCGCCAACGCGGCGGCCCGCCGCGCCCGCCGGCGGGGGCGGGGGCGGGGGCGGCAGGGGCACGGCCGGAAGACCCGGCGCGGGACGGCAACGAAGCAAGGGCTGCGGCATGATTTTTATTGCTATTTGCGCACCATTTCAATCGAAACAATTGCTAGCAGCTGAAGAATTATTAAGGCGCCATTTTACCGATGAATTTTGCTCCCTGCGCGAATCCGTTAAAATCGAGGTTTAGCGGACCGTCCCGAACCGGACCGGTCCGGCCCATTTTCGACCCACGGAGAACCATCAGATGACCCACGCCACCACGCCAGCCAGCGCCGCAGTTGAGCTCGACGGTAAAGATTTGCCGGCCCACTGCCCCAACCCGGCCATGCCGTTGTGGTCCTCGCACCCGCGCGTGTTCCTCGAATTCAACCACGACGGCGTCGCCAAGTGCCCCTACTGCGGCACCGCCTACCGGATGAAACCGGGCGCCGTGGCGTCCCACCACTAAGTTCCCGCCGCCAAGTTCCCGCCACCCGGTTGCCGCCACCCGGCAGGCAACCGAGCAGCGCCAGCATCCCGATCCCACCGCGTTCCCGGAGCCCGCATGAAACGTCAAAAGCAGTTGAATGGCAGCGCCGCCGAAGTCGAAACCGCTTTTTACGATGCGCTCAACCGGGCCGACGTCGACACCCTGATGGCCCTGTGGGCCGACGACGAGGAGATCGTCTGCATCCACCCGGGCGGGCCGCGGCTGATCGGCCACGCCGCCATCCGCGCCTCGTGGAGCGCCATCCTCGAGCACGGCGGCCTGCACATCCTGCCGTCGCAGCTGCACGAGACGCATAATTTGATGAGCTCGGTGCACACCGTCATCGAGGGCACCAGCGCCGCCAGCGGCGACGCCGCCCACCTGCTGGCCACCAACGTCTACGTCAAGACGCCGCGCGGCTGGCGCATCGTGCTGCACCACGTCTCGGTCGGCCCCGGTCCGGTGCCGCTCGAGTCGCCGGCGCAGATCCTGCACTAAGCCGCCCGTCCGCGCCGCAGTCATGCACTACACCGCCCCGCTCTGGCTGCCCAGCGGCCACCTGCAAACCATCTACCCGGCCACCTGCATCGCCAAGCCGGCGGTGGCCTACCGGCGCGAGCGCTGGGCGGCGCCGGACGGCGACTTCGTCGACATCGACTTCGTCGACGGCCAGCCGGGGCAACCCTTCGTCGTGCTGTTCCACGGCCTCGAGGGCTCGTCCGACAGCCACTACGCGCGCGCCCTGATGGCCGCCGCCGCCGCCCGTGGCTGGTCCGGCGCGGTGCCGCACTTCCGCGGCTGCTCCGGCGAGGCCAACCGCGCGCCGCGCTTCTACCATTCCGGCGACGCCGCCGAGATCGACTGGATCCTGCGCCGCCTGCGCGGCCGCGGCAGCGGCCGCTTCTACGCCACCGGCGTCTCGCTGGGCGGCAACGCCCTGCTGCGCTGGCTGGGCGAGTCGCAGCACCAGGCCGACTTCGTCGACGCCGCCTGCGCCGTCTCGGCGCCGCTCGACCTGGCGCAGGGCGGCGCGGCGCTCGGACGCGGCTTCAACCGGGTCTACACGCGGATGTTCTTGCAGTCCCTGAAACCCAAGTGCGAGGCCAAGCTGGCGCAGTTCCCCGGCCTGTTCGACCTGGCCGCGCTGCGCGCCGCGCGCGACCTGTACGCCTTCGACAACGTGGTCACCGCGCCGCTGCACGGCTACCGCGACACCGACGACTACTGGCACCGCGCCAGCGCCAAGCACGTGCTGGGCGAGATCACCGTGCCGACCCTGGTGCTGAACGCGCGCAACGACCCCTTCCTGCCCGGCGGCCACCTGCCGCGCCACGCCGCGCCGGCGGTGCTGCTCGACTATCCCGCGCACGGCGGCCACGTCGGCTTCGCCGTCGGCGCGCTGCCGGGACGCATCAACTGGCTGCCGCAGCGTATGATGCACTTTCTGGAGGGCGCCACCCACGACGCCCGCACCCGCAGCCAGGCCGAGGCCTGAGCGGGCAGCACACAACAGGCCGCCATCGGCGCGGCCGGAAGAAGCAAAACATGGATGAGATCGTCAAACAAGCCATCGCCAAATGGCCCAACGTGCCGCACTGCTACGGCTGGCTGGGGCTGGACGCGCGCGGCCAATGGCGCATGCGCGACGAGCGCGCGCAGCAGCTCGACCTGCCGGGCGACAAGCTGCAGCACGTCGCCCTGCTCGCCTTCATCGCCCGCAACTACGACCGCGACGAACGCGGCTGCTGGTATTTCCAGAACGGTCCGCAGCGCGTCTACCTGAACCTGGAGGCGACGCCCTACATCGCCCGCAGCGTGCCCGGCGAGGGCTGGCAGTTGCACACCGGCGTGGCCATGGGGCCGCTCGACGCCGTCTACCTGAGCCAGGCCGGCGCGCTGTTCCTGCACAGCGGCACCGTGCTGGCCCAGCTCGACGACCGCGACTTCGCCCAGGTCTTGCCGCTGTTGTGGATGGACGGCGCCAGCGTCTCGGACGAGGCGCTGATGGCCTGGCTGGAGGACGGCAAAGGCGCGCTGAGCCTGCACCTGCGCGAGGCTGAAACGCCGGTGACGCGGCTGGCGCAGGACGACGACGTCGCCGCGCGTTTCGGTTTCGTGCGCCGGCCGGCGCCCTAGGCGGCGCTAGCGAAAAAAACAGCTTCCTCAAGGATTGCCGCGACGCCGACCAAACCCAACGGCGCAAACCTGGGGTCGGACCCGCCGGGTCCGACCCCGGCTCCCGCCTGTGGGGTTGGCCGCCACGCCCGGCGCCTTGGCGCCCCGCAAAAAACAGCGGCGACGGCGGCCACCCGCCGGCGCCACGGATCGGGCTAGCGGCGCGGAAAGCGCGATTCCGGCCCCGTCATGGTTGCAGGGAAGGGGGACGGCGCCATCGCATCGGCCGGCGTGGTCGACAAACGCAGCGTCGGCCCCGGCGCGGCCGACGGCGCCGCCAAATCCTTCTTGCCCTTGTCGCCCAGCTCCTCGCGGCGGCGCGCCTGCAACTCGCGCTCGCGGGCGTCGATCACCGCCTGGTCGTAGAAGGTGGCGTCGGGCGCCTTGCGGGCGATGCCGAGCTGGTCCAGCGCCGCCAGCACGCCGCCCTGCAGCACATACGACTCGGCCAGCGCGATGTGCTGCAGCGCCTGCTTGCCCTGCGCCGCGTAGGCCTCGGCCAGCAGGTCGAACACCTCCGGCTCCTCCTTGTACATCTGCGCCTGCTCGCGCAGATACAGCGCCGCCTGCTCCAGCTTGCCCGCCGCGATCAGCGCCTCGCCGTACTGGTGGGCGATGCCGCGCGACAGCGGGAACTTCAGCCGCGCCGCCTCGGCCTCCTTCAAGGCCACGGCGATGACGGCGGCGTCCTTCTTCTGCTCCAGCTTGATCTCCAGCGCCGTGCTGACGAAGATCGAACCGCCGGTCTGCGGCCGCGCGCCGCTGAAGGTGCCGGCGGCCGGCGCCTGCTCGGCGGTGGCGCGGGCCTTGTCCAGCCAGCCCTGCGCCATGGCCATGTCGCCCTTCTTCAGCGCCACCATCGCCAGGCCGTACTGCGCCGCGCAGATCTGCTGTCGGCTTTGCTGCAACATCTGGTTCTCGAAAAACACCTTGGCCTCGGCCAAGCCCTGCGAGCTCGCGTCCTGCAGCACGCGGGCGCGCGAACGCACCAGATAAAAGTCCAGGCTGTCGAGGCGCTGCTTGTAGGGCTGCTCGCGGATGCGCGCCTGGATGTCGGCGATGCGCTCGGTGGTCAAGGGGTGGCTCTGCAGATAGGCCGGCGTCAGATCGCTGTAGGAGCGGCTGGCCGTCTGCATGCGCTGGAAGAAGGCCACCATGCCGCTGGTATCGAAGCCGGCCTCGCCCATGATCTGGAAGCCGATGCGGTCGGCCTCGCGCTCGGCGTCGCGGCCGAAGTTGAGCTGGCGTTGGATCGCCAAGCCCTGCCCCGCCGCGAACACGCCGATGGCCGCGTCGCCGCCGGCCTTCGAGGCCAACGCCGCCAGGATCATCGCCGCCAGCGGGATCAGCGCATCCTGCTTCTGCTGGCCCAGCTGGCGGGCGATGTGGCGCTGCGCCACGTGGCCGATCTCGTGGCCCAGCACCGAGGCCAGCTCGGACTCGCTCTGCGCCGCCAGCAGCAGCGCCGAGTGGACCGCGATGAAGCCGCCCGGCAGGGCGAAGGCGTTGAGTTGCGGGTCGCGCACGGCGAAGAAGAAATAGTCGTAATTGGTTTCGCCGCGCGCGCCCGGCCGCGCCGCCACCAGCGCGTTGCCGAAGTTGTTCAGGTATTCGAGGATGGGGCCGTCGTCCAGATAGTCGAGGTTGCGGCGGATGTCGCGCATGATCTCCTCGCCCAGCTTGCGCTCGATCAGCGGCGACAAGTCCTGCCGCTCGGTGTCGCCCAAGGTCGGCAGGTTGGGGATGTTGGACGAAGGCAGCGAATTTTGCGCCATCAACAGGGGCGCCGCCAGCAGCGCGGCGGCGGTCAGCAGACGGCGCAGCGTGTGGCCGGATGGGAAACGTTTGGAATTCACGGTGCTATCATACCCGTTTTGCCGCGCCGCAGACCACCCGCCACCTTCTAGCGATTCACGCCATGACCACACAGCCCAGCACGCCTCCAGCCGACCACCTGACCCACTTCGACGCCACCGGACAAGCCCACATGGTCGACGTCGGCGCCAAGCAGGAAACCCACCGCACGGCCGTGGCCGGCGGCAGCATCCGCATGAAGCCCGAGACGCTGGCGATTATCCTGGCGGGAACGGCCAAGAA
Organism: Rugamonas violacea; assembly: GCF_016461825.1. Classification (GTDB taxonomy): domain Bacteria; phylum Pseudomonadota; class Gammaproteobacteria; order Burkholderiales; family Burkholderiaceae_D; genus Rugamonas. The sequence goes on along the minus strand of NZ_JAEMNU010000129.1, from coordinate 12,795 downwards.
GGGCGACGTGTTGGGCATCGCCCGCATCGCCGCCATCATGGGCGCCAAGCGCACCAGCGACCTGGTGCCGCTGTGCCACCCGCTGGCGCTGACCCGCGTCACGGTCGATTTCGACATCGACGAGGCGAAGCACAGCGTGCACTGCCGCGCCCAGGTCGAAACCTACGGCAAGACCGGCGTCGAGATGGAGGCGCTGACGGCGGTGCAGGTCGGCCTGCTGACCGTCTACGACATGTGCAAGGCGGTCGATCGCGGCATGGTGATGAGCGATATCCGCGTGATGGAGAAACATGGCGGCAAGAGCGGCGACTGGACAGCGGATCTTGACAAGTGACAACGCTTGAGTAAGGCAGCGAAGGGCAATACGACACTGGCTCGCCAATGCGCTACACTGGTTCTAACATCGCATGAACGGAGGTGAAGTATGACCACACTTGTTCAGGACGCCGACAAACATTCGCAGCCCGCCCAAACGGGGGGGCAGCATGACGAGGGGCATAGTGAAGCCCGTCGTCGGCGCGCTGCCGCGCTGAAGCGCATCGCTGGCTTGTGGGCAGATCGCAAGGATATTCCTGCCGACGGCTTGGAATACCAGCGCGAAATGAGGGCCGAATGGCGCTAGTTCTTTTCGACACGAACATCCTTATCGACGCGCTAAAAGGCTACAAGGCCGCGCTCGACGAACTGGAATACTGGAACGAACCGGCGATCAGCGCGATCACGTGGATGGAATTGTTTGCCGGTGCCAAACCCGACGATATCGACGAGCTGACCCTGTTCATCGCCGACTTCGGTTTCGAAATCATCCACACCGACGACGACATCGTGGCTGCGGCCGCGCACATTCGCGGCAAGAGCATACGCCAAGGTCCGAAAATCGCCCTCCCCGATGCCATCATCATGGCGACCTCGATTGTGCGAGGCTTAATCCTCATCACGCGCAACAAGAAGGACGTCAAGGGGCCGCATGTACGTATTCCTTACGAGTTGGAAACGACAACGTTAGTGAAGATAGTCGATGTCGTCCCACGTGGCGCACCGCGCGCCCTTTAGCAAGCGCCATTCTTGTCTGATTGTTACGCCACGTTAGCGCGTATATAATTGCCGCAGCGGTAATAGGTGTTTCGCAGACGGGCCTGGATCAGGCATACTTGTCGACTGAACACGTCTTACAACACCATATCGAGCAGGCGAAAAGGACGTACGAATGAGCAGCAACACTCCGCCGAGCGAAGCGAAGACCCAGGAATACGAATTCGAACAGATGAACCTGCAGGTGGGCGGTCGTATCCAGTTCATCACGCATCGCACCATCAAACCGATCCAGCATTTCTCCACGCTGATCGGCTGGGTCAAGGACGAGTTCATGATCGTCAAGATCCCGGTCGAGAACGGCGCGCCCATCGCCCTCAACGACGGCGACAAGCTGACCATCCGCGTCTTTTCCGGCGTCAACGTGTGCTCGTTCTCCTGCACCGTGCAGCGCATCTTCCCGCGCCCGTTGTTCTATGTCCACCTGTCGTTTCCCACCTCGATCCAAGGCACCAGCCTGCGCGCGGCCATGCGGGTCAAGGTCGACATCCCGGCCCAGGTCACCTCGCCGGCCGGCACCACCTCGGTGTTCCTGGTCAACCTGAGCGTGTCCGGCGCGCTGATCGAGTCGCCCAAGAAACTGACCGACGACGACAACATGGTCGGCCTGTCCTTCTACCTGATCGCCCAGCCCGGCAACCGCCAGGTGCGCGTCAATCCCAACGCCACCATCCGCAACATCAACATGGTCAAGCCGGCCACCGCCGACAAGGCCGAGGTGTTCACCTACGGCGTGCAGTTCATCGACCTCGACCCGGTGCATTACACGATGCTGCAAAACCTGACCTACGAGGCCTTGATCGCCGACCGCCAGAAGATCGTCTGAGCGGCGCGCGGCGCGCGGCAAACAACAAAAAACCAGGTCGCGAAACCTGGTTTTTTGTTGGGCGGCGCCGTCGGCGTCGCCATTTCGCAACAGTTACGACATTAAGGCGCGTTGTTTTTCTCGATCGCTGCCTTGGCCGGGATGTTGGTCACCGTGGTAGTCACTTTCCAGGCCAGGTTGCCGCCGTTGATCAGCGGAGTGAAGATGATGGTCATGCCGTCGATGCCGGTGCCCAGGCCGGACGCCAGGGTTTCCGTGATCACGCCCTCGGCCGCGATGGCCACGCTGGCGACTTCCTTGGTCGCCTTGAAATCGGTTGCGGCCGGAATGCCGCTGCTGCCGTTCTTACAATCCGTCAAGACCCCGCCAGCTTCCTGGCCGCACAGCGCCACGGCGGTCTTCAAGGAGGCCACCGCCGACATCGCGTTGGCGATCTTGGCCTTGGCGGTGTAGTCGCTGTAGGCAGGAATAGCCACGGCCGCCAGGATGCCGATGATGGCGACGACGATCATCAGTTCGATGAGGGTGAAGCCGGCCTGTGCTTGTTTCTTGATCATGGTCATCGATTTCATTTTGCTACTCCTGAGTGATGTAAATATGGGTGCCACACTCAGGTATCAGCAAGCGCCGTGCCAGACCACTTCCAGGGGGTGGCGGTCGGCGGCAAGGGCGCCTACCGCCATTTTTTGTCGCCCGAGCTGACTTTTTTTGTCAGTTGGCGCGCGCCGAATCGGCGGGCTGACAATTTTCGTCAGTCGGGCGGCGGCGCGCGCCGGTTGGCGACCGCCTCAGGCCAGGCGGAAGGCCAGCAGGGTGCCGCCCATCTCGATCACGTCGCCATGCCGCAGCAGCGTCTCGGCGCCGTCCAGCGCGACGCCGTTGAGCAACACCGGCTGCGCCCCCTCCAGTTGCGCGATGCGGTAGGCGGCGGGGGCGCGGCGGATCGCCACCACCTGCACGCCGGGCCGGCCCAGCGAAGTCAGCGGCTTGGTCAGCGCCATGCGCTTGCCGGCGTTGTTGCCGTTCAATATTTCAATATCGGCCAGGGCGTGCGTCGCCAGTGCCGCCAGCGCCGCCGTCGCCGCCGCCGCCGAGGGGCGGATGCCGTCGGCCAGGAACAGCAGCTCGTACTTGGCCAGGCGGATGACGTCCTGGTGTTGCAGGAAATGTTTGCCGACGCGGTGGCCGTTGACATAACTGCCGTTGGTGCTGTGCAGGTCGTCGAGGAAGGAGTCGTCGAGGATGGTGACGATGCTGGCATGGCTGCCGCTGACGGCCGGATGGGCGAGCACGATGTCGTTCCGGCTGTGGCGGCCCAAGGTGACGCGCTCCTTGCTCAGCTGCACCTGCCGCTCGACCTGGCCATCGCGCGAGATGATGATTTTCGCCAATCTATCCTCCAGCCGGGGCCGCTGGACGGCCATGGAATACGTCGCGGCAAGGCGTCGCGCAAACACGCCGCGGAAATGATAACGGGGAGCACCAGGCTCCCCGCTATTATTCACTACAAGACCGCGATCCGGCTAATTACAGCATGGCCTTCAGCAGACGCGCCATTTCCGACGGGTTCTTGGTGACGGTGATGCCGCAAGCTTCCATGATTTCCAGTTTGGCTTGCGCGGTGTCGGCGCCGCCGGAGATCAGCGCGCCGGCGTGGCCCATGCGCTTGCCCGGAGGAGCGGTGACGCCGGCGATGAAGCCGACCACTGGTTTCTTCATGTTGTCTTTGATCCAGTAAGCCGCGTTGGCTTCGTCCGGACCGCCGATTTCGCCGATCATGATGACCGCGTCGGTGTCAGGATCGTCGTTGAACATCTTCATGATGTCGATGTGCTTCAGACCGTTGATCGGGTCGCCGCCGATACCGACCGCGCTCGACTGGCCCAGACCCAGTGCGGTCAGCTGACCGACCGCTTCGTAGGTCAGGGTGCCCGAACGCGAAACCACGCCGATGCGGCCTTGCTTGTGGATGTGGCCCGGCATGATGCCGATCTTGATTTCGTCCGGGGTGATCAGACCTGGGCAGTTAGGACCCAGCAGCAGGGTTTTCGAACCCGACTTGGCCATGCGGTCCTTCAGCGCCATCATGTCGCGCACGGGGATGCCTTCGGTGATGCAAATGGCCAGGTCCATCTCGGCTTCGACGGCTTCCCAGATCGCTGCGGCCGCGCCTGCTGGCGGGACGTAGATGACCGACACGTTGGCGCCGGTTTCTTTTTTCGCTTCGCTGACGTTGGCGAAAATAGGAATGCCTTCGAAATCTTCGCCGGCCTTCTTCGGGTTCACGCCCGCGACGAAAGCGGCTTTGCCGTTTGCGTAGTCGCGGCACATGCGGGTGTGGAACTGGCCGGTCTTGCCGGTGATCCCTTGGGTGACAACTTTGGTATCTTTATTGATCAGAATGGACATGTTGATTCCTTAATTAAGCTTGACCGGCAGCGGCGGCGACGACGCTCTTCGCTGCATCTTCCATGGTGTCGGCCGCGATGATCGGCAAACCGGACTCGGCCAGCATTTTCTTGCCCAGATCTTCGTTGGTGCCCTTCATGCGCACCACCAGCGGAACCTGCAGCGAAACGGCTTTCGACGCGGCGATGACGCCTTCGGCGATCACGTCGCAACGCATGATGCCGCCGAAGATGTTCACCAGGATGGCTTTCAGGCCCGGGTTCTTCAGCATGATCTTGAACGCTTCGGTGACTTTTTCAGCCGTCGCGCCGCCGCCCACGTCGAGGAAGTTGGCCGGCTCGCCGCCGAACAGCTTGATGGTGTCCATGGTGGCCATGGCCAGGCCGGCGCCGTTGACCAGGCAGCCGATGTTGCCGTCGAGCGAGATGTAGGCCAGGTCGAATTTCGAGGCTTCGACTTCGGCCGGATCTTCTTCGTCCAGGTCGCGGTAGGCGACGATTTCCGGTTGACGGAACAGGGCGTTGGCGTCGAAGTTGAACTTGGCGTCCAGCGCGATGACCTTGCCGGAACCGGTCAGGATCAGCGGGTTGATTTCGGCCAGCGACGAGTCGGTTTCCCAGTAGGCTTTGTACAGGCCTTGCAGGTTGACGCGGGCGTCGACCAGCGATTCGGCGGGCACGCCAATTTTGGTCGAGATGGCATCGGCTTCGGCGTCGGTCAGGCCGACGGCCGGATCGATGGCGATCGAGTGCAACAGTTCCGGGTGGGACTCGGCGACTTCTTCGATGTCCATGCCGCCTTCGGAGGAGGCCATCATCACGACGCGTTGCGAAACGCGGTCGGTGACCATCGAAACGTACAGTTCCTTCTTGATGTCGGCGCCTTCTTCGATCAGCAGGCGGCGAACTTTCTGGCCCTCGGGGCCGGTCTGGTGCGTGACCAGCTGCATGCCCAGGATCTGCTCGGAGAATTCTTTGACTTGTTCCAGCGACTTGGCAACTTTCACGCCGCCGCCCTTGCCGCGACCGCCGGCATGGATCTGCGCTTTTACCACCCAGACCGGGCCGCCCAAGGTTTCGGCGGCTTTGACCGCTTCTTCTACGGACAGGCACGGGATACCGCGCGGAACCGTCACTCCGTATTTTCGGAGGATTTCTTTGCCTTGATACTCATGGATTTTCATGCTGGCTTCCCTTCTGATGCTGATGTGTAAAGATCGGTTGATACTGCGAAATGTGTGAAACGAAAAGCAGATACTGCTACGCGCTAGCCCGGTGCTGCTTTGGCCACCCAGCGCGGGTAAAACTGCGCCACGGCACCGCCATCGGTGCGCAGCGCATGGCATTTGTCGAGTTGAAACGGTTTGTCGTGCGGCTGCTCGGCGCTGGCGTTGGCCGAGTCGTGGGTCGAATAGACGTCGTTGGCGAAGGCTTGCAGCGCCGCCGTGGGCAGGATCTGCGCCAGTTCGGTCAGGTGGGTGCAACCCTGGATGCCGGCCAGGCGGGCCTTGAGCTCGTGGCGGAAACCTTTCATCAGGTTCAGGCCGATCAACTGTTTATAGGCGGAACCGATGGTGTTGCAAAAACCGGGATAGGGGACGGCATCGGAGACGGCTTCGGCGTCGACGATGGTCAGCTGCAAATCCACGGTGATGCGCAGGGACAGGTCGTGCAGGGCGTCGCCGCCGCGGCGCAGGCCGGAGGCCAGCAAGGTGTCGTTGACTTTGATGTCGGTGATATGGGCGTCGAGATCCCACAGGCCATCGTCGCGTTTGAACGCTTGGATGTCTATTGCGCGCGTGTGCCGCAGCGCACGTCGGGAAACGGGAATTGACAAGGACATAAGACCGATGCCGCTTGCGCGGCGGAAAATAGTAAGCAGCCATGTGCTGAGCGCACGTGTCCGCAGCTTCTACGGACAACTACCGCACCTGCGGCGCTGCAAAAACCGTAAAAGTGTAGCACACCGCGCCCGCTGTTGCGCCAGAACATGTGCTTTGCGGCATAAATCCATGCTCCGCCGCCCCCGGCGGCGGGCCGCCGCCGGGCCGCCGTTGCGCTCAAGGGCGCCGCCGCGGCCTGGCCTCGTAGGCCTTGATGCGGTCGAGTTTGGCCGTGTAAAGGTCGTGGTCGCCGCGCGTCGTGCTGTTCTCCATGGCCAGCTTCATGTGCTCGTCGGCGCTGCCCAGGTCACCCAGCTGGAAGGACGCCACCGCCATCCAGAAGTGGAACTCGTGGTAGTCGGGCGAGCGGGCCAGCTCGCGGGCGAACAGCTGGCGCGCCTTGGCGTAGTCGCCCTGCTGCATGGCCTGGCGGCCCAGGTTGAAGAAGTGGAACGGCGGGTAGGGCTCCAGCTGGGCCAGCCGGATCTCCAGCTGGGCGGCCTCGGCGTCGCGGCCCAGGTTGCGCAGCGCCTGCGCCAGGTTGTACAGGTAGACGGTGCTGTCGGGCGCCTGCTGGTGGGCGTAGCGCAGCACCCGCTCGGCCTCGGCCTGGTGGCCGGCGTGCTGGTAGATCACGCCCAGCGTGTTGTAGGCGTTGAGGAAGGCCGGGTCCTGCTTGACCGCCTGGCGCACCCACCAGTAGGCGTCGTCGACCTTGCCCAGCGCCAGCGACTCGGCGGCGCGGTTGTTCATGAACATGGCGACGATGGTCTTCTCCTCCAGCGCCTGGGCCTGCTGGTGGGCGTTGTCGGGCGGCGGCATGAAGTCGATGGTGAAGTACTGCTGCTGGTCGTAGCCGCGCAGGATGTCGGTCTTGGGCTTGCCCAGCACCAGGTTGACGTGGCCGCTGGCGATGTACAGCTTGCCGCTGCGGCTCCACGCCTCGTCGACCGGGATGCTCTGGTAGCTGACCGTCATGTCCAGCTCACGCGCCAGCGCCGCCGTCATGACCACCAGCGACAGGCAGTTGCCGGCGCGCGCCTCGAAGGTCTGGGCGGCGTTGCGGGTCAGCGCCGAGTCGTAGTCGAGCTTGAGCTGGTCCTTGCGGTAGAGCGCCTCGAACAGCGCCTGCTGCAGCGCCTTGCCGCGCTGTTTCTTATGGATGTCCTCGGCGTAGGCTTTCATGGCCGGCGTCAGCGCGAACAGCTGGTCGGCGTTGATGGCCGGGTCGGCCGGGCCGAACAGGCTGTCGTGGAACAGCACCTGGGCCGCCGGCGGCGGCGCGGCCGGCGGTGCGCCGGCGCAGCCGGCCAGCAGGATGGCGCACAGCGCGGCGCCGACGAGATGAACTTTGGCTTGCATGACAGTCTCCCTTGCGGCGACTCGTCGGACGCCGTTCCATTGCGCGGGGGACGGTGGCGGCGCCGGCCGCCCCCGCATGAAAACAGTATCCTCGGCCGGCCGGGCGCTGTCAAACCGCAAATGCGCCACCTTGGCGGGCGCGGCCCAGGCCGCGCCCGCCACGCCGTCCGGCGCGGTCGGCGCGGTCGGCGCCTAGGGTCCGATCGGCAGGAAGACCACGCTGCCGTCGTCGACCAGGGCGATCAGCACCATGCCGTCGCCGGAGACCACCATCTGGCGCGCCAGCAACTGCTTCTGCGGCGGCGCCAGGCGGAACTGCTTGAGCGCCGCGCCGTTGGCGTCGTACTGCCAGACGTCGCTGGGACTGCCGTTGATGGCGCCGCCGCAGTAGACGCGGCCGTCACTGCCGACCTCGACGTTGTTGGGGCGGGCCTGCACGGCGGGCAGGTAGTTGACGATGCTCAGGTCGAGCGTGTTGAGCGCCACGCACTGCGCCGGCGTGGCGCTGGCGGTGTACAGGCGGCTGCCGTCCGGGCTGACGGCGAGGTCCTGGCCGTTGCTGTTGCCGCTGCGCGGACCGCCGTATTGCCGCGCGATCAGCAGGTTGTTGGGGGCGGCGGCCGAGTAGTCCAGACTGTAGGACAGCAGGGTGTTGGTGCTGGCGCCGCGGTCCTGCAGGTAGAGCCGCTTGCCGTCGGCCGAGGCGGCCAGTTCGCCCGCCGGCAGGGCGATGCCGCTCAGCCAGGCGTTCGAGGTGAGCACCGTCGCGCCGTCCTGCAGCAACAGCGCCTCGATGCCGTTGGGGCGGATCACCTGCAGGCGCGAGGCGCTGCTGAGCGGCGACGTCACGGGGAAGCTGGCCGTGCTGGCCAACGTCGCCAGATTGTATTGCAGCACGCTGCGGTTGAGGATGTCGTAGACGAACAGGCTGCCGCCGCCGGCGTTGACCGCCATCTGCCCCAGCGCCGTCGAGGGCACGCCGATGCTGCCGGTCTTTTGGCCGGTGTAGACGTTGTAGATGTCGATCGCCGAGCTGCCGTTGTGGGCGTACACCAGCGGCCGCACCGGGTCGGCCAGCAAGTCGGTGTAGAACTGGCTGACGGTGTGGCCCTGCTTGACGGTGTTGCCGTTCCACAGCGCCACGGTGATGCTTTCCGGCGCGCTGACGGCGGGGTCGGCGGGCACGATCTTGACGCTGGCCAGGTTGATCGAGTTGGCCGCCAGGCCGGCCGGGTTGGCCGTCAGCACCAGGTTGTTGCCGCTGGCGACGGCGCTGAGCCAGCCCTGGTCGGACTGCGCGGTCCAGCTTGCGCCCAGCGCGTAGTTGTCGCCGACCGTCAGGGTGCGGCTCAGGCGCGACCAGTCCGGCGTGGCCGCCAGCGCCACGCCGATCTGCGAGGCCAGCAGCTTGCGCTGGTCGCGCTTGATGCTCAGCGTCAGCGGGGCGAGCAGGAAGTCGCCGTTGACCCGCGCCCCCAGGTTCAGCGGCACGCTCAGGCTGCCCAGCGCCAGGCCGTTGCTGACGGCGCTGAAGGTGAGCGTGGTGGCGTCCTGGCTGACGTTGCCGGTGGCGACGTTGGCGGTGGCCCAGGCCGGCAGCGGCGACATGCTCCACGGGTAGCCGTTGGCGCCGGTGTTGAGGTTCATCGCCAGCGACTGGGGAGTGAAGTCGCGGCCGTAGGGGCCGCCCAGTTCGATGCTGGCCACGCTCAGTTTGAGGGTCGGTTTGATCAGGTTCAGCTCGACAGGGACGGCGCGCGAGCTGCTCGCCGTCGACAACCCCAGGCGGGCCGTGTATTTGCCGCTGGCCATGTTGCTGCTGGTGCTGACGGAGAGCGTGGTCTGACCCGGCGCCAGGCCGGCGGTCGGGCTGGCGCGCAGCCAGGCGGCGTCGCTGGCGGCGTTCCAGCGCAGATCGGCGCCGTCGACGGTGAATTTGATTGTTTTCGGGTTGATCGAGGTGCCGTTGATGGCGCTGAAGACGATGCCGCTGCCGTCGACGTGGAAGGCGCTCGGCAGCACCGTCAGCGCGGCCGGCAGCAGCACTTTCTGGCCGTCGCTGGCGGCCAGCGTCAGCGTGGCGCTGTAGCGGCCCTCGGCCAGGCCGCTCGGATCGAGCGTGACGGCCAGGTTGGCGCTGCCGCTGCCGGCGGCGGCGGCCGGCTTGAGCCAGACGGCGTCGCTGCTGGCGCTCCAGTTGCGCGCCTCGGCCTTGATGGCGACGTTGATCGGCGCCGCCGCCAGGCCGTCGAGCGCCAGGCTGGCGCTGAGCGCGACGGCGCTGGCGGCCGAGAACGGCGGCAGGTCGAGCGCCACCACCTGGAAACTGTACGGCAGTTGCATCGGCGAGCCGGGGTACTGGGCGGCGCAGGCGCTGTCGCGGCACAGCTTGACGGTCAGGTTGCCCTGGTAGCTGCCGACACCCAGCGTGGGCGCGGTGTGCAGCACGGCGAGGTAGTCGGTGGTCGAGCGCTGTTGCAACTGGGCGTCGGGCAGGATGACGCCGCTGGCGTCGATGATGAAGGCGAACACGGCGCCGTCGAAGTCGGCCGGCCGGTTGACGCTGGCGGCGACGCTGACGGTGCTCGACACGCCGGCCGTCAGCGCGGCGCTGACGCTGGCCGGGCTGAAGCTCAGCGCCGCACCAGCCGGCGGCGGCGGCGTCGGCGTGGCGCCGCCGCCCCCTCCGCCGCCGCCACCGCAGGCGGCCAGCAATGTGATCAATAGGAGGGCGGGCCATTGTTTCAGCATTGCGAGTTCCTTATAGGGAGGGGCGGTGGCTCGGCGGCTTGCAAAATGCGCAATTTATTTCACCATTGCAATATTATAGCAATAATACCGCTCCGCCGGCACATCTCAGGTCAGCGCGCGCAGCTCCTGCGGGCGGCCCTGGGCGTCGAAGCGCAGCGCCACCGACAACTGCCGCACGCCGATGCTGGCCAGGGCGTCGCCGGCGTCGTCGACGGCGTCCTCCAGGTCGGCGCCCAGGTCGAGCGGCAACTCGCCCTCGGCCAGCGCGGCGCCGTCGGCGCCCAGCAACCGCACGCGCAGCACGACGCGGCCGTCCAGCTCGGCCGGACCGAGCACGGCGCGGCATTGCGCCGGGGCGGCGCCGGCCGCCTGCAGCGCCTGGTTCAGCGCGGCCAGCAGACGCAGCGTGGCGTGTTCGGCCAGGCCGCGCTCCTTGGCGCCGAAGAACAGGTCCTGGTAGAGGAAGTTGAAGTCCAGCGCCTGCTGCTGGCCCATGCAGCGCTGCAGCAGCGGCGCCGCCTGCGCGGTCCACTGCTGGTAGCGCAGCAGGCGGGCGGCGAAGTGGGCGTCGGCCTCGGCCTCGTCGGCCGGCACCTGGTAGAACGGGTCGTCGGCCCGCTTCAGCGCGAAGCCGAGCAGGAAGCGCAGTTCGACGGCGCGGTCGGCCGGGCCGAAGGTGCTGGCGCTCCAGCCGCTCAGGCTGCGTTCGAGCGCCGGCGCCGGCAGCAGTTTCTTCTCCGTCATGGTGGCGGCCGCCTCGCGCACCATGGCGTTCAGCTCGCCGTAGGTGATGCGGTCGATCTCCTCGGCGTCGTAGGCGTGGCGCATCAGCACCACCTTGGCCTTGGGCGCTTCCAGGCCGGCCGTGGTGAAGCTGGCCACCAGCGCCTCGAAGGCGTCGCCGTCCTGGAAGTCGCGCGCCATGTCCAATCCGCCGTCGCTGTGCACGAACAACGGGATGGCGAAGGCGTTGATTTCCAGCGTGGGCGCGCCGTCGCGGCGCAGCAGCACGGTGGCGGCGGCCTCCTCGATGGTCTCGCGCAGCAGCTGGTAGGCGCCGATATCCTCGTCGCCGGCCAGCTCGATGGCGCCGTACAGCGCCTCGTCCTTGTGCTGGTTGATCAGCTTGCGCACCAACTTGTGGAACTCCAGCTCGTGCTCGCGCAGCTGGGCGTTCATGGCCTCGCCGTCCTCGCGCTCGGCCAGTTCCAGCGCCAGTTGGCACAGCACCTGGGCCTGTTGTTCGTTTTTTTCCTCGGGCGAGTCGGCGCTCTTGCGCGGCGCCGGGCGTTTGTTCTTTGGCATGCTTGCTTTCAAAAAGACGGGCCGGACGGCGCGGCCGCCCGGGGTTGGCTCAGTGTTCGTTGTGGAAGGTCTCGTGCAGCTCGTCGAGCAGGTCTTCCGTTTCGTCGGGCGACAGGGCCAGGTGGCGGCAGGCCAGCTCGCCGCCCTTGTCCCACTCCAGCGCCACGCTGTTGCTGTGGTAGCGCTGGATGCCCTTCTCGGCCAGCACCGACAGCGCCACCAGCGAGCGCACCGCGTCGTCGGTGGCCGGGTCCTCCAGCACGCGGTAGTCGTGGTGCAGCAGGATGGCCCAGGAGACGTCGGGCGACAGCCCCCAGTTGCGCGCCAGCAGGCAGCCGATGGCGGCGTGGTTGGTGTTGTGGCGCTCGTCCTCGACGCTGGTGAAGCGGCGCTCCGCATCGTTGCTGGCGGCCTCGAAGGTGGCGGCGTAGTCGGGGAAGCGGTTCATCAGCAGCGGCACGCCGATGTCGCAGAACAGGCCGAAGGTGTGGGCGATGTCGGGCGGGGCGATGCGCAGCCGGCGCGAGGTGAACACCAGCGCCTGGGCGCGGCGCGCCGAGACTTCCCAGAAATGGTTCAACTGGGCCTCGTCGCCCTCGATCGCCTGGCGCGCCAGCAGGCCGGTGAGCAGGGCGGCGCACTGGTTGATGCCGAGGAAGTTGATGCCCTGCTCGACCGACTTGGCCTTGCGCGCGGCGCCGAAGAAGGGCGAGTTGGCCAGCTTGAGCAGGGCGCCGGACATGCCGACGTCGTTGCCGATGATGCGGGCGATCTGCCGCGGCGACGGGTCGCTCTGGGCCAGCTCGCGCTGCAGGTCGACCAGCAGGCTGGGCCGTGGAGGAATGCGGATCGAGCGCAGCAGGGCGTCTTCCACCGCATTGTCAACTGGCAAAGCTGGGGCTGCTACTGTCGTCATGGTTTCCGGGATGATCTCGATGGGCGGCCGCGCGCGACGGCCCGGACAAAACAGCACTATAACTTACCCGGCAGCCGAGCGCGCTGGATGTTAAGGCAGATTATCGCCGTTTCGGCCGGCCAGGGGGGCGGCGGCGCGCGCAAAGTGGCGCGTGGACGCGACAAAAGCGGCGCCGGGCGGGGCGCCGGCGCTCGACCCGGGGGGCGGCCAGGGGGGCGGCGAAGGGGCGGCTGGTGGGCGGCTGGTGGGTGG
>NZ_JAEMNU010000128.1:21911-33958 GCF_016461825.1 Rugamonas violacea | reverse complement strand
AGGACGAGGTTTGGCTCAATCCGGAACGGGCTGAGCCTGAATTATTGAAGCTGGCTGCATGAAGTGACGCGACAACTTTGTTGACAACTACCGATTGTAGGCGTCGCTCCAAATTATTCATCGTACCGTCTCCAACGGGATTCATTGAGTAATCTTGGTTAGAGGATAAGCTTGAAAAAAAAGTTCCTGCCGACGGTGGAGGTAGGCATTAATATGGCGCAAACAACATGAGGAGAGAGGGCATGGCATCCAAACAGGGCACGGTCGATTTCCTGCTCGACCAGATGGCGTCGGCCGGCCCCATCGTCGCCAAACGCATGTTCGGCGAATACGGCTTGTATTGCGACGGGCGGTTTTTCGCCGTGGTCTGCGACGACCAGCTCTACCTCAAGCCGACCGCCGCCGGGCGCGAATGGCTGGGCACGGTGGTCGAGGCGCCGCCCTACCCGGGCGCCAGCAACTGGCTGCTGATCGACGGCGAGCGCTGGGACGACAGCGCCTGGCTGAGCCGCTTGGCCGGCCTCACCGCCGCCGCCCTGCCGCCGCCGGCGCCGAAGAAGCCGAGGAAGCCCAAGGCGCCCAAGGCGCCCAAGGCGCCCAAGGCGTGAGTGGCATGCCGCCAATGTGAGGCGCCAGCGGCCGCCGATGCCACCCAAAGACAGGAGCCGGGGTCAGACCCGCCGGGTCTGACCCCAGTTTCTGCCGCTGGGTTGAATTGGCTTGGCCTGTGGGTTGCATTGGCTTGGCCTGTGGGGTGACTTGCTTGGCCCGGCGCGGTTCCGGTCGGGCCGTCCCGCCCGGCAACCTATCCGCGCCCTTTGAGCAGACGCAACAGCCTGCCACCCAGGCCCACGGCGGCCAGCGCCAGCGCGCCGGCCGCCAGGCCGGCCAGGCCGTCGAGCACGCTCGGGGTCAGCCAGGCCAGCGCCGGGCCGACGCCGGCCAAGCCGCCGACGGCCTCGGCGGCGTGCTGGATCACCTCGTGCGCGCCGGGCAGGCCGTGGGTCAGGATGCCGCCGCCGACCATGAACATGGCCAGCGTGCCGACCACCGACAGCAGCTTCATCAGCTTGGGCGCGGCGGCCAGCAGCACCTGGCCGACGGCGCGCGTGACGGCGCCGCCGCGTTGGCTCAGGTAGAGGCCGGCGTCGTCCATCTTGACGATGCCGGCGACCAGACCGTAGACGCCCACCGTCATCACCACGGCGATGCCGGCCAGCACCGTCACCTGCTGGCCGAACGGCGCGCCGGCCACCGTGCCCAGCGAAATGACGATGATCTCGGCCGACAGGATGAAGTCGGTGCGGATGGCGCCCTTGATCTTGTCCTTCTCCAGCGCCACCAGGTCGACGTCCGGATCGCTGATGGCGTCGGCCAGCTGGCCCAGGTGGGCGGCCTGCTCGTCGGCGTGCAGGTAGGGATGGGCCAGCTTTTCAAAGCCTTCGAAGCACAGGTAGGCGCCGCCGGCCATCAGCAGCGGCGTGATGGCCCAGGGCGCGAAGGCGCTGATGGCCAACGCCGCCGGCACCAGCACCGCCTTGTTCTTCAGCGAACCGACGGCCACCGCCCACACCACCGGCAGCTCGCGCTCGGCCTTCACGCCGGACACTTGCTGGGCGTTCAGCGCCAGGTCGTCGCCCAGCACGCCGGCGGTTTTCTTGGCCGCCACCTTGCTCATCAGGGCGACGTCGTCAAGGATGGCGGCGATGTCGTCGATCAGCGCCAGCAGGCTGGAGCCGGCCATCTCAGCGGCACTCCGGCGTGGACGGTGGGGGAAAGGTCGGCTGGCTCGGCATGTGCATCATGAATCTCTTGGCAAGGATGGTGGAGCGGCAAGTGTAACCCAGGCCGCGCCGTTGCCGGCGGGGAATCCGCCGGCCCGCTACAATAGCCCTTCGGCCGCGTCCGCCGCACCGCGCCGCCGCCGTTTCCATCATCTCGCCCGGGACCCACCGTATGACTTTCGCCACCTGGATCACCTTTTTCATCGCCGCCTGCATCATCGCCGTGTCGCCCGGCTCGGGCGCCGTGTTGTCGATGTCGCACGGCCTGTCGTACGGCGTGCGCAAGGCCAGCGCCACCATTGTCGGCCTGCAGGCCGGTTTGTTGCTGGTGCTGTTCATCGCCGGCGCCGGCGTCGGCTCGCTGCTGCTGGCCTCGGAGCTGGCCTTCAATGTGGTCAAGGTGGTCGGCGCGTTGTACCTGATCTACCTGGGCCTGGGCCAGTGGCGCGCCAAGGTGGAGATCGGCGCCGGCGCCATGGCCGGCGCGGCGCAGAGCGCGGCGCCGTCGCTGCGCAAGCGCGTGCTGACCGGCTTTTTGACCAATGCCACCAATCCGAAGGGCATCATCTTCATGGTCGCCGTGCTGCCCAACTTCATCAACCAGCACGCCCCGGTGTTGCCGCAACTGTTGATCCTGGCCGTCACCATGTGCTCGATCGACCTGGTGGTGATGCACAGCTACGCCTTCCTGGCTTCGTCCATGCAGCGTTTCTTCCGCGACGCGCGCGCCGTGCGCAAGCAGAACCGCGTCTTCGGCGGCTTGTTGATGGCGGTCGGCGCCGCGCTGTTCTTCGTCAAGCGCGGCGGCGCCAACGCCTGACGCCGCCGCATCCCCGCCGCCGCGTCACAGCAGGCCGAGCGCCTTCAGGCTGGCGCGGCCCAGCGGCACGCGTTGCTCGGCGTCGCGGTCGCGGCGGATGTCCAGGTTCAAGGCGAAGCTGTACAGGCGGCCGTCCTTTTGCAGCCAGCCGACCCACCAGCCGAGGTCCTTGCCGTCGGCCGGCGACGACCAGCCGGTCTTGCCGTACAGCGCGTGGCCGGCGCTGCGCTCCAGTTCGGCGATCTCGCGCGTCTGCGCCATCGCCTCGCGCGGGAAGGGCAGGCGGTCCTGCGCCAGCCGCTCGATGAAGCCGGTCTGCTCAAGCGCGCTGATCTGCAACGGCCCCTCCAGCCAGAAGGTGTCGATGACTTTGCCGGTCTGCATGTTGCCGTAGTTCAGGGTGTTCAGCTGGGTGCGCATGCGTTCGGCGCCGATGCGCCGCGCCAGCTCCTGGTAGATGCGCAGGTTCGACGTCGGCATCGCCTGGCGCAGGCTCATGTCGTGTTCCCATTCCTGGCGGTCCTGTGCCTTGCCGTGGTAGGGCAGCACCTCGTCGACGTTGGCCACGGCGCCGACGGTCAGGCCGATCAGGGTGTTGGCCAGCTTGAAGGTCGACGCCGGCGCGTAACGGGTTTTGGCGCGCGCCAGGTTGTGCACCGTGTAGCTGTCGGCCTCGACGTCGTGCAGCACGAAGGTGCCGGTCACGCCGGCCTTCTTGAACAGCTTGCCGATGGCGGCGCTATCCTTCCAGTCGCTGGCCTGGGCCAGCGTGCAGGCGGACAGCAGCAGGCCGGCCAGCAGGGTCGATACGGGGAGTCGCATGGTGTCTTCAGGGGGAGGGGAGGGAGCGCACATTCTACAATGTGCAATCATTTGTAACCCAGGTAGCCGCAAACTAATCTGCGGCGTTAAATGACAATGGCACCATGACCACGGCGCCGCCGCGCCCGCGCCGTGCGCGCCGAACCAGCATTCCGAGGAGCCCAGCGATGAGCCGCAGCGCATTCCACCGTTTGATCGCGACCAGCGCGACCGCCCTGGCCGTGTTGGGCGCCTGCGCCGCGCCGGCGTTGGCCGAGCCGCCGGCCCGCGTCGGCCGCATTTCCAGCCTGGAGGGCCAGGTCACCGTGCTGGCCGAGGGCGAGGCCAACGCCGCCCTGTTGAACTGGCCGATCACCAGCGCCAACCACATCGCCACCGGGCGCGGCGCGCGCGCCGAATTCCGCGTCGGCGCGGCGGCGGTGCGGCTGGACGGCGACTCCGACCTGGAGGTCAGCCAGCTCGACGACGACAGCCTGCACCTGTATCTGCACTACGGCAGCGCCAGCGTGCGCATCCGCGACAACGAGTTGGTGCGCGACTTCGAGCTGAGCACGCCGCAGGCCCGCGTCACGCTCAGCGAGCCGGGCTGGCTGCGCGTCGACGCCGGCCGCAGCGCCGACAGCAGCGTCGTCAGCGTCTTCGCCGGCATGGCCCAGGTCGACGGCGCCGGCAACACCGTGAGCCTGCGCAGCGGCCACCGGGTCGAGGTCGGCAACGAGGAGCTGCGCACCGGCGCGGCCAGGCGCGACGCCTTCGACAACTGGGCCGAGGCGCGCGAGCGGCGCGACCAGGCCGGCCCCGCCAGCCGCTACCTGCCGGCCGAGGTGACCGGCGCCGAGGAGCTGGACCAGTACGGCAGCTGGCAGGACAGCAACGACTACGGCCCGCTGTGGACGCCGCGCGTGGTGGCGCTCGACTGGGCGCCCTACCGCGACGGCCGCTGGATCTGGCTGGCGCCCTGGGGCTGGACCTGGGTCGACAACGCGCCCTGGGGCTACGCGCCGTCGCATTACGGCCGCTGGGTGATGCTCAACCGGCGCTGGTGCTGGGCGCCGGGCCGCGTGGTCGGCCGGCCGGTGTGGGCGCCGGCGCTGGTCGGCTGGGTCGGCGGCGACCAGCTGACGGTGACCTTCGGCGGCAGCGTCGGCAAGCATCGCGGGCCGGGGCTGGGCTGGTTTCCCCTGTCGCCGCGCGACAGTTATGTGCCGCCCTACCGGGTTTCCGTCGACCAGGAGCGGCGCCTGAGCTGGCGCCACGACGGCCGTGGCGGCAACTCCAAGGAGCCGCGCCGCGATCACCGCGACGGCGTCACCGTGTTGCCGCGCGACCAGTTCGACGGCCATCGGGTGGTGCCGGTCGGCAAGGGGCCAAAGGTCATCATGAGCACGCCGTTGATGGTCAACGCGCCGCTGGTGGGCGCGCCGGCGGCGCCGGCCCGGGTGCTCGACACCCGCCACCTCGACCAGCCGGCGCGCAATGACGGCCGCGATCCCGGCCGCGAGCCCGGCCGTGGCGATCGCAGCGTGCGCAGCGACCGCCTCGACC
This sequence comes from Rugamonas violacea, assembly GCF_016461825.1. Taxonomy (GTDB): domain Bacteria; phylum Pseudomonadota; class Gammaproteobacteria; order Burkholderiales; family Burkholderiaceae_D; genus Rugamonas. Next base: position 28,987 of record NZ_JAEMNU010000128.1, on the reverse strand, counting down.
ATGTTGAGCGTGGCGAGCGGGATGAGCGCGATGGGCACAATGGGCGCAACAACTTGAGCGGCCACTCGCCGCGCTCGGCCGTGCCTGCCACGTCCGCGATGCCGCCGGCCACGCCGGCGACATCGGCGACATCGGCCACATCGGCCGCCGTGGCGCCGTTGCAAACCAGCCCGCCGCAGTCCGGCAAGCAGTTGCTCGACACGCGGCGCGAGCCGCGCCCGGGGCCCGCCGTGCTGGTCGCGCCGGCCGTGCCCGGCATGCTCGGGGAGACGCCGCCGTCGCCGCATGAGCGGCCGGGCCGGCGCAACGACGAGCCGCGTCACGGCCGTGGCCAGGAGGTCGAGCCGCGTGCGTCGCAGGCGCCGAGGAACCAGTCGCCGCAGGTGCCGCCGCAGGTGCAGGCGCCGGTACAGGTGGCACAGCCGGCCCAGCCGGCGCAGCAGATTGCGCCGGTTCAGCCGTCGCGTCCGGCAGCGGTGGTGGCGCAGCCGCCGTCCATGCCGCCGGTGCATCAGGCGCCCGCGCCACAAGTGCATCAGGCGCCTACGCCACCGGTGCAGGCGGCGCCGGCGCGCGACGCCGGTCGGCAGGCCGGCGAGCAGCCGGGCCGCAAAGAGGCCAACGACAAACGTCGCGAGGAGGGGCGTGAGGCGCGCGAGCGTGGCGACAACCGCAACCAGTCGTCGCGTTGACGGTGGAACATGGCGGCTCAGGCCGGCGAATCGGCAACTCAGCCCGTCCATGGCGCATTCCGTCACATTTCGCTATTCGCCGTCATTGTCAATTGGATATAGTTCCATTACTGCAACGACGACGGCGGCGGGACAGGGTGCTAACACGGCGCCCGCAGCGCCGGGCCGTCGCGACCGTACACCGAGTCCCGACTATTTTCTGCCCAATGAGAATAGTTTTTTCGCCAGCCCACGGGCTGGTTTTTTTTGCATTTCTGCCGACCGGCGTATAATCGGACGATGACATCGCTCGACCTTAAATCCATCGATCCGGCAGATTTGATACCGCTCCCCGAAGTCCCTGACAGCTACGGTCCACGGGATGAGGAAGAGCGCCGCGTCCATACGCTGGTCAAGGAAGCGCTAGACAGCGGCCCCGGCAAGAATTACGCCAGCGTGGCTGACTTCTTGGCGGAGTTGCGCGCCGGCATCCCCGGTCTGAATCCGTAGGCGGGTGCTCAAACTCAATGTGCGCTCGTCGGCCTCGGCCGACTTGGCCGAAGCGCTCGCGTATTATGCGAAGGCCGCGCCCGCGCTCCCGGACGCCTTCCTGACACAGCTCGGTATTACGCTGACCTTGTTGCGGCAGCGTCCCAACGTCGGCTCCCGGCGCTTCGCCCACTTCTTCCCTGGCATCGACCTGCGCACCTGGTCGCTCGAGCGCTTCCCGTTCCGGGTCTTTTACATGGTTGAAGGCGATACGCTGCACGTGTTGCGCGTCGATCACGAACGGCGCAACGTCACGAGCAAGACTCTGGGCCCGCTCGGGCGCATGAAAAAAGGCGGTGGCCGATAGGGAAAGCGGCCGCTTCCCTGTGCGCGCCATACGTCGCACACTGCGACGGGCCTGCCGCGCCGCGCTGCGCTGCGGCGAGCGGCAAGGCGTCAATCTCCGCGTCGATTTCCCGCTTGGCCGTATCGGTGCCGGCAAGCAGCTGCGGATCGTCTTCGGCCGGACTGGCAGGGGAGCGGTCAACTGGCCGTCCCGAATGCCGATTACTTGACCTCGGCCTGGGCCTTGATGCGCAGCCGCGCCCGCCACTCGCCCAGCGCCGACAGCGCGCCCTGGAACTCGCGCTCGATCAGGTCGGCCTCGGCGGCCGTCACCTTGCCGTCCATCAGCGCGTTGGAGACCGCCTCGGCGACGGCGCCGACCTGGCTCATCACCCGGCAGACGGTCTGCGACAGGTCGTCCGAGCCGATCTGCTCGGGTTGCGGCACCACGAAGGCGGCCATGCCGTGGCGGGTCAGCAGCGCGTGCAGCGGCAGGTGGGCCTCGGCCACGCCGGCGCGGTGGCACAGATCGACGATGGTCGACACCTCCTCGAAGGAGGGATAGTGCGAGGCGATGGTCGGCGCCAGCTTGTTGCGCAGCACGTTGACGGAGATCTCCATGCTGTGCGCCAGCGCTTCGATGCCGCCCGGGTAGTTGCGTGCCACTTTATACAGGGCATCGTGTTGATTCATATCGAGGTATTTGCGCGTCATGGTGAAGTTAACCTTTTATTACCGATGCATGCCCCCCCAAATGGGCGCTATGCTGATTCCAATGCAAGTCATGCTATGCTGTTTTTCGCCCAACCTAACTGAAAAGACATCATGAAGTCCTCTCATTTTGCCGTGATCCTGACGGTGCTGCTGTCGGTGGCAGGCTACACGCCGGCCGAGGCGCGCGATACCTCACATTCTGGCACATCGTCATACAAGAGCGGATTTTCGTCGCAACGCTCGAGCACGGCGAAGAGCAAGCCGTCGCCACCGGCGTCGTCGCGCAGCGCCCCCGGTTCGTTCGGCCGCAGCGGCAGCCGCGACGCCGCCGACGCCGCGCCATCGCCATCGCCGTCGCCGTCGTCATCGCCATCGCCGTCGTCGCAGCGTAGCGGCTTCGGTTCGTTCGGCCGCGGCGCCGGCAGCACCAACGGCACCAACAGCGCGTCGGCGCCCGACGCCGCGCCGGCACCGTCATCGAGCCGCTCGGCGCTGGGCCGCGACATGAACCAGAGCGCGGCGCAGGAGCGCGCCAACCAGACGCTGGAGTCGCGCCGGCGTGCCGCCGCCGCGCCGCCGTTACCGCCGTTGACCGATCCGGTGTCGCGGCCGCAGCAGTCGCCGCAGTATTCGCAGGGGCAGCAATCGCCGTCGTACCAGCAGCCCGGTCCCGTCTACCAGCAGCAACAGCCGCCGGTGATCGTGCAGCAACCCAGCAACGGCCTGATGCACGGTCTGATGGGCTTCATGTTGGGCCGCGCCGTCAGCGGCGGTTCGCATCCGACCTACTATCCGGGCAACAACAACGGCGGCAACGCTAGCAACAACGGTGGCAACAACGGCGGCAACGGTAACAACGGCAACAGTAACACCGGCGGCAACGCCGTCGACAGCGGCCTCGGCGGCAGTGTCGGCGCGGTCGCCGCGCCGCCCGCCCCGCCCTCGTTCGGCGCCACGCTGCTGCGCACCTTCGCCTGGTTGGTGTTGCTGAGCGTGTTGGGCTGGCTGGTCTACTTCGGCGTCAAACGTCTCAAACGCGGCCGCACGCCCAGCGGCGCGAATTACTCGTTCGAAAGGGAATAGAAATGGGTTGGAGCAATGCATTTGATTATCTGCGCGGTGTCGCCGCCAAGCGCGGCGCCGATCCCGGCGAGCAGCGCGCCGACGCCGACCTGCCGCTCGGCGCCCGCATCGGCAGCCTGGTCACGCTGCAGCAGTCGCCGCTGATCCGCGCCAACGCCGACGGTTCGCTGATCCGCCTGCCGAAGCCGGGCGAGACGCGCATCGAGGCGGTGTCGCAGATCCGCCTGAACCTGGCCGGCGGCCTGTACCGCTATTACCTGAGCAAGGGCGACCTGGACGCCCGCGAAACCTTCCTGCAGATCTACCAGGACGCCAAGGGCGAGGTGGCCGAGCTGATGTACTGCACCCAGCTGGCCCGGGTGATCCCGCAGACGGTCGAGGACCAGGAGGCCTACATGGGCGTGTCCGGCGCCGGCCTGGGCGACCGCAGTTACACGCTGTGGCGCAACCAGCTCGACGACTACGGCCTGGACCAGGCCGACCTCGACCTGATCTTCGGCGCCAACGAGGGCATCGACTTCTGGCGCGACGCCGGCGATGCCCAGGCCGAGTTCGTCGCGCCGTTTTCCGGCACCGAGACGCGCATCGACGACGCCGCCGGCCGCAACGGCCTGCGCCAGGAAATGTATTTCATGCCGTACGTGCGCAAGTTGCCCGGCGGCGGCAGCGAGTATTTGCTGATCACCACGGAAGTGATTTCCAGCGTGAACGGCGACAATTCGAAGCGCGGTATCCATGTCGATTTCGTCATTGGCATACCGGTTGAGCAAGAGCGGATCGTCATTCAATAAGCGATGCGCAGTGTGTGTAAGTGTGTAAGTAAGTGTGTAAATAAGTGTGTAGTGGATGTTTACCCAAATTAACCTGGAAGGATACTGATATGAGCAACTCGAATGGCTGGGGTTTGACCGCGCGCCTGATCTCGAAACACTTCGGCGTGCTGGGCGACCGCGTGTCGGAAGCGATCGCCAACTTCGATCCCGAAACCGCCACCGAAGCCGACCGCGACCGTCTGGCCGACAGCCTGCGCAGCACCGCGCAGAAGCTGGCCGCCGCCCGCGCCTCCTTCGACAAGGAGCGCGCCGACGTGGTCAAGTTGCGCGAGCTGATCGCCACCGACGAGAAGGCCACCGGCACCCTGGCCGAGCGCCTGGCCGCCGGCAAGATCTCGGAAGCCACCATCACCATGTTCTGCGACGAGCTCGAGGCCAACAAGGCCCGCGTGCCGCAGGAGGAGCAGGAAGAGGCCGACGCCAAGCAGTACATGGACGAGCTGCAAACCATCGTCGACGCGCTGGCCAAGCAACTCGCCGAGTTCGACGCCGCCGCCAAGAAGGCGCTGCAGCAACTGGCCAGCGCCAAGGCGCAGCAGGACCTGCAGAACGTGCGCGCCGAGCGGCAGAGCGAGCTGGCCGGCCTGTCCGGCATGCGCGGCAACTCCAGCGCCCTGAACGCGCTGACCCGGCGCGCCCAGACCGTCAGCAACGAGGCGGCCGGCATGCGCATCGTCAACGACATCGGCCAGCGTCCGCTCGACCAGGCCGCCGAGATCGACGCCATCCGCCGCTCCGTCAACACGCCGGCCCTGGGTGCCGAGTCGGCGCTGGAACGCCTGCAGCGCCTGTCCGGCAAAACCGCCGCGCCGGCCCCGCTGCTGGGCAATTCCTAAGCGTTCGACGTAATTGGCTACAATATCAAGTGTGGCGGCCGCGCCGGTCGCCACGCTTGGTTTTTTTACATTGTTTTTGATTGGAATGATTATGGCAGCGATCCCTCCCGAAGAGTCCCTCATCGAGTACCCGAGCGACTTCCCGATCAAGGTGATGGGCCCGACCCACGTCGATTTCGCCCCCACCATCGTGGAAGTGGTGCTGAAGTTCGACCCGACCTTCCACGACGGCAAGCTCGAAGTGCGTCCCTCGGCCAAGGGCAACTACACCGGCCTGACCGTGATCGTGCGCGCCATCAGCCGCGAGCAGCTCGACGCCCTGTACACCGAGTTGTCGGCCCACCCGATGGTCAAGATCGTCATGTAAGACCGGCGCCGAGCTGGCGCTGGAAGTCCGCCACCTCGGCCAGCAGCCAGGCGCGGAAGGCTTGCACCTGCGGCTTGTGCGCCGCCGTCGGCGGGCTGACGAAGTAGTATTGCTCGGCGCAGGGCACGGCCAGCTCGAACAGGCGCAGCAGTTGGCCCGAGGCCAGCTCCTGCATCGCCACCACGCGGCGCACCAGCGCCACGCCGTCGCCGTCGACGGCCGAACGTATCAGCATCGACAAATCCTCGAACATCACGCCGCCCGACGGCTCCGCCAGCGCCAGGCCGGCCGCCTGCAACCACGGCGCCCACGGCTCCACCGAGCGCAGCAGACTGGCCTGTTCCAGCTCGGCCGGCGTGGCCGGCAGCGCGCCGCCGCGATAGTGGGGACTCACTACCGGAAAGTAGATGTCGCCCATCAGGCGCTCCACCAGCATGCCCGGATAGTGGCCCCGGCCGAAGCGGATGCCGACGTCGACGCCGTCGCGCGCCAGATCCTGCAACTGCCCGCTCGACTGCAACACCACCTCCACCTCGGGATGCCGCTCGATGAAGCGGCCCAGGCGCGGCGCCAGCCAGCGCGCCGCGAACGAGGGGATGGACGACACCGTCAGCCGGCGCGCCCCGGCGCTGCCCGGCCGCAGCGCCTCGGCCGCCGCCGCGATCTCGGCGAAGGAACGGCCCAGCACCTGGGCGAAGCGCAGCCCGTCCGCCGTGACCTTGACGTGGCGGCCGTTGCGCACGAACAGTGGCAGGCCCAGCTCCTCCTCCAGCGCGCGCACTTGGTGGCTGATCGCGCCATGGGTCAGGTGCAGCTCCTCGGCCGCGCGCGAAAAATTCTGGTGCCGCGCCGCCGCCTCGAAGGCGCGCAGGGCGGAAAAATTGGGCAATCGTGGGGTCGCGCTCATGCCGTTCTTTATGTGAATAAAACTAACAAGAATTCCGAAAATATATCGTTATGTGATTGCTTTGGCAAGCAATACCATGTGAATAGATTTCAACCACACGGAAACCGCCATGAGCCTAGTCCTGTACGTCGACAGCAGTTACAACAGCCCCTACGCCCTGTCCGCCTTCGTCGCCTTGACGGAGAAGCGCCTGCCCTTCAGCTTGGCAACCGTCGACCTCGGCGCCGGCGTCAACCGGCTGCCGGCCTACCGCGACCTGTCGCTGACCACCCGCGTCCCGGCGCTGGCCCACGACGACTTCGTGCTGACCGAGTCGAGCGCCATCAGCGAATACCTCGACGAAGCCTTCCCGGCGCCGGCCCACCCGGCGGTGTTGCCGCAAGGCCTGCGCGAACGGGCCCGCGCCCGCCAGCTGCAAGCCTGGCTGCGCAGCGACTTCCTGCCCCTGCGCGACGAGCGCAGCACCCAGACCGTGTTCCACCAGCCGGCCACGGCGCCGCTCGGCGCCGAGGCGCGCGCCAGCGCCGACAAGCTGATCCACGTCGCCGAAATCCTGCTCGACGGCAACGCCGACAACCTGTTCGGCGCCTGGTGCATCGCCGACACCGACCTGGCGCTGATGCTCCACCGCCTCATCAAGAGCGGCGACCCGGTGCCGGCGCGGCTGCGCGACTACGCCGCCGGCCAGTGGCAGCGCGATTCCGTGCAGCAATGGCTGCGCCTGTTGCCGATCTATTAAGCAGTTTCCGGCCCGGCAAGCTGCCACGCCGAGGCGCCGGCGGCTCAAAAACCACCCACAGGCGAAGAGCCGGGGGGGGGGGGGGGGGGGGG
>NZ_JAEMNU010000128.1:0-21896 GCF_016461825.1 Rugamonas violacea | reverse complement strand
GCCCCACCCCAGGTTTGCGCCTCAGGGGTTTTCTCTGCGACGCCTGCGCCCATTCCTCACGGCCCGGGCAACATCGCCGCCGGCCGGCTCCGCCGCCCCGCAAGCTCCGCGTTTTCCCCCGCCAACCCCGCCCCCGGCCCGCGCTGCCTTATAATGTCGCAGTTCCGGTTCCCCGGCCGTCCGGCCTCCGAACCCCTCCACCTGAGCCACCATGTTCACACCCCACGCCGAAACGGCGTTGATCCGCCATCTTGGCCTTGCCGACTACGAACCCACCTTCGCCGCCATGCGCGCCTTCACCGACGCGCGTACGGCGGACAGCCGCGACGAGTTGTGGATCGTCGAGCACCCGCCCGTGTTCACCCTGGGCTTGGGCGCCGACCGCGGCCACCTGCTGGCCGGCGCCGACAGCGTGCCCATCGTGCAGACCGACCGGGGCGGCGAAGTGACCTACCACGGCCCCGGCCAAGTGGTGATCTACCTGCTGATGGACCTGCGCCGCAACAAGCCCGGCGGCAAGTTGTACGCCCGCCAGTTCGTCCACAAAATCGAGCAGGCGATGATCAATGTCCTGGCGGCGTATAATCTCGCAGGCGAGCGCATCGACGGTGCCCCCGGCATCTACGTCGCCGAAGGTCCGCACAAGGGCGCCAAGATCGCCGCGCTCGGCCTCAAGGTGCGCGGCAACGGCTGCACCTACCACGGCCTGTCGCTCAATGTGGCGATGGACCTGACCCCGTTCTCCTGGATTAACCCCTGCGGCTACTCCGGCCTGGCAACGGTCGACATGCGCAGCCTCGGCGCGCAGGCGACCCTGGCCGAGGTGCAGCAGGCGCTGGCGCAAGAACTGACGCAAGTGCTGGAGGTGGCCGCAGAGCGGCCCGCCGGCAACCACCACGAATAACCAAACTACGCCCCTGTGGGCCCGCAGCCAAATGACCTCTGAGACCACCGACAAGATTGCTCCCGCTTACAACCCGAGCGAAAAGCAAAAAGGCGCCAGCAAAACTGCGCGCATCCCGATCAAGATCGTGCCGATCGAACAGATCGAGCGTCTGAAAAAGCCGGACTGGATCCGCGTCAAGGCCGCCTCGGCCTCGACCCGCTTCTACGAGATCAAGGACATCCTGCGCGAGAACAAGCTGGTCACCGTCTGCGAAGAAGCCAGCTGCCCGAACATCGGCGAATGCTTTGGCAAGGGCACCGCCACCTTCATGATCATGGGCGACAAGTGCACCCGCCGCTGCCCGTTCTGCGACGTCGGCCACGGCCGTCCCGATCCGCTCGACAAGGAAGAGCCGGGCAACCTGGCCAACACCATCGCCAAGCTGCGCCTGAGCTACGTGGTGATCACCTCGGTCGACCGCGACGACCTGCGCGACGGCGGCGCCGGCCACTTCGTCGAGTGCATCCAGAACACCCGCGCGTTGTCGCCCAACACCCAGATCGAAGTGCTGGTGCCGGACTTCCGCGGCCGTCTGGACAAGGCCCTGGCCATCTTCAAGGACGGCCTGCCCGACGTCATGAACCACAACCTGGAAACCGCGCCGCGCCTGTACAAGGAAGCCCGTCCCGGTTCCGACTACATGCACTCGCTGCAACTGCTCAAGGAGTTCAAGGAGCTGTATCCGAACGTCAAGACCAAGTCCGGCATCATGGTCGGCCTGGGCGAGACCGACGAGGAGATCCTGCAGGTGATGCGCGACATGCGCGAACACAACATCGACATGCTGACCATCGGCCAGTATCTGGCGCCGTCCAACAGCCACCTGCCGGTGCGCCGCTACGTGCACCCGGACGTGTTCAAGATGTTCGAGGCGGAGGCCTACAAGATGGGCTTCAAGCACGCCGCCGTGGGCGCCATGGTGCGCAGCTCCTACCACGCCGACGAGCAGGCCCAGGGCGTGCTGGCGCCGCTGTAACACGGTAACAAATCCCGGCGGATGGTCGACCAGCCCGGCCGCCGCTTCCCCTGGTGCGAGCGTCGGCGGCCAGACCGCTCATCCGTGAGCCGTCGCCGGACCTTGGCGTGGCGCCCAAAGCTTGAGGACATCAAAACGTGAAACTGATATGCTATCTTATCGATTTGCATACCGGTAGACGGGGTCACTAAACATGCTTGGCGAACTCTTGGTCAAACCTGCGGCGGGTAAGCATGCCATTGAGGTCATGGCGCTCGCCGTTGAGTGGGGCGTTCCCGTTTCTTCCGACGTGATCGCCGCGATACGGGCATTGCATGATGGATCTGCGTTGCTGCGCGAGTTCCTGCCCCGTGCCGAAGCCCTGCAAGAATTGACTGTGAGCATAGGCAAGGACGGCCCGTCGGTGGGCATGGCCGAAGCCGGTGGCTTGCAGCTGTCCCGGCACAGTGCCGATGGCAAGCCGACATGGTTGGTACAGGCCCGTCCAGATTTGTTGTCATGCAGTTGCATGGAGTACGATCGATGGGAGGCCACCAAGCCAAAGGCGCTGGATGTCCTTATGCCGCTCATTGCGCTTGTGGCGGCGCAGGATTACCCTATGCAGGCGGTGGGGGTCCAGTATCAAGACGCGTTCCGTGTCGACACAAATTCTCCGATTGCCGCAACGCGTCAACTGTTCCTGGATGGGACTGCTTGGTTGAGTCCGCGCATCTGGTCCGAGGACGCGCCGTGGCATATTCATCAAGGCTGGTTCTCTGCTGGCATGGACGGTCGCCTGGTGCATAACGTCATGAACGTGGACCTTACAACGGATGAGCAAGGCTGTCTGTTGCGTATCAATGGGCAGCACCGTATGTTGGAACGTGGCCACGCGAAGGGCGCCAGCGTGATCCCCATTCAACCATCGGATGTGGCGCTCGCGCTCGACAGCCTGCATATCGAAAACAAACGTGTGCTGGTTCAGCTTCTTAGCCAGAGCGTCTGCGATCAGATCGGCCTGAAGGTCTTGGAGACAAAATGAACCTGACACTTGCTTCTACTGCCAGTCCCAAGTATTTCATGCCCGTTTCCGGGGTTGCCAGCACCGTTGACTATCGTGGCGGACTTGTGCGGGAGCTGGCGCAGCGGGTTCAAGGCGTTTCCAAGCACCATCGCAATGTCTTCTCCAAGATGTCATGGCAACTCGACCAACTGGGCAGCTCCGCGCTCATGGACGCATACGCGGCTCAGCTCGACGAGATTGAGCGTCTTCGTGCGGTTCCGGCGAATTGGTCGACCTTGCCCGTGGCGGCGCCAAATGCCGAGCAGCTGGCCTCGGCCCAGCGCGGACTCCTCATGCTGCTGCTGGAAGGCGTTCCAGCCCCGAAGGTCATGTTGATGAACGATGGCACCTTGGCCGCGTTCTGGCGCCACAGCGACATGTATGCGAGCATCGACTTCGATACCGATGGCGAATTCCCCTGGTCCGCCGCGCGGGAACTCGATGTCACATCGGGCAGCTGGTCGGGTGGAACGCTGCCGCCTCAGCTGCGCGACGTCATCGGCGCCTAGGCGGGCCGATGGCCTGCGAAGATCTCGGCCGTTACGCAGGACCAGCGGACGAATTCGTCACGTTCGCCATTGGCGTTGATCCTTTGGGCGGCTGCCAGCGTGTTCAGGTCGGCAGGACATCGCCGGGACCGATCGCTGACGACGAGGTGTTGGCACGTTTTGTGTTCGAACCCGCACACACGTCGCGCCTGAGCGGCGAAATTGACGAGACTGTTGTCTTGGATGCGTTCAAGTACGGAGCATCGGTGAACCGTGTCCGGATTGATTGGACACTCGCGCTTCCCGCGCTTCCCGCGCTTCACCGGCAAGGCGAAGCGTTGGCCGAGCGAATCCGCAGCGGGTCGACAGAGCGTCCGCCACAGCCGGAACGACAATACCTCGGTGTTTTACGCTTCGTCGCCGACGGTGCCCGTGCGCTGAGTGTCGATGCGATGCCGGCGCGCATGCGTCTCTACGACACATCGTTGCCCGACGACCCACTTCATGGCGATATCGTTGCCAATTGCCACGGCCTGTCGAAAGTCCAAAAGAAGGAGTTGCGTGTGCGTCTGTTCCTACTTGTGCAGAAGTCAGGGTTGTTTCCGTCAATTTGATGAAAAAAGAGATTCCTTACGCCGAAATGCGAACTGGCCGACGTCTATAGTCTGACTATAATTCTTTTATAGTTCGCTATAGTAGGTGAGCGCCATGCCGTCCGCAGCAGCGGTTTTTCATCGCCCTGAACTGGTTCGCAAGCTGATGAAACAGATTGCGCGGCGAAGGATTGTTGGCCTGGCTCGACTAGTCCGCTAGTGGTGGCAGCCGATCTCCAGCCGCAGGCCGCCCGGTGCCGCGAAAAAGAATTGGCTGCCGCGCCGACTTTGGCTGATCTCCTTGTCCACCACCACGCCGGCCCGGCGCAGGCGCGTGTGGGCGGCGTCGACCTGCTCGTGGTTTGCCAGGATGAAGCCGAAGTGGAAGCCCGGCGGATAGGCGGGCGGGCCGTCTTCCGTTTGCTGCAGCACCAGGTCGAAACCGTCGCCCTGTAGCGCGATGATGCTGCGGTCCGGCTTTTCCAGCGTCACCGAGAAGCCGAAGTGCTCGACCAAAAACGCCGCCATCTTGGCCGCGTCGTCGACTTGCAGATTCAAGTGATTCAATTTCATTGATTTTCCCCTTAAATTGAGCATTCTTCTGATGCGGCGAACAGTTGTTTGCCGCCCTGTCGCGAGGCTTGCACGGCGGTGAAACTGTGTGTGCGCATCTGCTGTTCATAGTTGGCGATGGCGTCCAGCAGGGGCAGCCGGCCGACGGCCGCCTCGCCCAGCGCCTGTGCCAGCGCGGCCGCGTCGAACAGCGCCGAGTTGGCGCCCAAGCCGCTGGCCGGACTCATCGTGTGGATGGCGTCGCCGAGCAATGTGACCCGGCTGGCCGGCCACGGCGCCAGCTTGGGCGCGGCGCGCACCGGCAGCAGCGTGGCCGCATCCGGCGCGGCGAGTTCGAACAGCGCGCGCAGCGGCGCCGGCCACGGTTGGACCAGTGCGGCGATGCGCAGGCGCAGCGCCGCCTCGGACCAGCGCAGCGGGTCGTCGGCGGCGATGCCGAAGCTGGCGCGCCGGCCGATCAGCGCCCAGTACAGGTAGTCGCTTGTCCGCTCCAGAGTGGCGACACCGCCGACCTCGCCGACTTTGCTGACCTCGCTGACTCCGCTGACCTCGCCGACTTCGCCGCCTCCGCCGACCCCGGTGGCCCCGCCGCCCCCGGCCGGCGCCGCCGCGTCGAAGCGCATGGTGTCGACCACCAGCGCCAGTCCCTGCTCGAAGATCACCGAGGTTCCCGACTGCAATTGCGCGGCGACCTTGGCGCGCGTCGCCGCGTCCAGCACGGTTTTGCCGTAGCAGCAGACGTCGCCCGTGTCGACCGGCGCGGCGGTGGGGAAACGCTGCTGCCGCACGTTGGAATGGACGCCGTCGGCGCCGACCAGCACGTCGGCCTCGGCCATGCCGCCGTCGTCGAAATGGAGGATGACGCCGTGCTCGCCGCCTTCCTCGTAACGGTTCAGCGCCTTGCCGAAATGCACCTTGCCCTCCAGCCCGCTCAGCAGCAGCGCGCGCATGGTCTGGCGGTCGGCGCGCAGGTCGGGCACGGCGTCGGCCTGGCCGTCGTCGTCGTCGTGCCAGTCATCGACCCACTTCCCTTGCAGCGGCGCCAGCCGCGTATCCAGGGTGCGCACGCCGCCCGCTTCCAACGCGCAGCCGCGCTGGAAGCGCGCATACAGCGCCGGCGGCAGGCAGCGCGCCAGCGCCGTCTGGCCGGTCCGGTCGATGCGCAGACGGTAGCCCTGGCGGCGCTGCGCCGGCGCGGCGTCCCTCTCGTAGACCTGCACGGCGATGCCGTGTTGTTGCAGCCCTTGGGCCAGGCATAGCCCGCCCAGTCCGGCGCCGACGATGGCGACGCGCAATGGTGTGATCGTCATGTCTCTCCCTTTCCAATGATGGCGATGCGAGCAACCATTATTGGACGGCGGGGGGCGGAACTGATAACGTTATCGAGTCAAAAAATATTGAGATTGAGCCATGCCGCAGCCGATGCCATCGAAGCCCGTGCCCGACTTCAGCGAGCAGGCCGACGGTCCGCCCTTGATCGCCTTGTGGAACGAGGACGGGCCGGACAGCCAGTTCCGCCTCGGCACCCGCGAATACGCCAGCCACAGCCATCTGCGCGGCCAGCTGTTCTGCGTGGAAAGCGGCCTGCTGCACGTGCGCACCCACCACGGTTCATGGCTGCTGCCGCCGCACCGCGCCGGTTGGATACCGCCCGGCCTGGAGCACCAGGTCAGCGTCAGCGGCGCCATGAGCGGCTGGAGCATCCTGCTGGCACCGCCGGCTTGTGTGTCCCTGCCGGCCCGGCCCCGCGTGGTCGGCGTCAACGAGCTGATGCGCGCCCTGGTGCGCCGCGCCGCCTCCTGGGCCGGTCAGCCGCGTCTGGCGCAGGAGCAGGAAAGGGTGGTGGCGGTGTTGCTCGACGAGATGCGCCAGGCGCCGCAGCAGCCGCTGCATCTGCCGATGCCGTCCGACCGACGCCTGCTGCGCGTGGCCAAGGCGATACTGGCGCAGCCCGACGCCCGGCGCAGCTTGGCCGACTGGGCCGACTGGGGCGGCATGTCGGCGCGCACGCTGAGCCGGCAGTTCCGCGCCGAGACCGGCAGCAGCTTCGCCCAGTGGCGCCAGCAGGCCGGTCTGACGCACGCCTTGGAACGCCTGGCGCGCGGCGACCCGGTCGCCGTCGTCGCCGACGCGCTGGGCTACGCCACGGCCAGCAATTTCATCGTGATGTTCCGCCGGGCCTTCGGCGCGTCGCCGGGGCGCTACTTCGCCGGCGCCGCCTCAGGGCAGGCTGCACTTGCCGCGCAGGACGGCGGAGATGACCCAGGGCAGTGACAGCGGCCCGACCACGCCGATCGGCCCGATGTGGGCGGGTTGGTGCTTCAGGGCGTTGTCGTGCAGGCAGTCCGGCACCCTGGCTTGGTTGAACGCCGCCGTCATCCGCGCGCTGGTGGGGTCGCCGCTGTAGATCTCGGGGCCGGACTTGAACGCCGACACCGGCGCGGCCTCGGCGTGCAGCACATCGCTGATCGCCTGCTTGATGACCGCGTCGGGAACATAGAACGGCGCCGGCGCCGGTGCCGCTGCCGGTGCCGCTGCCGCTGCCGCCGCCGGTGGCGCTGTCGCTGCCGGCGCCGCTTCGCTTGCCACGGCGCCGCCGGCGAGCGCGAGATTGACGGCGATAACCAAGCCGGCGATTGCTGACTGCATCATTTTTCCTGACTTTGGGAAACGATATGGAAAAACAATAACATAGCCGAAGCCGTTGGTGACGCCCAACAGTGTCACCCATGCTTACATTTTCGGAAACACCTTCTCGCCCAGAAAGTCGATCAACACGCGCAGCTTGGGCGACAACTGCTTGCTCGACGGCCACAGGATCTGGAAGGAGCCGCTGTGTTTGGTGTGCTCGGCCAGCACGGCGCGCAGGCGGCCCTCGGCCAGCGCGGCGCGCACGGCGAAGTCGGGCAGGCAGGCGATGCCCAGGCCCTGCTCGGCGCAATGGATCAGGGTGTCGATGGTGTTGCAGCCGAGGACAGTGGGCAGGCCGGCGGCATGCAGCTGCTCCCAGCCCGCCACCGGCCAGGCTTCGACCTTGCCGGTGCTGGGGAATTTGTAGAGCAGGCAGCGGTGCCGCCGCAGATCGGCCGGCAGCGCCGGCGCGCCCTGCCGGTCCAGATAAGCCGGCGCGGCCACCAGTTGCAGCTGGAAGCTGCCCAGCTTGCGGCTCATCAGGCGTGAGTCGGCCGTCTCGCCGACCCGCACCACGGCGTCGAAGCCCTCCTCGATGACGTCGACGCGGCGGTCGGTGCAGTCGAGGTCCAGCTCGATCTCGGGATAGGCGCGGGCGAAGGCCGCCAGCACCGGATTGAGCAGGCCGCCCACCAGTGGCAGGCTGATGCGCAGCCGGCCGCGCGGCGCCGCCATGCTGCTCGACAGCGCCTGCTCGGCCTGCTCGATCTCGCCGAGGATGCGGCGGCAGCTTTGCAGGAAGACGCCGCCCTCGGCCGTGAGCGTGATGCTGCGCGTGCTGCGGTGGAACAGGCGCACGCCCAGCCGCAGTTCCAGCCGCGCCACGCTCTTGCCGATGGCCGACGCCGACACGCCCAGCACCCGCCCGGCGGCGACGAAGCTGCGCGCCTCCGCCGCCTGCACAAAGGCCGCCAGGCCGCCCAAATGATCCATGCTTTTTCCTTTTGATTGAGGACGATAGTGTCCGCTATGAGCGGAACTGTAGCCCATTTTTCTATCGCCGGCGCGGCGCTAAGCTGGGCATCCCCACTAGCGAAGGAGTTTGCATGTCCGATTTCACCATCCCAAATCAACACCCGGCCGATCCGGCGCTGGCCGCCCGCATCGACGCCGTGTTGGCGCGCACCTTGGCCGAGCAGCGCCTGGTCGGCGCCGTCGTGCTGGTCGCCCAAGGCGGCCGGCTGGCCTACCAGCGCGCCGTCGGCATGGCCGACCGCGAGGCGGGCCGGCCGATGCGCGAAGACGCCCTGTTCCGCCTGGCCTCCGTCTCCAAGCCCATCGTCTCGACCGCCGCGCTGGTGCTGCTGGCGCAGGGCCGCCTCGATCTGGACGCCGCCGTCTCCCGCTACCTGCCGTACTTCCTGCCCCGGCTGGCGGACGGCACGGCCGCCGTCATCACCGTGCGCCACCTGCTGACCCACACCGCCGGTCTGAGCTACCGCTTCTTCCAGCCGGAGGACGGCAGTTACGCGCGCGCCGAGGTGTCCGACGGCATGGACGACAGCCGCGTCAGTCTGCGCGACAACCTCGCCCGCATCGCCGCCGCGCCGCTGCTGTACGCCCCGGGCACCGAGTGGAAGTATTCGATCGCCACCGACGTGCTCGGTGCCGTGATTGAACAGGTCAGCGGCCTGGCGTTGCCGCAGGCCGTGGCGCAACTGGTGACCATGCCGCTGGGCATGCTCGACACCGCCTTCACGGCGCGCGACCCGCAGCGGCTGACGGCGGCCTACGCCAATGCCGGCCCGGCGCCGCGCCGCTTGGGCAGCCCCGACTGGATTCCCTTCCTCGACGGCAGCGCCGGCTTCCACCTGGCGCCGGACCGCGCGCTTGACGCCGCCGCCTACCCCTCCGGCGGCGCCGGCATGGTGGGCTCGGCGGGCGACCTGCTGCGTCTGTTGGAAACCCTGCGTCGGGGCGGCGCGCCCTTGCTGCCGGCGGCGCTGGTGGCGCAGATGGGCAGCAACCAGATCGGCGAGCTGCCGATGGCCTTCTGGCCCGGGCGCGGCTTCGGCCTGGGCTTCACCGTGTTGAAGGACCCGGCCGCAGCGCGGAGTCCCGAATCGGTCGGCACCTGGCGCATGGGCGGCACCTATGGCCACTCCTGGTTCGTCGATCCGCAGCGCGAGTTGAGCGTGGTGGCCTTCACCAACACCGCGCTGGAGGGCATGGCCGGAGCGTTCGTCGACCAGCTGTGCCACGCCGTCTATGGCGGCACGCCGGCCGCCGCTTCCGCTTGCTCCACCGCCGCCGCCGCCGCCGACACCGACACCGCCGCCGCCGCCGCCGCCGTTTGCGCCAGCGCCGCCGGAGCGCGGCCGTGACAGGCCGCCAGCCGGTCTGCTTCATCGCGCTCGGCCTGTTCGGCCTGTACTGCATCGAGTTCGGCGTGGTTGGTATCCTGCCGCAGATCATCGAGCGCTTCCACGTCACGGCGGCGCGCGCCGGCCTGTTGGTCGGCCTGTTCGCGCTGGTGGTCGCCGTGGCCGGCCCGGCGCTGGTGCTGCTGGCCGCGCGCTTCAAGCGCAAGCGCGTGCTGGCCGGCGCGCTGCTGTTGTTCGCCGTCGTCAGCGCGCTGTCGGCCTACGCCCCCAGCTTCGGCGCGCTGATGGGACTGCGCCTGCTGGCGGCGCTGTTCCATCCGGTGTATTTTTCGCTGGCGATGGTGGCCGCCGTCTCGATGTATCCGCCGCAGCAGGCCACACGCGCCAGCGCGCATGCCTTCATCGGCACCAGCATGGGCATGGTGCTGGGCATTCCGCTGACCACCTGGGTCGCCGCCCGCTTCGGCTATGAGATGTCGTTCCTGTTCTGCGCCGCCGTCAACTTGGTCGCCGCCGGCGGCCTGATCGCCAGCCTGCCGCCGGCACCTGCCAGCGGCCGACGATCCTACGGCAAGCAGTTGGGCATCCTGCGCCGGCCGCCGCTGTGGCTCAATATCGCCGCCGCCACGCTGGTGTTCGCCGCCATGTTCTCGGTCTACGCCTACGCCGCCGAGTATCTGCGCCAGCGCACCGGCATGGATGGAGGAACGATCGGTGTGATGTTGGCGATCTTCGGCGTCGGCGGTGTGCTGGGCAATTTGCTGGCCGGCCGCCTGCTCGGCAAGGGCATGCTGGCGACCGTGCTGCTGCATCCGCTGGCGCTGGCCGGCGCCTACGCGATGCTGTACTTCTTTGCCACGCCGGCGCTGGCGCCGATGGCCGTCATCGCTTTGTTCTGGGGCGCCGCCCACACCAGCGGCCTGATTGTCACGCAGGTCTGGCTGAGCGCCGAGGCGGTGGACGCACCGGAGTTCGCCACCGGCCTGTATATCGCCTTCATCAACCTGGGCGTGACCATCGGCTCGCTCGCCGGCGGCTGGGCCATCGAGCGCTTCGGCATCCAGGGCAGCATCGCCAGCGGCCTGCTGTTCGCCGCGCTGGCCATGGCCATGGTGGTGTTGAAGGTGGTGTGGTATGGCGCCGCGCCGCAGCCGCTCGCCCGGCCCGCCGTGGCGGCGCCCGGTTAGCGCCGGCAGCGGCCAAAGCGGCCAAAGCGGCCAAAGCTGCGCTGGCGCCAGCGCGGCCGCCCCGGCTTCCGCGCCGGCGCCGCTTGGGTTGGGGTGCCTCAGGCGCCGTTGCCGGCCTTGCGCAGGACGATGCCGCCGGGCGGCAGGATGAATTGCCGTCCGACGGATGCGGCGGCGCGCTCGACGACGGCGAGGATGTCGTCGTAGTCGAGCGCGACGCGCAGATCGCGCGCCACGTCGAGCGTCTGCGGCGACGGTTGGAACAGGAAGCCGAGATCGGCCTGGCGCAGCATGGCCAGGTCGTTCAGCGCGTCGCCTACGGCCAGCACCCGGTGCCCGTCCTGCTGCAGCAGTTGCACGGTCTCCTCCTTGCCGCGTCTGGGCAGGAAACGGCAGCCGTCGATGAAGCCGTCGGCGTCGACCGACAGGCTGTGGCACTGCAGTTCCACCGGCCCCAGCGCCGCCGCGAAAGGCGCCGCCAGTTCGACAAAGGCGTCCGACAGCACCAGCACCCGGTGCTGGCGCCGCAGCGCCGCCAAGAAGCCGGCGGCGCCTTGCAGCGGCCGCAGCGTGGCGACGATGCGCTGGACGTCGACCAGGCGCAGTCCGTTCCTGCGCAACAAGGCGATCCGTCTGAGCATCAGCTGGGGATAGTCAGGCTCCTCGCGCGTGGTGACGGCCAGCCCGGGAATGCGGGCCAGTTGTCCGACATGCGGCCACATCTCCGGCACCAGCACACCCTCCAGGTCTATGCATGCGATGTTCATCCCGCCCCCCACCTAGTGGCTCAAGTTGGCGAAGGCCAGCGAGGTGCCGAGCGCCATCAGGATGGCGCCGATCAGCTTGTCGATGGCGCTTTGGTGGTTCAGCATGCGCGAGCGGAAGGCCTGCTGCGAGAAGAACAGCGCGACCAGGCCGAACCAGAAGAAGTGGGTGGCCGACATGAACAGGCCGTAGCCGAACTGGGTGGTCCACGGCGTGCCGGCCTGCACCACCTGGGTGTAGGTGCTGACGACGAACAGCGTGGTCTTGGGATTGAGCGCGTTGGTGAAGAAGCCGTTGCCGACCATGCGCAGCGGCGAGACGGCGTTGGCGCCATGCAGATCGATAGTCAGTTTGGCTTTGTTGGCGAAGGTTTTCCAGCCGATGACGATTAGGTAGAGGGCTCCTACTATCTTTATCAGGGTGAATAATGTGGGTGAGTGGGCGATAATCAGGGCGACGCCGAACATCGTGTAGAACACGTGCACCTGCACGCCCAGCGCAATGCCGAGCGCGGCGAGCAGGCCGGCGTTGCGGCCGTATAAATAGCTGTTGCGCGTTACCATCGCGAAATCCGGCCCCGGGCTGATGGTGGCGAGTATGGTGATGAGGGCGACGGCAATGAGCTCGGTCATGTTGCTTTCCTTCTGAGATGGGAAGACCGCGCGGCGTGGCGCCGCGCGATGCTGGTGCTGCTGGCGCTGCTATTTTTTACGGAAGGTCACCACCAGCACGTCGCGGCTGGCCGGCTGGTCGACGTCGAGCTGGACGATCGGCGTCACGCCGTGCAGCACGTGGTGGTCGTTGACGATGGCGGCGTCGAACAGATCGGTCAGGGTGAAGCTGTCGATGCGCTGCTTGTCCAGGTCATAGATCTGGGTGCAGCCGTTGACCACGTTTTTGCGGTTGATCATCAACATCAGCACGAAGTTGACGCCGTCGCGGTGCACACCCTCCGGCGTCGGCTTGCCCTCGGCGGCCAGCTTGGCGTCGATGCGGAACTGGTGCACCTCGATGTGCCAGTGGGCGTACGGCGACAGGCGGCCGAAGATGCTGCAGCAAAAACGCAGGATCGCCGTCATCGTCGGGCCGCGCAGGACCTGCGGCGCGATCGGCTGGTAGTGCCGGGCGATGCCGCCGTTGAGGTTGTTGTAGCTCAGGCTTTGGTAGTGCGGCTGGTGCGGCTCCACGTACACCACGTGGCTCGACGGCAGCGCGCGCAGCGTGGCGTGGCGGCGCGAGCGGTAACGGCCGCCGTCGGCCATGTACTCGTCGCAGGGCATGTCGTTCCAGCTGTCGCGGAAGGCCGCCAGATCGGCCAGCGCCTCCGCGTTGCCCTCGACCAGATGCTCCCTCATTCGCTCGGCCGGAATGAAGCAGCGGTCCTTGCGGGTGATCAGGTTGCAGAGTCGATCAATGGCCATATCCGGTGCGCAAATCTGGCCTTCATCCAACAAAATAGTCATGTTAAAAGTTCCTGGTTACGCATCATTCGACGCACAGTTATCGGTGAAAAATCATCGTCCTTCGAGGTGGAACGACGGCTCCGTTCTTCAAGTTTCTGATTGAAATTATCGATACATTGCCGGCACCGGAAAAGCGATTTATACTTTCGATAACATGTGAGAAAAACTAACAGATGATGAAACATCAATGAACCGCCAGGCACCGCTCAATTCGCTGCGGTTTTTCGAGGCCGCCGCGCGGCTGGGCAGCTTTGTCCAGGCGGCCGACGAGCTGCACCTGACGCACGGCGCCGTCAGCCGGCAGGTGCGCCTGCTGGAGCAATCGCTGGGTATCGCCCTGTTCGAGCGGCGCAATCGCGGCGTGTTCCTGACACCGCAGGGCGAGCAGCTGTGGGCGGCGACGCAGTACGCCTTCGAGCACCTCAACGCCACTATGGAGGCGTTGCGCCAGCCGGCGCGGCACGCCCCCTTGGTGCTGTCCTGCGAGCCGACGATCTCGATGAAATGGCTGATCCCCCGGCTCGGCGATTTCTACCAGCGCCATCCCGAAATCCAGCTGCACATCTTCGCCTCCGGCGGTCCGGTCGCCTTCCAGCGCGACGGCGTCGACATCGCCCTGCGCCGCAACGACTTCAAGTGGGACGCCAGCGTCCACGCCGCCGCCGTGTGCGACGAGTGGATCGGTCCGGTCTGCGCGCCGAGCCTATTGAAACGCAAGCAACTGCATCTGCCGGCGCAGCGCATCCTGCACACTTCCTCGCGCAAGACGGCATGGGCCAGCTGGCGCGGCGTCAGCAAGACGGCGGCCGAGCACAGTGGCAGCCAGACCTACGAGCATTTCTATTTGACGTTGCAGGCGGCCGGCGCCGGCCTGGGCGTGGCCATCAGCTCGGTGTTCATGGCGCAGGACGAGATCGCCGGCGGCCGCCTGGTGGCGCCGTTCGGCTTCGTGCGCGACGGCTCGGAGTATTGCCTGCTGTCGCTGCTGCCCTTCGATTCCGACCCGCGCCGCGCCGCCTTTTTGAAGTGGATGCGCCAGCAGATGCGCTACGCGCCGGCCTGAGACGATAGGCGACGTTCCCGCGATCGACGGGTGGAAAGTTGCTATCATCAATGCATGCGGTCGTGGTCCGGCCAGCCACCCAGGAGCAAGCGCGATGAATCCACCATTCACCCCCGAGTATTTCAACCACATCAGCAAGGGCAGCCTGCCGGCGCATCTGGGCATCGTCGTCACGGCGGTGGGCGACGGCGAGGTAAGCGCCGAGTGCGAGGTGACGGCCAAGCTGCTGGCGCCGAACGGCTTCCTGCACGCCGGCAGCGTGGTCACGCTGGCCGACACCACCTGCGGCTTCGGCTGCATCGCCCAGCTGCCCGAGGGGGCCAGCAGCTTCACCACCATCGAGCTCAAATCCAACCACCTCGGCACGGCGCGCGAGGGCAGCATCAGCGCCACGGCCAAGCTGGTGCACCAGGGCCGCACCACCCAGGTGTGGGACGCGGTGGTGAGCAACAAGGCGACAGGCAAAACGATAGCGTTGTTTCGCTGCACACAGATGATCCTCTATCCGAAATAGCATGTGAAAATGGGCACTTGCTGCGCACCGATAGGATGACCACCATGACATTGAGTAAACACATAGGCGCCGCTTTGCTGCTGGCCTCCTCGCTGGCCTGGGCGCAAACGCCCTACACCGAGGATTCGACCTTCCAGGGCCTGGGCGGCAAGGCGGGCATCAAGAAGATCGTCGACACCTTCATCCCCATGGTGACGGCCGACGTGCGCATCAAGGAGCAGTTCGTCGACACCGACTTGAAGCAGCTGGCCGAGCGGCTGGCCGAGCAGCTGTGCGAGTTCAGCGGCGGCCCCTGCAAGTACACCGGCAAGTACAAGGACCGCGACATGTCGACTGCGCACATCGACCTGAAGATCAGCAACGCCCAGTTCAACGCGCTGACCGAGGATCTGCAACTGGCGATGGCGGCGCATGGCGTCGCCAACGCGGTGCAGAACAAGCTGATCGCCAAGCTGGCGCCGATGCAGCGCGATATTGTCACCAAATAAGCGTTACGAAATCAGCGTCGCCAAATAAGCGCCATGCCATCGGCGTCGTTTGGCCAGAACAAGGAAAACCCCATGCGCCATCTCCATACCACCCTGCCCCGCTTGGCCTTGTTGGGCTGCGCCCTGTTCGCCGGCGCCAGCGCCTCGGCGCAAAGCAAGCCGGATATGGGCAAGTTCCTCGCCACCGGCGGCGTCTCGCAGCTGGAGGGCGCCGGCGGCGGCGGCATCACGCCGTGGGCGCTGATCACCGGCTACGGCACGCGCGACAGTTGGGGCGCCAACGCCCACTACACCTACGTCGGCACGCAGGACTACACCCTGGGCAGCTACGGCGTGGCGGTCGGTATCGCCGACCGGCTCGAATTGTCGCTGGCGCGGCAGGATTTCCAGGGCAGCCTGGCGCCGCTCGACCAGCTGCGCATCAAGCAGGACATCGTCGGCCTCAAGCTGCGCGTGGCCGGCGACGCCGTCTACGAGCAGGACCGGCTGCTGCCGCAAATCGCCATCGGTGTGCTCTACAAGCGCAACAAGGGCATAGGCGGGCTGGGCGCGCTGGGCGTGAGCAGTGTCAAGCAACTGGGCGCCAAGGACGATCACGGCTACGACTATTACGTGGCCGCCACCAAGATCTTGTTCGAACAAAGCCTGCTGCTCAACGCCACGCTGCGCGCCACCCGCGCCAACCAGATGGGCCTGCTCGGCTTCGGCGGCGACCAGGGCGACAGCCAGCGCCTGATGCCGGAGCTGTCGGCCGCCTATCTGCTCGACCGCAAACTGGTGCTGGGCGCCGAATACCGGCGCAAGCCGCACAACCTGGGTGTCGACCACGAGAAGGCCTATTACGACGTGTTCCTGGCCTGGTTCCCGTCGAAGAATTTCTCGGCCACCGTGGCCTACGCCGAGCTGGGCGACATCACCGTCTTCAATCCGAAGAAGCAGCACGGTGTGTACCTGTCGCTGCAGGCCGGCTTCTGAGCGGTGTCTGCGGCTACCAAGCACCCAAAGGCAGAGAGCCGGGGTCAGACCCGCTGGGTCTGACCCCAGATTTGCGCCTGTGGGTTTCTTGACTTGGCGGTTCGGTGCGGGATGAAAAAGGGACGCCTCGGCGTCCCTCATCGATTCATTGCCCGCTTCCCCGGTCCTATCCCCGCAGGGCTTTTTCCAGCAGCTTGTGCAGCGCCGGGAATTCCGGTTCGCCGACATAACGCTTGAGGATCTTGCCGTTGCGGTCGATGACGAAGGTGGTCGGCGTCATGGCCACGTTGCCGTAGGCCTTGGCGGCGTCGCCGGCCGTGTCCAGCGCCACCTTGAACGGCAACTGCCGCGTTTCGGCGTAGTTGACCACGTAGTTCGGTGGATCGTCGCGCATCGCCACGGCGACGAACTCCAGGCCCTGCGATTTGTATTTGTTGTAGGTTTCGACCATTTTCGGCATCTCGGCCACGCAGGTGGCGCAGGAGGTTGCCCAAAAATTGACCATCACCACCTTGCCGTGCAGGCTCTCCGGCGTGATCTTCTCGCCCTTGATGCTCATGAAGGTCACGGCCGGCGCGCTGCTTTGCTGGTTCAGCGAGACATAGGCGGCCACGCCGACGGCGGCGATGGCCACGGCGGCCAGCGCGGGCTTGAGCCAGGCTGTGGAATTGGAGCGGGATGCGTGCATAAGATGTTCACCGTCTGATGGCAGGTGCGAACATTATAGGCCGGTATTCTTAAGACCGTTTGAATACGCCGAATGCGCGCGCGGGGCGGACATTTGGTCCGCCCCGCGCGGTCAAGCGTCGGCTGGCTTAGTTGCTGCCGGCCTGCTGCTTGGGCGCGGCGGCGGGAGTCGGCTGGTAGCTCTTCCACTCTTCCTCGGTGATGTACTCGAAGATTTTCACCACTTTCTGCACGCCGCTGACGCCGCGCGCCACGTCGGCGCCGATGGTGCCTTCGCGCTGGGTCACGCGACCCATCAGGTAGACGGCGCCACGCTCGGTCACCACCTTGAAGGAGTTGGCCGAGATGTCCTTCATGTCGACCAGGCTGGCCTTGACCTTGGTGGTGATCAGCGCGTCGCTGGAGCGCGAGGTGTAGCTCGACAGGCCGGCGATCTCCAGTTCGTTGGCCACCGAGACCACGCCCTCGATGCCGCGAATCTCGCGTTCGACCGCATCCTTCATGGCCTGGTCGCGCACCTCGCCGGTCAGCAGGACGCGGCGGTTGAAGCTGTTGACGTTGATGTGGCCGGCGTCGCCGACCAGGTTCTGCAGCTTGATCTCGCCCTTGACGGCGATGGTCTTGTCCTCGGTCTGCGCGCCGAAGGTGCGGCGGTCCGAGGCGGCCACGGTGCCGATCACGGCGCTGCCGACGAGCATCTCGACACAGCCGGTCAAGGAAGTCAGCAGCGCGCCGCACAACAAGCTCATTACCAGCGGACGTTGCAGGCGTTTCCAGCCCGGGCCCTGGTCGAAATTAGTCATTCGCGTCTCCTCCGAATAGCGCGACGTCGATGCCGTCGCAAATGCAGTGTATGGTCACCAGATGGACTTCCTGGATGCGGGCGGTGCGCTCGGCCGGCACGCAGATGTGCACGTCGGCGTCGGTCAGCAGCTTGCCGATGGCGCCGCCGCCGTTGCCGGTCAGGGCGACGACGCGCATTTCGCGTTCCAGCGCCGCCTCGATGGCGGCGACGACGTTGCCCGAGTTGCCCGAGGTGGACAGCGCCAGCAGGATGTCGCCGGCCTGGCCGAAGGCCTGCACCTGTTTCGAGAAGATCTCGCGGTAGCTGTAGTCGTTGGCCACCGCCGTCAGGATCGAGGTGTCGGTGGTCAGCGCCAGCGCCGGCAGCGGAAAGCGTTCGCGCTCGAAGCGGCCGACCAGCTCGGCGGCGAAGTGCTGGGCGTCGGCGGCCGAGCCGCCGTTGCCGCAGACCAGAATCTTGTTGCCGTTCGACAGAGCGGCAAACATCATGTCGATCGCCTGCGCGATGGGCTGCGCCAGCACGGTGGCGGATTGGATTTTGATTTCGGCACTTTCGTGGAAGTGCGCCAGGATGCGTTGATTATTCATAGTGTCGTGATTATAGTGCAGTGGCCCGGCGCGCCGGACAAGCGCGGTAAAAAATGCTTACATTTGCAGCACGTTGCGCAGCCAGCTCAATTCGGCGCCGTCGATCGCCACCACGTCGAAGCGGCAGGACGGCAGACGGGGGAAACGCAGTAAATAGTATTCCGCGGCGCGCTGCATGCGCAGCTGCTTGCGCGGGCCGATGCTGGCGGCGGCGCCGCCGTGCTTGCGGTCGGCGCGCCGGCGCACCTCGACGAAGACCAACTGGGCGCCGTCGCGCATGACCAGGTCGATCTCGCCGAGCTTGCAGAGGAAGTTGCGCTCGACCAGGGTCAGGCCCTGGCCCTCCAAGTGGGCCAGCGCGGCGTCTTCGCCCTGGCTGCCCAGGCGCTGGCGCTCGGTGCGCATGGCGGTTTGGCGCGCGTCGTGGCGGCGCTCAGGGCGCCACCGGCTGCGGCACGCCGTTCTTGTACACGGCCGCTTGCTCGACGCGCTCGAAACTGGCCGTTCCCTGGCCGAAGCTGACCGCCAGCCGGCCGGTCACGCCGTCCAGCACGAAGCGGCCGCTGGGCTGGCGGGCGATCTGGCGCGCCACGCGGAAGGCGTCGATGCCCAGCGCGTAGAGCCGTTCCAGGTCGGCCGCGCCGGGGCGGCGTTCCTGCGTTTGCGGCGGGCGCGGGTAGACCATCACCGCCGGATGGTCGCGCTGGATCTGCCAGGGCAGGTCGAGCAGGCGCACGCCGTCGAGCTCCTGGTCGGGGAAGTTGCTGCCGTTGCCGGGATTCAGGGCCGAGGTGCCGTACAGCGGCAGCTCGCTGCCCAGCGCGGCGCGCAGCTGGCGGGTCTGGTCGGCGCCCAGCGCGGCGAACACCAGGTCGGGCGCCTCGCCCTGCACGCGGGCGCGCAGCTGCACCAGCTCGGGGTCGCTCAGGTAACCGTTCGGCGCCGTCAGCTCGACCAGCCGCACCGGCCGGCCCAGGCGCTGCCACTGGGCGACGAAGGCGGCGGCGCTGCGGCGCTGCCACGGCGTGGCCGTGGCGACCACCAGCGCGCTGCTGTTCGGATGCTCGGTGCCGGCCCACTGCGCCGCCTGGCGCGCCTCCTCCTCGATCGACAGGCCCATCGCCAGCATCTGCGGCGGCAAGGCGGTTTCGGCGGCGCCGCCGTGGCCCTCGGGGTAGTTCAGGGCGATGGTCGGCTTGGCCACCAGGGCGCTGGCGGCCACCGCGCCGACGGCCGAGCGCGACAGCGGTCCGACCACCAGGTCCTGTCGCTGCAGCGCGTCGGCGTAGTTGGCCAGCACGTCCTGCGCCACGTCGCCGGTCTCGATGACGGTGACGGCGATGCCGTCGCGGTCGCGTTCCCAGGCCGCCATGAAGCCGTCGCGCAGCGCCGCGCTGGCCTGGCCCAGGGCCTCGGAGCGTAGCGGCAGCAGCAGGGCGATGCGGGTGGTGTTGGCCGGCGCCGCGGTATCATTGCCGGCCGCGCGGCGTTCATCGGCCGCCGCGCCGGCGCCGGGCGGCTCGACGGCGAAGGTCTCGACGCGGGAAGGCTCGGCCGCCTCCGGCTTGGCCACCGGCGCCGGCGCGTAGACCATCAGCGGCGGCGCCATGCTTGTGTTTGACGAAATAGGCGCGCACAATCGGCCGGGCGCGCCGCAAGGCGTGCTGCAGCCGGCGACGGCGGCGGCGCCCGCGCCCAACAGCAGCAACTTCACACTTTTAGCCAGCATCCTACCCCCAAATGACCGTACAAGAATTCAGCCCCATCGCCAGCCTGCCCATCATGGGCGAAACGGCGCACCAGACCTATCCTAGCGCAACATTGTATGTAGTGGCGACCCCGATCGGCAATGTGACCGACATTAGCCTGCGCGCGCTGCACGTCTTGAGCCTGGTCAACGCCGTGGCCTGCGAGGACACCCGCAACACGGCGCAGCTGATGACCCGCTTCGGCCTGCACAAGCCGCTGATCGCCGCCCACCAGCACAACGAGCGCGAGGTGGCCGAGACCTTGATCGCGCGGCTGCAGGCGGGCGAGCGGATCGCCCTGGTGTCGGACGCCGGCACGCCGGCCGTGTCCGACCCGGGCGCGCGCATCGTCGACGCGGTGCGCGCCGCCGGCCTGCGCGTGCTGCCGCTGCCGGGCGCCTCGGCGGCGGTGACGGCGCTGTCGGCCAGCGGCCTGGTGAACGACCAGTTCTACTTCGTCGGCTTCCTGCCGGCCAAGGCCAAGCAGCGCGAGAATTTTTTGCAGACGCTGCGCGCGGTCACCGCGACGATGGTGTTCTACGAGGCGCCGCACCGCATCCTCGACTGCGCCGGCGCGCTGGCGGCGGTGTTCGAGCCCGAACGCGAGGTGGTCTTCGCGCGCGAGCTGACCAAGATGTTCGAGGAGATCCACCGCTGTCCGCTGGCCGAGGCCGAGGCTTGGATCAAGGCCGACCCGCACCGCGAAAAGGGCGAGTTCGTCGTGCTGCTGGCCGGCGCGCCGGCCGCCGCGGACGAGCAGGACGTCGAGGCCGAACGCATCCTGAAGATTCTGCTGGCCGAGTGCTCGGTCAAGCAGGCCGCCAACCTGGCGGCGCAGATCACCGGCCGCAAGAAGAACGCGCTGTACGACCGCGCCTTGCAGATGAAGGCCGACGGCGACGCCGAAGACTAGGCCGGCAGCGGCGTCGGCGTGGTCGCCACACGCGCCGCTGGCCACGCCACCACGGCAGCGGCGCGCAGCGCGCGGCCGCCTCACCACTTGCAGCCGCTGTCCTTTTTGTCCATCAACAGGAACAGTGGCGCCAGCAGGCCGCCAGGGACGCCGTCCTTGCAGTTGGCCCGCTTGGCGCCGGCGATGTCGCGCGCCAGCTTGCCGTCACGCTCCTCCGGGTACAGCGGCTTCTTGTCGAGTTGCGCCACGGCGGTGCCGGCGCGCGCCGGATCGTCGAGATTGTTGGCCAGCTTGCGCGCGCTCTTGCGCGCCGCCTCCATATCGAACTTGGGTTTCTGCTCCGCCGCGAACAGGTCGGCGCGCTGCTCGCCGGCCGGCGACGGCAGGCTGATTGGTGGCGCCGGCGCGCCGGCGGGCTTGGCCGCGCTCGCTTCGGTCGCGGCGGCGCGGCGCGGCGTGCGTTCGGCGCGCTGGCGTGCCGGCCTGGTTTTGGGCGCGGGCGTGGCCGGCGGTGTTGGCGGCGGCAGCAGGCGCGCCACCGGCGGCGGCACGGGGCGCAGCCAGACAGTCAGCGTCGGCGCCGGCCGCGCCGGGTCGACTGGCGGCGGCTGCCAGGCGAAGCGGTAGGCCAGGATCAGTAGCGCGTGCAGCGCCAGCGACACCGCCAGGCCGGTGCCGATGCCCCAGCGCCGCTTGGCGGCGGTGCCGTACAGGACGGGGGCGGTGACGGCGGGAAGAGTGTGCATCGTGGTTTTTCTGCTAAGGGCAAAATCAGCTCCATAGTCTCACATTGAAAAAATATCGCAATGATCTAAACTGAATTTGCCAAGGCCCTTGACGGACGTTCATCCGACTTGTATTATCTTGCTTCTTCGGAGTGTGGCGCAGCCCGGTAGCGCACCTGGTTTGGGACCAGGGGGTCCAAGGTTCGAATCCTTGTACTCCGACCAAAATTTAAAATCCCCGTGTGATGGAAACATCACACGGGGATTTTTCTATGCGCGCGCGGTTTGTGATGCCGACATCAACCCAGCGGCGTGGACCTGGGGTGGGGCCCCCCCGGGGGCG
>NZ_JAEMNU010000127.1 GCF_016461825.1 Rugamonas violacea | reverse complement strand
GCTGAATAGTGTTTCACTGCCCGTCTTTGCTCCGCCCCCTGTACGATTACGAGAAATCAGATGACGCGACAACTATCCTGACACAGGGGGAAGAGAAGGATCGCTCAACATGAATACGACCACCACCATCGGCGACATCACCATAGAAGAAGGCAGCGGCAACCCTTATGCCGACCTGGGCCGGCCGGATGCCGACGACATGCTGGTGAAAGCGGGACTGGCGAACGAGATCGCGCAGATCATCAAAGGCCGGCACTTGACGCAGCAATGTGCAGCCGAACTACTCGGCATGCCACAGCCCAAACTCTCCGATCTGTTGCGCGGCAAGTTCCGCGGCATCAGCCAAGCCAAGATGATCGAATGTTTGAACCGGCTGGGATGCGATGTGGACATCGTGGTAAAGAAAAGCGGTCGGCACACTCCTGGCCAAACCGTCGTCGTCGTCGCGTAACGATGTTCAGATCGGGGCCAAAGCCGACCGCCGGCTAAGATGGGCTACAAGTTACCTCAGTTTAATTGGCAATTTTGTGAAATCTAACCTATCCAGGAATCACATTGGCCGCCTCAAAACAGCCCGAAATTAAGGGCAAAACTCAGCACCACCTTCATGCATCCGTGAGACACGATCCAACGTGGCCGCTCCACAATTCGAAAATGGAACAGTAGTACAATGGATTGCATTGTCGCCACGGTTACTAACCTTCTAGAAAGTAAAGTAAGTTTGTAATATAATGTCGTTATGAAATGCAAACGAACTTCTGACGGCCGCAAACTGGATCATCACGT
>NZ_JAEMNU010000126.1:40187-84833 GCF_016461825.1 Rugamonas violacea | reverse complement strand
GCCGGCGCCGCGCCGTCTCGCCGCCAAGGCCGCCAAGCCGGCGGCGCCGCGCGCCCGGCCCAAACAGTCCGCCAGCGAACCGGCCAACAGCGACGAGTGGGAAACCTTCTAAGCCAGCCGGGCGGGCTCAGCTCCGGCCGCGCCGTCGTTCCCGCGCATGCGGGAACCCATGCCGCGCCAGACAGCCCGAAGCGGCGGCACGAAGCGGGATCAGGTCCGGCACGAAGCGGGCACGGCACGAAGCGGGGTCAGAAGCGGGGTCAGTGCCGACATTCGTACACGTGCTCAGCAGCGAAGCGGGGTCAGGTCCGACATTCGTACACGTGCTCAGCAGTAGTCTGCTCTTCGAATGGTTCAGTTCGTGTCCGAATGTCGGCACTGACCCCGCAGCTGCGCAGCTGCATCCTGACCCCGCAGCTGACCCCGCAGCTGCGAAGTGCCCTCGCGGCGAGCCGCTAGGCTAGGCCGTGGCGCGCGCGCCAGGCCTTGAGCGCCGCGCGGTAGCTGTCCAGCTCGTCCTGGTACAGATCGTCCACGCAGTAGGTGCAGCCGCTGTGGCAGCAGGCGTCCGGCTCCGGCGACGCGGGTGCTTGCGGCATCGGGTCGTTGGCGTCGGCGGCGCTCGGCACCTGGGCTTGGGGGTCTTGTTGCATGGTACTGTTTCCTGAGTGTGTCAATCCATCGCCGGCAGCGCCAGCAGGGCCATGTTGCGGCCCTTTTCCTTGGCCCGGTACATGGCGCGGTCGGCCTGCCGCACCAGTTGCTCCGGCGTGTTGTGTTCGCTCGGCAGCAGCACCGCCACGCCGATGCTGATCGTCACCACGCCGAACGGCGAGCCGGCGTGCGGCAGTTGCAGCTTGAGCAACTCGGCGCAGATCGCTTCGGCCACGCCGAAGGCGTCGGCGCTGTCGGTGGCCGCCGCCAGCAGGGCGAATTCCTCGCCGCCGTAGCGCGCCACCAGGTCGGTGGTGCGGCGGCCGTGGCTGGTGATCAGCTCGGCGACGGCGCGCAGGCAGGCGTCGCCGGCCAGGTGGCCGTAATGGTCGTTATATTTCTTGAAGTGGTCGACGTCAAGCATGGTCAGCGCCACCGTCTGGCCGGTGCGCTCGGCGCGGCGCCATTCGCGTTCCAGCGCCAGGTCGAAGCCGCGGCGGTTGGCCACGCCGGTCAGGCCGTCGGTGGTGCTGAGCGCGGCCAGCTTGCGGTTCGACTCCTCCAGCTCGCCGGTGCGCTCCTCGACCAGTTGCTTGAGCTCGCGCTGCTGGCGGGTCACCCGCTTCAGGCGCAGGAGGTGCACGCCGAGCAGGGCGCCGACCACCAGCAGGCCGGCCAGCAGGCGGAACCACCAGCGCTGCCAGAACGGCGGCGTGATGGTGATCTGCAGCGTGGCCGGTTCGGCGTTCCACACGCCGCGGTGGTTGGCGGCCTTGACGCGGAACAGGTAGTTGCCGGGGTTGAGGTTGGTGTAACTGGCGACGCGGTGGGCGGCGTCGGCGGCGACCCAGTCGCGGTCGAAGCCCTGCAGCTGGTACAGGTAGCGGTTCTCGCCCGGCTCGGTGTAGTGCAGCGCGGCGAACTCGATGGCGAACACCGAGGCCTGGGCCGACAGGGTCAGCCGGGTCGGCGCCGTCAGCGGGCCTTCGATGGCGACGCCTTCGCCCAGGCCGCCGTCCTGCAGCGAGTGGCTGAACACGCTGATGTCGGTGATCGCCACCTGCGGCGCCACCGAGTCGCTGCGCACCGCCGAGGGGGTGACGGCGGTCATGCCGTGCACGCCGCCGAAGTACAACTGGCCGGCGGCGTCGAGCGTCGAGGAGCCGACGGTGAAGCCTTCGGTCAGGCCGTCCGAGGCGGTGAAGTGGCTGACCTTGCCGCTGCGCGGGTCGAGCCGGTACAGGCCGGCGATGGTGCTGCACCAGATGTTGCCGGCCAGGTCGTCGCGGATCGCCAGGATCTTCGCCGCGTGCATGGCCGCGGCGTAGGAGCGGAAGCCGACGGCGCCGTCCGGCCCGTCGAGCACCAGGTCGAGGCCCTTGCCGGTGCCGATCCAGACGCGGCCGGCGGCGTCCTGGTGCAGGCTGGAGATGTTGTCGTCGCTCAGGCCGGCGGCGGCGCCGTTGCTGTGGCGGAAGTGGCGGAACTTGCCCGTGCGCGGGTCGAGCAGGTCGAGGCCGCCGCCGTTCCACTCCGAGCCGGCCCAGACGCGGCCGGCGCTGTCCTCCAGCACCGCCGAGGTGCCGTTGACGCTGCGGCTGCTCGGGTCCTGCGGGTCGTGGTAGTAGATGCGGCGGGCGTCGCTGCGCGTGTTGTAGCTGACCAGGCTGTTGCCGGTGGCGAGCCACAGCACGTCGCCGGCGCCGGGCGCGATGAAGTTGATGAAGTCGCTGGCGGTGTTGCCGAAGTGGACCACCCGGAAGTCGCCGTCGGGCCGGTCGAGCCGGTTCAGGCCGTTCGAGGTGCCGGCCCACAGCGGCCCGGCGGCGGCGCCGTCGGCGCCGATGCGCTGGTACATGCTGTAGACGATGTTGTGGCTCAGCGCGCCGGGCCGCCGCTCGTCGGCGCGATAGTTCTTCAGCACGCTGCCGCTGGCCGGGTCGAACAGGCTCATGCCGACGTTGCCGCCGATCCAGACGCGGCCGGCCGGCGCCCGCGCCAGGCTGAGCAGGGCGTTGCTGGCCGGCATGGAGCGGCTGTCGATGCGGAACGGCACGTGGCGGGTGAAGCCGCCGCTGCTCAGGTTGGCCAGGCTGATGCCGTCGGTGAAGGAGGCGATCCACAGCATGCCGCCGCGGTCCTGCATGACGGCGCGCAGGTTGTCGCCGGGCAGGCTGTAGGGATCGTCGGCGGCGTGGACGAACTGGTCGAACTTGCCGGCCGCCGCGTTCCAGCGCAGCAGGCCGGCCGACAGGGTGGTGCACCACAGCGTGTCGCCGCTGTCGACGTAGAAGTTGGTGACGCGGCTGTAGGGCGCGGCGACGTTCTGTCGGGTCGACCAGTCGCTCTTGCCGTCCCAGCGCAGCACGCCCGACTCGGTGCCGATCCACAGCGCGCCCTGGCGGTCGAACTGCAGCGCGCGGACGATGTTGACGCGGGCGTCGGGCTTGGCCGCCGCGTCGACCTGGTAGTGGACGAAGCCGCCGGCGCCCGGCGCCAGGTAGTCCAGTCCGCCGGGCCAGGTGGCGGCCCAGATGCCGCCCTTGGCGTCGCGCGCCAGCGCGTTGATGTCGTTGCTGGCCAGGCTGTCGGGCCGGCCGGCGTCGTGGCCGTAGACCTCGAACTTGCCGCTGGCCGGGTCGAAGTGCTGCAGGCCGCCCCAACTGGCCACCCACATGCCGTCGGCGCCGTCGGCGACGATGCTTTTGATGATGCGGTGGTTGTTGGGCGCCTTGGCCGGGGTGAACACGGTGAAGTCGTTGCTGGCCGGGTTGAAGCGGGCCAGGCCGTTCTGCGTGCCGGCCCAGATGCGCCCGCGGCGGTCCTCGAACAGGGCGGAGACGCGGTCGTGCGGCAGGCTGCGCGGATTGGCCGGGTTGTTGCTGTACTTGACGGCGTGGTAGCCGTTATAGCGGTACAGGCCGTTGGTGTGGGTGCCGACCCAGACGTAGCCCTTGCGGTCCTGCATCAGCGACAGCATCGACGGCTCGTCGTCGCCCAGCGGGCCGAGCTTCTTGAAGCGCAGCGACGGCGCCGGCGCGGCCGGGGCGGCCAGCGCGCCCGGCGGCGGCGCGGCCAGCGCCGGGGCGGCCGGCGCCAGCGCCAGCAGCAGTGCCAGCGTCAGCGTCAGCAGCGCCGCCAGCAGCGTCAGCGGCGGCATCGACAATGCCGTCGACAACGCCGTCGACAGCGTCGTCAGCAGCGTCGTCAGCGGCGCGCCCGGCGCGCGGCGCGGCGGCGCGGAACAGGTCGGACAAAAACGGTTCATCTCGGGAACCGGCGGTGGGACGGGCATGGCGGGGGTATCCAATGGCGCAACTGGGCTTGCGGGGTGATTTGCGGGGAAATCTGATGTCGGGAAGGCAATTATAAGGGGCAGAATGACTATTATACATTCCAATCATGCAATGATTTCCATACAAAAAGTGCTGTTTTCGTGTGCAGTTGCGCCGATTTAGGGTATAGTTTACGGCGCTGATATTGTATCCATGTCTGCGCGCGCGATGTCGGCACGGCCGTCGTGGCGCTTCCTGTGTGGCGCCGCCGCCTGCCTTCGCCTCGCTCTCCCCATGTGTCGGTCCACCATCGCCCCGGAGCGCGCAGGTGCCTAGCCAGGCCCGGTTCCGGCCGGGCGCATGCCCTGGCCGCCGCACGCAGAAACTGTTGTTTATTGAAGAAAGCATGGCTGCCCGCTGGACGGAAGCCGACCAAAATCTATGTCCGAAAACGAGATCCAATCCCTGCCTGGCGCCGAGTCCGCCCCTGCCGCCGTCGCGGCGCCGCTCGCCGCCGTTGAAGCCGCCGCCGTCGCGGCCGCACCTGTCGAAGCCGTACCTGTCGAAGCCGTCCCTGTTCCTGTTGTACCTGTCGTCGCTGTCGAAGCCGCCGAAGCCGCCGAAGCCGCGCCCGTCGCCGCCGCACCCGCGCCGGTCGACGCGGCGCCGCTCGCCGCCGCCCCCGTCGCCGATGTCAAATTCGCCGACTTCGGCCTGTCGCCGCTGATCCTGCGCGCGCTGACCGACCAGGGTTATGTCCACCCGACGCCGATCCAGGCCCAGGCCATCCCCGTGCTGCTGCAAGGCCGCGACGTGATGGGCGCGGCGCAGACCGGCACCGGCAAGACCGCCGGCTTCGCCCTGCCGATCATCCAGATGCTGCTGGCCCACGCCAGCGCCAGCATGTCGCCGGCGCGCCACCCGGTGCGCGCGCTGATCCTGACGCCGACCCGCGAGCTGGCCGTGCAGGTGGCCGAGAACGTCAAGGCCTACGCCCAGCACACCCCGCTGCGCTCGACCGTGGTGTTCGGCGGCATGGACATGAAGGGCCAGACCACGATCTTGAAGGGCGGCGTCGAGATCGTCATCGCCACGCCGGGCCGCCTGCTCGACCACATCGAGCAGAAGAACATCTCGCTGGGCCAGGTGCAGATGCTGGTCATGGACGAGGCCGACCGCATGCTCGACATGGGCTTCCTGCCCGACCTGCAACGCATCATCAACCTGCTGCCCAAGCAGCGCCAGAACCTGATGTTCTCGGCCACCTTCTCGCCGGAGATCAAGAAGCTGGCCAACACCTTCCTGAACAATCCGCTGACCATCGAAGTGGCGCGCAGCAACCAGACCGCCGACAAGGTCAGCCAGGTGGTCTACAAGGTCGCCGACGAGCACAAGCGCGACGTCGTCGCCCACCTGCTGCGCCAGCGCGACCTGAAGCAGGTGATCATCTTCTCCAACACC
Source organism: Rugamonas violacea (assembly GCF_016461825.1). GTDB lineage: Bacteria > Pseudomonadota > Gammaproteobacteria > Burkholderiales > Burkholderiaceae_D > Rugamonas. The sequence goes on along the minus strand of NZ_JAEMNU010000126.1, from coordinate 79,443 downwards.
AAGATCGGCGCCTCGCGCCTGGCGCGCAGCCTGGAGCAGGAGGGCATGAAAGCCACCGCGATCCACGGCGACCGCACCCAGCAGGAACGCATGGCCGCGCTCGACGCCTTCAAGAAGGGCGAGATCGACGTGCTGGTGGCCACCGACGTGGCGGCGCGCGGCCTCGACATTTCCGACCTGCCGTGCGTGATCAACTTCGACCTGCCGTACAACGCCGAGGACTATGTCCACCGCATCGGCCGCACCGGCCGCGCCGGCGCCTCCGGCGACGCCATCTCGATCTACTCGGACAAGGACGAGCGCCTGCTGATCGACATCGAGAAGCTGATCAAGCAGAGCATCAAGCGCGGCGAGCTGGTCGGCTTCACGCCGGGCGTCGGCCGCGGCGAGGAGCGCGGCAGCGAGCGCCGTCCGCGGCGCAGCGAAGGCGGCGAACGCGGCGCGCCGGCGGCGCGTCCGTTCGAACGCTCGGCCGAGCGCAGCGGCGGCGAACGCGGCGCCAGCGAGCGCGGCGGCATGGAACGCAGCGGCACCGAGCGCAGCAGCACCGAGCGCAGCAGCAGCAGCAGCGCCGACCGCGGCTTCGAGCGCGGTCCGCGTCCGGGCGGCCCGTCGTCGCGCCGCGACAAGACCGACCCGTGGTTCCTCAAGCCTTACGAGCCGGCCAAGAGCGCCGCGCCGGCGCCGAGCGCCTCGCTGGCCAGCGCCACCAGTGTCGGCGTCAAGCCGAAACAAAAGGTGGCGGCCCTGCTGGGCGGCCTGCCGAAACAGGCCCCGGCGCAGTAAGCGCGCCGTTGCGGCAGACGTGAAAAAAGCAGCCCGGGCTGCTTTTTTTACGTCCCTCGTCCGGGCGGCGGCCGGGCCGGCCGCCCCGGCGGCGCCGTTACAGCGCCTCGTGCAGCGCGCGCACGACGCGCTCCTGCTCCGCCTCCAGGCCGATCCACAGCGGCAGGCGCAGCAGGCGGTCGGACAGTTGGTCGGTCTGCGTCATGTCGCCGTGGAAGCGGCTGCGGACGCGGCCGGCCGGCGCGCTGTGCAGCGGCACGTAGTGGAACACGCTGTTGACGCCCTGGCGTTTCAGGTCGGCGATGACGCCGCCGCGCTGCTCCGGCGAGTCGAGCAGGATGTAGTACATGTGGGCGTTGTGGACGCAGCCCTGCGGCACGATCGGGCGGCGCAGCTTGCCGGCCGCCTCCAGCGGCGCCAGCGCGGCGTGGTAGGTGTCCCACAGCGCCAGGCGGCGCGCCGTGATGCTGTCGGCCTCCTCCATCTGCGCCCACAGGAAGGCGGCGATCACCTCGCCCGGCAGGTAGGACGAGCCGATGTCGACCCAGGTGTACTTGTCCACCTGGCCGCGGAAGAACTGGCTGCGGTTGGTGCCCTTCTCGCGGATGATCTCGGCGCGCTCGGCGAAGCGGGCGTCGTTGACCAGCAGCGCGCCGCCCTCGCCGGCGATGATGTTCTTGGTCTCGTGGAAGGAGTAGGCGCCCATGTGGCCGATGCTGCCCAGCGCGCGCCCCTTGTAGGTCGACATGATGCCCTGGGCGGCGTCCTCGATGACGATCAGATTGTGGCGCCGGGCGATCGCCATGATGGTGTCCATCTCGCAGGCCACGCCGGCGTAGTGGACCGGCAGGATCACCTTGGTGCGCGGCGTGATGGCCGCCTCGATCTTGGTTTCGTCGATGTTCAGCGTGTCGGCGCGGATGTCGACGAAGACCGGCACGGCGCCGCGCATGACGAAGGCGTTGGCGGTCGAGACGAAGGTGTAGGACGGCATGATGATCTCGTCGCCGGCCTCGACCTCGGCCAGCAGCGCGGCCATCTCCAGCGCCGCCGTGCAGGAGTGGGTCAGCAGGGCGCGGGCGGTGCCGGTGTGCTGCTCGAGCCAGCCGTGGCAGCGCTTGGTGAAGCTGCCGTCGCCCGACAGGTGGCCGTTGGTGTGCGCCTGGGCGATGTACCACAGCTCGCGGCCGGTCATGAAGGGTTTGTTGAACGGGATGGTTTGCATGGGGTCTCCGGTTAGCCCTGGGCGGCGACGACGGTGCCGACGCAGATCAGGGTGACGCCGATGAGCCTGGTCATCGACATCGGTTCATGGAACAGCCAGGCGCTCAAGGCGAGCACGATGACGAAATTGAGGCTCATGAAGGGGTAGGCATGGCTCAGCTGGAACTTGGTCATCGCCCCCATCCAGGCGATCGAGGCGAGGAAGGCGGCGGCGAAGGCGCTGACGATCCACGGGTTGAGCAGCAGGCGCAGCAGGAAGGCCAGCTTGCCGCCGCCGTCGGCGGGCAGTTCGCCGGCCTGCAGCACCTGCATCTTGATGGCGATCTGGCCGTACACGGTCAGGGCGATGGTCAGGGCGATATAGAGGTAGTTCATGGCTTTACTTGACGATGCGGTGGTAGATGTCCTGCGGCCGGCCGAACGAGAAGCCGAGCGAGGCGTACAGATTGAGCACGGCGACGTTGGCGGCCGAGATGGAGCTGGTCACGCGCTCGTGGCCGGCGTCGAACAGCTGTAGCGCCACCATGTGCCACCAGTGCTTGGCCAGGCCGCGGCCGCGCCAGGCCGGCGCCACCGCGTGCAGCACCAGGCTGTGGCCGTGGTGGCCGATGAAGCCGGCCAGTTGGCCGTCGGCGTACAGGCCATAGACGGCGTCGGCGGCGATCAGTTGGCTCAGCCAGCCGTCGTAGCGGCGCCGCGCGCCGGCCTGGTCCATGTTCAGGTCGCGCTGGAAGCGGCCGTGCGCAAAGGCGCCGTGGCAGATCGCCAGCGCGGCGGCGGCATTGAAGCCGGGCGCGGCGCAGTGGACCACACTCAGGCCGGCTGGCGCGGCGGTGGCCGGCGTGCGCAGCTGGGCCGCCGTGGCCGCCGTTTCGAGCAGCGTGTCGACGTAGTAGAAGCCGTGCTGCTGCAGCGCGCGTTTGTCGGCCAGCGGCTCGATCTTGGCGGTCTGGATGCCCGGCGTGACATCGGCCAGCGCCAGCGCGGCGGCCGAGTATTCGGCCAGCTCCCAGGCCGGCAGGCCGAAGGCCGCTTGGTCCCAGGGCGCGGGCGTCAGCAGCGCCATGGCAGCCTCAGTGTTCATGCAGCTGCCCGGCGTTGGCGGTGGCGCGGCGCACGATGTACAGCGGCCGCTTCTTGCTCTCGTCGAAGGTCTTGCCCAGGTAGACGCCGAGGATGCCGAGGATGCCGATGATCAGGCCGCCGATGAAGTAGAGCGAGACGATCAGGCTGGCCCAGCCGGGGATCGGCGAGCTGTGCAGCAGCGAGCGGCCGAGGATGAAGCTGCCGAAGCCGAACGATACGGCGGCCATGCTCAGGCCGAGCCGGGCCGCCATGCGCAGCGGCTTGTCGGAGTAGGCGATGATGGTGTCGGCGGCCAGCTTCCACAGCTTGGCGAAGGTGTAGGTCGACTGGCCTTCGAGGCGTTCGTCGTGGCGCACTTGGATGCCGGTGGTGGGGAAACCCATCCACTGCACATGGCCGCCGAAAAAGCGCAGCTGCTCGCGCATGCGGTTGAAGTTGCGTACCACCTGACGAGACATGATGCGAAAATTGCCGCTGTCGCCGTCGAAGTCGATGTCGGCCAGATAGCTGAACAGGCGGTAGAACAGCCACGAGGTGAAGCGCTTGAGCAGCGGGTCCTGACGCGCACCGCGCAGCGCCAGTACCACGTCGTAGCCTTCCTGGGCCTTGGCGTACAGTTGGGGGATTTCCTCCGGCTGGTCTTGCAGGTCGCAGTCCATCACCACCGCCCACTCGCCGCGGCAGTGATCGAGGCCGGCCGTGATGCCATAGTGCTGGCCGAAGTTGCGGCTGAACTGCAGGCCGATAACCCGGCTATCGGCCTGCGCCAAACGTTCGATGACGGACCACGAGCGGTCGCCGCCGCAGTCTTCGACCAGGATGATTTCGAAGTGCGGGCTGATCGTCTCGAGGGCCGTGCGCAGGCGTTGGTATAGTTCGTCGAGCATCTTTTCGGCCTTGTAGACCGGAATGACGACCGAAATGACGGGTACTGTTACTGACATGATGGGCTTTCTGCTTTACTTTCTGCGAAGATGATGGCTCAGTCGGCGCTCAGGTCGCGGCGAAGTTCCACCTCGCTGACCTTGAGCAGGCCGCCGCCTTGTTTGATGACGCGAAACTCTAGCGGATCGAGCGGCTGTTTGGTGTTGAAGCGCAAGGTCAGCTTTTGCCGGCCCGGCTGAGTGATGGCTTGCTGTGCCAGCACATAGCCGCCGGCATTGATGCAGACATCGACGTGGCCGAAAGTTTGTGCCTGGCCGGTGGCCTCGACATCGAAGCTGACCAGGTAGGTGCCGGGCACGACGCCGCTGGTTGGGCCGAACATCAGCGCGCCGCGTTCGGCATCCTGTGCCACCAGTGCGGCCGGCTGGCCCGCTACGCTCTGCAGTGCGCCGATTTGATGCGGGGTGGCGGCGGTCATTTTGCTCTTGCGCGGTGTGCGCGCCTCGAAATCCCAGGACGTTATCGTCGCCGCCAGGTTATCGGCGAAGACATAAATCGTCCAACCATCTTCAAAGCGTAGCGTGCGCAGCGGTTGGCCGGCCAGGCTGAACAGGCGCGGCAGGTCGACATCCTGGAGCTGGGAATCGGGCAGCACCAGGAAGGTTTCGCCCTGCCAGGCTTCCGGACGGTACCAGCGGTTCGACGACAGCGTCCGCATCGGCATCGGCACGCCGGTTTCAAGACTGACCTGGCGCACCTTGACGTGTTGCTGGCTCAGCACCGTCACCTTGCCGGCGTTCCAGAACGTGGCGTAGCCGTAGTGCAGTTTGTTTTCTTCGAGGAAAGCGCCGAGCCGTTTGTGGGCATCCACATACGGGGTCTTGCGCAGCGGGAAGCGGTAATGGTCATCGAAGGCCTTGATGTATACCATGGGCGCGCTGGTGCCCAGCACGGCGATGGCGAACAGGCCGATCACACGGGTGCGCACGGCGATGCCGGGCTGGTCGAATATCGTGCCGGCCAGCAGGATCATCATGAACAGCAGGGTTGGCACCAGATAGCGCACCGACGCTTCCGGCGCCGACATGTCGGCCAGTGAGGTGGTCAGGATCAGCAGCAGGTTGCCGGCCAGCGAGACCAGCGTGAAGACGGCAAAATACATGCGGCTGCGTTGCTGCGCCTGGATGGCGTTGAGTACCGACCAGGGCAGCAGCACCAGCATGGACACCGCCGCCAGCATGCGCAGCAAGGTATACGCGCCGGAGACGGAGATCACTTTGGCTTCCGCCGCGGGCAGGCCGTCGAATAGCGTCAGGATGCCGCGCACGGTGCCCATGGCATTGTTGATGATGCTGTTGGAGGGCAGCCAGTGGATGACGGTCAGGCCGCTGTCGATGTGGACTAGGCGGCGAATATAGCAGTGCAGGGCGATGCCGGTGATCGAGCCTAGCGCCAGAACTAGCAAATGGCGCCCGGACCTGCTCGGCTGGTGGACGCTGGCCGCTGCGCTGCTGCTGCTGCTGCTGCTGCGGTAGTGGTCTAGGCCGTGCAGCGCCAGCGCGGCGGTCAGCAGCGGCAAACCGTAGTACATCAGCGCGCGTTGCGGATTGGCCCAGAACACCAGCAGCGCCATCACAAACGTGGACACGCTCCAGCCCAGTACGGCACGGCCCTGTGCGGCATTCAGCCGCCAGTAGGAATACAGCAGGAAGCAGCCCATGTAGTACATCGAGCCATAGGCGGCCTGACCGAATACGTGCTCGGCGAAGATCACCGACATGCCGCTGCTGATCAGGATGGTGCTGACTAGGCGTGCGGCGCGGCTCTGTTCGAGCATTCCGGTGACGAGCCAGGTCGCCAGCAGGATCAGCGTGGCCGAGACGACGTCGGAAAAAGCGTGCAGAGCGAAGCCGTTCTCGAACCAGCCCAGCAGCGGCACGATGAAGGTTTGTGTGTAGAACACCCACAGGTCGTTGTTGACGTAATTCCAGTCGCGGGGGAAATACTGGCCGGTTTCCCAGATTTCCTGCGCCAGCAAATTTTTGACCGCCGAATCAGAATGGAACATCACCTGATAATCAAAGGTTAGAAAGACGAGTAGTAGCAAAAAATTGATGCCAAGGATTATCGGCAGTACGCGTTGACTCAGGAGGCGATAAACTTGTTGGCGTGGGGGCATGAGAGGTAAGGACAGGAAAAGGAAAGTGGATTATATGTCAGTAATGCAACTCTAGGAGCAATGCCGGCTGATTTCCTAGGTCCTGGCGGCGCAAAAAAACGGACTGGCGTATTGTAGGGTTTATCGCTCTTCACTGTGTCGTCCTGGGGCAGGCAGAATTGGTAAAATTTTGTAGGCGGATCTTATGGCAGCAGGGTCGGCGCCAGTTTGTACCAATCTTGCTCCATTACAATTCGTAACAAATTCTCGCTGCTGGCGCGCCAGGTTTGCCAGGGCAGGGCGCGCGCATCGGGCAGCGTGCCGGCTGCGCGCCGCGCCAGCCACTGATGCAGTGCCGCCGCCAGTTCGACGCCGGCGCCGTCGAAGTAGACGGCGTGCCCGCCGCACACCTCGCGGAACACCGGGATGTCGCGTGCCAGGATGGGCAGGCCGTGCTGGGCCGCCTCGATCAGCGGTAGGCCGAAGCCCTCGCCGGCCGAGGCGGCCAGCAGCGCCGCGCACTGCTGGTACAGCTGCAGCAGCGCGGCGTCGCTGGCGGCGGGCAGCCAGAATAGGCGCTGGCCCAGCTCGGCATGGTCGAGCAAGCGTTGTTGTAGGTGCTCGGTCAGCCAGCCGGGCTTGCCGACGACGACCAGGCTGGCGTCGCCGCCCTGGCGCCATAGCAGCTCGAAGGCGTCGAGCGCCTGGGCGTGCATCTTGCGCGGCTCCAGCGTGCCGACCATCAGGAAGGCCGGCCGCTGCGCCAACCGCGCCAGCACCGCCTGCTCGGCGGCGGCCGGCGCGGCGCCGGCCGGCAGCTCGGCGGCCAGGTCGGCGCCGAGGTGGAAGTAGCCGACCCGCAGCGCGGCCGGACGCACCACGGCGGCCTGTTCCAGCCAGGCCAGCAGTTCGTCGGCGACCGCGCGCGAGATGCACAGCAGGCCGTCGGCCAGCGCGGCGACGGTGTCGAGCCAGCGGCTGAACCAGGGCGCAGCGCCGGGCGCGAACATGGCCGGCAGGGTTAGCGGCAGCAGGTCGTAGACGACGAAGTACAGGCCGACGCCGTGGCGGCGCAGGTCTGCGAAGACGGCGCGGTTGAGCGGCACCTGATCGGGGCAAAGGTCGAGGCCGAGGAAGATGTCGCCGGCGCGCACGCTGATCGGCGCGCCCTCGGCGGCGCTGCCGCCGTGGCATGCCGTGTAGGCATAGTGGCCGCCGGCGTCGTACACCGGGCAGACGCGCAGGCCGGCCGGCGGTGCCGCCAGCAGGGCGCGCAGGGTGTTGCGCACCAGCCGCTGGATGCCGGACTGATCGTCGTGGCGGTGCAGCACCGACAGGTCGACCAGCAACTGCCGTTCGGCGCCAGCGCCTTGTTCCGGGCCGGCCATCCTAGCTTGCCTCTGCCGTTAGCGGAGCGGCCGCCGTCGCGCCGCCCGGCGCCAGCGCTGCCGTTAGTTGCGCCAGGGCGGCCTCGGTGTCGTCGCCGGCCGGCAGCGCCAACTGGCGCACGCCGCGGTTGGCCAGCGTGGCGGCGGCGATGGCCGGCGCGGCAGCGTACGGGCTGAGCAGGTAGTCGCCGGCGCGCAGCTCGGCGGCGCCCTCGTCGAGCACCAGCTCGGGCCGCTCGATCAGCGCCAGCGCGTAGCGCCGCGCGTAGCGGTAGTGGTCGTGCCGCCACAGCACCGGTTCGACCCGGTGGCCGTCCGGCGGTGCCGCCAGCAAGCGCAGCAGCAGCGCCTCCTGGGCCGCCGCGTCGGCCGGCCGGCGCGTCGAGTCGGCCAGCGCGCTGACGTCGACCAGCACCTGCGGCTGGCCGGCGCGCGGCCGGTTGGCGGCGATGCAGCTGGCGGTGGCCAGCAGGTCGGCCTCGTCGGGGCCGACGGCGCCGTCGATGGCGGCCAGTGCCGCCAGCAGCTCGCGCTCGGCGGTGTGGGCGCCGTCGCGGGCGAATTCTTCGATGGCGTCGCGATAGGCCACGCCGATGCGCGCCGGGTGGTGCAGCGCCGCCATGTAGGCGCCGGCTTCGTCCGACAGCAGGGCGCGCAGCGCCGGCTCGCGGCGCAGGCGCAGCAGGGCGGCGGCCAGGTCGTCCCGGCTGAAGCGGTCGGCCAGGCGGATGGCGACGTGAGCCGGCACTTCGGCCGCCGAGCCGTGCGCGTTGATCACCGTCGGCAGGCGGAACGACAGGCAATCGAGCACGGTGGCCGAGGTCTCGCCGCGCGAACGGCTGCGCAGCTGCACGGCGGCGTCGGCCGCTGCCAGGTAGAGGCGGTAGCTGTCCTGGCTGGCGAAGCCGGTGATGCTGACGTTGCTGCCGGCGATGCGCTGTTCGAGCGCGCGGCCGAACTGCAGCGCGTCGTTCTCGCCGACGAACACCAGGCGGGCATCGGTGTCGCTGGCCAGCGCGCTGCCCAGCCAGGCCTCGACGATCTGGTCGTTGCACTTGGTGACGGCCAGCATGCCGAACGAGCAGACCACGAACTGGCCGTCCGGGATCCCCAGCAGGCGCCGCGCGGCGGCCTTGTCGATCCGCTCGGGCAGCATGCGCAGCAGCGGGATCATGCGCCAGTCGGCGGCGCTGCCGGCGCCATACCAGTGCTCGGCCAGCTGGCGCGAGTGCTGCGAGTGGACGATGATGCCGGCGGCATGGTCGAGTACGCTGCGGTTGCATGGGTACTGGTAGATCGAGGCCTCCAGTCCGTCGGCGCGCTCGTCGATCAGGGCGCGGTAGCCGTGCGACAGGTAGAGGGCGCGGCTGTAGGCGTTTGGATAGGGACTGGCGCCGGCGGCGTAGTTGGTGATGCCGCTCATGAAGAAGTCGTGCAGCACCACCACGCCGGGGTGGCGTTCGAGCAGGCCGAACATGTGCTGGTGGAAGGCCGAGTTGCCGAAGTGGTAGACGATGCGGTCGTACTCGCCGGCGTGGCCGTCGAACCACTCGACCGAGCGCTGGGCGAAGTTGGCGTCCAGCCAGGGCTCGCCGACCTTGTCCTGTGCCAGCACCACGTCGATTTCGTAGTAGCGCGCCAGTTCGGGCAGCAGGTCGGCGCTGTAGTCGGCGATGCCGGAGCGTTCAGGCGGCAGCGGCGAGACATAGGCCAGGCGCGGCCGCCGGCCCGTCGCGGCGACGGCGCCGCTGGCGCCCTGGCGGGCGGCGTGGCAGTCCTCGAAGGCGGCCAGCGCGGTCTTGGCGCTGGCGTCCCAGGAGAACAGCTTGGCCTGTTCCAGGCCGTGCGCGGCCAGCGTGGCGGCGAAGCCGGCGTCGTCCAGCACCTGGGCCATCTTGGCGCTGATGGCGGCCACGCTGGTCGGGTCGAACAGCGCGTCGGCGCGCCCGATCACTTCGGGGATGCTGCTCGAATCCGAGCCGATCACCGGCACGCCGCACTGCATCGCCTCCAGCGCCGGCAGGCCGAAGCCCTCCTGCAGCGAGGGGAAGACGAACAGCGCGGTGCTGTTGTAGAGCGAGACCAGGTCGTCGTCGGAGACGAAGCCGGTCAGCACCAGGTCGCCGTCCGGCAGGCCCAGCTTGGTGGCCAGTTGCTGCAGGCGGTGGCGGTCGGTCGGCTGGATGCTGCACACCACGGCCAGTTGGTGGCCGCGCCGCAGCGCCTCGGGCAGCATGGCGTAGGCCTCGATCAGGCCCTCGATATTCTTGCGGTAATCGACGCCGCCGGTGTACATGATGAAGCGGCGACTCAGGCCGTAGCGGGCGCGCAGCGCCGTCGCCGCGTCCTCGCTCAGCTGGCGCGGGCGGAAGATGGGGTCGACCGCCGACGAGATGTTGACGATGCGCTCGGCCGGCAGTTGCAGCGCGGCGAGGCCCTCGCGGCGCGAGTGGCCGGAGATGGCCAGCAGCAGCTCGGCGTTCTTCAGGCCCTGCAGCTTGCGGTAGTACCAGGCGGCGGCGCGCGGCTCGGTCAGGTAGACGTCCTTGCGCAGCAGCGGGATCAGGTCGTACAGCGTGACGGCGCTGGCGAAGCGGCCGCTGCTCGGCGGGCAGGCGGCGACGGCATCGTCGCTGAGGCCCTCGAACAGGCTGGCCAGGTGCACCACGTCCGGCTTCAGGCCGGCCAGGTAGTGCTGGCGCAGGCGCTCGGCGGCGCGGGCGCGCCAGGCGTTGCGCGGGTCGTACTCGGCGACCGGCGCCAGCATGTCGAAGACGTGGATGCGCTCGGCCGGCAGCAGGGTGTCGAAGGCGGCACGCACGGCTGTCGCGCCGGCGTCGAACTGGCCGTTGAGGGCCAGGTGCAGCTCGTGTCCGCCGCATTGGCGCGCCATCGCCTGGGCCAGCGCCATCGAGTAGCGGCCAATGCCGCGGTGCATGCTGGCGGCCTGGCAGGCCTGCAGGTCAAGAATGATACGCATAGGGTTCCGGAACGCTTAGGGGTGGCGGGGGGGCAGGACGCGCTTGAGCTGGTCGTAGACCTGGCGGGCGGCGGCCGGCAACTGCTGCAGCTCGGCGCGCGGCGCCGCGGTCTCGGGCGCTACCGGGCGGGCGCTGGCGCGCATGGCCAGGGTGCGTGCCAGGCCGACCAGGCGCGGGAAGCGGCCGATCTGGCGGCGCAGGAAGTAGGCCAGCGCTGGCCGCGCGGTGACGAAGCCGAGCGCGCCGCGCGCCGCGCCGCGGACGGCGCCGGTCAGCGCGGCGCGCAGGCGCCGGCGCAGGCCGGCCACAGCGTGGCGCAGGCGCCAGCTCAGGTGCTGCCGGCGCCCGCGCAGATACTTGGCCAGCTTGACGGCGCCGCGCAGCGGCTTGGACCAGCGCCAGGCCAGGCTGCCGTAGATGCCGCGCAACTCGGCGTCGACGCGTACGCCGTGGTCGGCCGCGTGGGCGGCACGTGCCTCGGCCAGGGCGGCGCGCGCCTCGGCCTGTTCGGCGCGCGCCAGCGTGCCGGCCAGCCGCACGTTGAGCGCGGCCTCGCTGCGGGCGCTGTCGTCGCGCAGGCGGCTGAATCGGCCCTCGGCCTGCTCGGCGCGCTCGCGCCAGCCGCGCTCGTGGGCGGCGACCCAGGCGTTGGCGTCGGCGGCGGCCTGCTCGGCGGCGGCGGTGCGGCGGCGCCACTCGGTCAGCGGATGGGCGTAGTGGTGGCCCTCGTACAGCTGGAACTGGTCGGCGTCGTGCGGCGCCAGCGTCAGCGCGGCGGCCAGCGCGGCCTGCTCGGCGGCGACGTAGTAATCCTTCTGGCCGTCGCGGTAGGCCAGCGTGTAGCCGGCCGCCGTCAGCGCCGGCGCGGCGTCAGCCGGGGTGCCGCGCAGCAGCACGATCCAGGGCCGCCAGCGGCGCCAGTCCATTCCGGCCAGCACCGCCGCCTCGTCGCCGTTGACGGCGATGTTGAGAAAGTGGATGGCGCCCTCGGCGTGCTCGGCGCAGACCTCGGCCAGCGTGGTCAAGCCGGCTTCGCGCAGTTGCACCGGCTGGCCGTCGGCGCGGCAGGCGCGGGCCTGCTCGGCCAGGAAGCCGGAGCGCTCGCTGTCGGGCGCGTCGTAGAAGGTGGCGGCGGCGCTGGCCGCGGCGGCGGCGCCCAGCGCCAGGTTGACGTCGGCCGGGCGCGCCGCGCGCAGGCGGGCGTGCAGCGCCGGCGCCGGCTCCAGGTTGACGCCGCGCCAGCCGCGCTGGTAGAAGGCCTGGGTCACCGAACCGTGCAGCGGGTCGGCGGCGCCGACGTCCAGGTAGAAGCCGGCCTCGACGTGGCGCAGTGCGCGCCACAGCAGCACGTCCTCGAAGTTCGGCGCATAGGAGATGAAGGGCATGGGGGACCTCAGTGGCGGGTGATGGCCAGCTCGGGCGCCAGCCAGGTGCAGCCCTCGAAATACGGCAGCTGCAGGTTCATGACGTTGAACACCAGCGCCAGGTCGCGCCACTCGTAGTTGTCGACCAGGTGGGTGTCGGCACTGTGCAGGGCGGTGGCCACCGAGTAGCTGCCCGGCCCCAGGTTGAGGGCGAAGCAGAAGTCCACCGTCAGCCGCTCGCCGGCGGTTACCGCCCCGATCGGCCGGCCCAGGTGGTGGGTGTTGGTGCCGAAGATGTTCTGGCCGAGCCGGTCCTTGATGCGGATGCCCAGCGTCAGGTTGGCGATGTCGGCCTGGATTGCCACCGTCACGCGCAGGCGCACCGGGGCGGCGGCGCCGAGCATCTCGGCGCGCTCGCCCTGTTCGTTGAGCATGGTGATGTCGGCCACGGTCGCCTCGCCGGTGCCGGAGATGGTCTGCACCTTGCCGCTGTCGGTGGTCTCCTGGCGGACCGTCTGGTTCTCCTTCTCGGCGATCATGGCGTTGTACAGGTCCATGATTTCCTCGGGCGGGCCTTCCTTGCTGACGCGGCCGCCGTCGAGCAGGATGGCGCGGTCGCACACCGACTGGATCGCCCCCTTGTCGTGCGAAACGATCAGCAGGGTGGTGCCCTCGGCGCGGAAGGCGCGGATGCGCTCAAAGCTCTTGTGCTGGAAGTAGGCGTCGCCGACCGACAGCGCCTCGTCGACGATCAGCACGTCGGGCCGCTTGGCGGTGGCGACGGCGAAGGCCAGGCGCATCTGCATGCCGCTCGAATACACCCGCACCGGCTGGTCGATATAGTCGCCGATCTCGGCGAAGGCTTCGATCTCGGGCATCAGTGCGGCCAGTTCGGCCACCGTCAGGCCGATCAGCTGGCCGGCCATGAAGACGTTCTGCCGGCCGCTGAAGTCGGGATGGAAGCCCATGCCCAGTTCGAGCATGGCGGCGACCCGGCCTTGCATGGCGACGCTGCCGGTGCTGGCGGCGGCGGTGCCGGTGATCAGCTTGAGCAGGGTGCTCTTGCCGGCGCCGTTGACGCCGATGATGCCCAGCGCCTGGCCCGGTTCGACCGAGAAGCTGATGTCGCGCAGCACGTGGATCTGCTGGTGGCGCGGGCCGGCGAACGGCAGCAGCCATTCGAGCAGGCGGGCGCGGTGGTTCGGGTAGCGCTTGTAGGCCTTGCCCAGATTGTTGACTTGTATGCTACCGTTCACAGTTCATCCACCATTTCTCCCGCGCGCAGGCGGAACAGTTGCAGGCCGAGCAGGCACAGCGCGACGGCCAGCAGGGCCACCGGCAGCAGGCCGGCCCAGTGCGGCCAGCGGCCGTTGACCAGGATCTCCTGGCAGGCCAGGATCAGCGGCGCCATCGGATTCCACACCAGCAGCGCACGCGCCTCGGGCGGCAGCACCGTGGCCGGGTAAACCACCGGGGTGAACCAGAACCAGAACTGCAGCGCGATGGTGAAGAACTGGGCGACGTCGCGGAAGAACACGTTGAGTACGCCGAGGATCAGACCCAGGCCGATGGCGAACAGCACCAGCACCAGCAGCACCGGCAGCAGCGCTAAATAGGGCCAGCCGGGGAAGTTGCCCGACAGGACGAGGAAGCCGGTGAACAGGCCGAAGATGATGGCGAAGTTGACGCCGGCGTTGAGCACGACGATGACCGGCAGGCAGATGCGCGGGAAATTGATCTTCTTGATCAGGCCGGCGTGTTCGAGGAACATGTTCTGCGCCCGCCCGGTGATCTCGGCGAACAGGCCCCAGGTCAGCACGCCGGCGCACAGGTAGATGCTGTAGGCGAAGGTCGAGCTGCTGCCCGGCAGGCGCGAGTGCATCACCTGGGCGAACACCACGGTATAGACGACGATCATCGCCAGCGGGCTGAGCACCGTCCAGGCGGCGCCGAGGATGGAGTTGCGGTACTTGATCTGGAATTCGCGCTTGACGCTGCCGCTGATGAAGCCGCGATAGTTGGCCAGGTTGCGCAGGAGCGCCAGCGCCATCATGGGCGCGCTCCGGCGGGAGGGAGGAGAGGAGTCAAAGCGGGTTCTGTCATAGTGGGAATGGGTGGGGCCGGCGGGGCGGCGCAATCGCGCGCATTATACCGCCATTGCTGTGGCCGGCGAGGGGGCCTTACGTGCGCGGCGGCTCGCCGCCGTCGATCAGTTTTTGCAGTGCCTGCGGGTTGACGATGATCAGCCGATGGCTGTCTTTCTGGATGATGCCCTGCTGGCTCAGCGTCAGCAGCGCCCGCGTTACCGTCTCGCGGCTGGTGTTGATCATGTTGGCGATGTCCTGGTGGGTCGGCAGGTTCTCCACCACGTCGGGCGCGCCCGGCTGGCTCTTCTTCTGCAGCGCCAGGAAGGCGTAGATGCGGCGCGCCGTGTTGTTGATGCTCAGCAGGGTGCGGAACTCCGAGTCGCGTTGGATCTTTTCGGCCAGGTGGCGCAGCATGATGTTGGCCACCGACGGCGAGTGCGAGAACAGGTGCAGCGCCGTCGGCGCCGGCAGGAAGGCCACCAGTACCTCGCTCATCGCCACCACCGAGGCGCTGCGGGTCGAGCCGTTGATGACGGCCAGCTCGCCGAAGAAGTCGCCCGGCGTCAGCATGCGCAGGCCGATGGCGCGGCCGTCCTCGGTGACGTCGATCACCTGCAACTGGCCGGCCAGCAGGAACAGCAGGCCGTCGCCGCTGCCACCCTTTTGCAGCACCACGGTGCGCTTGGGATAGACGCGCAGGCGCAGGTCCGGCTTGATGCGCTCGATCTCCTCGTCGCTCAGGTTGGCCAGCAGGGGGATCTTGCGCAGGTGGATTTGCACCGGCTTGGCGGGCGCGCTGCCGCCAGCCTCGGCTGGGGGCGTAGCCGGGGCCGCGGCGCTGGCGGCTGGCGGGGTGTCGTGTTCTGGTGGGCTGGACGTCATGTCGCTATTGTATCCGTGGTATCCGTGGTATCCGTGTTTCGCTGTGGCGCGCTCAGCGGCCGCCGTGCCAGCGCCAGCTCAGCTGCAGCACCTTGTTATCGTATTGGAAAATCGGGATGTTCTCCCGGTTGCGCACCTGGCGCCATTCGAGCTGCAGTGCGCTGCTGGTGCCCAACGGATAGCTGAGCGCGGCGCGCAGCGTGGTGTTGTCCTGGCGGCGCAGCTGGTCGATCAGGCCGGGCGAGTAGACGTTGCTGCCGACCCAGTGCTGGCGCGTCAGGTCCAGTTCGCCCTCGAACTGGCGTCCCAGCGGCAGGCGGCCGTACAGGCCCAGGCTCCAGCCGGCGCGGTTGCCACCCGGTCGGGCGGAGACGGCGTGGTCGTTCAGCCAGCCCAGGCTGAGCTGGGCCTGACGCGCTTCGCGGCGATAGGCCAGCATGCCGCGCAGCTCGCTGATGTTCGAGTCGAAGTCGCTCAGCGTGCGGTAGTTGACGTGCGATAGCCCGCCTAGCACGCTCACCTCCAAGCTGGGCGGCAACGCCAGCGGCAGCGTGACGCGCAGCTGCAACTGGCCCTGCGCCTGGTACAGCCGGCCACCCAGGCTGAGCGCGCCGACCAGCGCGCTGGTGCGCAAACGCCAGTGACGGTAGCGCCACGGGTGGTCGGCGCCGGCGAACAGCGAGATGGTGTTGTATTCATCCATGCGGTCGTAGTGGCGGGCATACAGCTGGACGAAGCCGAGGTCGCCGTTCTGAGTCAGGTCGCTCATCAGGTCCAGCGCCACGGTGGTGTAGCGGTCCGCCTGTGGCCGGTAGCGTGCTTCGAGCTCGTAGTCGCGGCCGTCGCCGCCGATGTTGTAGGTGTCCAGGTTGACGCCCTGGTTGACGTTGCGCTCGTGACCGCGTGCCAGGTTCAGCGACCACTGGCGCTGCGCCCGCCATTGCGCGCATCCCTGCTGGCGCTGCTGGACGATGATGTCGCGGATGCCCTGCGGTGGATCGAAGCGCGTTTCGATGTGCTGGAACAGCTGCTCGGCCTCGTCGGCGTGGCCCAGCGCGCACTGCAGCAGCGCCAGGTCGAGCCACTCGCCGGCGTGGCGCGGGCCGTACGCCAGCATGCGCGCCAGCGTGCTGCTGGCGTCGTTGTTGCGGCCCTCGGCGATCGCCTGCATCGCTTCCAGGTAGAGGTCGGGTTCGAGCTGGCGCGGCGTTTCCGGCGGCGCTGGCGTTGGTGCGGGAGCGGGTGTGGGCACGGGCGGCGTGGGCGCCGACTCGGCGGCGTCGTCGACGCCGCGCTGCGCCTGCGCCGGCGCGGCGGCCAGCGCCAGGGTCAGGGCCAGCGGTGCCAGCAGGGCGGCGACGCGCCTCATGCGGCGGCCGCCGTCGCCAGCGCTGCCAGCGTGTACAGGGTGGTGTGGTGTTCTTTGCCGCGCAAGGTGATGTCGCCTAATCGTATGAGTTGGTGGCGCCGGCAGCGCGCCGCCGTGCCGGGGCCGACGATGACGTCGTAGGGCAGCTCGCGGGCCGCCGATTCCAGTCGCGAGGCGACGTTGACGCTGTCGCCGACCGCCGTGTAGATGCTGCGCGAGGAGGAGCCGAAGTCGCCGGCGATGGCGATGCCGCTCTCGATGCCGATGCGTACCCGCACCGGGCGCAGGCCGGCGCCGGCGCGGCGCCGGTTGAAGGCGGCCACCGCCGCGACGATGCCCAGGGCGGCGTCGAGAGCCTGGTCGGCGTGGTCGGCCACCGGCAGCGGCGCGCCCCAGAAGGTGACCAGGCCGTCGCCGGTGTATTTGTCGAGCGTGCCGCGGGCAGCCAGCACGGGGCCGGTCAGGCAGTCGAGGAAGTCGCGTGTCAACTGCGCCGCCTGTTCGACCGGCAGCGCCTCGACGTGGCCGGTGTAGCCCTCCATGTCGGCGATCAGGGTGGTGACCTCGCCCTGGCGCGGTTGCAGCGGGTCGCCCAGCTTGCTGCGCAGCAGTTCGTCGACGACAGCGTCGGCGACGTATTGGCGCAGCGTGCCGATCAGTTGGCGTGACTGGCGCCAGCTGCCTTGCCAGGCCAGCGGCACGGCCACCGTCAGCAGGAACAGATTGACCAGCAGCGGGCCGGCGCAGTTGAACAGGGCGTCGTGCGGCACGATCAGCCAGGCCAGGCACAGCCAGGCGCCCGAGGCGGCCGCCAACATGGCCATGTTGCGCAGTGCCGACAGGCGCGGCAGCGTGTAGCCGGCCAGCAAGGTCAGCAGGGTCGAATAGGCCAGCGCCATGGCGCGGCCCGGCCAGGGCGCCGGTGCCAGGCCGGCGTCGGCGTCGAGCTCGGCGCTGAGGGCGGCGGCATGCACCAGCAGGCCGCTGGTCTTTGGCGACAGCGGTGTGGCGACGCGGTCGGCCAGGCCCAGCGAGGATGAGCCGATCAGCACCAGCTTGCCCGACAGCAGGGCCGGCGGCCAGCGTTGCGCCAGGATGTCGGCCGCCGACACCACCGTGTAGGCCTCCCAGGAGCGGTTGTAGGGTAGGCGGCGCAGGCCGGCGCCGTCGCGCAGGCCGCCGGTCGGTCCGCGCGCCGCCTGGCCGGCCTGTGCCGGCGCCGCGGCGCAGCAGTCGAGCAGGGCGAGTGATAGCGTCGGGTAGAGCCGGCCGTCGAACCAGGTTTGCATCGGTAGACGGCGGATCATGCCGTCGCCGTCCGGGATGAAGCCGATGTTGCCGATGTGGGCGGCGCCAAGCAGGCCGGCGTGGTTGGCGATGTAGCCGCTGGCGCCGACGGCGTCACCGGCCTTGGCAGCGGTGTGGCCGCCCGTCAGCGCGCCGACGCGCAGCGGCAGCGTGCCGTTGAAGTCGAAGGCCTGCGGCAGCACCAACGGGCCGTGGCGCGCCAGCATTGCCAGGCGCAGGTCGCCTTCCGCGTCGGCCGGCTCCGGCAACACCAGGTCGAGCGCCACGCCGCGCGCGCCGTAGTAGCCCAGCGTCTGCTCGACCAGGCTGGCGATGCGCGCGCGCGGCCACGGCCACGGCCCGGCGGCGGCCAAGCTGGCCTCGTCGATATCGATCAGCGCCAGCCGCGTTTCGGCGGCGTCGCTGGCCTGGGCGCGCACGATGTGGTCGCGCAGCCACTCGTTGCCGTCGTAACCCCGTAGCGCGGCCGGCGGCCACTGCAGCCAGGCGGCCAGCAGCAGCGCGCCGAGCGCGACGGCGGCGCGCAGCACGGTGCTGCGTCCGAAGGGGCGGTGGGCGGCGGCTAAGGTCATCGATGGGGTGGGCGGCTGGGCATGCTGGGGAGGCGCGGAAGGGCGATCGCTAAGTATAGCGTTATGTGGCGAATCGGCAAATGTGCGAGTCTATAGCGCGGACTGGTAAAAAGGCAAACATTTCAAGGGTGCAATTCCAAATTTGAGTAAGCAAATGTTGCAGCTGGCGGCGGCGCGCCGGGCCGGTGGTATAGTCAAAATGTTGAATCTGCTCAATGTGATGACCGTCACAGTATTATCGGCCATAAAGCGGACAATAGGAAATGAAGGAGTGTCATATTATGTCGTCATATAAACCCCGCCAGTTGCTGGCAAGTTGCATGTTGGTCGGTCTGGCCGGCGTGGGCGCTGCCGCCCACGCCGCCGAGGCGGCCCGCATCGTCTTCGTCGCCGGTGCCGTGCACAGCGGCGCCCGCGCGCTGCTCGTCGGCGACGCGGTGCAGGAGGGCGACGAGATCGCCACCGGCGCCCAGGGCTACGTCTACCTGAAAACCGTCGACAACGGCCTGCTGATCCTGCGCCCCGGTAGCCGGGCGCGCATCGTCACCTACCACGTCGACCGCGCCGTGCCGGCCAATACGCAGATCAAGTTCGAGCTGCTGTCTGGCGTGGCGCGCAGCGTCTCGGGCGATGCCGTCAAGCTGGCGCGGCAGAATTTCCGCTTCAACACGCCGGTCGCCGCGATCGGCGTGCGCGGCACCGACTTCACCGTCTCGACCGACCAGGAAACCTCGCGCGTGACCGTCATTTCCGGCGCCATCGTGGTCAGCGGCTTCAACGCCAGCTGCCTGCCCGGTGGCAGCGGTCCTTGCGAGCACCCGGCCAGCCGTGAGCTGGCCGCCAACCAGGCCGGCCAGATGCTGCAGGTGCGCCGCGGCCAGGCGGCGCCGCAACTGATGAACGGCGGCGTGCAGGCGCCCGACGCGGTGGCGCCGCCACGCAGCGACGAGCCGAGCGGCAAGTCGGCCGCCGCCGGCCCGCAGGTCGACGTCGTGCTCGATCCGCAGAAGTCGAACGACCTGCTGCACCGCGCCGAGCAGAACAAGAACAGCAGCATCGTCGGCCCGACGGTCAACCCGGCGCCGAACGAGCCGGTGGTGGTCGAACCGAGCAAGCCGCCGGTGCTGGTGGTCGATCCACCGAAACCGCCTAGCCAGTTAGTCTGGGGCCGCTGGCAGAGCGTGCTCGACCAGGCGCCGCAGAACGATAACGTGGCGCTGACCAAGGCCGGCGGCACTGAAATTGGCCGCAACGCCTATTACACCGTCTACCGCACTGCGGGCGCGCCGTTTGTGGTGCCGACCGAGGGCGTGCTTGGCTTTGTGCTCAAACAGAGCGAGGCGGTGGTCACCAACTCGCAGACCAAGCAGTTGAGCGCGGCCACGCTGGAGAAGGGCGAGCTGGTGGTCAATTTCGGCCAGGCCCGCTTCAACACCAGCTTCGACCTGGTCAACGAGGGGCAGCGCAACAAGATGCAGGCGGCTGGCGCCGTGCAGAGCGACGGCGCCTTGCAGGGCGACCTGCAGTTCTATAAGCCGACGAATATGAACGTCAAGGGCGGCCTGAGCGCCGACGGCACTGCCGCCTACGTCTTCGACGCCCGGCTCGACGAGAAGCGCACGGTGAGCGGTGTGACCGGTTGGAGCAAAGCGGCCAGTAGCGGCGTGAAGTAAACCTCGTCGCGTATATATTAGGCGGGCGCCAGCGGCGCCGGTGATGAACGGCCTGACCGTTCGTCCCGGCGCCGCTTTATATTGTCCGGCGGCGCTCCCGGCGTTGGTGCTTTTTCATCATCTTTAGCGTAAGTTGCTTATTTAATAAGTTACTATTGATTTCCCTTAAATCTTCTCCCATAATGCAGCGCGGAGTAATTTCATGGTTATTTTTTGAAATAAGAGGACTTTTTATTGTTTCGTGTGACGCTCGTCACATAAAACAGTAAATGCCTTCTGCCATCATGGCTTCCGTAGCACTGCACGCAATAAGCTTCAAACATTCCAGTTTGAACTTTTCAACTCAATGAACACTTAGAGGCTCTTAAATGGCAACTTCTCTCGACGATATCCAAGGTCTGTACATCGCTTACTTCAACCGTCCAGCCGACTATCGCGGTCTGAAATTCTGGCAAGACGCGGCTGACAAGGCCGGCGGCATCAACGTCGTTGCTAACGCGTTTGCAGCTTCGAACGAATACACCTCGCTGTTCGCTAACAAGACCAACATCCAGATCATCGACCAGATCTACCTGAACCTGTTCGGCCGTCACGCTGAACTGGACGGTCTGAACTTCTGGTCCGACGCTCTGGACAAGAAAATCCTGGGCGTTGGCAACATCGCTTACCAAATCATGAAGGGTGCTCATGACACCGTTGGCGGCTTCCAAGACGCTACCGCTGTTGCCAGCAAAGTTGCTGCCGCTACCGCCTTCTACAACGCGCTGGACACCGGCGTCGAAGTAACCGCTTATGACGACCCTAAAGCACAAGCTATCGTCAAAACCTGGCTGGCCGGTATCACCGATGCCGCCACCAAAGACGCAGCCACCAGCGCTGATGGCCTGACCGCTATCACCCAAGCTGCTGTTGACGCTTACAACAACGTTGTCAATGAGCCACAAGCCTTCTCGCTGACCACCGGCGCTGATTCCTTCACCGGCAAAGCTGGTAACGACACCTTCACCGCAACCGACATCTCCGGCAATGCAGCTTGGAGCGTTGGCGACAAGCTGGACGGCGGCGCCGGTAACGACACGCTGAACGTCATCTCGGCCGCAGCAATCGCGCTGCCACTGAGCGCAACCGTCAAAAACATCGAAACCGCTAACCTGACCAGCGGCGCCACCGGCAGCAGCATCGACACCTCGACCTGGACCGGCCTGACCTCGCTGAACGTCGCTAGCGTTGGCGACATCACCCTGACCGCTGGTGCTGCCACCGCTGTTGCTGTAGCCCTGTCTACCGCTGGCGCTGGCGTCACCGCCATCAACGGCGGTTCGACCCTGACCCTGACCGAAACCGGCGCCACTGGCGGCACCCTGAACATCGGTGCTACCACCGCAGTTGTTGGTGCAGTCAACGTCACCGTAACCACCGGCACCGCCAACGGCAATGCTGGCGACACCATCAATGTCACCGGTGGTTCGGCCATCAACGTGACCCAAGTGGCTGGTAACTCGGCAGCTATTGGTTTTACCACCGCCGCTGGCGCAGTCAACGTCGTTGGCAACGCTACCACCACTGCCGTCAGCATCAAAGACAGCGCTGCTGGTACCGCTTCGGCTACCGTTGTTGGCCACACCAACAACACCGTCAGCGTTCTGGATAGTGCCAACGCCTCGGCAACCGCCGTTGGTCATATCGCTACCGTTACCCTGGAAAACTTCACCACCGGTACCATCGATTCGAGCGCACTGACTACCGTCAACCTGGCTGGCGGTGCAACCTCGCTGGACATCGGCCGTGGCGCTTTGACCGCAACCCCAACCGCCAACACCCTGACCGTGAACGCCAAGGATCTGGCCATGTCCGGCGCCCTGACCGATACCGAAGCAGCAGCTGACGACGGCTTCACCACCCTGAACATCGTTTCGACCGGCGCTGGTTCGTCGGTTGGTTCGCTGGTCTTCGCTGACGCAACCACCCTGAACATCTCCGGTTCGGCTGCGTTCTCGTCCGGTGCTGAAACCCTGACCTCGTTGACCTCGGTTGTTGTTACCAACACCGCTGGCGCAACCCTGACTACTGCTCTGGCAGTGGGCGCATCGTTCACCGGCGGCGCTGGTGCCGATTCGATCGCTCTGGGTGCTACCACCAAAGCCATCGCCATGGGCGCAGGCGACGACACCGTCACCACCTCCGGCCTGGTTGGTACGGGCGGTGCTGTTGACGGCGGCGCCGGCAACGACACCCTGGTCATGACCGCTGTTGAAGCCGATGCGGCTGATGCTGATGGTACCTTCAACAGCCACTTCACCAGCTTCGAAGCTCTGAACCTGTCGGGCGCTACCGGTACCGTTACTCTGGACATGGCTGGTATCAAGGCCATCAACCAAGTGACCGTTGCAACCGCAACCGCACTGACCCTGAACAACATCACCACCGGCGGTTCGCTGACCATCACTGGCGCCAGCACCCTGGAAACGATCAATGTTGCCAACGCAACGTTCAACAACGCTGACGTGTTCTCGGTCAACGTCAGCAACAGCGGCGCCGCTTTGAACGCTGGTACCGTGGCTATCGCCAACGTCGAAACCGTCAACATCAACACCGTTGACACCGGTACCGGCGCAAGCGTTGCTGCAACCATCGATTCGCTGACGCTGCAAGCTACGTCCGCAACCAAAATCGTTGTTGCAGGTAACAACGGCCTGAACCTGACCAACACCGGCAACGTAGCTGTCACCAGCTTCGACGCATCGGGCGTGGTTGCCAACGGCAGCACCGACACCGCCGCTAACCTGGCAGTGACCTTCGTTTCGGCTAACACCACGACCGCTGTAGCGATCACCGGTGGCGCCGGTAACGATACCCTGACCGGCAATGCCGGTGTTGACACCATCAAAGGCGGCGCAGGTGCTGATGCCCTGAGCGGTCTGGCTGGTAACGACAACCTGGACGGCGGTGCTGGTAACGACACCATCACTGGTGGCGCTGGTTCCGACACGCTGATTGGCGGCGCTGGTAACGACACCTTCGTGTTCGCTACCCGTGCTGACACCCAGAACGCGCTGTACGCTCTGAGCAACACCATCGTTGCTAACATGGATGCGATCACCGACTTCACCGGCAACGGTGCAGCCGCTGGCGACACCATCCAACTGGGCGTTGCGGCTAACGTCTTCGGCGCCGCTCTGCAATTCACCGTTGGTACCGTTGCTAACGTAACGGCCATCACCGTTGCTACCGCAGCTGACCTGACCGCGTTGTTCGCTGGTGCACAACTGGCTGTGCCAGGTACTGCTTCGAGCGCCGTCACCGCGCAAATCTACGACATCACCGTTACCGCCGGCGCACTGGCTGGTCACTACCTGGTCGTCAACGATGACACCGCTGGTCTGGGTGGCGCAGGCGACACCATCATCAACATCGTTGGTGTTACCGGCGCCCTGCACGCTCAGGACTTCACCTTCGCATAATCGCGTTGGCAAGGGAGGGGGCGGCAACGTCCCCTTCAACGGGCCGGTTCGTCGGCCCGTCTCCTGCAAAACCCCTGTCTTCCCCGGAAGGCCGGGGTTTTTTACTTTTGCACCCCATGCGGGCTGCGCTGCATGGCCTGCAGCGGGGTATTATGTGCGCTGTGGAAGCTCCTGGTCTGCCGCCAATCCAAACTATTTCTTTGTAACAAATGTGATGTGCATCACATTTCGTCCGCGTTTTAAGCGATAATGTCACACTCCAGCTAATTTATGCTGTCGCCCTCGTCCGGCGGTGCCGCGCCGCAGGCGATCGCCGCTCCTGGATTTTAGGCTGTCGTCGTTCCCCATGTATTTCTAATTTGCACTGTGATGCATCCAATGAAAAAATTCTTAAAACCGAAAAATGAGATCGAGCAGGCGCTGATCGCGTTCAAGGGCACCTTCATGACGGTGGGCTGCTTCAGCGCCGTCAGCAATTTGCTGATGCTGGTGCCCTCCATCTACATGTTGCAGGTGTATGACCGCGTATTGCCAAGTCGCAACGAAATCACCTTGCTGATGCTGACCTTGATGATGCTGGGCGCCTATCTGATCATGGGCGCGCTGGAACTGATGCGCAGCTTCGTGCTGGTGCGCGTCGGCGCCAGTTTCGACATGGAACTCAATAAACGGGTCTACACCGCTGCCTTCGAGCAGAATCTCAAGCGCACCGGCGCCAATGCCGGCCAGGCGCTGCAGGATCTGACGAATATCCGCCAGTTCCTGACCGGTAATGCGCTGTTCGCTTTCTTCGACGCGCCCTGGTTCCCCTTCTATCTGATCGTCATCTTCCTGTTCGAACCGTCGCTGGGTGTGTTCGCCCTGTGCGGCACGGCGCTGCTGGTGGTGCTGGCCTATGTCAACGAGCGCGTCTCGCACAAGCCGCTGGCCGATGCCAACACGCTGGCCATCGCCTCGTCGCAGCTGGCCACGAACAACTTGCGCAATGCCGAAGTGATCGAATCGATGGGCATGCTGCCGAACATGCTGGGACGTTGGTACAAGATGCACGGCCGCTTCCTGCGCCTGCAGGCCGAAGCGAGCCAGAAGGCCGGTATCGTTGGCGCCATCACCAAGTTCGTCCAGGTGTCGCTGCAGTCGCTGGTGCTGGGCTATGGCGCTTTGCTGGCCGTTGAGGGCAAGATTTCTCCGGGTATGATGATCGCCGCGTCCATTCTGGTGGGCCGCGCCATGTCGCCAGTGCAGCAGGTGATCGGCGTCTGGAAGACCTACAGCAGCACGCGCAGCGCCTATGAGCGTCTGGTTACCCTGCTGGCGAATAACCCGGTACGCCCGGCAGGCATGGAATTGCCTAAACCGACAGGTGCGCTGTCCGTAGAGCAGGTAACCGCAGCGCCGCCGGGTGCCACGGCGGCCGTGCTAAAGGGGGTCAATTTCGCCATCGCCCCCGGCGATGTGCTCGGCGTGGTCGGCCCTAGCGGTTCGGGCAAGTCGACGCTGGCCCGGCTGCTGGTGGGGGTATGGCCGGCGGCGGCCGGCAAGGTGCGCCTGGACGGCGCCGACATTTACCAGTGGAACAAGGCGGAACTGGGGCCGAGCATCGGCTACCTGCCGCAGGAAATCGAACTGTTTGGTGGCACGGTCAGCGAAAACATCGCCCGTTTCGGCGAAATCGATGCCGAGAAAGTGGTGCAGGCGGCCAAGCGCGCCGGCGTCCATGAACTGATCTTGCACCTGCCCAAGGGTTACGACACCATGCTCGGCGACGGCGGCGGCGGCCTGTCCGGCGGCCAGAAGCAGCGCCTGGGCCTGGCCCGCGCCATGTATGACGATCCAGCCGTGCTGGTGCTCGACGAGCCGAACTCCAACCTTGACGATGTTGGCGAAGTGGCCCTGGTGCAGGCCATCAACGACCTGCGCCAGCGCGGCAAGAGCATCGTGCTGATCACCCACCGTACCAGCGTGATCGGCGTGACCAACAAGTTGCTGGTGTTGCGCGACGGTATGGTGGCGATGTTCGGCCCGACCAAGGATGTGCTCAACGCGCTGCAGGAAGCGAACCAGCAAGCCAATCAACAGCAACAGGCGCAGCGCGCAGCGGCGGTCGCGGCGGTGCCGAAGGCCGCGCCGGTACCGGCGGCGACTACGGAATAGGATGAAATTGTATGCGTAATCTGATTGAGAACAAGGCGGCGGCAACCGACGTCGTCACCCATGACGTGACGCCGCTGACGGTCGACACCGATTCCCGCGTGTACAGCCGGCTTGGCTGGCTGGTGGTGTTGGTCGGTGTGTTCGGTTTCCTGTTGTGGGCCATGCTGGCGCCGCTGGACAAGGGCGTGCCGATGCCTGGCACGGTGGTCAAGGAAGGTAACCGCAAGAGTGTGCAGCACCAGCTCGGCGGCACCATCGACGAAATCCTGGTCAAGGATGGCGATGTGGTCAAGGCCGGCCAGGTGCTGGTGCGCATGAACCAAGTGGCGGCCAGCTCGCAGGCCGAAACCACCCGTGGCCAGTATTTCACGGCGCGGGCAATGGAGGCGCGGTTGCTGGCCGAGCGTGATGGCCTGGCCAGCGTCGGCTTCCCGCCGGCGCTGGCCGCCTACAAGGATGATGCGCGGGCGACCGCCGTGTTCGGCTTGCAGGGCCAGCTGTTCAGCTCGCGCCGCATGGCCTTGCAGAGCGAACTGGGCGCCGTCGACGAGAACATCGCCGGCCTGAAGTTGCAGGTCAAGGGTTTGCAGGAAGCGCGCGACAGCAAGCAGGTGCAGCAGACCATCCTCAAGGAACAGCTCGACAGTATGCGCGAGCTGGCCAAGGAAGGCTATGTGGCCCGCAGCCGCCTGCTCGATCTGGAGCGCAGCTATGTGCAACTGGGCGGCGCCATGGCTGAGGACAACGGCAACATTGGCCGCGCCCAGCGCCAGATTCTGGAGCAGGGCCTGCGCCGCATGCAGCGCCAGCAGGAGGTGCAGAAGGAAGTGCGCGGCCAGCTGTCGGATAGTCAGCGCGAGGCCGAGGCGCTGGCCAGCCGCCTGCAAGCGCTCGATTTTGAGTTGTCGAACGTGACGGTGAAGGCGCCGGTCGACGGCGTCGTCGTCGGCATCAGCGTATTTACCAAGGGCGGCGTGGTCGGCTCCGGCGCCAAGATGATGGAGATCGTGCCGAGCGGCGATCCCTTCGTCGTCGAGGGCCAGTTGCCGGTCAATCTGATCGACCGCGTGCACAATGGCTTGCAGGCTGAACTGGTGTTCTCGGCCTTCAACAGCAACCGCACGCCGCACATTCCCGGTGTCGTTACCCAGGTGGCGGCCGATCGCACCGTCGATGAGCGCACCGGTCAGCCCTATTACAAGGTACGCGCCACCGTGTCGCCGGAAGGGGCCAAGCTGATTGCCCAGCACAAGCTCGATATTCAGCCTGGCATGCCGGTCGAGCTGTTCGTCAAAACCGGCGAACGCACCATGATGAGCTACCTGCTCAAGCCGGTGTTCGACCGCGCCAAGTCGTCGATGACGGAGGACTGATATGCGCCTTCACCCACCCTACGCCAAGCGTCGCCTGGCGCGCGCATTGGCGGCCGCGCTGACGGCCGGTGCCCTGCTGCATAGCGGCGGCGCCGCCGCGCTCGGCCTGATGCAGGCCTACGAGGCGGCCGCCGTCAACGATCCGACCTTCCAGAGCGCCTTCCAGGACGCCGAGGCGGGCAAGGAATACAAGGCGCTGGGCCGCTCGGCGCTGCTGCCGAATTTGTCGGCCAACTACTCGGCCAGCCGCAACCACAGCGATCTGACCATCGGCAAGAGCTTCTCGCAGCCGCAATACTACAGCCGCTCGTCCAGCATTTCGCTGCGCCAGCCACTGTTTAACCTGGACGCGCTGGCACGTTATAAGCAGGGCATCGCGCAGAGCGCCTACAACGAGGCGACCTTCAGCGGTCGCACGCAGGAGATGATCCTGCGTGTGACCAGTGCCTACATCGACGCCCTGTTCAGCCAGGAGCAGCTGCGTCTGGCGCAGGCGCAGCGCGACACATTGGTCGAGCAGCGCAAGGTCAACGACCGCCTGTTCGCCGGCGGCGAGGGTACCAAGACCGACTCGCTGGAAACCCAGGCCCGGCTCGACCTGTCCGAAGCGCAGGTGCTTGAGGCGCAGGACAATCTGCAGACCCAGCGTGCCACGCTGGCCGCCCTGATCGGCGCTGAAGTCGACACGCTCGATGGCCTCAAGCCTGAGTTCCGCTTCCTTGCCATGCCCGAGGGCGGCTTCGAGGGCTGGCGTCAACTGGCGCTGGAGCGCAACCCGGAGCTGCTGGCGCAGAACTTCGCCATCGATTCGGCCAGGCAAGAGGTCAACAAGAGCCGCGCCGGCCACCTGCCGCGGGTCGACTTCGTCGGCACCTACAGCAAAGGCAATTCGGAGACGCTCAACACCTACAACCAGGAGTCGACTACCCGCGCCATCGGTATCCAGGTGTCGGTGCCGCTGTACTCCGGCGGCCAGGTTAGCGCCAGTTCGCGCCAGGCCGTGGCCAGTCTGGAGAAGGCACGCGCCGAGCTGCAGGCCAAGATAGACAAGACCTTGGTGGACCTGCGCAAGCAGTACGCGGCGGTCAGCAGCGGCATGGCGCGCATTCAGGCGCTGGACAAGGCGGTCTCCTCGGGCAAGCTGCTGGTAACGGCCACAGAGCAGAGCATCAAGGGCGGCGTGCGCATCAACCTGGACCTGCTCAACGCCCAGCAGCAGCTCTACACCAGCACGCGCGACCTAGCCCAGGCTCGCTACACCTACCTGCTCGGCATGCTCAAGCTGCGCGCGGGCGCTGGCATTCTCGGTGCCGGCGACGTGAGCGAAGTGGCGGAGTACTTCGTCAAGCGATGAGGTCGGTGGCACTGCCGCGTGATCGATGGGACGGCGCCGCATGCAGATGCGGCGCCGTTTTTTGTGCCGGGACGGAACGCTCAGCCCGGCTGGCGCGGCAGTACGCCGCCGCGCTGCGCCAACGCCGCCGCCAGGCGCTTGCCGTAGGCGCTGCTGCCGGCCTCGATGCCCTTGTGCAGCAGCCAGGCCAGAGCGAGCACCAGCGCCAGCACCAGCATGACGGCGGGGCCGAAGCCCAGACCGCGCTCCATCAACAGCTTGAGCAGGGTGTAGCCGACCAGCGCGTGCACGGCGTACAACGGATAGCTGATGTCGGCCAGGAAGTCGAGCAGGCGTTGCCGGCGGAAGCGCGCGCGCAGCAGGTAGCCCAGGCTGAACGTGGCCAGCGCGTACACATAGTAGATGCCGATCACCGGCACTTGATCGGCCTGCGGGCCGAGGCGCCAGGCGGCCAGGAAGCCGGCCAGCAGCACGGCGACGCCGCCAGCCAGCCAGGGGGCCGTCAGGATGCCGCGGTGGTGTTGGTGGAACAGCACGCCGATCAGCATGAACAGCAGATAGTTGAGGTCGCTGACCAGCGCCGCCAGGCCGGCCTGCCAGCCCTGCAGCGCGGGCAGCGCCTGCAGTGCCGGCAGCGCCAGGTCGCAGCCGATCACCAGCGCGATCACGGCCAGGAAGAAGGCCGGCGTGAAGCGCAGGAAGGCGGCCGAGCACCCCGCCGCCAGCAGGTAGAACTTGAGCTCGATGGCCAAGGTCCAGTTGATCGCGTCCAGGCTGGGCGCACCGGCCAGGTTGTGCACCAGCAGGGCGTTGAGCAGCAGGTCGTGGCCGCTGGCGCCGAACGGCTGGCCCCAGTGGCGCGCGGCGGCGTAGGCCGCCAGCATGCCCAGCGCCAGGCTGGCGATGTAGGTCGGGTAGATGCGCCAGGCACGCGCCAGCAGGAAGGAGCCGGCCGTGTTGTGACGCAGGCTGAACGGGATGACGAAGCCGCTGATCAGGAAGAACACGGCGACACCGAACGGTCCCTTGAAGAAGGGGAAGTCCCAGTACGGTACCCAGGACGGCGCGACGAAGTGCAAGTCCGGTGAAAAGGTCAGCGCCGCGACCACCTGCGGCGCGCCGAAATACACGCCGAAATAGTGGGTGATGACGATTAGCAGTGCGGCGACGCCCCTCAGTTGGTGTGCAAAGACGAGTTTGTCCATGGATTCTGCCTGGTCGGATGGCGGTAGACTTACTTTTTGCCGTGGCAATGCGGACAGGATACCTCATAGACATACTCGGGCGCCAATTGCTGGCGCGGCGTGACGATGGCGCGGCAGACGAAGCATTGCACCGTCTCGGTCGGCTCGAGCTGCGGGTTGAGCGCGGTGCGGTAGTCGAAGACGAAGCAATCGCCCGTGTAGTGGGCGCCGCCGACTTCCTCGAAGTACTTGAGGATGCCGCCTTCGAGCTGGTAGACGCTGTCGTAGCCGATGTTCTGCATGTGGATCGCCGCCTTCTCGCAGCGGATGCCGCCGGTGCAGAAGGTGACCACGGTCTTGCCGGCGAAGTCGTCCTTGTGCTCGGCGATCACCTGCGGGAACTCGGTGAACTTGGCGATGCGGTAGTCGACCGTGTTGTCGAAGGTGCCGACATCGACCTCGAAGTCGTTGCGCGTGTCGACCATCACCACCGGCTTGCCGTGGTCGTCGACGCCGTTGTCGAGCCAGCGCTTGAGCGTCTTGGCCTCGACGAAGGGGGCGCGGCCGTCCTCCGGCTTGATCAGCGGCATGCGCATGGTGATGATCTCTTTTTTGATCTTCACCAGCATGCGCTTGTGCGACTGCTCGGCCGACAAGCTCTCTTTGACTTCCAGATCGGCGAAGCGGGCGTCGCTGCGCACCCAGGCCAGGTAGCGGTCGATTTGGCCGCGCGGGCCGGAGACGAACATGTTGATGCCCTCGGGCGTCAGCAGGATGGTGCCCTTCAGGCCCAGCTCGGCGCAAATGGCCTGGTACTGCGGGCGCATCGCCTCGGTGTCGTCGAAGGTGATGAACTTGTAGGCGGAGATGTTGACGTGCAGGGCGGCTGCGGCTGCGGCTTCGGCGCCGGCCTGGTCGGCGGCGCTGGGGGTATGAGCTTGCATGGTGCGTAGGAGGTAAAAAGCGGGACAGGCGACATTATAAGCGCTAACGCCGGCGCGGGCGCCGATGGCGGGGCGGAGCGCCGGGCCGGGCGCTGGCGGCTCGCTTGCCGCGCGGGCGCTTGAACTTCATGTTCGCCACGGGTCGATGACGGACACGCCGGCCGCCGCAAATGGGGCCGCGTCGCGCGAGGCTACGATGAAGCCCCGCGACGCCGCGATCGCGGCGATGTAGCCGTCCGGCATCGGGAAACCTCGCCCGCTGGTCCTGGCCGTCACGGCCAATTCGGCATAACGTCGTGCCGCATCGGTGTCGAATGGCAGCACCCGGTCCTTGAACAGCCCCATCAAGCCGTCGAGCGCATGCGCCAGCAGGTCCTTGCGCTTGCCGGCGGGGAGCGCCGCGATGCCAAACAATAGCTCGGCCAGCGTCACGCTGGACAGGTATAGCGTTTCGGCGGCTTGGCCGTTCAGCCAGGCGCGCACGGCCGGGTGCGGCTCGGGCCTCATCGCCTCGGAAACGACATTGGTGTCGAGGACGATCATTCAAACCTCAGCGGTTCGGCCGGCGTTTTGTCGTCCAGCCGGTCGACGATCTCAAAGTCCTCGTTCGTCAGGCCGATTTGACGGCCCAATGCCGCCAGGGCGTCGCCCATGCGAACGCGTGCCTCCGGCTTGACCGCATTGGCCAGAATCTCGCGGACCTCGGCCTCGGTGCTGCGCCCGTGTTGGGCGGCGCGTACCCGCAAGGCGCGGTGCACCTCGTCGGGCAGGTTGCGTACAGTTAACATCGCCATGGCATCACCTCATCACAATGCATTCCATGCATTCATTTTATATATTTGAATGCGACGCCACAAGAGACATTCGCCATGTCACTAGACCGTCAGCATGCGCCGGGCGATGAAGCCCGAGCGCGATTCGCCGGCGGCCTGCGCCGCCCTGTCGATGCGCCGCAAGACGCGCGAGGGCAGGGTGATGTTGATGCGTTCGCTCTTGTCCGACAGGCTGGCCAAGTCGATCTCCACCACCGCCCAAATCCAGCCGGCGAACTCGGGATCGGTGTAGTGCTGCGCGATGGGGCGCGGCGCGGGCACCGGGCCGCCATCGTCTATCACCGTCTCCAGCCACAGATCGATGGCCTCGCGGGCGTTGTCGATCGCCTCGTCCAAGGTGTCGCCGGCGGAAAAACAGCCGGGCAGGTCGGGAACCACCACGCCGAAGGCCTGCTGATCATTGCCGGGTTCAATTGCTACGGGATACTTCATCTGTCTCTCCTACTTCAAGCCGGCCTGCTTCAACAATGTGCTCACCAAGCCGACGCCAAGATCTTTTTTGGGATGGGGGATGCTGATATGGCCACCTTGGCCAGGGTGGGTGTAGACGTGGTGCGAGCCCTTGACGCCTCGAAGCACCCAGCCCGATTGTTCAAGCAGCTTGATCAGTTCAGCGTTATTCATGTGTGTATGATACACACAAAGCCTGGTCCCGCAAGTGCGCCCCACAATGGTTTGCGCCCCATCATTCAAACCCGGCTGTCGCGTCCGACGCGGTAAAATAGCGCGATATTGATCCAGCGGGTAGCAGCGAATGAACATGGTAGCAAACGAACAAGACAACGCGGCCTCCGCCCCTCCCGCCGCCGCCGTCGGCCCGGCCTTCGTGCACCTGCGGGTGCACTCGGAATACTCGATCGTCGACGGCCTGGTGCGCATCGACGACCTGATCTCGGCCGCCGCCAAGGACAAGCAGGCGGCGCTGGCGATGACCGACCTGTCCAACCTGTTCGGCATGGTCAAGTTCTACAAGTCGGCGCGCGGCAAGGGCATCAAGCCGGTGGTCGGCGTCGACGTCTGGATCAGCAACGACGACAACCGCGACAAGCCGAGCCGCCTGCTGCTGCTGGCGAAGAACCGCATGGGTTATCTGCAGCTGTGCGAGCTGTTGTCGAGCGCCTTCCTGACCAACCAATACAAGGGCCGCGCCGAAGTGCGCACCGAGTGGTTGCAGGCGCTGACGACCAACACCTACGAGCTGCTGCCCGGCGAGAATCCGGCCGACGGCCTGATCGCGCTGTCCGGCGCCCATTTCGGCGACGTCGGCATCGCCATCGAGAACGGCAACCTGGCGCTGGCCGAGCGCCACGCGCAGAAGTGGGCGGCGATCTTCCCCGGCCATTTCTATGTCGAGATCCAGCGCGCCGGCCAGGCCAACCAGGAGGCCCAGGTGCGCCACGCCGTGGCGCTGGCGGCCAAGTTGGGCCTGCCGGTGGTGGCGACCCATCCGGTGCAGTTCATCTCGCCCGACGAATACATCGCCCACGAGGCGCGCACCTGTATCGCCGAGGGCGAGATGCTGGCCAACGCCAAGCGGGTGCGCCGCTTCAACGAGTCGATGCGCTTCCAGACGCAGGCGGAAATGGCCGAGCGTTTCGCCGACCTGCCGGCGGCGCTGGCCAATTCGGTGGAAATCGCCAAGCGCTGCAACCTGACGCTCACGCTGGGCAAGCCGCAGTTGCCGAACTTCCCCACGCCGCCCGGCATGACGATCGACGAATTCCTCGTCGCCGAGTCGCGGGCCGGCCTGGAGAAGCGCCTGCTCGAGCTGTACGCCGACCCGGAGCGGCGCGAGAAGGAGCGGCCGCGTTACGAGGCGCGCCTGAAGTTCGAGACCGACACCATCTGCAACATGAAATTCCCCGGCTACTTCCTGATCGTGGCGGAGTTCATCCAGTGGGCCAAGGAGAACGGCGTGCCGGTCGGACCGGGCCGCGGTTCCGGCGCCGGCTCGCTGGTCGCCTACTCGCTGCTGATCACCGATCTGGACCCGCTCAAATACAACCTGCTGTTCGAGCGCTTCCTCAACCCCGAGCGGGTTTCGATGCCCGACTTCGATATCGACTTCTGCCAGGAAGGGCGCGACCGCGTCATCCAGCACGTCAAGGACCTGTACGGCAAGGAGGCGGTGTCGCAGATCGCCACCTTCGGCACCATGGCGGCCAAGGGCGCGATCCGCGACGTCGGCCGCGTCATGGACTTCGGCTACAACTTCTGCGACGGCATCTCCAAGCTGATCCCGTTCAAGCCGGGCAAGCCGGTGTCGATTGCCGAGGCGATCGAGGAAGAGCCGATGCTCAAGGAGCGCCAGCAGAACGAGGAGGAGGTGAGCCAGCTGCTCGATCTGGCGCAGCAGGTCGAGGGCATCACCCGCAACATCGGCATGCACGCCGGCGGCGTGTTGATCGCGCCCGGCAAGCTGACCGACTTCTGCCCGCTGTACACCCAGGGCGGCGACGGCGGCGTGGTGTCGCAGTACGACAAGGACGACGTCGAGGCCGTCGGCCTGGTCAAGTTCGACTTTTTGGGTCTGACCACGCTGACCATCCTCGACCGCGCGGTGCGCTACATCAAGATGCTCGATCCGAAGGAGGCCGAGTTCGACCTGGCCCGCCTGCCGCTCAACGACCGCCCGTCCTACGAGCTGCTGACCAAGGCCAAGACCGTCGCCGTGTTCCAGCTGGAGTCGCGCGGCATGCAGGGCATGCTGAAGGACGCCCGGCCCGACCGCTTCGAGGACATCATCGCGCTGGTGGCGCTGTACCGTCCGGGCCCGATGGACCTGATCCCCGACTTCTGCAAGCGCAAGCACGGCGAGAAGTTCGACTATCCCGACCCGCGCACCGAATCGATCCTGTCCGAGACCTACGGCATCATGGTCTACCAGGAGCAGGTGATGCAGATGGCGCAGATCGTCGGCGGCTACTCGCTGGGCGGCGCCGACATGCTGCGCCGCGCGATGGGTAAGAAGAAGGCCGAGGAAATGGCCGAGCACCGCCAGATCTTCCGCGACGGCGCGGCCAAGGACGGCCTGAGCAACGCCAAGGCCGACGAGATCTTCGACTTGATGGAGAAGTTCGCCGGCTACGGTTTCAACAAATCGCACGCCGCCGCCTACGCGCTGCTGTCCTACCACACCGCCTACCTGAAGGCGCACCACCCGGCCGCGTTCATGGCGGCGAATATGTCGCTGGCCATGGACGACACCGACAAGGTGAAGATCCTGGTCGAGGACTGCCTCGACATCTGCGGCCTGACCCTGCTGCCGCCGGACATCAACAAGTCCGACTACCGCTTCATGCCGGACGGTCCGCCGCCCTCGGTGACGGGCAAGAAGGTCACGCAGATCCGCTACGGCCTGGGCGCGGTGAAGGGCTCGGGGCAGGGCGCGATCGAGGCGATCATCGCCGCGCGCACCGCCGGCGGGCCGTTCACCAGCCTGTTCGACTTCTGCAAGCGGGTCGACAAGAAGCAGATCAACCGCCGCACCATCGAGTCCTTGATCCGCAGCGGCGCCTTCGACTGCCTCGGCATCGACCGCGCCATCCTGCTCGCCAGCGTGGCCTTCGCCATGGAGTGCGCCGACCAGGAACTGAAGGCGGCCAATCAGGTCAGCCTGTTCGGCGGCGACGACAGCGATTTGGTGGCGCCGCCCGAGTACGTCAAGTGCGCCCCCTTCACCGACCGGCAAAAGCTGGCCGAGGAAAAGATCGCGCTGGGCTTCTACCTGTCGGGCCACATGTTCGACTCGTTCGCGCCGGAGGCGAGGCGCTTCTCGCGCACCAAGCTGGCCGAGCTGGAGCCGTCGCGCGAGCCGCGCATGCTGTGCGGCGTGATCACCGGCATCCGGCCGCAGATGACGCAGCGCGGCAAGCTGTTGATCGTCACCCTGGACGACAAGAGCGCGGTGGTCGAGGTGACCATCTACTCCGAGGTGTACGAGGAGAACAAGAAGATGATCAAGGAGGACGAGTTCCTCGCCGTGGTCGGCAAGGTGTCGGAGGACCGCTTCTCGGGCGGCCTGCGCATCTCGGCCGAGAAGGTGTTCGACATCGTCGCCGCGCGCATCCAGTACGGCCGCCAGCTCGGCCTGGCGCTGCCGGCCACGCTCGATAGCCGCAAGATCGCCGAGGTGCTGGCGCCGCACCGCTCCGAGTCCGGCCTGCCGGTGCAGGCGCGCGTCAACACGCAGGGCGTGGCCTGCGTGCTGCAACTGGGCGAGGCCTGGTGCGTGGCGCCGTCCGACGAGCTGACCTTGGCCTTGCAGCAGCAACTGGGCGCCACCGAGGTGGCGATTGAGTACTAGCCGGCCGCCGGCGCCGCCGGCCGCCGCCGCGCGCCTGCCCGCGCCGCGCAAGGTGCTGTTCTTTTCGCAGGACGGCAAGCTGGGCGACGCGGTGGTCAACACCGCCTTCGTCGCCGCTTTGCGCGCCCGCGCGCCCGACTGCGAGATCCACGCCACCGTGGCCGGCGCGACGGCGGCCTTCTGGGGCCAGGACGCGCGCCTGGCGCGGCTGTGGAACGTGCAGCGGCCCGGT
This sequence comes from Rugamonas violacea, assembly GCF_016461825.1. Lineage (GTDB taxonomy): Bacteria > Pseudomonadota > Gammaproteobacteria > Burkholderiales > Burkholderiaceae_D > Rugamonas. The sequence continues at coordinate 43,839 of NZ_JAEMNU010000126.1, read as the reverse complement.
TGGATCGAGACGGTGCGCACCGCGCTGGCGCTGCGCCGCGAGCGTTACGACTACATCGTCACCTGGCAGCGGCTGCGCAAGGAGAAGAGCAAGTTGCTGTTGTGGTTGGCGCGGCCGGGCCGGGTGATCGACCTGCGCGGCTTCAACGGCGGGCCGTTGACGCACAAGGTGGCGGCATGCGCCGCCGCGCTTGAGCAGATGGGCCTGCCCGGCGAGGCCGAGCTGGCCTACGACATCGGCATGCCGCCCTGTTGTCCCGAGATCGACCAACTGTTCGCGGCGGGACGCGAGGTGGTGGTGGTGAACCTGTTCGCCGCCGACGTCTGGCGCAACATCGGCGCGGCGCAGGCGGTCGAGCTGTTGCGCGGCCTGGGGACGTTGGCGCCGCAGGCGGCGCTGTGCCTGGTCTGCACCGACGCGACGCAGGCGGCGGCGGCGGCCGTGCTGGCCGAGGCCGGCGGCGCGGCGGCCGGCCAGCTGGTCAACTGCCAGGGCAATCTGCCGCGCCTGCTGCGGCTGTGCCAGCGCGCCGACCTGGTGATCAGCCCGGACACGGCGCTGATCCACATCGCCTCGGCCTACGACACGGCGGTGGTCGGCATCTACCAGAACAACGGCGTCAAGGAGGTCGAGTGGGGGCCGCGCTCGCGCCTGAGCGCGCGCGTGCTGTCGGATTGCCCCGACAGCCTGGACGGCTTCGCCGTGACCGATGTGCTGGCCAAGGCGGCGGCGTTGCGCGCGGCCTATCTGGCCGCGCCGCGGCGCGCCTAGCCCATGTCCTTGAGCGCCGTGATGGCGTAGCCCTTGCTGCGGATCTGTTCCAGCGGCTGGTCGATGTGGTAGGTGGGCAGGCCGGCGGCCTGCTCGTCGACCTCCAGCGCGCTGGTCTCGCGTTGCCAGTCGGTGTTGATGGCCTCGGCGGGAATCGGCTTGCCCTCGGGCACGGCCAGGTAGGAAAAGACGCCGTCGTGTTCGGCCCTGCGGTAAATATCCATACGCATCGTGCTTGCTCCCTTGTGCCAACGTGAGCCCACAGCGGGGTGAGCGGCGTCGCCGATGGCGGCGCCAGGTCCGATTCTACGCCTTGCGCGCTGTGGCATGGCGCGCCGCTGCTTGTGCCGCTGCCTGTGCCACTGCTTGTGCCACTTGCCGGGCGCCTACGAGGCCGCGCTGGCGTAGTCCAGATGGCCGGCGTCGGCCGCCATGGCGTTGACCGCCACGGCATTGGTCGCGGCGGCATCGGCCGCCGCGGCATCGGCCGTCGTCGAGAAGTCGTGCGCCGCCGTCACGCCGTTGGCCACCGCGCCGATGCGCGGCGCCTGCAGGCCGCTGCGCACCGCGTCGGCCAGCGCCAGCAGGGTGTCGAAACGCTTGCGCGCCTCCGAGCGTTTCTTCGATGCGATCTCGGCCATGTCCGGCGGGCACAGCGGCTCGCACGGCAGTTGGTAGTCGCCGTCCAGCCGTGGCCGCGCTTCCATTTCCTGCCACAGCGCGTCGTAGTCGGCGAACACGCGGCCCTTGCGGGCGGCGGTGCGCACGGCGCGGTTCGGGTTGCCCACCAACAGCATGTGGCGGCAGCCGTAGTCGTGGCCCAGCTGGGCCAGCAGGCGCACCATCAGGTTCTTCGGCCGCAGGCCGTGCAGTTCGCGGGTCGCTTCGCGGATCAGGCCGAGGCCGTGCTCGCCCTGCGGACCCTGCAGGCAGCCGATGCCCAGCGCCATGTGCGGGCCGTCGCGGAAGAAGGAGAAGGCCACCGAGTAGACCAGATCGCTTCCCTGCACCAGGCGCAGCACCAGCTCGCCCTCGCGCTCAAGCGGCTCGACGGCGCACAACTCGACGCCGTAGGGCACCCCGTTCTTGCCGTCGACCTGGCCCAGCAGCACCGGCTGCTGCGCCGCGCGCACCACCAGCGCGCCCAAGCCCTGGCGGAAGATGAAGCGGTAGTGCGCCTGCAGCAGCGCCAGCCGCTCGGCGCAGTCGAGGGTGTTGCTCAGATAGGGGCGGTAGATCTTGTAGATCAGCCGCGGCCGCGCCTTGACCAGCTCGTGGAACAGCGGGTGGGAGTTGAGCAGTTGCAACCAGCCGTAGGTGGCTTGGCGGTTGAGGAAGGCGCGCAGCGACAGCTTGATGGTTTCGCGCACGTGCGACAGGCCGTCGGTGCCGAGCAGGCCGGAGCGTAGGGTGATCAATGGCGGCATCGTGTGGTATCTCGGGTGACGGGTGGCAAGTGGGCGGGGTGAATCTGGCACGGGCGCCGGGCGGAAATGCCTGGACGCAATGAGCAATATTGGATGGTAACTCTTTATGTAACGTACTGTAAATTGGAGGATTAGCTTACGGTAATCCCGTAATGGCCGGCGCCGCGCCGTCGCGGCATTTGCCCGCCAAATCAGTGGAGATGAAGTGATAACTAAGTGAAACGCGTACGTGTAATTAGCAATGCGCCGACGCGTTCATCCATGCATAATGCAACATAACGATACAAATCCCAGCCTATGCGCCCCACCTTCCTCCGTCTGCTGCAGTACCCCGCCTTCGTCGCGCTGTATCTGTTGTTCGACTGGGCCACCTACATCGAGCCGCTGTACGGCCTGAACATCACCCCCTGGAACCCCGATCCGGCGCTCGGCCTGGTGTTCTGGCTGCTGCACGGCCGGCGCGCCGCGCTGCCGCTGTTCCTGGCGCTGCTGGGCGGCGAGGTGCTGGTGCGCGGCATGCCGGCCGGTCCCTGGGTCACGCTGCTCGGCTCGCTCTGGCTGACCGCCGGCTATGGCCTGATCGGCGCCGCGCTGCGCCGCCGCTTCTCCAGCGCCGCGCTGTTCGACCGCCGCCGCCGCCTGTTCCGCTGGGGCGGCATCGTCGCCGTCGGCACGCTGCTCAATGCCCTGGTCTACATCACGCTGCTGTGCGGCGCCGGCCTGGTGCCGCCGGCGCAGTGGGGCCTGGCGCTGCTGCGCTTCGGCGTCGGCGACATGGTCGGCGTGCTGGTGTCGATGCCGCTGATCTGGATGCTGGCCAGCGCCGCCGGCCGCGCCGGCCTGCGCGCCATCCTCTGGCGCGGCGAGACGCTGGCCTACCTGGCGCTGGGCATCGGCGTGCTGTACGCGGTGTTCGGCGCGGTCGCCAACGCCGAGTTCAAATACCTGTACTTCCTGTTCCTGCCGGTGATCTGGGCCGCCTCGCGCCAGGGCCTGTACGGCGCCGCGCTGATGGTCTTCGGGCTGCAGGCCGGCATCATCGGCCTGGTCAAATGGACCACCGCCGTGGAGATCGCCGGCAGCGAGCTGCAGACGCTCGACGCCATGCTGGCGCTGGTCGGCTTCTTCATCGGCGCCGTCGTCGACGAGCTGCGCCAGGTCTCGGCCGAGCTGAAACAGACGCTGCGCCTGGCCGCCGCCGGCGAGATGGCGGCGGCGCTGGCGCACGAGTTGAACCAGCCGATGACGGCGCTGTCGGCCTACGGCAAGGCCTGCGAATACCTGCTGGAGCGGGGCGAGACGGGGCCGGTGCTGAAGGACGCCATCGGCCGCATGATCGTCGAGTCGGGCCGTGCCGCCGAGGTGGTGGTGCGGCTGCGCGACTTCTTCCGCACCGGCGCGATGCGTCTTGAGGCGCTGGAGATCGGCGCCCTGCTGGGCGCCGTCTGCGCCCA
>NZ_JAEMNU010000126.1:36385-40160 GCF_016461825.1 Rugamonas violacea | reverse complement strand
CCGCGGCGCTGCGCCAGCACGGCGTTGAGCTGGCGGTCGACGCGGCGGCGCCGCTGGCGATCCAGGCCGACCGCCTGCAGATCGAGCTGGTGCTGCGCAACCTGCTGGGCAACGCGCTCGACGCCGTGCTGGCGCAGCCGGCCGGCCAGCGCCGCATCCGCGTCAGCATCGAGCAACTGGCCGGCGCGCGCCTGCAGTTGAGCGTCGAGGACAGCGGCGGCGGCGTTTCCGAGCTGCTGGCCGGGCGCCTGTTCGAGCCCTTCGTCTCGTCCAAGGCCAGCGGCATGGGCCTGGGCCTGGTGCTCAGCCGCGCCATCGCCGAGGCGCACGGCGGCAGCCTGCGCTTTGATGTCGCCGGCCACGGCGTGTTCCGCCTGGTGCTGCCGCTGAGCGCGGCCGCCGCCCAACACCACAAACACAACAAGCACAACAAGCACAACAATAAGCAATCACCCCCCGGAGACCACCTTGCCGCATAATTTGACCGTCTTCATCGTCGACGACGACCCCGCCGTGCGCGACGCCCTCGGCCTGCTGCTGGGCGTGCGCGGCTACCGCACCGCGATGTTCGCCAGCGGCGAGGACTTCCTGGCCGCCCGCCGGCGCGACTGGGCCGGCTGCCTGGTGGCCGACATCCGCATGAACGGCATGGACGGCCTGAGCCTGCAGGCCAAGCTGGCCGAGCTCGGTTGCGCCATCCCGGTGGTGATCGTCAGCGGCCACGGCGACGTGGCGTTGGCGCGCGCCGCCTTCAAGGCCAACGCCATCGATTTTTTGGAGAAGCCGTTCGACGACGTCAAGCTGATCGCCGCCATCGAGGAGGCCTACGCGCGCGAGCGCCAGCAGCGCGGCGCCGAGCAGCGCCGCGCCAGCAGCCTGGCGCTGCTGGGCGAGCTGACGCCGCGCGAGCGCGAGGTGATGCAGCTGGTGGTGACGGGCCAGCACAACCGCGACATCGGACCGGCGCTGGGCATCAGCGTGCGCACGGTGGAGGTGCACAAGGCGCGGTTGATGAGCAAGCTGGGGGTCGACAACGTCGCCGACCTGGTGCGCCTGAGCATGCTCGACGAGCAGCGCGGCCGCTAGCGCCGCGGCGGCGGCGCGGAAGGGAAGGCGCGGCGCGGGCCTAGCCGCGCAGGCCGCGCACCGCCTGGGTGGTGCGCTCGGCGGCGCGGCGCAGCACCAGTTGGCGGTTGCTCGACTCCTGGTCGCGCTGGTTTTCGCGGTGCCACAGGTGGAACACCTCGGTGGCGAAGGCGCCGTCCTTGCGCATCACGCCGGCGTTGAACAGGCGCACCACCAGGTCGGAGTCCTCGTGGCCCCAGCCGAGGAAGCTCTCGTCGAAGCCGTTGACCAGATCCAGGTCGCTGCGCCAGACGGCCATGTTGCAGCTCTTGATGCGGCGCCAGGAAAAGCGCCGCGTGGTGCGGCCCAGGTCGGGCCAGCTGAACAGCAGTTGCAGCATCTTGTTCAGGTGGCCGGCCAGGCGCCAGCGCAACATGCGGCCCAGGCCCAGCGCCTGCAGGTCGATGCGCTCGCCGAGCACGCTGGCGGTGCCCGCTTCGCTGAGCAGGATGCGGCTGCCGCAGACGACGTGGCCGCGCTGGGCCAGCCGGCGGTGGCGGCGGATGAAGTCGCGCTGCGGCACGCAGTCGCCGTCGAGGAAGATGATGTAGTCGCCGGTCGCGGCCAGCGTGCCCAGGTTGCGCGCGCGGGCGGCGCGGAAGCCCAGATCGTCCTGCCAGACATGGCGCAGCGGCAGTGGCGCCGCCGCTTGCAGGGCGGCGACGCAGGCGCGTGTGTTGTCGCCCGAGCCGTCATCAGCGATAATGATTTCGAAATCCCGGTCGTCCTGGGCAAAACAGGCCTCGACCACGGCGCGCAGCGCGTCGGGACGGTTGTAGGTGGTGATGATGACGGAGATGGTTGGTGCCAGATGCATGAAGTCCGCTGCCTGTGTTGATAGATTGCAATTAGAGCCGACAAGAATAAGAATGAATCATACTTTATCCGGGCCAGCGCGCGGCAACTCCCTGCTGATCCACCTGCTGCTGTTCTGCCTGCCCTTCCTGACGCTGATCAGCAGCTTCGGCGTCGGCCTGTGCAGCTTCGCCTTCCTGCTGGCGGCCGTGCTGACCCGGCGCGACGGCGCGGCGGCGCTGCGGCGCCACTGGCCGCAGGTGCGCGGCGTGCTGCTGGCCTTCGGCCTGGGCCTGGCCTTCGCCCTGCTGCTGATGGTGCTGCGCCACGGCGTGCACCTGCGCGCGCTGGAAAAGCCCGGCCGCATGCTGGCCGCCGCCACCGTCATGCTGGCCGTGCTGGCCTGCCGGCCCAGCCGGCGCGCGCTGTGGTGGGGCCTGATCGCCGGCGCCGTGGCCGGCGCCGCCTTCTCGGTCTACCAGCGCTGGGGCATGGGCATGCAGCGCCCGGGCGGCCTGATCAACTCGATCACCTTCGGCGACATCGTGCTGTGCATGGGCCTGATGTGCCTGGCCGCCGGCGGCGACTTCAAGGGCCGCCTGGCGCTCTGGCCGGCGCTCGGCGCGCTGGCCGGCCTGGTCGGCTCGATCGCCACCGGCACCCGTGGCGGCTGGGTGGCGCTGCTGTTCGCCGGCGTGCTGATGGTCAGCTACGGCCACGTGCTGCGCGGCCGCCTGCGCCAGGGCGCCGCGCTGGCCGCGCTGACGCTGCTGCTGGCCAGTTACTTCGTGCCGCAGACCGGCGCCCGCGAGCGTCTGGAACAGGGCATCGCCGACGTGCAAACCTACTTCGGCGGCGGCAACGCCTACAGCAACATGGGCGTGCGGCTGGAGCTGTGGCGCGGCGCGGCCATGCTGATCGAGCGCCACCCGCTCAGCGGCGCGGCGGCGCCCCAGGTCAAGGCCGAGCTGGCCGAGCTGGCCGCCAGCGGCAAGGTCGACCCCTTCGTGCTGCGGTTCGACCACTTCCACAACGACATCGTGCAGGCGCTGGTCTACGGCGGCGTGTTGGGCCTGCTGGTGTGGGGCGCCACGCTGCTGCTGCCGCTGCTGTTCTTCCTGCGCATCCTGCGGCGCCAGCCGGACGCCAGCAGCGGCCTGCTGGCGCCGGCGCTGGCCGGCGCGCTGCTGGTGGTGTGCTATTTCAGCTTCGGCTTGACCGAGGTGATCTTCTGGTCGGTGCGCAGCACCATGTTCTACGCGCTGATGCTGTTCCTGTTGATGGGCCTGTGCCTGAACGCGCAGGACGAGGCGGCCGCCGCCGCCGCCGCGCCGGCCGACAAGGCGGCGGCATGAGCGCGGCCGCGGCGCCGGTGCCGCGCATCCTGGTCATCTCGCCGAACTGGATCGGCGACGCCGTCATGGCCCAGCCGCTGCTGCGCCTGCTGCGGGCGGCCCGGCCGGACACGCCGATCGACGTGCTGGCGCCGCCCTCGGTGGCGCCGGTGTGGCGCCAGATGGCCGAGGTCGACGAAGTGCTGCAGACGCCGTTCCGCCACGGCGCCCTGCAGCTGCGCGAGCGCTGGCGCTACGCCCGCCTGCTGCGGGCGCGCGGCTACGCCGCCGCCTACGTGCTGCCCAACACCCTCAAGTACGCGCTGATCCCCTGGCTGGCTGGCATCGCCACGCGGGTCGGCTACAAGGGCGAGAGCCGCTACGGCCTGATCAACCGGATGCACCATGACGACGTGCCGCCGCGGCCGATGGTGGCGTTCTACGCCGCGCTGGCCGGCGCGCCCGGCCCGCTGGGCGCCGCGCCGCCGCGGCCGGCGCTGGCGGCGACGCCGGCGCAGATC
>NZ_JAEMNU010000126.1:28264-36344 GCF_016461825.1 Rugamonas violacea | reverse complement strand
CGGCGCCGCCTGCGCCGCCGCCGGCGTCGACGCCGGCCGCCCGCTGCTGGTGTTCGCGCCGGGCGCCGAGTTCGGCGCCGCCAAGCGTTGGCCGGCGGCCCATTTCGCCGCGCTGGCGCGGCGGGCGCTGCTGGCCGACCCGCGCTGCCAGGTGGCGCTGCTCGGCTCGCCCAAGGACCATGAGGTCTGCGCCGAGGTGGCCGCCGCCGCCGGCGGCCCGGCCGCCGTGCACAACCTGGCCGGCCGGACCAGCCTGGCCGAGGCCATCGCCCTGATCGCCAAGGCCGACGCGGTGGTCGCCAACGACTCGGGCCTGCTGCACATCGCCTCGGCGCTGAACCGGCCGGTGGTGGCGCTGTACGGCCCGACCGATCCCGACCACGCGCCGCCGTTCTCCGACCGCGCGGCGGCGATCTCGCTGCGCCTCGACTGCGCGCCCTGCCGCCAGCGCGAGTGCCCGCTGGACCACCAGGACTGCATGCGCCGCATCGATCCGGCGATGGTCTGGCAGCGCCTGTGCGCGCTGCTGGCGTGAGCCCGCCGAGGATGGCCGAGACCATGCCCAAGCGCCTCTCCATCACCTTTTGGGCCACCGTGTTCGTCAGCGTCGTCTGCCTGGCGCTGGTGGCGATCGACGGCTGGCGCAGCTGGAACGCGCGCGCCGAGCGCCTGCTCGAGATGGAGCGCGCCACCTTCAACCTGGCGCGCGCCATGGCCCAGCAGGCCGACGACACCATCAAGGCGGCCGACACCAGCCTGGCCGACCTGGTCGAGCGCATCGAGGTCGACGGCCTGGGCGAGGCGGCGCTGGCGCGGCTGCACCGGCGCATGGTCGAGCAGGTCGCCGGCCTGCCGCAGCTGAGCGGCCTGTTCGCCTACGACGAGCAGGGGCGCTGGCTGGTCAACTCGCGCCCGCTGCTCAACGCCACCCTCAACAACGCCGACCGCGAGTACTTCCGCCACCACAGCGCGCATCCCGGCCGCAGCCCCTATGTCGGCCAGCCGGTGGTGAGCCGCTCGACCGGGCGCTGGATCATCCCGGTGTCGCGCCGCATCGACAAGCCGGGCGGCGGCTTCGGCGGCGTGGTGCTGGCCACCGTCGACCTCGACTACTTCCGCCGCTTCTACCAAAGCGTCGACATCGGCCGCCACGGCGCCGTGGCGCTGGTCAACAACGACGGCGTGCTGCTGCTGCGCCGGCCGTTCGACGACGCCACCATCGGCCAGGACCTGCGCGGCTCCAACCTGTACGCCGCCTTCATGCCGCAGCGCCTGGCCGGCAGCGCCTCGCTGCTGTCGCCGCTGGACGGCCAGGTGCGCCTGAACAGCTACCGGCCCCTGCAGCACTATCCGCTGTTCGTCACGGCGGCGCTGTCGCGCGACGAGATGCTGGCGCAGTGGCGCCGCGACACCTTCCTGCACTCGCTCGGCGTGGTGCTGCTGGCGGCCATGCTCGGCCTGTTCGGCCAGCGCCTGGTGCGGCAGATCGCGCTGCGCGAACGCGTCGAAGGCGAGCTGCGCGCCGCCCGCGACGCGCTCGAAAAAATGAACCGCACCTTGGAGCGCCAGGCCATGCAGGACGGCCTGACCGGGCTGGCCAACCGGCGCCAGTTCGACGTCACCTTGGGCAATGAATTCAGCCGCGCCATGCGCTACCAGCACGTGCTGGCCTTCGTCATGATCGACGTCGACTACTTCAAGCAGTACAACGACGAGTACGGCCACAGCAAGGGCGACGACTGCCTGCGCGCCGTCTGCGAGCAGATCCGCGCGCTGACGCCGAAGCGGCCGGGCGACCTGACGGCGCGCTACGGCGGCGAAGAGTTGGCCATCCTGCTGCCCGACACCGACCTGGCCGGCGCCCACGCCGTGGCCGAGCGCATCCGCGACGCCATCGAGTCGCTGCGGTTGCCGCACGCCGCCAGCCCGTTCGGCGTGGTGACCGTCAGCGCCGGCGTGGCGACCTTGCTGCCGCAGCGCGACGTGCACCTGGCCGGCATGCTGGTCGACGCCGCCGACCAGGCGCTGTACGCCGCCAAGTCCGACGGCCGCAACCGGGTGCTGCGCGCGCCCGGCCTGGCGCGCCTGGCGACGCCGCCAGCGCCACCGCGCACGGCCTAGCGTCGCCCCCGCTGGCCCAAGCCAAGGGGCCGGCGGCGCCAAAACCACCCAACGGCGGAGAGCCGGGGTCAGACCCGCTGGGTCTGACCCCAGATTTTCGCCGCTGGTTTTTTCTTCGTCGCAGCCACCGGGGTCAGCAGCCACCGGGGTCAGTGCCGACATTCGTACACAGACTCAGCAGTAAAACGATTCGATGGACTGGTTATGGTTGAGGTCGTGTCCAAATGTCGGCACTGACCCCGCCGGCTCTGACCCCGCCGGCTGACCCCGCCGGCTGACCCCGCCGGCTGGCTCCGCCGGCCACTGACCCCGCCGGCCGACCCCGCCGGCAGATTTTCGCCGCTGGTTTTTTCGTCGTCGTGCGGCGGGCGGCTTAGACGGCGCGCGTGGCGCCCAGCCGGCCGCTGCGCAGGAAGGCGTCGCGCTCGGCGCGGTCGGGCGGTTGGCAGCCTTCGCGCATCAGGTTCAGGCTGGCGCAGGCGACGGCGGCGCGCAGCGCGCGCTCCAACCCGGCCGGCTCGATCTCGGCCAATGCGGCGGCGCTCAATTGCCCACCTTCGTCGAGGCTGGACAGCAGGCCGGCCCAGAAGCTGTCGCCGCAGCCGACGCTGTCGACCACCGCCAAGCCGCTCGGCGCGGCCAGCGCCACGGCGGCGTGGGGCGTCAGCAGCACGGCGCCGTCGGCGCCCAGGGTCAGCGCCAGCAGCTTGGCGCCGCTGGCTTGCAGCAGCGCGCGCGCCGCCGCCAACGGCGTCCGGCCGGCGTGGCCCAGGTGCTCCAGATCCTCCTCGCTGACCTTGATCAGGTCGGCCTCGGCCAACATCCGCTTGACGCCGGCGGCGTAGGCGCCCAGGTCGGGGCAGACCAGCGGCCGCATGTTGGCGTCGATCGACACCAGCGCGCCGCGCGCCCTGGCCTGCGCGGCGATGGCGCGGGCCGCCGCCACGTCCTCCGTCACCAGCGCCAGGCCGCCGCTGTGGAACAGCCGTGGCGCCGCCGGCAGCAGGGCGCAGGCCTGCGCCGCCGTGATGTCGCGGTCGGCCACGCCGTGGCGGTGGAAGACGTAGGACGGCGTCTTGTTGGCGTCCAGCGTGATCACCGCCAGCGAGGTCGGCTGGGCGCTGGCCGCCGGGCTGGCCAACTGCACGCCGGCGTCGCCCAGCAGGCGGGCGAAGCGGCGGCCGAACTCGTCGCGCGACAGCGGGTTGAGATAGCTGACCGCCAGGCCCTGGCGCGCCATCGCCTGGGTGAAATTGCACACCGAGCCGCCCAGCACGGCGGCGAAGCGGCCGTCCGGCATTTCAATCATGTCGACCAGTGCTTCGCCATACGTTACCACCATGTTCCACTCCTCTTCATTGATACCGGCGACCGGCTGTGCCGGCGGCCTTAAAAACCACCCCAAAGCCGAGAGCCGGGGTCGGACCCGGCGGGTCCGACCCCGGATTATGCCTGTGGGTGGTGTGGTTTTACTGCTCCCCCGTCAGCACGCCTTTGCTGAACAGGAAGTTGGCGTAGGGTTGTAGTTCGCCCGTCTGCACGATGGCGTGGGCGCCGCGCACCCGCTCGTAGAAGGCGAAACGTTCGACCGCTTCGCACTGCGCTTCGGCGACGCCGCCGCTGGCCACGCACAGGGCGATCAATTGTTGCTGCAGCGGCGAGCGGTGGCCGTCCGGCGCGCCGCCGACGGCCATGAAGGCCACCGGCCGCTCGGCCACGTCGAGCGGCAGCACCGACAGCAGCGCGGCGCCGGCGCGCGCCAGGCCGACGCCGGGCAGGCGCAGCACCGGCTTGCCGCGGCCGAGCGTGGTGGCGGTGAAGTTGGCGTCGACCAGGGCGACGGTGTCGCCGTGGCCCATCTCGGCCAGCACCTTCAGCAGCTCCGGGCTGAGCAGTGGATCGATTCCCTTAAGCATGGGCCGCCTCCGGCAGGTCGCGCGGGTCCTTGGCGCCGGTCATCACGGCCACCGTGTCGGACATGCTGATGTGCTTGGGGTCGACCACCGCCACCCGCCTGCCCAGGCGCTGGATATGGATGCGGTCGGCGATCTCGAACACGTGCGGCATGTTGTGGCTGATCAGGATCACCGGCAGGCCGCGCTCGCGCACCCGGCGTATCAGTTCGAGCACCATATTGCCCTCCTTGACGCCGAGCGCGGCGGTCGGCTCGTCGAGGATCACCACGTGGCGCGCGAAGGCGGTGCTGCGCGCCACCGCCACGCCCTGGCGCTGGCCGCCGGACAGGGTGCCGACCGCCTGTTTCATCGAGCGGATGCCGATCTTCAGGTCGGCCATGTGGCCGGCCGCCTCGGCCAGCATGCGCTTTTTGTCGATCAGGCGCAGGCACTTGCCCAGCAGGCCGGGGCGCAGCAGCTCGCGGCCGAGGAACAGGTTCTCGGCGATGGTCATGGCCGGCGCCACGGCCAGGTCCTGGTAGACCGTTTCGATGCCGTGGCGGCGGGCGTCGATCGGCGTCTTGAAGCGCACCAGCTGGCCGTCCAGGCGCATCTCGCCCTCGTCGGGCACGATGGCGCCGGACAGCGCCTTGATCAGCGAGGACTTGCCGGCGCCGTTGTCGCCGATCACGGCGAGGATTTCGCCGGCGCGCAGGTTGAAGTCGGTGCCGTCGAGGGCGGTGACGCCGCCGTAGCGCTTGACCAGGCCGCGCGCCTGGAAGATGTCAGTCGTGGTGTCCATGCTCAGCCTTTCTTGTGGGTCAGTTGGTCGGTGGCCACGGCCAGGATCACCAGCACGCCGGTGACCAGGATCTGCACCACCGAGGGCACGCCCATCAGGGTCAGGCCGTTGCGGAACACGCCGACGATGAGCACGCCGACCAGGGTGCCGAGGATGGAGCCGCGCCCGCCGAACAGGCTGGTGCCGCCCAGCACCACGGCGGTGATGCTGTCGAGGTTGTCGGTCTGGCCGCCCTGCGGATCGCCGACGCCCATGCGCGCCACCGACAGCATCGCCGCGATGCCATAGAACAGGCCGGCCGTCATGTAGACGCCGAGCAGCACGCGCTTGGTGGCGATGCCGGTCAGCCGCGCCGCCTCGGGGTTGTTGCCCACCGCGTAGAGGTGGCGGCCCGGCGCCGTCTCGCGCAGGAACAGCCAGGTCAGCAGGTAGAGCGCCAGCATCAGCACGCTGCCGTAGGTGATGCTGGTCTGGCCCAGCTGGAAGGTGTTGCCGAAGAAGGTCATCGCCTCCGGCAGGCCGGTGACGGTCTGCGCCTGCGAGTAGATCTGCGTGACGGCGAAGGCGATGTTCATGGTGCCCAGGGTGACGATGAAGGGCGGCAGCTTGATGGCGGTGACCAGGGCGCCGTTGAGGTAGCCGATCAGCACGCAGGCGGCCATGCCGCAGGGCACCGCCAGGAAGGGATGCAGGCCGTAGTCGACGGCGAACTTGGTGGCGACGACGGAACCGAGCGCCATCGCCATGCCGCAGGACAGGTCGATGCCGGCGGTCAGGATGATCAGGGTCTGGCCGATGGCGATCACGCCCACCACCATCACCTGTTGCAGGATCAGCGAGAAGTTCTGGCCGCTGAGGAAGCGGTCGGACTGGCTGGCGAAAAAGAGGCCGGCCGCCAGCAGCGCCAGCACGGGACCGAGCACGTTGAGCGGCGGCAGCAGTTGCTTCAGGCGCTGCAGCGGCGGCGTGGCCGGCGCGGCGGCGGCGGGGGAGGGCGCGGGCGCGGGCGCGGGCGGCTGGCCGGCGGCGGGGTGGAGCGTGGAGTTCATACGTCGCTTTCCTTCAGTGAGTTGGGACGGGCATGGCCCGGTCCAGTCCGTTTTTGGTGAATCGTCCCCGACGTAGCGCGATGGTCGGGGTTTGCTGCTTCTGCTGTCGGCGCTTGCAAAACCACCCAAGGGCGAGGGGCTAGGGTCGGACCCCGCGGGTCCGACCCTGGTTTCTGCCCTTGGGTTGCATGGCCTTCGCGGCATGCCGGCCGGCCCTTGATGCGCGCCGCCCTGTCCGCGCTTCTTTTACTTGCCCCAGCAGGCGCTCAGGCCGAAGCCGCTGTCCTTGCTGTCGATGCCGGCCATCGGCTTGTCGCTGATCAGCGTCACGCCGGTGTCGACGTAGCCGCTGGCCTTCTTGCCGGTCTTGGCGTAGACCACGCCGGCGTCCACGCCCAGCCCGGCCATCTTCAGCGGGTACTGCTGCGCGGTGGCGGCGATGACGCCGGCCTTCAGGTCGCGCACGCCGGCGCAGCCGCCGTCGACCGAGACGATCATCACGCCCTTCTCCTTGCCGGCCGCCTTCAGCGCCTTGTGGGCGCCGGCCGCCGCCGGTTCGTTGATGGTGTAGACTAGGTTGATGTCGGGATTTTTCTGCAGGCAGTTCTCCATCGCCGTCTGGCCCTTGCCCTGGTCGCCGAAGCTGTCGGCCATGCAGACCACCTCGGCCGTCTTGGCCAAGCCGACGGTCTTGGCCGTGATGTCGGCGGCGCCGAAGCCGGCCAGGAAACCGTTGTGGCGCGCCACGCCGACCGGGTGGCCGGGGAACAGGTCGAGCGTGGCGATCTTGGCCGGCTTGCCGCCCAGCGCCGTCTTGGCGTACTTGCCGATCAGCAGGCCGGCCTGGAAGTTGTCGGTGGCGAACAGCGCGTCGGTGGCGTCGGTCGGATCGGCCGGGCTGTCGAGGGCGATCACCATCACGCCCTGGGCGCGCGCCTTCTTGATGGCCGGCACGATGGCCTTCGAGTCGTTGGGGGTGATCAGGATCGCCTTGGCGCCGGCCGAGATCATGTTCTCGATGGCGCCGACCTGGCCGGCGTTGTCGCCGTCGGCCTTGCCGGCCGCCGTCAGCAGCTTGGCGCCCTGCAAGGTGGCGGCGCGCTGGGCGCCTTCCTTCATCTTGACGAAGAAGGGATTGGTTTCGGTCTTGGTGATCAGGCCGACGATGGGCTGGTCGGCGGCGAGGGCGCCGGCGGCGGCGAGGGATGCGAGCAAACCGAGGGCGAGGTGGTGCCTTGCGTTCATACTTGTCTCCAAAAATTATTATGGGTGTGGCGTCATGGCCGATCGTGCTGCCGGCGCTGATTGGAAATATAGGCCCGAATAATTAATAAATCAAGTTATTTTATTTAATCGTGCGGGCCGGAAACAGCGGCTTGCGCGGCGATTGACGGCGCCCGGGCCGGCGCGCTAAGCTGGACCGCAGGCCGGCCCCGGAGCCGGTCCCCAACCCCGTTTTCACCGGAGCGCCCTTGACCATCCTCAGTTTGCCGGACCCGCAGTCCGATCCCATGTTGGCCCCCTTGCTGGCGCTGCTGGCCGCCCGCGCCGTGCCCGGCCGCCGCTTCCTGCTTGGTCTGGTCGGCGCGCCCGGCGCCGGCAAGTCCACCGTCGCCGAGCGGCTGGCGCAGAGCATGCCCGGCCGCGCCGTGGTGGTGCCGATGGACGGCTACCACCTGGCCAACAGCGAGTTGGCGCGGCTGGGCCGCGCCGGCCGCAAGGGCGCGCCCGACACCTTCGACAGCGCCGGCTACGTCGCCCTGCTGGCCCGGCTGCGCCAGCGCGCGCCCGGCGAGACGGTGTACGCGCCGCAATACCGGCGCGAGCTGGAGGAGGGCGTGGCCGGCGCCATCGCGGTGGCCGAGTCGGTCGAGCTGGTCATCACCGAGGGCAATTATCTGCTGCTCGAACAGCAACACTGGGGCGGCGTGCGGCCGCTGCTCGACGCCGTCTGCTACATCGATATCGCGCCGGCGTTGCGCCGCCGGCGTCTGCTCGAACGCCACATGCGCTTCGGCCGCGCCGAGGCCGACGCGCGCGCCTGGATCGACTCCACCGACGAGCCCAACGCGCGCCTGATCGAGGCCGGCCGCGGCCGCGCCGACCTGGTGCTGGGCGAATCGGTCGACACCGGGCCAATGCCGTAGTGCCGTCCAGCCAAGAAAACCCCAGGCGTACACCTGAAACCCACAGGCGTACACCTGGGGTGGGGG
>NZ_JAEMNU010000126.1:12438-28254 GCF_016461825.1 Rugamonas violacea | reverse complement strand
CCGAGGGGTCCGACCCCGGCTCTCCGCCTTTGGGTGGTTTTTTTGGCCGCCGGCAGCGAAACTGAACAGGTTGCCAAGGCCGGCGCGATGGTGCAGACTCGCGCTTTTGTTGCAGCCTTTATTGCAACCATCACACAGGGGCGCGCCACGCGCGGCCCGGGAGCAGGACACATGCAGCACACACCACCATCGGCCGGAGCCGACCCCGAAGCGGGCGCGGCCGACCATCTGCGTCCGCGCGGCTCCAACCAGACCGGCCTGCGCCAGTTCAACGAGCGCGTGCTGCTGCAGGCGATGCGCCTGCACGGCGCGCTGCCCAAGGCCGAGCTGGCGCGGCTGACCGCGCTGAGCACGCAGACGGTGGCGCTGATCGTCGCCCGCCTTGAACAGGACGCGCTGGTGCACAAGCACGCCCCGCTGCGCGGCAAGATCGGCCAGCCCTCGGTGCCGATCGCCCTCAACCCGGACGGCGCCTTCTCGTTCGGCGTCAACATCGGCCGCCGCCGCCTCGACGTGCTGCTGATCGACTTCACCGGCGTGGTGCGCCAGCGCGCCTCGCTGGCCTACCGCTTCCCCGAGCAGGAGGTGGTGTTCCCCGCCATCGCCGCCGAGGTGGCGCGCATGCGCGGTGCGCTGCCGGCGCCGTTGCGCGCCCGTCTGCAGGGGGTCGGCGTGGCCGCGCCGCTGCAACTGGACCGCTGGCACGCGCTGATGGGCACGCCGCCGGGCCAGGCCGGCTGCTGGGAGCGGCAGGACATCGCCGCCCGCATCGCCGCCGACACCGGCCTGCCGGTGCGCTTCGCCAAGGACACGGCGGCGGCCTGCGTCGCCGAGTTGGTGGCGGGACGCGGGCGCAGCGTCAAGAGTTTCCTCTATCTGTTCGTCGACACCTTCATCGGCGGCGGCCTGGTGCTCGACAGCCAGCTCTACGCCGGCCTGCACGGCAACGCCGGCGCGGTCGGCTCGCTGCCGCTGGGCGTGGCGGGCGCGGGCGACGGTGGTGGTGGAGGAGGAGGAGGAGCAGGTGGTGGCGCCGGTGGCGCCGCGCCGCCGGCGCAGCTGCTCAGCGTGGCCTCGCTGCTCGGGCTGGAGCAGCGCTACACCCAGGCCGGCCTCGACCCCACCGCCGCCACCGACGAGCGCGCCATGCAGGCACCCTGGAAGGCACACAGCGCGCTCTGGGCGGAGCAGGGCGGCGGCGCCATCGCGATGGCGCTGGCCAGTGCCAACTGCCTGCTCGACCTGGACGGCGCCATCGTCGACGGCTCCTGTAGCCGCGCCCTGCTTGAGCTGTTGCTCGACGCGGTGACGCTGGCGCTGCGCCGCTACAACTGGGAGGGCGCGCGCTGCCCGCAGGTGCTGGCCGGCACCATCGGCGCCGACGCGCGCGCGCTGGGCGGCGCCTTGCTGCCGCTGTATGTCAACTTCGCGCCCGATCCCGAGGTGTTCCTCAAACTCGACGTGTGAATTCAGCGCGGAATAGGGAAGCGCTAAGAAGCCGTCGTTCCGCATCGGTGGGGCGCCGCGCGGGCGAGAACTCATGCGGCGCATGAGTTCTCGCCATGCCCCGCCTGCGTCCTCCCCATATGCCGCACTCTGCCTGGCGCGGCATGGGTTCCCGCTGGCGCGGGAACGACGAATTGGGGGCTATGCGAAGTGGCCTAAACAGCCGAGCTGCGCGGGCGGCGGTGGTCGCCGGAACGCGCCGGCGGCGGCCGTCCCGCTCAGAACTCCTCCCACTCCTCGTTGCTGACTTTTTTGGTCGGCGCGACACGGGTCGGCGCCGGCGCCGGCGCGGCGGCGCGTGGTGGCGGCGCCTTGCGCGCCAGCGCCAACCGGGCCACCGGCGCCGCCGTCCGCGCCGGGGCGGACGGGATGGCGGCGCGGCGCACCGGCGCGGCCAGGGCGGCCACCCCGGCCGACTGGTCGAGGCGGAACACGCTGACCACCTGCGCCTGGTTGGCGGCCTGATCCTGCAGCGCCTCGGCGGCGGCGGCGGCCTGTTCGACCAGCGCGGCGTTTTGCTGGGTCACCGTGTCCATCTGGCTGATCGCATGGCTGATCTGCTCGATGCCGGCGATCTGCTCGGCGCTGGCCGAGGAGATCTCCTGCATGATGTCGGTGACGCGGCGCACGCTGTCGACGATCTCGGTCATCGTCGTGCCGGCCTGCTCGACCAATCTGCTGCCGGCCTCGACCTTGTCGACCGAGTCGCCGATCAACTCCTTGATCTCCTTGGCCGCCGCCGCCGAGCGCTGCGCCAGGTTGCGCACCTCGGTGGCGACAACGGCGAAGCCGCGCCCCTGCTCGCCGGCCCTGGCCGCCTCGACCGCCGCGTTGAGCGCCAGAATATTCGTCTGGAAGGCGATGCCGTCGATCACGCCGATGATGTCGGCGATGTTCTTCGACGAGGCGTTGATCGAGCTCATCGTCTCGACCACCTGGGCCACCACGTCGCCGCCGCGCAGCGCCACCGCCGAGGCCGACGCCGCCAGCGTGTTGGCCTGGCGCGCGTTGTCGGCGTTCTGCTTGACGGTGCCGGTCAGCTGCTCCATCGACGAGGCGGTCTCCTCCAGCGAACTGGCCTGCTGCTCGGTGCGCGAGGACAGGTCGGCGTTGCCGCGCGCGATCTCGGCCGAGGCGGTGGCGATGGTGTCGGTGCCGCGGCGCACCTCGCCGACGATGCCCACCAGGCTGCTGTTCATCGCCCCCAGCGCGGTCAGCAGCTGGCCCGTCTCGTCGCGCGAGTGGGCCTCGATGTGGCTGCTCAGGTCGCCGCCGGCGACGGTCTGGGCGATGTGCACGGCGTTCGCCAAGGGGGTGACGATGTTGCCGCTTAACATCCAGGCCAGCACCGCGGCCAGCGCCAAGGCGGCGACGCCGCCGAACAGCATGGTGTTGGCGGTGCGCCCGTGCAACGCATCGGCCTGCTTGGCGCGCACCGCCAGCAGGCCCTCCTCGGCCTGGCTGATCTGATCGAGCAGGGCGCGCATCTTCTCCATGCCGGCGCGGCCCCTGCCGGCCTTGACGAAGTCGAGCACCCGTTCGAGGCTGGCGCTGTCGCCGGCCTGGCGGCGCAGCGTCAGCACCGGCTCGATCGCCTGAGTCAGCCACTCGCCTTGGGTCTGTTCCAGCCGCCGCAAACGGTCCTGCTGGGTCGGATTGTCGGCCGTCAGCGCGCGCGTCTTGTCGTAGTGGGCGCGGAAGTCGGCCTGGGCCTGTTTGTAGGGCGCCAGCGCGCTCTCGTCGCCGGTCAGGGCATAGGCGCGCTCGGCCGTCTCGATGTTGAGCAGGCTCTCGTGCACCGCCTGCGCCTCGGCCATCACCTGGTAGGTGTGGATGTTCCAGCCGTTGGCCTGCGACAGGCTGCTGAAGTTGAGATAGGCGCTGGCCATCAGGGCGACCATGATGGCGACAACAGCGCCGAAACCGAGGTAGAGTTTGGGGCGGATGCCCAGGTCGGAGAAGCGCATGCCGTGACTCCTTGATTGCGGGTTGAAAGCTGGGTTGATCGAGATCAACCCAACGACTTTAGCATTTTCAGCCCCCAACAAATTCACGGATTGTTGCGTTGCGATGGAACCACATTTCACATTGCGGCTATTTAAGGGCCAAGTCTGGCATATTCGATGAACGCCGGCTCGTTGCCCGGCGCCCGCGTGGCGTCGTTTTGGTTCACCGAAGCGTCCTTCGACGTGCCGTTCAGCGTCCAGTGCCCAACCGGGTCTTTGGCTGGCAAGGAGCTGGTGCCATATTCAAAGACCTCGTTCGGCGTCAGCACGCGGTTGTACAGAATGATGTCCGACATCTGCCATATGGAATCGATTTCCCGCGACGCCCCGGCGGTGTAACTCTTTTCGCGTCCCACCATGATGGCGTTGCCCGGCACCACCTGGTTGGAAAACGGTGGCGGGTTTGCTCCTTGCGCCTGGTACATCAGGAAGTCGTCGACATACAGCGAGATACAGCCATTCGCCCCGACGGTGTAGGTGCAGCGCACCCATTCGTTCAGCACGTCGCTTGGCGCGCCGTGGCCGCTGTTGCTGCTTTGGCCGCTGGTGCTGGCGATCGACATATAGCTCATGCAGGCTTGCTGCAAGACGTTCCAACCTTGGGTTGCATTGCGATGTTGGATGAACGATTGATAGCTTTGCTGGGTATATTTCACTTGGCGTATGGTGAACGACAGCGACATGTCCCGGCTGTTGTACACATCACGGTGGGGAATGGTGAGATAGCGGCCTTGCGCCTGGCTGACTTCAAAATTGAGCACGGTTGAATGGAAGGGTTTCTTGCTACGCTGTATCAGATCGTCTGCCACGGTCGACGCAAAATTGGGCAGCTCGGCCTTCAATACGTCGAACACTTCGGCGCGCGCTGCATTCTGGCCGGTCGCCGTTTGCAGGATGTTCCAGCCATCCTGTTTCGCTGTTTCGGTCATGGTCGCGGCGCAATTCCATGCCCAGTGGGCAGCGAGTTGTACGCCGGTGCGGGCCATGTTGCGCAGCAGGGCGCGCAAGTCCTCCTGGGGATGGGGGAGGAGTCTTTCCTGCCGGGTGCTGAGGCCGAAACTGCCGATAAAGAAGGGTTTCTTGAGCTCGCCGGCGACCTTTTGCATGACTTTCAGGTAGCCCAGCGAGCAACTGGAGTAGTCCGCCCGCAAGTCGCCAGCTTCTTGCGCGCTGCTGACGTATTCATTGTCCAGAAACAGGTTCTGGCACAGACAGTCGACCGGATCGGGATTGAGGTCCAGCAGGGTGTCGCTCAGGTACTTGTCCAGGTAGAAATCCGGCTGGCGCGGCGCGGTGTGGGGGATGCCGGCGTTGCCGGATGAAATCATGCGGCCCAAGGGGTCATGGTTGCGGATCTGTACGGCGACTTCTCTGATCATGTCCGCCGCATGGATGGTGGGCAGCGGCGTGCCGCCCTTGCCATCTGCGTCGGCATTCAGGCGCACATTGAGGATTTCCTGATTCGCCATCCAGGCCGCGATGCCGGTATGGTTGGCCAAGCGCGCGGTGAAGGCGGCGCTGAATGCGCGCAGGTAATTGCGGCTTTTGGAGTACGCATCCGTCAATGCGACATTCGTTTCGCCAACCAGCGCCGGAATCGCCTGCACGTTCCAGAAAGGGCAGGCGATGACGCCGATATCGTTCTGTCGGGCGCAATCGAGATAGGCTTGCAGCAGGCTCCAGTAAGTCGAATTGATGTTCAGGTTGCGCACGGTGTTGTCGGCATTGAAGTCCGGCTGGCCCACCACACGGCCCCAGTTGAAGTAGCCCTTCAGACCGTTGAACGGGGCCAGCATCACTTGCACATATTTGAATCCTTGCTGGCGCAGGAAGCGGAAGTCGTCCGGATAGGCCGGGTAGTTGGCATGGCCGGCTTGAATGCTGGCGGCCGGAATCTGGCCCCAATTCAGGGTTTCCAGATGGCTGTAGGCGTTCAGTCCGATCGATGCGACGCGGCCCGTGTTCAAGTGCTGGCCGTCGAATTCCTGCATGACTCCATTGATGACTTTGATGTATGGCACGGATGGCTTCCTTGAATTGATTGAAATATTTCTATTTTTTCATATTGAAGTATATGCAATTTTTATTTCAAATGTATGTATCTTGGCGCGCGGCAGGCAAAAAAATGGCCGCGTTGAACGCGGCCGGATATCCCGGTTGACCGGCGCCACGGCGCCGGACTACATCAGGATGACGTCGTACTGTTCCTGATGATAGGCGGTCTCGACCTGCAGCGAGATCTTCTTGCCGATGAAGTCGCCCAGCATGGCCAGATGCTGCGACTCCTCTTCCAGGAACATGTCGACCACCTCCTGCGAGGCGAGGATGCGGAACTCGCGCGGATTGAACTGCTTGGCTTCGCGCAGCAGCTCGCGCAGGATCTCGTAGCAAATGGTGCGCGAGGTCTTCACTTGGCCCTTGCCGGCGCAGGCCGGGCAGGGCTCGCACAGGATGTGGGCGAGCGACTCGCGGGTGCGCTTGCGCGTCATCTCGACCAGACCCAGCGCCGAGAAGCTGCTCACCGAGACCTTGGTGCGGTCGCGCGACAGCGTCTTCTTCAACTCGGTGAGCACGGCGTTGCGGTGCTCGGCGTTGTCCATGTCGATGAAGTCGAGGATGATGATGCCGCCCAGGTTGCGCAGGCGCAGCTGGCGGGCGATGGCGTGGGCCGCCTCCAGGTTGGTCTTGAAGATGGTGTCGGCGAAGTTGCGTCCGCCGACGAAACCGCCGGTGTTGACGTCGATGGTGGTCATCGCCTCGGTCTGGTCGACGATCAGGTAGCCGCCCGATTTGAGGTCGACGCGCCGGCCCAGCGCGCGCAGGATTTCCTCCTCGACGCCGTACAGGTCGAACAGCGGCCGCTCGCCGGTGTAGTGCTGCAGGCGCGGCAGCACGCTCGGCGTGTAGGTCTTGGCGAATTCGGACAGGTTGATGAAGTTCTCGCGCGAGTCGACCTGGATGCTCGCCGTCTCCTCGTGGACGAAGTCGCGCAGCACGCGCTGGGCCAGGCTCAGATCCTGGTGCAGCAGGGTGGTGGCCGGCTTGGTGCGGGCGCCGTCGCCGATCGCCGCCCAGGTCTTGCGCAGGTATTCGACGTCGGCGCCGATGTCCGAGTCGGAGGCGTCTTCGGCCTGGGTGCGCACGATGTAGCCGCCCTTCTCGTCGGCCGGCAGCAGGCTTTGCAGGCGCGTGCGCAGCGCCTCGCGGTCGGACTCCTTCTCGATCTTCTGCGAGATGCCGATGTGCGAATCCTGCGGCAAATAGACCAGCATGCGGCCGGCGATCGAGATCTGCGTCGACAGGCGCGCGCCCTTGGTGCCGATCGGGTCCTTGATCACCTGCACCGTCAGCACCTGGCCGTCGAACAGGATCTTCTCGATCGGCGTGGGGGCGGCGTTCTGGCCGTCGTGCGGGCGGGCTTCCCATATGTCGGCGACGTGCAGGAAGGCGGCGCGCTCCAGGCCGATGTCGATGAAGGCCGACTGCATGCCGGGCAGCACGCGCACCACCTTGCCGGAGTAGACGTTGCCGGCCAGGCCGCGCGTCAAGGTGCGCTCGATGTGGAGTTCCTGCACGGCGCCCTGCATGATGAGGGCGACCCGGGTTTCCTGCGGGGTGATGTTGATCAGTATGTCTTCGTTCATGTGTCTCGTTTGCCTGCTGGTGGGTGGGGGAGGCGAACGACGATCATACACGGGCTTATGGCAATGGCAAACCTGCTTGGCGCAGCAACTGGGCCGTTTCGTACAGCGGCAGGCCCATGATGCCGGAATGGCTGCCTTCGATGTGCTCGATGAAGCTGGCGGCGGGACCCTGGATGCCGTAGCCGCCGGCCTTGTCGTAGGGTTCCTGGCCGGCGCAGTAGGCGGCGATGGCGGCCGCCGACAGCACGCCGAAGCGGACGTTGGAGACCTGCGTGATCTGGCCGCTGAAGTCGGCGTGGTGGACGGCGATGGCGGTCAGCACCTGGTGGGTGCGGCCGGACAGCTGTTCGAGCATGGCGACGGCCTCGGCGCGGTCGGCCGGCTTGCCGAGGATAGTGCCGTCGATGGTGACGGTGGTGTCGGCGGTGAGGACCGGGCGCGGCCGCAGATGGCGGCGCTGCACCAGGTTCCAGGCGAAGGCGGCCTTCTCGCGGGCGACCCGCTCGACGTACGCCAGCGGCGCCTCGGCGGCCAGCACCTCTTCGGTGACGTCGGCGCCGCGCGGGCCGTCGCTGCGCAGCAGCAGGAGTTCGAAATCGATGCCGATCTGGCGCAGTAGTTCACGCCGGCGCGGACTTTTGGAGGCGAGGTAGATCGTCTTGTCGAAGGGTTTCATCGTTGAAGTGTAGTGCCTAGTTGCCGCCAGGGCAAGTCGCGCCGGGGCGAAGGTGCACCTGTGTAGCGGAGAAACCCCGGCGGCGTGGATCTGGGGACGGACCCCGTGGGGTCCGTCCCCGGCTCTTTGCCGCCGGGGTTTGCCGGCGCCGTCGGCGCCTCGGCTGGACGGCGCATGTTTCAGACGCGGTGGTAGGGGTGGTTCTGGGTGATCGACCAGGCGCGGTAGAGCTGCTCGGCGAGCACCACCCGCACCACGCCGTGCGGCAGGGTCATGCTGGAGATGCGGATCAAGCCTTCGGCGCGGGCCTTCAGCTCGGGGTCGAGGCCGTCGGCGCCGCCGATCAGGAAGGCCGTGTCGCGGCCGTCCTGCTGCCACGCTTCGAGCTGCTGCGACAGGCCGACCGAGGTCAGATCCTTGCCGCGCTCGTCGAGCGCGATGATGCGCACCGACTTGGGCAGCGCCGCCTCGATGCGCTCACGTTCGAGCGCCATCGCGGTGGCGGCGGTCTTGCTGCCGGAACGCTCGACCGGCTTGATTTCCTTCAGCACGATGCGTAGTTCCGGCGGCATGCGCTTGGCATACTCGGCGAAGCCCGTCTCTATCCAGGCCGGCATTTTGTGGCCGACCGCGACGATAAGGAGCTGCATCGAGCCTTACTCGGCGACTTTTTTGATGCGCTTGATGACCGTCTTGGCCGGCGCTTCGGCGGCCACTTTCGGCGCCTTCGGCGCTTTCGGTTTCGGTGGCAGCGCCTTCAGTGCGGCCGCCGCGGCGGTGGCGCTCTTGGTCGAGGCGACCTTGACGACCTTGCCCACCGGGGTGGCGGCTTTCTTGGCGGCCGGCTTTTTGGCGGCGCTGGTGGCGGCGGCTTTTTTGGCCGGCGCTTTCTTCTCTTTCTTCTCGATCACCGGGCTGGCCGAGACGGCCGTTTTCGACGCCGCCAAGTGGCCGCTGGTCTTCTTCGGTTCGTCGTCGCCCTCGGCTTTTTTGACGCGCTTGGCGGCGCCCAGCTTGACCGGCTTGTCGCCCCAGATTTCTTCCAGGCGGTAGTAGGCGCGGATTGGCGCTTGCATGATGTGGACGATCATGTCGCCCAGGTCGACCAGCACCCATTCGCCGGTGTCTTCGCCTTCGATGCCGTAGACGTCGCCGCCGGCGGCCTTGATCTTGTCGCGTACGGAGGCGGCCAGCGCCTTGGTCTGGCGGTTCGAGGTGCCGGAGGCGATGGCGATCCGGTCGAACAGGCTGGTCAGGTGAACGGTGTCGAATACGACGATGTCTTGTGCTTTGACGTCTTCGAGGGCGTCAACGACGAGGGTTTGCAGTTTTTTGATGTCCATTTAGCTTTTGTATAGATTATGTTGTTCAATATAGTCTAGCACTAGCGGCGCGATAAGCGAGTTTGCCTTATCCCCCCGTTGTAATGCCGCACGTATTTGGGTGGCGGAGATATCCACCGCGAAGTCCTGTGCCAGATAAGTCAGACCGTGCGGCGTGTTGCGGATTTGTTCAATACTATTTAGTCGGGCGGAAAACTCGCTGGCGACGGCGGCCGGCAGGCCCGCCTCGGCCAACGCGAAACCGGACCGGGTGGCGACGCAGACGTGCGCGTAGTCGAACAGCTGGCGCCAGTCGTGCCAAGTGTCGAGCCGTTGCAGCTGGTCGGCGCCGATGACGAACACCAGCGAGGCTTCCGGCCCCAGTTCGGCGCGCAGCTGACGCAGCGTGTCGATGGTGTAGCTGGGTTGGCCGTTGGCGCCGCGTTCGATTTCCCGCGTGTCGATCAGCACCGGCACGGCCAGTCCGGCGAAGGCCAGGCGGGCCATCTCGGCGCGTTGTTCCGGTGTCGCCCGCAGGCTGTTTTTCTGCCATTGGCGGCCGACCGGAATCACCCGCAGCTGGGTCGCCCGCAGCAGTGCCGCGAAGTGGGCGCCGAGGCTGACATGGGCGTTGTGGACCGGATCGAAACTGCCTCCCAGCAGCACGACGCATGGCCTCACGTGGCCAGCCAGTCGCGCGGCGGCAGGAAGTCGGTGTACAGCGCCGCCTCGGGCGTGCCGTCCTCCGGTTGCCAGTCGTAGCGCCATTTGACGACGGGCGGCATCGACATCATGATCGCCTCGGTGCGGCCGGCGCCCGACTGCAGGCCGAACAAGGTGCCGCGGTCGAAGATCAGGTTGAACTCGACATAGCGGCCGCGCCGGTAGGCCTGGAAGTCGCGTTCGCGTTCGCCGTAGGGCGTGTCCTTGCGGCGCGCCAGCAAGGGCAGGTAGGCGTCGAGGAAACCGTCGCCGACGCTGCGCACCATGGCGAAGCTGGCTTCGAAGCCGGCGGCGTTGTAGTCGTCGAAGAAGATGCCGCCGACGCCGCGCGCCTCGCGCCGGTGTTTCAGGTAGAAGTACTCGTCGCACCACTGTTTGTAGCGCGGATGCAGCTCGTCGCCGAACGGCGCCAGGGCGTCGCGGCAGACGCGGTGGAAGTGCGTCGCGTCCTCGCTGTAGCCGTAGTAGGGGGTCAGGTCCATGCCGCCGCCGAACCAGCACACCGGCGTGCCGTCGGCCGTGCTGGTGGAAAAGAAGCGCACGTTCATGTGCACCGTCGGCGCGTGCGGGTTGCGCGGATGCAGCACCAGCGACACGCCCATCGCCTCCCACGGCCGGCCGGCCAGCTCGGGCCGGTGCGCCGAGGCGGACGGCGGCAGCGCCGGGCCGGTCACGTGCGAGAAGTTGACGCCGCCGCGCTCGATCACATTGCCTTCCTCGATCAGGCGGGTGACGCCGCCGCCGCCTTCCGGCCGCGCCCACTCGTCGCGCAGGAACGCCTTGCCGTCCAGCGACTCAAGCGCCTGGACGATACGGGTTTGCAGCTCAAGCAGATAGGCTTTGACGGCGGGAGGATTGGGGAAAAACGACATTGTGCGGCGCAAAACAAAAAGTAAGGATCGATTGTACCCTGTTGCGCGTTTTTGTGATAGCAGCGAATGGGCCATCGTCGAGCGGCGCTGTTCCGCCGTCGTCCCCGCGCAGGCGGGGACCCATGCCGGGCGGGCGCTTGCCAGGTGGGCTACGCAGGACCCCGAAAACCACCCAGCGGCCAAGAGCCGGGGTCGGACCCGCGGGGTCCGACCCCAGGTTTGCGCCTGTGGGTTTCTTTAGATCAGTGCTTCAGGCCGCGCCAGCCGATGTCGCGGCGGCACTGCATGCCCTCGAAGCCGATCTGGTCGACCGTCTCGTAGGCCTGCTTCTGCGCCATCTTGACGCTGTCGCCCAGGCCGACCACGCACAGCACGCGGCCGCCGCTGACCTGCAACTGGCCGTCGACTTCGACGGTGCCGGCGTGGAAGGTGACCGACTCGGCCGTTTCGGCCGGGATGCCGTCGATCACGGCGCCCTTCAGCGGCGCGTCCGGATAGCCGGCGGCGGCCAGCACCACGCCGACGGCGGTGCGGCGGTCCCACTCCAGCTCGACGGCGTCGAGCGTGCCGTTGACGGCGTGCTCCATCACCGTCAGCAGGTCGGTCTTCAGGCGCGCCATGATCGGCTGCGTTTCGGGATCGCCCATGCGGCAGTTGAACTCCAGCGTGCGCGGCGTGCCCTTGTCGTCGATCATCAGGCCGGCGTAGAGGAAGCCGGTGAACGGGATGCCGTCCTTGGCCATGCCGGCGATGGTCGGGTCGATGATCTCGCGCATCACGCGGGCGTGCATGGCCGGCGTGACGATCGGCGCCGGCGAGTAGGCGCCCATGCCGCCGGTGTTCGGTCCCTGGTCGTGGTCCTTCAGGCGCTTGTGGTCCTGGCTGGTGGCCAGCGGCAGGATGTTTTTGCCGTCGCACATGACGATGAAGCTGGCCTCCTCGCCGGCGAGGAATTCCTCGATGACGATGCGGGCGCCGGCGTCGCCGAAGCGGTTGTCGGCCAACATGTCGTCGACCGCCTGGTGCGCCTCGTCCAGCGACATGGCCACCACCACGCCCTTGCCGGCGGCCAGGCCGTCGGCCTTGATGACGATGGGCGCGCCCATCGCGTCGATGAAGGCGTGCGCCGGGGCGACCTCGGAGAAGGTCTGGTAGCGCGCCGTCGGAATGCCGTGGCGCTGCATGAAGGCCTTGGCGAAGTCCTTCGACGATTCGAGTTGCGCCGCTTCCTTGGTCGGGCCGAACACCTTCAGGCCACGGGCGCGGAACAGGTTGACGATGCCGCCGGCCAGCGGGGTTTCCGGGCCGACCACGGTCAGGCCGATGTTCTGCTGCTCGACGAAGTTGGCCAGCTCGTGCAGGTCGGTGATGTTGACGTTGACCAGGCGCGAATCGCGCGCGGTGCCGCCGTTGCCTGGAGCGACATACACCATCTGGATGCGCTCGGATTGCGCCAATTTCCATGCCAGCGCGTGTTCGCGGCCGCCGGAGCCGACTACCAAAATTTTCATAGGACCGTTCATTCAAAAGGAGAGCGGAAAACGGCGGCCTCGCGGCCGCCGTCCGGGGGAGCTGGCGCCGATCAGTCTTCGATCAGCGCGTTCGAATAAATTTCCTGCACGTCGTCGAGGTTTTCCAGGGCGTCCAGCAGTTTTTGCATCTTGACGGCGTCGTCGCCGGTGAACACGGTTTCGGTGGCGGGCTTCATGATGATCTCGGCCACTTCGGCCTTGAAGCCGGCCGCGTCGAGCGCGTCCTTGACGTTGGCGAAGTCGTTCGGCGGGCACAGCACCTCGAAGCCGCCCTCGTCGTCGGCCACCACGTCCTCGGCGCCCGCTTCGAGCGCCGCTTCCATCAGCGCGTCCTCGTTGACGCCGGGGGCGAAGAGGAGCTGGCCGCAGTGCTTGAACATGAAGGACACCGAGTTCTCCGCGCCCATGTTGCCGCCGTGCTTGTTGAAGGCGTGGCGCACCTCGGCCACCGTGCGCACCCGGTTGTCGGTCATGCAGTCGACGATGATGGCCGCGCCGCCGATGCCGTAGCCCTCGTAGCGGACCTCCTCGTAGGCGGCGCCGTCCTCGCCGCCGGTGCCGCGGTTGACCGCGCGCGACACGTTATCTTTCGGCATGTTGGCGTCGGCCGCCTTCTCGACCGCCAGGCGCAGGCGCGGATTGGTGGCGACGTCGCCGCCACCCATGCGCGCGGCGACGGTGATCTCCTTGATCAGACGCGTCCAGATTTTTCCACGTTTAGCGTCCGTTGCGGCCTTTTTATGCTTGATATTGGCCCATTTGCTGTGTCCAGCCATGTTCGATCTTCCTTCGGCGGTGAGTCGGTGAGGCCGGTATTTTAGCATACCGGCAGGGGCGGAACCGCGCCCGCCGGGCTCTTTCGCTGCGCCGCAGCAACGGCCGCGCTGCGCCGCACCAATAGAGGAAACCTTCAATTTCTTGTAGGCAAGCGGTCATCTGGCGGTGCTAGGATTGCCTTTTGGCGGTTTTGATATCATTTCATCGGGAGACAGCAAGATGGACAGAAGGCAGTTTTTGAAATACAGCGGATTCATCACCGTGTCGGCGGCCAGCACCGGCCTGGCCGGTTGCGGCGGCGGCAGCACCCAGGCCGACCCGGCCGTGCCGCCGGCCGCTGGCGCCAACTGGACCTTCCCGCAGAGCATAGCCTCGGGCGACCCGCGCGCCGACAGCGTCATGCTGTGGACCCGCGCGCTGCCGGCCGGCGCCGATCCGGTCGGCCCGGCGCCCAGCGCCGCCGACGTCGGCCTGCGTCTGCTGGTCACCGCCGCCGACAACGCCGCCGCGCTGGGCAGCAACGCCGCGCTGAGCGGCACGGCCGTGGTCGACGTCACGCTGACCCTCAAGTCGGCCTTCGACAACACGGTGCGCCACAAGGTCACCGGCCTGGCCGCCAACACCGTCTACTACTACCAGTTCGTCGCCGGCGACGTGCGTTCCAACGTCGGCCGCTGCAAGACCGCGCCGGCGGCCGACGCCGACGTCGCCCAGCTGCAGTTCGCCTACCTGACCTGCCAGGACTGGAGCGTCAACCACTGGGGCGCGCTGGGCAACATCGCCGCCACCGAGAAGCTCGACTTCATCGTCCACCTGGGCGACTACATCTACGAGACGGTCGGCGAGGACTTCCAGCTCGGCGCCGTGGAGGGCCGCCACGACAAGCTCAAGCTGCCCGACGGCGCCTACAAGAACGGCACGTCCGGCGCGCGCTACGCCACCACCCTGGCCGACTACCGCTACCTGTACAAGAAATACCGTACCGACAGCCGCCTGCAGGCGGTGCACGAGCGCTTCGCCTTCATCGCCATCTGGGACGACCACGAGTTCTCCGACGATTGCTGGCAGGACGCCGAAACCTACGAGGGCAGCTTCAACGCCGACGGCAGCGACCTGCACCAGCCGCAGCGCCGGCGCAGCGCCAACCAGGCCTGGTTCGAATACATGCCGGCCGACGTCAGCTTCGACACGGCCAGCGACAGCTTCCAGAACATCAAGATCTACCGCGACTTCCAGTTCGGTAAGCTGATGCAGCTGGTGATGACCGACGAGCGCCTGTACCGCTCCGACCACGCCATCCCCGAAGCGGCGATCAACCCGGCCACCGGCAAGCCGCTGGGCAGCCTGGGCGCGCGCTATCTGGTGCCGCAGGACGTGCTGGCCGGCGCCGAGGCGAAGAAGATGGCCGGCGGCGCCAGCATCGGCGCCGATCCGCTGAGCATCGTCGGCATCCTCGGCACCACCCAGCGCGCCTGGTGGAAGGACAAGATGAAGTCCGCCACCAGCACCTGGAAATTGTGGGGCAACGAGGTTTCGCTGCTGCGCATGGGCCTGAACGGCACCGACGCCGTCGCCGCGCTGCTGGCGTTGAACTCGATCGCCACCCTGGCCGGCAAGGTCGGCACGACCGCCGCCGCCGTCGGCGGCAACGTGCCGGTGGCCGCCGCCCTGGTCGCCGCCGTCACCGCCGGCGCCGGCAACGCCGTGGCGCAGGCCGCCGCCGGCGCCATCGCCGGCGCCGCCGCCAACACCACCGCGCGCGCCGCGGCGGCAATCGGCGCCGGCCTGAGCGCCGCGCAGGCCGGCATCGCCGCCGCCACCTTCGGCGCCGCCGCCGCCGCGACGGGCGCCGAGGCGCAGGCCACGGCCGCCGCCCAGACCATCGCCTTCGGCTGGATCAAGCCGGACATCCAGGCCAACAAGGCCGCCTCGGTGTTCGTCGCCGCCTCCGGCAAGCAGGCCGCGCTGGCGCCGTTCTTCACCCGCTTCCTGCTCAATTGCGACCAGTGGGACGGCTTCAACGCCGAACGCAAGGACCTGCTGGCCCACCTGAAGAGCAACAGCGTCGGCAACGTGGTGGCGCTGACCGGCGACATCCACTCCTTCTTCGCCGGCACCGTCAACGACGACTTCGACGCCGCCGGCGGCGGCACGCCGGTGATGGTCGACCTGGTTTCGGCCGGCATCAGCTCGGACTCCTTCTACACCTACATCAAGTCGGCCGCCGACGGCCTGGGCGACATCGCCGCGCTGGTCACCTACCCGCTGCCGATCCCGGTGCCGGGCGTGGGCACGCTGACCCTGCCGCTCAACCTGCTCGACTACACGATGGGCAAGGCGGCGCCGACCGTCGATACGCTGGCCGAACAGATCCGCGTGCAGCTGCGCGGCGCCTTGGGCGCGGCCGGCTTGCCGGAGGTTCAGCTCGATCCGACCGTGGCCGCCGTGCTGGCCGGCCTGAAGGCCAACAGCGCCTTCAGCGTCACCTTGCTGGGTCTGGCGCAGCAGCTCGCCGCGCTGGGCAACAACCCTTGGCTCAAGCATCTGAACACCGACGCCCAGGGCTACACCGTGGTCACGCTGACCCCGGGCAAGCTGGTGGCGCAGTTCAAGCAGGTCAACAAGCTGGTCGGCGGCAACGCCCCGGCCACCGTGGTGGCGCGCGTCACCACGGCCACGGTTGAAGCGGGCAAGGCGGCGGTGACCGTCGCCTAGCGCGCCAGCTAGTCGCAGAAAACCCAGCGGCAAGGACTGGGGT
>NZ_JAEMNU010000126.1:0-12431 GCF_016461825.1 Rugamonas violacea | reverse complement strand
CCCCCCCCCCGGCTCTTCGCCCTTGGGTGGTTTGTAGCAGCCTGCGCCTTGACTAACACGGCGGCATTCGGCCGGCCCCTGGCTCACCGCCACGGCCGGCCTTTCCGCGTTGCAAGCCCCCGCCGAGCGGCCGGCGCCGTTTGCCCTTACAATCTGGGCATGGAAAAAAGCTTATCGCACGCCCCGCAGGGCGCCCACGCGCGCCGCGCCTATCTCGGCGGGCTGCTGCTGGCCATTGGTGGCGCCGTGCTGTTCTCCACCAAGGCCGTGGTGGCCAAGCTGCTGTACCGTTACCACATCGACGCGGTCACCCTGATCGCCTTCCGCATGCTGTTCTCCCTGCCGGTGTTCGCCGCCGTCGCCATCTGGCAGATGCGCGTTGGGCCGCCGCTCAGCGTGTCCGACCGCTGGCGCCTGCTCGGCATGGGCCTGATCGGCTACTACCTGTCGAGCTATCTCGACTTCCTCGGCCTGCAGTACATCTCGGTGGGCCTGGAACGCCTGATCCTGTTCCTCACGCCGACCTTCGTGCTGCTGATGACCACCGTCTTCCTGCGCCGCCACATCAGCCGCAAGCAGTGGCTGGCGCTGCTGCTGTCCTACTGCGGCATCGTGCTGGTGTTCCTGCACGACCTGCGCGGCGGCGCCAGCAACGTGGCGCTCGGTTCGATGCTGGTGCTCGGCTCGGCCGCCTCGTACGCCGTCTACCTGCTGCTGTCGGGCGAGATGGTCAAGCGCCTCGGCGCGCTGCGCCTGGTGGCCTACGCCATGTGCGTCTCCAGCGCCGCCTGCATCGGCCAGTTCTTCCTGCTGCGCCCGGCCGCGCTGCTGATCCAGCCGGCGCCGGTGTACTGGCTGTCGCTGGTCAACGGCATCCTGTGCACGGTGATGCCGGTGTTCATGACCATGATCGCGGTGGCCCGCATCGGCGCCGGCACCGCCTCGCAGGCCGGCATGATCGGCCCGGTGTCGACCTTGTTCCTCGGCGCGCTGGTTCTCGGCGAGACCATCACGCCGTGGCAGTTGGCCGGCACCTCGCTGGTGTTGGCCGGGATCTACCAGTTATCCAAGAATAAATAGTTTATATCGTTTTATTTTCACCACCACCACGGAAGCCGCCATGACTACCCGCATCGCCCTGATCGCCCACGACAAGAAAAAAGACGACATGATCGCCCTGGCCGGCGAGCATCTCGATTTCCTGCGCGCTTGCAGCCTGACGGCCACCGGCACCACCGGCAGCCGCCTCGCCACGGAGCTGGGCCTGACGGTCGAGCGCAAGCATTCCGGCCCCTTCGGCGGCGACCTGCAGATCGGCTCGCTGCTGGTCGAAGGCCGCATCGACTGCGTGATCTTCCTGCGCGACCCGATGACGCCGCAGCCGCACGAGCCGGACATCAACGCCCTGGTGCGCGTCTGCGACGTGCACAACATCCCCTGCGCCACCAACGTGAGCTCGGCCCATCTGGTGCTGTCGCAGTTGCAGTGGCGCGCCGGCCAGGAGGCCGTCGCGCCGCTGTAAAACGCCTTAATTGTCGTTCCGAATCGGCGGTCCGCCGATGCGGAATGACGGTTTTTCGAGCTTCCCTTTGCCTGGCGGCGGCGCCGCCCGGCCATCTCGCCACATAGGAGTGAACATGACAAAAGTAGTCCGCATGAACCGCGTCGGCGGCCCCGAAGTGATGGAACTGGTCGAGGTGGCGCTGGGCGCGCCGGGACCGGGCGAGGCGCAGGTGCGCCACGCGGCCATCGGCCTCAACTACATCGACGTCTACTTCCGCAGCGGTCTGTATCCGCAGCCGCTGCCGGCCGGCCTGGGCCTGGAGGGCGCCGGCGTGGTCGAGGCGGTGGGCGAGGGCGTCAGCCACGTCAAGGTGGGCGACCGCGTCGCCTACGCCGGCCGGCCCAACGGCGCCTATGCGCAGGCGCGCAACATGCCGGCCGACGTGCTGCTGGTGCTGCCGGCCGCGATCGATTTCGAGACCGGCGCGGCGATGATGCTGCAGGGACTGACGGTGCAGTACCTGTTCCACCGCACGGTGGCGCTGAAGGCCGGCGACACGGTGTTGTTCCACGCCGCCGCCGGCGGGGTCGGCCTGATCGCCTGCCAGTGGGCCAAGGTGATGGGCGTGACCTTGATCGGCACGGTCGGCTCGGACGAGAAGGGCGCGCTGGCGCTGGCGCACGGCGCCAGCCACGTCATCAATTACAACCGGGAGAACTTCGTCGAGCGGGTGCGCGAACTCACCGGCGGCAAGGGCGTCTCGGTGGTCTACGACTCGATCGGCAAGGACACCTTCATCGGCTCGCTGGACTGTTTGGCGCCGTTGGGCATGATGGTCAGCTTCGGCAACGCCTCCGGGCCGGTGCCCGAGTTCAGCCTGCAGGAGCTGAACTCGCGCGGCTCGTTGTTCATCACCCGGCCTTCGCTGATGAGCTATATGGCCAAGCGCGAGGAGCTGGAAGCGTCGGCGGCGTCGCTGTTCGGCGTGGTGGCCAGCGGCGAAGTCAAGATCGAGGTGCGCCAGCGCTATAATCTGGACCAGGTGGCGCTCGCCCATACCGAACTGGAGGCGCGCAAGACCACCGGCTCGTCCATTTTGCTGCCTTGATCCATCCACCACAGAAGCCGCCATCGCCATGACCGACCGCATCGACAGCAGCACCTCATCCGCCAAGACGGCGGCGCCGGACGATGACGCGCCCAAGTTCGGCCGCCTGTTGATCGTGCTGGTGCTGGCGGTGGCGCTGATCGGCGCGATCACGCTGACGGCCGAGGCCTACTACTCCTAGGCCGCTGGCCCGGACAGGAAAAAACGCGCCGTGGCGCGTTTTTTTTGTTTCCTCACGGTGCCGGAGACACCGGCCAACCCCAGCGGCGAAGAGCCAGGGTCAGACCCCTCGGGGTCTGACCCTAGGTTGCGCCCTTGGGGTTGGTCGGCGTCCCAGCTAGCCATTGCCGGCCAAGGGCTTATGCCGCCGGTGCCGGTGTTGGTGCTGGCACCGGCGCACTGGCCGGCACCGCCGCGCCGCCGGCCTGCGGCTCGATTTTCAGATCGACCCGGCGCGGCACGCCGCTCTGGCCGGGGAAGCCGGTGAAGGCGCTCTGCACCAGCGCCGGCATGACGTGCGGCGTGGCCTGCACGCGGCTGGAGTTGGTCACGGTGACATCAAACAGTTTGCGGCCGTCGCTGCTGTTGATGGTCACGCGCAGCTGGCGCTCGTAGTTGTGCTTGACCACTTCCTCCACCTCATAGGCGCTGTAGCGCCACGGGTCGTAGTAGAACGGCCGGTAGCCGTAGCGGTGGAAGCCGTAGCGGCTGTACGGCCAGACCGGGCCGGCCCAGAAGGGATCGTTGGCCAGCAGCACGCGCACCGGCTGGTCGGTGGTGGAGAAGTGCATGCCGACGCGCAGGCCGGCGCGGCTGGGCTGGTCGGCCTGCTGGAAGCCCAGCTTGGCCATTTCGTTGCTCACCAGCACTTGATAGCTGCGGTATTCGAGGGTGTCCTCGGCCGCCGGCGCTGCCTCGAAGACGTAGGTTTTGTCTTGCGGTGCGGCCGGCCAGTCGTTGAAGGCGGTGACGTTGCTGCGGATGGTGGTGGCGCAACCGCTCAGCAGCAGGCTGGCGGCGGCCACCAGGATGGCCAGATATTTCATGATATTGCTCTCCGATCAGTGAAGATGATGGGGTGAAGCCTAGTTTACGACGATGCCGGGGCACTCGCGTGATTATTACAGAATGTTACGGCGGGCGGGAAACTAGCAACTTCGCGGCAACTTCGCGGCAACTTAGTGGCAATTCTGCGGCAACTGCGTGGCAACTGAGTGTCAATGCCAGCGCAATTTCGCTGGCACGCGGAATGGAAAACGCGCGTCGCCAGCCCTTGATGTTGGTAAAATAGCCCTTTGTCTTCGTCCCCCTCCCGAGCCCCTATGCGCACCGACAGCAGCCCTCAGACGATTTTCCGTAAAGACTACCTTCCGCCCAGCTACCTGGTCGACACCGTCGAGCTCGGTTTTGACCTCGACCCGGCCCGCACCATCGTCGCCAACCGTGTCACGCTGCGCCACAACCCGCTCAGCAAAAGCCGCGACATCGTGCTGCACGGCGAAGAGCTTGAGCTGGTCCAACTGCGGATGAACGGCAAGCCGCTGCAAGCCGGTCAATACGAGCTGAACGGCAACACGCTGACCATCCGCAAGGCCCCGCTGGCGGTGGTGCTGGAGATCGAGACGCTGACCGCGCCGGCCAAGAACACCACGCTGTCCGGCCTGTACGTCTCGAACGGTAATTTCTTCACCCAGTGCGAGGCCGAGGGCTTCCGCCGCATCACCTACTTCCCCGACCGTCCCGACGTGATGGCCAAGTACACCGTGATGCTGCGCGCCGACAAGGCGCTGTACCCGGTGCTGCTGTCGAACGGCAACCTGGTCGAGCAGGGCGAGCTGGACGACGGCCGCCACTACGCCAAGTGGGAAGACCCGTTCAAGAAGCCGTCCTACCTGTTCGCCCTGGTGGCGGCGCGCCTGGTCTGCCAGGAGGAGCGCTACACGCTGCAGTCGGGCCGCGAGGTGCTGCTGCAGGTGTGGGTCGAGGAGGGCAACCTCGACAAGACCGACTACGCCATGCAGTCGCTGAAGAACAGCATCCGCTGGGACGAGGAGCGCTTCGGCCTGGAGCTGGACCTGGACCGTTTCATGATCGTCGCCGTCGGCGACTTCAACATGGGCGCGATGGAGAACAAGGGCCTGAACATCTTCAACACCAAGTTCGTGCTGGCCAACCCGCGCGTCGCCACCGACGTCGACTACGCCGGCATCGAGGCGGTGGTCGGCCACGAGTACTTCCACAACTGGACCGGCAACCGCGTCACCTGCCGCGACTGGTTCCAGCTGTCGCTCAAGGAGGGCCTGACGGTGTTCCGCGACCAGGAGTTCAGCGCCGACATGATCGGCACCGACAGCGGCCGCGCCGTCACCCGCATCGACCAGGTGCGTACCCTGCGCCAGGCCCAGTTCCCCGAGGACGCCGGCCCGATGGCGCACCCGGTGCGGCCCGACTCCTTCGTCGAGATCAACAACTTCTACACCGTGACGATCTATGAAAAGGGCGCCGAGGTGGTGCGCATGTACCAGACCCTGGTCGGCCGCGACGGCTTCCGCAAGGGCATGGACCTATACTTCGCCCGCCACGACGGCCAGGCCGTCGAATGCGACGACTTCCGCGCCGCCATGGCCGACGCCAACGGCCGCGACCTGAGCCAGTTCGAGCGCTGGTACAGCCAGGCCGGCACGCCGGTGGTGCGCGCCGAGACGCGCTACGACGCCGCCGCCAAGACCTTCGACATCACGCTGCGCCAGCACTGCGCCGCCTCGGCCGACCAGCAGCAGCTGCCCTTCCACATCCCGGTGGCGGTCGGCCTGCTGGGCGCCGACGGGCGCGACCTGCCGCTGAAGACCGACGCCCAGGACCGCCAGGGCCATGCCACCGTGGTGCTGGAGTTGCGCCGCGAGGAGCAGACCTTCCGCTTCCACGACATCGCCGAGCGGCCGACGCCGTCGATCCTGCGCGACTTCTCCGCCCCGGTGGTGCTGGAGTACGACTACAGCGACGCCGAGCTGCTGCACCTGTTCAGCCACGACAGCGACCCGGTCAACCGCTGGGAGGCCGGCCAGCGCCTGGCCATGGCGCGCCTGCTCAAGCTGACCGCCGCCGTCGCCGCCGGCGCGCCGCTGACCCTGGACGACACCTTCATCGCCGCCCAGCGCGCGCTGCTGGTCGACGACTCGCTCGACCCGGCCTTCCGCGAGCTGGCGCTGATCCTGCCGTCCGAGACCATCATCGCCGAGCGGATGGCGGTGGTCGAGCCGCAGGCCATCCACACGGCGCGCCAGTTCATGCGCCGCACCCTGGCCGCCGCGCTCAAGCCCGAGCTGCTGGCGCAGTACCACGCCAACCAGACGCCGGGCGCCTACAGCCCGGACGCCCTGTCGGCCGGCAAGCGCGCGCTGAAGAACCTGGCCCTGGCCTACCTGCTGATCGCGCCGCGGGAGGCCGAGCTGGCGCTGGCGCGGCGGCAGTTCGCCGAGGCCGGCAACATGACCGACCGCGCCGCCGCGCTGGTCGCGCTGATCCACAGCGGCAGCGACGCCGGCGCCCACCTGCACAGCTTCTACCAGGACTTCGAGCAGGAGGCGCTGGTGGTCGACAAGTGGTTCGCCATGCAGGCGGCCGCGCCGGGCACCGACGTGGCCGCCGTGCGCCAACTGATGGAGCACCCGGCCTTCACGCTGAAAAACCCCAACCGGGCGCGCAGCCTGATCTTCAATTTCACCAACGGCAACCCGTCGCAGTTCCACGCCGCCGACGGCAGCGCCTACGAGTTCTGGGCCGAGCACGTCATCAAGCTCGACGCCCTGAACCCGCAGGTGGCGGCCCGTTTGGCGCGCAGCATGGACCGCTGGCGCCGCTACACGCCGGCCTTGCAGGCGCACATGCAGCGCGCGCTGGAGCGCGTGGCGGCGCATGCCCGCCTGTCCAACGACGTGCTGGAAGTGGTCAGCAAGGCGCTGGCCGGCGCCCAGTAAGGTAAACTACGTCCATTCAGCAACCCCATTCACCCAAGGGAATACATGAAACGCATCAGCCTCACGCAATATCTGGTCGAAGAACAACGCACCAACAACACGATCCCGGCCGAACTGCGCCTGTTGATCGAGGTGGTCGCGCGCGCCTGCAAAACCATCAGCCACTCGGTGGCCAAGGGCGCGCTGGGCGACGTGCTCGGCAGCACCGAAACGGAAAACATCCAGGGCGAAGTGCAGAAAAAGCTGGACGTGATCTCCAACGAGATCCTGCTTGAGGCCAACGAGTGGGGCGGCCACCTGGCGGCGATGGCGTCGGAAGAGATGGAATCGATCCATCCGATCCCGAACCGCTATCCAAAAGGCGAATACATGCTGTTGTTCGACCCATTGGACGGCTCCTCCAACATCGACGTCAACGTCTCGATCGGCACCATCTTCTCGGTGCTGAAGGCGCCGGACGGCATGGGCCAGCCGACCGAGGCCGACTTCATGCAGGCCGGCACCAAGCAGGTCGCCGCCGGCTACGCCGTGTACGGCCCGCAGACCATGCTGGTGCTGACCACCGGCAACGGCGTCAACTGCTTCACGCTGGACCGCGAGATGGGCTCTTGGGTGCTGACCCAGCGCGACATCAAGATTCCGGCCACCACCAAGGAATTCGCCATCAACATGTCGAACATGCGCCACTGGCACGAGCCGGTCAAACGCTATGTCGACGAGCTGCTGGCCGGCGAGGCAGGTCCGCGCGGCACCAATTTCAACATGCGCTGGATCGCCTCGATGGTGGCCGACGTGCACCGCATCCTGAACCGCGGCGGCATCTTCATGTACCCGGCCGACACGCGCGACACCAGCATGCCGGGCAAGCTGCGCCTGATGTACGAGGCCAACCCGATGGCCTTCATCGTCGAGCAGGCCGGCGGCGCCGCCACCGACGGCGTCAACCGCATCATGGACATCGAGCCGCACAAGCTGCACCAGCGCGTGCCGGTGTTCCTCGGCTCGCGCGACGAGGTGGCGCTGGTGACGGGCTACCACACGGCTTGAGGCAAGCCCGGCTGCGTCCGAATGCAATGACATTTTGTCAGCTTGGCGAAAAATAATTGCATCCAGACTAGCCAGTTTTGCGATTTGTTTGTTAGAATATGCGACTTCGCCGCTTTAGCTCAGTTGGTAGAGCAGTTCATTCGTAATGAAAAGGTCGCCAGTTCGATTCCGGCAAGCGGCACCAGGAATTTGCAGTAGGATCAAAGGGTTACATGCTTCGGCGTGTAGCCCTTTTGTCTTTTCTGGGGGCAGTCGTTACGCGACAACGACGGTGGTTTGGCCCGGAGTGTGCCGACCGTTTTTCTTTACCACGATGTCCACATCGCATCCGAGACGGGTCAGGCACTCGATCATCTTGGCTTGGCTAATGCCGCGGAATTTTCCGCGCAGCAGATCGGAGAGTTTGGGCTGTGGCATGGCGAGTAGTTCGGCGGCAC
This sequence comes from Rugamonas violacea, assembly GCF_016461825.1. Lineage (GTDB taxonomy): Bacteria > Pseudomonadota > Gammaproteobacteria > Burkholderiales > Burkholderiaceae_D > Rugamonas. The sequence continues at coordinate 4,358 of NZ_JAEMNU010000126.1, read as the reverse complement.
GTTGCTGCGTCAAGTGCCGGCTCTTGATGATCTGCGCGATCTCGTGCGCCAGTCCCGCTTTCACCAGCATGTCGTCGGCATCCGGCCGGCCCAGGTCGGCATAGGGGTTGCCGCTGCCTTCTTCTATGGCGATATCGTCGATGGTCGTGGTCGTATTCATGTTGAGCGATACTTCTCCAGTGCGGCTACCGCCTTTAGGCGGTGGGTAATCAAATCCATGCCCGGTTTGGGTGTGGAGATGCCCAGAGTGCATCGTGTGATTGCCTGCAATGGGCGCACCTACAACCGCACTGCCCCCCGCGCAACGCCCAATGATGCAGCGATGGGCTGCCTACTTGAAACGCGATGAAATAACAGCTTCATGATTGCGTTACAAGTGGATTTTCCGCAGCGGCGCAAAGGGAGAACTATATTTGAGCAACATATGGAGATGTGCTATTGTAATGTTTGGCCTATAAACAGATTTTTTGTCATGATTCGTGACAAGTATGAATAATGTCGCTAAGTATTGCCTTAATGTTCGCCCAGTTGTCCTGGAATGACGCGCTTTGCGTAAGAGTGTTTATAGGCCATCCACTTTCCAATGGATTAATGATTTATGTCGAAATTGAAGGATTTGAAGAACGCTAAATCATTAACTGATCTCGCAAAATTGCTTGGATTTAAGCCGAAAGCTTTAGCCTATATTTTGTACGTTATGCCGAAGGAATTGCGCTATGCAGAATTTGAAATTCCAAAGCGAACAGGTGGCTTGAGGAAAATTAGCGCACCTTGTAGTAAGTTAAAAAAACTTCAAAAAAATCTTTCAGATTTGCTGTTGATATGTTGCGATGAATTGCATTCGCAAAGAGAAAGTCAGCATAATAGGAAAATATATTCTGCCATTTCCCACGGATTCGTGAGAAAAAAATCAATAATTACCAATGCGGCAAATCATAGAAGCCGTCGATACGTTTTTAACTTGGATTTGAATGATTTTTTTGGGACTATTACATTTCCACGCATACGTGGATTTTTCATTGAAAACAAAAATTTCAATCTTGATCCTACTGTAGCTACGTTAATTGCGCAGATTGCGTGTAATAATGATGCTCTGCCTCAAGGATCTCCTTCCTCGCCTGTTATTTCCAATTTACTAGCACATATACTGGATATTCGAATTGTTGCGTTGGTATCGAAAGTTGGTTGCACTTATTCTCGATATGCAGACGATTTAACTTTTTCCACCAATAAAAATAATTTCCCTGAGGAACTTGCCAAGTTCGATGATGTTGAAAAGCTGTGGTCAGAGGGGGAAGTTTTAAGAAATATTGTGAATTCTTCCGGCTATAAAATAAATTCATCTAAAACTAGAATGCAGGAAAAACGGTCACGACAGGAAGTTACTGGATTGATTGTGAACTCCAAGGTCAATTCTCGCGTAGAGTATCGTAAGAGTGTCCGTGCGATGGCTTACAGCTTGTTTGAAACTGGGAAATTTCATCGCAATATCTCTAGGCTAAATGACGAAGGGAAGATAATTGTAATTAAAGAACTTGGGAAAATGTCTGAGTTGAATGGCATGTTGAATTTTGTTGACATGTTATCTGATTACAATAGAGGGAAAGATAGAACGTCTTCAGTGGGTAATGAGCACTTGAGAAAAGAACCAAGAAAGATGGTTCAATTGAATACTAATGAGAGAATTTATAGAGATTTTCTGTTCTATAAATATTTTTATTCATCGGATACTCCAACAATTATCTGTGAGGGGAAAACAGATTATGTTTATTTGCAATGTGCGATTAGGAAGTTACATCAAAAATTCCCAATGCTGGCAGGTGTTAATGCGTCAGGGAAGATCGAATTTAAAATTAAATTTTTTAGATTTTCAGCATTGACTTCAAAATTATTTGGCCTATCCGGTGGAGCGACCCAGCTTAAGCAGTTCATAATAGATTATGACGATGCATGTTCTCGCTTTAAGGCTGCTGGATTGAATAAGCCAGTGATTGTCGTCTTAGATAATGATGCAGAGGCCAAGCCAATTTATTCATTAATTAAAAATTACTTAAACATCAATGTTGATGGCAGTGAATTGTTCTATGAATATAAAAGAAATTTATATATCGTCGCGACACCGCTATTGCCTGGTTTGAAGGAAACGATGATAGAAAATTGTTTTTCCACTGATGTTACAGAAAAAATCCTAAGCGGGAAAAAATTTAGCTGGGCAAATGACTACAAAAAAGATGAAACTTACGGGAAAAAATACTTGGCGGAGTATGTGGTAAAAAAGAGCGCGATACAATAAATTTTGATGGATTCATTCCATTGCTTAATAGGATAGAAGCGGCTTTGGATAGTTATAAAGTTTAGCGATCGCCATATTTTTCTACAGAGTTATTGGGGAGCTTGCGGTCTATTGTGTACTAGAAAAATATTCAAGATTCCGCTGCGAGTAGTTGAATAATGCCGTCGAGGACGGTGCGTAGCGGCTCAAGCAGTTCAGGTTCTGCATCGCTTGTGCGCACGATCCAACTTGCAAAAGGTAGCTTGAAATTGGAGTCAGTCGACAGGAAGTAGTATTGCATGGAGTCAGCCCTTTGCGACAAGTATGGCTGCACCTTCTCGAAAATTTCAGGCAATAAAATATCGGCATATGGAGTAACGGTCAGCTTAAAGCTATTATCTGCTTCGGCCCTCATCTTGACTTCCGGCGAAAATAAATTCTCTAAGCACCCTGGCCATCTATTTGCAGGTACTTGTATCGCATTCATCAATTCAGAGAATGCTGGGCTGAATGGTAAGCGGCACCACCGGACCTTGTTTGAATTATGGATATGCCACCGCCCTCCAGGGGCCAGTTTTGAAGTTGTGTTTAATGAACGCCCCTCGACATCATTGTCGACAAGAGCGAAGACGTGCCTGTCGTGTGAAAGACGATTAAGAACCGGTCCATCTTTCGATAAGCTTTCCATTTTTGTTGTGCCGCCAGCCGATTCGAAGCGGACAGGAATTGGTGTGCCGATCAATACTTCCCATGCTTTCGTTAAAATAATTGCGTCACTCTCGCCTTCAACGAACACTATCGGCACAGTTCGAGCTGCAATGTCTTGGGCCAACGCCACATGTGCTGCTTCATATTGCTCAATTTTCACATGCGCCTCTCGAAGATAGGCGCTTATCACTGGTAGGTGGGGCGTTTCGCCCATCAACTCTCCCGGAAGTTCTGACCCGAAATCGATCTGCCTCACCATAGATGTAAGTCGTCCGTCGCGCTCTTCTGAACGAGAAACAAAGTAGCGACTAACATCCGTTCCTTCGAGGGAGAAAAATGCAGGGCTGTGACTTGTTAGAAATATTTGCTTGTTGGACGACTGAGAGAATTCCTGGAATCGTTCGGCCTCTTTGATCGTATTGGCAAGTTCTAGTGAATTTTCAGGTTCTTCAAATCCCCAGACGTGATAGTCCTCAGCGCCATGATCGGAAAGAAACGCAAGGATTTGTGGAATATGCTGTACCTGAATTCCATCGCCACGTTGTAGGGTCAAACTATAGGCATCACCGCCTTCAGTTTTTGTCTCGAAATCCAGAGACCTAAATAGGTCTGTTAAATCGGTGGGCGTCGAGACAACACTGTCTATCCCCAATCCATTTAGCAGCCCTTGACTCAACTGGGCCGTGCGTTCGCCTAATGTTTGGGCGAAACCGGCAAGGGACTCAGCGAATTCGGTATGGGATGAGATCACGTTATAGATCTCGGCCTGCAAATTTTCAAATATCTTTCTGTCTTTGATGGCTGGGATATAATGAAAACGCACCTTATTGAGAAATCGAGTGAGGTACTGTTGCAGGCGGGGATCGGTTATGGATGAGGTAAATTGTGGTGTTTCTTGCGTCGTAACGCTCCACTGTTTTTTCACCCAAAACGTCGTGCCGAGGGATGCCTGCCAGCTTCTCGGGGTAGTGAACCAGATTTTAACGTACACAAATTTTCTAATGCCTTCGGCTTGCTGGGCTTCAGCGAGCCGCGCGTGGCAAATATCTCGGTCGAACCTAAAACGCTGACCAGGGTTTGTCTGGTTGTCAAAAAACAAATTCAATGCGCGCAAAACGTTACTCTTACCTGAGTCGTTTCTTCCAAATATGATATTGATATCTGAACAATTGCTTAATTGAAACTTGTATATGGAGCGGAAATAGGCGACTTCGACATTGGCAATGAGGTTCATTTGTTTTTTCGACGGGTATTGGTCTGTGGTGCAACGATTCTACTCTTTACTTGTTTAGATTCGTGTGATTATGCACCTTTCCGTAGCTGGCCCCTCTTCAAGGCACGGCACGTTTTGAGTACACTTATCCATCCCAACGATTCG
>NZ_JAEMNU010000125.1:84080-100500 GCF_016461825.1 Rugamonas violacea | reverse complement strand
CGTTCGCGACCAATTCATGGAAATAAGTTGGCGAAATCCAGCTAGACGCGGCAGAGCAGCCCTCATCTAGCTTCAAGTCCGACAGACTGCTAGTGGCGTGCGGCGCTGTCAAATTTTCCGACGGCGCCGCCCGCCGCTCACCGCCCGCGGCGCCGGCTGACCAGCGACATGCCCAACAGCCCCGCCGCGAACACCGCCAGCGTGGCCGGCTCCGGCACCTGCTGCTGCAGCGCGTTGGCCAGCGTGTTGTGCTGGATGGTGATCTGGTAGGTGTCGGTGGCGTTGAGCAGGCCGGTGGTCGAGGACAGCGCGAAGCTGGTCAGCGCCGCGTTGTAGGTGGTGATGCCGGGCAGGCCGTCGGTGCGGCTGACGGCGGACAGGCCGTTGAGCTCGCTTGGCGTAAAATCGAAGATGGTGCCGCCGCCGGTGCTCAGGTCGCGGATGTTGATCGACCAGGAGATGCGCGCGTTGGCGTTCGCCGTCGGGCCCGAGCCGAGCGACACGTAGGCCTGCGAGAACGGCGTCGCGTCGAAGGAGATGGTCATGGAGTCGGCGGCGCCCAGCGTGAAGTTGAAGGTGGTCGAGGTGCCGACGTCGGAGTTGCCCGAGGCCACGCCGTTGCTTCCCAGCGAGGCGTCGGCCCGGGTCTGGGCGTGGGCGCCGGCCGGCGTGGCGCCGATGGTGATCGAGGCGCCGCTCAGGTTTTGGTCGGCGTAGCCGAAGGTGCCGGGCACCGGTGGCGGGAAGGGGAAGGGGGCGAAGTTGTTCTCGGCCAAGGCCGGGCAGGGCGCGCCCACGCACTGGTGCGGCACGTCCGGCGTGGTGCCGCTGAGAATGCCGAAGGACTGCGCGCCGTTGGCGAACACGCCGTTGAGCGAACCGGTGGCGTGGGCGTCGTTGGTGCCGGTCAACACGGCGAAGTCGGCGGTGCTGAAGGCGCTGCCGTTCGAGTGCAGCAGGCGGAAGTTGTTGATGTCGAGGATGGCCGAGGCGAAAGTGCTCGCCTGCGCGGCGCCGGCCAGGCCGAGGCCGGCGATCAGCCCGGCGGCCAGTAGGCTTTTCTTGGTGGCGTTCATGGTGTGCTGCTCCTTAAGGTGGGTGGTTGCGATGATCACGGCCGTTGCGCTGCCGGTGACAGGGAGAGAGCAGAATCCGTGCCAAAACACATATATCGTTTGAAAACAAAGGCTTGCCATTGATTTTTGGCGTGGTGCAAGACGCGGCCGGGGCGGCTGGCAAATCCGCCGACAGCGGCGGCGGCCGGCGAAAAAAAAACCGCGCCGGAAGGGAACTTTTCATTTGCATGGCGGGTCTCATGAGCATGAGTCCAGTTCGCCGCCCGCGCGGCTGGCCGACAGACGACAGAGGGAGCCACCGTGCAACAAGACGACACAATCATTTCCTTCGAGGCGGCGGCCGGTCTGCGCGACCTGATGCTCGGCGAGGGCAGCAGCGATCCCGCACTGGACCACCAGATCGACCAACAGACTTTCCACATCCGCATGGCCAACTCGCAGGGGCGGCGCGAGGCGGCCAGCATGTTGTTGAAGAAAATGTACGGCTGGCGCGGCTACGCGGTCGACCCGCTCAACGCCCATCCGCTCAACAAGATCACCCTGTTCGCCGAGACCGGCGGCGTGACGGTGGGCACCATGTCCCTGTGCCTGGACAACGCCGAAGTCGGCCTGCCGGCCGACGAGAACTTCGGCGACAAGCTGGACCTGCTGCGCCAACAGCGCCGCCGCCTGTGCGAGCCGTCGCGGCTGGCGATCGACAAGGGCGTCTCGAAGCGGGTGTTCGCCGCCCTGATCCACATCTCCTACATCTATGCCCACAACATCCACCATTTCACCGACTACGTCATCGAGGTCAATCCGCGCCACGTGATGTTCTACAAGCGCATGCTGGGCTTCCGCGACTTCGGCGGCGAGCGCCCCTGCACCCGGGTCGGCGCGCCGGCCGTGCTGCTGCGGCTCGAGCTCGACTATATGGGCGAGCAGATCCGCCGCTTCGGCGGCTTGATGGAACAGCAGACCAGCGAGCGCTCGTTCTACCCCTATTTCTTCCCCACCTGGGACGAGCCCGGCATCACCTCGCGGCTGATGCAGGGCCGCGGCTAGGGTGGCGCCATGGCACCGTCGCCCGCCCCGGCCGCCGAGACGGTCCAGGCCGCGCTGGCCGCCTGGGACGCGCTGTTGGGCGCGCCGCGGGTGCAGCGCGACGCCGCCACGCTGGCGCGCTACGCCAGCAGCACCGGTTCCTGCGGCACGCGGCCGCTGGCCGTGCTGCGCCCGGCGACGACCGCCGAAGTGGCCGGCGTGGTGCGGGTGGCCGGCCGCCACGGCCTGCCGCTGTATCCGCTCAGCACCGGCCGCAACTGGGGCTACGGCGACGCCTGCGCGGTCGGCGACGGCCAGGTCATCGTCGACCTGGGCTCGATGAACCGCATCGTCGAGGTCGACGCCGAGCTGGCCTACGCGGTGATCGAGCCGGGTGTGACGCAACAGCAACTGTCGCGCCACTTGCTCGAGCACCGCCTGCCGCTGTGGATGGACTGCACCGGCGCCGGGCCGGACACCAGCCTGGTCGGCAACATCCTCGAGCGGGGCTTCGGCCATTCGCCCTACGGCAACCGCTACGCCAACGTGGCCGGCATGCAGGTGGTGCTGGCCGACGGCGACATCGTCGAGACCGGCTTCGGCCACTATCCGCAAGCCAAGGCGGCGCGCTTGTTCCCCTACGGACTGGGGCCGCATCTGGACGGCCTGTTCACCCAGTCCAACCTGGGCATCGTCACCCAACTGGGCCTGTGGCTGATGCCGCAGACGGCCTGCGTCAACCACTTCATCTGCCGCCTCGAGCTGCACGGCCGGGTCGGCGCGGTGGTCGACGCGCTGCGCCCGCTGCGGCTGGACGGCACCCTGCGCAGCATCGTCCACGTCGGCAACGACCTGCGCGTGCTCTCCGGCGGCGGCGTGTTCCCGCGCGAGCTGGCCGACGGCCAGGCGCCGCTGTCGGCCGCCGTCCGCCTGGCGCTGCGCCAGGCCGCCGGGGTCGGCGCCTGGACCGTCTCGGGCGCCCTCTACGGCAGCCGGGCCCAGGTGGCGGCGGCGCGCGGCGCGCTGCGGCGGGCGCTGGCGGCGGTCGGCGAGCGGCCGCAGTTCCTCGACGAGGGCAAACTGGCGCTGGGCGACCGGCTGGCGCGCCTGCTCGGCGGCGCGGCCGGCCGGCGCCTGCGCGCCAAGGTCGAGTTGGGCCGCGCGCTGTTCGAGATGAACCGCGGCGTGCCGAACGGACGCTTCCTGGCCGGCGCCTACTGGCGCCGCCGCGGCGGCCTGCCGCCCGGCTTTCCGGCCGGCGCCAATCCGGCGCTCGACAACTGCGGCCTGCTGTGGGTCTCGCCGGTGCTGCCGCTGCGCGGCGCCGATCTGCTCGCCGTGTACGCGCTGGCCGAGCCGATCTTCGCGCGCCACCGCTTCGACCTGTTCGCCACGTTCAGCATGATCAACGAGCGCTCGCTGGGCGGCGTGCTGACGGTGGCCTACGACAAGGAGGACGCCGACGAGGTGGCGCGCGCCAAGGCCTGCTACCAGCAGTTGTTCGACGCCGTCATGACGGCCGGCTACATCCCCTACCGGGTCGGCCTGCAGTCGATGGACCGGCTCGACAACGGCGACGACGCCTATTGGCGCACGGTGGCCCGCCTCAAGGCGGCGCTGGACCCGGCCGGCATCCTGGCGCCGGGCCGCTACCAGGGGCGCGGCTAGGCGGCCGCCTCACTTGCCTTGCAGCAGGTCGCGGATGAAGTTCGACGGGATCGCGTAGGTGATGCCGCTGGGGGTGGAGATCGCCGCCTCCTTCAAGCCCTTGACGTAGACCATGTTGATGACGCCGTAGACCTGGCCCGTCTCCGGGTCGTACAGCGGGCTGCCGCTGTTGCCGGGATAGGCCGTGCCGTCGAGTTGGAACACGGCGTAGGGCGAGCGCTGCAACTGTCCGACCAGCTTGACGTCGAGCTTGCGCGAACTGAGCGAGGGCATGGCCACCGGCGTGATCGAGGAGACCATGCCGCGGTGGGTGACGTGGTGCAGGCCCAGCAGCATGCCCAGCGGGAAGCCGGTGAAGGCCAGCGCGCGGCCCTCGGCCACGCCGGCCGAGTCGCCCAGTTGCATCGCCGGCAGCGGCGCGCCGGGGATGCGCAACTGGGCCAGGTCGTGCTCGCGGTCGACGGCGACCACGCTGGCGGCGCGGAACTGCGAGCTTTCGCCCATCGGGATCAGCACGCCGAGGGTCTCGTTCTGCTCGACGTTCTGCAGGTCTTGGATGACGTGGGCGGCGGTGATGACGCTGAGGCCGTCGCCGACCACGAAGCCGGTGCCGACGAAATTGATCGCCGGGCTGCGCAGCTTCTGGAAGCTGCCGATGCCCACCACCGAGCGTTTGGCCGCCTCGATGGCGAGCGGCAGGTCGGCGGCGCCGACCTGGCAGGCGGGCAGAAACAGCAGGAGGGCGGTCAGGCACGTGCGCATGGTGGGGTCCGTGGTGGTTGGGAGCGGCGACTGGCTGCTACGGTAGCACACCGCCGGCGCCGCCGCCCCGGCACGCGGCCGGCGCCGGCGGCCGAGCGGCGCCGCGGCGCGCCTACAGCCGCGCCAACACGGCCTTGACTTCGTCGCGGCGGCCGAAGTCCTTGCCCGCCAACACCTTCTCGAGCTCGTTGCGGGCGCCGCGCCGGTCGCCCGATTTGAGCAGGCTCATGCCGAGATGGTAGCGTATCTCGCCGGCCTCCGGCGCCCGTTCGCTGGCCTGGCGCAGCAGCGGCACGGCGCGCGCCTGGTCGCCGCGCTCGGCCAGTATCCAACCCAAGGTGTCGAGCACGGCCGGGGTGGCCGGCGCCAGCTTGTAGGCGCGCTCGGCCAGTGCGACGGCGCGCTCGTCCTTTTGCTGCTGGTACAACCAGGCCAGGTCGTTGAGGGCGATCACGTTGGCCGGGTCGTCCTGCAGGATGCGTTCGAACTGCTCGCGCGCGGCCGGGTAGGCCTGCTCGGCCAGCAGGCTGCTGGCCAAATGCAAGCGGGTGGGTTGGTCGGCCGGATGCTGCTTGAGCCAGTCGAGCAGGCGGGCGTTGGCCTCGCGTCCCTTGCCGAGCGCCTTCAGCGCGGCGTGCAGGGGAATCAACAGCGGGCCGGACGGCGCCAGGCCGAAGGCGCGCTGGTACAGCGCCAGCGCCGCCTCGGCCTTTTGCTGGGCCAGCAACACGTCGCCCTCGAGCTTGTAGCCGAGCGGCGCCTCGGCGTGGCGGCGCTGCACCTCGCGGGCTTGCGCCAGCGCTTGCGGATAGCCGGCCCGGGCGATCAACAACTGGATCAGCGCGGTCTGCGCCTGTGGCAAGTCGGCCTGCAGCGACAGCGCCTTGCGCAGGCTTTGCATGGCGCCGTCAACATCGCCGGCGCTCAACTGGGCCGTCGACAGGCGCATCCGCACGGCGGCCGAGGCCGGTTGCAGCACGGCCAGCTTGGCGAGGCTGTCGGCCGCCGCCTCGTGCTGGCCGGTCTGGGTCTGCGTCTCGGCCAGCAGGGCCATCGTGTCGGCGTTGCTGGGGTTGCCGGCCTGCAGCTTTTGCGCCAACACCAGCGCCTTCTGCTGCTCGCCGCCACGCAGGTAGAAGTGGGCGAGCAGCAGCGACGGCGCCAGCGCTTCCGGGTTGTCCCTGGCGGCGCGTTCGAGCCAGACGCGGGCTTCGGCCGGCTTGCCCTGGGCGGTGGCCAACTTGGCCAGCGCGCCGAGGATGGCGGCGTTCTTGGGGGCGCGCCGCAGCGCCGCCTCGTAGCGCTGGCGGGCCTGCTCGGGATGCTTTTCCATCAAGTCGAGCTGGGCCAGGTTCTCCAGCGCCGGCAGGTAGAGCGGATCGAGCGTCAAGGCCCGTTCGAAGCTGGCACGGGCGCCGGCGACGTCGCGGCTGGCCAGCTGCACGCCGCCCTTCAGGTTGAACACCAGGGGATTGCCGCCCTGCTGACGCTCCAACTGCTGGACCGCCGCCAGCGCCTTCGGAAAATTCTTGGTGCGCAAATGGGTCAGCACCAGCAGCACCCCGGCGCGGCCGCCTTTGGGTTCCAGGCCGGCGGCCCGCTCCAGTTCGGCGATGGCGCGGCCGCTTTCGCCCATGCCCATCCGGCTCATGCCGACGGCGGCGTGCAGCATGGCCGCCTGCGGCGCCAGTTCGCTGGCCTGTTCGAAGGCGGCGGCGGCCTTGTCGAACCGGCGGCTGCGCATATACGCCTCGCCGGCCAAGGTCAGCAGTTCGATGTCGCTCTGCCGCGCCGCGCCGGCCGGCTCGAGCAGGGGCTCGATCAATTTGAGCGCCTGCTCCGGCGCGCCGTTCTTCAGGGCGACGGTGGCCATCAGCTTGCTGGCGTAGACCTGCCTGGGGTTGGCGGCCAGGAACTTGTCCAGCAGTTGTTCGGCCTGTTGATAGGCGCCCAGGCCCAGTTGCACGGCACCGCACAACAGCACGCTGGGCATGTGATCCGGCGCCACCCGCAACACCTGTTGCAGCTGCTCGAGAGCGGCGGCCAGCCGGCCCTCGCGGAAATCGATCAGCGCCTGGGTGTAGACCACCAGCAGTTGGCCCGGCCCGACCTTGCGCGCCAACGCCAGGGCGGCCTTGGCCTGCTCGATCCTGCCGGCCTGCAGGTGCAGATTGGCGATGTCGACATGGGCCTGCACCTGTTCCGGACGCAAATGGATGATGTGCTGGTAGGCCAGCAGCGCGTTGGCGCCGTCGCCCTGCAGCCGCAACAGGTCGCCCTTCAGGCGCAGATGGTCGAGGTCATTGGGATCGCGCTGCAGGGCCTGTTCGACCAGCAACAACGCCGCCTGCGGCTGCTGGCGCATTAAGGCCAACCTGGCCTGGCCGAGCAACGCGCCGGCGTAGCCGGGCTGCCCCTTGAGCGCCAGCTCGAACAGGCGGCTGGCAAGCTCGGGCTGGTTTTGCGCCAGCGCCGCGTTGGCGCGCAACACCAGATAGGCGGGCTGGTCGGGGGCACCCTTGAGAAGCTCGGCAATCTGCTCGAACTGGCCTTGCAGCAGCATGGCCCGGCCCAGGGCGGGCAGCACCTTGTCCTTCGCCTCGCCCAGCGCCAGCGCGCGGCGCAGTTCCTTGTCGGCCGACAGCACGTCGCCCGTCTCCAGATACAGCTGGCCCAGCAGCAGGCGGGCCGCGCCGTTGCCGGACTCCTGCTGCAGCACGTTTTTCATTTCGATGATGGCGGCGCGCGTCTTGCCCTGTAGTTGATACTGGTGCGCCTGGGCCATTTGGGCGGCGCCGTCGTGGCGGGCGCAGCCGGCCAGCGCCAGCGCGGCGGCCAACACGGCCGGCAGCCAGCGGCGCATGCGCCCAAGCCAGGCCGGCAGCGGCGCGCGCGCGGCGCCCGGCGGCGATGACGCGGTGCCGCGCGCGGCGGACAACTGGAGCATGGCTTTCTCCCGCTTGAACAGTAAGCACTAGGTTAGGAAGAAGGCCGGCCGCGCTCGTTGATCCGGCACAAACAAGCTCGGAATGCGTCCCAAACGGCGCGCCCTTGTGCCGCCTCAAGCATGGGGGGCGGCGGCCTCGTAGAATCGCCTCAGGCGCTCGTCCCCGACGGGGCGGTCGCCGCGCAGGCCAACCATCTGGAACGGGGTGACGATATGGACGTCGTGGCGGTAGTGGGGCTGGGATATGTCGGGTTGTCGCTGGCGGTGGCCTTCGGCGCGCGCCAGCGCACCATCGGCGTCGACCTGTCGGCGCGCAAGGTGGCCAGCTACCGACGCGGCATCGACCCGGCCGGCGAGGTCGACAGCGCCCGCTTCGCCGCCGCCAAATGGCTCAGCATGGGCTGCGATCCGGCCGAGCTGGCCGCCGCCGACTGCATCGTGGTGGCGGTGCCGACCCCGGTCGACAGCGCGCACAACCCCGATTTCACCGCGTTGGCCGGTGCCAGCGAGGCCGTCGGCCGTCACATGAAACGCGGCGCCGTGGTTATTTACGAGTCGACCGTCTACCCCGGCGCCACCGAGGGGATTTGCATTCCGCTGCTCGAACGCCATTCCGGCCTGCGCTGGCGGCACGACTTCCACGTCGGCTTCTCGCCCGAGCGCATCAACCCGGGCGACAAGGAACACACGCTGACATCGATCCGCAAGATCGTCGCCGCCGACGACGACGCCACGCTGGAGCGCGTCGCCGCCCTGTACGAGGGGGTGGTGGTGGCCGGCGTGCACCGCGCCTCCAGCATCCGCGTGGCCGAGGCGGCGAAGGTGATCGAAAACACCCAGCGCGACCTGAACATCGCGTTGATGAACGAGCTGGCCATCATCTTCGACAAGCTCGGCATCGACACCCTCGAGGTGCTGCAGGCGGCCGGCACCAAGTGGAACTTCCTGCCCTTCCGCCCCGGCCTGGTGGGCGGCCACTGCATCGGCGTCGATCCCTATTATCTGACCCACAAGGCCGAGATGCTCGGCTACCACCCGCAGGTGATCCTGGCCGGACGCCGCATCAACGACGGCATGGCCAAGTATGTCGCCGAGCAGACCGTCAAGGAGATGGTGCGCGCCGGCTTCCGTCTGAAGGACTGCTGCGTCAACGTGCTCGGCCTGACCTTCAAGGAGAACTGTCCCGACCTGCGCAACTCCAAGGTGGCCGACCTGGTGCGCGAACTGGAATCCTACGGCCTGCGCGTGCTGGTGCACGATCCGGTGGCCGACCCGGCCGACGCCGAGCACGAATACGGCATCCGCCTGTGGCCCTGGGACGAGTTGCCGGCCGGCGAGGCGCTGGTCTGCGCCGTGTCCCATCGCGCCTTGCTGAACCGGCCGCTGGACGACTTCCTCGCCAAGCTCAAGCCGCAGGGCTGCTTCATCGACGTCAAATCGCATTTCGACCCGCTGCCGCTGCGCGCGGCCGGCTTGCGCGTGTGGCGGCTGTGATGGCGGCCGACTACGGCAACGGCGCGCCCGCCGAGTCGGCCTACCAGCGCGTGCGCGAGCGGCTGGCGCAGCGCCGCCACCACTGGCTGGTCACCGGGGTGGCCGGCTTCATCGGCTCCAATCTGCTGGAAACGCTGCTCGAGCTGGGGCAGCGCGTCACCGGCCTGGACAATTTCCTCACCGGCCACCGCCACAACCTCGAGCAGGTGCGCCAGACGGTCGGGCCGCGCGCCTGGGAGCGCTTCTGCCTGATCGAGGGCGACATCCGCGACCTCGAACAGTGCCGCCAGGCCTGCGCCGGCGTCGACTACGTCTTGCATCAGGCCGCGCTGGGCTCCGTGCCGCGCTCGATCGTCGATCCACTGCTGTGCAACGAGATCAACATCGGCGGTTTTCTGAACATGTTGGTGGCGGCGCGCGACGCCGGCGTGGCCCGGCTGGTCTACGCCGCCTCGAGCGCCAGCTACGGCGACGACGCCACGCTGCCCAAGGTCGAGAGCCGCAGCGGCCGGCCGCTGTCGCCCTACGCGCTGAGCAAGACCGTCAACGAGCTGTACGCCGACGTGTTCGCCCGCTGCTACGGCGGCGAGGCGATCGGCCTGCGCTACTTCAACGTGTTCGGCCCGCGCCAGGACCCGCAGGGCGCCTACGCGGCCGTGATTCCGCTGTGGATCGCCGCGATGATCCACGACCGCCGCCTGGTGATCAACGGCGACGGCGAAAGCAGCCGCGACTTCTGCTTCGTCGGCAACGTCGTGCAGGCCAATCTGCTGGCCGCGCTGAGCGAGCACGCGGCGGCCGCCAACCAGGTCTACAACGTCGCCGCCGGCGGCCGCACCTCGCTCAACGAGCTGTATCTGTTGCTGCACGGCCTGCTGCTCGAACGCTTCCCCCATTTGCTCGACTACCGCCCCGACTACGCCGACTTCCGCGCCGGCGACGTGCGCCACTCGCAGGCCGACATCGGCAAGGCGGTCAGCCTGTTGGGCTACGCGCCGACCCACGATGTCGCCCGGGGCCTGAAACAGGCGATCCGCTGGTACGTGGGCAACCTGGCGCCGCCGCGCTAGATGCTAGGCCGGCCGCGACGGCTTGCCGCCGCCCGTTTCGACGCGGCGGCCGGCGCCGCGGAAGTCCACCGTGTCGAGCGCCACCGGACGGCGCCAGACCCGCGCGACGTAGTCGAGCACCCGCTCGGCCTGGGCCAGGTCCAGGCCACGGCCGTCGGCCAGGTGGTCGTGGCTGAGCAGCAGGCTGCCGTCGGCGCCCAGGGGCTGGACGGCGATCGAGGGCGCGCCATAGTGGTAGCGCGGCGCCAGGATCGCCTCGCGCACGGCCGCCAGGTCGCGGCTGGCGACGCGGGTCTCGCCGTCGCCCCGGGTCTCGTAGACGAACAGGTCCAGCCGCCGCGCCAACTCCTCGTCCAGGTAGTTGCGGATGAAGCCGAAATCATCCTCGTCGCGGCAGATGCGGCGCGCCTCGGCCAGGCCGCGTTGTTCGACGATCTGCTCCCACATCGAAAAGCCCAGGTGGTAGGGGTTCAGCGCCAGCGCCAACTGGCGCTCGCCGCCATAGGGCCGCACCACGTCGGAATGCGACTTGATCGCCTCCAGGTACAGCTCGGGCGGCAGGAAGTGCGCTTCGCGCAGCAGGCGGGCGTGCCAGTACGAGGCCCAGCCCTCGTTCATGATCTGGCAGGCGTACACCGGGTAGAAATAGTAGGCCTCCTCGCGCACGGCGAGGAAGATGTCGCGCTCCCAGTCGTCGAGCTCCGGCGCGTGGCGGGCGATGAACCACAGCAGGTCGGACTCCGGCCGCGGCGGCAGCGGCGGCGGTTCGCCGCGCGGCGGCGGGCGCGGCGGCGTGGCGGCGCCGGGCAGGGCCTGGAAGCGGCGCTCGAAGGGACCGGCGGCGCGCTCGGCGGCGCCGGCCGGCGCCGCCGGATAGTCCGGCCGGTGCAACGCGGCGTTGGCGTCGATGTGCGGCTCGAGCGCCAGCGCGGCGTCGAGCACCGCCTCGACGCGCTGCTGGCCGTGGCGCCCCAGCGCCGCCTCGATGCGCCGCGCCCTGGCCGCGCTGCGCTCGAGGATGTCGCCGCCGGCCATCTGCATGAAGCGGCAGAACAGGGCGTTGTTGCGGGCGAAGTCGGCGTGGCCGAGGACGTGGGCGGCGACCAGGGTGTTCTCGGCCAGGCTGTTGCCGTCCATCATATAGGCGCGGCAGGGGTCGCCTGGGAACATCACCTCGAAGATGCGCGAATGGCCCATGTGCTGCTGCACCAACTGGTGGATGTAGCGCACGCCGAAGGACCAGTGGCGCATGCGCACCGGCAGGCCGTAGACGGCCACCTCCAGCATGAAGTTGGCCGGCACCAGCTCGAAGTCGACCGGATAAAAGTCCAGCCCCAGCCCGCGCGCCAGCGCGGCGATGCGCGCGATGTAGTGCTCCAGCGGCGCCGGCATCATCGATCGTCCTCCGCCGCCGGCCGGTGGGCGAGGAAGCTGCGCAATGCCGGCCAGACGTCGCCGCCGGCGCTGAGCACGCTGCTGCCGACCGGCAGCCCCTGGCGCGCCAGCTCGGCGCACAGGCGGTGCATCTCGGTGTCCACGCCGCGCCCGGCGCCCGGCAGCGTCTCGGCGTAGGCCAGGTAGTTGAGCTGGCGCGCCAGTTCGCCCAGCCCGGCGCCGGCCGCCGCCCGGTCCTCGGTGAAATTCTCGCCGTCGGAGGCGTAGAACAGGTAACTGTTGTAGTGGCTGGCGGCGTATTGCTCGCGCAGCAGCGACAGCGCCAGGCGGAAGGCCGACGAGGCGATCGTGCCGCCGGCCCCGCTGACCTGGAAGAAGTCCTCCTCGGAAAACTCCCAGGCCCGCGTGGTGTGCGCCAGGAAGCGCGTCTCCACCTTGCGATAGCTGCGCCGCAGGCCCTGCAGGGCGAAGAAGAAGAAGGTCTTGGCCAGCGTGCGCTCGGCCTCGCCCATGCTGGCCGAAACGTCGAGCACGAAGAACACGACGGCGCTGGCGCTGGGCCGGCTGCGCGCCGTCAACTGGCGGAAGCGCAGGTCCTCATTGACGAAGGGCAGGGGATTGACCTGCATGGCGCGGCGCTTGATGGCCTCCTTGATGGTGCGGCGCCGGTCCAGCCGCGAGCTGGCGCCGCGCTTGTCCCAGCCCTCGCGCACCAACTCCGCCTCGGCCAGCGGGCCGCCGCGACGCGGCTCCAGCCGTGGCAGCTTGAGCTCCTCCCACAGCCAGTCCATGATGTCGTCGATGGCGAACTCGAGCAGCAGGCGCACCGCGCCCTCGCCCTCGCCGCCGCCGGACGCGACGGCAGCGTCGTCGGCCGAGTCGCGCGGCGGCCGCAGCAGGTCGCCCGGCTGGCCGTCGCCCTGGCCGGCGGCGGTGGCGTGGCGCGGCTCGGCCAGGCGGAAGCGGGCGTGCTCAAGCAAGCGCACCGGCACCTGCACGCTGCGCTCGCCGGCGCCGGTCATCAGGTCGGGGCCGGCGATCAGCTCGGGCAGGTGGTCGCGCACCGCCTCGCGCACCTTGTCGTTGTGGCGCAGCCAGTCGCGCGCGCCGCGCGAGAACAGCTGGTACCAGCTGCGGGCGGGGGGGGACTGGTCGGCCATCGCTGCGCCCCGGTCATTCCTGCGCCAGCAGGGTGGTGACGTAGTTGAGGGCTTCGCGCGCGCTGTGGCCGTCGTAGCCGTACTCGTCGACCAGGCGCTGTTCGACCGCCGAGATCTTGCTGCGCACCTCGTCGTCGGGCCGCTTGGCCGAGCTGACCAGGCGCAGCACGTCGCGCCGCTGCTCGAACAGGTATTGCTGGACGGCGTCGTTGAGCAGGGCGTGGCTGCCCAGGCCGAAGCGCTCGCCGCGCTTGAAGGCGCCCATCGCCTTGCGCACCACCTCCTGGCGGAACGACTGCTTGCCCGAATCGGAGATGTGGATCTTTTCCTCGACGGCGCGGAGGAAGCGCTCGTCGGGCCGCCGCTCCTCGCTGGTGATCGGGTCCTTGACTTGGCGGTTGTCGAGCATGGCCTCGACCTCGTCGAGGTACTTGGCCAGCAGCTCCTGCGCCTCCTGCGCGAAGGAGACGAACAGCGCCTTGTGGACGTCCTCCTTGACCCAGCGGTTGTAGAAGTCCTTGCGCGTGAGCACCAGGAAGTCGACCCAGCGGCGCTTGCGTTTCGGCTCGATGCGGGCGTCGCTCTCGATGCCGTCCTTGAGCGCCAGCAGCAGGTCCATCGTGCTCAGGCTGTTCTGCTCGGACTGGATGATGGCGTTCGACAGGGCGTTGATGACGAAACGCGGCGACACGCCCGACAGCCCCTCGTCGGGGGCTTGCTCGCGCTCGCGCAGGCGCCTGGACTCGGCCTGGTTGACCCCCTCGACCTCCTCGCCGGCGTGGATGCGCACCTTCTTGACCAGTTCGGCGTCCTTGTCCTCGCCCTCGCGCAGCCGGCTGAGGATGGCGAACACGGCCGCCGCGTGCAGCACATGCGGGTCCAGGTGCACCTGGCGGAAGGCTGGCGCCGCCGACAGGATCAGCTTGCGGTAGATGCGCGCCTCCTCGCGGTAGTCGA
This sequence comes from Rugamonas violacea, assembly GCF_016461825.1. Taxonomy (GTDB): domain Bacteria; phylum Pseudomonadota; class Gammaproteobacteria; order Burkholderiales; family Burkholderiaceae_D; genus Rugamonas. Next base: position 86,948 of record NZ_JAEMNU010000125.1, on the reverse strand, counting down.
GGGTGTAGGGCACCTGGACGATGACCATGCGGTCGAGCAGCGCCTCGTTCTCGCTCTCCTGCAGAAATTTGCGGAACTCGGCCAGGTTGGTGTGCGCCAGGATGGTCTCGTCGAGGTAGATCAGGGGAAAGCGCGACACCTTGACGTTGTTCTCCTGCGTCAAGGTCAGCAGCAGGTAGAGGAACTCGCGCTTGACCTTGAGGATCTCGATCATCTCCAGCACGCCGCGGCTGGCGGCGTAGACGGCGCCCGACCACGACCAGGCGCGCGGATCGCCCTCGTCGCCATACTCGGCCACCTTGGACAGGTCAACCGAGCCGACCAGGTCGGCCAGGTCGGCCGTGGTCGGATCGTGCGGCGCGTAGGTGCCGATGCCGCTGCGGCCCGCCTCCGACAGGTAGACGCGCTCGACCGGCATGCGCAGGAAGTCGCCGGCGTAGTGCTGCTCCAGGCCGGCGCGACAGTACGGACACAGTTCGCCGCGCACCTCGACGCCATAGCTGTCGCGCAATTGGCCGCGCAAGGTGTGCGGCACCAGGTGCAACGGCGACTCGTGCAGCGGGCAGCCGGCGATGGCGTACAGGGCGCCGTCGTCGGTGTAGCTGTACTCCTCCAGGCCGCGCTTGAGCAGGATCACCAGGGTCGACTTGCCGCCCGACGGCGGCCCCAATAGCAGCAGCAGGCGCCGTCCCACCTCGGAGCCGGAGGCCGCCGCCTTGAAGTAGTCGGCGACGCGGGCGATGGCGTCGTCGATGCCGAACAACTGGTCGGCGAACAGGCGGCCCGGCGCATCGGCGTCGCCGGTGCGGCGCAGCATGTCCCAAACGTATTGGTGCGAGTTGCGCGCCAACAGCAGCGGCGCCTGCGGCAGCACCTGCGCCATGAAGTCGGCGAAGGTGCCGCTCCAGTGGCCGACCCGGTGTTGCTGGGTGAAGGCGGCCAGGCTGTCGAGAAACTGCGCATGGCGGGGGGCCGTCCCGGCCGGCGATTCGGCTCGATTCATCGTCACTTTTCCTCCTGAACAAGGCCGCTGCGGGCGAGGGCGAAATTCAGTATCGGCCTTGCCGGCGGCCGCAGGCATGACCTCGATCAATCGAGCAAACGGATATTTTGCCCCGGCGCGGCACTCTAAGTACTTTGGCGCCGAGCGCGCGCGGCGCCTCGGCCGGGCCGCCTGGGCTCCGCTTCAAAGCCGGCTACGAGGCCCGCTTCACACCTCAGTCGGCCCGCTCCCAGGGCGGCACGCCGGCGAATTCGGCGACCAGGAAATCGATCATCACGCGGACCTTGGCGCCCAGTTGGCGCCGGCTCGGATAGACCGCCAGCACGTCGATGTCGGGCAGGCGGTAGTCGGGCAGCAGTTGTACCAGGCGGCCGGCGCGCACGTCGGCGCCGACCAGGAAGCTGGGTTGCCAGATCACGCCCATGGCGTCGAGGGCGGCGGCGCGGGCGGTGTCACCGTTGTTGGTGTGCATGGCGCAGCGCACGGTGACCGGGTGCGGCCGGCCGGCGGCGTCGCTGAACTGCCACTCGTCGGCGCTGGCGGCATAGCTGTAGCCAATGCAGCGGTGGCCGAGCAACTCGGCCGGCGTGGCCGGCGTGCCGTGCTCGGCCAGGTAGGCCGGCGCGGCGCACACGATGTTGCGCGAGGTGGCCAGCTTGCGCGCCACGTTGCTGCTGGAGCCGGCGCGCGAGATGCGCACCGCCAGGTCGTAGCCGTCCTCGACCAGGTCGACCACCCGGTCGCCCAGCGAGACGTCGAGCTCGACCTCGGGATACAGGCGCATGAACCTGGCCCACAGCGGCGCCAGGTGCAGCACGCCAAAGCTGAGCGGCGCGTTGATGCGCAGCAGGCCACGGGCCTGCAGCGTCGACGAGGAAACCAGCGCCTCGGCTTCGGCGACGTCGTCGAGGATGCTCTTGGCGCGCTCGTACAGCGCCTCGCCGCTGGGCGTCAGCGACATCTTGCGCGAACTGCGGTTCAACAGGCGGGTCTGCAGATGGGCTTCGAGTTCGCTGATATAACGCGTGACGTTGGCCGGCGACGTGTCGAGCGCCTCGGCGGCGCGGGCGAAGCCGTCCTTGCGGACCACTTCGACAAACACTTCCAGGGCGCGCAATCGGTCCATGGCGGGGCGCTCGCGGCGAACGGCGGCTTAGTAGCGGCTCAGGCTGACGCTGGGCGGCGCGGTGACGTCCTTGAGCATGCGGCTGGCGCTCAATTCGTTGGCGGTGGCCGGGCTGTTCAGCGCGCTGGCCTGGCGGTACATGGTCTCCAGATTGACGGCGGCCTGGCTGTCGCCGGCGCGGGCGGCGCGCTCAAGCAGGCGCAGCGCCTCGCCGTGTTTCGACGGATCGGCCTGGTAGCGCAGTGCCAGTTCGCGCTGCGCCACCGGCGAGCCCTGATCGGCCCATTCGCGCAGGCGGCGCTCGGCGGCGCTCTGGCCGGCCGGGCCGATGTGCAGGGCGGCCGCCTCGATCACGTTGGCCGGCGGCATGGCATCCTCGTGTGCCTGGCAAGCGATCAGCGCGCCCACCGCCACCAGCAGCGACGACACCAGCAAACCCGACTTGTTGAATAATTCCATGTACTTGTAACCTTTAGTTGACCCCGGGGCGTGGTGGCTCGCGTCCGCCGCCCGGCTTGGCGCAGCCACGGAACGGACAATCGGACCGATGCGGCGCACCATTATACTTGCAGTGTGGAAAATTGCAAAACAAACAATCTTGCCACCGCCGCCGGGCGCCACCCGGGCGGCCGGCCACGGCCTTTCCAGGCCGGACGCTGGCGATCTTAGCATGAACAAATCGGCGCGCAGAAGGCGGCCGGCCGTTTCGCTGTAACAAGTGTAACCATTCGTTAATGCC
>NZ_JAEMNU010000125.1:24609-84062 GCF_016461825.1 Rugamonas violacea | reverse complement strand
GGAATTCCCGCACTGCAACATATAGTTTAATTCATAAAAGCTGAATATTCCATCCGTTTTCAACTCAAGGATGAACTATTTGGAGAGCGCGCCGCCGCTAGGGCAGCTGCGCCAGCCAGCCGGCCGCGCTGCTGAGTAACAAGTGGTACTCGGTGGAAACGTCGTCGAACAACCGTCCGAGCGGTTCGACGCGGCCCTCGGCCAGCGCCTCCTCGAACGCCAGCGCGGCGCGCGCGAAGCGTTTGGCGCCCAGCGAACCGAGCGAGCCGCGCAGGCCGTGGCAGATTTTGCCGGCGACATCGTAGCGCTGTTCGGCCAGCGCGGCGGCGACCCGGCGCAGCGGCGCGTCGCCGTCGGCGCAGGCGTCGCCGACGATCTTGGCCACCGTGGCGCGGCCCTTGGCGTCGCCGCCCATGTAGCGGATCAGGGTATCGACGTTGAACACCGTCTCGGCGCCGGCGCCGGCTAGTGGATCTGGCATTTCGCGCTCCAATAAAGATTGCTAGTTTACATAACGAAATAGCATTTTACCGCGCCGCCGGCAGCATACCGGCCCGGTTGCGTCGAATTGACCTATATAATTGACCTGGTAATTACGGTAGTGGCATGGCCGCCGTCGGCGGCCCACTCCAGAGCGCCGCCCCGGTACGGCTCCCACCCCGGCGCGCTTGCAGACGCGAAGGACAGGCTGTGGCTAAGCTTTCCCATGAGATACCGGAAAATTTTCTGGCGAAATGGCAGGACACCACCAACGTCATGGCCGACATTTTCGACGTGCCCGCCGGCCTGATCATGCGCGTGCTGCCCAATCAGATCGAGGTGCTGGTCTCGGCCCACAAGGAGGGCAACCCCTACGAGGCCGACGAAAAGGCCAATCTGAACACCGGCCTGTACTGCGAAACGGTGATGGCCAGCCGCGCCCTGTTGCACGTTCCCAACGCACTGCACGACGAACACTGGAAAGACAATCCCGACGTCGCCCTGAACATGGTGGCCTACCTCGGCGTGCCGCTGCTGTGGCCGGACGACGAGGTGTTCGGCACCATCTGCGTGTTGGACAACAAGACGCGCAACTTCCGCGAAAAATATGTCGACCTGCTGTGGGAAATCAAGAAGAGCATCGAAAGCGACTTCAAGTTGATCGAGCAGCAGGATCGCCTGCTCGCCTCCAACGCCGAGCTGCTCGAAGCCATCGCCCAGCAGAAGAGCGACGCCGCCAAGCTGCAACAAAGCAATGAGCAACTGAACCTGGCGCTGGCCACCCTGACCCGCATGCAGGCCGAGCTGCTGCGCTCGGAGAAGAACGCCGCGCTCGGTTCGCTGGTGGCCGGCGTCTCGCACGAGCTCAACACGCCGATCGGCAACAGCCTGATGGCGGCCAGCACCCTACAGTTCCACGTCGCCGAGTTCGCCGAGCAGATGGAACAGGGCCTGACGCGCGGCCAGATGCGCGAGTTCATCCAGACCGTCCAGCACGGCGCCGACATCCTGATGCGCAGCCTGGGCCAGGCGGCCAAGCTGGTCGGCAGCTTCAAGCAGGTCGCCGTCGACCAGGCCAGCATGAGCCGGCGCAGCTTCAACCTGGCCAGCACGGTCGACGCCATCCTGGCCGCGCTGGCGCCGGCCATCCGCGACAGCGGCCTGCGCGTGCACAACACCATCGCCGCCGACATCGTCATGGACAGCTGCCCCGGCGCGCTCGGCCACGTCCTCGGCAACCTGTTCGACAACGCGCTGCAGCACGCCTTCGTCGACGGCGCCAGCGGCACCATCAGCATCTGCGCCGAGCCGGACGCGGGGCAGGGCGTGTTGCTGCGCGTCAGCGACGACGGCGTCGGCATCCCGCCGGCCGACCTGGGTCGGGTGTTCGACCCCTTCTTCACCACCCGCCTGGGCCACGGTAGCAGCGGCCTCGGCCTGCATATCGCCTACAACCTGGTGACCACGGCGCTGCGCGGCAGCATCGAGGTCAGCAGCACGCCCGGCCAGGGCGCCTGCTTCACGCTGACCCTGCCGCGGCTGACCCTGGCGCCGGGCGGCAACGCGCCGGCCGCCGACGCCGCCTGAGCCGCCTGAGCCGCGCGGCGCGCCGGCCTCCCCGCCGGCGCCGTCGCGACCGGCCTGGCCGCGCCACCGGGCGGCGCCGGCCGTTCATTGATCGAGACGCCCAAATGGCAAGTCGCACAACAATGCGACATATCGGGCGGCGGCAGTTTATCCATTGCTTGTAAAATCGCAAAACTCCGCTTTATACTCGAACGTCACTCCGCGAGCGGCGGAAACAGGCACGCTACCGCGTTCTCGCCGCCGCCGGCGTCGGCTACCGGCGGGTGTGGCACAGCGGCTCCAAGCACTACGGTGGAATGGTTTCCACCCAACCGGCGGCGGTATATGGCGATGGATTTCAACCGTTTGATCCTTGATGAAACCGGCGGCGGCGTGTTGCCCGCCGTGCCAGGGGAGGCGCCTTGGCCACCATCCTGATCGTCGACGACCACGTGCTGAGCCGCGAGTTCCTGCTGGCCCTGCTCGACTGCGGCCAGCACCGCTTGCTGGTGGCCGCCGACGGCCAGCAGGGGCTGCTGCTGGCGCGCAGCGTCCGGCCCGACCTGATCATCACCGATTTGATGATGCCGGTGATGAACGGCTACGACTTCGTGCTGGCCGTGCGCGCCGAAGCCGCCATCGCCGCCGTGCCGGTGATCTTCTACACCTCCACCTACAATCTGCGCGAGGCGCGGCGGATGGCCAGGCAATGCCGGGTCGACTGGGTGCTGCAGAAACCGGCCACGCCCGAGCTCATCCTGCGCGCCGTCGACGAGGCGTTGAGCGCGGTGATGGCGGCCTCGGCGCCGCCGTCGCGCCTCGTCGCGCTCGACCAGCAACTGGCGGCCTGCCTGCAGCGCGTCGAGGACAACAACCAGCGCATCTCCGACATGGCCTGCCGCGCCGCGCCGGACGACGCCCAGCAGCAGGAGATGCGGCACACCACGCAGCGCTTGTCGAGCTCGCTGGCCGACCTGCAGACGGTGGGCCTGCGGCTGACCGCGCTGATCGACATGGGCATCGACATGAGCGGCCTGCGCGAGCCACAAGCGCTGTGCGACTACGCCGCCAAGGTGGCGCGGCAAATCAGCGTGGCGCGTTATTGCGCGGTCGGCATCGTCGAACCGGGCCGCCAGACGGCGCGCCACTTCGCCTGCCAAGGCCTGGACGCGCAGGAGCAGGCCCGGCTGGCCGCGCTGGCGCCCGACGCAGGCGTGCTCGGCTTCCTGCTCGGCCAGCGCCAGCCGCAGCGCCTGCGCGACCTCGACCGCGCTCCGGCGCCGCCCGGGCTGGACGGCGCCGGCCGGCCGCAGCGCTCCTTCCTGGCCGTGCCGATCCGCGCGGCCGGGCGCGACTACGGCTGGATCTACCTGGCCGACAAGCTCGGCGCCGACGAGTTCAGCGAGATCGACGAGCGCGCCGTCGCCACCGTCGCCAGCCAGTTGGCGGTGGCCTACGAGAACCTGCTACTGGTCGACAAGATCAACGCCAACGTGGCCCAGCTCGAAGCCGAGCTGCAGGCCCGCCGCCAGCTGGCCGAGCGCCTGCGCGACAGCGAGGCGCGCTTCCGCCAACTGGCCGAGAACATCGGCGAGATCTTCTACCTGATCGACATCGGCACCGGCCGCGTGCTCTACATCAGCCCGGCCTACCAGGCCATCTGGGGGCGCAGCTGCGCCAGCCTGTACGCCGCGCCGCTGTCGTGGAAGGAGGCGATCCATCCGGACGACCTGGCCGAGGTCGAGCGCCGCGAGCGCGCCTGGGAGCAGGTGCCCGGCCACTTCGACGGCTTCGACTACCGCTACCGCATCGTCCGGCCGGACGGCGCGCTGCGCCACATCCACGACCGCGGCTTCCCCATCCGCGACGAGCACGGCCGCGTCTACCGCGTCGCCGGCCTGGCCGCCGACGTCAGCGAGGCCACCGCCCAGCAGGAGCGGGTCGGCCGGCTGGGCCAGTTGTACGCCGTGCTCAGCGGCATCAACTCGGCCATCGTCCGCCTGCGCGAGCGCGACGAGCTGCTGCAGGAGGCCTGCCGCGTCGCCGTCGCCCACGGCGCCTTCAGCATGGCCTGGGCCGGCGTCATCGACCCGGACACGCTGGCCGGCCGGGTGGTCGGCTCGGCCGGCGCGCCCGACGGCTTCGCCGAGCTGATCCGCTTCAGCGCCGACCCGGCCGGCGCCGGCGCGGCGCGGCCGGCCAGCGTGGCGGCGCGCCAACGGCGCAGCGTGGTGTGCGACGACATCGACCTCGACGACTCGCTGGCGCCGCTGCGCGCCGAGCTGGCCGCCCACGGCGTGCGCGCGCTGGCCGCGCTGCCGATCCTGCTCGACCAGCGCTGCAGCGCCGTGCTGGTGCTGTTCGCCAAAGAGGCCGGCTTCTTCGCCCAGGAGGGCCGCCTGCTGCTGCTCGACGAGCTGGCCGGCGACCTCTCGCTCGGCCTGCAATACATCGACCGCGAAGAGCGGCTGCGCTACCTGGCCTACTACGACGCGCTGACCGGCCTGCCCAACAGCATGCTGTTCCACGACCGCACCACGCAACTGCTGCACGGCTGCGCCGCCGGCGAGGGCGCCGCCGTCGTCGCCATCAACCTGAAAGGCTTCGCCCAGCTCAACGACGAGTTTGGCCGCCACGTCGGCGACCAGGTGTTGCGCGGCGTCGCCGCCCGCCTCGGCGCCGAGCTGCGCGAGCCGTTCACGGCGGCGCGCATCGGCGGCGATACCTTCGCCGTCGCCGTCGGCGCGCTGCAGGGCGGCGCCGACGTCCTGGCCACGCTGGAACAACAAGTGATGCAGTGCCTGGAGCGGCCGCTGACCATCGGCGCGCAACAGATCGGCGTGGCCGCGCGCGCCGGCGTCGCGCTCTACCCGGAGGACGGCGGCGACGCCGAGACCCTGCTCAAGCGCGCCGAGCTGGCGCTCAAGCAGGCCAAGGCCTCGCCGCAGCGCTGCCTGTTCTATGCGCCGCGCATGAACCAGGCGATCAGCGCCCGCGTCGCCCTCGAAGCGGCGCTGCGCGGCGCGCTCGCCGGCGAGCAGTTCCGCCTGCACTACCAGCCCCGCGTCGACCTGCAGGGCGGCCACATCGTCAGCGCCGAGGCGCTGGTGCGCTGGCAAGATCCCGTGCGCGGCCTGGTGGCGCCGGCCGAATTCATTCCGCTGGCCGAGCAGACCGGCCTGATCGTGCCGCTGGGCGACTGGATCATCGACGCCGTCTGCGCCCAGCAGGCCGCCTGGCGCGCCGCCGGCGTCGACATCGTGCCGGTGGCGATCAACCTGTCGGCCCTGCAGTTCAGCGGCGGCCAGGTGCGGCACACCGTCGCCGCCGCCATCGCCCGCCACGCCCTGGCGCCGCGCGACATCGAATTCGAGCTGACCGAGTCGGTGCTGATGGACGACCCGCAGGCCGCCGTCGGCCACCTGCGCGCCCTCAAGGCGCTCGGCGTCAAGCTCTCGCTGGACGACTTCGGCACCGGCTACTCCTCGCTGGCCTACCTGAAGCGCTTTCCCTTCGACTTCGTCAAGATCGACCGCTCCTTCGTCAGCGGCCTGACCAACAGCGCCGAGGACGCCGCCATCGCCACCGCCGTCATCGCCATGTCGCACAGCCTGGGCCTGCGCGTGGTGGCCGAAGGCGTCGAGACGGAGGGCCAGTTGGAGTTCCTGCGGCGCCAGCGCTGCGACGAGATACAGGGTTATTACTTCAGTCAGCCGCTGCCGGCGGCGCAGTTCAGCGCCATGCTGATTGACGGGAAATGCCTGGCGCCGCCGGCCGCCGCCGACGACCGTCGCAACACCTTGCTGCTGGTCGACGACGAACCGGACAACCTGACCGCCTTGCGCCGCCTGCTGCGCAAGGAGGGCTACCACGTGCTGACGGCGGCCGGCGCCGCCGAGGCGCTGGAACTGCTGGCGCTCACGCCGGCCCAGGTGATCCTGTCCGACCAGTGCATGCCCGGCATGAGCGGCGCCGCCTTCCTCGGCCTGGTCAAGGAACTGTACCCGCAGACGGTGCGCATGATCCTGTCCGGCAACGCCGACCTGGCGGCGGTGACCGACGCCATCAACCAGGGCGCCGTCTACAAATTCCTCTCCAAGCCGTGGGACGACGCCGAGCTGCGCCAGCACATCCGCGACGCCTTCGAGCGCCAGCGCCAGCGCCGCCCGCATTGAGCGCGGGGCGGGGGCGGCGCGTGCCCGGATTCCAGACGTCGCCAGCCGCGCCGCGCCCGATCAAGCCAGCTTGCGCAGCGACTCTTCGCGCGCCCATTGCCGGGTCTTGGCCGCCGCGATGAACTGCCGCGTGTCCGCCGCGCCCACCACACCGGCGTCCTTGACCACGCCCGCCTTGTCCAGCAAGGCCTGCGCGCCGTCGTCGGCGGCGATCGCCTTCAAGTGGCCGAACGCGTCGCGGACAAAATCGACCGCCGCGGCTTCCTTGCACAGCTCGGCGCCCGCCGCCGCGCTCAGCACAATGGCCACCGCGTCGAACATGACCGAGGGCGTGCCGGCGAGCTGCCCGTCCACCTTCAAGCGCGACTTGTCGCCCAGGACGACGTCGCCGACGTGCGGCGCGATCACCTTGTGGCTGGCACCCGCCTTGGCGATTGCCGCCACCAGCGCGGCGACGACGGCCCGGTCCGAGCCGTCCGACACCAGCAGGCCGACGGCGCGTCCCTCCAGCGTGTCCTTCATCTTGCCGATGATCTGCAACGCCGGCGAGGGATCGAATTGCCGCAGCGGCGTGCCGGTCGGCGGCGAGTCCGGCAAGCCGTCCATGCCCAGACCGCTCGCCACCCGCGTCGCCAGCGCCTTGTCGATATGGCGCAGATGGCCGACCACCGCCGCGCGTATGTGCGGATGCTCCACCTTGGACAGTTCGAACACCAGCGCCGACGCCATGTGCGCCTGCTCGATCGCGGTCTGGCTGATAAAGAACTGGCGCGCCTGGCTATAATGGTCGCCGAAGGACTCCGCGCGTATCCGCCCCTTGGCGCCGCCGTCCTCGGCGGGCATGCTGTGGAAGCCGTCGGCGCGTTCGCGCGGGGAATCCGCCGACAGGCTGTTCGGCTCATACGCAACGCGGCCGACCGGCTGGCTCATCTGCATATGGCCGTCGCGCTGGTGATTGTCGAACGGGCATTTCGGCGCGTTCACGGGAATCTGGTGGAAGTTCGGCCCGCCCAGGCGCGAGAGTTGCGTGTCGAGATAGGAAAACAGCCGTCCCTGCAGCAGCGGGTCGTTGGAAAAATCGATGCCGGGAACCACATGCGAAGGGCAGAACGCCACCTGCTCGGTTTCGGCGAAAAAATTGTTCGGCCACCGGTTCAAGGTCATGCGGCCGATCACTTTCAGCGGAATCAGTTCCTCGGGAATCAGCTTGGTCGGATCGAGGTGGTCGAAGGGGAAACCGTCGGCCTGTTCCTGGGTGAACAATTGCACCGCCAGATCCCAGGCGGGGAAGGCGCCGCTGCTGATCGCCTCGAACATGTCGCGCCGATGGAAATCCGGATCGGCACCGGCGATCTTGACGGCTTCGTCCCAGATCGTCGATTGCAGGCCCAGCGCTGGCCGCCAGTGGAACTTGACGAAGGCCGATTGACCCTCCTCGTTGATCAGCCGAAAACTGTGGACGCCGAAACCCTCGATCATGCGCAGCGAGCGCGGCAGGGTACGGTCGGACATCGCCCACATGACCATGTGCATCGATTCCGGCGTCAGCGAAATGAAGTCCCAGAAGGTATCGTGGGCGGTGGCGGCCTGTGGAAAGCCGCGATCCGGCTCCATCTTGACGGCGTGAACCAAGTCGGGGAACTTGATCGCGTCCTGGATGAAAAAGACCGGAATGTTATTGCCGACCAAGTCCCAGTTGCCTTCCTTGGTATACAGCTTGACGGCGAAACCGCGCACATCGCGCGGCGTGTCGATCGAACCGGCACCGCCCGCGACGGTGGAAAAACGCGTGAACACCGGCGTCTGCTCGCCCACTTCGGTGAGGATCTTGGCGCGCGTGTACTTCGCCAACGACTTCGTCAGCTCGAACACGCCATGCACGCCGGTGCCGCGCGCATGGACAATGCGCTCGGGAATGCGTTCATGGTCGAAGTGGGTGATTTTCTCGCGCAGGATGAAATCCTCAAGCAAGGTCGGACCGCGCGGACCGGAGCGCAACGAGTTCTGGTTGTCCGCTATCGGCAGGCCCTGGTTGGTGCTGAGCGTATTGTCGAGCGCCTGCTGGTGCCACTCGCCGCCATTGCCAACCGTGGTGGGAGAGGGTGTTGTTGCCGGCGCTGGTGTACCGGCGTTGCCGCCGGCCGCTTTGGTTTTCGTCATGTATTACTCCGCAAGTGAAATAGGGCTTAATGAACGAAGAGGGCGATAAGGATAATCACGGGAATGGGAATGCCGATCATCCATAAGAGAATTGAGCGCATGGGAAATACCTCCTGATAATTAATGGACTGTGGCGGTGGAATGGGACTCGACGCGGTCGCGCAGACGGCCGCCGAAGGTTGCCAACATGCTGGCGACAAAGGCCCCGAGCAGGAGCGAGACGGCCATCCAGATGGCGGACCAGGCCGCTGCTTTGCGCGCCGTGTCGGCGGCGTCCTTGGCGGCGATCTTGGCCTTTTCAATCGCGCTGTTGGCACGGGCATAGACATCGTCGACGCGTTTCTCGGCGTCCGCCTGGGCCATGCCGCTACGCGCCGCGACGACGCGCGCAAGGTAGTTGCGGTCGTCCGGCGTCAAGCCACCGTTGCCCAGGCCGGTGCCGACGATGCGCACCACTTCGGCCCGCGCCTCGGCGCTGTTGGCGTCGGGCTTATCGCTACGCAACAGCATGTCGGAGAAGTAATCGACCGGGTTGGCGCTGTTGCCGCCACGCGCGCCCGCAGCGACCGCGCCGGCGACCGGAGCGACCACCGGGGCGGCCGAATCGATCGCGCCGCTCAGTGTGGCGCGCACGGAACCGACCAGCAGCGTCGCGGTCAACAAGGTGGCGATGGCCCATGCCAGCAAGCCATGGGCGGTGTCGCGGAAATACACTTCATCGGTGTGGACGCTGGCCCACTTGATGCGAAGACGGCCGGCCAGGTAGCCGCCGAGGCCCGACGCGGCCAGCTGCGTGAAGGCGAGCCAGGCAATGGTGGCGCCGCCGATGACGGCGGCGCCGGGCGCCGGTGCCCACGGCGAAACGGCGGACAGTCCCAACCCAACGCCCAGCATGAGCAGGATTAGCGAGAGGGCGGCGGCCGCTGCGGCGCCGGCTAGAATGGCTCCCCAGGAAACACCCGACAACAGGTGGTCGGCGCGATGTGCATCGGTGTGCGCGATGGCAACCGGAATGGTTGAAGTTTGCATGTCAGAATCTTCCATGGCAGGTTGATAAATTGATGAATCAGGGGCCGGCCGGTAGCCGACCGCGCCCCTTATCCACGCTGATAAATTAACATCGCCATCGGTGCTCCACTGTACGCCAACGTACCAATCTCGCCATCCTGCGCGACTGCGCCGATCACGAAATTTTCACCGACCGCGCGCGCACAAGGTTAAGGAACGCACCGACCCGGCGTCGGCCGCAAACGACAATCGTGCTCACCTTAACGAGGAGAATTAACATGACGGTTCATCCCAAAGACGCTATCGCAATGCTGGTCGCCGATCATCAGAAAGTGAAAGGCTTGTTCGCTCAATTCGAGGGGCTCAGTGACCGTTCGACGGTCAGTAAAAAGAAGCTCGCTGACCAGATCTGCATGGAATTGACGGTGCATACCCAACTGGAAGAGCAGATTTTCTACCCGGCCGTTCGCGGCCCGATCAAGGATAACGATCTGATGGACGAGGCCTTGGTCGAGCACGCCAGCGCCAAGGAACTGATCGCGCAGATCCTGGAAATGGACCCGGGCGACCAGCTGTACGATGCCAAAGTGAAGGTGCTTTCCGAGCAGATCGAACACCACGTCGGAGAAGAAGAGGGCGACATGTTCCCGGCCGCGCGCAAGACCAAGGTCGATCTGGTCGAGCTCGGTCAGCGGATGGCCGAGCTGAAAGAGCAATTACTCGCTACGGCTTGATGCGCCGGCAAGGTCGTCCTCCAATTTGGCGACGGAGAAGACCTTGCCCATCGAACCGGCCGGGGCGGCCGGTTCTTCAGAATTCAGCTAGGCGCCCAGCGGCGCCAGCCGCGCCGCCGCCGGCTCGCCAGCCAGCCGGCCATGCGCCAGCCGGTACAACACCGGCAACACCAGCAGGGTCAGCAAGGTGGACGACAGGATGCCGCCGATCACCACCGTCGCCAGCGGCCGCTGCACTTCGGCGCCGGTGCCCAGCGCCAGCGCCATCGGCACGAAACCCAGCGCCGCCACCAATGCCGTCATCAGCACCGGCCGCAGGCGGGTCAGGGCGCCCTCGCGGATCGCCTCGTCCAGCGTGCGGCCCTGTTCGCGCAGGCCGCGAATGAAGGCGATCAGCACCAGGCCGTTGAGCACCGCCACGCCGGACAGGGCGATGAAGCCGACCGCCGCCGAAATCGACAGCGGCAAGCCGCGCAGCCACAGCGCCGCCAGGCCGCCGGTCAGCGCGAAGGGAATGCCGGTGAACACCAGCAGGCCGTCGCGCACGTTGTTGAACATGACGAACAACAGCAACAACACCAGCAGCAGCGCGGCCGGCACCACCAGCTTCAAACGGCTGGCGGCCGATTGCAGATTGTCGAACTGGCCGCCCCATTCGGTCCAGTAGCCGGGCGGCGCCGGCACCTTCTGCGCCACCAGGCGCTGCGCCTCGGCGACGAAGGAACCCATGTCGCGGCCGCGCACATTGGCCGAAACCACCACGCGGCGCTTGCCGTTCTCGCGGCTGACCTGGTTCGGCTGCGGCGCCAGGTCGAAGCTGGCCACCTCGGCCAGCGCGATGCTGCGGCGCGCGCCGTCGGCACCGACCGGCAGCGGCAGCGGCAGGCGTTTCAGGGCCTCGATGTCGTTGCGCAGATTTTCCGGCAGACGCACCACGATGTTGAAGCGGCGGTCGCCCTCGAACACCACGCCGGCCTCGCGGCCGCCGACCGCCACCGCCAGCAGTTGCTGCACCTCGGCCATGGCCAGGCCGTAGCGGGCGGCGCGCTCGCGGTCGACCCGCATGGTCAGCATCGGCAGGCCGCTGGTCTGCTCGACCTTCACCTCGGCCGCGCCGGGAATGTCCTGCAGCACGGCGGCCATCTTGCCGGCGGTCAGCTGCAGTTGCTCCAGGTCGTCGCCGTACAGCTTGAGGGCGACGTCGCTGCGCACGCCGGAGATCAGCTCGTTGAAGCGCAGCTGGATCGGCTGCGAGAATTCGTAGCTGTTGCCCGGCAGCGTGTTGGCGACCTCCTCGATGGCGGCGATCAGCTCGTCGCGCGTGCGGCGCGGCTTGGGCCATTGCGACTGCGGCTTGAGCATGATGTAGCTGTCGGCGGCGTTGGGCGGCATCGGGTCGGTGGCCACCTCGGCGGTGCCGATGCGGGCGAACATCCGGTCGATCTCGGGGAACTGGCGTACCAGCGTCTTCTCCAACTGCTGCTGCATGGCGACCGACTGGCTCAGGCTGGTGCCGGGCACGCGCAGGGTCATCACCGCCAGGTCGCCCTCGTTCAGGCTGGGCACGAATTCGCTGCCCAGGCGCGTCACCAGCAGCGCCGACAGCAGCACCGTGGCGGCGGCGCCGCTCAGCACCACCGCCGGATTGGCCAGCATGCGCTCAAGCACCGGCGCGTACAGGCGGCGGGCGCGCAACATCAGGCCGTTTTCCTTCTCGGCCACGCGCTCGCCGATGAACAGGGCGACGGCGGCCGGCACGAAGGTCAGCGACAGGATCATCGCGCCGACCAGGGCGATCACCACGGTGTAGGCCATGGGCTGGAACATGCGGCCTTCGACACCGCCCAGCGCGAACATCGGCAGGTAGACGATCATGATGATGAGCTGGCCGAACAGCAGCGGCCGGCGGGCCTCGCGGGCGGCGCCGCGCACCTCGCCCAGCCGCTCGGCCAGGGTCAGCGGGCGGCCCAGCTTCTCCTGCGCGTGGGCCAGGCGGCGCACGCAGTTCTCGACGATGACGACGGCGCCGTCGATGATGATGCCGAAGTCCAGCGCGCCCAAACTCATCAGGTTGGCGCTGACATGGTTGCCGACCATGCCGCTGAAGGTGAACAGCATCGCCAGCGGGATCACCAGCGCGGTGATGAGCGCGGCGCGCATATTGCCGAGGAACAGGAACAGCACGGCCACCACCAGCACCGCCCCCTCCAACAGGTTGTTGCGCACGGTGGCGATGGCCTTGTCGACCAGCACCGTGCGGTTGTACACGGTCGGCGCGTAGACGCCGGCCGGCAGGCTGCGGTTGATTTCGGCCATCTTCTTGTCGACGGCGCTGGAGACGGTGCGGCTGTTCTCGCCGAGCAGCATGAAGACGGTGCCCAGCACCACCTCGCGGCCGTTCTCGGTGGCGGCGCCGGTGCGCAGCTCGCGTCCCAGGCTCACCTCGGCGACGTCGCGCAGGCGTAACACGGCGCCGTCGTTGTTGCCGAGCACCACGTTGCGCAGCTCCTCAAGCGAGCTCAGCTGTCCCGGCGCGCGCACCAGCAACTGCTCGCCGCGCTTTTCGATGTAGCCGGCGCCGACCGTGCCGTTGTTGCGCTCGACCGCCGCCAGCAGGTCGGCCAACGCCAGGCCGTGCGCCGCCAGCCGTTCCGGCAGCGGGGCGATCTGGTACTCCTTGGCGTAGCCGCCGATGGCGTTGATTTCGGTCACGCCGGGCACGTTGCGCAACTGCGGCTTGATGATCCAGTCCTGGATCTCGCGCAGGTCGGTCGGGCTGTACGGCGTGCCGTCGGCCTTGCGGGCGCCGTCGCGCGCCTCCACGGTCCAAAAGTAGATCTCGCCCAGGCCGGTCGAAATCGGCCCCAGCGTCGGCGTGACGCCGGCCGGCAGCGCGTTGCGCGCCTGTTGCAACCGCTCGTTGACCAGCTGGCGGGCGAAGTACAGGTCGGTGCCGTCCTTGAAGATCACCGTCACCTGCGACAGGCCGTAGCGTGACAGCGAGCGGGTCTGTTCCAGGTGGGGCAGGCCGGCCATCGCCGTCTCGATCGGCAGGGTGATGCGCTGCTCGGTCTCCAGCGGCGAGTAGCCGGGCGCGGCGCTGTTGATCTGCACCTGCACGTTGGTGATGTCGGGCACGGCGTCGATCGGCAGACGCTGGTAGTTGTAGACGCCGGCGGCGGCCATGGCCAGCACGGCCAGCAGTACCAGCCAGCGGCGGGCGATGGAGAAATCGATGATGCGTTCAAACATGGTTCATCCCCCTTAATGGCCGGCTTCGTCGGATTTGCCTTGCTCCGACTTGATGAGGAAGCTGCCGACGGCGGCATACTTGCTGCCCGCCGGCAGGCCGGAGACGATCTCGATCAGCTTGCCGTCGCTGGCGCCGGTCACCACCGGCTGGGCGACGAAGCCCTCGGCCGTGCGCAGGAACACCACCTGGCGGTTCTCGACGGTTTGCAGCGCGCTCAGCGCCACCGTCACCGTTGCCGCCACCGGCGCGGCGTTCACCGTCACCGTGGCGAACTGGCCGGGGCGCCAACGGCCCTGCGGATTGGCCAGCAAAATGCGCGCGGTCGCCGTGCGGGTTTGCTCGCCGAGCAGGGCGCTGACGTAGGCCACCTTGCCGTGCGCCACGGTGGCGCCGGCGGCGCTGTCGGCGGCGCGGCCCGGCGCGTTGGCCGTGGCGTTGGCGGCGGGTGTGGTGGTGGTGGTGGTGGTGGTGGTGGCCGGCAGCGCCAGTTCCACCGTCGCGCCCGGCTTCACCGTGGCCAGGTCGCGCTCCGGCACGGCAACGTCGAGCCACAGCGTGCCCAGATCGGACAGGGTCAGCACGTCGGCGTCCTCCTTGACCGGCACGCCGGCGCTGAGGCGGCGCTCGACCACGGTGGCGTCGAACGGCGCGCGCACGGTGTAGCGGTTCAGCCCGCCAGCGGCGCCGGACGTCTCGTCGACGCCCAGCGCGGCCAGTTTTTGCCGGCTGTTCAGGGCGTTGATTTCGGCCTCGCGCAGGGCTTGGCGGGCCTGCTGGAAGTCCTGCTCGGCGGAGATCTTTTGCTCCCACAAAGTTTGCTCGCGGGCGAAGGTGCTGCGCGCCAACTCAAGGCGGCGCTGCGCCGTCAGGCTGTCGCCGCGCAATTCGGCCACGGTGCCGCTGTTGATGATGGCCAGCACCTGGCCGCGCTTGACCTGCTGGCCCAGGCCGACGGCCACGCTCTCGACCATGCCGGCCACGCGCGGCACAATGTGCGCGCTGCGCTCCTCGTTCATGCGCACCTCGCCTTGCAGCCGCACGCTTGCGACGATGTTGGCCGGCGTCGCGCTGCCGAGCTCGATGCCGGCCGCCTTGATCTGCGCCGCGCTCAGGGTGATCTTGCCGCCCAGCAGTTGCGGCGCGGCGGCCGCGGCTTGGTGGTCATCATGTTCCAGCCCCGCCGCCGGCGCCGACTTGCCGCCCCACAGGATCAAACTGCCCAACACCACGGTGCCGACGACGATGGCCGCGATGGCCGTTCTTTGTTTTTTGTTGATGGATGATGCAAATTTCATGGCTGCTCCGCAGACAAGGTATTGGGGGCGCCGCCGAGCAGACCATGCAGGTCGGCGTAGGCCAGGCGGATATCGGTAAGGGCGCGCAGGTAGCCGCTCTGGGCGTCGAACAGGGTGCGTTGGGCGTCCAGCACGTCGAGGAAGCTGAACTTGCCGAACTCGAAACCCTTGACGGCGGCGGCGTAGGCGCTGTTGGCGCCGGGCAGGATCTCGCTGCGGTACAGCTCGGCCTGCTCGGTGGCGCTGCGCCAACTGCCGTGCGCCGCCTGCAACTGGTTGTGCAGGCGCACGACGGTGGCGTCGAGCTCGCTACGCGCCTGTTCGCTGCGGCTGGCGGCGGCCTGCACATTGCCCTGGTTGCGGTCGAACAGCGGCAGCGGCACGGACAGGCCGAGAATCGCCTGGTTGCGGCCCAGCTCGGCGTTGCGCTTGGCGCCCAGGATCAAGGTGACGTCGGGCGCGCGGCGCGCCTGCTGCAGCCGCAGCTCGGCCTGGCTGCGCGCCATTTCGCTGCGCGCCCGCGCCATTTGCGGCGCCTGTTCCAAACGCGCCGCCAGTTGCGCCAGCGTGGGCAGCGGCGCCAAGTCCGGCATGGCCGTCTCGACGCTGGCGAACGCTGCCGTCGTCGCGCCCCAGTTGGCGGCCAGACGGCCGCGCGCGCGCAGCAGCTCGGCGTTGGCCTGGCTCAGCGCCAGGCGCACGCCGGCCTCGGCGACGCGTGCCTTGCTTTCCTCCACCGGCGAGATCTTGCCGGCGGCGACGCGCTTGGCGGCGGCGGCGCTGGCCTGGCGCGCCAGTACCAGGGCGGCCAGGCCGAGCCGGGCGCGCTCCTGCGCCAGTTGCACCTGGGCGAAGTCGGCCATGACGGCGCCGCCCACGCTGGCGCGCCGCGCGGCCAGTGCCGCCTCGGCGCTGTCGCGGCCGAGTGAGGCCACGGCGACGCGGGCGGCGCGCTTGCCGCCGGTCTCCAGCGGTTGGCTCCATTGCAGGGTGGTGCTGCGCGTGGCGGCCTGTTGGTCCTCCATGGTCAGCGACAGCTCGGGGTTGGGCGCCGCGCCGGCTTGGCGCAGGGCGCCGTCGGCGGCGCCGACCTCATGCGTGGCGGCGGCCAGATCGGGACTGGCGCGCAAGGCCAGCGCCAGGGCTTGCGCCAGACTGAGCACAGTGCTGGCCGAGACTGGTGGGGCGAGGGCCGGCGTGGCCAGAGTGGCCAAAGTGGCCGGGGTGGCCAAAGTGGCCGGGATGGCCAAAGTGGCCGGGATGGCCGGGGTGGCCGGGGTGGTCGGGATGGCCAGGGTGGTCGGGATGGCCAGGGTGGTCGGGATGGCCAGGGTGGCCGACGCCAGTATCGGCGAAGGTGAAGGTGGGGCGGGCGTGTTGGCGCCCTGTGCGGCCGCCGGCAAGGCGAGCACGGTCGCCAAGCCCAGGGGCCAGAATAATGCTTGCATCGAATTCTCCGTGAATGAAAGACGAGGGAATCCGGCACAGCGGCGTGCGCACCAGCGGTTCTATAACCGTGGTGGCAGTGACAACAAATACAGGAAAAAAGGGGCCGCTTGCCGGGTCAGACGGCAGGCTGCCATTGCGGCCGTTCGGGACGCGGTGCGGCGTGGGAGGCGAATTGGACGCGCGCGGAAGCGACGGCGGCGCTGTGTTCCAGCTGCTGCGGCAGCTTGCGCACGGTCGGCGCGGACATGATGCTGATGCTGCCCAGGAAGCACAGGGCGCAGTGGGCGTCGATCGGTGAATTGACGCTGCTGTGCGGCTTGGACAGGTCCAGGTTCTCCTGCGCCTCGACGGCGCAGGGTTGGTGGCGCGTGGTCCGATCGAAGCCGCAGCACAGATCCACCGCCGCCAGGGTGACCTGGCACGGTAGGATCAGCAACAGCAAAATGATCAGGAAACGGCGCATGGGCGAGATTGTAGCCGCATTGTCGCCGGCGCGCCAATGCGGCCGCCAAACGGCGCCGCGCTTAAGTCCATCCTAAGTCCCAACCCCGTCGTTCCCGCGCAGGCGGGAACCCATGCTGAGCCAATGGGCATGCGGGGTATGGATTCCCGCCTACGCGGGAATGACGGGTTTTTAGAGGTGGCCTTAAGTCCATCCTAAGTCCCAACCCCGTCGTTCCCGCGCAGGCGGGAACTCATGCCCCGCATGAGTTCCCGCCATACCCCGCATGAGCTCCCTCAACGTGCGCGCCGGCCCCCTACTTGGCCAGATCAATCTGCCAGAACCCATTCTTCCCCACGCTCTTGTGCGCGAGAAAAGCCGTCGGCAAGGAAATATGCAGCGCCGCCGCCCGCTCCGGGTCGATCAGCACGGTCGGCGTTTCCTGCCGCAGGATCGGCAACACATCCGGCTTGGTGCGGCGCTTGAGGATCTTGCTGGCCTGGATGCCGGCCAGATTGCCCACCTGGGTGAAGTCGGAGCCGACGTACAGCACGGCACCCGGCACCCGCACCATCGCCAGGGTCACCACCGGCAGTTGGTGGGCGGCGCCGAACTCGCCCAGGTCGGTGGCCGCCTCGTAGCGGTGCAGGCCGTAGTAGGTATCCAGCGGCACGGCGAACATCTGCACGCCCTGGCCCTGGTCGTACAGCGCCTTGAGCGTCGGCACGATGCTGTCGTTCTTGCTGATCAGGCGCGCGCTCACCGCCATGCCGGCCTGGCCGGCGCTGGCGCTGGCGGCGGCAACGTGGGCGACGCCGTTCTCATCGTCGGTGTGGACCATGCCGATGCGCCGCACCTCGGGGAACAGTTGTTGCACCACCTTCACCGACTCGCCCATGTTGCTGTACAGCGTGGAGCCGGTGACGCCCGGGCCGGCGTCGCTCAGCGAGACGCAGCCGGCGTCCTGCGGATTGGCCACGGCGGTGAACACCAGCGGGATGTGGGCGTCCTCCAGGATGCCGCGGGCATACTTGGTGGCCGGCGTGCCGATGGTCAGCACCAGGTCGGGCTTGGCCTCGACGATGCGGCTCGCCTCGTTGCGTATGCGCAGCAGCACGCCGAGCCGGCTCCAGAAACCGCCTTTTTCCATATCGAAATCGATCTTGACGCGATGCACGAGCAGGTTCTTGCCCTCGATGAGCTCGTTGCTGCGCAGCGCGGCGAGGAAACCGTTCAGCGATTCCTGGTAGGGCTCGATGTCGGTCACTTGCAGCACTTCGATCTTGAAGGTGCGGGCCTCCTCCATCGAATCGGCGGCCAGCGGCTCGAAGGCTTGGGCGGGAAGGGTGCCGGCGGCGAGCGCCAGCGTGCAGATTGCAGCGATTTTTTGCATGGTTGTCCGTGTTGTTCCAGGCGGTGGGTGGGAGGCCGGGCGCGGCGGCGCCTTGCTGGCGCGCGGCGGCGGCCGTTGTGTTGATTAGACCAGACAAACATGCAACTATGGCAATGTTCGACTAGCCCTGGCGAGCCAATCGGCACGTCTGGCGGGCCATGTGTGGACCAACAAGGGCGGCGCGACGGCAGCGGCGCGCCTGCCGCGTCGCCACTGCGGCGTTTTCGCCACAGTTTTCGACCATCCGCACCGGCTTGGCCGGCACTGTGGGATTTGGTGAGAAACGCGCGGCCGCCGTTTGCTACCATGGCTGGCCCACCCCGGCAATCGCCTCGGGGCCAGCCAGAACACACAGGAGACAAGCATGAAACAATCGATCATTCCGGCCACGCTGGCCATCTGCGCGCTCGCCTATGCCCACCCAACCCTGAGCGCGGACAAGCCGCACGACGCCAAGCCGGCCCACTGGAGCTATAGCGGCCACGGCGATCCGGCCCACTGGAGCGAGCTGCAGCCCGACTTCGCCTCGTGCAAGCTGGGCAAGGAGCAATCGCCGATCGACATCCGCGACGCCGCCAAGGCCGAGCTGCCGGCGCTGGGCTTCAGCTACGCCGCCGGCCGCGCCGAGGTGGTCAACAACGGCCACACCATCCAGGTCAACGTCGGCGACGGCAACAGCGCCAAGCTGGGCGGCGCCGACTACAAGCTGCTGCAATTCCATTTCCACACGCCGAGCGAGGAAAAGGTCAACGGCAAGGCCTATCCGCTGGTGGCCCACATGGTCCACAAGAACGCCGAAGGCAAGCTGGCGGTGGTGGCCGTGCTGTTTAGCGAGGGCAAGGAAAACCCGCTGCTGAAGAAGGTCTTCGCCAAGATGCCCAGGCAGGCCGACGGCAAGGCCGAGCTGGCCGAGCCGCTGAATCCGGCCGACCTGCTGCCGGCCGCCCAGGGCTACTACGCCTTCATGGGCTCGCTGACCACGCCGCCGTGCAGCGAGGGCGTGCGCTGGCAGGTGCTGAAGCAGCCGCTGGAGATCTCCAAGGACCAGCTGGCCACCTTCCGCAAGCTGTATCCGATGAACGCCCGGCCGGTGCAGGCGCTCAACGGCCGCAGCCTGCAGCAGAGCCAGTAAGCCGCGCCGCCGGCGGGCGGCAAGACGGACGGCGCTACGGCCACAGGCCGAGCGCATCTCATGAATCCTATCTGCGAGGCAAATCGATGACGAACACGCAGCCGTCGCCGAGCTTGCTTTCAACTATGAGCAGTCCGCCATTGGCCTCGACACTGCGCCGGGCGATGGAGAGGCCCAGTCCGAGGCCATTCCGATTGCTTCCGCTCTGCGTGAAAGGCAGGAACATATTGTGCGCGGACTCCGCGCTCAGACCGGGGCCGCTGTCTTTCACCCTGATCCGAATCCGGTCTTCCTGCGTGTCCACGCTGAGCGTCACGGCGCCGCCTTTGCCGCTGAATTTGAACGCGTTTTGTAACAGGTTGCCGAGAGCTGAGAACAGCAGATCCTTATCGACGTCCACCATCAGGACCGGAGAGATAGGCTCAACATTAAATCCGCAATCAAGCAGCTCAGCCTCAAGAGCGGCGGAATATTTCATCTCGCCGATAAAGTGCGCCAGGCTGAACACCGAGCGGTGCAGAGTCATGCCGGGGCCAATCCGGACTTCGGCGAGGGAACGGTCAATCAGTCGACGAAGACCAATCAGGCTGCGGTCCAAAACCGCTCCGGTTGGACCGCCCAAGCCGACGCTGCCCGATTTGATGGCCGCCAACGCGAGCATCGCGGTGTTCAAATGATTGCGCAGTTCATGCGCGAAAAACCCCAAACGTTCATTGGTCTCCAACGCTTGCTCGTCGGCGATTGCCACGTCGCGATGTTCGCTAAACGCCGTCACCGCATCGGCGATGCCATTGTCAAGGCATCGATTTAGTGTGCGAAACTCGCTGATCTCAAATTTCTCATCGAGGTCCATGGAGAGGTCCGACACCGCTTGGCACAAGTCGCCGTAATCATGGACGACCTCGTTGATCGAATATCCCAGCGTCAAAAGATCCGCGCCATGAATGCCGGCAGACACGCCGAGTTCAGCGATGCGGTAGGGATCGCCGGCGGCGGGGCCTGACACCGCCAAGGCTTGGGCGAGCGCACCCTCGCTTTCCGCCTGGAGGGTGCGGATGAGCTGGTCTAAAAATTTGGGAATACCTTGTTCCAGCTGCTGTCTGTTAGGCGATCTATCGGGACGGGCAGACACTTTATCTCGACAACGCCGCTCAAGTTCAGTTCGGTTTGCGATCAAAAATTCATGCATCATGGCCGGCCTCACGAGTATACCCGGGCCGATGAACGCTGCGGTCTGGGGCGTTGGCGCCCGGAACACCGACGCAAGCCATGATGGTGGGCGCTCCCGTGAACAAGGTCTGTGCGCTATCGAACGTTGATTTTATCGGGCAAGCCGGCGCGTCTATGATCGGCTAGCCTGCCGCGCCGGGCGCGGCGGCGCCTTCAAGCGCCGCCGCCAATTGCTCGATCGCCGCCAGCGCGGGCGGCAGCGCCGCCAGCACCATGGCCAGCGCGATCCAGCCTTCGTCGGTGGAGGCCGCTTCCGCCGTCGCTGCCAGCACGGCCAACTGCTCGGCGCCCACCGTGCCGGCCAGGCCCTTGAGCACATGCAGCAGCGGTTTGGCCGATGCCAGGTTCTGTTCTTCGATGGCGCCGTGCAAGCGGGCGCCGATGTTGCCGGCCTCGGCGGTGAAATCGCGCAGGGTGCGCAGATACAGCTGGCTATGGCCGCCCATGCGTTGCAGCGCGGCGGCGCCGTCGAGTACGTCGGGCTCGCGCTCGGCGGCCGGTGCCGGCGGTGGCGGGGGCAGTGGGCGCGGCGCGGCGGCGCCCCCGGCGGCGGCGGTGTGGCCGAGGATGACGGCGACCAGCTGGTCCAGGTCGAAGGGCTTGCCGACGTGGTCGGCCATGCCGGCGGCCAGCGCGGCGGCCCGGTCGCTGGCCAGCGCGTTGGCCGTCATGGCGACGATGGGCGGCGTGCGCCAGCCCAGCTGGGCGCGGATGGCCCGGCTGGCGTGGTAGCCGTCCATGTCCGGCATTTGGATGTCCATCAGGATCAGGTCGGGCGGCGCGCCGTCCCGCACCGCCTCGATGGCGGCCTGGCCGCAGTTGGCCAGCGCCACCTCGGCGCCCTCGTAGCCGAGCAGCTCGCGCGCCACCTGCTGGTTGGCCGGATTGTCCTCGACCAGCAGCAGGCGCAGGCCGTGCAGGCGGCGCCGCGACGGCGCCACCGTGGCCGGCGCGCCGCCGTGGCGTTGACCCGGCTTGGCGTCGGCCACGGCGTCGAACAGCATCGAGGCGGTCACCGGCTTGACCAGCACGCCGTCCAGCGTGGCGGCGCCCGAGTGCTGCTGTTCGAGCTGCTTCTGCGCCAATATCTCGCGGTCGTAGGCGGTGACCATGATGATCAGCGGCGCGGCGCCGGCCGGCAGCAACTGGCGGATGCGCACGGCGGTGTCCCAGCCGTCGAGCAGCGGCATGCGCCAGTCGACGAACATGACGTCGTAGGGCCGCGCCGGCGCGCGCCGCGCCAGCGCGGCCAGCGCGTCGGCGCCGTCGACGGCGGTGTCGACCTGCCAGCCGAAGGAGCGCGCCATCTCGGCCAGCACCTGGCGCGCGCTCGGATTGTCGTCGACCACCAGGCAGTCGAGCTGTTGCAGCAGTCGCGGATCGGGCAGCAGCGTCGCCGGCGTGGTGGCCGGCTGCAGCACCACGACGAATTCGAACACGCTGCCCTGGCCCGGCGCGCTGCGCACGTCCAGTTCGCCGCCCATCAGGCGCACCAGGCGCTGGCTGATGGCCAGGCCCAGGCCGCTGCCGCCGTAGCGCCGCGCGGTCGACGCCTCGGCCTGCGAGAAGCCCTCGAAGATGCGCTCGCACTGCTCGGCCGAGATGCCGATGCCGGTGTCGCGGATGGCGAAGGCCAGGCGCAGGCCGGCCGCGTCGTGCGCCAGCAGACGCACCGACAGCAGCACCTCGCCATGGGCGGTGAACTTGATCGCGTTGCCGCTCAGGTTGAGCAGGATCTGCTGCAGCCGCAGCGCGTCGCCGCTGACCCACTTGGGGATCGCCGGATCGATTTGGAACAGCACCTCGACGTCCTTGTCGCCGACGTTGGCCGAGAGGATCACCGACAGGTCGCGCAGCAGCTTGTCGACGCTGAAGGGATGGCAGTCCAAGGTCAGCTTGCCTGCCTCGACCTTGGAGAAGTCGAGGATGTCGTTGAGCAGGTTGAGCAGCGAGCGCGCCGCCGACTCGGCCTTGACGGCGTAATCCTGCTGGCGCGGCGCCAGCGGCGTCTGCTGCAACAACTGCAGCATGCCCAGCACCGCGTTCATCGGCGTGCGGATCTCGTGGCTCATGTTGGCGACGAATTCGGACTTGGCGCGGCCGGCCGCCAGCGCGGCGTCCTTGGCCTGCGACAGCTGGGCGTGCGCCTCGCGCGCCGCCGTGATGTCGGTGCTGCTGCCGACCCAGCACAGCGGCCGGCCGGCCGGGTCGCGCTGCGGCAGGGCGTGGTGCTCGAAGATGCGCCAGTGGCCGTCGCCGCCGCGCAGCCGGCAGTCGCAGCGGAACTCGCCGCCGAGCGCCAGCGCGGCGGCCCAGGCGGCGTCGACGCGGCTGCGGTCGTCGGGATGGAGGAGGTCGAACCAGGCGGCGCCGGCCAACAGCGTGGCGGTGTCGATGCCGGTGAACTCTTGCCAGTGGTGGCTGAGGAACTCGAAGCGGCGCGCCGGGGTCAAGGTCCAGACCATCTGCGGCAGGCCCTCGGTGAGCGAGCGCCAGCGCTGCTCCGACCGGGTCAGCGCCGCCAGCGAACCCTGCAGCGCCTGGTCCTTCAACACCAGCTGGTGCAAGGCCTGCGACTGCTTGCGCAGCGCCGCGCGCACGCCCAGCAGCAGGCTGGCGGCCAGCACGTACAGCGTGGCCAGGAAGATGGCGTCGTCGCGCGCCTCCTTGCGCCAAGGCGCGAGGAAGTCCTCGCCGGCCAGGCCGACCAGCACGAACACCGGATAGCCGCCGATCCGCTCGACACTGACCACGCGCTCGCGGCCGTCGCGCACGCTGATCGACTTGTAGGTGGCGCGCCGTTGACCGGAGGCCAGCACGCGGCTGGTCTCCGGCGACAAGGCGATCTGGCTGCCGATCTGCACCTCGCGCGATTCGGGATAGCGGTGCAGCACGCGACGCTGCTGGTCGAGCAGGATGATGACGCCGTGCTGGTCCACGTTGAGCGAGGAGAACAGCTCGGTGATGCGCGAATTGTTCAGATTGACATAGGCGGTGCCGCCGAAGCTGCCGTCCGGCAGCGTCAGCGCGTACATCAGCGGAAACACCCATTCGCCCGAGATGCGCGACTTGACCGGCACGCCGAACACCAGCTCGCGCTCGGTCTTGCTGCGCTGGTAGAACTCGCGGATGGACAGGTCTTGCGGCTTGCTCAGGTCGACCTTTTCACCGTAGATGACGCGGCCGTTGCGGTCCGAGCCGCGCACCGCGTCGGCCTGCGGCAGGCGCTCCTTGAGGCCGCGCAAAAAAGCGCTGAAGCCGGCGTCGTCGAAGCGCTGTTCGCTGTGCAGGGTGCGGAACTCGCTGGCGGCGCGGCGCATCGCCAGGTCGACCTCCTGGAAGTGCGAATGCAGGAAGTTCTCCAGCGAAATGGCCAGGTTGCGCGAGGTTTCCTCGGCATTGTTCTGGTAGCGCTGCTGGCTCTGGTACAGATTGTGCAGCACGAAGGCGCTCACCAACAGCAACACGGCCGCCACGGCGGCCACCAGCAAGGCGAACAGTTTCCTTAACTTGCGCAAGGTGTCGACGGTCATGAGCGAGGGCAGGGGGGGCTTGATGCAGCACACATTAACATTGCTGGAAGGATTTGTAATCCCTTGTTTTCCTGCGCCCGGGCAAAGCTTGCACGCCCCTTCACCATGTTAATTGATACAAATCAAGCGCCGGCCGCCGCGCATGGCGGCCGGATGCGCGGCTTACAGGGCCTTGAGGAAGGCCGCCAGGTCGGCCGCCTCCTGCGCCGTGTAAGCGATGCGGAAACGTTTGTCGTAGAAGCCCACCACGTCCTCGATCAAGTGCACCGAGCCGTTGTGGAAGTAGGGCGAACGCGACTCGATGCCGCGCAGGCTGGGCACCTTCACGCGGCCGATGTCGCGCCAGCGCCCGCTGAGCATGGCGGCGCCGGGGTCGCTGGTGTCGACCAGCTCGCCGGTGGCGTTGTTACGCAGCGTGTACAGCGGCATGTCGGCGCTGCGCAGCGCGCCGGCCGCCACGCCGGTGTTGAACATCCGCGTCACCGAGTGGCTGCCGACGTTGGGCGTGTTGTGGCAGCTGCTGCAGGTGCCGCGCTGCAAGGGCAGACGCAGCTCGTCGTTGAAGCCGGCCACGCCGCTGATGTTGAAGGGCTTGTTGTTGAAAATTTGCTCGCCACGGGCGATGGCGGCGCGCGCCAGGTTCTGCGCCGACGGCGCCGGCGGTGGTGGCGCCGGCCGGCCGCGCCCCGGCGGCGCTGCCGGCGCCGGTGGATTGGCCAGGTTGCGCCAGGCGCCGAACAAGTCCAGCGCGTTGCGGTTGAACGGC
This sequence comes from Rugamonas violacea, assembly GCF_016461825.1. Taxonomy (GTDB): domain Bacteria; phylum Pseudomonadota; class Gammaproteobacteria; order Burkholderiales; family Burkholderiaceae_D; genus Rugamonas. Next base: position 59,446 of record NZ_JAEMNU010000125.1, on the reverse strand, counting down.
GCGCCGCTGCGGTAGTCGCCGGCCTGCACGTCGTTGATGCCGAAGTAATAGCCGGTGCGCGACAACCGCACCGGTCCGCCCAGGGCGCCGCCCTCGCTCAGACCGCCGGCGGCGAGCGAGCTGCTCTGCGCCGTGAACAGGGTCTTCTCGAAGTCGACGATGGCGCGCTGTTCGGCCGCGCTCAGGTCCAGCGCCGCCTCGGCGTGGCCGCGCACGGCGCTGTTGGACTGGTGCAACAAATCGGCGTCGATGGCGGCGAAACAGCGCGCCGGCCGCACATCCTTCAAGCACATGGTCGAGGCGGGGTCGGCCGTCGTCTCGCGGCCATCCCACATCACGCTGCTGAGAAAGGCCAGGTTGGTGGTCGGCAACGGCCGGCGGAACAACGACAACTCCTTGGCGCTGGCATAGTGGTAGGGATCGTCGATCTTGACCAGGGTGAATTCGGCGTTGGCCGGCAAGGGCAGGCCGACCCGCACCAGGCCCTTGCTGAGCAGCATGCTGTAGGCGACGCGCTTCTGCGCCAGCGTGGCGGTGGCCGCATTCGGCGAGACGGCGCCGTCGACCGGACGGAACACCGGGTCGAGGCCGGCGCTGGCCTCGAAGCGGCGCGCCAGGCCGTCCGGCGTGATGCTCCAGCCGTTGTCGGGCTGGTGGCAGCTGGCGCAGGAGCGGCCGTTGCCTTGCGCTTTGAAGAAGGGGTTGGCGCTGTCGATCGTGCCGACGCTGCTGAAGGTCAAGGCGGCGCCCTCGTCGTTCGGCACCGGCAGCGGGGCGATGGCGGGCGCGGCGGCCAAGGCCAAGCCGCCTTGCCTGGCCGGCGTCGTGCCGATGGCGGTGGCGCCGTCGCTCACGGCCGTCGGGGCGGCCTCGCTGACGGCCACGGTGGCGCCGGCCAGCAGCACGTTGCCTGCCTCCTGACTATTGCCGCCGCCGCTGCCGCCGCATGCGCTCAACATGGCGGCGGCCAGCGCCAGCGCCAAGGGAGGCAGGGCGCCACAGTCGGCACGCCGGCGCGCGTGGTCGGCCTTGCCAGCCTTGCCGGGCAGCGTGGTGAAATGGGAGGCTTGCATCGCGGATCTCCTGTTTATTGTCGATAGGAATCACTTTGCGGCAACAATGTGCAGGAAAAATGGAGCTCGCCGGCTTTTCATATTGGCTGCACAATTGCCGGGTATGATTGCTGACAATAAACAAACGACGGGGCGCTGGAATGGCGATTCAGCAAGGGCGGGGACGATGCGGCTGACCATCGCGCGCAAGATCGCGTTGGCGGTGACGGCGCTGGTCATCCTCTGCGTCGGCACCATGGCGTGGGTGACCAGCAGCAATTTGCAGCGCGGCTTCGTCGCCTATCTGAACGAACTGCAGACCCAGGACCTGGACCAGCTGCGCCAGCTGCTGGAGGACCGCTACCGCCTCGAAGGCAGTTTCGACTGGCTGCGGCGCCAACCGCGCGCCTTTAAAAGCGTGCTGGATCAGATGAAGCCGCGCATCCTGGCCGAGGTGGAGGAGCGCGGCGGTCCGCCGCCGCGTGCCACGCCACCGCCCGGGGAGGCCGCTGCCGGCGCGCCGGACCGGGCGCGCGGCCAAGATCCCGACGAGCTTGTCGGTGCTGATGGCGATGCCGGCGAGGCTGGTGATGCCGGCGAGCAGACCGGGCGCCGCCCGCCGCCGCGTGCCCGGTACGGCATGCGGCCACCGCCACGGCCGGATGAGCCACCGCCACGGCTGAATGAAACGTTGCCACGGCTGGATGAAGCGTCGCCGCGGCTGAATGAAACGGCGCCGCGCGGGCAAGAAGCGCCGTCGCGCCGGGAAGAAGCGTCACCACGCCGGGACCAGGCGGCGCCGCCCGCCGAGGACGACGAGCCGCAGGGACGCCGCGCCGAAGGGCGCCCGCCGCGCCACGACCCGATCGGCTTCGCCTCGCGCATCTCCATCGTCGACGCCGAGGGCCGCGTCGTCATCGGCCCGCCCGATTTTCCGCCCGGCATAGAACGCGACATCAAGGTCGACGGCCGGGTGGTCGGCCGCATGCGCCTGATGCCGCTGCGCCAGGCCAGCGGCTCAGACCCCAGCGCCACCGTGTTCCTGCGTGGCCAGTTGCAAACCATCTTGCTGCTGGCCGTCGCCCTGATCGCGCTGGCCCTGCTGGCGGCGATCTGGCTGGCGCGCCACCTGCTGCGCCCGGTCGCCGAGCTGCACAAGGTGACGGCGAAGCTGGCGCAGGGTCAGTTTTCTGCCCGCGCCCCGCTGGTCTCGCGCGACGAGTTGGCCGACCTGGCGCGCGACGTCAACGCCATGGCCGAGGCGCTGGAGCGGAGCGAAGGGCAGCGCCGCCGCATGCTGGCCGACATCTCGCACGAACTGCGCACGCCGCTGACGGTGCTGCGCGGCGAGATCGAGGCGCAGATCGACGGCATCCGGCTGGCCGACAACGCCGCGCTGGAGTCGCTGCACGGCGAGGTGCTGCGCCTGGGGCAACTGCTCGACGACCTGCAACAGCTGGCCCTGGCCGACGCCGGCGAGCTGCATTACCAGTGGCGGACGCTGGACCTGGCGGCCCTGCTGACGCCGCTGTTGGAGCGCTACCAGGGCCGCGCCGCCAAAGCCGGCCTGCGGCTGGAGTGGACCACGCCGGCCGCGCCGCTGGCCTTGACCGGCGACGGCGGCCGGCTGACCCAGGTGTTGGCGAATCTGCTGGAGAACAGCCTGCGCTACACCGACGCCGGCGGCCGCATCGTGCTCGCATTGACGCGCGACGGCGCCTGGGCCGAGCTGAGCATCGCCGACAGCGCCCCCGGCGTACCCGTTGGCGCCCATGCCAGCATTTTCGAACGGCTGTACCGGGTCGACACCGTGCGCACCCGCGGGCGCGGCGGCAGCGGCCTGGGCCTGGCCATTTGCAAGGTGCTGCTCGAGGCCCACGGCGGCAACATCGTCGCCTTGCCATCGGCGCTGGGCGGCCTCAACATCGTACTGCGGCTGCCCTTGGGTCCGCCCGCGCGCGGCCCCGCCAACCAGCCGTCTATGGAGCAACATGGATAATCGCCCCCACATTCTCATCGTCGAGGACGACCCCAAGATCGCCGCGCTGCTGGCCGACTACTTCGCCGCCGCCGACTGGCGCAGCAGCCACGTCGACGACGGCCTGGCCGCCGTGGCCGCCATGCGCGACGGCGGCGCCGACCTGATGGTGCTCGACCTGATGCTGCCCGGGCTGGACGGCATCGGCGTCTGCCGCGCCGTGCGGCAATTTTCGCCCGTGCCGATCATCATGTTGACGGCGCGGGTGGACGAGGTCGACCGCCTGCTCGGCCTCGACACCGGCGCCGACGACTACGTCTGCAAGCCGTTCAGCCCGCGCGAACTGGTCGCCCGGGTGCGCGTCCACCTGCGCCGCGCCGCCGGCGTGTTGCCGACGGCGGCCCCATCGCCCGGCCTGCTGGTCGACCGCGCACGCATGCAAGTGCTGCATCTTGGCGCCGCGCTGCCGCTGACGCCGGTCGAATTCCGCTTGCTGGCCGAACTGGTCGGCCATCCGCAGCGCGTGTTTTCGCGCCAGCAATTGCTCGACATCGCCCACGAAGACCAGCGCAGCATCAACGACCGCACGGTCGACTCCCACATCAAAAACATCCGCCGCAAGCTGAGCGGCTGCGGGCCGCAGGCCGACTGCCTGCAATCGGTGTACGGCGTCGGCTACCGCTACGAGCCGCCGGCGCCGGCCGGCACCTGAGGTGGTGGGGCGGCGCGGCAGCCACGCGCACCGACCCCGGCGACATTGCCCGGTGTTGTTTTAATCCAATATTGTCTATACTCGCCGGGCGCTCCCGCCTCCACCGTTGAACCATGCACCGGGCCCAGCCCCATTTGCCAATGACCTTGACCGCCACGCCGCAACGCCCCGCCATGCCCGACGCCGTCGCCCTGAAACAGCAGCTGGAGCGGGGTGAATCCAGCGCCGCCGAGCTGTTGCGTCAGCATCTGGCCCGCCTCGACGCCACCCAGGGCGCGCTCAACGGCGCCACCCAGGTGCTGCGCGACGAGGCCGCAGAGGCCGTGCGCCAGGCGCGGCCGGGTCCGCTGGCCGGACTGCCGTGCACGGTCAAGGAGACCTTCGGCATCGCCGGCCAGAGCATCACCGCCGGCTCGCTGCGCATGACGCCGCAACCGCAGGCCGCCGACGCCAGCGTCGTCGCCAAACTGCGCGCCGCCGGCGCGATTGTCATCGCCCGCAGCAACGTGCCCGAGTTCGCCATGACCGGCGAGAGCAGCAACCCGCGCTACGGCCGCACCAACAACCCGCTCGACCCCAGCCGCGTGGCCGGCGGCTCGACCGGCGGCGAGGGCGCCCTGGTCGGCTCCGGCGCCAGCGCCTTCGGCCTGGGCTCCGACATCCTCGGCTCGATCCGCATCCCGGCCGCCTTCTGCGGCCTGGTCGGCTTCAAACCCGCCTCGGGCGCCGTCGACGGCACCGGCACCTGGCCGCAGATCGACGGCCACACCGCCAGTTGGCTGGGCATCGGACCGATCACCCGCAGCGTGCGCGACGCCCGGATGGTCTACCAGGTCATCGCCGAGCGCGCGCCGGCGCCGCCCGCGCCGCTGGCCGGCCTGCGCCTGATCGGCCCGGCCGGCTTCCCCTACAGCGTAGAAAGCCCCTGCATTGGCGCCGCGTTGGCGTCGGCGCAGACGGCGCTCGGTCAGGAGGGCATGCGGCCCGAGACGGCCGCCTTCGGCGACGTCGGCCAGCTGTTCTTCCGCATGCCGTCGATGATCCTGCACGACGCCGCGCCGTCCTGGCAGCGCCTGCTCAGCACGCCCGAGGCGGGCCGGTTCAACGTCTGGGGCGAGGCGCTGCGCCAGCTGACCGGCCGCGCCACCATCGATCCCGGCCTGTTCATGTGGATGTTGCAGGGCGCCACGCTGGGCCAGTTCATCAAGCCGCGCGGCGCCGCCCAGCTGGCGCGCCTGATCGCCACCTTCGAGGCGGCGCGCGCCCACTATCGCGGCCTGCTCGGCGCCGACGGCATCCTGCTGCTGCCCACGCTGGGCATGCTGGCACCCAAGCACGGCGGCATGAACCGCAAAACCCTGCGGCCCGGCCCGAACGGCCTGATGACACCCATCACCTTCTGCAACTACTGCGACCTGCCGACCATCGCCGTGCCCGCCTGGCGCCACGCCGATCCCGCCAGCGGTTTGGCGCCCAGCGTGATGCTGGCCTGCGCGCCGGGCGCGGAGGGACATTTGTTCGACGCCGCTGCAGCCGTCGAGGCCGCGCTCAACTGAGACGGGGGAGGGGCCGGCCGGGAATGTCGTGATGTTCAAGTTCGGCAGTGCCACCGTCTGCTGCTTCAGCCGGCTACTCGCGGCCTGAACCAGTTCATCAAATTGACTATTCTCATCACCACAGACCTCTATTCTCATAAGGGCACCTCTAAAACCCGTCGTTCCCGCGCAGGTGGGAACCTATACGCCGCACCCTGTCTAGCGCGATATGGGTTCCCGCCTACGCGGCGGTGCGCCGATGCGGAACGACGAAGTCAGGCTTATTCGATGCACCCATAAGTCGCCGCCAGCCAATCGCATAAAGCGGTGCGGCCACCTGTTCCGTAAATCGCAGCCAGACACCTCGCACTTCGATGCCGTGAGATTTCGTGCATTTTTCAGATGAGCAAGATGCTATGCGACTATCGGCCGCGTTCGGCCAAGACCCGTCATTCCCGCGTAGGCGGGAATCCATACGCCGCTTGTTTGAATACTCAGCATGGGTTCCCGCTTTCGCGGGAACGACGACTGGCAGCTTTGGGGCGAGAACGGACCTTCCCCACAATTAATATCCTTGAAAACCCGACGATCAAGCGAGATCTCAGAAGGGTGTCTACTGATTGCTTACTTGGCAATAGTGTTGCGCGGCAACATCAACCATCCTCGCTACGCCGTCAGCGGCGGAAAACAAGGCATAAGTATTTCGCAAATGAAGTATAATAATTCCACAAAGAAATATTATTTATTTCGCCACAGCCGCTCCACAGAAGACGGCCCCGACAATACCTGCCTCAATACGCACAGATGTGGCTTCCCCCGGCGGGAAGCATGATTGCCGAAGGCCGGCCTTGATCCGCCGACGTGCCGGGCATCTTCCTCTCATTGCGTATTGATGCGGCAATCAAGAGAGGAAATAGTCCAGTGCGTTTGAACACTCCGGTTAGCAACAACGAATACGTGCTGCGCGATGGCCAGACCATCGTCTCCACCACCGATCTGCAGGGCAACATCACCTACGCCAATCCCTACTTCGTCGAAGTCAGCGGCTACGCCGAGGACGAGTTGCTCGGCGCCCCCCAGAACATCCTGCGCCACCCGGACATGCCGAAGGAGGCCTTCGCCGACCTGTGGGCGACCGTCAAGTCCGGCCTGCCGTGGACCGGTCTGGTGAAGAACCGCTGCAAGAACGGCGACTTCTATTGGGTGCTGGCGAACGTCACACCGACCATGGAGCATGGCCGCCCGGTCGGCTACATGTCGGTGCGCACCAAGCCCAGCCGCGACCAAGTCGCCGCCGTCGACCAGTTGTACCGCGAGATCAAGGCCGGCAACCCCAAGCGCCTGGCGATCCGCCAAGGCCGCGCCGTCGCCACCGGCTGGCGCAGCGGCCTTGCCGCGCTGACCGAGCTGTCGCTGCGGCGCCGCATCGGCCTGACCATGTCCTTCCTGTCGGCCACGCTGGCGATCCTTGGCGTCGCCGCTGTCGCGCCGGCGTCGGCGGCGGCCTCCGCCAGTTGGCTGGGCGGCCTGGCCGCTGTCGCCGTGCTCGGTGTGCTGGCCTTGTGGTACTTCCTGCTGCAGAGCATTGTCGCGCCGTTGCAGGCGGCACTCGGCAGCATCCAGGCGATGGCCGGCGGCGATCTGCGCGCCGACATCCACACCGAGCGCAGCGACGAGATCGGCCAGCTGCTGCGCTCGCTGCGCCAGCTCGGCGTCAACCTGCACAGCATCATCGGCGACGTGCGCGGCAACTTCGTCCAGATGCAGCACGCCACGCGCGAGATCGCCACCGGCAATCTGGACCTGTCGGCGCGCACCGAGGCGCAGGCGGCCGCGCTGGAGCAAACGGCGTCGAGCATGGAACAGCTGGCCGCCACCGTCAACCAGAACACCAGCCACGCCACCCAGGCCAACATCATGGCCAACGACGCCAACTCGATCGCCGAGAACGGCGGTCAGATCGTCGTCAAGGTGATCGAGACCATCGCCGACATGAGCGCCTCGTCGGGCAAGATTTCCGACATCATCGGCATCATCGACGGCATCGCCTTCCAGACCAACATTCTGGCGCTCAACGCGGCGGTCGAGGCGGCCCGAGCCGGCGAGCAGGGCAGGGGCTTCGCCGTGGTCGCCACCGAGGTGCGCAACCTGGCCCAGCGCTCGGCCGCCGCCGCCCGCGAGATCAAGCAACTGATCGACATCTCGTCCGAGAAGGTCAAGGCCGGCACGCTGATGGCCAACAACGCCGGCGGCACCATGCAGGACATCATCGCCTCGATCAAGGACGTCAAGCAGGTGATGAGCGAGATCGCCACCGCCTCGGCCGAGCAGGGCGCCGGCATCGCCCAGGTCAACCGGGCGGTCACCCAGCTCGACGACGTGACCCAGCAGAACGCCGCCCTGGTCGAGCAGGCCGCCGCCGCGACGAGCGGCCTGGCCATGCAGGCCAACAAGCTGATGCAGGCGCTGGCGGTGTTCAAGCTCAAGGAGCACAGGCCGGCGCGGCTGGCCGTCGTGCCGGCACAGGCGGCCGTTCGCCCGCCGGCGTCCGCGCGTCGGCTCGGCAACGGATATTGACGGCCGCGACAGGTATTTTCTAAACGGCGGAATATGGTATTCTTGGCAAGAAAATTGCACTGCCGGATCAACGGTTACGCCTATCCTGCGCTATGCCGGGCGCCGGCGCCGGCGCCAGCGTTGTGCTGGGCGGCTGATGATGCCGAAGCAGTGTCCTATAAACGAGAAGCATGTTACTTCCGCAAAGCGCGAATGCGCGCTCGCGGTTTGGGAAAATATGAACAAATTGCTTACTGGCGGCTGCCTGTGCGGTGCCGTCCGCTTTGAAACTTCCGCCGAGCCTAGTTTTTCGGGCAACTGTCATTGTCGCGATTGCCAGCGCAGCTCAGGCAGTGCATTCACCCCAGCGATTTTCATGCCCGAGGAGAGCGTTTCCATTCAAGGCACAGTTAAATACTTTGACTCCAAAGCCGACAGTGGCAATACCATCAGCCGTGGCTTCTGCCCGAATTGCGGCTCGCAATTGTTTGCCAGATTGCAGATGCTGCCCAATTTGCTAGGTTTGCGCGCCGGCACGCTGGATGATCCGGGCGATTTTCATCCCAAGATGAATATCTACACGGCCAGTGCGGCACATTGGGATCACATGAACCCGGATTTGCCAAAATTCCCCCAGTCGCCACGCGGCGAATGATAGTCTGGTCGACGCTGGGGGAAAGCCATCAGGTTTTGGCTTTTCGCGCCGGTGTCTTCTTATTCACGATAGCCCCTGCAGCACGCCTTCGAGTGCGCCAAAGAGTTTCTGCCAGCCGTACTGGGCACCTTGGTAGGCCTGCTGCTGGTCTTGCCTGAAGCCCGACTGCTCCATGCGCAGCTGCGTTCCCTTGCTGGTGGCGGCGAGGGTCCAAGTGACGACACTCTTGAGCCCCATGGCTTCCCAGGTGTAGGACAGTTCCTTGTTCGGCTCGACCGCCAGCACTTGGCAGTCAACCACGCCCCAGTCGCCGCGCAGGTCGAAACGGTGGCCCACGATTGGTTGGAAGTCGTTTTTCATCAGCCATTCCTCAATCAGCGGCCCCTGCGTCAGGGCGCGCCAGACTTTCTCGAGGGAATGCGCCATCTCGCGCTCCACAATGACTGTTTTGGTGTCGTCGGTTTGCATTATTGATCCATCCTTTTCAAAAGGGTTTCCAAGCGGTCGAATTGCTTATTCCAGAAGGTCGAATAGAAGCTGATCCAGTCCATCAGTGGCGCCAGCGCGTCCGGCACGGCGCTGTAATACGTTTCGCGTCCGTCCCGGCGGCCGCGCACCAGGCCGGCTAGTTTCAGCGCGCCCAAGTGCTTCGAAATGGCCGGTTGCGACACTCCCGACGGATCGGTGAGGGCATGAACCGTCAATTCGCCGTCCCTGCTTAAGCGTTCGAAAATGGCGCGCCGGGTCGGATCGGCCAAGGCTTTTAAAACAACTGTCGGCTCGGCGTGCATTGCAAATCCTCGGGGTGCTACTGGAAGCCAGCATGAATAAATCATAGCCATTTGGTTATCGATTGTCAAGCCGACCATGAATTATTTTTTGTGTATATTCCATATTTCCACTATCATTGAAATATGGAGTCGATATCGAGGAGTGGCCGTGGAAACCAAGAACGTATTGTCCGCCCTGGCGGCGCTGGCGCAGGAGTCGCGACTGGCGGTGTTCCGCCTGTTGGTGCAGACCGGACCGCAGGGCATGGCCGCCAGTAAGATCGGTGAGCAACTGGGCATTCCACCGTCGTCGCTGTCCTTCCATTTGAAAGAACTGTCGCATGCCGAGCTGATCGGCTCGCGCCAGGACGGCCGCTTCATCATCTACGCCGCCAATATCGGCAGCATGAACGCGCTGATCGGCTTCCTGACCGAAAACTGCTGCGCCGGCGTGCCCTGTACACCGCCGTCCGGCGCCGCCTGCCCAAGCTGCTGAACCTGCGTTCCGAACCTGCGTCCCGAACCTGCGTCCCGAACACGTATTTCCGCCAATCACCGACCGAAGGAGTTTTGATGAGCGATAAAGTCTACAACGTGCTGTTCCTGTGTACCGGCAACTCCGCCCGCAGCATCATGGCCGAGGCCCTGGTGACGACGATGGGCAAAGGCCGCTTCACGGCTTATTCCGCCGGCAGCCAGCCGGCCGGTGCCGTCAATCCCTTCGCCGTCGAGCAGATCCAGGCCACCGGCTATCCGCTGGCGAATCTGCGCAGCAAGAGCTGGGACGAGTTCGGCGCCGCCGACGCGCCGCAGATGGATTTCATCATCACCGTCTGCGACAACGCCGCCGGCGAGGTCTGTCCCTACTGGCCGGGCCATCCGCTGTCGGCCCATTGGGGCTTCGAAGACCCGGCCGCCGTGGCCGGCAGCGACGAGGACAAGCGCGCCGCCTTCCATAAGGTGTTCCGCCAGATCATGGCGCGCGTCCAGTTGTTCCTCAGCCTGCCGCTGCACATGCTCGAAAAGAACGCCATCCACCACGAGCTCAAGGCGATCGGCCAAAGCGCGATCCAAGAAAATCCGCCGTGCTGACCGCGTTCCTGATCTTTCTCGCCACCCTGGTTCTGGTGATCTGGCAACCGCGCGGCCTTGGCATAGGCTGGAGTGCCGCCATCGGCGCGGCGGTGGCGATGCTGGCCGGCGTCATCCAGCCGGCCGACATTCCCGTCGTCTGGCACATCGTCTGGAACGCCACCGGCGCCTTCATCGCCGTCATCATCATCAGTCTGCTGCTCGACCAGGCCGGCTTCTTCGAGTGGGCCGCGCTGCATGTGGCGCGCTGGGGCGGCGGCAGGGGAGGCCGGCTGTTCGCCTTGCTGGTCCTGCTCGGCGCCGCCGTCGCCGCGCTGTTCGCCAACGATGGTGCCGCCCTGATCCTGACGCCCATCGTCATCGCCATGCTGCTGGCCCTGCGCTTCGACGCCCGCGCCACGCTGGCCTTTGTCATGGCGGCCGGCTTCATTGCCGACACGGCCAGCCTGCCGCTGGTGGTCTCCAACCTGGTCAACATCGTCTCGGCCGACTTCTTCCACATCGGCTTCGCCCGCTATGCCCTAGTGATGGCGCCGGTCAACCTGGTGTCGGTGCTGGCCACGCTGGCCGCCTTGTTCCTGTTCTTCCGCAAAGACATTCCCAAGGACTACGACCTGGCGCAGTTGAAGCGGCCGGCCGAAGCCATCCGCGACCGCGCCACCTTCCTCGCCGGCTGGCTGGTGCTGGCCATGCTGTTGCTCGGCTTCTTCGGCCTGGAGCGGCTCGGCGTGCCGATCAGCGCGGTGGCGGCGGCCGGCGCGGCGCTGTTGTTGCTGGTGGCGGCGCGCGGCCAGGTCATTTCCACCGGGGCGGTAGTGCGCAACGCGCCGTGGCAGATCGTCGTCTTCTCGCTCGGCATGTATCTGGTGGTCTACGGCCTGCGCAACGCCGGCCTGACCGGCCACCTGAGCGGCCTGCTGAACCAGTTCGCCGCCCACGGCGTGTGGGGCGCGGCGCTGGGCACCGGCCTGCTGACCGCCTTGCTGTCCTCAATCATGAACAATATGCCGACCGTGCTGATCGGCGCCTTGTCGATCGACGCCAGCGGCGCCCAAGGCGTGGTGCGCGAAGCGATGATCTATGCCAACGTCATCGGCAGCGACCTGGGGCCGAAGATCACGCCGATCGGCAGCCTGGCCACCTTGCTCTGGCTGCACGTGCTGTCGAGCAAAAAGATAGACATATCCTGGGGATACTATTTCCGCGTCGGCATCGTGCTGACCTTGCCGGTGCTGCTGCTGACCTTGGCCGCGCTGGCGCTGCGCCTGAGCACACTGTGACAGGCGTACCCGCCAGGGGGGGCACATTCATCGAGGAGCGGCTGGTCCCGACGGGGCTTGATCAGAGTCAACAATTCCGCCAAGGTTAGTATTCGAGAGATTGGCGCGGCCGGAATTGGTCATACTGGACGCTAAGCAACAAGCCTGATCGCCGCATGACCCCGCCGTCTGATGGGGGAGGGCAGCGCCACCTCGCAAAGGATCGCCCAATGGCACCGTCGCCCGAGGCCAGCCCGGCCCAGCCCCCACCGCAGCGGCGCCCCGTCACCTTGCTGGCCGCCACCTTCATTGTGCTGGTGTGCGTCTGCATGCTGGTCATGCAACTGTGGCAAACGCTGCGCGCGCGTGAAATCCAGCTGACCGAGGCCAAAGCCGCCGCGACCAACCTGGCCCACGCCGTCGCCCAGCACGCCTACGACACCTTAAAGCAAGCCGACACTATCCTGGTCGGCCTGGTCGAGCGGCTGGAGAAGGATGGTTTTCCGGCCGGCGATACGACGCGGCTGCACCAACTGCTGGCCTCCCATGTCAGCGAGCTGCCGCAGATGCACGCCTTGTTCATCATCGGGCCGGACGGCGATTGGCTGCTGAACTCGCAAAGCAAGGCGTCGCCCGAACTGAACAGCGCCGGCCGCGAATATTTCAACTACCACCGCGACCACCGCGACCGCGGCGCGCACATCGGCCCGCCCATCCTCGGCCGCGCCAGCGGCGCCTGGGTGGTGACGGTGTCGCGCCGCCTCGACCGGCCGGACGGCGGCTTTGCCGGCGTGGTCATGGCCAGCATCGATATGCAATACTTCAGCCGCTACTACCAACGCTTCGCCATCGGCCACTCCGGCGCCATCTTCATCGCGCTGGACAAGGGCATCATGCTGGTGCGCCGGCCGTTCGACGAGAACTCGCTGGGGCGGGACATTTCGCGCCTGCCGCTGTTCCTCGAGCACCTGCCGCGCGCGCCCGAGAGCACCGTCACCTTCACCTCCGGCCAGGACGGCATCACGCGGATCAACAGCTACCGCCGCGTGCAACAATATCCGCTGGTGGTGTCGGCCGCCTTGTCGCAAGGCGAAATGCTGGTCGGCTGGCGCGCCGAAGCCGAGCTGCACGCCGCCGTCGCCGCCATCCTGACACTGGGCCTGGTGTTGCTCGGGCTGCGTCTGCTCAAACAGATCCGCCTGCGCGCCGAGGCGGAAGGGGAGTTGCTGACCGCCCGCCACGCGCTGGAAAACCTGAACCGCACGCTGGCCACGCTGGCCATGCAGGACGGCCTGACCGGCCTGGCCAACCGGCGCCATTTCGACACCGCCCTGCAGGACGAATTCAGCCGCGCCATCCGCAACGCCAGCGCGCTGGCGCTGATCATGATCGACGTCGACTGCTTCAAACAGTACAACGACAACTACGGCCACGCGGCGGGCGACGCCTGCCTGCGCGAAATCGGCAAGGTGGTGGCGAAGAGCAGCCACCGGCCGGGCGACGTGACGGCACGCTATGGCGGGGAAGAGCTGGTCGTACTGCTGCCGGGCAGCGACCTGCGGGGCGCCATCGCCGTCGCCGAGAACATCCGGCTCGCCATCCACCGGCTGGAGTTGCCCCACGCCGGCAGCCCCGGCGGCATGGTCACCGTCAGCGTAGGGGTGGCGGCCTTCGTGCCCGTGGGCCGGGAGCGGCGGCCGCTGGAGCTGATCGAGGCGGCCGACAAAGCCTTGTACCAGGCCAAGGCAGGGGGCAAAAACCGGGTGTGCGCGCACAGCGAAATGCTGGAGCGCTGCGCCTGAGGACGATGTCGGCCTTGCTTGTCGAAGCGTTTTTAGCCCAAAAGCCCCCTCTCCTCCAACTATTCAAGTCGAGATTACTCCTCATATTGTCGAGTTAAAATACTGTACGAAATACTGTATAATTTACTGGTTAAACAAACAGTATTTTTGCCGACGGCAACACCAAACCTCGATGAAAAAATTTGAACTGATCGACCTGGCACCGGCCACGGCCGCCACCCTGGGCGAAGGCGAGCGGCGCAAGGGCTATCTGGCCGGCCTGCGCGACATCGCCGACGACGCCATCACCGACGCCCAAACGGACAGCGAGATCGCCCGCGAATTCATCGGCCACGGCGAACTCGGCCCCAAATCCATCACCAACACGCAAAAGGAGCTGTTCCGCTTCCTGAGCTGGTGCCGCGAAGAGGCCGGCAAGACGCTGCGCATGCTCAACGTGGCCGACCTGAACGCCTACAAGGAGTTCCTGCGGGAACCGCCGGCCGAATGGATTTCCACCACCAAATGGCCGCGCGCCGACCCGCGCTACCGGCCGTTCAGCGGGCCGCTGTCGGACGCCAGCCGGCGCCAGGCGATGATCGCCGTCAAGGGCCTGCTGGCGTTCGCCGAGCAGACCGGCTATTTGCGGCGCGATCCCGGCGCCCTGGTCAAGAACGTCAAAATGCCGCACACCAACCGGGTGACGCGCTACCTGACACAGCAGGCGATCGCCCTGGCGCTGGCCACCGTCGGCGCGCGCGCCGCCGGCACGCCGGCCGCCTTGCGCCGCCGCGCCCGCGACCGTTTCCTGCTGCTGGCCTACACGCACACCGGCGCCCGGCTCAACGAGATCGTCAGCGCCGACATGGGCGCGCTGTACACCGAAGGCAACGGCCGCTGGTGGCTGGACGTGATGGGCAAAGGCGGCAAGCCCCGGCGTTTGCCGGTGCCGGACGATCTGCAGGAAGCCTATCGAGACTACCGGCGGGCCTATGGACTGCTGCCGCACACCGTGCGCGCCGACCGCACGCCGCTGGTGCTGTCGAGCCGCAGCCGCGTTCCGGCGCGCATTTCCGACGAAGCCGCGTCGGACGCGTTGAAGGCGCTGTTCAACGACGCCGCGCGCGCCGCGTCCGCGCTGGGCGACGTCGACACGGCGGCGACGCTGCGGCAGGCGTCGACGCACTGGCTGCGCCACAGCATGCTGACCAACCACGCCAACAACGGTGTGCAGCTGAAGACGCTGCAGGAGACCGCCGGCCACGCCAGCATCGCCACCACGGCGGCGTATCTGCACAAGACCGACAACGAGCGGCACGACGAGATTCTGGCTTCGGTGAATGGCAAGAATATTGTCTGAGAAAGCGCTGGGGAAACGCCTTGGGCATGGGCCAAGGCCTGGGATTACTTCGCGACAGAATATCCCGTTGTTTAATCGTCACTGTGACAATGTGCGTAATTTGCTGCAATGACTATCCCTTAAATTGTCTTTAAGTTAATGACGGGATATGAGCCATGACACCTGCCGCAAAGTTTCCGCCACTCGACAGCCGCCAGCGACTGTCCGCCTCCCGCATATGGGACTGGCAACGTCGTTACTTCGAGACGCAGGGCATGAAGGCCTGGAGTGATGGCGTCGTGCCGCATCATGTCTCTTGCAGCCCTTTCCTGGCGGACGCTTATTCGCGCTGCGTCCTGGGCTATCTGCGCGACATCGCGGCGGCCGGCTACGATGCCTCGCAGCCCGTCTACATCGTCGAGCTCGGCTCAGGGGCAGGCAGGCTTGGCTATCGCCTGTTGCGGCGGCTACGCCAACTGATGCAGGGCGCCCGCTTGGGGGGAATGCGGGTGACTTACGTGATGACCGATTTTACGCCGGATATTCTGGCCACTTGGCAAACCCATCCGTGGCTGCGGGATCTGATCCAGGAAGGTTGGCTGGATTTCGCCCGCTTTGATGCCGACCGCGATGAAGTCGTGCAACTGGCCGTTTCCGGGGCTGTCCTCAAAGCCGGTGAATTGCGCAATCCTTTGCTCCTGATTGCCAACTACGTCTTCGACTCGCTGCCGCAGGACGCCTTTCAACTTGAGGGCGGCGTGTTGCATGAGCTGTTGGTGACGCTGCGTACCGCTCAAAAAGAGAGCGATGCAAACGATCCGGCGATATTGATGCGGGCGGAAGTCGATTACGACGCCCAGGCAATTACGTCGGATTATTATGAGGACCCGCTTTGGAACGCCATGCTGGAACAATATCGTCGCAAGCTGCCGGCGGTGGCATTTACTTTCCCGACCGTGGCGTTACGCTGCATCGGCCGCTTCGAACGGATCGCCGATGGCAGGCTGCTGCTATTGATCGGCGACTACGGCTATCACAGCGATCTGGCGCTGGCCACAGGCCAGGCAAGTCCCATTTTTCTACGCCATGGTTCGGTGTCCATGGCGGTTGATTATCAATTACTTCGTATGTATGCGCAGCTGCGCGGCGGATGCGCGTTGTTGCCGACGCAAAAGAGTCAGCATCTGACGGTGGGCGCTTTGCTGTTCGGGCAGTCGTTGCAGTCATCGGCGGAGATGCGGGCGGCATATGATGATCTGGGCGTTCGCTTCGGGCCGGACGATTTCTACACACTCAAGGATGGCATAGAGCGCGCCAGTGCTGAACTGTCCTTTGAAGAATTGTTGGCCTACCTGCGCCTGAGCGGATGGGATCATCGACGCCTGACGTCGATCTTCCCGCTACTGCAAGGCTGGGTGGCGGATTACTCGGACGAGCAACGGGAGGCGCTGGCCGGGGCGCTCAATCGCACATGGGAGAACTATCTGCCGATAGGCGAAAGCGACGACCTGGCTTTTTCCATCGGTGTGCTGTTGCTAGAAATCGAACGACACGAAGAGGCGTTGCGGTTCTTCGGCTATTCGGCGGAGCTGTACGGAATGGAGCATGGCACCGCATTCAACATGGCGCTTTGCCACGCGGCGCTGGGGCGGGACGCCGACGCGCTGGTTTTTGTCGAGCAGGCGCTGATGGCAGTCCCCGGATTCGATGCCGCGAGAGCGCTGCATCTGACTCTGCTGGAGCGGAACCGGAACGTTGCGTAAGTCGACTTAACTTCGCATAATTTATATTATGTAAAATTGGATGTTGAAGCCAACCGGAGCCGCTGGATGCTCCGCTCCCCGCCTCGACACCACCTTCGGCCTGGCGCATTGCTACTGCGGCTCCCCAAACTGGCTCAAGGCCTCGTCAAAATCAAACAGGTCCAATGCCGCCGTGTCATTGCACGGTGTCCGCCAAGGCCGCCGCAATGGCTGCGGCATCCGCATTGTTCGCACACAGCGTCTCCAGTTTTTCCGCCGCCGCGCGGACGCCGGATGCGCCGATATTGCCGGACGTGCCTTTGAGCGTGTGCGCCAGTCGAACCGTCTCTTCTTGTCGGCCGGCGGCCGAGCTTTCGCTGAACTGATCGGCGAAATCGGCATGGTCTTCGACAAACATGGCCAATAGTTTGCGATACAGCCGGGCATCCATTGCCGCCACTTGCAACCCTGCATGCGTATCGATCCCGGGAAGATCCATCGGCGACATGGCAAGCGGCGCTTCCGCACGCTTAGGCACGGCAACGGTACTGCCCCCCCCCTGTCTAAAAATCGATGCTTTCCATCGACATCTTGCCGGCCTCGATTTTCGAAAAATCCAGGATGTCGTTGATGATGCCGAGCAAACTTTCCGCCGAATAATGCACCTTGGTGACGTAATCAATCCAGCTCAAACGTGCAGCGCGTCGCGCAGCAAACCCGGCGTCTGCCCGGTCCAGCGCTTGAAGGAGCGGCGGAAGTTGGTGGCGTCGTGGAAGCCGAGGTAGGCGGCGACGGTGTCGTTGTCGGCGCGGCGGGTCTGGAACAGGTAGATGGCGACATGGGTGCGCACCTGGTCCAACTCCGCCTGGAAGTGGCTGCCGTGGCGCAGCAGGTGGCGCTTCAGCGTGGCCGGACTGACGTCGAAGGCGGCGGCGGTCAGCTCCAGGGTCGGCGCGCCGCGCACCCGTTCGAGCAAAAAGTCGTACAGCGCGTCGAGCAGGCCGGGATGCAGCGGCGCGCGCGCCGCCTCCAGCTCGACGGCGCGCAGCGCCACCGAGGCGGCCATCGCGCTGCCGCGCGGCCAGGGCCGGTCCAGCCAGGCGGCGTCGATCAGCATGGCGTCGAGGTGGCAGTCGAAGCGCAGCTCCTGGCCCAGGTGCACCTGGTGCTGCTCGGTGTGGCGCGGACTGGCGCGGTTGAAGCAGAAACGCCACGGCAGCCGTTCGCCGCCGAGCCAGCGGCACATCGCCGCCAGCGCCGTCATGTGCATCTCCACCAGCGCCGGGCGCAGCGCCGGCAGGCCGAAGCTGTCCATCCAGTAGACCACGGCCAGCGCGCCCTCCTCGCGCCAACGCGGCCGCAGCAGCGGACACAGTCGGCTGGCGAACTCGCACAGGATCTGCAGCGCCTGGCGCAGCGTCTGCGCGTGCAGCAGGGCGTGGCTGATTTCACCGTAGTGCCCGGGCAGCATCTGCTGGCCCAGCATGAAACTGGTGTCGGCGCTATCGAGCTCGCGCAGCACGTTGCGGATCAACTGGGCATACTGCAGCGGGCTGACGGCGCGGCCGGCGGCGGGGATGTCGCTGCCATCCAGTCCGGTGTCGCGCAGCAGGTGGACGCCGTCGGCGTCGCGGCTGCGCGCGTAGTCGAGCACCAACGCAGGTTGGTGCTGCGCGGCGATGCAGGCCTCGCCCGCGCCGCGATAGGCGATCATGCCGGCGCGGTGGCGCGCGCCGGGCCGGCGCTGGCGCCGGCACTCGCACCTGCCGCCGCGGCGGCAACGCTGTCGGCAGCCGCCCTGACAGCGGCGGCAGAAACGGCGCTGGTGGCGGCCGGCGTCTCCACCGCACGGCTCAAGGCGCCGAGCAGCGCGTCCGGCTCCGCGTCCGCCATCGAGCAGGCGTGGCGCAGGCTGACCGGCACGGCGCCGGCCTTGCCGTGATGGCGCATCTGCCCCACCATCGCGCACAGGTGGCTGGCCAGCGCCTCGGCCTCGGCCAGGCCGGTGTCCGGCATCAGGACGGCGAAGCGGTCGCCGGCGTAGCGGCACAGCAGGTCGTCGCCGCGCAGGTTCAGCAGCAGCATATGGCCCACCGCCTGCAGCACGCGGTCGCCCTCCTGCTGGCCGAACTCGCGGTTGATGAGGTGGAAGCGGTCGATATCGAGCAGCACCAGCGCGCAGTCGACGCCGGGCCGGCCCGACTGCTCCAGCCGGATCTGGTCGCGCAGGTAGTCGGCGTTGGCCAGTTGGGTGATGCGGTCGAAGGCGCGGTGGTCGCGGAACAGGCGCTCGCGCTTGCGCAGGTGATCGTTCAGGCGGAACTGCTCCTGGCGCCAGTAATACATGCCGCCGGTGAGCAGCAGCATCCCGCACGGCACCAGCGCCTCCAGCCAGTTGTCCCAGACCTGGTCTTTGCTGATGTGGAAAAACTCGTCGAGGCAGTCGGCCCAGGAGCCGAGCATGATCGCCGCCAAGCCGCCGGCCAGCAGATTCGTCACACGGCCGCCGGGCCGGCTGCTCAGCGTGAACAGGAACCAGACGCCGGCCATCAGCGCCGTGCCGCCCTCGCTGACGATGTCCATCCACTTCCAGGTGTGGAAGGGCTTGGCCGTGCCGATATTCGCGTACAAAAGATACCAGACCACCAGGGCCAGGGCGGCGGAGAACAAGGTGAGGCGGTGCAGACGGAGCATGGCGGCGGCGGGTAAATGGAATGATTGGTGCCGCAGCATAGCCGCGCCTGATGACGTCATGATGACAACGTCAACAACATCGCCGCGCAACGCCGGGAGGTGCAAACAGCTCACCGATGCGTAAAAAATCCGTCGCTCCCCCGCCCCGCGCTTCCCCGGGGTCAGTGCCGACATTCGGACACGAGCTCAACAATGGACGCGCACCGCAGAGCCGCGTTACTGCTCAGTCCGTGTACGAATGTCGGCACTGACCCCGGTTGCTCTGCCCCCGGTTGCTGACCCCGGTTGCGCGGTTGCCGTTGGAGGTTGCTGCCCCCGGTTGAGCGGGTCAATCCGGCTCACATCTTCGCCGGCGAGCCGCCAAACGGGCCGCCATGACCGCTTTCGGCGCGGTGCCGCCAGCACGTGTCACGGGACGGACATATTGGCTGCCTAGAATCCGGCCACTTTCTTCTTTCCCAGACCAGACCATGACCACTCCGATCCGCCTTTCTTCCACCCGCACCGAACCACAGCACGGCTGCCGCCTGTCCGCCCTGGCCATCGGCGTGCTGACCATGTTGGCCGGCCACGCCACCTCCGTCAACGCGGCCGAGGTCAACGCCAACGCCGCCGCCGAGCCGGAACACCATTCGCGCGTGGTCGTCACCGGCCAGCGCGTCGCCATGAGCAAGGCCGTCGCGGCGCAGGAGAAGGCCGACAACATCATCAGCGTCATCAGCAGCGACGATATCGGCGGCCTGCCGGACAAGAACGCCGCCGAGGCGCTGGCCCGCCTGCCGGGCGTGTCGGTGCAGCGCGACCAGGGCGAGGGCCGCTACATCACCGTGCGCGGCATGGGTCCGGACCTGAACGCGGTCACCATCAACGGCGCGCTGGTGCCTTCGCCCGAGGCGGGCCGCCGCGCCGTGGCGCTGGACGTGCTGCCGGCCGGTCTGATTCGCTCGCTGGAGGTGAGCAAGACGCTGACGCCGGACCAGGACGCCAACTCGCTGGGCGCCACCGTCGAGGTCAAATCGCTGTCCGCCTTCGACCTGCCGGGCCGCCTGCTGTCGGCCAGCGCCGGCGCCAGCTACGACCAGAACACCGGCAAGACCAGCCCCAACGCCTCCCTGCTGGGCGCGCAGCGCTTTATGGACGGCAAGCTGGGCGTGGCCGCCGGCCTGAGTCTGGAGAAGCGCAAATTCGGCTCGGACAACGTGGAGACCGGCGGCGCCTGGGACGGCGAGCGCCTGGGCGGCTTCGAGCTGCGCGACTATCTGCCGGTCCGCGAGCGCAACGCCTTCGCGCTCAATCTCGACTACCGCCCCGAGGCAGGCAGCAGCTACTATCTGCGCAGCTTCCTCAGCCGCTTCAGCGACGACGAGGTGCGCGACCGTCTGACCATCAGCAACATCAGCGGCGGCGCCGTGGCCGAAGGCGCCACCGCCAGCGCGCGCGCCGAGCGCCGCATCCGCCAGCGCAAATACACCCAGACCATCCGCTCCTTCGTGCTGGGCAGCGAGCAGCAGTTCGGCGACTGGAAGTTGGCATTGTCCGGCTCCGCCAACAAGGCCGACGAGGACACCCCGGAGGCCTTGAACGATGGCCGCTTCCGTGGCAACGCCAACTTCGCCGGCGTCGGCTTCAGCGACGGCGCCCTGCCCCACCTGGTGGCGCCGGCCGCCATCTTCGATCCGGCCAACTACAGCCTGAACGCGATCAGCCTGCAGCAGCGCTATTCGGCCGACAAGGCCAACCAGGCGCGCGTCGACCTGAGCCACGAGTTCGACCTGGGCCAGGCCCGCTCGACGCTGAAGTTCGGCCTCAAGGCCAGCCGCCGCGAGAAGAGCAACGACACCAACCAGTGGCAGTACAACAGCGCCAAGAGCTCCAGCCCCAACTACTGGGGCGCCGGCGGCGTGTCGATGGCCGGCTTCGTCCAAGGCCAGGCGCTGGATTATCCGCTCGGCCGCATCGGCAGCGCCATCGACCCGGCGCTGCTGCGCGCCCGCGTCGCCGGCCTGGACCGCAACGCCGCCCGCCTGACACTGGAATCGAGCATCAACGACTACCAGATGAACGAGGATATCGACGCCGCCTACGTGCAGGACAGCGTCACCCTCGACGCCTGGCACCTGCTGGCCGGCGTGCGCGCCGAACGCACCCGCTTCGCGGCTTCGGGCTCGCAGGTCAGCGGCGGCGCCATCACGCCGCTGCGGCGCGAACGCGCCTACACCAACTGGCTGCCGTCGGCCCAGCTGCGCTACGACGTCGATCACAAAACCAGTGTGCGCGCCGCCTGGACCCACGCCGTGGTGCGCGCCAACTTCAGCCAGCTGGCGCCCGGCGTCAGCCTGGCCAGCGCCACCGAGGCGAGCATCGGCAACCCGGACCTGGCGCCGCTCAAGTCGACCAATTTGGACCTGGGCATCGAGCGCGTGCTGGGCGCCGACGGCGGCGCCGTCTCGGCCTACCTCTTCCACAAGGATATCAGGAACTTCACCTACACCACCAACCTGGCCGGCACCGGACAGTGGGCCGGCTACACCACCGCGACCTCGTTCGCCAACGGCGACACGGCCAGCGTGCGCGGCCTGGAGCTGTCCTACAGCCAGCCGCTGCGCATGCTGCCGTCGCCGTGGAACCGCCTGATCGTCGGCGCCAACGGCACCTGGTCCGACTCCAGCGCCCACATCGCCCGCTACGACCTGGCCGCCAAGACCACGCTGGGCCGCAGCATCGACATGCCCGGCCAGTCCGACCGCATGCTCAACCTGATGCTGGGCTACGAGAGCGGCGCCGTCAGCACCCGCCTGGCGCTCAACTACAAGTCGCCGTATCTGCTGGAGCTGGGCGCGGACATCCTCAACCCGGCGCAGGACCGCATCGTCGACACGCAGAAGCAGCTCGACTTCTCCTTCGCCTACCAGCTCAACAAACAGCTGCAACTGGTGTTCGAGGCGGCCAACCTGAACAACGAGAAGTACTACGTCTACCAGGGCAGCAAGGGCCACAACGCCCAGTACGAGCAGTACGGCCGCACCTACAAGATCAGCCTGAAGGCCAATCTGTTTTAAGTCCCCGTCGTTCCCGCGCAGGCGGGAACCCATACGCGACATGCCCACAACAACAATGAAGAAGACTGAAATGAGCAAACACACAATCAAGAGCGCCGTCGGCGCCGCCCTGCTGAGCATACTAGCCACGCCGAGCTACGCCACGACCGGCACCATTCAAGCCACGCCCGGCGCCACCGCCCGCGCGCAGGAACTGGCCGCGCTGCCCGACGGCGGCTGGCTGACCTTGGACAAGCAGGGCCTGCACCTGCTCGACGCCGCCGGCAAGGAGCGCGCCGTGTTGGCGATGCGCGCCAAGCAGCTCGATGTGCGCAGCCACACCGACGGCGCGCTGGCCATGGTCCTGGACGCCAACACCGACCGCGCGCAAATCATCGTCGTCGACACCAAGACCGGCCAGCTGCGCCAGCAGGCGCCGCTGCCGGCGCCAACGTACGGCATCGAATCCGCCTGCCTGTTCCGCGACCAGCAGCAGCTCGACCACCTGTTCCTGATCGGGAAGGATGGCCAGGCCGAGCAATGGGTGCTGCACGGCGAACAGCGCCAACTGGTGCGCAAGCTGGCACTGCCACCGCACGTCAAGCACTGCCGTGTCGACGACGCCAGCCAGACCTTGTTCGCCAGCGAGAGCAACGTCGGCCTGTGGGCCTACGACGCCGACGCCGAAGGCATGGGCGGCCGCCAGCCGGTGGCCCTGCGTGCGCCCTACGGCAAGCTGGAAGGCGGCGCCGGCGCGCTGGCCGTGCTGCCGGGCGGCGTCGCCCTGCTCGATGCCAAGGGCAAAACCCTGCACCTGCTGCGCCAACGCGACGGCGTGTGGCAAGCCGTCGGCCGGCAAAGCGTGGGCGGCGCCAAGCAGCTGGCCGTGCGCCTCGCCGCCGCTCCCGCCGCTGGTGCCGGTGCCGGTTCCAGTACCGGTGCCAGTGCCAGTGCCAGTGCCAGTGCCACGCCGCCGCGCGCGCAAGCGCAACTGCTGCTGCCGGACGACGCCGCCAAGTCCTGGCAGATCCGCCCGCTGGCCTGGCCGGCGCCCAAGGCCGTCGTGGCCGCGCCGCTTCCCATCATCGAACCGCGCGCCCAGACCGAACCGATGGCCCGTCCCGGCGACGCCGCCGACGATCCCGCCATCTGGCTGCATCCGACCGACCGCTCCGCCTCGCGCGTCCTCGGCACCAACAAGAAGCAGGGCCTACTGGTCTACGACCTGCAAGGCAAGCAGCTGCAACTGCTGGAGGTCGGCCGCCTGAACAACGTCGACCTGCGCCAGAACGTGCTGCTCGACCAGCAGCGCTTTGACTTGGCGGTGGCCACCCAGCGCGACGACAACACGCTGGTGCTGTTCAATATAGACCCCGCCGGCCAGGTCAGCGAGGCCGCCCGCTTCCCCACCGGGCTGGATAAAATCTACGGCATCTGCTCCTACCAGCCAAGCGCCGGCGGCCTGGAAGTCTTCATCAACGACAAGGACGGCACCTTCCTGCAATACCGTATCGGCCGCCAGGATGGCCGCTTCGCCAGCACGCTGCTGCGCAAGTTCAAGGTGGCCAGCCAACCCGAGGGCTGCGTCGCCGACGACCGCAACGCCCGCCTCTACCTGGGTGAGGAAAAGCGCGGCGTCTGGGTCACCTCGGCCGATGCCGCCAAGCCCGACGCGCTGACCATGGCGCTGCCGGTCGGCCCGCACCTGACCGCCGACGTCGAAGGCATGGCGCTCTACCACGGCGCCAAGGCCGATTACCTGGTCGTCTCCAGCCAGGGCAGCAACAGCTACGTGGTGCTCGACGCCCTGCCGCCGTACAAGATGCGCGGCGCCTTCCGCATCGGCTTCAACCTGGCCGCCGGCATCGACGGCACCTCGGAGACGGACGGTCTGGACGTCACCTCGGCCAACCTGGGCGGCGCCTACGCCAAGGGCATGCTGGTGGTGCAGGACGGCTACAAACGCCTGCCGGACGGCGCGCAGAACTTCAAATACGTCGCCTGGGACGACGTCGCCCGCGCCCTCAAGCTGGACTGAGTCTCCAGGCGCAGGACGCCTTTCCCCACCCCAAAGGCAGAGAGCCGGGGGCGGACCCCGCGGGGTCCGACCCCAGTTTCACGCCGTGGGGTAGTCTTGAGCGCGCCGGCTTGCTGGCCGCGCCACGCCCGGCCACATCACCATCCGTGATATCCTGTCGGCCCGCGCGCGCGGCACCACTGGCCTAATCACGGAGACGCACTTGTCCACTCTCGATACATTCTTCAAGCTCAAAGAGCATGGCACCAACGTCCGCACCGAGGTCATCGCCGGCCTCACCACCTTCCTCACGATGGCCTACATCATCTTCGTGAACCCGACCATCCTGGCCGACGCGGGCATGCCGAAAGACGCCGTCTTCGTCGCCACCTGCCTGGCCGCCGCGTTGGGCACGCTCATCATGGGCCTGTACGCCAACTACCCGATCGGCATGGCGCCCGGCATGGGCCTGAACGCCTACTTCGCCTACGCCGTCGTGCTGGGCATGGGCGTGCCCTGGCAGACCGCGCTGGGCGCCGTGTTCATCTCCGGCTGCCTGTTCATCGTCGTCAGCCTGTTCAAGATCCGCGAGCAAATCGTCAACGGCATCCCGCACTCGCTGCGCACCGCCATCACCGTCGGCATCGGCCTGTTCCTCGCCCTGATCGCCATGAAGAGCGCCGGCATCGTCGTCGCCAACCCGGCCACCATGGTCGGCGTGGGCGACCTGCACAAGCCGGCCGCCGTCATGGCCATCGCCGGCTTCATGCTGATCGTCGCGCTGGACCGCCTGCGCGTTCCGGGCGCGATCCTGATCGGCATCGTCACCGTCACCATCCTCAGCTTCTTCGTCGGCGGGAACACCTTCCACGGCTTCGTCTCGCTGCCGCCGTCGATCGACGCCACCCTGTTCGCGTTCGATCCCAAGGCCGCCCTCTCGGTCGGCATCCTCAACGTGGTGCTGGTGTTCTTCCTGGTCGAGCTGTTCGACGCCACCGGCACGCTGATGGGCGTGGCCAGCCGTGGCGGCCTGCTGGTCGACGGTAAGATGATCCGCCTGAACAAGGCGCTGATGGCCGACAGCTGCGCCATCGTCGCCGGCTCCATGCTCGGCACCTCCAGCACCACCGCCTATATCGAAAGCGCGGCCGGCGTGCAGGCCGGCGGCCGCACCGGCCTGACCGCCGTCGTGGTGGCCTTGCTGTTCCTGGCCTGCCTGTTCGTCGCGCCGATCGCCGGCGTGGTGCCGGCCTACGCCACCGCGCCGGCGCTGTTGTTCGTCGCCTGCCTGATGCTGCGCGATCTCACCGAGGTGGACTGGAGCGAAAGCACCGAAAGCGTGCCGGCGGCGGTCACCGCGCTGGCCATCCCCTTCACCTACTCGATCGCCCACGGCATCGCTTTCGGCTTCATCACCTACGCCGGCCTGAAGTTGCTGACCGGCCGCGCGCGCCAGGTCAAGCCGGTGGTCTGGGTGATCGCCGCGATCTTCCTGTTCAAGTACATCTATCTGAAGGGCTGAGCGGCAACGCCGGGCGGCGGCTATGCCAGATGCCGCCGCTCCTGTGACGCCACCAGCACCGGCATTTCACGAATGCTGAGGATGCCAATCACATTGTGCAGCCGCATGCGGCACAGCACCAGCGGCTCTTCCTCGGCCGCCGCCAGGCGGATTTGCACGTCCATCCCCTCCTCTCCCGCGCTGGTGCGCAGGCTGCACAACTCGATCTCCAAACGGCGAATAATCGCCAACGCGGCCTCCAGCGTGGCAAGGGCGGCGTCGTTCTCCACGCCGAAGCGGAGAACCTTTTTGTAGGGGGCGGTGGAAGTATTCATGCCTCCACTATAGCCAGCCGGGTGTAAAATAGGCTTCCATACTTTATGCGAAATACCGCCAAACAGAGAAGAATCCACCATACAATGACGATTCAATGGAATTTTCTACTTGGACGATAAAGACCCATGGATCATCAAGCCCAACTCGACGAAATTGACCGGCGCATCCTGCGCGAGCTGCGCCTTGACGGCCGCCTGAGCAACACCAAGCTGGCGGAAAAGGTCGGCCTATCCACCACGCCCTGCTGGAACCGCGTGCGTGCGTTGGAGGAGCGCGGCGTGATCGAAGGCTATGCCGCCCTGCTCAGCCAGAAGGCGCTGGGCTTCCCGGACACCGTCATCATCGAGGTCACACTGGACCGCCACGACGACGAGATCTTCGAAAAATTCGGCCAGGCGCTGGCCGACCTGCCGGAGGTGATGGAGGCCTATCTGCTGACCGGCGAATACGACTATCTGATCAAGGTGGCGGTGGCCGGCACCGCCGGCTACGAGGAATTCCTGCGCCGCAAACTATACCGTTTGCCCGGCCTGCGCCACAGCCGCTCGACCTTCGTTCTGCGCTGTTTAAAACGCAGCCATTCAGTGGAACCTTGATTTTATAAATACCAACATTATAAAATTGAAATAAATAATGGTGGTTTGAAATTTTCCCATAAAAAAGACATATAAACTTCGCCAGCTTGATTTTTTCATTTTTGAATAGTAAATTCTTCAACAGGGAATTCCACCATTCCAAATAATAAAAGGATCGGGCCATGCGTTTAAATCAACTCTATTTGGCGATTATTACGATATTCGGCACGCTGGCCACCTCCGCCCACGCCGTCGACAGCAGTTTCAGCGGCTTCGCCCAAGTCACCGCCGGCCGCGTGCTCAGTGGCGATCCGACCAATGGCCAAAGCGGCCCCACGCCCTACACCTTGAGCGCCAAACCCGGTGTCAGCTATCAGTGTCCCTGCTTCGTCAGCAATTACGAATACGCCGGCGTCTACGAATATCACAAGACCGATCTGGCGCCCGAATCTCTGGCCGGTGTCCAAGGCAATTTCAAATTCACGCCACAAATGTCGGCCACCGTGCAATTGGTCGCGCGCGGCGCCGATAGTTCGGTCAATGCCGATTGGGCGTATGGCAGTTATAAAATCGACGATGCCTGGACCGTGCAATTCGGCCGCAAGCGGCTGCCGCTATATTACTATTCCGATTATATGTACGTCGGCTACGCCTATCCCTGGGTACGCCCCTCGCAGGATTTATATGCCTGGCAAATCTATTCCTACGATGGCGCCAACGTCCTGTATTCCGGCTCGGTGGGCGACTGGAACATCAACGGCAACGTGTGGGTAGGCCACCGCAAGACCAAGGACAATACCTTGCTCGGCAGCATCTACTATTCGACCCAGATCGACGAGCATTGGAAAAAGATGATTGGCGGCTATCTCGACGTCAGCAACGACATCGTCACCGCGCGCGGCGTCTACATGCACACGGTGGTCGAGCGCTTCGCTGTCGTCAACGGCGTGCGCTCCTTGGTGATGACCGGCGCCAACGGCGACTTCGTCAACGACGTCGGCCAATCCTTCTACGGCCTGTCGCTCAATGTCGACTACAAGGACTGGATACTGCGCAGCGAGCTCAACTATATCGACCGCCCCTCGGTCAAGAACACCTACACCGCCCAGTCCTATTCGGGCGGCCGCAAATGGGGCGCGCACACGGTCATGTTGTCCTGGTCGCAATTCCGCGAACGGGCCGCCTACTGGCCCACCGCCACCGAAAAACACAGCACCAAGTCGCTCAGCTACCGCTGGGACTTCACCTCCTCGCAAGCCTTCAAGGTGCAGTACGACCGCATCAAGGACGAATCGAAGTGGCTGTTCACCGGCAACGCCGACCTAATTTCGGCGTCCTGGCAGACGGTGTTCTGAAGCGCCCGAGCCGGCTGCGGCCGGCGACCATCCGATCGGCAGGGCCGCAGCGCAAGCCGGCGGCCGTGATTCTTAGCGAGAACACCATGCACAACGCCTTCCGCACCGGCTTGCTCGGCCTTACCCTGATGTGTGCCGGCGCACCGGCGCTGGCGATCGAGATCGCCGTCGTCGTCAATCCGAAAAACCCGGCCACCCGCATGTTCTCCGAGCAGGCGTCCCAGTTCTTCCTCGGCAAATCGAGCATGTTCGTGCCGCTCGACCAGGCGGAAAAATCGCCGATCCGCGCCGAGTTCTACCAGAAGCTTTCCGGCAAGGACATCTCCCAGGTCAAGGCGGCCTGGGCCAAGATCGTCTTCACCGGCAAGGGCGTGGCGCCGGCCGAGATGCACTCCAGCGCCGAGGTCAAGAAGGCCATCGCGGCCGACGTCAACGCCATCGGCTACATCGAGAAGTCGGCGGTGGACGACAGCGTCAAGACCATCCTGGTCATCCCCTGACGCACACTATCTAGTCCGTGGCGGAATTAAAGGCTTGCCGCGCGTCGCGCGGGCTGAATCCGGTCCAGCGTTTGAACGCCCGCGAAAAAGCCGCCGGATCGGAAAAACCGACCAGATAGGTCGTCTCGTTGACCGAGACCTTCTTCCCGCTCAGGTAATGCTGCGCCAGCGCATGACGCAACTCGTCCAAAACCTTCTCGAAGGTGGTCTCCTCGGCTTTCAACTTGCGAAACAAAGTCTGGCGACTCAGCCCCATCTGGCCGGCGACCAAGTCCATGCTGGCGCTGCCGGTATGCAGCACCGGCATCAATATGCACTCGACGCGGCCACGCGTCGATTTCGAATTCTCCAGCTTCTTCAGCAAAGTCTGCGCGTGCTCGCTCAAAATACCGAACACATAGCGCGGCACCAGCGCGATGCGATGGCTCAGCCACGCCGCATCGATCAGCATCGCGTTCCTGTCGCTGCCGAACACCACCGGCGCGCGAAAAATCCGCTCGTACTCGGCGCGATAACCGGGATCGGCATGCGTGACGTGCAGCGCCTTGACAAACGGCGTATCGCCGAAGCGGCGCGTGCCGCACACCATGCGGGCGAAAGTCGCTTCGGTCAACTCGGGACAATCGTTGGGCCGTTTGCGATTATCGACAAGCCACAGCTCCCCCTTGCTTGGCAGCAGCTGAAACCGGTCGGCAACGGCGACGCCTTCAACCTCGACCTCGACCACCAGTTGCCCATACCGATTGAGTTGCGCGAAGGCGTCGAGCATGGTCGCCGAGGCGTGGCCGAGCAGTCCGACGATGGACACCTCGGACAGGTCGATCTCCTCGGCGTAATGCAGCGCCAGCGCGGGATCGTTGCACAATTCCTTGCCCGCCCGCATAAGTGCCACATAACTGGCAAACGGCACCCGCTTGTCCTGGTCGTCGAGGACGCTCACATCGATCGCCGCGCGCTGTGCCAGCGCGTCACGGTTGGCGCCCCTGGATACCGCCACCTCCATCAAGCCGCGCGCGACGCCGGCCGCAACCGTCAACTCAGCCATCGCTGCGGGGCACGATGCAACCTGGGATCATGTCATTGATGCGTGGAGTCATGTTCTTTCGCGTGCCTTCCGGATAGTCTTGCTAGGTTTTCAGGCTTGCAACAATACTATATTTTTTTAGTCACGGAAAGAAAAGGCGCACGATGCAAAATACCTCGGATCAAACGACACAGATTTACTACGCCCGCATCGCCGGTTTCGTCTATTTGCTGCTGATCGTCATGTACATGAGTGGCGAATTTATCATTTCCGGCATCGTCGGCAATGGCGATTTTGCCGCCGCCGCGCGCCACGCCGCCGCGTCGGAACATCTGTACCGGTTCGCGCTGACCCTGCAGGTGTTGACGCCGCTGTGCACGACCGTGCTGGCCTATGCCCTGTATGTCGCCCTGAAACCGGTCAACGAGCGCCTCGCCAATTTGGCCCTGCTGTTCCGGCTCGGCGAAACTTTTATCGGCGCGATCATCCTCATCTTCAGCTTCGAACAGCTGCGCATTTACACCACCTACATCGGCACCGGCGGAGGCCTAGCTGCCGGCGGCACTGAACAGTGGCAGACACTGCTGACGTTGGCGCGCCACAGCCATTTCGTCGGTTTCAATAGCTCGACCCTGTTCTTCGGCTGCGGCTCGATTTTGTTCTTCAGCCTGTTTCTGAAATCGGCCTATTTGCCGAAGGTGCAGGCCGTCATCGGTATTGCCGCATCGGTTCTGGTGGTGCTCGTCAGCCTGACGAACTTTATCCTACCGGAACATGCGGCGCTGACCCAGTTCGGCTTTGCACCGATGTTTGTCAGCGAGATCGTCAGCGGACTCTACTTGCTGGTCCGTGGCATCAAGGTCGAAGCAGGGGCGCACGGCAGTTCGTCGACGTCGACGTCAACGCCAGCAGCCGCAGCATTGCCCGCCTAGCATCGTCGTTCCCGCGCAGGCGGGAACCCATGCCCCGCATGAGTTCCCCCCATGCCCCGCATGAGTTCCCCCCATGCCCCGCATGAGTTCCCCCTTACGCCGCATGCTGCCTAGCACAACATGGATTCCCACTTGCGCAGGCGGTCTGCCCTTGCGGAGCGACGGATTTTAGCGCTGCGCTTAGAAGTGGTACTCGGCGCGCAGCATCGGCGTCTTGGCGACATGGCCCTGGCCGCCGGTAATCGCCGAGGTATTGCCGAACTTGTTGCGCCAGTACTGGTACTCGACGCCGACGCGGAAAGTGTTCTTGGCGCTGCCCGCCAAGGCCCCCACGTCGACCATCAACTGCATGTCGATATTGGTTTCCGCGCCGGTGTCGCGGCCGACCTCGTCCTTGCCCTTGGCGCCGATGAAGTTGGCGAAGCCCTCGAAAGCCACCAGCGTGCCGAGCGGAATCGCCCAGTCGGCCGCCAGCATCGCGTGCGTCTTGTAGGTGTAGCGGCCGGTCACGCCGGAGATCGGCGCGAAGGCGCCGCTCGGTGCGTTGCTCTCGTTGACCAGCAGCAGGCTGGTGTTCAGATGGCCCGGCACCTCCCACATCAAGGTCGGTCCCAGCACCAGCATGCGCTTGCGCGAGTTGTAGCCGACGTCGTTCTTGGTGTTGACGTCGAAGCCGGCGGTGATGCCGACGCCGTTGACCGGGCCAAACTTGATGGGCTTGCCGGTGATCTTGCCCAGGTCGAAGGTGTTGCGATAGAGGATGTAGGCTTCCTGCGCGCCGCCGGTCTGGTTCAGCGAAGCCGGATCGTTCTTATCCGAAATCAGGAAGTCGGCGTTGAAATAGTTGCTTCCGTACTTGTAACCGCTGACATGGGTCAGCGCGAAGATGTGCTTGGAAATATCCTGTGGGTTGAACGGCTCGCGGTAATCGTTGCCGGTGCGATAGCTGATCGAGGTGTCGCTCCAGTCGGCGGCGTGGACCGTGCCGGCCAGGCTGACGCAGGCGATGCACAACAGTTGTGGCAGGTATTTATTGGTGGTGTTAAACATTTTTATGTATTCCAGATGAATTGACAGGGCGACCGGCAGCGCGGCAAGCGCCGTGGCGCCGCCGGTCAAAGATAAAATGGACTCAGATGAGACGCAGGTAAGAGTCAGATGAGATCCGGCTCAACCCGCGCCGAGGTAGACGAACTTGAACGTGAACACGCAGGCGATCGCCCAAATGACAGGGCGCACTTCGCGCACCCGGCCGGTCAACAGCTTCAACACCGCGTAGGAGATGAAGCCGAAAGCCACGCCCAGGGCGATCGAATAGGTGAACGGCATGGTCAGCGCGGCAATCGCGGCCGGCACGCTTTCGGTGGTGTCGGACCAGTCGATCTCGACCAGTTCACGCAACATCAGGCAAGACACGTACAGCAGCGCCGGCGCGGTCGCGTACGACGGCACCACGGCGGCCAGCGGCGAAATGAACAGGCAGGCCAGGAACAGCACGGCGACGGCGACGGCGGTCAGGCCGGTGCGGCCGCCCGCTTGCACGCCGGCGGCGCTTTCGATGTAGGCGGTGGTGCTGGAGGTGCCCAGCAGCGAGCCGGCGGCGATGGCGCAGCTGTCGGCCATCAAGGCCTTGTTGAGGCGTTCCATCTTGCCGTTGACCAGCAGGCCGGCGCGGTTGGCCACGCCCATCAAGGTGCCGGTGGCGTCGAACAATTCCACCAGGAAGAACACCAGCACCACGTTCAGCAGGCCGACCGACAACGCGCCCATGATGTCGAGCTTGAACAGCGTCGGCGCCAGCGACGGCGGCGCCGCCACCAGACCGTCGAAGTGGTTGCCGCCGACGAAGAAACTGAGCACCGTCACCGCCAGGATGCCGATCAGAATCGCCCCCTTGACCGCCAGACGGTCCAGCGCGACGATGACGAAGAAACCGACGATGGCCAACAGCGGCGGCGCCTTGTGCAGGTCGCCCACCGAGACCAAGGTGGACGGATTGGCCACGACAATACCGGCGCTCTTCAGCGAAATCAAACCGAGGAACAAGCCGATGCCGACGGTGATGGCGGTGCGTATCGAATGCGGAATGCCGTTGACGATGATCTCGCGCAGCTTGAACACGCTGACGAACAGGAACAGGCAGCCGGAAATAAAGACCGCGCCCAGCGCCATCTCCCACGGCATGCCCATGCCCTTCACCACCACGTAGGCGAAGTAGGCGTTCAAGCCCATGCCCGGCGCCAGCGCGATCGGGTAATTGGCGTACAGGCCCATGATCAGACAGCCGAGCGCCGCCGCGATGCAGGTGGCGACGAACACGGCGCCCTTGGGCATGCCGGCGTCACCCAGGATGGAGGGGTTGACGAAGATGATATAGGCCATCGTCAGGAAGGTGGTCAGGCCGGCGACCAGCTCGGTGCGCACATCCGTCCCATTCTCTTTCAACTTGAAAAACTTTTCTAGTAACAACATTTTGCGTCTCCTTGTTCTCTTTTTTATACTTCTCATATGTCATGCGCTGATTAAACAGGGGAACAACCAGCGGCCGACCAGTGTGTGACCTTATCCCAGCACCCTCTTCGCCATGTCCGGCGCGGTGGATACTTGCTATCTGTGAATTCCTATATCGGACGGGGCAAAGCGCAGATCCTGCCGTTTTGCCCCTTTCTGCCCTCCTATTCGATGGTCCAAGCCAAGCTAGACAAAATTCCCGATCTTCGCCTCGACCGCCTTGCGCACCGAGCCGCTGACCACGAAGGAGCGCGCCATTTCGATGTCGGCGTGCAGCCAGCGGTCGCCGTCGAGGCAGGCGGCGATCTGCCCGCGCACCGAATCGTAGGCCGCCTGGGTGCCCTTGCCGAGCACAAAACCGGGCAGCAAGGATTCCGTCATCGTCAGCGCCTGGGCCGCAAGTAACATTTCTACGCCGACAATGTATTGTGTGTTCGATACAACAACGGCGGCCTTGCGCGCGCACCAGGTCGAGTTCGACACATGGTCCTCGCTGTTGCCCTTGGCCGGAATGCTGTCCACGCTGCCCGGCATGCACAGCGTGCGGTTCTCCATCACCAGCGAGCTGAGCGAGCACTGCACCACCGGATAGCCGGTGTTGACGCCGCGCACGCCCGACATCAGGTTGCGCGGCAAACCCCAGGACAGGGTCGGGTCGATCAGCCGGGCGACGCGGCGCTCGACGATGCTGCCCAGGTCGGCCACGGCCATCGCCAGCAAGTCCATCGCCTGGGCCAGATATTGGCCGTGGAAATTGCCGCCGGAGATGATCTCGAAG
Source organism: Rugamonas violacea (assembly GCF_016461825.1). Classification (GTDB taxonomy): domain Bacteria; phylum Pseudomonadota; class Gammaproteobacteria; order Burkholderiales; family Burkholderiaceae_D; genus Rugamonas. Next base: position 25,714 of record NZ_JAEMNU010000125.1, on the reverse strand, counting down.
CCGCCGCCATCCTTGCCGAAGATCAGCGGATTGTCGGTGGCCGAGTTGGTTTCCTTGTCGAGGATGGTGTCGATGTAGTCGAGCGCGTCGAACACCGGACCGTAGACCTGCGGCGCGCAGCGCAGCGAATACACGTCCTGGATGCGCTCGGTGTAGGCAATGTCGGTGCGGCGCAGCTCCTCGGGGAACTGCACGGCGCGGGCGGCGTGGGTGGTGCGGGTCGAACCCTCCAACAGATGGCGCACGATGGCAGCGGTCTTGATCTGGCCCACGTGCGGCCGCGCCGCGTGGATGCGCGGATCGAAGGCGGCCATCTCGGCGCGCATCGCCTCCAGGGTCAGGCCGAGCGACAGGCAGGCGTCCGACAGCATATTGCGCGCGTCGGCGGCGGCCAGCAGCGCCACCGCCAGCGACACGGTGCAGCCGTTGATCAGCGCCGAGGCGTCCTTGGCCTTCAGCTCGAACACCACCGGGCCGACGCCGGACAGGCCGATCGCCTCCGGCGCCGACATGCGGCGCCCCTCATACATCACCTCGGCCTCGGGGAAACCGGCGATGGCGGCGGCCAGATAGGCCAGCGGCGCCAAGTCGCCCGAGGCGCCCACCGACCCCTTCTGCGGCATGATCGGGTGGATGCCGGCGTTGACGAAGGCCAGCAGGCGGTCGACCACCTCGACGCGCGGCGCCGAATAGTTGCTGGCGAAGGCGTTGGCGCGCAGCAGCATCGTGGCGCGGCTGACCTCCTCCGAGAACGGCTCGCCCATGCCGGCGGCGTGCGCCTTGATCAGTTGGGTCTGGAACAGCACGATGTCCTCGACCTTGACGCGGGTGTCCTTCAGCATGCCGACGCCGGTGTTAAAGCTGTACATCATCGGCGCCTCGTCGTGCATCCAGGTCGCCTCGATATAGTCGCGGCTCTCCTTCAGCGCGGCGCGCGAGGAGGCGGCCAACGCCACCTCGATGTGGCGGTCGCGGGCCACGGCCACCACTTGCGCGGCCGTCAGGTTGAAACCATTGATGGTTGTTATGGTCATGATGATTCTCTCTATGTAATTAATGGGCACATCGAATAGCCCCGTCGTTCCCGCGTAGGCGGGAACCCATA
>NZ_JAEMNU010000125.1:0-24524 GCF_016461825.1 Rugamonas violacea | reverse complement strand
GGCAAATCAAAGGGTCCCTCGAAAAACCGTCATTCGGCATCGGCGGACCGCCGCGCGGGCGGGAATCCATACCCCGCATGTCCATTGACTCAGCATGGGTTCCCGCCTGCGCGGGAACGACAATTTGCTGGTTTTTCGAAGTGCCCTTATTTATGTCTATGCGCGACCAGCCACACCCACCCTCCCGACGCGAGCGCGAGAGGATGGAGTGGATGGCCAGCTTGAGTGTTTTAGGCCGCTGCCGCCGGGCGGCTCGGTCAGTTGGCCCCGGCGGCGAACCAAGCGCCGATCTCCGCGCGCTCTTCCGGCGTGATGTTGGTCATATTGCCGATCGGCATAGACTTCAACACCACCGCCTGCTGGTTGATCTTCGCCGCGTGCTGGTGGATCAGCTCCGGCGTGTGCAGCATGACGCCGGCCGGCGCCGTGGCAAAGCCCGGCTGGGTGGTCTGCGCCGCGTGGCAACTGACACAGCGTTGCGTGACGATGGCCTGCACCCGGCTGAAGTCCGCGCCGTGGCCGGCCGCGGCTGCGGCAGTACCCGCCGTGGCGGTGCCATCGGCGGCAGCGTGAGCGGTTCCGCCGGTAGCGTCGTTGGGCCCAGCGTTGCCGGCTCCGGCTCCGGCAGCGGCAACGTCGCCAGCAACAGCGGCCTGAGCCATCGGCGCGGTCCTGACAATCGGACGCGGCGCGATAGCCACGGCGACGGCAACCAGAATCGCCACGCCGGCGGCCGGGAAGCCCCAGGCCGTCCGGCCGTGGTGGCGCAAATTGAAGAAGTGACGGATCAGCACGCCGGCGGCGATGATCGCGCCCAGCAACAGCCAGCTATAGGAATGGCTATAAGTCATCGCATAGTGATTGCTGATCATGATGAGCAACACGGGCAGCGTGAAATAGTTATTGTGTACGCTACGCTGCTTGGCCTTCTTGCCGTGGCTAGGATCGGGCGACTTGCCCTGCGCCATCGCCTCGACCAGTTTGCGCTGGCCGGGAATAATCAGCATCAAGACGTTACCGACCATCATCGTGCCGATCATGGCGCCGACGTGGATGTAGGCGGCGCGACCGCTGAGCAGCTTGGTCAGCACGAAGGCCATCGCCACGATGAAAACGAACATCACGATGCCCAGCAGACCATCCTTTTGGCCCAAGGGCGAGCGGCACAGCAGGTCGTAGACGGTCCAACCCAGCAGCAAAGTGCCGAGGCCGACGCCGATGGCCTGCCACTGGCTCAGGTCGGCCACCGATTTATCGATCATCATCGCCGAAGCGTTGAAGTAGTAGACGATGAACAACAACGCGAAGCCCGACAACCAAGTCGCATAGGCCTCCCACTTAAACCAGTGCAGGTCCGCCGGCAGCTCGGCCGGCGACACCAGATACTTCTGCGGATTATAGAAACCGCCACCGTGCACGGCCCACAACTCGCCCGACACACCCTTTTTGGCCAAGTCCGAGCCCGGCTTCGGTGGACGGATACTGTTGTCCAGCCAAACGAAGTAAAACGAGGCGCCGATCCACGCGATACCCGTGATGAGGTGCAACCAGCGCACCAATAGATTAAGCCAATCCACGCCGTAAGCGAGCAATTCCATGTTGTCTCCATGATGGTATTTGACTCGTCTGCCACCGCGGGCGCTCCAGACGACTGGGATGATTTCCCTATTGGTCGCGAACTTTAAAAGCTCCGCTGCGACCGATTTGAACCCCAAGCACAGTGCGTGCATGGTGTGGCATGAACGATAAAACTAAATCTGGCTTTTCTCATTGGAATCGACGTATATTAAAAATAGAAACCACGTTATAGACCCCGCCATGGCACAACTCCCCGACCACCTCGACCTCCACCTGATCCGCATTTTGTACCTGCTGCTATGCGAGAAAAACGTCTCCCGCGTCGCGCTCAAACTGGACCAGCCGCAGCCCTCCATATCCGCCTCGCTGCGCAAGCTGCGCGAGCTGACAGGCGACCCGCTGCTGGTGCGCGGCGGTCGCGGCATGGTGCCGACGCAACACGGCGAGAGCCTGAAAAAGCCCGCCAAGCGCATCCTCGACGAAGTCAGCCAACTGTTTTTGCACAAGACGCCGTTCGCCTCGATGGACGAAAGCCGCGTCTTCCGCATTGGCGCGCCGGATTATCTCGACATCCAATTTTTACCCAACATTGTGGCGCGCATGCGACGCGAGTCGCCGAAAAGCCGCATCGTCATCCACAGCCTGGGCGCCGAAGTCGACTCGATCCGCATGCTCTCCGACGGCGACCTCGACCTGTTGATCGCCAACTGGGACGCGCCGCCCGAGCACCTGCACCTGTCGCCGCTGTTCGAAGACCCCATCGTCTGCGCCATGCGCGCCGACAGCCCCTACGCCAAGCGCACCGGCGCCGACGACATGACCCTGGACGACTACCTGAGCCTGCCGCACGTGGCGCCCTCGCCCACCCTGTCCGGCTACCACGGCGTGATCGACACCTATTTGCAGCAGAACGGCCACGAGCGCAACGTCGTGGTCGAATCGGCCTACTTCGGCCTGATGCCGCACATGCTGACGCAAACCGACCTGGTGCTGACCACCGGCCGGCAGTATCTGCGCTTCTTCGAGCGCAACCTGCCGATCAAGACCTTCACCGTGCCGCTGCGCTTCCCGCCCATGCGCTTCTACCAACTGTGGCACGAGCGCGTCCACGCCGCCCCCGAGCACAAATGGCTGCGCGACCAAATCACCCAAGCCGCCCAAGCCCTAACAGCAAAGTAACCGCCCCCCGGCGGGGTCAGCCGGCGGGGTCAGTGCCGACATTCGGACACGAACTCAAGCGTACCCCGGGGTCAGTGCCGACATTCGGACACGAACTCTTCCGTAGTCATCAGTCCGACCGGAAATTTTGTCCGAATGTCGGCACTGACCCCGACGGCTGAGCCCGCTGGCTCGTAAAACAACACTTGCCATATCGCCAGGCTGAACCCCGTTATGGTCCCAGGCTTATATTTCCGTCAGTCCAACACTATATTATTCGCCATATAAGCACGGACGGCGCCAGCGCCGCATCCGCATGAACGGCGAGCGGTCCCACGCGCCGATCCATTCATTTAGAGGAGACAGGCTGGTGGGACCGCCTGAACACAATGACGATCACCCTGGAACATTTGAACCGCTGCGACGCCGACGAATTCACTGCCCTGCTGCACGGTCTGTACGAGCATTCGCCGTGGATTCCGCAGCGCGCCGCCGCGCAGCGGCCCTTCCGCAGCGTCGCCGCGTTGAAAATCGCGCTGCAGGGCGTGGTGCGCAACGCTTCCGTCGATGCGCAGCTGGGCTTGATCCGCGCCCACCCCGAGCTGGCCGGCAAGGCCGCCCTGGCCGGCGAACTCACCGCCGAATCCACCGGCGAGCAGGCCCAGGCCGGCCTGACCCACTGCAACGCGGTCGAACTGGCCGAGCTGCACCGCCTCAACGCCGAGTACAACGCCAAGTTCGGCTTCCCCTTCATCTTGGCCGTCAAAGGCCCGACCGGCAACGGCATGAGCCGCCAGCAGATCACCGCCCACTTCGCCCGCCGCCTGCGCTCGCAGCGCGACGACGAGCAGGCCGAGTGCCTGCGCCAGATCGGCCGCATCGCCGAAATGCGCCTGAACGCGCTGCTCGACATTGAGCTGCAATTCGGCGCCACCATCATGCAATGGGCCGAGGTGATCGGCGCCTGGAGCGACGATGCGGACAACCTGACCTGCGCCTACATGACCGAGGCGCACAAGAAAACCGCCGCCCAGCTGGCGACATGGATGCGCGAGGCCGGCATGGTGGTGCACATCGACGCCGTCGGCAACGTGGTCGGCCGCTATCTGTCCGACCAGCCGAACGCCAAGTCCCTGCTCACCGGCTCGCACTACGACACGGTGCGCAATGGCGGCAAGTACGACGGCCGCGAGGGCATCCTGCTGCCGATCGCCATCGTCAAGCATCTGCACGAGCGCGGCGAGCGCCTGCCCTTCCACTTCGAGGTGATCGGCTTCTCGGAAGAGGAAGGGGTGCGTTACCAAAGCACCTTCTTGGGCAGTAACGCCGTCATCGGCCAGTTCGACCAGGCCCTGCTCGACAAACTCGACGCCGACGGCATCAGCATGCGCGCCGCGCTGGCCGAGGCCGGCCACGACGTCGGCCAGATCGCCGCCATCGCCCGCGACCCGGCCGAGGTGCTGGCCTTCGTCGAGGTGCATATCGAACAAGGCCCGGTACTGCTGGGCCGCGACCTGCCGAGCGGCGTGGTCAGTTCCATCGCCGGCAGCTGCCGCTATCAGGTCGAGCTGACCGGCCTGGCCAGCCACGCCGGCACCACGCCGATGACCATGCGTAAGGACGCCGCCGTCGCCGCCGCCGAGATCGTGCTGTATGTGGAACGCCGCTGCGCCCAGGCGCCGTCGCTGGTCGGCACGGTCGGCCAGTTGCAGGTGCCGGACGGTTCGGTCAACGTGATCCCGGGCGCCTGCAAGCTCTCGCTCGACATCCGCGCCGCCGACGACGCCACCCGCGACGCGGCCGTGGCCGATGTCCTGGCCGAGGCCGAGGCGATCTGCGCGCGCCGCCAGATCGCGCTGAAACTGCACAAGATCATGTCGGCGCCGGCCGCGCCTTGTGCGCCGTGGCTGGTCCGCCAGTTGGCCGCCGCCACCGAACGGGCCGGCGTCGAGGTGTTCGAACTGCCGTCCGGCGCCGGCCACGACGCAATGGCGTTGGCCCGCATGACCGATGTGGCGATGCTGTTCACCCGCTGCGGCAACGGCGGCATCAGCCACAATCCGCTGGAAACCATGACGGCGGACGACGCCGAAACCTCGGCGGTGATCCTGCTCGATTTCCTGCGCAGCTTCCAGCCCAAGTCCTAGACTGGGCGGTCGTTGAGGTGCCGGCTGCGCTGGCAGACCCCAGCGGCAGAGAGCCAGGGTCAGACCCCGAGGGGTCCGACCCTAGGTTTGCGCCGCTGGGTTTCGCCAGCGTTCCGGTCATCATCGGCGCGGCCCCATACCCCACGCCCGTCATATAGTCATACGTGCATAGTAGCCATCGTCCGCAGCCCATTGGTATTGCGGCGGGCGGCTGCTAACCTGAACAACATCGGCATCCAATCAGCGCGGAGCATTCATGTCTGAACCAATTCGTTTTTTCTATCGCGGCGAAGTCCATTCCGTTTCGGATGGCGCCCCGACCCGCACCCTGCTGCAGCATCTGCGCGAGGATCTGCACTGCACCGGCACCAAGGAAGGCTGCGCCGAGGGTGACTGCGGCGCCTGCACCGTGGTGGTGGCCGAACTGCAGGGCGGCGAGCTGTCGCTCAAGTCGGTCAACTCCTGCATCCAGTTCCTGCCCACCCTGGACGGCAAGGCCGTCTTCTCCGTCGAGGACCTGAAGCAGGCCGACGGCGCCATGCACCCGGTGCAGCAAGCCCTGGTCGAATGCCACGGCTCCCAGTGCGGCTTCTGCACGCCGGGCTTCGCCATGTCGCTGTGGAGCTTGTACCTGAAGCAGGAAGGCGTCAGCCAGGCGCCCTGCCGCAAGACCATCGACGAGACCCTGTCCGGCAACCTGTGCCGCTGCACCGGCTACCGTCCCATCATCGAAGCGGCGCGCCGCATGGGCGAACTGCCGCCGGTCAGCTTCGACCGCGCCGCCTTGAAGACCGCGCTGCAAGCCATCCAGCGAGACCGCATGTTCAGCTACACCCACCAAGGCCAGACCTTCTACGCCCCGCGCACCCTGGCCGAACTGGCCGAGCTGCGCGCCGCCAAACCGACCGCCACCATCGTCGCCGGCTCCACCGACGTCGGCTTGTGGGTCACCAAGCAGATGCGCAACCTGGGCGACATGATCTATGTGCGCATGGTCGCCGAGCTGCACCAAATGGACCAGCGGGACGGCATGCTGCAGATCGGCGCCGCCGTCTCGCTGAACGACGCCTACGCCGCCGTCTGCGCCCACTACAAGGACGAGCTGACCGAAATGTGGCAGCGCTTCGCCTCGCAACCGATCCGCAACACCGGCACCTTGGGCGGCAGCGTCGCCAACGGCTCGCCGATCGGCGACTCGGCGCCGTGGATGATCGCGCTCGGCGCCGAGATCGTCCTGCGCAACGACCAGGGCCAGCGCAGCATGCCGCTGCAGGACTTCTACCTCGACTACATGAAGAAGAACTGGCAGCCGGGCGAGTTCGTCGAGGCGGTGCGCATTCCACTGCCGCGCGCCGACGTCCAGTTCCGCACCTACAAGCTGGCCAAGCGCTACGACCAGGACATCTCGGCCGTCTGCGCCGCCTACTCGATCCGCCTGCGCGACGGCGTGGTGCACGACGCCAAGGTGGCGTACGGCGGCATGGCCGCCACCTCGCGCCGCGCCGCGCTGGCCGAGGCGGCGATGAACGGCCAACCCTGGAACGAAGCCACGCTGAAGGCCGCCATGGCCGCGCTGGCGCAGGACTACACGCCGCTGAGCGACATGCGCGCCAGCGCCAACTACCGCATGAAGACGGCGCAAAACCTGCTGCGCCGCTTCTGGCTGGAGACCCGTCCCGACGACGCCCGGCCCATCCAATCGATCAACGCATTCAGCTATGCCGACAATTGCGTCAACAGTTACACCGAAGGAGGCGCGCTAGCATGAACAGCAAATCGGAAGCGTTCCTGACTCAGCCCAATGGCGGCACACCGATGGCCTGGGCCGAGGTCGGCCAGTCCCGTCCACATGAATCGGCCGTCCTGCACGTGCTGGGCGAGGCCACCTACACCGACGACATCCCGGAGGCGCAAGGCACGCTGCACGCAGCGCTCGGTCTGTCGGCCAAGGCGCACGCCAACATCACGGCGATGAACTTCGACGCCGTGCGCGCCATGCCCGGCGTGAAGGCGGTCTACACCCACCGGGACATCCCCGGCACCAACGACTGCGGTCCGATCATCCATGACGATCCGATCCTGTCCGAGGGTCTGGTCGAGTATGTCGGCCAGCCGATCTTCATCGTCGTCGCCGACTCGCACGACAACGCCCGGCGCGCCGCGCGCAAGGCCGTCATCGAGTACGCCGAGCTGCCCGCCATTTTGACGCCGCAGGCCGCGCGCGACGCCAAGTCCTTCGTCATTCCGCCGATGCGCCTGCAACGCGGCGACGCCGAGGCGGCCTTCAAGCAGTCGAAGAACATCGTCAAGGGCCAGCTCTACGTCGGCGGCCAGGAGCAGTTCTACCTGGAGGGCCAGATCTCATACGCCATTCCGAAGGAAGACAACGGCATGCTGGTGCACTGCTCGACCCAGCACCCGACCGAAATGCAGCACGTGGTGGCGCACGCCCTGCACGTCAATTCCAACCACGTGGTGGTCGAGTGCCGCCGCATGGGCGGCGGCTTTGGCGGCAAGGAGTCGCAGTCGGCGCTGTGGGCCGCCTGCGCCGCCATCAGCGCCAAGCTGCTCAAGCGCCCGGTCAAGCTGCGCGCCGACCGCGACGACGACATGCTGGTCACCGGCAAGCGCCACTGCTTCTACTACGAGTACGAGGTCGGCTACGGCGACGACGGCCGCATCGTCGCCGCCCGCGTCGACATGGTCACCCGCGCCGGCTTTTCGGCCGACTTGTCGGCCCCGGTGGCGACCCGCGCCGTCTGCCACTTCGACAACGCCTACTACCTGGCCGACGTCGACATCCGCGCCATGGCCGGCAAGACCAACACCCAGTCCAACACCGCCTTCCGCGGCTTCGGCGGACCGCAGGGCGCCATCGCCATCGAGTACATCGTCGACGAGATCGCGCGCAACCTGGGCATGGACGCGCTCGACGTCCGCAAGATCAACTTCTACGGCCGCAACGACGAGGAAGGCCGCAACGTCACCCAATACCAGCAAAAGGTGGTCGACAACGTCATCCACGCCCTGGTCGACGAGCTGGAGGAAACCAGCGCCTACCGCCGGCGCCGCGCCGAGATCAACGCCTTCAACGCCGGCAGCCCGGTGCTCAAGCGCGGCCTGGCGCTGACGCCGGTCAAGTTCGGCATCGCTTTCAACGTCACCCACTTCAACCAGGCCGGCGCGCTGGTGCACATCTACACCGACGGTTCGGTGCTGGTCAACCACGGCGGCACCGAGATGGGCCAGGGCATCAACACCAAGGTCTGCCAGGTGGTGGCGCACGAACTGGGCATCGAGCTGGCGATGGTGCGCGCCACCGCCACCGACACCAGCAAGGTGGCCAACACCTCGGCCACGGCGGCTTCCACCGGCGCCGATTTGAACGGCAAGGCGGCGCAGGACGCCGCCCACACCATCCGCCAGCGGCTGGCCGAATTCGCCGTCAAGCGCCACGGCGGCGGGCTGGCCGAAGTGCGCTTCGAAGCCGGCTTCGTCCACGTCAACGGCGAGGCGGTGCCCTTCCCCGAGCTGGTGCAGAAAGCCTACATGGCCCGCGTCCAGCTGTGGTCGGACGGCTTCTACGCCACACCCGGCCTGCACTGGGACCCGAAGACCATGAGCGGCAACCCGTTCTCCTACTTCGCCTACGGCGCCTCGGTGTCCGAGGTGGTGGTCGACACCCTGACCGGCGAATGGAAGCTGCTCAAGGTGAACGCGCTCTACGACGCCGGCAATTCTCTCAACCCGGCCATCGACGTCGGCCAGGTCGAGGGCGCCTTCATCCAGGGCATGGGCTGGTTGACCACCGAGGAGCTGTGGTGGAACGCCGGCGGCAAGTTGATGACGCACGCGCCGTCGACCTACAAAATCCCCGCCATCTCCGACTGCCCGCAGAACTTCGACGTGCGCCTGTTCAAAAACCGCAACGTCATGGACAGCATCCACCGCTCCAAGGCGGTGGGCGAGCCGCCGCTGCTGCTGCCGTTCTCGGTGTTCTACGCCATCCGCGACGCCATCTCCAGCGTCGGCCAGCACCGCCACAATCCGCCGCTCAACGCGCCGGCCACCAGCGAGGCCATCCTCAATGCCGTCGACGCCGTCCGGGCGATGGCGCAGGAGTAGCGCCATGGCGACCTCGATGGGACCCACGCTGAACGCCATCACGGCGGCCGCCGCCAAGCCGGTGCCGCGCGTGCTGGTGACGGTGGCGCAGGTGGCCGGCTCGGCGCCGCGCGAAGCGGGCGCCAAGATGCTGATCACCCAGTACCACGCCTTCGACACCATCGGCGGCGGCCACCTGGAAATGCGCGCCACCGACATCGCCCGCGAAATGCTGGCCATGCCGCTGGGCGAAGCGCGCGCCGAGCGCAGGCTCGAACGCTTCCCGCTCGGCCCCAGCCTGGGCCAGTGCTGCGGCGGCGTGGTGCACCTGGCCTTCGAGCGCATCACGCCCGAGGCCGGCGAGCACTTCGGCACGCTGGCGCGGCGCTGGCGCGACGGCCAGGACAGCTGGCGCCTGATCTCGCTCGACAGCGTCACCGCGCCGGCGCTGTACGACGCCGGCGGCGCCCTGCTGTCCGGCCCCGGCCCGGCGTTGCTGCCCAAGCCCGGCCCCGGCGTGCAGTGCAAGGTGCGCGTCGACGAACGCGGCAAACAATGGCTGGTCGACTCCTGCCTGCCCTACCGGCGCCGCCTGGTGCTGTTCGGCGCCGGCCACGTCGGCGCCGCCATCGTGCGCGCGCTGGCCGAGCTGCCCTGCCAGGTCACCTGGGTCGACGAGCGCGACGACATGTTCCCCGCCGTCCTGCCGGCCAACGTCCGCGTCGAGGCGACCGACACGCCGGAGGCGGTGGTGGCGCAGGCCGAAGCCGGCACCTCCTTCCTGGTGCTGACCCACAGCCACGCGCTGGACCAGCTGCTGTCCGAGCACATCCTGCGGCGCGACGACGTCGCCTGGTTCGGCCTGATCGGCTCGCAGACCAAGCGCAGCCAGTTCGAGCGGCGCCTGCGCGAGCGCGGCATTGCGGCCGAGCGCCTGGCCGAGATGGTCTGCCCGATCGGCCTGCCCGGCATCAAGGACAAGGCGCCGGCGGTGATCGCCGTCTCGGTCGCCGCCCAGCTGCTGCAAGTGTGGGAGGCGCTCGACCAGGCCGCCCAGCCGGAAACGGGGAACACAGCGGCGACGGCGGCCGCGGCGGCATCGGCCACGCCGGCGCCCACTGTCGTCTGCCTGAATTGATGCACACCACGCCACCAGACGCGCCCTGGCGCGCCGTCGCCCCAGCCTCACTCTCCGGCAGCGCCGGGGCGGGAGCGCTGCATCGCTGTCGATTCCCCTAGCCCTGCGCTAGTCCCACCGCCCCACGCACCAAGCGAACACCGGCCGGCGCCGCGCGCGCCCGCCCGAGCACATCCGCGCCCCGAACACCGCGCACCGAACCAAGGAAGCACATCATGACCCAGCCCCCCGCACCCAGCGGCGCCTTTCAAGCCTATCGCGCCAGCCTGCTGCACTTCAACGACGACCCGGCCTTCCACAAGGACGCCTACAACTGGCACGAGGACGGCCTGCTGATCGTCAACGACGGCCACGTCCACGTCGCCGGCGACTACGCCCAGTTGATCGATTTTCTGCCGCCCGGCACGCCGCTGCAGGACTATCGCGGCAAACTCATCACGCCCGGCTTCATCGACACCCACGTCCACTATCCGCAGACCGACATGATCGCCTCGCCGGCGCCGGGTCTGCTGCCCTGGCTGGACAAGTACACCTTCCCCACCGAGCGCAAGTTCGCCGACCCGGCCCACGCCGCCCAGGTGGCCAGCTTCTTTCTCGACGAGCTGCTGCGCTGCGGCACCACCACCGCCATGGTCTACTGCACCGTGCATCCGCAATCGGTGGAGGCCTTCTTCGGCGCCAGCGAGGCGCGCAACCTGCGCATGGTGGCGGGCAAAGTGCTCATGGATAGGAACTGTCCCGACTTCCTGCGCGACACCGCCGAAAGCGGCGCGCGCGACAGCGAGGCCTTGATCCGGAAATGGCACAAGCGCGGCCGCCAGCTGTACGCCATCACGCCGCGCTTCGCGCCCACCTCCAGCGAGGCCCAACTGGAGCTGGCCGGCGCGCTGGCCAAGGCCTACCCGGACACCTATCTGCAAACCCACGTCGCCGAAAACACCGACGAGGTGGCCTGGGTCAAATCCCTGTTCCCGCAGGCGCGCAGCTACATGGACGTGTACGACCACTTCGGCATGCTGCGGCCGCGCTCGATGTACGCCCATTGCATCTGGCTCGACAACGCCGACCGCAACCGCATGGCCGAGACCGGCTCGGCGATCTCGATCTGCCCCACCTCCAACCTGTTCCTCGGCAGCGGCCTGTTCGACTTCGAACGCGCCGACGCCGCCCGCGTGCCGCTGTCGCTGGCCACCGACGTCGGCGGCGGCACCTCCTTCTCCATGCTGCAGACCATGAACGAGGCCTACAAAGTGGCGCGCATGGGCGGCAGCCACCTGCAGGCGCTACGCATGTTCTATCTGGCGACGCTGGGCGGCGCCCGCGCCATGCAACTGGAGGGGACGATCGGCAGTTTCGTGCCCGGCGCCGAGGCCGACTTCATCGTCCTCGACCCGCAGGCCACGCCGCTGCTGGCGCGCCGCAGCGAACGCAGCGACAGTTTGGAGGAACTGCTGTTCGCCCTCGCCATGCTGGGCGACGACCGCAGCGTCGCCGCCACCTACGCCGCCGGCAAACAGGTGCACCGGCGCGCCGGCTAAGCCCCGCCCAGCCCGCCCTCCAGGCCGGCGACGGCGCGCCGGCCGCACTAGCTGGACCTGACCGATTGCGGGCTCGCGCGCCAGACTCGGCGGGCCGGCGGCCGCACCGGCTAGTGCTGCTCCCGCATGGCCCGCCGCGCCTGCTCGCAGGCGTCCCGGATCCGCCCCAGCGAGGCCGCAGGCAAGGGCAACACCTGATTGTTCTTGAGCGGTATCCCGCCCAGCGCCCGCACCGGTTCCAGCCGCTCCAGCGCCAACGACCATTGCCCGAGCTGGCAGGCCACCAGCCCGGTCAGCACATGGCGGCCGAAGCTGCTGCTGTGGTTCCAGGTGCCGCGCATCAGCGGATCGTCGCTGCGGCCCTCGATGTCGGAGGCGCCGCTCAACAGCAGCCGCAGCACCTGGTCTAGGTCGTCCAACCAGTCGAACCAGGGCAGGATGCTGCCCTCGGCCACGCTGGCGATGTCTTGCAGGCAGTCGGCCATGCCCTCGCCGGCCGCGCCGATCTGCCAGATATTGCCCAGCGGCGTGCCGGCCGGCACGCCTGGCCGATAGACGGTCTTGCGGAAGTGGCACAGCTCCGGCGGCGGCAAGTTGCGTCCCTGCGCTTGCGGCACCGGCCCGCCAATCGCATCTTCCGGCACGAAGTTGAAATAGCGTCCGACATGCAGCGATGGCGAATGCGGGCTGGCGCCGTGCGTCTTGATGAATTGAACTTCCACCACATCGACCCAACGCTCGCCGTGGCGCCACGCCGCCGCCCCTTTGAAGCGGGCGAAGCCGTGGGCCAGCAGCGGCGCCTCCAGCACCTGCAACACAGGCTTGCGCACGTCGCCGCGCTTCAGCGCCGGAGCGGGTTCCGGCTGTTTGGCGGGCAACAGCGCTTGCAATAACTTGATCAGGTCTGGCGGTGTCAAACAATCCCCTTCTATTTCCGATAGTCCCGTGAAGTCTCGCTCAAATGTATAAAAAAGACAACTATCGGTTTGCATAGTGCCGCGCTGCCAGTTTCATTAAGCGACCGAAGCCGATTCGGCCGACGGGCCGGGAATCTTCGATTGCCGCTTAATGCGGCTTTCATTATGTGGAATTCGAATATCTTCGATTGGCCCGGAATATTTTTGTAATAACAAGCCGCCGGCGGGCGAAAAAAACCAACGTAGCCCCACGTTTTGCCCATTTCAGGTTTTTTACGGCCGGAAAATTATCGACTAAATTGCAGCCTGCAAGCCGATTATTAGTGCGTTTTTCTATTCATTTCTGAACAAAAAATTGCCACGTGGAAAATGTGCAACACTAAACAACGTTTGCAACACCGCAACTTTTCTTCCATGCATAATATCCAGGTCGCAACAATATTCCCGGAATATTGATGGGATGCTTGCAAAAAAAATCTGGGTAGAGAGCAAAAAAGAAGCGGCGAACTGCCTCCCCCGAGGAGTTGGGAATCGTCATAGCAATTATAAAAAGCACTTCAAGGAAGATATCAATGTTATTAAAAGAAAAAGCCGGTGTCGTATTCGTTCGTCTCGCTTTACAAACCCTGGCCGGATCGGTGTTGTTGGCCGCCTCCGCCCACGCCCAGCAGGCCAGCACCAGCGGCAGCGCGGACCAGGCCGCCGATGGCGCCAACAAGGCGGCGCCGCAAAAGGTCTATGTGACCGGTTCGAACGTGCGCCGCATCACCCTGGAATCGGCCTCGCCGGTGCAAGTGCTGACCCGCGAAGAAATCACCCGCGGCGGCGCCACCTCGCTCAACGAGGTGCTGCGCACGATCTCCTCCAACGTCGGCGGCATCGATGAAAACCGCACCAACGGCTTCACCGCCGGCGCATCCGGCTTGAACCTGCGCGGTGTCGGCAGCCAGGCCACCCTGACGCTGATCAACGGCCGCCGCCTGGCGCCGTACGCCCAGCCGGAATTCCAGACCACCTTCGTCGACCTGAACTCGATTCCCATCGGCGCGGTCGAACGCATCGAGATCCTGAAGGACGGCGCCTCGGCCATCTACGGCTCGGAAGCGATGGCCGGCGTGGTCAACATCATCCTGCGCAGCAACTACGAAGGTATCGAACTGGGCGGCTCGGTGGGCCAATCCTCGCGCAACGACGGCGAGCAACTGCGCAGCACCCTGAGCATCGGCGGTGGCAACCTGGTCAAGGACCACTTCAACGCCTACGCCACCATCGACCTGCGCTCGCGCAAACCGATGTACCTGAGCAAGCGCGACGACTACCTGAGCACCCAGGACACCCGCGCCTGGGGTTACAAGGACGCCCGCTCGCTGTACACCTTCCCCGGCAATCTGTACTGGACCGACAAGGCGACCGGCCAATACATGGCGCGCTCCATCGGCGGCAACTGCCCGGCCGGCCGCCTGGTCGACTTCAGCACCCGCGTCGCCAACGGCGGCGGCCAGTCCTGCGTCTTCGACGATTACGCCGACGGCACCTTCAACGCGGCCGGCAAGACCGACCGCGCCAGCATCACCAGCCGCCTGACCTGGCAGCCGAACGCCAGCACCACGGTGTTCAGCGAGCTGATGTTCAACCGCAACAAGGTCGTCCTCACCGGCAACCTGCATTGGTTCGCCGGCCAGATCGGTCAGCCGATGCCCGCCCTGCCGATCACCCATCCGCAGTATCCGAAAGACCTGATCGGCGCCGACGGCAATACCCTGGTCGGCGGCAACGGCTCGGTGCGCGTGCGCGCCTCGCTGCGTGACTTCCCGGCCCAAGGCCAGGACAACACCACCGACTTCGGCCGCTACCTGGTGGGCGCCAAGGGCGACTTCAAAAACTGGGATTGGGAAACGGCACTGCTGCTGACCAACAGCAAGGTCACCGCGCTGGGCACCAGCGGCATGCTGGTCGATCCCCTGCTTGAGGCTTACCAGAACGGCAGCTTCCTGTTCGGCTCCAGCGCCAGCAACGCCGACCTGTACAAGCGCCTGATGGCCAACTCGTCGAGCACCTTCAAATCGGGTCTGCAACAGGTCGACGCCAAACTGTCGGGCGAGCTGATGACCCTGCCGGCCGGCGCCGTCGGCCTGGCGGTCGGCGTCGAAGCGCGCCGCGAGTTCCTCGACACCAACCCCGACCAACTGTCGATCGACGGCGCCCTGTACCACGCCGCCCAGTCGCCACCGGGCTTTAGCAACAGCCGCCGCATCGCCTCCGTGTTCGGCGAAGCGACCATTCCCCTGATCAAGGATGTGGAGGCGCAACTGGCCGCCCGCTTCGACCACTACTCCGACTACGGCAACTCGACCACCCCGAAAGTCGGCCTGAAGTGGACCGTGTCGCCGGCGCTGATGCTGCGCGGCACCTACGCCAGCGGTTTCCGCGCCCCGACCCTGGTGGAGAACTCGACCGACGTGCGCAACGCCTACCAGTCGTTCACCGATCCGCTGCGTTGCAACGCCCAGTTCAAGCTCGGTTGCAACAACGGCGCGAACAGCGCCTACCAGTCGGGCGCCAACCCGGCCCTGAAGCCTGAAACGGCCAAGAGCTTCACCCTGGGCATGGCCTGGGAACCGTCGTCGAGCTTCCTGGCGACCTTGGACGTGTGGCAGATCAAGCGCATCGACGAGATCAACACCTACTCGCTGGACCGGGTGCTGGCCGACCCGTCGCGCTACGCCAACGACCCGGCCGCCCAGATCATCCGTGATCCGCTGACCGCCGCCGACCGCGCCGCCGGCGCCCAGGCTGGCGAGGTGAGCAACATCATCATGCTGCTGACCAACGTCGCGGTGACCCAGGTGCGCGGCCTCGACCTGAAACTGCAGGGCAAGGTCAACATGGGCGAGTACGGCACGCTGACGCCGACGCTGAACCTGTCGCACACCCAGTCCTACAAGACCGCGCCGACGCCCGATTCGGAGCTGGTCGAGTTCGCCGGCACGTCCGACACGCCGTCGGTCAAGGCGACCCTGGGCTTGGCCTGGAAGAAGGCGGCCTACGCGCTGTCGGCCGACACCGTGTTCGTCAGCAAGACGGCGACCGTCGACGACCGCAGCCTGGCCTGTTCGCTGGCCACCGAAGGTTACGCACAGCTGTGCTCGGGCATCGCCTCGTTCACCACGTTCAACTTGGGCGCCAGCTACACCGGCTTCAAGGATCTGAAGCTGAGCCTGGCGGTCCAGAACGCCTTCGACCGCAAGCCGCCGTTCACCCCTGGCCGCACCGGCAACTACAACGCCACGCTGCACAGCGCCATGGGCCGCTACATCCAGGTCACGGCTGACTACCAGTTCAAGTAAGCGGCAAGTAAGCGCCGTCCGGCAACGGCGCCGTCTACCTTGGTGGCGGCGCCGTTGCTTTTTCACCCCAAGGAAAAATATGTTGAAACAACGCCTAGTTCCCGGCCTGCTCGCCGCCCTGCTGCTGGCCGGCGGCCTGTGCGGCCCAAGCGCCCACGCCGACGACACCATCCCGATCGCCGAATTCTTCAAAAAACCCGAGTTCAACGGCCAGACCACGCTGTCGCCGGACGGCCAGAACATGGCCGTGCTGACGCCGCGCAACGGCCGCAACGTGCTGGCCATCATCAACCTCGACACCCGCGAGTCGAAAGTGGTCGCCTCGGACGCCGACTGGAACGTCGCCAGC
The DNA here is from genome assembly GCF_016461825.1 of Rugamonas violacea. GTDB lineage: Bacteria > Pseudomonadota > Gammaproteobacteria > Burkholderiales > Burkholderiaceae_D > Rugamonas. The sequence goes on along the minus strand of NZ_JAEMNU010000125.1, from coordinate 8,248 downwards.
CCGATGTGGGTCAACAACCAGCGCCTGACCTTCAGCATCAACAAGGGCAGCGACGAGGTGCTCGAAAAGCAAACCGGCGGCGGCCTGTTCGCCGTCAACCGCGACGGCAGCGGTTTCCGCAAGCTGGTGGTCAGCGTCAAGGAGGCGCAAAGCAACAACCTGCCCTACAAGCCGGTGCGGGTACTGCGCCGCGTCGGCGGCGACAGCAACGACCTGTTGGTCAGCAATAGCGAGCGCGGCAACAGCGCCGACTTGGGCGCCAGCGACGTGTTCCGCCTCGACACCGGCAACGGCCGCATGACCCTGCTCACCTTCAACAATCCCGGCTCGGTCAGCGACTGGCTGCTGGACCACGCCAACGTGATCCGCGCCGCCTCGGCGCTGGCGGTCGATCCGGTCAGCAAACGCATCCAGCAAACCGTCTACTACCGCGACGACGACAAGTCGGCCTGGCGGGTGATCCACCGCGCCTTCCTGTCCGAGGGCAAGGAGATGCACCTGGCCGGCTTCGACTTCGACAACCAGACCCTGTTCGTCGCCGGCCGCTTCAACGGCCGCGACAAATCGGCCCTGTTCATCTGGGACTTCGCCAACAACCAGGCCGGCGAGATGGTGGCCGAGCACGCCGAAGCCGACATCGGCGAAACCCTGCTGGTCGACGAGGCGCGCAAGAAGATCATCGGCGTGCTGGCGGTCGGCATGAAGGAGGAGATCTACTACTTCGACGCCGACTACGCCCGCCTGCAGGCCACGCTCGACGCCAGCCTGCCCGGCCAGAACGTGCACTTCCAGTGGCGCGGCGAGCGCGCCGTGGTCACCACCACGGGCGACAACAACGTCGGCAAGCTGTACGTGTTCGACACCGCCAAGAAAACGCTCGAACCGCTGTACAGCGTCAAGCCTGGCCTGGACGGCAAGAAACTGTCGGCGCAAACCGTGATCCACTACACCGCCCGCGACGGCCTGAACATCCCCGCCTACCTGACCCTGCCCGAGGGCCGCCCGGCCAAGGCCCTGCCGCTGATCGCCTTCGTGCACGGCGGCCCGCACGCGCGCGACCAGTTCGGCTACGATCCGATGACGCAGATGCTGGCCTCGCGCGGCTACGCCGTACTGCAGCCGCAGTTCCGCATGTCGACCGGCTTCGGCTGGAAGCACCACACCGCTGGCTGGAAGCAATGGGGCCTGGCGATGCAGGACGACGTCACCGATGGTGTCGAGGCGCTGATCAAGCAAGGCGTCGTCGACCGCAACCGCATCTGCATCATCGGCGCCAGCTACGGCGGTTACGCCACCATGTACGGCCTGGTGAAAGACCCCGACCTGTACAAATGCGGCGTCAACTGGGTCGGCGTCACCGACGTCAAGATGCTGTTCACGGTCAACTGGTCGGATATGTCCGGCCCCTTCATGGACGACATGGGCGCCAAGATGCACGGCGACCCGAAAACCGACGAGGCCTACTTCCACAAGGTGTCGGCGATCGAGAACGCCGACAAGATCAAGGCGCCGGTGCTGATGGGCTATGGCAGCGAGGACTTCCGCGTGCCGCTGATCCACGGCGAAAAGATGCGCGACAAGCTGCTCAAGCAGGGCAATAGCGTGGACTGGGTGGTGATGACGGGCGAGGGCCACAACTGGTCCAAGGAAAGCAACCGCATCCAGTGGGGCGAGATGGTCTACAACTTCATCGACCGCCACATCGGCCCGAACGCCAAGGCCGCCGGCGGCAAGCAAGCCGCCGGCAAGCAATAAGCACTAAGCACTAAGCAATCGGCGGGCCGCAGGGCCGCTCGACCATCCGGCCCGCGTGGCCGGATTTTTTTCGCCCGCGCCGGTCAGCGCTTGGCGGTGTGCTGGCGCAGCACCGGCGAACGGAAGAAGAACAGCGCCGACGCCAGCGCGTACACGGCGTACAGCGCATAGAACCAGACCGAAACAGGATTGTCCTGCACCTTGACGGCGTAGACGACTGCGGGCAGAACCGACAGGCCCATCAGAATCGCCAGCAGATAGCGGGCGATACGCACGCCCTTCATCAGCATCGCAAACAGTGCGCAAAGAAGAATGAAGCGCAACAACAGCTTGGCGGAGAAACCATCGCTCACCAGCAGCACGACTTGCAGCAGGACCGAAATGGCGAAGATGGTGACCACCCATCGCAGTGTCGAGGTTTTAATCATGTACGGTGTCCGCTAGTCCAAGGTCTAAATCATTCCCCGCATTGTTTCATGACAATTGCAGAAATACAATGATGATCGCCTTGCAGTACCATTCGCAAGGCAAGAATAGCCACGCCATCCTTGCAGCGACATTGCATTTGCAACACAATGATGCGAATTACAATCATCATCGAGAATGAACAACATGCCAGGAAATCCCCCGCGCAACGCCCGCATCGACTTCCTGCGTGGAATCGCCATCTCATCTGTTTTGATTTTGCATTTCGCCCTGTCCTACGGCTTGAAGGACAGTCCGCTCGGCTCCCTGCTGGGGACCGAGCTGTTGAAAGCGATTGCCTATAACGGCAATTTCGGCGTGACGATCTTCTTCGTCATCTCCGGCTTTTTGATCACATCGACCTCGCTGGCGCGCTGGGGTTCGCTGGACAAGCTCGACGCCCGCAGCTTTTATCTATACCGTTTTGCCCGCATCATGCCGAGTCTGATTTTGGCGCTGAGCATCATCGTCATCCTCGGCAGCCTGGGTCTGCCGTCCTTCAACAACACCGACAGCGGCGGCCAGCCACTGCCGGCCTCCTACTTCCTGGTCGGCGCCGGGTCGGTGCTGACCTTTTGGCACAACCTGTTGATGCAATCGGCCGGCTATTTCAATTACTGCCTGAATATCTACTGGTCGCTGTCGGTCGAGGAAGTGTTCTACCTGCTGCTGCCGCTGGCCTGCCTGACGCTACGCCGCAGCTGGATGATCGTCGCCTTGTGCCTGGCCGCCGTGGCGCTGGGGCCCCTGTATCGCAGCTGGCACACCGACAACGAGATCTTCTTCATGTACGCCTACCAGGCATGCTTCGACGCGATCGCCATCGGCTGCCTGGCCGCGCTGCTGGCGCCACGTCTGTCCGCCAGCTTCCTGATCCGCTACGCGCGGCCGCTGCGCATCGTCGCCGGCGTCTGCCTGGGCGCGGTCTACCTGCGCGGCATCAACGGCCACGAGGTGTTCGGCTTCACGCTGATAGCGCTGGCCAGCGCCGGCTTCCTGCTCGCTTCGTCCGGCCAGCAGCGCGGCGGCTGGAGCACCGGCCGCCTGAGCCACGGGCTGCGCTGGATGGGCCGGCACAGCTACGAAATCTATCTGTTCCACATTATCGTGCTGGGCCTGATGCGCAATGTGCTGAGCAAACAGCAGTTGAGCTATGCGACACGGCTGCCGTGGTTGCTGCTGTTCCTGGTCCTCAGCGCGCTGGCGGCGGCCCTGGTGTCGCGCTACGTCTCCGAGCCGGCCAACCGCGCCATTCGCCGCTCTCGTCCGGCGAAATGGCAATTGGCCGGCTGAGGGCGCGGTGGCATCGCAGCAGCGTTAGTGTCCCGAGGTCTTGGAGAAAACCTGCATGACCACCACGCCGGCAATGATAAGCCCTATCCCCAGCATCGCCGGGAAATCCAATCTTTGCTTATACAAGAACCAGCCCACCAGGGACACCAACACGATCCCGGCGCCGGACCAGATCGCATAGGCGATGCCGACCGGAATGGCGGACAGCACGCGCGATAACATGTAGAAGGCGATGCCATAGCCGAGCACGACCAGCGTCGACGGCAGCAGCTTCGAGAATCCTTCGGAAGCCTTGAGGGCCGAGGTCGCGATGACCTCGGCGACGATTGCGACAGCGAGAAAAAACCAGTTCATGTGCCGGACTCCAGCATGGAAAAACGCCAGTCTAGCAGGCCGCACGCCGCATAGGTCGCCATCCCTGCGGCAGTGAAAAATATATTCGGCGGCGGCTGAACGTCACCGACAGCCTGACCGCGATGGCCGATTTCTTCGGCATCCAGGGCGGCAGTGTCACCTATCACTACGACGACAACGGCCGCGTTCAACGCCAGACCCTGCGCGGCGCCGGCGGCACCATCGGCAGCGACTACTACTACATCAGCGACAACGAGCTGCCCAACGGCGGCTACGACGCCGTCGGCAATCTGCTCGGCTACACCGTGGTAGCGCCCAATCGCGCGCCCAAAGACTACGGCCGCTATTCGATCAAATACAGCGCCTTCGACACTTACAAGGAAGTCAGCCACAGCGTCGACAATGGCGCCGCCAACGTCAGCAGCTACGACATCAACGGCAACCGCACCTCGGTCACAACGGCAGGTCGTGTCGTCGGACGCTACTGGTACGACGCCACCGGCAAGGTGCAGTCGAAAGTCGATTACGGCACAGCGGGCAATGGCGAGGCCAAGCCGAGCTTCGCACTGATCGTCAACGACCAGGTGCTGGGCTACGAGGACAACGACAGGAACAACATCCTCGGCTCGACCTATGCCAGCGCCACCTCGATGGCGCAAGCGTCGCCGCCGAGCAGCTACACCGTGCTGCACGACGGCGAAACGCTGCAAAGCATCGCCCAGGCGGTGTGGGGCGACAGCAAGCTGTGGTACCTCATCGCCGACACCAACGGCCTGAGCGCCGGCGAAACGCTGCGCATCAACAGGGTGCTCAACCTTCCGAGCCGCGTCAACACCGTCCACAACGACTACGCCACCTACAAGCCCTACAACGCCAGCGAAGCCATCGGCAACACCGCGCCGGCCCTGCCGCCGCCGACTCAACCAGGGGGCGGTTGCGGCGGTGTGGGCATGATCATCATGATCGTGGTGGCGATTGCCGTTACCTACATCACCGCAGGCGCGGCGGCCAACGCCATCTTCGCCGCCTACAGCGGAGCGGCGACAACCACGGCAGCAGCCGCTGCCGCGGCTGGTTCGCTGGCAGGCTCCATGTCGGTTGTCGCCGGCGGCGTGATCGGCGCGGCGGCAGGCTCCATCGCCAGCCAGGTGGTGGGCATATCGATCGGCGCACAGGACGGTTTCAGCTGGAGCGCCGTGGCCCAGGCCGGCATAGCGGGCGGTGTCACCGCCGGCATCGGCCAACTAGCGGCGTTCGATAAATTGGCGCCGGTTTTCCAGAGTAACGAATGGAGCGGCGTGGCCGCCCGCGCCGCGTTGTCGAACACCGTCTCCCAAGGCATAGGCATGGTGACCGGCCTACAGCACGGTTTCAACTGGAGCAGCGTCGCCGCCTCTTATGCCGGCGCGGCGGTCGGCAGCCAAGTCGCAGGTTATTTGGAAAGCCAGAAAATCTTCGGCGATCCGACATCCGCTGCCGCCAAATTCGCCACTGCCGGCGTCTCCGGCTTCTCCGCCGGTCTGACCACGTCGGTCATGCGCGGTGGTAAAATTGCGATCGCGCAGATTACCGCAGATGCGTTCGGCAATGCGCTGGGGAGCAGCCTGGCCGGTGCCATGTCGGGCGGTGGTGATCGGGCGAGCAATCGCTCGACGAGCAGCGCCGGCTCCAATCTGTTGGCAAAAATTGAACAAGGCCAGTTCGATGCGGCCTATCCGCAAGCTAGTCTCACCGCCGAGGCGGACGCGCGACGCGATGCCATGGCGGACGCTGGGCTAATTCCGAGCAACTCTTCGCCTCAGATGTCTTATGCCCCTGGCTTCGGCTCGTCTTCGGCGCGGCAAAGCTTCATCAACGTAGGTGGCAGTTACGACTATCAAACGCAAATGGCTAGTTCTGATGGTGAAATGATGCCGGTCGTCACCCGTACCAGGCACATTGGCGCCGATGAGTATGTGGGAAATTTGCAAAATCGCGTGAATGATTTCTCCTACGAAATGGATGACATCGCCAGCGCCGGCGGGTCATCGACGGGCGCACGAGTGTTCGCCGCCGCCACGTATGGGGTACGAAAAATCGCGGCCGATACGGTGAATTCGCTCATCAGCTTGCCACGTCTTTTGACCAGCGATACCATGGTGCCTGGCATAGTCAATGCGGTGGCGAACCCGCTGCAAGCGGGACGATCCTTCGCCCGCAATTTTGGAAACATGTCGCTGCAGGACAAGTTTGTGACAGGTTTAGAGCTTGGGTTGCCATTCAAAGCCAGCATTGAGAGCCTGGCTGGACGTATCCCTGGTGCAGGCGGCTACCTGGCCGGTGATCTAGGTTATTCAAGTGGTAAAGGAGTAACACTGAGTGCCAACGGGAAGTTGTACGGATTTATTGGTGATGGTCTTTCGAACCAAACTGCAGGTCCATACGCTTATCAGTCTGGAGCAGTTGGCGGTATTCGTTTTAGTGAGCTTGGCACCGATACTGAATTCTTAGTGGCTCAGCATGGTGATATGCCATCTCCGCGGCCCGGACAAAATTCGCATCATGGCGTGATGTCTGCTTGGATGAAAGTAAATTTCCCAGAATACGATCCGAATCTAGCACCAGCCGTTCTGATGCCAGAGGCAAATCATCGGGCAACTTTTGGGGTGTACAACACTTGGAGAGCAGAGGCTCGAGCAGAAATGGGCGGAACGTTTAGTTGGTCAACCGTCCCAGAAACACATATGCAAAGTTTATCGGAGAAGATGTTTGATGCTGCGAAAGTACCCTCTACGACACGCCAAGAATACTGGGACTGGTATGGTCGAATGAAAGGAGCGTTAACAAAATGAATAAAATTTTAACTCTAGAAGAAATTGAATCAGGATGGGGGAAGGGTTTTTCGGCGAACGAAAAAGTCACTTTCGAAGTGCAAGATGTGCCTGAAAATTTGCGGCCACTAATTCCCTATGCTTTACTATGGGGCATCTCCGATGACTGGTTTAGAGAGGACGCTTTGAAGAGAACTCCTAGCAACTTGAAGGAGAATTTGAAATGGGTCGTGGGGGAATTTGACGACCAGTTAGATGCATGGCTCGCGGGGGCCGAAGCTGCCTGTTTGTCCCCTTCCAATGCCTATATCGCATTTTCCGCCATGCGTATGGGAGTGGATTTTATTTAACCTGCCGGGCGCCGAAAACTGGTCTGGCATTCAGGCACGCCCTCGACCGGTAGACATCGTTGTCCCATCCGCACTACGGACACATGATTTTCAAGCCCGCGCGGACGCAATTTTTGATAAAATCCGCTCGGTTTTCAAAAGAAACATTGGCATTAAAGCAGCAAATCAGGAACGTGTCGCAAAAAAACAAACGACTGTGCCAACCCCGCACGAGCGTTCCCACGGACACCGTCAATGTCCATCCGATCTTTAACAATTCGAGCATTTCCGACGCTGGCTAATGGCGCAACACCAGGCCCTTGAGCCGTCCGTCCCACGCGCAGAACGCGCGCACCGATCTTGGCCCCGCCTTGAACGGATCAACACCACACCAGACTTGATGAGGCGTACGTCCGCCAAGATGCTGATGTGAACGAACGACGTTGTACCAAAATTGAAAGCTGGGCAGCGATTGAGCAAGATGCAACTCGTCCCTTATCATGTGGCCGCGCAGGTGCATTTTGAACGTGCCGAAAAAACGTTCGATGTAACTATTTACCCAAGGTCTGGCAGGACGTGAATAACTCCTCCTGATCTCGCACCAGCGCAGTACCCGTTTGACCCATCTCGAATGGTAACTATTCAGCCGCAGCGAGCGCATCAATAAAGGGTTGTAAACCAAGCGGCTTTCCAGCATCATTCCGCTATGCCACCGAAACCACCGCGCCCCGACCTGACCAAGTTGTCCGATGCCGACAAGGATTGGCTCATTGATGCGCTGTTCGCGCGTCTGGACGCAGTCGAGGCAAAGTTGGGCATGAACAGCGAGAATTCGAGCATGCCGCCGTCGTCGGACGGACTGGCAAAAAAGCCGAAGAAGACCAGTTCGCTGCGCGGCAAGTCCGATAAAAAGGTGGGTGGCCAGCCCGGTCACAAAGGCAATACGCTCAAGCGGGTGGCCGAGCCGAGTGGCACGGTGGATCACCCCTTGCCAGGGCATTGCAGCCGTTGCCACAGCGCGTTACCGCTGGAGTCGGCGCAGGTGCTGGAGTGGCGCCAGGTGTTCGATTTGCCCGCGACCGATGTCGAGGTGGTCGAACACCGCACCTACACGGTGGCGTGTGCCTGCGGCCAGCGCCACGACAGTGTGTTTCCCGCCGAGGTGAGCGAGACCGTGCAATACGGCCCCCGCGTGCGCGCGTTGGGCGTGCATCTGACGCAAGGGCAAATGCTGCCTTACGC
>NZ_JAEMNU010000124.1 GCF_016461825.1 Rugamonas violacea | reverse complement strand
GCAGCGCAGCGCCGTCGAGCGCGGCAGCGTCGATTTCTTCAGCACGCCGTTCGACCTGGCCCAAGGACCGTTGATCCGTGGCCAGCTGCTGCGCCTGGGCGAGGACGAGCATTTGCTGCTGATTAATCAGCACCACATCATTTCCGACGGCTGGTCGATCGGCCTGCTGGTGCGGGAAGTGAGCGCGCTATATGCGGCGTACAGCCAGGGGCGGGGCGATCCGTTGCCGCCGTTGGCGCTGCAATACGCCGACTACGCCGTCTGGCAACGCGACTGGTTGCAGGGCGAGGCCTTGCAAGCCCAGCTCGATTACTGGCGCGGCCATCTGGCCGGCGTGCCGGAACTGCTGGCCCTGCCGACCGACCATCCCCGTCCGGCCCAGCAAAGCCATGCCGGCGCGAGTGTCGATTTCACCTTGACGGCCGAGCTGACGCAGGCCCTCAAGCAGCTCAGCCGGCGCCACGGCGCCACGCTGTTCATGACCCTGCTCACCGGCTGGGGCATCTTGATGTCCCGCGTCAGCGGACAATCGGACGTGGTGGTCGGCAGCCCGATCGCCAACCGCCAGCGCGGCGAGACGGAACACCTGATCGGCTTTTTCGTCAACACCCTGGCCCTGCGCGTGAACGCCGACGGCGACCCGAGCGTGGCGGCCCTGCTGGCCCGGATGCGCGCCGGCACGCTGGACGCCTACGCCCATCAGGACGTGCCGTTCGAACAGGTGGTCGACGCGCTCAAGCCGCAGCGCAGCATGAGCCACAGCCCGCTGTTCCAGACGATGTTCGCGATGAACAACACGCCGGGCGGTGGCGGGCTGAGCCTGCCCGGCCTGCAATTGAGCGGCGTCGCCACGCCGCATACGACGGCGCAGTTCGATCTGTCGCTGTCGATGAGCGAGGCCGGCGACAGCCTCGTTGGCGGCTTGATCTATTCGACCGCGCTGTTCGAAGCCGACACCGCGCGGCGGCTGGTGGGCTACCTGCGCGCGGTGTTGCAGGGGATGGTCGAGGACGACCAGCAAAGCGTGAGCCGGCTGAACCTGCTGGACGCCGTCGAGCGCGAGCAGTTGACGCGCGGCTGGAACGACACCGACGTCGCCTTCCCGCGCGACAAGTTGCTGCACCAGATGTTCGAGGAACAGGTGCTGCGCAGTCCCGGCGCCGAGGCCGTGCGCTTCGAAGGCGAGGTGCTCAGTTACGCCGAGCTGAACAAGCAAGCCAACCAGCTGGCGCACCGCCTGCTGGCGCTCGGCGTCGAGCCGGACGCGCGGGTGGCCATTTGCGCCGAGCGCAGCCTGGGCATGGTGGTCGGCCTGCTGGCCATCCTGAAGGCCGGCGGCGCCTACGTGCCGCTCGACCCGGACTACCCGGCCGAACGCCTGGCCTACATGCTGGCCGATTGCGCGCCGCAGGTCGTGCTGACGCACAGCGGCTTGCCGCTGCAGGTGGATGGCGCGGCGCGGTTGCAGTATCTGGACGACGCCGGCCTGGCGGCGCAGCCGGTCCACAACCCGGTGGTGGCGGGCTTGAAGCCGTCCCACCTGGCCTACGTGATCTACACCTCCGGCTCGACCGGCCAGCCGAAAGGGGCGATGAACCAGCACGACGCGGCCGTCAGCCGGCTGTGCTGGGCGCAAAGCGCGTATCGGCTGGAGGCCGGCGAGCGCGTCTTGCAGAAGACGCCGATCAGCTTCGACGTCTCGGTCTGGGAATTGTTCTGGCCTCTACTCAACGGCGCCACGCTGGTGGTGGCGCCGCCCAAGGCGCACCAGAATCCGCGCCAGTTGGGCGAGCTGATCGTGCGCGAGCAGGTGACGACGCTGCTGTTCGTGCCGTCGATGCTCGACGCCTTCATGCAGCAAGCCGAGCTGCGGCACTGCGCCATGCTGCGCCGTGTGCTGTGCAGCGGCGAGGCCCTGCCTTACGCCTTGCAGCAGCGCTTCCTGGCGACCCTGCCGCAGGTCGAACTGCACAATCTGTATGGTCCGACCGAGGCGGGGGTGCACGTGAGCCACTGGCGCTGCAACGACGCCCACCCGGGCATCGTGCCGATCGGCTGGCCGCTGGGGAATACGACCTTGTATGTGCTGGACGGCCATCTGCAACCGGTGCCGCAAGGTGTCAGCGGCGAGATTTATATCGGCGGCATCGGCGTCGCGCGCGGCTACCTGCATCGTCCGCAACTGACGGCCGAGCGTTTCATCGCCGACCCGTTCAGCGCGGGCACTTTGTACAAGACGGGCGACGTCGGCCGCTGGCTGGCCGACGGCGCGATCGAATGCCTGGGCCGCAACGACTTCCAGGTCAAGATCCGTGGCTTGCGCATCGAGCTGGGTGAAATCGAGGCGCGCCTGGCGGCCTGCGAGGGGGTGCGCGAGGCGGTGGTGCTGGCGCGCGAAGACGTGCCGGGCGATAAGCGCCTGGTGGCCTACCTGACCGGCACGCCGGGCGGCGCGGCCGAACTGCGCAGTGAACTGGGTCGGCATCTGGCCGAGTACATGGTGCCGCTCGCCTTCGTCACGCTGGAACGTTTCCCGCTCACGCCGAACGGCAAGCTGGACCGCCAAGCCCTGCCGGCGCCGGACATGATGGCGCTGGCGGCGCGTCCCTATGCGCCGCCGGAAGGCGAGCTGGAACAGGCCATCGCCGCCATCTGGCAGGACCTGCTGGGGTTGCAGGGCCTGGGCCGCAACGACCACTTCTTCGAACTGGGCGGCCACTCCCTGCTGGCGGTGCAACTGATGTCGCGTTTGCGCGAGGTCATGGGCATCGAGCTGGGCTTGCGCGAACTGTTCTCCCATCCCGTGCTGAGCGCCTTCGCCTACCAGGCGGGCCAGGCGCGGC
>NZ_JAEMNU010000123.1:308924-329783 GCF_016461825.1 Rugamonas violacea | reverse complement strand
GGACCCGCGGGTCCGACCCCAGTTCGCGCCCTTGGGTTTTGCCGGCGCTCCGTGCATACAAAAAAGCCACCGCGGCCCGGGAGGGCGGCAGTGGCTGATCGACCGACTGGTTTGTTGCTGGCTGCCGCTTAGCGGCCGCGACCGCCGGAGCGGTGTGGCGCCGCCGAGCGTGGCGCGCCGCTGCGGCCACCGCCGCCGCCGCCGGCCGCCGGGCCGCCGTTGCCGCTGGCGCCGCGTGGCTTGGCGCCGCCGCCGGCCGCCTTGACGCGCACCACCGCGCCGCCACCGCCGCCGCCGCCGCTACGGCCGCCGTTGCGATGACCGCCGGTGCCGCTGCGCAGTTGCACCGGCTGGGCGCGCGCGGTCGGGTCCGGCTCGAAGCCAGGGATCACGGCGCGCGGCAGGGTTTGCTTGATCAGCTTCTCGATGTCTTTCAACATGTCGTGTTCGTCGACGCAGACCAGCGACACGGCTTCGCCGGTGGCGCCGGCGCGGCCGGTGCGGCCGATGCGGTGGACGTAGTCCTCAGGAATGTTCGGCAGGTCGTAGTTGACCACGTGCGGCAGTTGGTCGATGTCGATGCCGCGCGCGGCGATGTCGGTGGCGACCAGCACCTGCAGCTTGTTTTCCTTGAATTCGGACAAGGCCTTGGTGCGCGCCGATTGGCTCTTGTTGCCGTGGATGGCCATGGCGCCGATGCCGTCGGCGTTGAGCTGTTCGACCAGCTTGTTGGCGCCGTGCTTGGTGCGGGTGAACACCAGCACCTGGCTCCAGTTGTTCGTCTTGATCAGGAACGACAGCATCGGGTGCTTCTTGTCGCGGTCGACCGGGTGGATCTTCTGCGCGATGACTTCGACGGTCGAGTTGCGGCGCGCCACTTCGATCATCGCCGGCTTGTTCAGCAGGCCGTCGGCCAGGGCCTTGATCTCTTCCGAGAAGGTGGCCGAGAACAGCAGGTTCTGGCGTTTCGGCGGCAGCACCGCGAGCACCTTCTTGATGTCGCGGATGAAGCCCATGTCGAGCATGCGGTCGGCTTCGTCGAGGATCAGGATTTCCACTTTCGACAGGTCGACGGTGCGCTGTTCCATGTGGTCGAGCAGGCGGCCGGGGGTGGCCACCAGGATGTCGACGCCGTGCTTGAGCTGCTTGATCTGCGGGTTGATGCCGACGCCGCCGAAGATCACGGTGGAGTTCAGCTTGGTGTACTTGCCGTAGATGCGCACGCTTTCCTCGACCTGCGCGGCGAGTTCACGCGTCGGGGTCAGGATCAGCGCGCGGATCGGCCGCTGCGAGGTGTTGCCGGTCATCGCCGCGCCGTTGGCGTCGGTCGACAGGCGGTGCAGGATCGGCAGCGTGAAGCCGGCGGTCTTGCCGGTGCCGGTTTGCGCGCCGGCCAGCAGGTCGCCGCCGTTCAGCACGGCCGGAATGGCCTGCATCTGGATCGGGGTCGGCGTGGTGTAGCCGGCTTCAGTGACGGCACGCACGATGGCGTCGGACAAACCGAGTGTGGAAAAGGACATGTTAGCTTTATGTAAAGATCGGCCTGTCGCCACGGATGGCGCCAGTCGCAGGCAATCGGATTGGGGGGAGACAGCGGCTAAGGACTGGTCAGGGGGCCGCAGGCCGGAGTATAACAGCATAGTCCGGCGTTTGTTTCAATGTGGAAACGAAAAAGAGGGCCGCGGCCCTCCTTTTTTGTAACAAAGTCGCCGAATCAGGCGAATTCGCCCAGCAGGCCGACCATCTGGCCGAAGATCTTCGGGCTGGCGGCGATGATGTCGCCCTTGTACAGGTAGTCGGACTCGCCGCTGAACTCGCCGACGATGCCGCCCGATTCCGTCACCATCAAGGCGCCGGCGGCGATGTCCCAAGGTTTCAGGCCCTTCTCGTAGAAGCCGTCGAGGCGGCCGGCGGCGACGTAGGCCAGGTCCAGCGCGGCGCTGCCGGGACGGCGCACGCCGTGGCAACGTTCGGCCATGATGCCGTACATCTTCAGGTATTCGGCCAGCGCGCGCGGGCTGCCGGCCACATAGCCGGTCGACAGCAGGGCGTTGGCGATGCGGTCGAGCTTGGTGACGCGGATGCGTTTGTCGTTCAGGTAGGCGCCGGCGCCCTTGGTGGCGGTGAACAGGTCGTTGCGCACCGGGTCGTAGATGACGGCCTGGGTGATCACGCCGCGCTGCGCCAGGGCGATCGAGATCGAGTACTGTGGGAAGCCGTGCATGAAGTTGGTGGTGCCGTCGAGCGGGTCGATGATCCAGGTGAATTCGGTCTCGTCGTTGGCGTTCTTGGAAGCGCCCGACTCTTCGGCCAGGAAGGCGTGGTCGGGGTAGGCTTTGGACAGCACCTCGATGATGGCCTGTTCGGCGGCCTGGTCGACGTCGGTGACGAAATCGTTGTGTTGTTTCTCGGTCACAGTGACGCGGTCGAGATCGAAGGACGCGCGGTTGATGACGGCGGCGGCGCGGCGGGCGGCTTTGATCGCCGTGTTGAGCATTGGGTGCATGTAAGCTTCCGGTAAAAGAACGCTATCGCCCGCCGGGGCGACAACCGTCCCGGCGGGGCAATAGAGTACAAGAATGAATTAAAGAGCGGTGCGGCGGCGAAAGGTTAAAATCCCGGTTGGCGGCGTCGCCGGGCGAAAAAACCGCCCCGGCCAGCCTGCCGACATCCCCGAATTTTCCGTATCGATACCGCGCAATAGCGCTATTTTAAATGAACCTGCCCGAAATCAACACGTCTCTTTTCACTCGGCTGCGATTTATTCTGGTCCAGACCAGCCGCGCGGGCAATATCGGCGCCGTCGCCCGCGCCATGAAAACCATGGGTTTCAGCGAGCTGGTGCTGGTCTCGCCGCGCTTCGACAACGCCCTCGAGGACGCCGAGGCGGTCGCCTTCGCCAGCGGCGCGCAGGACATCCTGGCCGGCGCCCGCGTCGTCGGCAGCATGGCCGAGGCGCTCGAGGGCGTCAACTTCGCCGCCGCCGTGTCGGCCCGGCTGCGCGAGTTCTCGCCACCGGTGCTGGCGCCGCGCCAGCTGGCCGAGCAGCTCAGCGGCCAGCCCGAGCTGACCGCCGCCTTGATTTTCGGCAACGAACGCTTCGGCCTGCCCAACGAGGTGGTCGAGCAGTGCAACGTGCTGATCAATATCCCGGCCAACCCCGACTATTCCTCGCTGAACCTGGCCCAGGCGGCCCAGGTGCTGGCCTACGAGTGCCGCATGGCGGCGCTGGACGGCCGCCAGGCCGCCTCCGGCGTCGGCTTCCACGGCCACGCCGCCAGCGTCGAGCAGATCGAGGGCATGTACCACCACCTCGAGCAGTCGCTGGTCGAGATCGGCTTCCTCGACGCCGGCAACCCGCGCAAGCTGATGCCGCGCCTGAAACGCCTGTTCGCCCGCGCCCGGCTGGAGACCGAGGAGGTCAACATCCTGCGCGGCATCGCCCGCCAGATGGTGGCGCCGCGGCCGGACGGCAAGGGCGGGCCGGATCAGGGGTGAGGGCGCCAGCGCCGAGTCGGCAACTGCCGCAGGTGTAAATCATGTCGAGCAACCCCACCGGCGTAAATCTAGGGTCAGACCCGCCGGGTCTGACCCTGGCTCTTTGCCTCTGGGGGGAGGTGTTATGTTCCCGGCGCGATCCCTTGACCCTGGTCGGTCGGGCGCGCACGGCTCCGCCGCGCCGGCCTAGATGTTGCCATGGTGTTCCGCCTTGACGCCGCGTCACTGCCGTTCGAGGCTCCGCGCCAACCGTTCTTTTCTTATCCCTGCGTTTACCAGAAGTGACTAGATCTGGCCCTCTATTTTTGCCGCCGGAGAGGCACGGGCTTTAACGTACACTCATTGGATAACAAGACACAACAGGATGGAGACATGCAGACGAAGCGCAGACAATTTTTGAAGCTGGGGCTGATCGGCGCCCTCGGCCTGGCCGCCGGCGGCGCCGTCTACCGCGCCGTGCGCGGACCGGCGCCGCTGGCCCCCTTCGCCCTCGACGGCGACGCCGGCCTGGTGCTGGGCGCGGTGATCCCGGCGCTGCTGGCCGGCGTGCTGCCGGCCGAGCCGGCGGCGCGCGCCGCCGCCGTCGGCCACACCGCCGAGCGGGTCAAGGGCGCCGTCCAGGGCCTGCCGCTGGCGACGCAGAAGGAGGTGCAGGATTTGTTCGGCCTGCTGGCGCTGGCGCCGGCGCGGCGCTTCCTGGCCGGCGTGTCCGGCGCTTGGACCACGGCGACGCCGGCCCAGGTCGACGAGTTCCTGCAAAGCTGGCGCCGGCACCGCCTGGCCACGCTGCAAACGGCCTACCACGCGCTGCACGACCTGGTGCTCGGCGCCTGGTATTCCGATCCGGCCAGCTGGCCGGCGATCGGCTATCCCGGCCCGATCAAGGAACTCAGTTGAGCCGACTGCGCTGAGCTGCGCGCCCGTGCGCAGCGCAACCCACGCGCCGGGAAACTGGCCCGGTCCCTAGAGTACAACCATACAACCGTCGCCGCCGCGCACCGCCGTCCAGGCCGCGCCGCGCCGCCCGCCACCTTATCGGAAGCCGCAATGACCGACAGCATCATCCCTATCAACGCCAGCGCCGCCACTGCCGGCGCCAGCGCCACCGCCGGCGCGGTGATCCCCGACCCGATCCAGGCCGGCCTGGCCGCCGGCTGGCTGGTCACCGACGGCGCCTTGCTGAGCGAGGACCGCAACATCGAGGCCGACGTGGTGGTCATCGGCAGCGGCGCCGGCGGCGGCGTCACGGCCGAGATCCTCGCCCTGGCCGGACTGAAGGTGCTGATCATCGAGGAGGGCGCCCTGAAGTCGTCGAAGGACTTCAAGATGCGCGAGGCCGAGGCCTACCCGGCGCTGTACCAGGAGTCGGCCGCGCGCAAGACGCGCGACAAGGGTATCAACATCCTGCAGGGCCGCACGGTGGGCGGCACCACCACCGTCAACTGGACCTCCAGCTTCCGCACGCCGCCGGCCACGCTGGCCTACTGGCAGCAGCATTTCGGCCTGAAGGACTACAACGAGGCGGCGCTGGCGCCGTGGTTCGGCATGATGGAGCAGCGCCTGCACATCAGTCCTTGGGCGGTGCCGCCGAACGAGAACAACGACCTGCTGCGGCGCGGCGCGGCCAAGCTGGGCGTGTCGACGGCGGTCATCCCGCGCAACGTCAACGGCTGCTGGAACCTGGGCTACTGCGGCATGGGCTGTCCGACCAACGCCAAGCAGTCGATGCTGGTGACCACCATCCCCTCGGCGCTGACGCATGGCGCCAGCCTGCTGACGCGGGTGCGCGCCGAGCGCTTCGTCATGCGGGGCGAGCGCATCGAGCGGCTGGAGTGTGTCGCCCTCGACGCGGCCGGCCTGAGCACCACCGGCCGCCGCGTCACGGTGCGCGCCAAGCACTTCGTGCTGGCCGGCGGCGCCATCAACTCGCCGGCCCTGCTGCTGCGCTCCAACGCCCCCGATCCGCACGGCTTGCTGGGCAAGCGCACCTTCCTGCATCCGACCATCATCTCGGCCGGCCTGTTCGAGCAGCGCGTCGACGGCTACGCCGGCGCGCCGCAGTCGATCTATTCCGACCACTTCCTCCACAGCGGCCCGGTCGACGGGCCGATCGGCTACAAGCTGGAGGCGCCGCCGCTGCACCCGCTGCTGCTGTCGACGACGATGGCCGGCTTCGGCGCCGGGCACGCCGCGATGATGGCGCAGTTCCCCCACATCCACGCCTTGCTGGCGCTGCTGCGCGACGGCTTCCACCGCGACGCGCCGGGCGGCAGCGTGGCCCTCGACAGCCGTGGCGCGCCGGTGCTCGACTATCCGATCAGCGATTTCATCTGGGACGGCGTGCGCCGCTCCATGCTGTCGATGGCCGAGATCCAGTTCGCCGCCGGCGCCAAGACGGTGACCCCGGTGCACGAGTCGGCCGGCCAGTACAGCACCTGGGCGGCGGCCAGCAAGGGCATCAACGCGCTGCCGTTCAAGACCCTGGCGACGCGGGTGGTGTCGGCCCACGTGATGGGCGGCTGCACCATGTCGGACGACCCGCGTCTCGGCGTGGTCGGCGCCGACGGCCGCTACCACGGCGTGGCCAACCTGTCGGTGCACGACGGCTCGCTGTTCCCCACCTCGATCGGCGCCAATCCGCAACTGTCGATCTTCGGCGTCACCGCGCGCCTGGCCAGCCGGCTGGCCGAACAGATGACGGGGCGGCCGGCGCCGCGCCCGCAGGCCTGAGCATGCGCGCCGCCGCGCCGGCCGGCACGTCCGCCAGCACCGCCGTGCCGCACCCGGGCTGGCCGGCGGAATTGGGCAGGTCAGCGGAACCGGGCAGGTTAGCTGAACCGGACCGGGCGGCGGAACCGGGCAGGTCGGCGGCGCCGGGGCGGTCGGCGCGGCGGGGCCGGGCGCCATGATTCGCCGCCTGCTGCTGCTGTTGCTGGCGTTGCAGATGCTGGCCGCGTTGGCGCTGGCCTGGGCGCTGTGGCGCGGCGCACTGTGGCATCCGGCGGCGGCGCTGGCGGCCGGCGCCGGCGCGGTGCTGGCGCTGCGGCTGGCCGTCAACCTGAACAACTTCCGTCTGAGCCGGCGCTGGCGCAGCACCGTGCCGGCCGAGTTTGAACTCGGCGCGGCCGCCGCGCTCGGCCTGTGCTGGCGCGAGTTCGGCGCCAGCCTGCGCAGCTCGTCCTGGGACATGCTGCTGCCGTCGCCACTGTGGCTGGCGCCGGCCGGACCGGGCGACGCGGCATCGGCCGCATCGGCGGCTTCGGCGGCATCGGCCGCGCCGCCGGTGCTGCTGCTGCACGGCTACGCCTGCAACGGCGGCTACTGGCGCGCGTTGAGCCGCGAGCTGCGCCGCGCCGGCATCAGCCACTACGCGCTGGACCTGGCGCCGCCCGGCGCCGCCATCGACGATTTCGTGCCCCAGGTGCGCGCCGGCGTCGCCCGCCTGTGCGCGGCGACCGGGGCGCCGCAGGTGATCCTGCTCGGCCACAGCATGGGCGGCCTGGTGGCGCGGAGCTATCTGCGCGCCGACGGCGCGGCCCGCGTGGCGCGCCTGATCACCCTCGGCAGTCCGCACCACGGCACCGCGCTGGCCAGCCTCGGCCCCGGCGCCAACGCCGCGCAGATGCGGCGCGGCGGCGCCTGGCTGGCGGAGCTGGCGCGCGCCGAGGCCGGCGCCGTCACCTCGATCTTTTCCCACCACGACAACATCGTCGCGCCGCAGGACTCGGCCAGCCTGGCCGGCGCGCGCCAGCTGGCCTTCGGCGGCGTCGGCCACGTCGCGCTGGGCTCCGACCCTAGCATTGTGCAATGCGTGCTGGCCGAAATCGCCGCCTGCGCGCCGCCGCGCGGGGCGATGGACGGCGCCGGCCGGCTTCGGTAGACTATTTTTTCATCCAAGCAAGGTCCGGCTGTTGTTTTGCGGTCGGGCGAAGGGGGCCTTGGTGAGTTTTTGTGAGAATATCGGGCTTATGTTGCTGTATGGTTATTCGTGCGCCGTCCTTGTCTGCGGCGCCCTCATACAAGGTCCACGATGGCAATCGATTTCGGCAGCCTGATCCTGAAAGAGACGCCCGACGCCGTCATCCTGACGACGCCGGGTGGCGAGGTGCTGTGCTGGAGTCCGGGCGCGGTGGCGGTGTTCGGCTATGACGCCGACGAGGCGGTGGGGCGCCAGCTCGACGACCTGATCGTGCCGCCCGGCCATGGCGCCGAGGACGACGCCGTGCGCGGCCGCGCCCTGGTCGACGGCAGCGCCAGCTACGAGACCATGCGCCGCGCCAAGGACGGCGCCCTGGTCTACGTCGACGGTTCGGCCAAGGCGATCCGCGACGCCGCCGGCGCCGCCGAGTACATCCTGTGGAGCAAGAAGGACGTCACCCAGTTGAAGGTGCTGCGCGACGCCCAGCTGCTCGAGGCGCGCTACGG
This sequence comes from Rugamonas violacea, assembly GCF_016461825.1. Lineage (GTDB taxonomy): Bacteria > Pseudomonadota > Gammaproteobacteria > Burkholderiales > Burkholderiaceae_D > Rugamonas. The sequence continues at coordinate 321,860 of NZ_JAEMNU010000123.1, read as the reverse complement.
CGGCCTGCTCGAGTCGACGCCGGACGCCATCGTCATGGTCAACGGCGGCGGCCGCGTGGTGATGCGCCTGCCCGGTCCGCTCAACGAGCCGCAGGACAAACAGCTGCGCACCATCCAGGCCAGCGCGCGCCACCTGCTGTCGCTGATCAACGACCTGCTCGACCTGACCCGCATCGAGTCCGGCAAGATCGAGCTGCACTTCGAACAACCGCAGTGCCGCGCCCTGGTCGAGGAGCTGCTGCAAAGCTTCCAGCCGCTGGCGCGCGACAAGGGCCTGCGGCTGGCGTCGTTCTGCGCCACCCCCGACGACATCGTCCTGCTCAGCGACCGCCGCGCGCTGCAGCAGATTTTGATCGACCTGGTCAACAACGCCGTCAAGTTCACCGAGCGCGGCGAGGTCGCCGTGCGGCTCAGCGTGGCCCAAGTCGAGCAGCGCGAGTGCGTCACCTTCAGCGTCAGCGACACCGGCGTGGGCATCGCCGCCGAGCACCGCGACAAGTTGTTCCATGCCTTCACCCAGCTCGACGCCGGCAGCGCCCGGCAGTACGAGGGCAGCGGCCTGGGCCTGCACCTGAGCCAGAAGCTGGCCGGCCTGTTGCACGGCCAGATACTGTTCGACGGCCGGGCCGGCGAAGGCAGCACCTTCACGCTGGCCCTGCCGCTCGACTAGCCGGCACAATATGGGCGGCCGCCGCCGCGAGGGCGGGACGGCAGTCCCGCAAAGCACTATGATTAACCTGGAGCGCTAACGTGGCAGCCCGCATTCTTATCATCGAAGACAACCCCACCAACATGGAGCTGATGGTGTATCTGCTGCGCGCCTTCGGCTACGTCCCGCTGCAGGCCCACGACGGCGAAGAGGGCGTGGCGGTGGCCGGCCGCGAGCTGCCCGAGCTGATCATCTGCGACGTCCACCTGCCCAAGCTGGACGGCTACGGCGTGGTCGCCGCCCTCAAGGCCGACCCCGCGCTGGCCCACATTCCGGCGCTGGCGGTGACCGCGCTGGCCATGGTCGGCGACCGCGAGCGCCTGCTGGCGGCCGGCTTCGACGGCTACATCGGCAAGCCGATCGAGCCGGACTCCTTCGTCACCCAGATCGAGGCCTTCCTGCCCGGCACCCTGGCGACGCCGCCCAAGGCCGACGTGGCCACCATCCTGATCGTCGACGACCACGTGCTCAACCGCGAGTTCCTGATGACCCTGCTCGGCTACGGCGGCCACCGCCTGCTGGAGGCGGCCAACGGCGCCGAGGGCTTGAAAATGGTCCACGCCGAGCGGCCCGACCTGGTCATCTCCGACATCCTGATGCCCAACATGGACGGCTACGAGTTCGTCACCCGCATGCACAGCGACCCGGCCACGGCCGAGGTGCCGATCATCTTCTACACCGCCACCTACCGCGAGCGCGAGGCGATGGCCGTGGCGCAGGCCTGCGGCGTGCGCTGGGTGCTGCCCAAACCGTCCGACCCCGACGTCATCCTGCGCACCGTGCACGAGGCGCTCGGCCTGGCCGCCGAGCCGGAGCTGCTGCCCGGCTTCGCGCCCGACCCGCCGTCCGAGGGCCGCTTCCACGGCATCGACAACAAGGTCGCCGAATACCTCGGCGAGCTCGAATCGAGCAGCCAGTTGATCACCCAGCTGGCCAACCACCAGGACGGCGACGCGCCCCAGCCGGAGAACCTGTCGCTGATGACGGAGCGGCTGTCGCGCTCGCTGTCGAGCCTGCAGGCGGTCAGCCTGCGCCTGACCGCGCTGATCGAGCTGGGCATCGAGTTGGGCGCCGAGCGCGACCCGCTGGCGCTGATCGAGATCGGCTGCCGCGTGGCGCAGAACATCTGCGTCTCCAAGTACGCCTGCATCGGCGTGCTCGAACTGGGCGCCGGCGAATTGAACTACTTCGCCTCCTGCGGCATCGGCCAGCAGGCCCGCCAGATCGCCGCCACGCCGCGCGCCGGCATCCTCGGCAAGCTGCTGGAACACCGCCAGCCCTGCCGCATCAACGACCTGGGCGGCGACCCGCAGGAGATCGGCCTGCCGGCCGGCCATCCGCCGGTGCACTCCTTCCTCGGCGTGCCGATCGCCTCGCGCGAGCGCACCCACGGCTGGCTCTACCTGGTCGACAAGCTGGGCGCCGACGAGTTTTCCGAAGTCGACGAGCGGGTCGCCGCCACCGTCGCCGCGCAGATCTCGGTGGCCTACGAGAACCTGCTGCTGTACGAGGAGATCAAGCGCCACCACGCCCAGCTGACCCTGGACATGAACGCCCGCATCCGCCTCGACGAGGACCTGCGCCGCTTCCGCCTGGCGATGGACGCCACCGCCGACGCCATCTTCCTGGTCGACCGCGCCGGCATGTGCTTCGTCGACGTCAACGTCACCGCCTGCCGCATGCTCGGCTACGAGCGCGAGGACTTCCTCAAGGTCGGCCCCAACAAGGCGGTCGACGGCGACCTGAACCGCCTGGAGGACCTGTACGACAAGCTGCTGTCGGGCGACCAGAGCGGCGCCATGGCCGAGCTGCTGTTGCAGCGCAAGGACGGCAGCCCGCTGTCGGTCGAGGTGCAGCGCCGCACGCTGCGCTCGGGGCAGAGCTGGATCCTGGTGGCGGTGGCGCGCGACATCACCGAGCGCAAGGAGGCCGAGCAGCGCCTGCTCAAGCTGGCCCACTTCGACACCCTGACCGGGCTGCCCAACCGCAGCCAGTTCTACGACTCGCTGAGCCACTCGCTGGGCCAGGCGGCCGAGCACAAATGGGCGCTGGCCGTGCTGTTCCTCGACGTCGACCGCTTCAAGAACGTCAACGACACGCTCGGCCACACCATCGGCGACGAGCTGCTGCGCCAGTTCTCCAGCCGGCTGGTCGACTGCCTGCGGGTGCGCGACACCATCGGCCGCTTCGGCGGCGACGAATTCGCCGCCATCCTGATGCTGCCCGAGGGGGCGCAGAACGCCATCGCCGTGGTCGACAAGATCCGCGACGCCATGCGCAAGCCCTTCGACCTGAAAGGCCACGAGGTGACGGTGACGGCCAGCATCGGCATCTCCGTGTTCCCCGACGACGGCCTCGACCCGGACACCCTGATCCAGTACGCCGACACGGCGATGTACCGCGCCAAGGAGGCCGGCCGCGACGCCTTCCGCTTCTTCACCGCCGAGATGAACGCCCAGTCGCTGGCCCGCCTCGATTTGGAGAACGCGCTGCGGCGGGCCATCGACAACGAGGAGTTCGTGCTGTTCTTCCAGCCCAAGGTGCACATCGGCAGCGGCCGCATCAGCGGCGCCGAGGCGCTGATCCGTTGGAAGCGGCCCGGCCACGGCATGGTCTCGCCGGCCCTGTTCATCCCCATCCTGGAAGAGACCGGCCTGATCGTGCGGGTCGGCACCTGGGTGCTGCACGAGGCCTGCCGCAAGATCAGCCAGTGGGGCAAGTCCGGCACCGGCGCGGTGCACCTGTCGGTCAACGTCTCGGGCATCCAGTTCTTCGTCGGCGGTTTGGAGGAGGAGGTGATGCGCGCCATCACCGAGCACGCCATCGCCCCCGAGCTGCTCGAACTGGAGCTGACCGAAAGCTCGCTGATGTCGAACGCCGAGGAGACCATCACGGTGCTGCAGAACCTGAAGGCGCTGGGCATCCAGATCTCGATCGACGACTTCGGCACCGGCTATTCCAGCCTGGCCTACCTGAAGCGCTTCCCGATCGACAAGCTGAAGATCGACATCGCCTTCGTGCGCGAGGTCACCAGCAACCCGGACGACGCCGCCATCGTCCTGGCCATCATCAACATGGCGCACAGCATGAAGCTCGAAGTGATCGCCGAGGGCGTCGAGAAGGAGGCCCAACTGGCCTACCTGCGCCGCCACGGCTGCGACGAGATGCAGGGCTACTACTTCAGCCGTCCGCTGCCCGAGGAGGAGTTCGAAGCCATGCTGCGCGAGGGCCGCTATTTGCAGGCGCCGGTCGACGAGGCCGAGCCGGGCCAGCAAACCCTGCTCATCGTCGACGACGACGCCTTCATGCTCGACGTGCTGACCGACTTCCTGGCGCAGGACGGCTACCGCATCCTGACCGCGCAGACCGCCGCCGAGGGCTTCGACGTGCTGGCGCGGCACCGCGTCCAGGTGATCCTGTGCGACCAGTGCATGCCGCTGATGAGCGGCACCGAGTTCATGGAGCGGGTCAAGAATCTGGCGCCGGACACCTTCCGCATCATGCTGTCGGCCTACGCCGACCTGACGCCGATCATGGCCGCCATCAACCACGGCGCCATCGACCGCTTCTACACCAAGCCGTGGAAGGGCGCCGTGCTGCGCGAGAACATCCGCGAGGGCTTCCGCCTGCACACCCTGCTGCACGGGCCGCGCCTGGTGGAGTAGCGGCTTGGGCCGCCCTTACTCCACCTGATGCGGCCATGATTGCTGACCCGGCTATTCATCGAAACGCGGCGGGTGGGCAAATTGGGATAAGCATGTTGGTCGATCGGGAAACCGGCGTGCCCAGATTTCTGGGCACTACCGAGCCTGTCGAAAACTATGTCGCCGCGTTCGAGGCCGAGAAGGCGCTTGGCTTGGTCCGGGTGGCATAGCTAATGAACAATCTTATCGCTTGCATCTTAATGGTAATTTTTTCATAATTGGCAAAGGATAACTTGCATCGAAGGAAAATTGAATGGCCATTCCCCATGTCGCCGCAATACGGAGTAACAATTCGGCCGTTCTTGCTCGTTTTCCCCCCTTCTTTCAACAGCTCGCCATCGTCATTGCCGCTACCGCGCCGTTTGCCGCCGCCCATGCGGAAGATGCCGACATTGCTCATATCGAGCACAACTTGCGTCCTCCGGTGGCAATTGAAGGCCGGCCCGTGCCGGCGAATACGCTTGCCGAGTCGATGCGCCGCCTGCACGTGCCCGGCGTGAGCGTGGCGGTGATTCGCGACGGCAAGGTCGCCTGGGCCAGAGGATATGGCGTCGCCTATGCTGGCGGCCCGGCGGTCACGCCGGACACCTTGTTCCAAGCCGCTTCGATCAGCAAGCCGGTGACCGCATTGGCGGCGCTGCGCATGGCGGAGACTGGGGAGTTGTCGCTCGACGCCGATATCAATGCCGCGATGACCAACTGGAAGCTGCCGCCCGGTCCCAGCGGCGCCACCGCCTCCTTGCGCCAATTGCTGTCGCACACGGCTGGCACCACGGCGCATGGCTTTGCCGGCTATGCACATGGCGCCGCCGTGCCGACCCTGCTCCAGGTGCTCGACGGCGTCAAGCCTGCAAATTCCGAGCCGGTACGCATCGACATCGCGCCGGGCAGCATCGAACGCTATTCCGGCGGCGGTTATCTGCTGGTGCAACAGGCGCTGGTCGATCGCAGCGGCAAGCCGTTCGCCGAGCTGTTGGCCAGCAGCGTGCTCACGCCGCTCGGCATGGACAATAGCACCTTCGTCCAGCCCTTGCCGACGGCGTTGGCGGCGCGTGCGGCCCAGCCGCACGACGCGAAGGGCGCGCCGTATGCCGGCGGCGCCTACACCTATCCCGAACAGGCTGCCGCAGGTTTGTGGACCACGCCGAGCGACCTCGCCAGGTTCGCCATTGGTGTGCAGCGCAGCGTCGCCGGCCAGGGCATCTTGTCGCCCGAGATGGCGCGCACGATGCTGCAGCCGGTGAAGGGCGAGCATGGTCTAGGCCCCGAAGTCGAGGGCGAAGGCGCAAGCCGGGCTTTTGGCCACGGCGGTGTCAATACCGGCTTCCAAAATTCGCTGTACGCCTTCACCGAACATGGCGACGGCGCGGTGGTGATGACGAATGGCGACAACGGCTTTGAACTGGCCCGTGGCCTCATGCGCGCCATCGCCGCTGAATACGGATGGCCCGCCAACCAGACCGTGATGCGCACCGCGCAGGCGCTGCCGGCGGCGCAGCGCAAGGCGCTTGAGGGACGCTACCGGATCGTCGGCGCCGGCGACTTCGAGATCCGGCAACAAAAAGGCCAGCTGATGTTTTCCGCACACGGCGCTGCCTTCGAGCCGTTGTATGCCGCATCGCCGACTGTGCTGTTCGTGCTGTCGCGGGAGCTTGAGCTGCACCTGACCCGGGCAGGCCGCCCGCGTGGACGGCTCGTGTCCGGGGCGTTCGATCAGCCGTACAAACGCGTGAAGTAAGAAGACCGCGAGCGGCTTGTCGTAACTTGAAGCAGCCACTTCTTATCTGAGATTATCGGTGAGTAGTCAGGTGTTATCCCCGTTGTTTACTAACTTTCTAGAAAGTAAAGTAAGCACTCATATGGCGTAGCGGCATTCCTGTTGCTGCAAGAACGATTTGACCATCGTCGGCAATTTCTGAATACGGCGCAAGGCGCCGAGGGCGAGTCTTTTCATTCCGTCTTTGTCTTGCACGAATTGCTTGCTGACTTGGCGCTTCACGTAGGCCCAGACCTGCTTGTCGGGATTGAGGTACGGCGAGTATGGCGGCAGGTAGAACAGTTTGAGTGCGCCGTCGAGGCTGTCGACGTATTGCTTCACGAGCTTGGCCTTATGAATGGAGTGGACATCGACGACGAACACAGGCTTGCATGCACCCACCAGCAGGCGCTTGAGCAACTCCTGGAACACGGCCACATCCACGGTGCTTTCATTGATCGATTGTTGGCGCATGACTTGGAGCGCATGGTGGTCCAGTTTGCGGCCGTCAGAAGTTCGTATACATTTCATGCCGTTATTATATTGAAAACTTACTTTACTTTGCAGAAAGTTAGTATCGGCTCGACTCACGGTGACGAGAGAATTCAGTTTATCCAAGCCAAGGATAAAGGTTATCTGTCAAAAAAGCGTAAACTACGGAATCCAACCGTTCAAATTCTTCCAAGGTGGCGACGTCCTTAAACGAAACGTAGCTTTCAAGGCTTTGCATGTCCCAGGTTGCGCCGCTCTCAAACTGGATTGAGTCTTGTGAATAGTTCCAATAGATCTGCCAGTTTGGATTGGGATTTTGAAGGACGTCCTCTGGACGATATATCCACGGCACAAGTAAGGTATCGCCAGTGTTTATTATTTGGATGTACGGTAAATGATATGTATAATCTGGACCGGGAGTTTGGGGATCATTCGTATCATACCTCTCGACAACGAGCTTGATATCGCTTGGCTGCAAGCCTTTGAGATAAATGTCGATGTTGCTTGGTAACGTTGGATCGTCGAAAATACCATCATGACCTGAACCTCGACTAAATACGTACTGCGTATTACCGTCTCTTTGGTGATTTATTAACACATCATTGCCGGCGCCTCCCTCCAATATGTCGTTGGTACCTTCCGATACCAAAATATCATCGCCATCCATCCCGTATAACTTGTTATTCCCTGCACCGCCCTGAAGAGTATTTGAAATTACATTTCCGATTAAATCGTCGTTACCGCTTCCACCTTGAGCATTTTCAATTAGGGGCCGAGACTGATTCTCTGTGGGAAGGTGGCTGACCAACGACATCGCGACATTCTCGATCCCACCGATTGAGCTAAAATGACCGGGCTGAAGATCTATGACGACGCGCTGTGTAAAAGCGTGCGTATCGATCTTGTCAACGCCACCACCGTCCCAAATGGTGAAAATCCCTGGCGAGGTCGAAAACGTGTAGACAGTGTCGTCGGCACGCGTGGCGTAATTTACCCCGTACATTTCTTGAAGCGAGGCGATATCAAACTGCTGTAGCCCAACCGGGTAAGCACCTGCGCCGTTGGGGGCCAAGTTATACGACATGATCGTATATTTCATATTGTCGAACTGCGGGGCCAAGTTGGGAAGATTCGGCACAGAATTCGATGGGGGATAAACATTGCCGTGTTCCAAACCAACTGCATGTCCAATCTCATGAATGAGAACGAGATGCTCGTGGCTGCCGGGTGCAGCAGGCGTAGTGAAATCGAGTCCAAGCCATATGTCGCCCCCCACAGAGGATCCGTCAGGTAAGAACGCTGATGCCGGAGCGTTCGCGGGCTGTTCGTAGCTTCCGATTGCAATCCCGCCTGTACCGGTTACCTGCGTGAAGGTAAGCCCGGAAACATCCGAAAAGTAAACTGGCCGAAGCACGTTGCCACCGACAGCAGGATGTAATATTGCACTGATCTCGGCTTGCATTGCAGCAGACACCGGCGCAAATGTCGCTGCAAAGTCTGGATTGTTATTATAAGTAGGTAGGACTGATGTCATGAAGCTGAAAGTCACGTTTGAAGTAGTCCACTTTTTACCTGAGATTATCGGTGAGTAGTCCATGCATTATCCCCCTTTGTTTAACCGTTTTCTCAATTTGCACCCCAGTGTCGTTGGAAATCCTTGCTGTACCACTAAGGCGACGTTATACGCAGTAGCAAATCTCCGCATGCTACCTTGCAGCTGACCATGTGTTGCACTGTAAAATGCATCGGACATGCCGAGCCAAATTGCGACGTCAATATCGTTGAGGATCTCACAATCTACGCCGTCCACGGTCCAAAACCGATGCTGTCCCGGAGCAGGAAGGCCTCCTCCGATGACGGCGGCTAAGCGAAAGTCGCCCCTTCGCGCAGCAGCACTAGCCTCGTTTACTGGATTCAGACGACTAAGTACAGCTAATAATGCCAGGCGATCTGTTTCGTCGTTTGATCCGCAGTGCTGTTCGAACTTGGCCCGGTCGGCGGAATTAGCGAGGATGGAGTAGTCGTTGCAGCCAGCGCGCGCAGCTGGCGCAGTTGTGGACGTAGGAACTGTGCACATTCCAATGCATCCATTGAGCAACACAAGACTCAAAAGAAGGAAAAGCGTCCTATTCCATGTATTTAGCACCCAAGGCCTCGCTATTTGAAAGTATATTTTCTTGAAAGCAATAAATCGATTATCAAAGTTGAATTTTTATAATTATTTATATTTTTAATATACCATAAAACATCATTTCGTATAGCGCAAAGTTAAGAATAAAATAACTACTTAACCGCAAGGGAGTAGGTTTTCCTCAGTTGTAAAATTGTCTTGGTAGCACTGAATGGGATGTGCTGAGTTAGCTACTACAGTCGCGCTGCTCGATCAGAAGTGGACGCCGCGCAGCTGTTGCTGCATGGCGATCTGCTCCGAGCCCATCTGCGGTGCCTTCTTGCCGCCGCCTTGCGCCGTGTCCGAGTCGGGGAACATGTGCAACGAGGTGTTGAGGACGATCTGCGCCACTCGTGGCAGTAGCGCGTGCAGCACTTGGCCGCACACGCCGATCCGGGTGCCGATGCGCAGCGGCTTGAGGGCGATGGCGCAGTCGCGGTTGTGGAAGCGGGTTTGCGACTGCGCAGGTCGCCAAAAACGGGGATGGCGCGGGTCTTGCTGACACCCCAAAAGTCGAGCGGGGCAGGTATTTTTTCGCGACTGCTTTCACGCGTGAGGAAATACACTACACTGCCTTTGCGCGCCAATAATTTCTTGACCAAACGCTTGCCGATGAAGCCGATCGCACCGGTAACAAAATACTGCATCCTTGTTTCTGCTTTTGTGTTTTGGTAATTCGCCGCTGAGTCTTTGCAGGCGCGCCGGAGATTGGCAAGGCCTCCATTTTGCCTACGCCGCGATTAGAACGGCCGCTTTATCGCATTAGAATCCCATCTCTATTTTTGCTATCTAAAATGCAATTATGCACATCCGATTCAATTGAAAAAAACACGGGAGCACACATGGTAAAGAAACTGAAAACACTGGCAAAAGACAATGACAAACAGTTGGCTGGCGCCGTACGCAGCTCCGCGCAGCAGATTTGGCAGGCCGGCCTGGGCGCCTTCGCCAAGGCGCAGGAGGAGGGCGGCCGCGTGTTCTCGAAACTGGTCAAGGAAGGCACCGATTTGCAGAAGCGCACGCGCAGCATCGCCGAAGAAAAAGTCGCCGACGTGCGCGAGACCGTCAGCGGCCTGGCCGACGACGTTGGCAGCAAGGCGGCCGGCTCGTGGGACAAGCTGGAGCAAGTGTTCGAGGACCGCGTCGCGCGCGCCCTGGGCTCGATCGGCGTGCCGACCCAAAAGGATATTCAGGCGCTGACCAAGCGCGTCGAACAATTGAGCAAAACCGTCGCCGAGCTGTCCGGCAAAAAGCTGCCGGTGGTGAAAGAGGCGGCGAAGGCTGCGCCGACAGCCGCCAAGGCCGCGCCGAAGGTTGCGAGCAAAACTGCCGCCAAGGCCGCACCGAAGGCCGCCGCCAAACCTGTCGCCAAGACCAAGGCCAAGGCCGCCGCCAAGCCGGCGGCCAAAACCGCCGCGAAGCCAGCCGCCAAACCAGCTGTCAAAGCCCCCGCCAAACCAGCTGTCAAAGCTGCAGCCAAGCCGGCCGCAAAACCAGTAGCCAAGCCGACCGCAAAACCGGCAGCCAAGTCAGCCGCAAACGCAGCAACCAAGCCGGCCGCTAAACCAGCAACCAAACCGACCGCAAAAGCAGCCGCCAAGCCGACCGCCAAGCCGGCCGCCAAGATCGCCGCCAAGCCGGCGATCAGCTTCCCGACCGCCGCCTCCGTGACGGCCGCTGCCGCCGCCAAGAAGCCGGCCGCCAAGACCAGCAGCGTCAACGACAGCGACAAACCCATCACTCCGTCGGCCTGATTGTCGCGTTACCGTTTCCCCTTGGTTTTCACCCTTGGCCTGTGCACGGGCAGGGTCCAAGGGGAACCGGGCAAGTAGTCGTCTTGGTTCGACCGGGCTGGGCGCCGCCGCGCAAGGCTCCGGCCCAATTAGAGGGCGGCCTCGATGATCTTGAACCTTATTTAAAAGTCGCCCATCGCATTTAAGCGCCCATCTGTTTCTAAGATCGCGGTATCGGTGTTATGCTTGCAGGAGAATAAAGAGAGATCTCCTGCTATGCTACAAAAAGCTCCCCGCCGCACCCGCGAACGCATTCTGGAATTATCCCTGCGCTTGTTTAACGAATTCGGCGAGCCGAATATCACCACCACGGTGATCGCCGAAGAGATGAATATCTCGCCCGGGAATCTGTATTATCACTTCCGCAATAAAGACGATATCGTCAATTCGATCTTCATCCAGTTCGAGGCGGAGATCGAGCGCATCCTGACCGTGCCGGACGGCCGCCGTTCGAACATCGAGGACGTCTGGCTGTACCTGCACCTGATGTTCGAGCTGATTTGGCGCTACCGCTTCTTCTACCGCGACCTGAACGATCTGCTGTCGCGCAATCGCAAGCTGGAACTTCACTTCAAGCAGATCCTGGCGCACAAGATCAAGGTCGCCAAGCAGTTGTGCGAGGACTTGCGCAGCGAGAAATCGCTGGACGCCTCCGACGCCGCGATCGACGCCATGGCCACCAACATGGTGGTAGTGGCGACCTACTGGCTGTCCTACGAATATGTGCGCAACCCGCGTAAATACACCGAGCAGCAATCGATGGCCGACGCCTTGGCGCGCGGCTGCTACCAGGTGCTGTCGCAGATCGGACCGTATTTGCGCGGCGAAACCCATACCTTGTTCCAGAAATTGACCGAAGAGTATTTGAAAAAGCTCAAGTAAAAACCTCTACGGAAAGCAAATATGGCATGGAGTAAATTTCCGCATCCTGAAGCGGCCTATGTGCACACGCCGGCCAGCCTGAAGACGGCCTGGGCCCGGCTGCATGTGGGGGATGCGGAACCTTTCCCGAGCGACCCGGCGCTGGTGCCGGCCTGGATCGCTTTCCATGCCGGCGACTTCGAGCAGGCCGCCAAGCTGGGTCTGGATGTCGGCGTTGCCGGCTACTCGGTGGCGCACAAGGCCACCTGCATTTACGCCTCGTATCTGGAAAAGAGTGAAAAGAAGCGCATCGCCACCTACGAGGAGGTGGCCGAACGCTGCGAGCGCCAGCAACTGGAACAGCCCGGCAACGCCGCCGGCTTCTACTGGCATGCCTACGCACTGGGCCGCTACGCCCAAGGCATCTCGGTGGTCAAGGCGCTGGCCCAGGGCATAGGCGCCAAGGTCCGGCACAGCCTCGACGGCGCGCTGAAGCTGGCGCCCAAGCACGCCGACGCGCACATCGCGCTGGGCATCTACCACAGCGAGATCATCGACAAAGTCGGCGCCATGATCGGCGGCCTGACCTACGGCGTCAAAAAGGAAGAGGGCTTCAAGCACTTCAAGACGGCGCTGGAATTGAATCCGGACTCGGCCATCGCGCGCACTGAATACGCCAATGCGCTGGTGATGTTGGACGGGAAAAAGAAGATGGCCGAGGCGCTGGCCTTGTACCAACAGGCGGCCGCCTGCGACGCGCGCGACGCCATGGAGCGCCTTGACGTCGAAGCGGCCAAAGAAAAACTTGAGGATTAGTGCATGGTGATTAAATCGATTTGTGTGTATTGCGGCGCCAACCCCGGCGTCAGCCCGGTCTACGCGGAGGCGGCGCGCACGCTGGCGCGCGCCTTGGTGGACGAGAACATCGCCCTGGTCTACGGCGGCGGCAATGTCGGCCTGATGGGCATCATCGCCGACGAGGTGCTGCGCCTGGGCGGCGACGTCAGCGGCGTGATCCCCACCGCGCTGGTCGAGCGCGAGGTCGGCCACACCGGCCTGACGCGCCAGTTCATCGTCAAGGACATGCATGAGCGCAAGGCCATGATGGCCCAGCTGGCCGATGGCTTCATCGCCATGCCGGGCGGCATGGGCACCTTGGAGGAGCTGTTCGAGATGCTGACCTGGTCGCAGTTGGGCATCCACGCCAAGCCGGTCGGCCTGCTCAACGTCGAGGGATTTTACGACAACCTGGTCGGTTTTATCGACCATGCCAGGGATCAAGGTTTCATCCGCCCGCAGCACGCCGCGCTGATGATGGTGGAGTCGGCGGCCGGGCCGCTGCTGCAGCGGATGAAAACGCACAAGGCATAAGGGCAGCTCCAACATTCCCGTCGTTCCCGCGTCGGCGGGAACCCATGCGGCGCCATCCAGGATGCAAGGTATGGGTTCCC
>NZ_JAEMNU010000123.1:292756-308918 GCF_016461825.1 Rugamonas violacea | reverse complement strand
CCCCCCCCCACGACAGGGGAGGTCATTCAGCAGCCCTGAACGCGGCGCGGCCATCGCGGCCCAACCACGCTCGGTCACACCAAGCCGCCGCCCGGTCCAGGTCCGGCGGCTTGCCTGCGTCGGGGCGCAATGGGAGCGGTATCACGTTCGGCGCGCCGCGCCGCGCGTCGCGGCAATACAACGCTGCCGAAAATCATCTTTTTGATTTTTCGACGCTTAGCCCGGGGAGTGTTTCGCAACTGAAAGTGTATGACTGCGCGCCCATATTGTTTTGCAACTGGCTATGCCGAAGTTGCACGTCTTGTGTTCAAATAGCATTAACCGATGCATGCAGCTCCCGGACCGGGCAGCGAGCCATGACGGGCGCCGGTCTTCATCCGCCGGCGCAACAAAGCAGCCAAAGAGCTGCGGCCCTGCGCACTCCCGGTGCGCAATTGAAAAAACCGCTCACTCCGAGCGGTTTTTTTTATTGCGGCGGCCGGCGCGGCGGGCGGATCATCCCGGCAGCCACAGGCGTTGACCGGCGTGGTCGAGCTGGGTCAGGTAGAGCCGCAGGTCGAATTCGTATTGGTGATAATTCGGCTCCATATATTGGCAAAGCTTATAAAACGGCTTGTCGTGCTGCTTTTCCTTCACGTGCGCCAGCTCGTGCACGGTGATCATGCGCAGGAACTCCAGCGGCACTTCCTTGAACATGCTGGCGACGCGGATCTCGTGCTTGGCCTTCAGCTTGCCGCCCTGCACCCGCGAGATCGAGGTGTGCAGGCCCAGCGCGTGGTTGATCACGTGGATCTTGCTGTCGTACTCGACCTTGTTGATCGGCTCGGCGTTGCGCAGATATTCGGTTTTCAAATCCTGCACGTACTGGTACAGCGCCTTGTCGGTGCGGATGTCGTGCGCCTTGGGGTAACGCTTGAGCAGCACTTCGCCCAGTTTGTTCTGTGCGAGCAGTTGCGCGACTTGTTGCTGGGTTTGTTCGGAGTAGGCACTCAGGTACTTCAGGGCGGACATGGCGGGGTGGGGCGGAGCGAATCGAGGCGAGAATGTACCATACTTGGCGGAAACACCGTATGATCGGCCTGATCCGCCGCTTCTTGCCACCAGCCGTTTTCGGCCTCAGCCTCAGCCCCATATGCGCACCCATGTCAGTTCGGTCGGCCTGTTGATCCATGGCGATCCGGCCCTTTCCTTCAATTATCCCGAGCATATCGCGCGCGCCAGCCTGGACGCCTTGCCCAGCCAGCCCGGCGTCTACCTGTTCCGCGACGCGGCCGGCGTCGCCATCTACGTCGGCAAGAGCGTCAACCTGCGCAACCGCGTGCTCAGCCATTTGCGCACGCCGGACGAGAGCCAGATGCTGCAACGCACGCGCCGGGTCGACTTCGAGCGTTGCGGCGGCGAGCTGGGCGCCTTGCTGCGCGAGTCGCAGCTGATCAAGCAGTTGCAGCCGGTGTTCAACCAGAAGCTGCGCCGCCTGCGCGAGATGTGCTCGTGGCGGCTGGACGGCGCCACGCCGCAACTGGTGTTCGCGCGCGACTGCGACTTCGCCGCCACCGAGGGCCTGCATGGCTTGTACGGCAGCCGGGCCAGCGCGCAGCAGGCGCTGCGCGAGCTGGCCGACGCCCACGGCCTGTGCGCCGGCGTGCTGGGTCTGGAACCGCTGGCGCGCGGCCGGCCTTGCTTCGCCCGCCAGTTGGGGCGCTGCGGCGGCGCCTGTGTCGGCGTGGCGGTGGCGGAACACGCGGCGCGGGTCAGCGCCGCCTTGCAGCCGTGGCGCGTGGCGCCGTGGCCGTATGCGGGGCCGGTCGGCATCGTCGAGGAGTCCGATGGGCTGCGCCAGGTGCAGCTGGTGGACCGCTGGTGCTATCTCGGCCCGCGCGCGGCGGGCCGCAAACCTGCGCCGGCGCGTGCCGCAGCGCAGCGCGTTGCCGCGCAGTTCGATATCGACGTGTATCAAATTCTTGCCAAGCCGCTGTTGCAGGGCGATTTGACGCTGGAGTTGCTCAGCGAGCCGCTCGGCAACACGTCGAGCGGGCCAGCCGGCGCGGCGGCGCTTGGCTCGGCGCCGGCGACCGCGTTCGCACCGTCACGGCGCGCACGCTCGTTTCGCTGACTCGCTTTGCTGACTCGGCCCGCTGCGACGACCCACTGCACCGGCTGGCCGCAGCAGCCAACCACAGCAGTCAACCACAGCAGTCAACCACAGCAGTCAACCACAGCAGCAAACCGCAGCAGCTGGCCACAGCGGCTGGCGCCTGGCCGTCGGCCGTTGCCGCTCAGCGCTTGCCGCGCGGCCGGCGGGCGTTCTCGAAGGCGGCGCGGGTTTGTTCCTCGTTGCGTTGGCCGAAGGCGTAGTTGGCCTCCAACCACATCACGTTGATGATGGCCAGGGACAGCGCCAGGCCTATCCCCAAAATCCAGGCGAAATACCACATGGTGTGCTCCTTGATGCGTAGGTTTAGTCGTTCAGTAGGCGCTGTGTTCGTTGTCGCGGATGTGCTCCAGCGTGACCTTGCCGCGCACCACGCGGTAGACCCAGCTGGTGTACATGACGATGATCGGCAGCATGATGACCACCACCCAGAACATCACGCCCAGGCTCTTGTGGCTGGCCACGGCATCCCAGGCGGTCAGGCTGCTGCCCGGCGCCAACGACGACGGCATGATGAAGGGGAACATCGCCGCGCCCGCCGTCAGGATGATGGATGCCACGCTCAGGCCGCTGGCCAAAAAGGCGCCGACGGTGTGGCGGCGCGCGCTCAGCAGCATCACCAGCGCGGCGCCGAGGATGGCGGCGACGGGGAAGACCTGCGTCAGCGGATAGCGCGCGTAGTTGTCCAGCCAGGCGCCGCGCGCCCGCGTCACCGTCTTGGCGACCGGCATGAAGGCGCTGTTGATGTCGGGCATGGTGCCGATGCGGTAGCCGTCGATGCCGGCGGCGATCCACACGCCGGCGGCGGAGAACAGCAGCATCGTCAACGCCGCCGCCCAGATCGCCAGGCTGCGGGCGCGGCGGGCGATGTCGCCTTCGGTTTTTTGCTGCAGGAAAGTGGCGCCGTGCATCGCCAACATGGCCACGCTGAGCACGCCGGCCAGCAGGCCGAAGGGGTTGAGCAGGCCGAAGAAGTCGCCGCTGTAGCTCATGCGCATGGTGTCGTCGTAGGCGAAGGGCACGCCCTGCAGCAGGTTGCCGAAGGCCACGCCGAAGATCAGCGGCGGCACGAAACCGCCGGTGAACAGGCCCCAATCCCAGGCGCTGCGCCAGCGCGGGTCGGCGATCTTGCTGCGGTAGTCGAAGCCGACCGGGCGGAAGAACAGCGCGAACAGACACAGCATCAGCGCGATGTAGAAGCCGGAAAAGGCCGCCGCGTAGACCAGCGGCCAGGCGGCGAACAGGCAGCCGCCGGCGGCGATGAACCAAGTCTGGTTGCCCTCCCAGGTGGGGCCGATGGTGTTGATGATGACTCTCCGCTCGGTGTCGTTCTTGCCGAGGAAGGGCAGCGACATGCCGACGCCGAAGTCGAAGCCGTCGGTCAGCGCGAAGCCGATCAGCAGCACGCCGACGAAGCACCACCAGATTACTTTATAGGTTGCGTAGTCGAATAACATGTTCTCTCCTCAATGCGCGGCGGACTGTGCCGTCGCCGCTTGTTCCCAGTGGTATCTGCCGGTATGCAGGCTGCTCGGCCCCAGGCGGACGAACTTGAGCATCAGCGTCATCTCTATCACCAGCAGCAGGGTGTAGAAGCCGATGAAGCCGGCCAGGCTGAAGTAGAGGTTGCCCGCCGTCTGCGTCGAGGCCGACAGATGGGTCGGCAGGATGCCGGCGATGGTCCAGGGCTGGCGGCCGTACTCGGCCACCACCCAGCCCAGCTCGGCGGCGACCCAGGGCAGGGGAATCGCGCAGACGGCCAGGCGCAGCAGCCAGCGCTGCGAGGCCAGGCGCTTGCGCACCAGGAAGTAGAAGGCGGCGCTGAAGATGAACAGGAACAACATGCCCAGGCCGACCATGACGCGGAAGGACCAGAACAGCGGCGCCACCTTGGGAATGGTGTCGTGGACGGCCAGCTTGATCTGCGCTTCGCTGGCGTCGATCACGTTGGGCGTGTACTTCTTCAGCAGCAGGCCATAGCCGAGGTCGTCCTTGAGCGCGCTGAAGGCGGCGCGCGCCTCGGCCGACTTGTCGCCCGACTTCAGGCGGCTCAGCGCGGCGTAGGCCTTCATGCCGTTGCGGATGCGCACCTCGTGGTTGCGCTTGAGCTCCTTGATGCCGGTCACCCGCTGGTCGGTCGAGCGGGTGGCGATCAGGCCCAGCACGTAGGGGATCTTGACGGCGTAATCGGTGCGCTCGGCGGCGTCGTTGGGCAGGCCGATCAGGGTGATGCCGGCCGGCGCCGGCTCGGTTTCCCATTCGGCCTCGATGGCGGCCAGTTTGACCTTGTTGACTTCGCCGGCGGTGTAGCCGGACTCGTCGCCCAGCACGATCACCGACAGGGTCGAGGCCAGGCCGAAGCCGGCGGCGATGGCGAAGGAACGCAGGGCGAAGGGGATGTCGCGCGCCTTCAGCAGGTAGAAGGCGGAGATGCCGAGCACGAACATCGACGCCGTCACATAGCCGGCCGCGACGGTGTGGACGAACTTGACCTGGGCCACCGGATTGAGGAAGACCTCGGCCAAGCTGACCAGCTCCATG
This sequence comes from Rugamonas violacea, assembly GCF_016461825.1. Classification (GTDB taxonomy): domain Bacteria; phylum Pseudomonadota; class Gammaproteobacteria; order Burkholderiales; family Burkholderiaceae_D; genus Rugamonas. Next base: position 304,225 of record NZ_JAEMNU010000123.1, on the reverse strand, counting down.
CGCATGGTCTCGAAGTTGAACTCGGCGCCGACCGGGTGGTTCATCCAGCCGTTGGCGATCAGTATCCACAGCGCCGACAGGCTGGAGCCGAGGGCGACCAGGAAGGTCACGCCCAAATGCTGCACCTTGGACAGCTTGCTCCAGCCGAAGAAGAACAGGCCGACGAAGGTCGATTCGAGGAAGAAGGCCATCATGCCCTCGATCGCCAGCGGGGTGCCGAAGATGTCGCCGACGTAGTGCGAGTAATAAGCCCAGTTGGTGCCGAACTGGAATTCCAGCGTGATGCCGGTGGTCACGCCCATGGCGAAGTTGATGCCGAACAGCTTGCCCCAGAACTTGGTCATGTCGCGGTAGATCTCTTTGCCGGTCATCACATAGACCGACTCCATGATGACCAGAATCCAGGACAGGCCCAAGGTGAGGGGCACAAACAGGAAGTGATACATCGCGGTCGCGGCAAATTGTAGGCGTGACAAACTGACGATGTCGTCGAGAGGACTCATCTTTTTACCTTTGCTAGGGTGGATTTATTTGGTTGTCGGGGTTGTCGAGGTTGTCGGGGCGGTGGGGGCGGCGGGCGGCGGCGCGGCGAGGAAGTGTCGCTCCACCTGGGCGGCCGGCACCCGCATGTGTTTGGCTTGTGGCGTGGAAAAGAAAGCCTTCCACAGCCCGAACAGGATCAGGGCCTTGAGCAACAGCGCCAGCGTGATGGCCAACGCCAGCGAGGGACCATGCAGGCGGCGCGGCATCCTAGTTGTCCCGGCCGCCGTCGCGGCCGGCGCCCGCTTCGACCGGCGCGTCGATGCCGGCGTCGGCATTGCCGCGGCCGAAGCCGAGCTTGCCGCGCACGCTGTCGCCGACGTCGAGCAGTTTTTTCACGGTGGAACCCATCTTCATCAGGCCGGCCAGGGTTTCCGGCGACAGGCGCTGGACGTCGTCGAACCAGGAGCTGGACAGCTCGATCAGGTCGTACATCTCGCGCATGCGCTGTTGGGCGATGCGGTCGGCCTCGGTGGCGGGCGTGTCCAGCAGGGCGTCGCGCAGCATCGACAGGGTCGGCTCGACTTCGCGGCGGCGGCGTTCCTCCAGCAGGGCCTTGAAAATTTCCCAAATGTCCTTGGGCGGTTCGAAGTACTCGCGGCGGTCGCCCGGCTGGTGCAACAGTTTGACCAGGCGCCACGATTGCAGTTCCTTCAGGCCCATCGACACGTTGGAGCGGGAGAAGCCGAGGAATTCGGCGATCTCGTCGGCGTTGAGCGGCCGGCCCAGCACGTAGAGCAGGGCGTACATCTGGCCGACGGTGCGGTTGATGCCCCAGCGGCTGCCCATCTCGCCGAAGTGAAGGATGAATTTGGTCGCCAGCGGGCTGAGGTTCTGCATATGATTCCTTCTTTTTGAATTTTCAGTAATTCCTGAAATTATAGGATATTTGGGAATCCGGCGTATGACAGCTATGCATTTCGGTGTATGACGGAAAGAGTCCATGCGCTATATAATCACTTATATCGCGCTACCCACTCTCCGATAAAGGATGTTCACGATGTCTCTTTCGCAACCGTTCACCCCGCCGTCCGCCACCCCATTGCGCCGCCGCCTGATGCTGGCGCTGCTGCTGTCGGCCGGTGCCGTCTCGGCCCAGGCCGCCGACATCACCGTTTCGGCCGCCGCCAGCCTGACCAACGCCTTCAAGGAGATCGCCCAGGCCTACGAGAAGGAGCACGCCGGCGACAAGGTGTTGCTCAACTTCGCCGCCTCGGACGCGCTGGTGCAGCAGATCGGCAAGGGCGCCCCGGTCGACGTGTTCGCCTCGGCCGACCAGGAGGCGATGGACAAGGCCGACGGCATGAAGCTGCTGCAAGCGGGCACGCGCAAGAATTTCGTCAGCAACAGCGTGGTGCTGATCGCGCCGCTGTCGAGCACCTTGGGGCTGAAGAGCCTGGCCGATCTGCAACTGGCCAGCGTCAGCCGCGTCACCCTGGGCAACCCGGCCAGCGTGCCGATCGGCCGCTACGCCAAGCATGCGCTGGAGCAGGCCAAGCTGTGGGCGGCGGTCGAGCCGAAGGCGATCTACGGCACGTCGGTGCGGCAGAGCTTGGACTACGTGGCGCGCGGCGAGGTCGACGCCGGCTTCGTCTACGCCACCGACGTGGCGGTGCAGAAGGACAAGGTCAAGGTGGTGGTGACGGTGCCGACCGAGACCCCGGTCACCTATCCGATCGCCGCCATCGCCAGCGGTCCGCAGCAGGCCGGCGGCCGCCAGTTCATCGCCTTCGTGCTGGCGCCGGCCGGCCAGGCGATCCTCGGCAAGTACGGCTTCGGCCGGCCGTAAGCCGCAATGGTCGAGATGCTAGCCACCTGGCGCGAGGTGTTGCTGAACGGACCGGCGTGGACCGCGCTGGGCCTGTCGCTGAAGGTGGCGTGCTGGGCGACGGCGCTCGACCTGCTGTTGGGCATCGGCTTCGGCTATCTGCTGGCGCGCTGCCGCTTCGCCGGCCGAGAACTGCTCGACGCCATGCTGACCCTGCCGATGGTGATGCCGCCGACCGTGCTGGGCTACTATCTGCTGGTGCTGATCGGCCGCGAGGGCTGGCTCGGCGCCTGGCTGCAAAAAAGCTTCGGCATCAACCTGATTTTCACCTGGCAGGCGGCGGTGATCGCCGCCGCCGTGGTGGCGTTTCCGCTGGTGCTCAAGTCGGCCCGCTCGGCCTTCGAGACGGTCGACCCGCAGCTGGAGCAGGCCGCCCGCGTGCTGGGCTTGCCGGCGGCGGCGGTGTTCCTGCGCGTGACCCTGCCGCTGGCCTGGCGCGGCGTGTTGGCCGGCACCCTGCTGGCCTTCGCCCGCTCGATGGGCGAGTTCGGCGCCACCTTGATGGTGGCCGGCAGCATTCCGGGCAAGACGCAGACCCTGTCGATCGCCGTCTACGAGGCGGTGCAGGCGGGGCAGGACGACAGCGCCAACCTGTTGGTCATCATCACCTCGCTGACCTGCATCGTGGTGCTGATCCTGGCCAACCAACTCACGCCGAACCGCAACAAGGGAGGCAGCCATGGCTGAGCCTGCACTGCAAATCAAGCTGGGCATCCGCAAGACCTTGCGCTCCGGCCAGCGCGAGTTTCACCTGCAGGCCAGCTTCGCCTCGACCAGCCAGCGCATCGTCATCTACGGCGCCTCGGGCGCCGGCAAGAGCCAGTTGTTGAAGGCGGTGGCCGGGCTGGTGACGCCCGATGCCGGCCGCATCGAGCTGGCCGGCATGCCCTTGTTCGACAGTTCCGCCGGGCTGGACCTGGCGCCGCAGCGGCGCCAGGTCGGCTATCTGTTCCAGGACTACGCGCTGTTTCCCCATTTGAACGTGCGGCAGAACATCGCCTTCGGCTTGCAGCGCGGCTGGTTCAATCCGCTCAGCCGGGTCGACAACGAGGCGCTGCGTTACTGGCTGGCGGCCTTCGAGCTGGACACGGTGGCGCAGCAACTGCCGGACCAATTGTCCGGCGGCCAGCGGCAGCGGGTGGCGCTGGCGCGCGCGCTGATCGCCCATCCGCGCGCGTTGTTGCTGGACGAACCCTTCGCCGCGCTCGACCCGGCCTTGCGGGCGCGCATGCGCGGCGAGCTGGACGCGCTGCAGCGCCGCCTGGCGATTCCGATGATCATGATTACCCACGATCCGGACGACGCGCTGGCCTTCGGCGAACACGTGTTGCGGATGGACGATGGTAGGATCGAGGATGTGGATGACGTGGAGAGAATTGCCCAATATGAAGCCTGATACCGACGCGCAGCAGGACGCGCTGCAAGAACCCAAGCCGGAAGCCCAGCTGGCGCTGCAAGGCAATGTGTGGATGACCATCGGCGGCGAGAAATTCGGCGGCCAGGACCGCGTCGCGCTGTTGGCCGCCATCGCCGAGCATGGCTCGATCACGGCGGCGGCCAAGGCCATCAAGATGAGCTACAAGGCGGCCTGGGACGCCATCGAGGCGATGAACAACCTGGCCGGCGAGACCTTGGTCGAACGGCTGGCCGGCGGCAAGGGCGGCGGCGGCACGCGGCTGACCAGGCGCGGCGTCCAGCTGGTGGAGAACTTCCGTCTGATCGAACAGGAACACCGCCAGTTCGTCGCCCACCTGAGCCAGCAGTCGCACGCGCTGGCCGATGATTTTTTGCTGATCCAGAAGATGAAAATGAAAACCAGCGCACGCAACCAGTTCAGCGGCACCGTCACCAGCCTGAAGCGGGGCGCGGTCAACGACGAGGTCACGCTGGAGATCATGGGCGGCCAGCGGATCGTCGCCACCATCACCTGCGACAGCACCGACAGCCTGGGGCTGGCGGTGGGGGTGGCGGCCTTCGCGCTGGTCAAGGCCTCGGCGATCATTGTCGTCAGCGACGCCGGCGCGGCGCGCTTTTCGGCGCGCAACCAGTTGGCCGGCAGCATCACCCGCTTGCAGGTGGGCGCCGTCAATTCGGAGGTCAGCATCGAGCTGCCGGGCGGCGGCACCATCGCCGCCATCGTCACGCGCGACAGCGGCGACACGCTGGGCCTGGCGGTCGGCGGCGCCGTCGGCGCCATCTTCAAGGCCTCCAGCGTCATCATCGGCCGCGCCGCTTGAACGGCGTTTTTTGCACCGTCGCTCAGGGGCCGACCCGGGCGTATTGCCGCTGCCGTTCGCTGAGTTTTGCGTTGGCGAACTGCGCCGGTGTGGTGCCCAGCGTGCGGCGGAACAGGGCGATGAAGCTGCTCACGCTGTCATAGCCCAATTCCATCGCCACCGTCGTCACCGACTGCCCCGCGCTCAACCATTCCACGCCTTTTTGCAGGCGCGCGATTTGGCGCCACTCGACCAGCGACATGCCGGTCTCGGCGCGGAAGTGGCGCGAGATGCTGCGCCGCGACAGGCCCAGTTGCAGCGCCCAGCTGTCGAGATCGGTGTCGTCGGCCGGATTCTCGGCGATGGTCGCCGCCATCGTCAGCAGGCGCGGCTGGCGCGGCATGGTCAGGTGCAGCGGGTCCGGCTCGGCCTTGCCGACCTCGTCGAGGAACACCGTCATCAGGCGCAGCGCGGCGGCGTCGGTCGGCACGCCTTGCGGCCATTCGCTCATGCGTTCGAGCAGGGCGCGCGCCAGCGGGGAGATGCGCAGCACCTTGGCCTGCGTCGGCAGCGTCGCGCACAGCGACGGCGCCAGATGGATGGTGTAGCCGGCCAGGCCGTGCTTGAGCTGGTGGCCGTGCACGCTGGCGCCGTGCGGCATGTTCGGCGGCACCCAGCCGAGCCGGCCCGGCGCCAGCACGGCGCGGTCGCCGCCCGCCTCGATGACGATCAAGCCGTGGAAGGCGATGTACAGCTGGCCCTCGGGGTGGCTGTGGGCCTGCTTGGTGTTGCTGAGCTTGTCGTATTGCGGCGTCAGCAGCATGGGCGTCTGGTCGTTCAGGCGGTATTCGAAGATGTCAAAAGTTTGCATATGGTGGCCCGATTGCGTTATTTCTTGTCTGCCAGCAGTTAGCCGGACAAGCGGGATGCTGTCAAGCTGTGCTTTTCGATCACAGCAAGAGGAGTAGGCATGACCACCATAGACTGCAATGACGTGCTCGAACGCATGCGCGATGTCGCCGCCGACCTGTGCGAGGTCTTCTGGCAGCAGGAGCCGGTGATTGAGCTCGACGAGATGTTCGCCGCCTTCCAGCGCATCGACGGCGGCGCCGCCGACGCGCTGCGTGCCAGCCTGGCCGAGGCGTATCCGCAGATCGGCTGGCTGGATGGCGAGCTGGACGGCGAGCTGGACGGGGCCATGGACGAGGCCGTGAGTGAGCTGGGCGAGAAGGTGGATGACGACGCGGGCGGCGCTAGTGGCAATGGCGGCAATGGCGGCGACAGCGGCGGCGACGACGGCGGCGGCAGCGGCAGCGGCAGCGGCAGCGGCAGCGGCAGCGGCAGCGGCAGTAGCGGCGGCGCGGCGGCGCGCCGGCGGTTGCGCGGCGAATATTGGATCTGCGACGCCATCGATGGCGCCGTGCAGTTCCTTCGGGCGATTCCCAATTGGTCGATGTCGCTAACGCTGATCCGCGACGGCGAGGCGGTTTTCGCCGCCGTCTACGATCCGCTGCACGACGAAACCTTCCACGCCTTGGCCGGCGGCGGCGCCTTCCGCAACGGCAAGCCGATGCGCGTCAACGGCAAGAGCGACCACTACCACGGCATCGTCGCCAGCAGCCAGCCGCCGTATGTGGGCAAGGACCAGCAGGCGATGGCGCGCGCCGGGCAGTCGCTCAGCGGCATGTTGCGCGACGTGGTCGCGGTGCGCAACCTGGGGCCGACCTCGCTGCAGCTGGCCTATGTGGCGTGCGGCCGCCTCGACGCTTTTTGGGAGTTCGGCGAGGACGGTTTCAATTGCCTGGGCGCGGCGCTGCTGGTGCGCGAGGCGGGCGGTTTGGTGACGCAGGTCAACGGCAGGCCTTACGGCTTGGGCGCGGCCGGCAGCATCGCCGCCGCGCCGCCGGCGGTGCACGCGTCGATGCTGGTGCGCCTGCGCGAAAGCATGCCGGCGGCGACGGCGATCCATTCAGCGGGCTGTCCGAACCACCGCGCTGCGGCGCACCACGCGCTGGCGGCGTGAACACGGCGGGGCACTTCGAACAATGCCGAATTCGTCATTGCGCAGCGGCGGATCGCTGCGCAGGCGGGAATCCATACGCGCCATGTTGTCTGGCGTGGCATGGATTCCCGCCTGCGCTGGAACGACCCCGGCTGGCGCCATCGGCCTTACTCGTCGCTCTTGCCTCCTTGCCGCGTGCTGCCTTTGGTTTGCTGCTCCGAGGTGCCGGCGGTGCGGGCCGCCTTGCTTTGCTCGCCGCGCGCCGCCGACTGCCGGCTCTCGCCGCCCTTGCGACCGATCTCGGCCATGTGTTCGCGGTCGCGGCTGACGGCCTCGCCGCCTTTTTGTCCGGCGCGGCGCGCTTCCTCGGAATCGAACTCGTGCGCCGTGCCTTTTTGGTGCGCCGCCTGGCCGCCCTTGCTGGCGATTTCGCGCTGGGTTTCTTCATCCATGGCGGCGAAGCCGCGCTTGGCCGGGGCTTTCTGGCTACTTTGATTGTCCGACTTTTGGGTGCTGCCCTTGCCTTGGTCACTGCCTTGATTACTAGCCATGTCGGTCTCCTGATGTCGATGGGGAAAATGCCTGGAGCAGAGCAGCGCAGCCTTCCCGCTGCTCTGCATGGTTAGAGGGCTGTGCCTGGGCTAAGTTCCGGCGCGCGCTCAGGAACCTGACGGTTTTTCGCTGCCGCCCTGCTCGCCGGGCGCGGCGCGGGGCGCGGGCTGGCTGCCGCCTTCACCCTCCAGCTCCTGCCTGAGCTCGTCCATCTCGCCGCGCAGCGTGTCCAGGTCGAGGCCGGCCTGCCGCGCCTTGGGAAACAGATTGTTCTCCTCGTCGCTGATGTGCTGCTCGATCTGCTCGCGCAGCACGCTGACGGTGGCGTCGATCTGCTCGTCGTCCGGCTCCAGCGTTTCGATCTGGCGGATCAGGTCGCTGACGCCGGCGTGGGCCGCCTCGGCCTCGTCCATCAGCTCGTCGTCGTCGATGGCGGCGCGCACGGCCGGGTAGAAGATCTCCTCCTCCAGCTTGCTGTGGACGGTGATTTGCCCGCACAGCTGCTCGACCAGCTCGGCCTTCAGGTCGGCCTCGTCGCGTTGCGTGCGGATTTGGTCAAATTCGCGGAACAACTGCCTGACCTTCTGGTGGTCGGCCAGCAGCATGGCGATGGCGTCGGTGGCGGAATACGGGGTGGGGGGGCGTTGCTGGTTCATGGTGGCGCTCCTTTGCTTAGTTTTGCTTAGTGGGTCAAGGAGGGACGGCCGAGACCGTTGGCGGCGTGCAGTCCCATGCGTTCGAGCGCCTGGCGCTGCCGTTCGCCGGCCTTGGCGGCCTCGTCGTTGGCCTTGCGCACGAGCTCGTCGGCCAGCGCGTTGGCGCTGCGGCTGACGTGGGGCAGGTGGGCTTCGGCCGACTGGGCCAGGCTGTGGTTGGCGCGCGCCAGCGCATCGGCCAGGCCTTGCTGGTAGTTGCGCAGCGCCGTGCTGCCGAGATTGCCGCGCGCGCTGGCCGTTTGCCCGGCCGGGTTGCCGGCGGACAGGACGCGCTGGCTGGCCTCGCCCAGCTCGCTCATGGCCTCCTTGAGCAGCCGCATGTTCACTTCGCTGATGGCCTGCAGCGATTCCAGCGTGCGGCGCGCCAGATCGGTGTGGAAGTTGAATAAGACGTCGCAATGGGCCCTGACGGCCGGTGAGAGTGCTTCCGAAAACATGGTTTACCTCGCTGTTGTGTTCCTGGATGAAAAACCCCGGGACCGGCCCGGGCATCGGGCTGCGGTGGCAGCAAAAGGTAGACGTTGATGGCGCCAGCAAGTTCCGCGCGGCGCGTAATTGTGCTGTGTGGGGGATGGCGGGGAGGAGGGCGGGGAGGGAGTCGTGATACCCGACAGGTATCACGACGGTTGGTGCGGCGGCCGGCGCGGCGGCCGGCGATCAGGCGCGCGCCACCTGCAGCACCAGCTTGCCGAAGTTCTTGCCTTCGAACAGCATGTTGAGCGCCGCCGGGAAGTTTTCGATGCCCTGCACGATGTCTTCCTTGCTCTTGATCGCGCCCGATTGCAGCCACTGGCCCAGCGCGGCCACGCCGAGGTGGTAGCGGTCGGCGTAGTCGAACACCACGATGCCCTCCATGCGCGCGCGGTTGACCAGCAGCGACAGGTAGTTGGCCGGCCCCTTGACCGGCGTGGTGTTGTTGTACTGCGAGATGGCGCCGCAGATGACGATGCGCGCGCGCAGGTTGATGCGGGTGAGCACGGTGTCGAGGATCTCGCCGCCGACGTTGTCGAAGTACACGTCGACGCCTTGCGGGCAATGTTCCTTGAGGCCGTCGCGCACCGAGCCCTGCTTGTAGTCGATGCAGGCGTCGAAGCCCAGCTCCTTGACGACGAAGTCGCATTTTTCCTTGCCGCCGGCGATGCCGACGACGCGGCAGCCGAGCTGCTTGGCGACCTGGCCGACGGTCTGGCCGACCGCGCCGGCCGCGCCCGACACCACCACCGTCTCGCCGGCCTTGGGCTGGCCCGATTCGAGCAGGCCGAAGTAGGCCGTCATGCCCGGCATGCCGAGGGTGTTCATATAGGTGGTCAGCGGCGCCAGCGCCGGGTCGACCTTGATGAAGGCGGCGCTCTTGTCGTCGGCCGCGCCGCTCCAGTACTGCTGCACGCCGGTGCCGCCGGAGACGTGCTCGCCGACGGCGAACCTGGCGCTGCGCGATTCCACCACCACGCCGATGCCGCCGGCCCGCATCACCTCGCCGATGGCCACCGGGCGGATGTAGGATTTGGCGTCGTTCATCCAGCCGCGCATGGCCGGGTCGAGCGACAGGTAGAGCACTTTGACCAGGATTTCGCCATCGGCCAGGGCGCGCACCGGCTCCACTACTTGCTGCCAGTCGCTGTCCTTGACCATGCCCACGGGACGGGCGGCGAGGCGGAACTGCAGGTTCTCCAAGACTTGCGTTGTCATTTTTTCTTCCTCTAGGTGGGTGTGGGGCCTACTATACCCCGGATAATCGCACGACTGTGCTATTTCGTGTGGCCACCCTATATTGTGGTCATTTCGTCAGGGTTTTGTGGTGGTTTTACGACCACAGCGCCGCGCCGTGCGACAATACCGCCCTTGCCAATGTTCACATATCGATCGCCAAGCCCAGCCATGACCCATCCCGAATACATTTTGACCCTCTCATGCCTTGACCAGCGCGGAATCGTTCATCGCGTATCGGGCTTCCTCGCCGAGCACGGCTGCAACATCATCGACTCGGCCCAGTTCGGCGACGCCGAGTCGCGCCTGTTCTTCATGCGCGTCCATTTCTCGCTGGACGACGGCGGCATTTCCGACCTGCTGCTGCGCGCCGACTTCGCCGAGCTGGCCGCCTCCATGCAGCTCGACTGGGAGCTGCGCGACGCCCGCTACAAGCCGCGCGTGATGCTGATGGTGTCGAAGATCGGCCACTGCCTGAACGACCTGCTGTTCCGCTACAAGAGCGGCCTGCTGCCGGTGGAGATCCCGGCCATCGTGTCGAACCACATGGACTTCTACCAGCTGGCGGCCAGCTACAACATCCCCTTCCACCACCTGCCGCTGGCGGCCGGCGCGCCGGCCGAGGCGAAGGCGGCGCAAGAGGCCAAGGTGGTCGAGCTGATGAGCACCCACCAGATCGACCTGGTGGTGCTGGCGCGTTACATGCAGATCCTCTCGCCCGGGCTGTGCACGGCGCTCAAGGGCAAGGCGATCAACATCCACCATTCCTTCCTGCCCAGCTTCAAGGGCGCCAAGCCGTATGCCCAGGCGCACCACCGCGGCGTCAAGCTGATCGGCGCCACCGCCCACTTCGTCACCGGCGACCTGGACGAAGGTCCGATCATCGAGCAGGACGTCGAGCGGGTCGACCATTCGATGGACGCCGACACCTTGTCGGCGATCGGCCGCGACGTCGAGTGCGTGGTGCTGGCGCGCGCCGTCAAGTGGTTCGTCGAACACCGTATTTTGCAGAACGGCCACAAGACCGTCGTCTTCAAATAATTTATTTCATTTACACTCATTCGTCAGGCAGATTCACAGATGGCCCTCAAAGCAACGATTTACAAAGCCGATTTACAGATCGCGGACATGGACCGCAACTTCTACGAGACGCAGTCGCTGACGCTGGCACGCCACCCGTCCGAGACCGACGAAAGGATGATGGTGCGCCTGCTGGCCTTCGCCATCCACGCCAACGAGGCGCTGACCTTCACCAAGGGCCTGTTCGACGTCGAAGAGCCGGACATCTGGCAGAAGGACCTGACCGGCGCCATCCAGTTGTGGATCGAAGTGGGCCAGCCGGACGAGAAGGTGATCCTGAAGGCCTGCGGCCGCTCCGAGCACGTCATCGTCTACAGCTACAGCGCCACCAGCCACATTTGGTGGAAGGCGCTGGCCAACAAGGTCGAGCGCTGCAAGAACCTGACGGTGATCAACCTGCCGTCGGACGCCAGCGAGCAGTTGGCCAAGATGGCCCAGCGCAGCATGCAACTGCAATGCACGATCCAGGACGGCCAGATCTGGCTGACCGACGGCAGCGAGACCGTCGAAGTGGCGCGCGAAATCATCAAGGACGTGCGCTGAGCATGGGCCGCCGCCCCGGGTCTGGTGAATTCTTGACTTGGGTTAGGTAATTGGCGGAGCGGCGACTCGCCGGCCCGCTGCGGCGCACGGGCTTTCCGTTATAATTCTCCCATGGCAAGGAAACCGACAATTCGACGATGGCAGATCTGGCTCGCATGTTGTGCGATCCTGCTCAACGCGCTCGCACCGTCGGTGTCGCACGCCATCGCCTTTGTCAGCGGCCAACCGTCGAGCTGGGAAATCTGCCGCAGCGACGGCAGCCGTCTGAGCCCGGCCTTGGCGGGG
>NZ_JAEMNU010000123.1:289244-292743 GCF_016461825.1 Rugamonas violacea | reverse complement strand
ACCACGCTGGCGCAGCCGCCGGCCGCCGGCAAGGCGCCGCAAAAGCAGCGCGTCATCGGGATGGACGATTGCGGCTACTGCGTCACGCACGCCGGCAGCTTCGGCCTGCCGCCCGCCGACGCCGTCAGCGCCGGCCTGTTCGACCTTGCGCGCCTTCAACCGCTGCTGTTCTACCGTTCGCCGTCGCCCTTGACGGCGTGGTCGGCCGGCCGTCCGCGCGGCCCGCCCGCGGTCTGATATTTCCCCTCCGTTCGAGCATTGTTTTCCGGCGCCAGACGCCTGGACCTTGCCGCCCTTGGCGGCTATCGCGCGCGCCGCCGCCCATGGAATGCGGCCGGCGCCGCACCATCAAATATCGGAAATATCATGAACAAGCAATTCTTCGCCCTGCTGCTGTCGATGGCGGTTTCTTCCTGCGCGCTGGCCCAGGTCAGCGTCAGCCAGCCTTGGATACGCGCCAGCGTGCCGGCCGCCAAGGCCACCGGCGCCTTCATGTTGCTCAAGTCGAGCCGCGACGCGCGCCTGGTCGAGGTCCGCACCGCCGTGGCCGACGCCGAAATCCATGAGATGCTGATGGATGGCCAGATGATGAGGATGCATCAGATCGCCGGCCTCGACCTGCCGGCCGGCCAGGAAGTCAAGCTCGCCTCCGGTGGCTACCACATCATGCTGATGAACCTGAAACGCCAGATGAAGGAAGGCGAGACGGTGCCGATGACCCTGGTGATCCAGTACAAGGACAAGAAGACCGAGTCGATCGCCGTTGACGTGCCGATCAAGGCCTTGACCCACAGCGCGGCCGGCCACTAAGCCGCCGCCACAGCCGTCAGCGTTGCTTGAACGGTCGCCCCCGCGCAGGCGGGAGGGCGGCGGTTCGCGCGCGCCTCAAGGGCACTTCGACCAACCGATCCGTCGTTCCCGCGCAGGCGGGAACTCATGCACTGCATGAGTTCCCCCCATGCACCGCATGAGTTCCCCCCATGCACCGCATGAGTTCCCCCCGCGCGGCGGTCCGCCGCTACGGAACGACGGGGTTGTAGAGATGCCCGTCAATCGGATACACATCATGAGCAAGCGGCCCGGCCGGCGTTGCCGACGCGCGCCCGTGGCTGCCATGAATCAGCACTGAGAGAAAAGATCATGTCCACCCCCTTCAATTACAAACCGCTGGCGCTGATGCTGGCGCTGATCGGCACCAGCACCTATGCCGCCGCCGACCACGCCGGCCAGACCATGGCCGCCGTGCTGGTCAACGGCGGGCGTCCCAGCTCGCTGCCGACGCAGATCCCGACCACCATCGAAGGCATCAGCGGCGCCCAGATCGAAGACCGCATCAACGCCACCGACGCCGAAGACGCGCTGAAGTACTTCCCCAGCCTGAACATCCGCAAGCGCTACATCGGCGACTACGACCATGCCGTGCTGGCCAGCCGCGCCAGCGGCACCGGCAACAGCGCGCGCTCGCTGGTGTACGCCGACGGCATCCTGTTGTCCAACCTGCTCGGCAACGGCGCCACCTACACGCCGCGCTGGGGCCTGGTGACGCCGGAGGAAATCGAGCGCGTCGACGTGCTGTACGGGCCGTTCTCGGCCGCCTATCCGGGCAACGCCGTCGGCGCCGTGGTCGACTACCAGACGCGCATGCCCGGCAAGCTGGAAGCGCACGTCAAGCTGTCCGGTTTCGGCCAGCAGTACAAACAGTACGGCAGCGACGACAGCTTCCGTGGCAAGCAGGGCAGCGCCTCCATCGGCGACCGCGCCGGCGCCTGGTCGTGGTGGCTGGATCTGTCCCGCCTCGACAACAACGGCCAGCCCATCGCCTTCGCCAACAAGCTGCTCGGCAAGGGCGCGACCGGCACGGACGGCGTGGCGGTGACCGGCGCGCGGGCCGACCGCAATCCGCTGGGGCAGGAGTGGTGGATACTCGGCGCGACCAACCAGATCCACACGGTGCAGGATCACGCCAAGGTCAAGCTGGCCTATGACGTGACGCCGACGCTGCGCGCCAGTTACACGCTGGGCTGGTGGAAGAACGATGTGGAGCGCAAGTCGACCTCGTATCTGCGCGACGGCGCCGGCAATACCGTCTACAAGGGCCTGGTCAATATCGGCGGCAAGAGCTTCGCGCTGCTGCCGTCGGATTTCGCACCCAGCGTCGGCGGACTGGAACACCTGATGCACGGCCTGTCCCTGAAGAGCAACAGCAAGGGCGTGTTCGACTGGGAGCTGGCCTACAGCCGCTACGATTACGTCAGCGACCTGGTCCGCACGCCGACCGACGCCGTGCCCGACCCGCGCAGCAACGGCGCCGGCATCGGCACCGATCTGGGTGGCAGCGGCTGGAACACGCTGACCTTGAAGGGCATCTGGCGGCCGGGCGGCATGGCCGGCGGCCACATCGTCGACTTCGGCCTGCAGCGCGACAGCGCCCAGTTGCGCACCCATGTGTTCAGCAGCGGCGACTGGCTGCACGCCGGCGACGGCAAGCTGATGTCCGACTTCAACGGCGACACGCGGCTGGAAAGCCTGTACGCCCAGGACGCCTGGCGTATCGACCCGCAGTGGAAGGCGACCCTGGGCGCCCGCCTGGAACGCTGGCAAGCGTTCGACGGCGTGCTCGCCAAGGTGGCCGGCAAGCCCGTGCCGTTCGGCACGCGCAGCGAAACCAGCTGGTCGCCCAAGGCGGCGCTGGCCTTCCGCGCCAACCAGGAGTGGACCTTGAAGGCCTCGACCGGACGCGCGGTGCGCAATCCGACGGCGGCCGAGTTGTTCCAGGGCGCGCTCGATGCCGACAACCAGATCGTCAACAGCAATCCGAACCTGCGCGCCGAACGCTCGTGGACCAGCGAGTTGAGCGCCGAGCGGATGCTGGCCAATTCCAGCCTGCGCGTCACGCTGTTCCACGAGGACACCCGCGATGCGCTGTACTCGCAGCCGCTGAACGGATCGCCGACGGTCAACACGATACAGAATGTCGGCCGCATCCGCACCAGCGGGCTGGAGTTGTCGCACCAGGCCGACGAGGTGCTGCTGCACGGCCTCTCGCTCAGCGACAGCCTGACCTACGCCGACTCCAAGATCGTCAGCAACGACGCGCTGCCGGCCAGCGTGGGCAAGCTGCAGCCACGCGTGCCGGCCTGGCGCGCCACCTTCCTCGCCTCCTACCATGTCGGCGACAAGTGGAGCACCAGCTTCGGCGCGCGCTACAGCGGCAAGCAGTACGGCACGCTGGACAACAGCGATCCGAACGGCTCGACCTACACGGGCGTGTCGCGCTACTTCGTCACCGATGTGCGGGTGCGCTACCGGGTCGACAATCACTGGACGGCGTCGGTCGGTATCGACAACCTCAACAACGCCAAGTACTGGGCCTATCATCCCTACACCCAGCGCACGCTGTTGGCCGAGTTGAAGTACGACTTGTAACGCGCTTCAGGGCGCCGGCGATGCTTGCTTACCCCGACGGCGAAGAGCCGGGGGGGGGGGGGGGGGGGGGGGG
>NZ_JAEMNU010000123.1:248682-289237 GCF_016461825.1 Rugamonas violacea | reverse complement strand
GGTCCGACCCCAGTCTGTGCCCCTGGGTTTGGCCGGCATCGCCGGGAGCGCGTGATATGGCCGTCGGCCTCACTTCGCCACCACGCCGCCCTTCATCACCCAGCGCACGTTCTCCAGTTGGCGGACATCCTTCAGCGGATCGCCGTCGACGGCGATCAAGTCGGCCAGCTTGCCGGCTTCGATGCTGCCGATCTTGTCGGCCCAGCCCATCAACTGGCTGGCGTTGACGGTGGCGCTGCGGATCGCCTGCAGCGGCGTCATGCCCAGCTTGACGTAGACGGCGAACTCGCGGCCGTTCAGGCCGTGCGGGTAGACCGCCGAATCGGTGCCGAAGGCCACCGGCACGCCCTGCTGGATGGCGCGGCCGATGTTCACGCGGGCCATCGGCAGGACGGTCTTGGCCTTCTCCAGCAGCGGCTTGGGCAGGCGGATCGCCTCGGCGTTCTCGATCAGCCAGTCGCCCAGATAGAGGGTGGGCACCAGCCAGGTCTTATGCTCCTTCATCAGCTTGATGCCCTCGTCGTCGATGTAGGAGCCGTGCTCGATCGAGTCGACGCCGGCCAGCACGGCGAGGCGGATGCCGTCGCCGCCGTGGGCGTGGGCGGCCACCTTGCGGCCCAGGCGGTGCGCCTCGGCGACGATGGCCTTCATCTCTTCGATGGTGTACTGCGAGGCGCGCGGGTCGTCGCCGAAGGACAGCACGCCGCCGGTGGCGCAGATCTTGATGACGTCGGCGCCGTACTTGATGACTTGGCGGGTGCGTTTGATCACCTCGTCGACGCCGTCGGCGACGCCCTCGGCGCTGATCTTGTATTCGGGCGCGTGCATGGTGTCGTCGCAGTGGCCGCCGCTGATGCCCAGCGCCGGGCCGGAGGCGGCGATGCGCGGACCGGGCAGGTCGCCGGCGTTGATGGCGTCGCGCAGGGCGATGTCGGCGTAGCCCTCGGCGCCGACGTTGCGCACCGAGGTGAAGCCCGCCTCCAGCGTGCGGCGGGCGTTGCGCGCGCCGGTCAGCGCCGAGCGCGGCACCGAAATGGCCACCGCCGCGTAGCCGGCGTCCTCCGGGTTGCCGGTCAGGTGGGTGTGCATGTCGATCAGGCCGGGCAGCAGGGTCTTGTCGCCCAGGTCGATGACGCTGGCGCCGGCCGGAATCGCCAGCCGGCTGCCGGCGGCGGTGATGCGCTCGCCGTCGATCAGCACCACCGCCTGCTCCAGCGTGGCGCCGCTGCGCACGTCGAGCATGTGGGCCGCCTTGATGGCGATGAGGCGGGGCGGCGGCGTGTCGGCGGCGTGGCCGGCGGCGCAGGTCAACAACAAAGCGGGCAGCGCGAGGGCGCGGCCGAAGGACGAGGTGACAACGTTCAAGTGGATCTCCCAGGTGTTTTTTTTGGATTGTTGGAGCGGAAAGTATATCGAGCTTTCCGGAAGGGAAGTGCGCCGTTTGGGGCGCGCTTTGCCTGATTTTCTTCGGCGCCTTTGCGGCGAGCCAAGCTCGGCGCGCGCGGCAGGCGAGCTCGTCCTGTGCCGCCGCGACTACAATTTTGCAATGAAGGTCCACGCCGACGCCAGTTACAAGCAACTGTTCGCCCACCCGGAGTTGGTGCGCGATCTGTTGCGCGGTTTCGTACCGTATGCCTGGGTCGACCAGCTCGAGGTGAGCGCCTTCGAGCGCGTCAACGGCAGCTACGTCGGCGACGGCGGGCAGCAGCGCCACAGCGACATGGTCTGGCGCATCCGCGTCGGCGCCGACTGGATCTATCTGTACATCCTGCTGGAATTCCAGAGCCACACCGACCCATGGATGGCGCTGCGCATGCAGGTGTATGTGGGGCTGCTGTACCAGGACTTGCTCAAGCAGCGGCAGTTGACGCGGCACGGCAAGCTGCCGCCGGTGCTGCCCATCGTGCTGTACCACGGCCAGCGGCGCTGGAACGCCAGCACCGACCTGGCCGAGTTGATGCTGGCGGCGCCGCAGGGCCTGGAGTCGCTGCAGCCGCAGCAACGCTATTTGCTGATCGACCGCGCGCGGCAGGAGCTGGAGCTGCCCGGCGTGCGCAGCAATCTGGTCAATCTATTGTTTCGCCTGGAGCATTCGCGCAGCGCGCAAGACATCCTCGCCGTTCTAGGCAGCCTGGTCAGCTGGCTCGACGATCAGCAGTCGGCGACCTTGCGCAACAGCCTGAAACGCTGGATACACGCGCGTTTGCGGCGGCGGATCAAGACGATTACACTGCCAGTACGAGCGGATTTTACGGAGGTTAAAATGATCTACGAGCGCGTCTACGAGACCTTTGAACAGATGCTGGAATATGAGGCGATCCAAAAGGGCTTTAAGCAAGGCAAGTTGGAGGGTTGGGAGGAGGGCCGGGAGGAGGGCCGGGAACAGGGCCGGGAACAGGGCAGGGAGGAGGGCAGGGAAGAGGGCAGGGAAGAGGGGCACTTGTTGGCGCTCCGCGAGATCCTGTTGAAACGGCTGAGTCAACTCAAGTGCCTGAAGGCGGAGTTGCTCAATCAGATCGCCAACGCCGACGCCCGGCAGGTGCAGAGCTGGATTTATGCTTTGCTTGACGGTGACGAACCCGAGCGGATCTTTCGGCTGCATTAAGTGGCACCGCTGGCACCGCTGGCGGGACGGTGGCGGAAGCGAACGCGGCGCTTACTTGGGCCGCGTGTTCGGTAGCGAACGGAACTCTTTGTCCTTGCAGCGCATGATGCAGCTAGAGAACGCGCATCCACGCTGGCAATGACGCCGCATGACATGCCGTTACATTCCCGTTTTAATGAGAAAAAGGCCCATCATGAAAATCATCCTGCTCCCAATCGTCCTCGTCGCCACTCTCGCCCTGAGCGCCTGCCAGCGTGAGACACCGCCGACCGTCGTTCCGGTCGCCGTTCCTGTTGCTGTTCCCGGCCCTGCGGGTGCCCCTGGCGCCACCGGTGCCACCGGCGCGACGGGTGCCTCGGCCCCGGCCGGCGAGACCGGCATGCCCGGTGCCACTGGCGCGACCGGTGCCACCGGCGCGACCGGTAACGAGGGCGTCAGCGGCGCCCCGGGTGCCGACGGCGCCAAGGGCGACAAGGGCGCGACCGGCAAGACCGGCGGCGATACCGTCATCGTCGTGCCGCAGAAGTAAGCCGGCCGACGCAGGCGGGCCGCTGGGGCCCGCCACAAGGCAAGGCGCGCGTCCATCTCGATGATGGGCGCGCGCCTTGTTGCGTTTGGCCGCGACGAGTTTCATCGCGGCGGCGGCCCGGTTGGGCGACATCGCCCGTCTGTTTATTGCGGCATGCCGCCCAGGCGCTTGATCGTGCCGGATCCCGTCACGCTTTTGCTCACCTATGGATCGCCGTAGTAGCCGATGCTGCCGGAGCCGGCCACGCTCAGGCTGAGCGACTTTTGCGCCGACACGGTGGCTTGGCCGGAGCCGCCGATGTTGATCACCGCATCGCGCACGGCCAACTGGCCGGTGTGCACGGTGCCCGAGCCGCCGATCGACACTTGCAGGCGCTCGGTGTTGCCGCCGGCCTTCATGCTGCCGCTGCCGCCGATCGAGATGGTCACCGCTTCGCTGTTGAGCTTGGCGACATTGATCGAGCCGGAACCGCCCACGTCGAATTGCAGCTTCTCGCCCTGCAGACGGTCGGCGTTGATGGTGCCGGAGCCGGCCATCGAAACCCGCTCCAGGCTGCGCGCCTGCACCACCAGCTTCAGGTTGCGGATGTCGAGGTGCTGGGCCTTCTGCAGCGGCCGGATGCGCAGGGTGCCGTTCTCGACCACGGTCTCGATCAGCGGCAGGATGTTGTCGTCGGCCTCGATGGTGACGCTCTCGCTGTTGCCGAGTCGGATCTCGACGTTGCCGCCGGTGCTCAGCGCCATGGCGTTGAAGTGGCCCAGTTCGCGGGTCTGGCTGATCATCTTGCCGCTGCCCTTGACCGTTTCGCCGCGCAGCCAGTCCAACGGCGAGGCCTGGGCCGTGCCCAGCGTCAGCGGCGCGGCGACGGCCAGGGCGCTGGCGGCGAGCAGCAGGTGGCGCAGGTGGTGGCGCAGGGATGGGGTGCGTTGCATGGGGTTCTCCTGTGGGGGGCTGGTTGATGGTGTCGAATCGGTGGGTTTGACAGTGCACGCATGGTAGGCCGGCGGCGCCGCGGCGCCAACGCCGTTGCGACGGATTGCAGCCGAGGCGGTGCAGAATGCCGGCGGCGCCGACGGGCGGCGCCGCTGTCGGCCCGCTGTCGGCCCGCTGTTGCCCCGGTGGCGGGCGGCAACTTGGCCGGAAGATGAGCGGAAGGCGGCGGCGGATGAGGTATCATGCCGGTATTGCGCCGTCCTGCGGCGCAGCTTCTCAATGACCGGCCCGGGCCGGTCGATCTCACTGGAATCACATGCTTATCATCACCATCAAACAGGGCAAGGAAAAGAACTTGCTGGCCGGCGAACTCTTGATCTACGCCTCCGCGATCGACAAGGTCGACGGCAAACCGCAGGAGAAAATGAAGCCGGGCTCGAACGCCATCGTGCAAAGCTCCGCCCACCAGTTCATCGCGCGCGCCGCCTACAACTCGAAATCGCAGATCCGCGCGCGGATCTGGACCTTCAAGGAGGACGAGCCGATCGACCACGCGATGATGAAGCGGCGCGTCAAGGCGGCCGTGCAAAAGCGCCTGGTCAGCGTGAAGAAGGCGGCGCCGAGCCAGATCGTGCCGCTCATCAAGGGCGACGAGGACGGCTTGTCCGGCCTGCTGGTGGACAGCTACGGCGGCGTGAACGGCTATTTGATCTGCCAGTTCCAGGCCGGTGGCGTCGACGCCTGGAAGGTGCCGATCGTCCAGGCTTTGCTGGCCGAGACCGGTTGCCCCAACGTCTACGAGCGTTGCGACGAACTGATGCGCAAAGGCGAGGGCCTGCCCTTGTTCTCCGGCACGCTGGCCGGCGAGGAGCCGCCCGAGTCCGTCAACGTGACCGACGGCGGCAAGCACTTCAGCATGGACCTGCGCACCGGCTTCCGCTATCGCTGATCCCGCCGGGACGGACGCGCCGCGTCCACCCCGTTGGGCCGGCCAGCGCCGGCCCGGCCCCGCCGCCCGCCAGGGCGCGGCGGGGCGCACCAACGCCGGCCGCGGCGCCGCTCAGTCGAGCGGAATGTTGCGGTAGCGGTTCACATCCTGCCCGCTGACCGGCGGCGCATTATTCCCCCACGCACTACGCAGGTAAGACACCACGGCCGCCACTTCGCCGTCGTTGAGCACATGGCCGAACGGCGGCATGCCGTAGGGGCGCGGATTGCCCGCCGTGCCGGGCGCGAAGCCGCCGTTGAGCACGATGCGGATCGGATTGACCGCCTCGTCCGTGGTCAGCGCGCGGTTGCCGGCCAGCGGCGGATAGGCCGGCGGCAGCCCGGCGCCGCCGCTGCCGTGGCAATCGACACAATGGGTTTCGTACAGCTTGGCGCCGGCCGCCAGGAAGGCCTGCGCCGGCGGCGACTTGTCGCGCTCATAGTCGGACGGCTCATGCCTGGCCGGCAGCGATTTCAGATACACCGCCATGGCGCCGATGTCGGCGTCGTCCAGATGCTGCAGGCTCTCGCGCACCACCTCGGCCATCGGGCCGAACACGGTGGCGCGCGGCGACACGCCGGTCTTCAACAGCGCGCTGATGTGGGCGGGCAGCCATTCGCCCAGGCCGGCCTCGGCGTCCGAGGTCAGCGACGGCGCGTACCAGCCGAGGATGGGGATCATGCCGCCGGACAGGGTGTCGGCGCTGGCGCCCAGGCTGTTGCGCGCGCTGTGGCAGGCGCTGCAGTGGCCCAGGCCTTCGACCAGGTAGGCGCCCCGATTCCAGCTCAGCGACTGGGCCGCCTGCGGCTGGTAGACGGCCGGCTTGAAGTACAGCGCGCGCCAGGCCGCCAGCATGATCTGCTGGTTGTAGGGGAAGCGCAGGCTGTGCGCGGCGTTGCTCTGCTTGACCGGCGCGAGCGATTGGAAATAGGTGAACAGGGCATCGGCGTCGTCGCGCGTGACCTTGGTGTAATTGGTGTAGGGGAAGGCCGGATACAGCAGGCGGCCGTCCTTGGACTTGCCGTTGTGCAGGGCGTTCCAGAAGTCCGTCGCGTTCCAGCCGCCGATGCCGGTCTCGCGGTCGGGCGTGATGTTGGGCGAGACCACGCCGCCGAACGGCGTTTGCAGGGCGCGGCCGCCGGCGTAGGCGGCGCCGCCGCGCGTGGTGTGGCAGGCCATGCAGTCGCCGGCCTTGGCCAGGTAGGCGCCACGGGCGATTCTTTCCTGCAGCGGCAGGGCGGCGGCGGCCGGCGAGGGCGGCGGGCCGGCGTCGTCGCGCGGCCACAGCAGCAGGGCCAGCAGGGCGGTCAGGGCGAGGCCGCTGCCGATGAGGACGAGGGGGAGTTTTTTCATGGGTGGGGCATCCTCGGACTACTGGGCGGACTGGGCGGGCATGCTGCCGCATTGCAGCGGCAGGGGCAGGGCGATGCTGGTGGCGGGCCGGGCGGCCGGATCGGCGACCTGGCTGGACAACCAGCCCGAGACGGCGGCGACGTCGCCGTCGGACAGGCGGCCGGCGATGTCGGCCATGCAGTCGGGCGCCTGGGCGTGGCGGGTCTGGTTGCGCCAGGCGCCGAACTGGGCGTTGATGTAGTCGGCCGGCAGGCCGATCAGGCCGGGCACGGCCGGCGTCACGCCGGTCAGCTGCTGGCCGTGGCAGGCGACGCAGGCCGGCACCTTTTTGGCCGGGTCGCCGTTGAACACCAGCGTGCGGCCGCGCTCCAGCATGGGCGCGCCCAGGCGGCTGGCCAGCGGCGGCGGGTAGGGCGGATGCTGGGCCGAGAAGTAGTCGGCGATCTCGCGCAAATAGGCGTCGGGCAGGTGTTCGACCATGTAGTTCATCATCGGATAGTGGCGCCGGCCCTGGCGGAAGTTGATCAGCTGGTTGTACAGGTAGCCGGCCGGCTTGCCGGCGATGCGAGGAAAGAAGGTGTCGCGGCTTTCCTTGATGGCGTGGCAGGCGGTGCAGGCGGCGACGCGCTGCGCCAGCGTGTCGGGCAGGGTGGCGGGCGCGGCGGCGAAGGCGGGCAGGCTGGCGGCGGCCAGGGCCAGCGTGGCGGCGCCCAGCAGCGCGCTGGAGGCAAGCGGGAAAATGGTCATGGACGATACCGTTCAATGAAAGGATGGCCCGGCAAAATGGGCCTCGTCACAAGGATATACCCGGGCGCGGTTTAAGGACAGGCGCAGAAGCCGCGCGAAAAGCGGATCAGTTGGCTGCGCGGCGCCGCACGGTGGCGGCGCGCATGGCGTCAGGCCGGTTCTGCCTTGCCGTCGGCCGCAGGCGCGGCCTCGCCGTTGCCGGCCGGCGTAGCCGCACGCGGCGCGCGCGCCTGGCGCGGCGGCCGTGGCGGCTTGGCCGGGCGCAACGGTGGCAACTGGCCGCCGGCGGCGATCCAGTGGCGGTAGACGCGCAGCGCCACTTGGGCGTCGTCGGCTGCGTAGAGGATCTGCTTGTCGCTCAGGCGCGCGCTGGCCCAGTTGGTGGTGGAGATCTTTTTGGATTTCTGCAGCTTCTGGCCGAAGAACTTGGCCACCGCGCTTTTCGCGCCGAGGTCGTTGCGTTGGCCGCCGCGCAGCGCCACCGAGAGGTCGACCACGCCGGCGGCGCGGATGTCCAGCTTGGCGTGCAGCCGCTTGACGTCGTCGGACAGGCCGAAGCCGACCTTGAGGGTCTGCTCCGACTCGAGGATGGCGCGCAGTTCGGCCAGCGGCGGGTTGGCGCCGATCTGGAACAGATAGGCGACGCCGTCCGTGGCCAGCTGGATCAGATGCGGCCCGCTTGAACTTTCACCCTTGGCGAAGGTCGGCTTGGACTCGGTGTCGAAGCCGATCGCGTCGGCCGCCAGCAGCGCGGCGCGGGCCGCCTCGGCGTCGGCCGGGGTGCGCACCAGGCGCACATCGGCCAGGGCGATGCCGTGGTAGGGCGGCAGTTCGGCGGGCGTTTGCGCCGGCGGGGCCGGCGTCTCGGCGGTCAAGTCCGGGCTCAACTTAGCCCTTGCGCGAGAACTTCGCGGTCAGCTGGTTGAGCTTGTCGGCGCGCACGCGGCTGGCTTCTTCCTCGGCGGCTGCGTCGCGCTCGGCCTTCTTGCGCTCGGCTTCCTTCTTGAAGCGGTCCTGCAGCACCTGGGTGGCGTGGCTGCGGTGGGTGTCGGTCACTTCCGCGCCGGCGGTGCCGTCGAGGTCGTAGCGCAGCTTGGCCTTCTCCATCACCTTCAGATAGCGCAGCGAGCCGGTGTGGATGCCCAGCGCGGTGCGCATGGTCTTGCGGTCCAGGTCGGGCAGGCGCGCCAGGATCTGCTTGTCGATGCCGATGGACAAGGGCAGGAAATCGCGGAAGGCGGGGAATTGTTGCTGCAACTGCTTCAACAGCGTGCGCGGGGTCAGCGCCGGCGTCGTCGTCGGCGCGCTCGCTGGTGCGCTCGCGGCAGGGGTAATCGGGGTGTTGCCTGGCTCGTCTGCCTGAGGCTGGGGGGTAAGGCTAGTGTTCATCGACTTCATTGGTTACACAAAGAGGCGCCAGCATATCATGCGGGCTAGGCGAATGCAGTGCATTTTGAGCCAGCATGTCGTTTCAACCACACTTTTCTTCCGCTGCGGCAGGTGCTTTTAGGCCGCAGACCTTGTATAATGACTGACGCACCACATGTAGGGCGGTGCGGTTTCAGTCAGGTACAAGAAGTTTAGCAAGGGCGCTACGCCCTTGTTATATGGTTTTTTGATGTCGGATATTGGATTTATCAATTATCCTGATGTCTCGCTATACGGCATAATTTGCCCTCTTCTCTATTCTTCACTGAAAAATAGATATAAGCCCGTTTCGCTTGCGGGCTTTTTTTATTCCGCTAGGTATAACGTCACAATTTACAACACTCCCGACTCCTGTGCGGCCGTTCGCGGCATCCGCCGGGTCGTGGCGTTTGTGTAAATTCGTGGTCCAGCCGTCCGCAAGGGCAGGCAAACACGCTCCATCGAGTCCGGTACGCAGGCTTAGGTGGAATTATTCACTTCGCGCCGCGAACCGCTGGCCTCGCATTTGAGAGAAATTCATGACAAAAACGCCGAAAACTTTAACGCTGTCCGTCAAGGCCGCCCGCACCAGCGCCGCGCCGTTGGTGGTTCCTAAGACGACTTTATCTTATGTGATCGATAATGCGCAAGAGGCAGCTGGAAAAGCAACGGTGGTGGTCAAGAAGAAAACCCGCCTGGCCGCCGCCGTGGCCGACGCCGCGCCGGCCGAAGCCGCCGTCAGCGTGCCGGCCGCCGTGCTCGACGCCGCCCTCGCCGAGGCCGCCGATGGCGCCGCCCCGCTCAAGACGCCGAGCGTGAAGATCGCCCGCAAGGCCGGCGCCGCCTCGGCCGCCGTCTCGCTGGCCGCGCCGGCCGGCCCCAAGGTGGTGGCGCCGAAATCCAAGCTGGTCAAGGCCAAGGCCGAACCGGCGCCGGTGGTCATCGTCACCGCCGGCCCGGTGGTCAGCCAGGTCACCGACGCGGCCACGCTGGCGGCCATCGACACCTCGGGCTACCTGCTGCCTAGCGTCAAGGTGCCCGGCCGCCGTGGCCGCAAGCCGAGCGAATTCACGCCGGAAAACGACGAAGTGGCGGCGCTGAACGCCGTCGAGCGGGCCGAACTGAAGGCCGTCTCGAAGGCGCGCGAGCGCAAGGCCAAGGGCGGCGCGGCCGACCTGCTGGGCGGCGACGCCAAGACCTCGGCCGAGGATCTGGAGCGCCGGCGCCAGCAAATCAAGAACCTGATCAACATGGGCAAGGAGCGCGGCTTCCTGACCTATGCCGAGATCAACGACCAACTGCCGGAAAACATTGTCGACCCGGAGGCGATCGAAGGCATCATCGCCACCTTCAACGACATGGGCATCGCCATCTACGAGCGCGCGCCGGAAGCCGATTCGCTGCTGCTGACCGACAGCGTGGCGACGGTGACCAGCGACGACGAGGTCGAGGCGGCCGCCGCCACCGCGCTGTCGACGGTCGATTCCGACTTCGGCCGCACCACCGACCCGGTGCGCATGTACATGCGTGAGATGGGCGCCGTGGCGCTGCTGACGCGCGAAGGCGAGATCGAGATCGCCAAGCGTATCGAGGGCGGCTTGAAGGACATGATCCAGGCCATCTCGGCCTGCCCGACGACGATCGCCGAGATCGTCGCGCTGGCCCGCAAGATCGAGGCCGACGAGCTGAAGGTCGACGAGGTGGTCGACGGCTTCGTCGACCTCAACGAGGCCAGCAGCGGCAGCGCGCCGGCGGCGGCGCCGGCGGCGGCGGCCGGCGAGGACGACGAGGAAGAGGAAGAGGAAGTCGAGGAAGAGGACGGCGACGCCAACGGCGGCGCGGCCGGCTTCTCGACCGAGCAACTGGTGCAGCTGAAAAAAGCCGCGTTGGAGAAGTTCAACGTCATCTCGACGCAGTACGACAAGATGCGCAAGGCCACCGGCGGCTACGGCTCGAAGGCCTACATCGCCGCGCAGGAAGCCATTTCGGCCGAGCTGCTGGGCATCCGCTTCACCGCCAAGGTGGTCGAGAAGCTGTGCGACACCCTGCGCGGGCAGATGGAGGAAGTGCGCCACATCGAGCGCGCCGTGCTCGAATTGTGCGTCAACAAGTGCGGCATGCCGCGCGCCCACTTCATCAAGGTGTTCCCGGGCAACGAGTGCGACCTGGACTGGGTCGACCTGGAAGTCGATTGCGCCTATCCGTACAGCGCCATCCTGGGCCGCAACGTGCCGGCCGTGAAAGAGCTGCAGAAGAAGATGATCGACCTGCAGGCCCGCGTGGCGCTGCCGCTGGCCGACCTGCGCAAGATCAACAAGCAGATGGCGGCCGGCGAGAAACGCGCCCGCCAGGCCAAGCGCGAAATGACCGTGGCCAACTTGCGCCTGGTGATCTCGATCGCCAAGAAGTACATCAACCGCGGCCTGCAGTTCCTCGATTTGATCCAGGAGGGCAACATCGGCCTGCTCAAGGCGGTCGACAAGTTCGAATACCGTCGCGGCTACAAGTTCTCCACCTACGCCACCTGGTGGATCCGTCAGGCCATCACCCGTTCGATCGCCGACATGGCGCGCACCATCCGCGTGCCGGTGCACATGATCGAGACGATCAACAAGATGAACCGCATCTCGCGCCAGATCATGCAGGAAACCGGCAGCGAGCCGGACCTGGCGACCCTGGCGGTCAAGATGGAAATGCCGGAGAACAAGGTGCGCGAGATCATGAAGATCGCCAAGGAGCCGATTTCGATGGAAACGCCGATGGGCGAGGACGGCGATTCGCAACTGGGCGACTTCATCGAGGACAACACCACCTTGGCGCCGCTCGACGCCGCGCTGCACGCCTCGATGCGCAACGTCATCAAGGAAGTGCTGGACTCGCTGACGCCGCGCGAAGCCAAGGTGCTGCGCATGCGCTACGGCGTCGAGATGTCGAACGACCACACGCTGGAAGAAGTGGGTAAACAGTTTGACGTGACGCGCGAACGCATCCGCCAGATCGAAGCGAAGGCGATGAGCAAGCTGCGCCAGCCGTCCCGTTCGGACAAGTTGAAGAGCTTCCTGACCACGCACTAGGCGCGGCGCTAGTTCGTTTGGACAAAGAGAAGGGAGGCGCGGGCCTCCCTTTTTTTCGTCCCGGAAAACTTGCGCCGTCCTTGGCGTGTAAAGCGACGGCAGCGTGGCGATGACCTTGTTGTTCCTCATATTGGCGCGCGGTTGGCGGGCGCATCATGGAATCGTAGCGCCAGAAGTCCAGCCAGTGAGGCGAGCATGAAGCCCAATCAGTCCGACCAGCAAGCCGATGCGCCGCAGCCCGCGCAGTTGACCGACAAGCCCAACAGCCTGGCAGCGACGCCGGCGCGCCTGGAGCGGCGCCACGTCCCGCCGGTGCCGCCGGCGCCGGAGCGCATCCGCGAACAACTGGGCTGGTGGCTGATTCCCGCCAACAAGCGCGGCGGCGCCTAGCCCGCCGCCATCGCCACGGCCGGCCGGGCCTGTTGTTCCAGGCCGGGCAGCAGGATCGACATCGAGCTGCCGCTGTCGGTGCGGCGCGCGATGATCAGTTCGCCGCCGAAGGCGTTGACCCGTTCGCGGATCGCCCGCAGGCCGAAGGCGGCCACCTGGGAACGCTCGCCGTGCTGCTCGCTGTGCTGCTCGCCGACGCCGTCGTCGGTGATGACGATGGTCATGCGCCGCGGCTGCAAATTCAAGGACACCTGCACCGCGCTGGCGCCGGCGAACAGGTTGATGTTGCTCAGCGCCGTCTGCACGATGCGGAAAATGCTGGAGGTCTGGCGCGGATCGAGCGAGCAGTTGGCGCTGTCGTCGATCAGTTGCAGCGAGCATCGCAGGCCGCTGCGCTGTTCCAGCCGCTGCAACTGCCACTCGACCGCCGCGCACAGGCCCAGTTCCAGCACGCTGGGATGCAGCTCGTCGATGATGGCGCGCACCGAGTGGATCGAGGCGTCCAGCGTGGCCAGCACGCGGCCGGCCTCGCGGTGCAGGCGGCCGTGGCGGGCGCCGGTGCGCGCGTGCAGCATCGACACGTCGAGCTTGAGCGCCATCAGGTTCTGCCCCAGCTCGTCGTGGATGTCGAGGGCGATGCGGCGTTGCTCGTCCTCCTTGAGGTTCTCCTGGTGGTCGGACAGCGCGCGCAACTGTTGCAGCGAGCGCTGCAGGGCGTCCTCGTCGCGCTTGCGCTCGGTCACGTCGACGCACATGGCGATCAGCAGCAGCGGCTTGCCGGCGGCGTCGTACAGCGGCTTCTTGTAGGTCTGCGCGCTGCGGTTCTCTTGGTGCGCGGCGTCCCACACCTGCTCCTCGCGCACCAGCAGCGTGCCGCTGGCGAAGGTGGCGCGGTCGTCGGCCAGGAAGCCGGCCATTTGCTCGGCCGGGAAGTGGGCGTCGCCGCGGTTGCCGCGCAGCTCGGCGAAGGGCATGCCCCACATCTTCTCGCAGGCCTCGTTCATCAGCGTGATATTCGAATCGGCGTCCTTGATGAACAGGGCCACCGGCATCATCGAGATGATCTCCTGCAATTGCACGTCGCTGTGCGCCTGCGCCTGTTCGGCCGCCTTGCGCACCTCGATCTCGGCGCGCAACTGGTCGTTGGCCCGCTGTAGCTGGTCGGTGCGCTCGCCGATGCGCCGCTCCAGCGTGCCGTTGGCCTCGGTCAGGGCGCGCCGGCCGGCGATGGTCAGGCGGCGGATCTTCAGCAGGATGGCGCTGCTCAGCACGGTCAACGCCAGCAGCAGCAGGATCAGTCCCTGGCGCAGCTGGGCGTGCTCCTCGCGGTCCTGTTTGCGGATGCGGTCGCGCTGGGCGCGCTCGGCGCCGATCATGCCGAGCACCTGCAGGCCGATGCCGGCCAGGCCGTGCTCGCCGTCGGGCGTGCCGGCGCGCATCGCGCGGACCTGTTGTTGCAGGCGGGCCAGCAGCGGCGGCATGGTGTCGCTGCCGACGGCCAGCGGCGCGCCCTGGTCGAGCTGGCGCTGCAGGGTCAGCACGGCGGCGGCCCGGCTGGCGTCGGCGGCGCCGTCCGGCTGGCGCTCGCTGAGCATCTCGGTGCGGTACAACTGGGCCTGCAACTGTTCCAGCCAGAGCACCCGGCCGCGCGCCTGCTTGAGCCGCTCGTCGGCCTCGGCCGACTGGCCGCTCTGGTGCGCCACCACGCCGACCATGGCGGCCATCAACACCAGCACGGCGGCGATGCCGGCCAGGCTCCAAGTTTCAATCGACCATTTTTTCATTGTCGGCTCCAGCAGACGTCGTCGCAAAGGGGACCGGCCGATCCGGCGGACAGGCGAGGGCGGGCACGGGCTGACTTATTGTAATATTTCTTTTATCTATTTGTCTTTCTTTTTATGTAACATTCTTAAAAAGAAAAAGGGCGGGAACAGCAGTTTGCCGTTCCCGCCCCCCGGCGGGTGAGCGCGCCGCTCGCCTGGCCGGCGAATCGTCTAGCCGGTGTTGCGCAGGCCGGCGGCGACGCCGTTGATCGACAGGTGGATGCCGCGGTGGACCCGCTCGTCGACCTTGCCGGCCTGGTTGGACTGGGCGCGGTGGCGCTTGATCAGCTCGACCTGCAAGTGGTTCAGCGGGTCGAGGTAGGCGAAGCGGTTCTGGATCGAGCGGGCCAGCAGCGGATTGCCGGCCAAACGTTCGCCGGCGCCGGTGATGCTTTGCAAAATCTCCAGGGTGCTGGCGTGCTCGTCGGTGATGCGCTTGAAGATGCGTTCGCGCAGCTCCTGGTCGGCCACCAGTTCGGCGTAGCGCGAGGCGATCGCCAGGTCGGTCTTGGCCAGCACCATGTCCATGTTCGACAGCAGGGTGGCGAAGAACGGCCATTGCCGGTGCATGGCGCGCAGCTGGGCGATGCGCGCCTCGCGCGGGCCGGCGGCGATCCAGGCGCCGATGGCGCTGCCGAAGCCGTACCAGCCCGGCAGCAGCAGGCGGCACTGGCCCCAGGAGAAGCCCCAGGGGATCGCCCGCAAGTCCTCGATGCGCTTGGTCGACTTGCGCGAGGCCGGGCGCGAACCGAGGTTCAGTTCGGCGATCTCGGCGATCGGCGTGGCGGCGAAGAAGTAGTCGGTGAAGCCGGGCGTCTCGTAGACCAGGTTGCGGTAGGCCTGGTAGGCGAGCGCGGAGATGTCGGCCATGACGGCTTCGAAGCCGGCCAGCTCGGCCTGGTGGGCGGCGTCGGCCGACTGCGGCATCAGGCTCGCCTCCAGGGTGGCGGCGACCAGCAGCTCCAGGTTGCGCCGGCCGATGTCGGCGTTGGAGAACTTGGAGGCGATGATCTCGCCCTGCTCGGTCAGGCGGATCTGGCCGTTGACGGTGCCCTGCGGCTGGGCCAGGATGGCCTCGTAGCTGGGGCCGCCGCCACGGCCGACGGTGCCGCCGCGGCCGTGGAACAGGCGCAGCTTGACGCCGGCGTCGGCGAACACGGTGACCAGGTGGGTCTCGGCCTTGTACAGTTCCCAGTTCGAGGTGAGGAAGCCGCCGTCCTTGTTGGAGTCGGAGTAGCCCAGCATGACTTCCTGGATCTGGCCCTGGCGGGCGATCAGCTGCTTGACCAGCGGCAGCGCCATCACCGCCTGCATGATGTCGGCGGCGCGCTGCAGGTCGGGAATGGTCTCGAACAGCGGGATCACCATCAGGTCCAGCTCGGCCCCGTCGGCGGCCGTGGCCAGGCGCAGCAGGCCCATCTCTTTTTGCAGCAGCAGCACTTCCAGCAGGTCGGACACCGTCTCGGTGTGCGAGATGATGTAGTTGCGGATGGCGCGGGCGCCGTAGCGGGCGCGGATCTCGCGCGCCGCGCGCAGGATGGCCAGCTCGGAGTCGGTCTCCTCCGAGTAGGCGATGTAGGGCGAGTAGAGCAGGCGCGGCTGCGCCAGCTCGGCCAGCAGCAGGGCCACCTTGGCGTCCTCGTCCAGGGCGGCGTAGTCGGCCTGGGCGCCGCCCTTGGCGAACAGCTCGGCCAGCACGCGCTCGTGGATGTCCGAGCTTTGCCGCATGTCCAGCGAGGCCAGGTGGAAGCCGAAGATGTCGGCCGCCCGTTTCAGGGTCGACAGGCGCGGCTTGACCAGCATGCCGCCGTGGTTGGCCTCGAGCGAGTCGATCAGCACCTGCAGGTCGGCGGCGAAGCCGGCCGCGCCGGCGTAGGGCTCGGCGTGGCCGACCTCCTTGCGCAGGATGTTGGTGGCGCCCAGCGCGCGCGCGGTGCTGGCCAGGCGGGCGTAGATGCCGATCAGGGCGCGGCGGTAGGGCTCGTCGCTGCGGTGGTCGGAGGTGTCGGGCGAGGTGTCGGCCAGCACCTGGAGCGCCGGGCTGCAAGCCACCATCAGGGTCGAGACCGACAGTTCGGCGCCCAACGCGTGGGCCTCGTCCAGGTAGAAGTCGAGGATGGTGGTGGCGTGGCGCGCCAGGGCGTGGCGCATGGTGCCGGCGTTGACGTTGGGGTTGCCGTCGCGGTCGCCGCCGATCCAGCTGCCCATTTGTATGTAGGGCGCCGCCGGGTCGCCGGCCGCCGGGGCGCCGTCCGCCCGCTCGGCATCCGCCGGAGCGCCGTCCGCCGGGTCGCCGGCCGCCGGGTAATGGGCGGCGATGTCGCCCTCGATGTCGTCGTACAGGCCGGGCAGCTCGCGCAGGAAGGTGATGCGGTAGTAGGACAGCGCGTTTTCGATCTCGTCGGCCACGCTCAGCTTGGAGTAGCGCAGCATGCGCGTCTGCCACAGCGTGGCGACGCGGGCGCGCAGCAGGTGCATGTTGGCGGCGCGTTCCTTCGGCGTCAGCGGCAGGTCGCGCTCGGCCAGCAGGCGGGCGATGTCGTGCTCGGCGTCGAGGATGCTCTTGCGCTGCACTTCGGTCGGGTGGGCCGTCAGCACCGGGGCGATCAGGGCGTCCTGGAAGAAGGTGCTGACGGTTTGCCGGTCGACGCCGGCGTCCTTCAGCTTGCACAGGGCGAAGTTGACGCTGCCTTGCTGCGGCCTGGAGCCGGCCAGCAGGTGGGCGCGGCGGCGGCGGATGTGGTGCTGGTCCTCGGCGATGTTGGCCAGGTGGGAGAAATAGGAGAAGGCCCGCACCACGGAAATGGTTTGTTCGCGGGTGAGGATCTTGAGCATGCCGTCGAGTTCCTTGGCGGCGCCGGCGTCGGCTTCGCGGCGGAAGCGCACGGCGGTCTGGCGGATGGTCTCGACCACGGCGAAGACCTCTTCGCCCTCCTGTTCGCGTAGCACGTCGCCGAGCAGGCGGCCGAGCAGGCGGATGTCTTCTTTGAGCGGCGCGTCTTTGTCCACGCCCGGTTGTTCGTCTATTGCACTAGATTGTTTTGCCATGTGATCTGCCGCGAAAAATGGTGAATGTCGGTGCAAAAGGCTTTTGGCCCGGTTCTGCAAGAGGGGCGCATGATAAAATTTGTGATCTTAAACATGCGCGAATTAACTGGCCACCGCCGGTTAGCGTCAGCTACAGCGAAAGAACTGGTTTTGAAAACATCCGAATTGGCCCAAGCTACCCCATCCAGATTAGTCATCGCCTCGCGGGAAAGCCGGCTCGCCATGTGGCAGGCCGAGCATGTCCGCGCGCGCTTGACACAATTATATCCGCAGTGCAGCGTGGAGATTCTGGGAATGACGACGCGGGGCGATCAAATCCTCGACCGCACCCTGTCCAAGGTCGGCGGCAAGGGCCTGTTCGTCAAGGAACTGGAGGTGGCGATGGCCGAGGGCCGCGCCGATCTGGCCGTGCATTCGCTGAAGGACGTGCCGATGGAGCTGCCCGCGGGCTTCGCCCTGGCCGCCGTGCTGGAACGCGAAGACCCGCGCGACGCCTTCGTCTCCAACGACTACGCCTCGTTGGCCGAGCTGCCGCCGGGCGCGGTGGTCGGCACCAGCAGCCTGCGGCGCCAGTCGCTGATCGCGGCGCGCTACCCGCAACTGGTGATCAAGCCGCTGCGCGGCAACCTGGACACCCGTCTGGGCAAGCTGGACCGGGGCGACTACGCCGCCATCATCCTGGCCGCCGCCGGCCTCAAGCGCCTCGGCCTGCCCGGGCGCATCCGCGCCCTGCTGGCGCCGGAGGACAGCCTGCCGGCCGCCGGCCAGGGCGCGATGGCGATCGAGATCGCCGAGCGCGACGACGGCATCGACCTGCGCGCGCTGCTGGCGCCGCTGAACCACCTGGCCACCGCCCAGGCCGTGACGGCCGAACGCAAGGTGTCGAAGGTGTTCGGCGGCAGCTGCCAGGTGCCGCTGGCCGCCTTCGCCACCATCGCCGACGGCCAGATGCACCTGCGCGCCATGGTCGCCACGCCGGACGGCAGCCGCATGGCCAGCGCCGAGGTGCGCGGCGCCGCCGACACGGCCGAGCAATTGGGCGCCGCCGTGGCCCGGTTGCTCAGCGAGCAGGACGCCGTCAGCATTTTGTCGGTCTGTCTGGCCGAGCTTGTGGCAGAGCCGCAGGCCGCCGCCGACGCCGCCGATGCCTGACACCGTCGTCATCACCCGGCCACTGGCGCAGGCGCGGCCGCTGGCCGAGCGGGTGCGCGCGCTCGGCCGTCCGGTCGAGCTGCTGCCGCTGCTGGAAATCGGCGAACTGGCCGACAGCGGCCCGCTGCGCGCCGCGCTGGCCGGCCTGGCCGACTACGCGCTGGTGGCCTTCGTCTCGCCCAACGCCATCGACGCCGCCTTCGCCCACATCGCGCATTGGCCGGCCGGCGTCAAGCTGGCCGTGCTGGGCGAGGGCAGCCGCACGGCGCTGGCGGCGCACGGCGTCACGCCGGCCGAGGTCGACATCGTCAGCCCCGCCGACGCCAGCAAGAGCGACTCCGAACACCTGCTGCAGACGCTCGACCTGGCGGCCCTGCGCGGCCGCCGCGTGCTGATCGTGCGCGGCGACAGCGGCCGCGAGCTGATGGCCGACGGCCTGCGCGCGGCCGGCGCCGTGGTCGACGTGGTGCCGGCCTACCGTCGTTCGGTGCCGCCGCTGACGGCGGCCTTGCGCGCCACCTTGCGGCGTCTGCTGGCGCAGGCCAACGACTGGGTCATCACCAGCTCGGAGGCGCTGCGCGGCCTGCTGGCCTTGTTGGCGGAGATGGATGCGGCGGACGGCGGCACAGAAAAAACTGACGCGACGCAACAGAAGTATGTTGTAATGATGCAACAACAGCATTTGATCGTGCCCCACGCCCGGATTGCCGAAACGGCGAATAATCTCGGCTTTACCCGACTGACGCTGACAGGTTCAGGCGACGAACGTCTACTGGCCGCGTTACAATCACACCCATGAACGAATTGCCTACATTACCCGAAACCGTGAACTCCGCCGGCGAGACGCCGTCGACGCCGCCGCCGGCGCCGTCGGCGCCACCCACGCCCGCGCCCGCCGCTCCGGCTGCGCCCGCCACACCAGCCACACCGGCCACACCGGCCACGCCCGCCGCTTCGGCCGCTTCGGCCGCGCCCGGCCTGGCCGAGACGCTGCAGCAACCGCTGGTGATCGCCGTCATCACCCTCGGCATCCTGCTGGCCGGCCAGACCTGGTCGTCGCACAACCAGGTGCGCAATCTGCGCGA
The DNA here is from genome assembly GCF_016461825.1 of Rugamonas violacea. GTDB lineage: Bacteria > Pseudomonadota > Gammaproteobacteria > Burkholderiales > Burkholderiaceae_D > Rugamonas. The sequence goes on along the minus strand of NZ_JAEMNU010000123.1, from coordinate 270,103 downwards.
GGAGATGGCGCGCCGCCTGCAAAAGGGCGACGCCAGCAACGCCGAGACCGGCACCATCGTGCGCGCCGCGCAGGAAGCCAACAAGGAACTGCAGGGCAAGGTCGGCCTGCTGGAAAACAAGGCCGTCGAGGCGCAGAGCCAGCAACTGGCCCTGGAGCAGTTGTACCAGGACCTGTCGAAGAACCGCGACGAGTGGGCGCTGACCGAGATCGAGCAAGTGCTGTCGACCGCCAGCCAGCAGCTGCAACTGGCCGGCAACGTGCCGGGCGCGCTGATCGCGCTGCAAAACGCCGACCGCAGCCTGTCGCGCTCGGACAAGCCGCAGTTCATCACGATCCGCCGCGCCATCGCCAAGGACACCGAAAAACTCAAGGCCCTGCCGAGCGTCGACTCGGTCGGCGTGGCGCTGCGCATCGACAGCGTGATCGCCCAGGTCGACATGCTGCCGATGCTGGCCGACGAGAAGCCGACGCTGCCGGCGCCGGCCGAGAAGAAGCCCAAGCCGAAGCAGATGAAGGGCGGCAAGCTGGTCGAGCCGGAACCGACCAGCCCGTGGCTGCTCAAGTTGCAAGAGGTCTGGACCAGCTGGAGCAGCGAGATGTGGACCGACGTGCGCCAGCTGGTGCGGGTGCGCAGCGTGGAAACGCCGGACGCGCTGATGCTGTCGCCGAGCCAGGCCTACTTCCTGCGCGAGAACCTCAAGCTGCGCCTGCTCAACGCCCGCATGGCCCTGCTGTCGCGCAACGAGACGGCCTTCCGCAGCGATCTGATCGCCGCCCAGGAGGCGCTGGTCAAGTACTTCGACGTGCGCGCCAAGCAGACCCAGACCGTGCAGGCGCTGCTGCGCCAGGTGCAGGCCAGCAATCTGGCGATCGACATGCCGACCTTGGCCGACAGCCTGAACGCGGTGCGTAACTACAAGGCGAAACCTTAACCATGCGCTTATTCCTCTGGTTACTCGCCTTGATGGCCGCCGCCATCGGTATCGCCGTGACGGCGCGTTTCAATCCGGGCAACGTGGTGCTGTTCTACCCGCCGCACCGGATCGACCTGTCCTTGAACTTCTTCGTCGTGCTGCAAGTGCTGCTGTTCGTACTGTTGTACGTGCTGATCCGTGCCTTCCGCGCCACCGTCAAAATGCCCGGCCGGGTTGCCAGCTATCGCCAGCGCAAGCGTGAGCGCGACGGCAACAAGGGTCTGCGCGAGGCGCTCAAGGCGCTGTTCGAGGGCCGCTTCGGCCACGCCGAAAAAGCCGCCCTGCGCGCCGCCGAACTGCCGGAAAACGCCGGCGTGGCCGCGCTGATCGGCGCCCGCGCCGCCCACCGCATGCGCCAGACGGCGCGCCGCGACAACTGGCTGGCCCGGCTGAGCGACGATCCCGTGCTGAAAACCGCGCGCCTGATGACGATGACCGAACTGCTGGTCGACGACCACCAGCCGGAAGCGGCGCTGGAGGCGGTGCGCGAGCTCAACGCCAGCGGCACCCGCCACATCCATGCGTTGCAATGGTCCTTGAAGGCCCAACAGCAGGCCAAGAACTGGCCGGAAGTGTTGCGCCTGGTGCGTTCGCTCGACAAGCACCGCGCCCTGCATCCGGCGCTGTCGTCGCGCCTGCGCGAGCTGGCCTACGACGATCTGCTGTCCGACGCGGCGCACGACGCCGAATCGGTGCGCCGCGTCTGGGCCAGCGTGCCGGCGGCCGACCGCATCAAGCCCTTCGTCGCCTGCCGCGCCGCCACCGCGCTGAACGCCCGTGGCCTGCACGACGAGGCCCGCCAAGTCGCCGAGGCGGCCCTGGCGGCCGACTGGGACGAGCGGGTGGTGCGCGCCTACCGCGAAGCGGCGGCGCCGGCCGGCACGCCGGCCCTGCTGACGCAGATCGAGCATTGCGAAGGCTGGTTGCGCGAGCGGCCGACCGACGCCGAGCTGGCGCTGACCCTGGGCTCGCTGTGCCTGAAGCAGAAGCTGTGGGGCAAGGCCCAGCGCTATCTGGAGCAGGCCCTGTCCGACGCCAGCGACTCGCGCATGGTGCGCGAATCCCACCTCAAGCTGGCGCAGCTGCACGACGCGCTGCAGCAGCCGGAAGAGGCCGCCAACCACTACCGACAGTGCGCCCTGGCCACCATCCTGTGATCCCCGAACCCGTCCCCGCGACGGGTTTTTTGTGCCAGTTCTTCCTTTGCCGGGGCGGCGACCCTTCAACACCACCCAAGGGCGAACCGCCAGGGTCGGACCCCGCGGGGTCCGACCCTAGATTTGCGCCGCGGGGTTTGTTTTGCCTGCTGCATCGCACAAGTACGCTTCAACTCGCTATAATTACGCGGTTAAACCATTTGCATGCATAACGAGGAAACCCCATGAGCTTGAATAAAGTACCATCCGGCCGCGATCTGCCCAACGATTTCAACGTGATCATCGAAATCCCGATGAACGCCGATCCGATCAAATATGAAGTCGACAAGGAATCGGGCGCGATCTTCGTCGACCGTTTCATGGGCACTGCGATGCACTACCCGTGCAACTACGGCTACGTGCCGAACACCCTGTCCGACGACGGCGACCCGGTCGACGTGCTGGTGATCACCCCGTTCCCGCTGATCCCGGGCGTGGTGGTGCGCTGCCGTCCCATCGGCGTGCTGAAGATGACCGACGAATCCGGTGAAGACGCCAAAGTCCTGGCCGTGCCGGTCGACAAGGTTCTGTCGATCTACAGCCACTGGCAGAAGCCGGAAGACCTGAACGAACTGCGCCTGCGCCAGATCCAGCATTTCTTCGAGCACTACAAAGATCTGGAAAAAGGCAAATGGGTCAAGATCGACGGCTGGTACGGCGTTGAAGATGCGAAACAGGAAATCCTGAACGGCGTCGCGTCGTACAAAAAAGAAAACCCGGAGGGCTAATCGGCGCGGCGTCCGCGCCGCCCGGTCCTTTAAAAAACGCACCCACGCCACGGCGGGGTGCGTTTTTTTTTGCTCGGCAAGGGGCTTGGCAGGCCAGCCAAACCCACAGGCGTGAAGCCGGGGTCAGACCCGTCGGGGTCTGACCCCAGTTTGCGCCCCTGGGTTTGTCTAGCCAAGCGCCATGTCCGCCTGACGCCGATCATGTTTCGCGCGCAGCGGTGAAACTTGCCGCGGCCGTGACGATCTGATTCGATGGGCTGACATTTTCGGGAGAGGGGCGCGATGAGCATCATGAAAATTGACAAGGCCGAGTGGAAGGCCTATTTCGACCGCATGGCCAAGACGCTGGAGGGCAAAAGCATCGAAATCGACATCGAGGCCCTGGCCATCGGCAGCCAGGTCGAGGCGCAGTGGCTGCCCTTGCTCGGCATCAGTTACGAGCCGCGCGAGGATCTGCTGGCGGTGATGGCCGAGGGCCTGAATCACCTGATCCGCCGGCCGTTGGCGGTGTACGCCGAGGTGCGGATGGGCGAGGTGGTCAGCCTCGAAGTGGTCGACGACGAGGACTACCGCCACATCCTCAAGCTCAGCGATCCCTTGTTGCTGTCGGCGCCGCACTGAGCGGCGGCGCTTCGGTTGCCGTTCCGCCGCGGAAGGGATTGCGCTCGTTGAGTTCGTCGATATAGGCTTCGATGCCGCCGCTCTCGCGTTGCAGGAAGCGCTCGATGGCGTCGGCGAAGGCGGGGTGGGCCAGCCAGTGCGCCGACCAGGTCTTTTGCGGCAGGAAGCCGCGCGCCATCTTGTGCTCGCCCTGGGCGCCGCCCTCGAAGGTGGCGATCTTCTGCGCGATGCAGAACTCCAGCGGCTGGTAGTAGGCCGTCTCGAAGTGCAGGCAGGGCACGTGCTCCAGCGCGCCCCAGTAGCGGCCGTACAAGGTGTCGGCGGTGTGGATCAGCAACGAGGAGGCGATGGCCTGGCCGTCGCGCTCGGCGACGATGAGCAAAATATTCTGCGCCATGGTGGCGCCGATGCGCCGGAAAAAATCCAGGCTCAGGTACGGCGACGAGCGGTGTTCGGCGTAGGTGTTGGCATAGCAGCGGTGGAAGAAGCGCCAGTCGGCCTCGCCGGCGTCGACGCCGCGCACCTGGCGCATGGTCACGCCGGCCTCGCGCACCTTGCGCCGTTCGGCGCGGATGTTCTTGCGCTTCTTGTGTTCCAAGGTGGCGAGGAACTGCTCGAAGTCGCTGTAGCCGGCGTTGAGCCAGTGGAACTGCACGCCGCTGCGCAGCATGAAGCCGGCATCTTCCAGTTGCCGCGCCTGGGCCTCGGACGGATACAGCACGTGGCTCGACGACATGCCGGCCTGTTGCTGCTGGGCGCACAGCAGCTCGACCAGCGCGGCGCGGGCGGCGCCGTCGCGCGCCAGCAGGCGGCCGCCGCTGACCGGCGTGAACGGAATCGCCGACAGCAGCTTGGGATAGTATTCCAGGCCGTGGCGCTCGTAGGCCTCGGCCCAGGCCCAGTCGAACACGTACTCGCCGTAGGAATGCGATTTGACATACAGCGGCATGGCGGCCACCAGCGTCTGTTCCTGCCACAGGACGAGAAATTGCGGCTGCCAGCCGGTGTCGGCGCAGGCCGAGCCCGATTCATGCAGCGCGTGCAGGAAGGCGTAGGATAAAAACGGATTGGCCTCGTTGCCGGCTTCCTGCTGCGCCAGCAAATCATTCCAGGCGGATTCTCCGACCTCGGTCAAAGAAGAAACGATACCCGTGCGATAATTCATTTTCCAAGCTTTCGCATTCAACAGCCTTGCATTCTACGCAGAAAAACCCGCCCACGTTCGGCGCCGCCCGCGCGCGTCGCCCGGCAGTGAAAGAATCGACATGACCCAGAATTTCTTCAACCTGTATTCCCACGATTTCGCCCGCGTCGCCGTCGGCGTGCCGACCTGCCGCATCGCCGACCCGGCCTACAACGCGGCGCAGACCATCGAGTTGGCCAGGCAGGCGCAGCAGCAAGGCGCGGCGCTGGTCGCCTTCCCCGAGCTGGGCCTGGCGGCCTACACCTGCGACGACCTGTTCCAGCAACGCGCGCTGCTGGACGCCTGCGAGCAGGCGTTGGCCACGGTGGTGGCGGCGTCGCGCGAATTGGCGCTGGCGTTGGTGGTCGGCCTGCCGTTGCGGGTCGGACACCAGTTATACAACTGCGCGGTGGTGGTGGCCGGCGGCGCCATCCGTGGCGTGGTGCCGAAGAGTTATCTGCCGAACTACGGCGAGTTCTACGAGGCGCGCCAGTTCAGCACCGGCGACTACGCCGTCGCCACCGAAGTGGAGCTGTTGGGCGCGACGGTGCCGTTCGGTTCGGCGCTGCTGTTTGAAGTGAACAATATGCCGCTGTTCAAGTTCCACGTCGAAATCTGCGAGGACGTCTGGGTGCCGGTGCCGCCGTCGTCCTTCGCCGCGCTGGCCGGCGCCAGCGTGCTGGTCAACCTGTCGGCGTCGAATGTGTTGGTCGGCAAGGCCGGCTACCGCCACCAGCTGGTCGGCCAGCAGTCGGCCCGTTGCCTGGCGGCCTATCTGTACACCTCGTCGGGCGGCGGCGAGTCGACCACCGACATGGCCTGGGACGGCCAGGCGCTGATCTACGAGAACGGCGAGATGCTGGCCGAGTCGCAGCGCTTCAGCGACGAGTCCAGCCTGATCTTCGCCGACATCGATCTGGAACGCCTGTCGCGCGAGCGCATGCACCAGACCACCTTCGGCCATTCGGTGCAGCGCCATGCCGCCGAGGTGAACAAGTTCCGCGCGGTGCGTTTCGCGCTGGCGCTGGACTTGGCGCAGGCGTTGCCGCTGAAACGTTGCGTCGAGCGCTTCCCCTACGTGCCGGCGGACAGCCGCCGCCGCGACGAGCGCTGCAACGAGGTCTACCACATCCAGGTGCAGGCGCTGGCCCAGCGCCTGACGTCGAGCAACATCAAGAAGGTGGTGATCGGCATTTCCGGCGGCCTCGATTCGACCCACGCGCTGCTGGTTTGCGCCCGCGTGATGGACAAGCTCAAGCTGCCGCGCACCAACATACTGGCCTACACCATGCCCGGCTTCGCCACCAGCGAGCGCACCCTTAAGCAGGCCAAGCAGTTGATGGCGCTGGTCGGCTGCACGGCGGCCGAGATCGACATCCGCCCTAGTTGCATCCAGATGCTTAAGGACTTGGGCCACCCGTATGCCGAGGGCCACGCGCAGTTCGACATCACCTTCGAGAACGTGCAGGCGGGCGAACGGACCAACCATCTGTTCCGCCTGGCCAACCACAACCACGGTATCGTCATCGGCACCGGCGACCTGAGCGAGCTGGCGCTGGGTTGGTGCACCTACGGCGTGGGCGACCACATGTCGCACTACAACGTCAACGCCAGCGTGCCCAAGACGCTGATCTCGCACCTGGTGCGCTGGGTCGCCGAGTCCGGCGTGATCGGCCGCAACGACGCCCAGGTGCTGCTCGACATCCTCGGCACCGAGATCAGCCCCGAGCTGGTGCCCGGCACGGCCGGCGGCCAGCCGGAGCAGAAGACCGAGAGCGTGATCGGCCCCTACGAATTGCAGGACTTCAACCTCTACTACGTGCTGCGCTTCGGCTTCGCGCCGAGCAAGGTGGCCTTCCTCGCCCTGACAGCCTGGCAGGACCGCGAACGCGGCCGCTGGCCGGACGGCGACCACGTCGCGCGCAACCAGTACGGCCTGGGCGAGATCAAGAAGAACCTGGGGATCTTCCTCGACCGCTTCTTCCGCACCAGCCAGTTCAAGCGCACTTGCGTGCCCAATTCGCCCAAGGTGGGCAGCGGCGGCTCGCTGTCGCCGCGCGGCGACTGGCGCGCGCCGAGCGATGCGCAGAGCGTGGTCTGGATGCGGCAGTTGCAGACCATTCCGGCAGAGTAGGGCGCGCTTGGCGCGGGGTCGATTACAATAGCCGATTAGCCCCGGCCCGTCGGCGGCCGCAGGTCGGGCCGTGGGGAGCGAACTGAGGCGGCGAACCGCGGCAATGAGCTGGCGCAGCATTGAGTTGAATTACCGATTTATATCAAGGAGATGTCATGAAACAGATTACCGCTGTGATCAAGCCGTTCAAGCTCGATGAAGTGCGCGAGGCGCTGGCCGAAGTCAACGTGACCGGCCTGACCGTCACCGAAGTCAAGGGTTTCGGCCGCCAGAAGGGGCATACCGAGCTGTATCGCGGCGCCGAGTATGTGGTCGACTTCCTGCCGAAAGTCAAAGTCGAAGTGGTGGTCGACGACGCCGTGGCCGAGCAGGTGGTCGACGCGATCATCAAGGCGGCCCGTACCGGCAAGATCGGCGACGGCAAGATCTTCGTGCAGAACGTCGAGCAGGTGATCCGCATCCGCACCGGCGAAACCGGCGCCGACGCGGTCTAAGCGGAATGCCGGCGGCGCCGGCATTCCAGGCCAACTTGTATAGACTTATCGTATATGCATATTTGTATATATTGGTTTGGTTTTTCCTGCTGAGTTCGTATGATGGAAGCTCTCTTCTTCCATCTCGACAAGGTCGATCCGGGGCTGTGGGCACCACGGCGCTGCGATGACCTTCATCAGGAAAGTTTTCGCCATGGCCAGTCCGCAGTCCCCGCGCAGCAAGCACGCCGTCGTTCCCGTCCCGCATCGCGGCCTGATCTGAGGCTGCCGATGAAAAAAACCGACCAATCCCGCCGCAAGATCCTGAAGAGCTTGCCCGCGCTCGCGCTGGCCGAGTCGCTCGCCGGCTATTCATCGCTGGCGGGCGCCGCCGCGCGCGGCGGCGAACAACCGAACATCATCTTCATCCTGGCCGACGACCTCGGCCATGCCGACCTGGGCGTTTACGGCCAGACCGACTTCGCCACGCCGCAGCTGGACAAGCTGGCCGGGCAGGGCATCCGCTTCACCCAGGCCTATGCCAACTCGGCGGTCTGCTCGGCGACCCGCTTCGCGCTGATCACCGGGCGCTACCAGTACCGTCTGCGCGGCGGGCTGGAGGAGCCGATCGCCGGCGCCTCGGACACGCTGGGCCTGCCGCCCCGGCATCCGACCCTGCCGTCGCTGCTGAAGAAGGTGGGCTACGAGACGGCGCTGATCGGCAAGTGGCACCTGGGCTACCTGCCCACTTTCGGCCCGCTGAAAAGCGGCTACGACAGTTTCTTCGGCAACTACGGCGGCGCCATCGACTACTTCACCCACAAGCCCGGCGTGGGGCCGGACGTCAAGGAGGACCTGTACGAGGGCGAGGTGGCGGTGCGGCAGGTCGGCTACTACACCGATTTGCTGGGCGAGCGCGCGGTCGACTTCGTGCGGCGCCAGCAGGCCGGCAAACCGTTCTTCCTGTCGCTGCACTACACGGCGCCGCACTGGCCGTGGGAGGGGCCGGGCGACGAGGCGGTGGCCGGCCAAATCGGCAACATCTTCCACTACGATGGCGGCAATCTGGAGACCTACGGCAAGATGGTCGGCGCGCTCGACAGCTCGATTGGCAAGGTGCTCAAGGAGTTGGAGCGGCGCGGCCTGGCCGACAACACCATCGTCATCTTCACCAGCGACAACGGCGGCGAGCGTTTCTCCAAGACCTGGCCGTTGACCGGACAGAAAACCGAGTTGCTGGAGGGCGGCATCCGCGTGCCGGCCATCGTGCGCTGGCCGCGCCGTATCGCCGCCGGCCAGGTGACGCCGCAGGTGGCGATCAGCATGGACTGGCTGCCGACCCTGCTGGCGGCGGCCGGCGGCGCGCCCGACCCGGCGTATCCGACGGACGGGCAGAACTTGTTGCCGTCGCTGCTCGACGACAGCGTGCGCAACGAGCGCACCCTGTTGTGGCGTTACAAGGCGAACGCCCAGCGCGCCATCCGCTCCGGCAACTGGAAGTATTTGAAGATGGGGCGCAACGAGTATCTGTTCGACGTGGTGGCGGACCAGCGCGAGCGGGCCAATCTGGCGCGCAAGCATCCCGAGGTGTTGGCGCGGCTCAAGGCGCAGTGGGAGAGCTGGAACCGCGAGATGCTGCCGATCACCGCCGAGGTGCGCACCCACGCCGTCAGCGGCGCGGTGCAGGCCGACCGATACGGCGTGCCGGCCGGCGGTGTAGCGGACTAAATTTGTTGGAAGCTCGAAAAATCGTTACCCCGCTTGCCCATTGGTTCAGCATGGGTTCCCGCCTGCGCGGGAACGACAATTGGCGGTTTTCGAAGTGTACTTACCTAGCCGGTGCGCCGAGCAGCAGCTTGGCCACTTCCATCACTTCCGCCAGCGCCGACTCGCGCGCCGCCGCCGAGGGCTTGAGCAGCAGATCGTCGGCATAGCCCATCGCCATGGCGAACAGCTGGCGCGCGGCGCGCGCCGGCGCGCGGCAGCGAAACTCCGCGCTGGCCACGCCGCGTTCGATCAGCTGCGCCAGCGTCTCCTGCCACTCGGCGTTGACGGCAAAATAGATCTCCGCCAGCAGCGGCTCGTGCATCGCCTCGTCCCAGGCATCGAGCCACAGCGTCCAACCGCTATCGGTGTCGGCCGGCAGGCAGCTGCTTAAAAAACCCAGCAGCGCCTGCGACGGCGTCGCCCCGGCCAGCGGCGCGCGCACCGCGTCGAGCTGCTGCTGGGCGAAGCGGACGAAGGCTTCCCGCCGCAGCTCGTTCCAGTCGGCGAAATAATGGTAGATGTGGCTGCGCGACAATCCGGCGTGTTCGGCCAGGTCGCGCGTCGATACGTCGGCAAATCCCTTGCTGCGAAACAGTTCGAGGGCGGCGGTGATGATCTGGTCTTTGCGGTCGCTACGGGACATATATGCGGGGTTCCTCGATGGCGTGCTGGACGCCGGTGAAAAGATAGGGCTTGCTTTTGAGCGCTCGCTCAAGGATACTTGAGCACTCGCTCAAAAAGCGTTTTTTGTCACTTTAAAGCATCTATGACCTCCACGCCACAACTCATCGCCGCAAAAGGCGAAAAAATCGGCCAAGAAATCGCCAAGGAAATCGGCCAACAGTCGGCCAGCCGCACCCTCATGGCCCTGCTGCGGGCCTATCCGGGCAAGCTGTTCGTCACGCTGTCGCTGGTGGCGCTGGAGAACGCGCTGCTGCTGGCCTACCCCTTGTTCGCCGGCTTCTCCATCGACTCGATCCTGCGCGGCGACGCCGGCAGCGCGATGTTCTACGCCGTCGTGGTGTTGGCCTTCTGGGTGGTCGGCGCGGCGCGGCGCGCGGTGGATACGCGCACCTTCACGCGCATTTACGCCGACCTGGCGGTGCAGGTGGCGCTCAGCCAGCGTCAGCAGCAGCAAAGCGTGTCGACGGCGGCGGCGCGGGTGATGCTGGCGCGCGAGTTTGTCGACTTCTTTGAGAAGCATGTGCCGACCATCGCCACGGCGCTGGTGTCGATTGTCGGCGCGGCGGTGATGTTGGCGGTGATCGAACCATGGGTCGGTTTGGCCAGTTTCGTCGCCTTGCTCATTTGCATGACCTTGATGCCGCGCTTCCTGCGCCGCAACGAGGAGTTGCACGAGCGCTTGAACGACCAGTTGGAGAAGGAGATCGGCCGCGTCGCCACGGTCGGCCAGGCCACGCTGTCGCGTCATTACCGGCTGATGTCGCGGTTGCGCATCTGGCTGTCGGACCGCGAAGCGGCGGCCTATCTGTTTGTCGGCTCGGTCGCCGCGCTGTTGTTCGTGGTCGCCATCGCCGAACTGGCGCTGTCGCCCAAAGCGGCGGCGGGGCACGTGTATGCGGTGATGACCTATTTGTGGACCTTTGTCGGCAGCCTGGACGAGGCGCCGGGCATGGCCGATCAAATGGCGCGGCTCAAGGACATCGGCAAGCGGGTCGATCCGGGCTCGTTGCGGGCCGAGGGCTGAGGGCTGAAGGCTTGAACCGTGCGGCTCAGTGGCGGCCGATGCGCATGTCGAACTTCCAGGTGAGCAGGCGCAGCAGGGTGATGAAGGTGGCGCTGGCCCACAGCGCGAAGTCGTCCGGCACGTCGGTCTTCATCAGCAGGATGTAGAGCCAGCAGCCGAAGAAGGCGCAGATGGCGTAGGGCTTGCCGTCGCGGAAGACCATCGGCACCTCGTTGCAGACGATGTCGCGCAGCACGCCGCCGAAGATGCCGGTGATGACCCCCATCATCGAGGCGATGAACACCGGCATGTGCGCCGCCTGCGCCTGCGACACGCCGGCGACGGCGAACAGGCCGAGGCCGATGGCGTCGGCGATGACGATCAGCCGTTCGGAGACGATCTGGCGCAGCGTGCGGATCAGCGGCGAGGCGATCAGCGCTAGGACGAAGATCAGGATGGCGTATTCCTGGTGCTGGACCCAGAACAGCGGGCGCTTGTCGAGCAGGATGTCGCGCAGCGTGCCGCCGCCGAAGGCGGTGATGAAGGCCACCGTGAACACGCCGACCAGGTCCATGCGCTTGCGGCGCGCCTCGATGAAGCCGGAAAACGCCCCCACCAGGATCGCCACGATTTCAATGATGGTGATCAGGGAGACGTGCGGCATGTGCTTCATGTAGGGGACTTGGCAAGATTGTTAATGCCATAGGTTAACATGAGGCAGCCGCCAGCGGGGGCGGTTTTGTTGCTTGTTTGGAAGTCCCGCCGCGCTCGGGCGGCTTGGCGAACCCCACCGGCAGAAACTGGGGTCGGACCCCTGGGGGTCCGACCCCGGCGGTTCGCCGTTGGGTGGTTTTGCTTAATTCCGTTGCGGTAGCAGGGCGGCGCGCAGCAGCACGATCAGGGCGCCGTCGCCGCCGTCGGATGGACGGGCGGCGCAGAAGGCCACCACTTCCTCCTTTTGCACCAGCCAACTGTGCACCATCGACTTGAGCACCGGCTCCTGGCTCTTCGAGCCGAAGCCCTTGCCGTGGATCACGCGCACGCAGCGGTGGTTGCGCAGGGTGGCGCGGCGCAGGAACTCGCCCAGGCCGTCGCGCGCCTCGTCGCGGCGCAGGCCGTGCAGGTCGAGGTCGTCCTGGATCGGCCAATGTCCCTTGCGCATCTTGCGCACCACGTCGGGGCCGACACCGGGCGCCACATAGTTCAACGCCGGGTCTTCCTCCATGTAGTGGTCGACCTCGAACAGGTCGGACAGCGACTCGCGCAACACCGCCTGGTCGTCCTCTTCCTGGGTGCGCGGCCGGGTCGGCGCGGCCGGCGCGGCGCCGGCCTTGGGCAGGCCCGCCACGTGGCGGTTTGACTCCGGCATGCGCTTGACGCCGCCCACGCTGGATTGGAACAGGTTGGCCTCGACCGCCTGCACCTTCTCGCGCTTGAGGCGCTCGGCCTGGGCCACGGCGCGCACGTCGGACTGTTCCTTGAGCTGTTTGGCCAAGGACTTCAGGTCGGCAAAGTCTTTCAAACCCATCGCGTCGGCCGTCCGTTTATTCTTGCGCTTCGAGGAAGCGCTGGGCGTCCAGCGCGGCCATGCAGCCGGTGCCGGCGCTGGTGATGGCCTGGCGGTAGATGTGGTCCTGCACGTCGCCGGCGGCGAACACGCCGGCCACGCTGGTGGCGGTGGCCATGCCTTCGGTGCCGGTGCGGGTCTTGATGTAGCCGTTGTGCATTTCCAACTGGCCTTCGAAGATGCCGGTGTTGGGCTTGTGGCCGATCGCCACGAACAGGCCGTGCACGGTCAGCTCGGTGACGGCGCCGTCGCTGGTCGACTTGATCTTGACGCCGGTGACGCCGCTGTCGTTGCCGACCACTTCGTCCAGGGTGTGGTTGTACTTGATGACGATCTTGCCCTCGGCGACCTTGGCGTTGAGGCGGTCGATCAGGATGGCCTCGGCGCGGAACTTGTCGCGGCGGTGGATCAGGGTGACCTTGTTGGCGATGTTCGACAGGTACAGCGCCTCCTCGACGGCGGTGTTGCCGCCGCCGACGACGGCCACTTCCTGGCCGCGGTAGAAGAAGCCGTCGCAGGTGGCGCAGGCCGACACGCCCTTGCCCATGAAGGCTTGCTCGGACGGCAGGCCGAGGTACTGGGCCGAGGCGCCGGTCGAGATGATCAGCGTGTCGCAGGTGTACTCGTGGCTGTCGCCGATCAGGCGGATCGGTTTTTCGTCCAGCTTGGCGGTGTGGATGTGGTCGAACACGATGTCGGTGTTGAAACGCTCGGCGTGTTGCAGGAAACGCTGCATCAGCTCGGGACCTTGCACGCCCATCGGATCGGCCGGCCAGTTTTCCACGTCGGTGGTGGTCATCAGTTGGCCGCCTTGCTCGACGCCGGTCACCAGCATCGGCTTGAGGTTGGCGCGCGCGGCGTAGACGGCGGCGCTGTAGCCGGCGGGGCCGGAGCCAAGGATCAGAACGCGGGCGTGTTTGGTAGTCGTCATGGAGGGCTTCTTCAGAAAAAGTGGAGTGGTCCAGAGTTGGGGGCTTGGGCGCAGAGTGCAAGGCGGCGTGCCGCGCATTGCATTCGTGCAAGCAATGCAGGATTATAGTCCAAGCCGGCTAGGCGGTTGAATCAGGAGGGCCGTTTTCGCCGCTATGCCTTAGAATAACTGTATGTGGGTATTTCTTACCCGACAACATTGCGTTTGACCCGCAGTTGAGCATCCAGTTGAGCACCCAGTTGAGCACTTATTTGTACATGATCCAAGCAGCACAATTCCAGAGCGTATGACGAAACCCAGCCCCGCAGCAGCCAACAGCTATACCCGCAACGTGACGGAACGACAACCCTTGCCCAACCGGCTGGTGCGCCTGCTGTCGGAAGCGCGCTGGTTCGCGCTGGCCGCGCTCGGCCTGTATTTCGTCTTGATTTTGCTGAGCTATTCGAAGGGCGACCCCGGTTGGTCGCACGCCAATGTGGTGCCCAAGGTACACAATCTGGGCGGCCGCGCCGGCGCCTGGCTGTCCGATCTGTTGCTGTTCATCTTCGGTTTTTCCGCCTGGTGGTGGTGCCTGTGCCTGCTGCGCATCGTCTGGAACGGCTACCGCCGCCTGACCCGCAAATTCCTCATGGAGCAGGAAGAGGAGCAGGAGCACCAGCACGAGAACCTGATCCGCATCGTCGGTTTCGTGCTGCTGTTCATCGGCAGCGTCGGCCTGGAATTCCTGCGCATGTACTCGCTCAAGGTGCAACTGCCGCGCGCGCCGGGCGGCGTGCTGGGCCAGCTGATCGGCCACTCGGCCGATGTCGCCTTCGGCTTCACCGGCGCCACATTGCTGTTGCTGTTGCTGTTCGGCCTGGGCTTCAGCCTGTTCTTCCAGGTTTCCTGGCTGGCCGTGGCCGAGCGCATCGGCGGTGCCATCGAGACGGCGATCGATTGGTTCATCCAGCGCTACCAATACCGCGAGGACCGCCGCCAAGGCGAGGTGGCCGCCGTCAAGCGCGAGGAAGTGGTGGTCATCGAGCGCGCCAAGCACGTCGAGAAGCATGTGGCGGCGGCGCCGGTCAAGATCGAGCCGCAGATCGTCGCCGTGGTCAAGTCGGAGCGGGTCGAGAAGGAGAAGCAGGCCAGCCTGTTCCAGGACCTGAGCGGCGACAGCCAGCTGCCGCCGCTGTCCCTGCTCGACGAGCCGGCCGCCGTGCAGGAAACCGTGTCGATCGAGACCCTGGAGTTCACCAGCCGCCTGATCGAGAAGAAACTGTCCGACTTCGGCGTCGAGGCCAAGGTGGTGGCGGCCTATCCCGGCCCCGTGGTGACGCGCTACGAGATCGAGCCGGCCACCGGCGTCAAGGGCAGCCAGATCGTCGGCCTGGCGCGCGATCTGGCGCGCTCGCTGTCGTTGACCTCGATCCGCGTGGTCGAGACCATCCCCGGCAAGAACTGCATGGCGCTGGAGCTGCCCAATCCGAAGCGGCAGATCGTGCGCCTGAGCGAGATCGTCGGCTCGAAGGTCTACAACGACAATCCGTCGCCGCTGACGGTGGCGCTGGGCAAGGACATCGCCGGCAAGGCCGTGGTCGCCGACCTGGCCAAGATGCCCCACTTGCTGGTGGCCGGCACCACCGGCTCGGGCAAGTCGGTGGGCATCAACGCGACCATTTTGTCGCTGCTGTACAAGTCCGACCCGGCCGACGTGCGGCTGATCCTGATCGATCCGAAGATGCTCGAGATGTCGGTCTACGAAGGCATTCCGCACCTGCTGGCGCCGGTCGTCACCGACATGCGCCAGGCCGGCCACGCGCTGAACTGGGCGGTCAACGAAATGGAGCGGCGCTACAAGCTGATGTCCAAGCTGGGCGTGCGTAACCTGGCCGGCTACAACGCCAAGATCGCCGAGGCGGCCAAGCGCGAGGAGCACATCCCGAATCCGTTCAGCCTGACGCCGGACTCGCCCGAGCCGCTCGACAAGCTGCCGACCATCGTCATCATCATCGACGAGCTGGCCGACCTGATGATGGTGGTCGGCAAAAAGGTCGAGGAATTGATCGCCCGTATCGCGCAGAAGGCGCGCGCCGCCGGCCTGCACTTGATTCTGGCCACGCAGCGCCCATCCGTGGACGTGATCACCGGCCTGATCAAGGCCAACATCCCGACCCGCATCGCCTTCCAGGTATCGTCGAAGATCGACTCGCGCACCATTCTCGACCAGATGGGCGCGGAGGCGCTGCTGGGCATGGGCGACATGCTGTACATGCCGCCGGGCACCGGCCTGCCGGTGCGGGTGCACGGCGCCTTCGTCTCGGACGAGGAGGTGCACCGGGTCGTCAAGCATTTGAAGACCACGGGCGAACCGAACTATATCGAGGGCATCCTCGAGGGCGGCACGCTGGAAGGCGAGGGCGGCGCGGCCGGCGAGGCTGGCGGCGACGCCGGCGGCGAGGCCGATCCGATGTACGACCAGGCGGTGCAGGTGGTGTTGAAGAACCGCCGCGCCTCGATCTCGCTGGTGCAGCGGCATTTGCGCATCGGCTACAATCGCGCCGCCCGCCTGTTGGAACAGATGGAAAACAGCGGCGTGGTATCGCCGATGCAATCGAACGGCAACCGCGACATTCTGGTGCCGGCGGCCAGCGCGGAACAATAAGGAAAACAGTATGCAACGATTCAAAGCGATTTTCGTCCTGGCCGGCGGCCTGCTGCTGGCCGGCGCGGCCCAGGCCAGCGCGCTGGAGCAATTCAAGTCCTTCGTCGCCAGCACCAAGTCGGCCAAGGGCGAGTTCAGCCAGCGGCAGATCAAGAACATGGACGGCGGCAGCACCGCCAAGCCGTCGAGCAACTCCAGCGGCACCTTCGTGTTCGCCCGTCCGGGCAAGTTCATCTGGACGTACGTGAAGCCGTACGACCAGTTGCTGCAGGCCGACGGCGAGCAGCTCTACATCTTCGACAAGGACTTGAACCAGGTCACCGTGAAGAAGCTGGGCGACGCGCTGGGTTCGTCGCCGGCGGCGATCCTGTTCGGCAGCAACGACCTGGAGAAGAACTTCACCTTGGCCGAGGCCGGCACCAAGGAGGGTCTGGAGTGGCTCAAGGCGACGCCGAAGGCCAAGGACACCAGCTTCGAGCAGATTTCCATCGGCCTGCGCAACGGCCTGCCCGAAGCGATGGAGCTGAAGGACAGCTTCGGCCAGGTGTCCGTGCTGGCGTTCAAGAAGTTCGAAAAGAATCCGGCGCTGGGCGCCAACGCCTTCAAATTCGTCATGCCGAAGGGCGCCGACGTTTTCAACAATTAACCATTCGTCCGATGGATGACAACGCCGCTGCCCGGTGGCGCGGCGTTTTTTCCGTTGTGGCGAGAGCAAACGAATCGACCCATCCGCATGGCTGACTTATTTTCCAATGAACCACGGCAGCCGCTGGCCGAGGCGCTGCGGCCCAAGACGCTGGACGACGTGATCGGCCAGAGCCAGTTGCTCGGCCCGGGCCGGCCGTTGCGGCTGGCTTTCGAGTCCGGCCGGCCGCACTCGATGATCTTGTGGGGGCCGCCGGGCGTGGGCAAGACCACCCTGGCGCGGCTCACCGCCAACGCCTTCGACTGCGCCTTCATCGCGCTGTCGGCGGTGTTTTCCGGCGTCAAGGACATCCGCGCCGCGATGGAGCAGGCCGAGCAGAACCTGGCGATGGGCAAGCACACCATCTTGTTCGTCGACGAGATCCACCGCTTCAACAAGGCGCAGCAGGACGCGCTGCTGCCATACGCCGAGTCGGGGCTGGTGACGCTGATCGGCGCCACCACCGAGAACCCATCGTTCGAGGTCAACTCGGCGCTGCTGTCGCGCGCGCAAGTGTATGTGCTGCAATCGCTCAACGAGGACGAACTCAAGCAACTGGTGGCCAAGGCGCGCGAGAAGGTGCTGGCCCATCTGGTCATCGACGAGGCCGCCATCGACACCTTGGTCGGTTACGCCGACGGCGACGCCCGGCGCCTGTTGAATTTGTTGGAGCAGGCCAGCACGGCGGCCAACGCGGCGCGCACCAACGCCATCACCGCCGAGTTCATCCAGAACGCGCTGACGCTCAACGCGCGCCGCTTCGACAAGGGCGGCGACAATTTCTACGACCAGATTTCGGCCTTGCACAAGTCGGTGCGCGGCTCGAATCCGGACGCGGCCTTGTATTGGTTCTGCCGCATGATAGACGGCGGCGCCGATCCCAAGTATTTGTCGCGCCGCATCGTGCGCATGGCTTGGGAGGACATCGGCCTGGCCGATCCGCGCGCCATCCAGCTGGCCAACGACGCCGCCGAAACCTTCGAGCGGCTCGGTTCGCCCGAGGGCGAGCTGGCGCTGGGGCAGGCGGTGATCTACCTGGCGGTGGCGGCGAAGAGCAACGCCGGCTACAACGCCTTCAACCAGGCGATGGCCTTCGTCAAGAAGGACAAGTCGCGCGAAGTGCCGGTGCATCTGCGCAACGCGCCGACCAAGCTGATGAAGGAGCTCGGCTACGGCCACGAGTACCGCTACGCCCACGACGAGCCGCACGCCTACGCCGCCGGCGAAACCTATTTCCCCGACGGCATGCGCGAGCCGGGCTGGTATCAACCCGTGCCGCGCGGGCTGGAGAGCAAGATCGCCGACAAGTTGGCCTTCCTGCGCAAGCTCGATGAGGATGCGGGGAAGTAGGCGTTAGTCTAGTCGGGGTCAGGTCCGACATTCGGACACGAACTGTGCCGTAGTAGTCGGGGTCAGGTCCGACATTCGGACACGAACTGTGCCTTAGCGGTGCCCAAAACCGTGCCAGGCGACCAAGTGCTGAGGCCGTGTCCGAATGTCGGACCTGACCCCAGTCGGTTTGCTGAGGCCGTGTCCGAATGTCGGACCTGACCCCAGTCGGTTTGACCCCAGTCGGTTTGCTCCTCTAGGCCGGATGCAGCGTACTTTTCGGGTCCTTGCGTGCGGCACGGGACGAGGCGATGGTCCAGCGGTCACCTTGCTTGAGCACGTAGTGCGACCACACATAGCGCCACGGCACGGCGATGTAGACCAACACGACAAAGGAAAGCTCGAACAGCTGCCCTTGGGTCGCTTCGTCGATATGGCCGGCCCGCCATTGCGGCAGGGCGACGATGGCCAACCACAGTGTTTTCCAGACAATTTCCCACAACAGCACGGGCAGCATCTGCAAGGGATAGCGCAGCCCCAGGGCGCACATGATCGAGAAGGCGGCCAGCATGCAGACGACGGTGCCGCCCATCAGGTCCCACTGTTTGGTGTGGTGGATGATGCCGGGCCAGAGGACGATGCCCAGTCCGACAACGACCAGCAGGTACATGGCGCGCAGTACATACAGACGAAACGACGAAACTTCATACATGATGATATCTCCTTGAGGTGGAATGTCTTGCTTGCTTGGTTTGCCTGCGGTCCGGACGGTTGATCGCCTATTCGACTTCCTTGAGGATTTTTTCAAGCGCGCCCATGCGCGATTGCAGCTCGGCCAGCGTGGCGCTGACGGAGGCCAGCGCCGCCACGGTCTGGGCCTGGGCCGCCGCCGCCTGGGTGGCGACGGCGCGGTAGGCTTCGTCCTGGCCCAGGCGCACGCGCGCTTGCAGGATGGCGGACACGTATTTCATGAAGAAGATGATCACCGCGGCGGCGGCGGGGAAGAAGAAGGCCGCAAAAAAGACGTTTTCGGACATGATGGTCTCTACTATTCAGGGTTGGTGGTCAGGGTTTTCACCGCTTCGGCGATCAGCGCCGGCGTGAGTGCGAAGTTGAAACTGTTTACCTCAAAGTAGTTGAGCGCCTTGCCATCCTTGGACAGCTCCAGTTGACTGCTGACCAGGCCGGCTCCTTCCAGTTTCTGCAGGTGCAGATGCAGCAAGGGACGGCTGATGTTGAGCTCCCGCGCCAACTGGCTGACGTAGTTGCGTCCGCCCGTTTGCAGCGCCGCGATGATCCGCAGGCGGTGGGGGTTGGAGAGCGCCGCCAGGATGGCCAGCATTTGATCTCCGTCGGGTGGTAGGGTTTTTGTATTCACGTGTAAAGAATAGCTGACACATGATACGAAGTCAAACGAATTTCATCATCAATGCGATCATCGGCGTTTTTGCTGCGCGGCTAGGGGGGAGCGGCAAGCGGTTTGGTGGGCTATGCGGGCGGAACCGGCCGTCTCAGGCCGGCGCCGAATCCTGCCGCGCCAGTTCGCGGCACAGCTCGGCCGTCTCTTCGTCCATCGGGAAGCAACATTCGATGTGCAGCTCGTCGAGCGTGACGTCGCGCGGCGTGCCGAAGGTGGTGATGGTGGAGAAGAAGCGCAATTGCCGGTCGCCGCGCTGCAGGATGGTGGTTTGCAGGGGCTGCGGCGCGCTGTCGAGCTGGCGCGTGTGCCAGCCGGCCGGCACGCCGGGGGCGGCCAGCATCTCGTCGAGCAGGGCGCGGGCCACCCGGTCGGTCGGCGCGCCGGCCACCACGCGGTGCATATGGCGGATCAGGTTGCCCGCCACTTCCTCCCAGTTGACCACCGCCGAGCGCAAATCCTGCGGATCGAACATCTGCCGCAGCATGTTGCGCTGGGTGCCGGCGCGGTCGCCGAGCAGGAAGCGGTTGACCCGGGCGGCGGCGCGGTTGCTGGTCTGCACGTCCCAGTGGCGGTTCAGCAGGATGGCGGGATAGGGTTCCTGCTGGCGCAGGATGCAGTCGATGGCTTGGCGGATGTGGGCCAGCTCGGGCTGGGCCAGCGCCGTCTCCGGGTGGCTGGGCGCGTAGCCGGCCGCCAGCATCAGCGCGTTGCGTTCGCGCAGCGGCATGGCCAGGGTGTCGGCCAGACGGTCGATGACGTCGCGGCTGGCTTGCGCCTTGCCCGTTTCGACGCAGCTGAGATGACGGGCGGACAGGCCGGCCTCCAGCGCCAGGTCGAGCTGGCTCATGCGCCGCGCCGCGCGCCATTCGCGCAGCAGGGCGCCGACGTGGGCGGAGGACGGTGGGTGCGCGGCGGGATGATCCATGGTGCCGATTCTACAGCCCGGTTTGTTGCAAAGCCATGACCTGTGAGGTCATTGATTCCATGTCGTTGTCGCGGCAATAATAGGCTTGATATATATTTAAGGCACTTCTAACCCCCGTCGTTCCCGCGCATGCGGGAACCTATACGTCGCACCCTGTCTAGCATGGCATGGGTTCCCGCATGCGCGGCGGTCCGCCGATGCGGAACGACACATTCGGGGGTATTCGATGCGCCCTTCAACCATCAATCCAACCTCAAGGACATCCCATGGAGCAGCAATTGCAGATCGAAGGCATCGACGTCCGGATCGAAGGCGCGGACCAAGACCAAGGCCAGGACACCATTGTCATGCTGCACGGCTGGCCGGACACCTGGCGCGTCTGGGACGGCCAAGTGGCGGCCTTGAAGGAACGCTATCGCTGCGTGCGCTTCACGCTGCCGGGCTTCGACATCACCCGGCCGCGCCGCGCCTATTCGCTCGACGAGACGATGGCCATCATCGCCAAGATCGTCGACCAAGTCAGCCCCGGCCGCAAGGTGACCTTGATGTTGCACGACTGGGGCTGCGTGTTCGGCTACCAGTTCTATATGCGCCATCCGCAACTGGTGTCGCGCATCGTCGGCGTCGACATCGGCGACGCGCAATCGCGCGACCATGTGAAGTCGCTGAGCCTGGCCGCCAAGCTGATGGTGGCCTGGTATCAACTGACGCTGGCGGCGGCCTGGAAGATCGGCGGCCCCATCGGCGACGGCTTGACCAAGTTCATGCTCAAGGTGCTGCGCGCGCCGTCGCCGAAGCAGTACATCAGCTCGGCGATGAACTTCCCCTACTATTTGGTGTGGACGGGCGGCTACGGCGGCAAGGGCGATCGCACGGAGTTTGTGCCCAAGTGTCCGATGTTGTTCGTCTATGGCACGCGGAAACCTTTCCTGTTCCACTCGACGCAGTGGACCGACTGGCTGGCCGCTCGGCCGCTGAGCCAGGTGGTGGCGCTGAAGACCAGCCATTGGGTGATGCTGGAGCAGCCGCAGGAGTTCAATCAGACGGTGTTGGCATGGCTGGACGCCTCGGCGGTGGTTGCCGGGGTTGCCGCAGCGGCATGACCGCGCAGGCCGTGGTGCAGCCGGGCGGCCAGCCGCGCCGCCCAGCCGCCGG
>NZ_JAEMNU010000123.1:234016-248647 GCF_016461825.1 Rugamonas violacea | reverse complement strand
CCAGCCGCCGGCCGCCGGCGCCGGTGCCGGCAGGCGTATCCGCACGCGGCCGGCGCCGACGGCGTCGATCAAGGTCAGGCCGGCGCCAGGGATTTCGAAGCTTTGGCCGGCGCGCAGGATGAAGTCGGCGCTCTGGCCCTGCACGGTGATCCAGGCGGTGCCGGACAGGCATTCGATCCGGTGGCCCGGCGCGTGGCTCAGCCTTAGCGGCTGGTTTTCCGTCAGGCGGTACTCGGCCAGGCCCTTGCTTACTGCGATCAGTTCCGGTTTCATTGCGGCCTCCTCGGTGGTTCAAACAGGACTCCAGAATAGCCAGCGCGGCCAATCGGCAACAGATGCAACAAAACGAAATTGTCATCGGTACAATCGCGTTTCGGCTAAACTGTGCTGGTCGAAATTGCGGTCCGCTGTGCCTATGGCGCCCGGCCGGCTCCGGGTCACAATACGTCCATGCCTACATCCCTGAACCTGTACGAACAACTGGCCAACGAGCTGGGCGGCCTGATCGTCGGCCGCGTCTTCGCGCCGGGCGACCGGCTGCCGTCGATCCGCCACCTGGCGCAGCAGAAGCGTCTGTCGATCAGCACCGTGATGCAGGCGCTGCGCCTGCTGGAGGATCGCGGCCTGGTCGAGGCGCGGCCGCAAGCCGGCTACTACGTGCGCCACCGCGCCCGCCCGCTGGTGGCGGTGGCCGACGCCGGGCAGTTGCGCGCGCCGGCCTATATCGGCATCAACAACCTGCTGATGCGGGTGCTCAAGGCCAACGAGGAGTCCAGCCTGGTGCAACTGGGCTCGGCCTGGCCGCCGGACGAGCTGCTGCCGATCAAGCGGGTGCAGAAGACGGTCGCCACGGTGGCGCGGCGCCAGCCGCTCCTGTTGTCGCGGGTCAGCTGCTACCAGACCAACGAGCCGGGCTTCGTGCGCCAGATCACCCGCCGGGCGCTGGACTGGAGCCGGATCGATCCGGCCGAGATCGTCGTCACCGGCTCCTGCTCCGAGGCGATGAGCCTGTGCCTGCGCGCCGTCGCCAAGCCGGGCGACACCATCGCCATCGAATCGGCCACCTATTTCGTGTTGTTGCAGCTGATCGAGAGCCTGGGCATGAAGGCGCTGGAGATTCCCACCGACCCGAAGACCGGGCCGTCCATCGACGCGCTGGAGCTGGCCATGGACGCCGGCCTGGTGCAAGCCTGCATGCTGGTGCCCAACGCCAGCAATCCACTCGGCTGCATCATGCCCGACGAGAACAAGCGGCGCCTGGCCGGCCTGCTGGCGCGCCACAACATCCCGCTGATCGAGGACGACATCTACGGCGACCTGTGCTTCACGGCGCAGCGGCCGTGGCCGGTGAAGGCCTACGACAGCAGCGGCAACGTGCTGCTGTGCTCGTCGTTCTCCAAGGCGGTCACGCCGGCGGCGCGGGTCGGCTACGTGCTGGCCGGCCGTTTCGCGCAGGAGGTGGCGGTGCTCAAGATGGTGTCGAGCGGCGCCACCAGCCACTTCTTCCAGGCCGTGCTGGCCGACTTTTTGACCGGCAGCAGCTACGACATCCAGGTGCGCAAGATGCGCCGCGCGTTGGCCCAGCGCATCGCCCGCATGGCCGACGCCGTCTGCGCCGCCTTCCCGGAGGAATGCTCGGTGTCGGCGCCGCAGGGCGGTTTCGTGTTGTGGGTGCAGATGCCGCCGCAGGTCGACGCGCTGGCGCTGCACCAGCGCGCCATCGCCGAGGGCATCGCCTTCATGCCGGGGCAGTTGTTCTCCGCCTCCGGCAAGCACGTCAACTGCCTGCGCCTCAATTGCGCCAACCCGTGGACGGCGGAAATCGAGCGCGCCATCGCCCGGCTGGGGCAGATGGTGCACGAGCAGGCGGCGCTGTGCGGCGCGCGCTCCGGCGGGCTGCTGCGGCGCGCCTGAACCGCCATGCCGGGCGCGCCGCCGGCACCGTTCTTTTGCAGTTCATGCCGTGTTTTTGCCGCTTCGTCGCATCCCGATGGCGGGGCAGGGGGCCTTTAGGTACAGTACAACCATACCAAGCGGTCATTGGTTCCCAACCTCAAGGAGCATCTCATGAACATCGTCAAAAACATGGAAGTCATCTTCGTCGCCGCCGCCTTCCTGGCCACCGTCGCCACCTTCGCCACCGCCAGCACCCCGGCCATCGAAATGGCCGCCGCCAGCGCGCCGCAGGCCGCCATGGTCGCCGCCGCCGACAGCAAGATGCAGGTCATCACCGTCAGCGCCAAACGCCTGAGCGCCGCCGAGAAAGCCGCCCTGATGTAAACCTGGTTCCAAGCTGTACCGCTGAGCCGTACCGCTAGTGCCCGCGCTGGAGAGCGCCGCAACAGTTGACCCGCAACTGGTCCATTGCGCAAAACTCATTGGTAAGTGGTCATGACTTGGTACAATTGACGTTTTCGATACAACGGCTCTTGTTCCCCCATGATAGACATCCAACTTCTCCGTAAAGACATCGACAACGTCGCCGCGCGTCTGGCGACCCGCAAGTTCCAGCTCGACGTGGCCGGCTTCAACGTCCTCGAAGCGGAGCGCAAGTCGATCCAGACGCGCACCGAAGAGCTGCAGGGCAAGCGCAACTCGCTGTCCAAGCAGATCGGCATGATGAAGGGCAAGGGCGAGGACACCTCGGCCGTCATGGCGGAAGTTTCCGGCCTGGGCGACGAGCTCAAGGCCAACGAGACCGCGCTGTCCGAGGTGCAGGCCAAGCTGGGCGACTTCATGCAGGCGATCCCGAATCTGCCGCACGAGTCCGTTCCGGTCGGCACCGACGAAAGCGCCAACGTGGAAGTGCGCAAGGTCGGCGCGCCGCGCAGCTTCGACTTCGAGGTCAAGGACCACGTCGATGTCGGCGCCGCGCTGGGGCTGGACTTCGACGTCGCCACCAAGTTGACCGGCTCGCGCTTCTCGGTGATGAAGGGCGGCATCGCCCGCCTGCACCGCGCGCTGGCGCAGTTCATGCTCAACACCCACACCGACGAGCACGGCTACACCGAATGCTACACCCCCTACATGGTCAACGCCGACTCGCTGCGCGGCACCGGCCAGCTGCCGAAGTTCGAAGCCGACCTGTTCTCGGTGAAGAAGGGCGGCGTCGAGGGCGAAGGCGAGACCTTCTACCTGATCCCGACCTCGGAAGTGACGCTGACCAACCTGGTGCGCGACGAGATCGTGCCGGCCGAATCGCTGCCGCTGAAGATGACCGCGCACACGCCGTGCTTCCGCTCGGAAGCCGGCAGCTACGGCCGCGACACGCGCGGCATGATCCGCCAGCACCAGTTCGACAAGGTCGAAATGGTGCAGGTGGTGCATCCCGACCAATCGTACGCGGTGCTCGACGAGATGGTCGGCCATGCCGAAACCATTTTGCAGCGCCTGGGCCTGCCGTACCGCGTGATGTCGCTGTGCACC
This sequence comes from Rugamonas violacea, assembly GCF_016461825.1. Classification (GTDB taxonomy): domain Bacteria; phylum Pseudomonadota; class Gammaproteobacteria; order Burkholderiales; family Burkholderiaceae_D; genus Rugamonas. The sequence continues at coordinate 245,221 of NZ_JAEMNU010000123.1, read as the reverse complement.
GGCGACATGGGCTTCGGCGCCACCAAGACCTTCGACCTGGAAGTCTGGCTGCCGGCGCAGAACACCTACCGCGAAATTTCCTCGCTGTCGAACTGCGAATCGTTCCAGTCCCGCCGCATGCAGGCGCGTTTCCGCAACGCCCAAGGCAAGCCGGAGCTGCTGCACACGCTGAACGGTTCCGGTCTGGCCGTCGGCCGCACCCTGGTCGCCGTGCTGGAGAACTACCAGCAGGCCGATGGCAGCCTTGAGATTCCTGCCGTGCTGCGTCCGTACATGGGCGGCCTGACCCATCTGAAGGCGGCCTGAGGGCGGGCGGGGCGATAAAAATACGCCGGGGGAATATTTTTAGAATTTCCCCCTTCCATTTTTATTTGGCTCTGCTATAATTTTGTCCTCGCAGCAGCAAGCGATAGTAGTAGAAGGAAAGGTGGCAGAGTGGTCGAATGCGCTGGACTCGAAATCCAGTGTACATCTTTGGTGTACCGTGAGTTCGAATCTCACCCTTTCCGCCAGAAAATGCAAAAGAGCTCCCGGAAGGGAGCTTTTTTCATTGGCGGGCCGATAGTTGAATATCGACCCGCAATATCGTTGGCCACCTCGAATAACCGTCATTCCGCATCGGCGGACCGCCGCGCCGGCGGGAATTCATACACTGCACGCTTATTGGCTCAGTATGGGTTCCCGCCGGCGCGGGAACGACAATTTGCTGGTTTTTCGAAGTACCCCGTTGTACAGGCTTTTAAGTTTATATCGTTTAGCCCTTCCGTTTTTTTGAGAGCCTGCTATAATCTCGCTCTCGCAGCAGCAAGCGATAGTAGTAGAAGGAAAGGTGGCAGAGTGGTCGAATGCGCTGGACTCGAAATCCAGTGTACATCTTTGGTGTACCGTGAGTTCGAATCTCACCCTTTCCGCCAGAAAAAGTAAAAAAGCTCCCGCAAGGGAGCTTTTTTCATTGGCGCTGCGTTTTTTTCATTGGCGCCGCCACAATCCCCATCCAATTTCCCTCCGGTTTTGCGGTTTAGCCCGCCTGAAGGCATACTCTTGCCTATGAGACAAATTATTTGGCACGAATGAAGGACGCATCAGTGGAATCGAACAAGCAGCCAGGTCAGGCAACCCCGCCCGCGGGCGCAAACAAACCGGCGACGTCGCAGCTGCGCCGCAAACGCTGGATCATCGGCGCGGCCGGCGCGCTGGCCACCTATGCGGTGGGCGGCTTCTGGTTGCTGCCGCAACTGATTCAGAGCCAGCTGCCCAAGTTCGCCCACAGCGAACTGGAGCGCAATGCCAGCATCGGCGCGGTGCGCTTCAACCCCTTCACGCTGCGCCTGGAGGCCGACGACTTTCGTCTGGACGAGGCCAACGGCGCGCCCTTGTTTGCCGTCGGCAAGCTGGCCGTCGAGTTGAACTGGTCGTCCATCGTGCGCCGCGCCTGGAGCGTGGCCGAGGTGCGTATCGTCGCGCCCAAGGTGCAGCTGGCCATCGCGCCGGACGGCAGCTTCAATATCGCGCAGTTCCTCGACACGCTGAACCGCCGGCCGCAGGAACCGTCGAGCGGCATGCCGCGCCTGATCATCGGCCACTTCGCGCTGGAGCAGGGCAAGGTCGAGGTGAGCGACCGCCGCGCCGGCTATGCCGACACCATCACCCCCATCGACTTCGCGCTGAATAATTTGAGCACGCTGCCGGACCAGAACGGCGACTACACGCTCAGCGCCGACGCCACCCACGGCGGCAAACTGCACTGGCGCGGCGCGGCCGCGCTCAACCCGATCGGCGGTAGCGGCGAACTGACCTTGGACCAGCTGGCCTTGCCGGGCCTGGCGTCCTATTTGAAGGCTTACACGCGGGTTAGCGTGAGCAGCGGCAAGTTGTCGGCCAAGCTGCCGTACCGCTTCGCCTACGCCAACGGCAAGCTCGACGCCAGCCTGAGCGGCGCCAGTCTGTCGCTGCGCGAGCTGGCGCTGGTGCGCGACAAGGCCGGTGCGCCATTCGCCAACGTCGACGCCTTCGACATCAGCGAGGTCGGCGCCGATTTGGCCGCGCACACCGTCACGATAGGCGGCGTGCGTTTGGCCGGCGCCAAGCTGGAAGCGCGCCGCAACGCCAAGGGTGAGCTCGACCTGACGCAACTGATGACCGCCGCGCCCGCGCCCGCGCCAGCTGCCGCGCCCGCCCCAGCGCCGGCCCCGGCGCCCGGCGCCGCCGGCAAGTGGAAGGTGCGGCTTAAACAGCTGGCGGTCGAACAACTGGCGATGAGCCTGGTCGACGAGACCGTCAACCCGGCGTTGCGGGTCGCTGCCGAGAACATTCAATTGAAGCTGGCCTTGCAGGCCGAGCAGACCGTCGACGGCTTGAAGATGAATGTCGCCGACGCCGCCTTCTCGCTGGCCGAGCTGAGCATGGTGAGCGGCAAGCAGGTGCCGCTCAAGTTGGCGCAACTGGGCTTCACCGGCGGCACGGTCGACCTGGCCGGCCGCCAGCTCAACGTCGACCGCGTCTACGCCGACGGCGGCCAGCTCGACCTGACGCGCGACAGCAGGGGCCGGTTCATGTTCATGAGCTTGCTGCCCAAGGCGGCGGCGTCGTCCGCCGCAGCGCCGGCGAGCAAGGACGGCGCGGCGTGGAGCGGCAAGATCGGCAGCGTCGAGCTGAGCAAGTTCGGCGCGCTGTACGACGATCAAAGCAGCGGCCTCAAGGTCAATTTGCAGGACTTCAACCTCAAGCTCGACGGTGCCAGCAACGACTTGAAGCAGGCGCTGCCGTTCAAGCTGGCCGTCGGCCTGCGCGAGGGCGGCCAGTTGAACGGGCAGGGCAAGATCGTGCCCGCCAGCGGCGCGCTGGAATCGGATCTGCTGCTCAAGGGACTGGCGCTGGCGCCGGTGCAACCCTTGCTCGCCAAGCACGTGAAGCTGAAGATCGCCGGCGGCGTCATCAACGGCCAGGGACACCTGAGCAGCGGCGGCGCCGGCACGGCGAAGAATCCGACCTTGCGCTACGCCGGCATGTTCGAGGTGGCCGGCCTGCGCCTGAACGAGCAGGACAACGACCTGTTTGCCGCCTGGAAGAGCGTGCGCGCCGACAAGTTGACCTTGAACATAGGCCCCGACTCGCTCGACATCCCCGAGCTGCGCGTGATCGAGCCGAACGCCAAGCTGATCATCGAGGACGACCGCAGCCTCAACGCCCAGCGCCTGCTGGTGCGCCCGCCCGAGCCGGCCGGCGCAGCGCCAGCCGTGGCGGCTTCGGTTTCCGCATCGACATCGATATCGACATCCGCATCGGCCAGGGCCGCAGCACCGGCGCAGGCGGCGGCGTCGGCGCCGGCCAGCTCGGGCGCCAAGAACCAGAATGGCAACGCGCAAGCGGCCAAGGTGCCGGACGCCGAGGCCGGCTTCCCCATGCGCGTGCGCCGCCTGCGCCTGCAGAACGCCAAGCTCGACTTTGCCGACCTGAGTCTGCGGCCCCAGTTCGGCGCCAAGATCTACGAGTTGAACGGCATCGTCAACGGCCTGTCGACCCGGCGCGACGCGCGCAGCCAGATCGAGCTCGACGGCCGTGTCGACGAGTTCGGCCTGGCCCGCGTGCGCGGTCAGCTGAACCCCTTCGTGCCGGCCGATAACACCGACCTGAGCGTGGTGTTCAAGAACGTCGACATGGTCTCGGCCTCGCCGTACAGCATGAAATTCGCCGGCTACAAGATCGCCCAGGGCAAGATCTCCCTCGACCTGCAATACAAGGTGCGCAATGGCGCGCTCGAAGGCGACAACCATATCGTGCTCGACAACATGACCCTGGGCGAGCGCATCGACAGCCCGGACGCGCTCAAGCTGCCGCTCGAGCTGGCGCTGGCCATCCTCAAGGACAGCGACGGCCGCATCGACCTCGGCCTGCCGGTGTCGGGCAACCTGAACGATCCGCAGTTCAGCTACGGCGCGCTGGTGTGGAAGGCGGTCGGCAACGTGCTCAGCAAGGTTGTCACGGCGCCATTCCGCGCCCTCGGCGCGCTGCTCGGCATCAGCGGCGACAAGCTGGAGGCGGTCGACTTCGACGCCGGCAGCGCCCGCCTGCTGCCGCCCGAGCGTGAAAAGCTCAAGCAGGTGGCGCAGATCCTCGCCAAGCGCGCCCAGCTGGCGGTGACGGTGCCGGGTCAGTACAGCGAGGCTGTCGACGGCGCCGCGCTGCGTGAACAGGCGCTGCGGCGCAAGGTGGCGGCGCGCGCCGGCATCAAGCTTGAGGCCGGCGAGGCGGCCGGACCGCTGAACCTGGGCGAGCGCGCCGTGCGCGGCGCCCTGCGCGATCTGTACGCCGAACGTTTCGGCGCGGCCGAGCTGGACAGACAGAAGAAGGCGGCCGAGGCCGCCGCCGGTGCCGCCGGTGCCGCCGGTGCCGCCGGTGCCGTTGCGCCGGCGGGCGGGCAGGGCGCCACGGCGGCGCCGGTCAAGCTGCCGGTGTGGCAACGCATGGGCAAGTTGATCCAGGGCGAGCCACAGGTGGCCGATGCCAGCGCCTTCTACGCCAAGCTGCGCGAGCGGCTTGAGGCCAGCGAGGCGCTGCCGGCCGATGCCCTGAGCAAGCTGGGCGCGCAGCGCGCTGCCGCCATCGTCGCCGCCCTGGCCGAGGCCGGTGTCAACGCGGCCAGCGCGCGCGCCGGCGCGCCCGAGCCGGTCGGCGCCGAGGCTGGTAAGCAGGTGGCGCTCAAGCTGGGTTTGTCGGCGAAGTAGGGGACTACAAAAACCACCCACGGGCGGAATGCCGGGGTCGGACCCGCGCGGGTCCGACCCCAGATTGCCGCCTGTGGGTTGCTGCATCCGGGGCGGAGTCGGGCGTTCCGCCTTGGCTGCTTATTCCAGTCCGTACTTGGCGGCGATGCGCTTCCAGGCCGGATCGCCGCGCATGGCGCCGACCACGGCGTCGAGCTCGGTGGCCAGCGCGCTGTCGCCGCCGGCCGAGAAGATGTAGCGCTCGAAGCGGGCGTGCGGCTTGCTCGACAAATACAGCGTGTTGCGCACCGGGCTTTGTTCGCCCAGCTGCTTGAGCAGGTAGCGGTAGGTCGACATCGGCATGATCGTCACGTCGGCCTTGCCGGAGGCGACCTTGCGCAGATTGGACAGCTCCTCGCTGGCGTTCTCGCGCTGGATGTCCTTGCCGAAGCGGTCCTCGAAGCCGGCGTATTTGTTGCCCAGCACGCCGGCAAACTTCAGGCCCTTGAGCGAGTCGGTGTCGACGTATTCGAGTTTTTTGCTGTTGAGCGAGATGACGGCGTTGGCGTCGTTCATCAGCGCCGGCGTCCAGTGGTATTTTTTCTTGTCCTTGTCGTCGACGAACAGCGGATTGAGGAACAGCACGATGCCCTTGAAGGCGGCGTCCTTGTCCAGCGTCTGGTTGAGTTTTTCGCGCGGCAGGTTGTTGATCTGGAAGGCGTATTTGCCCTTCAGCTTGTCGTTCAGATAGGCCACCAGGTCAGCGCCCAGACCGCCACCCTCGACCACGAAGGGCACCGCCTGGTAGGAGTTGTAGGCCGGCAGGGTGTCGACCGCGCCGGCCGGTGTGGCCAAGGCCAAGGCAGCGTAGGCGAGGCCGCCGGCGCTACCGCGCAGGCGGCGAAACAACGAGTGACTGGTATGCATGAAGTCTCCTGGTTATGTGCGGCGGCGGACGTGGCGTTGGCGCCTGTCCGATCATAGCCGATGGGCGGGGCAGCGGCCATCGGCGCGTGCCGGCTTGTGGACGCGCCGCGACGCCTGGTCAATCAGCTGTGGCGCGGCGCGCCGAGGTGGTTATACTTTCAAGATTGGCCCGCGTCGTCGCGACGCGCAGCGGTCCACGACAAGGCCTTCCAGCGAGTCCCCACAACGCCGCGCGGCAGGGCGGCAAGTCGGAGGTGAGCCATGCGCAGCAAGCACCTTGCTTTTCCATTTTGTCGGCGCCGCTCCGCCCGCTCGGCCGGTTTGCTGTTCGGCGCCGCCATGGCCGCCACGGCGGCGGCGGCGGACGGCGGCGCGTTCACCGACATGTCGCTCGAGCAGCTCGGCGAGGTCGTCGTCACCTCGCTGTCGCGGCAGGATGAGCGCCTCAGCGACGCGGCGGCGGCGCTGTTCGTCATCGGCGCCGACGACATCCGCCGCAGCGGCGCGCGCTCGATCCCCGAGGCGCTGCGGCTGGCGCCCAATCTGCAGGTGGCCAGGGTGGACGCGCGCAACTACGCGATCACCGCGCGCGGCTTCAACAGCCCGTTCGAGAACAAGCTGCTGGTGCTGATCGACGGCCGCAGCGTGTATTCGCCGCTGTTCTCCGGCGTGTTCTGGGACGTGCAGGAAGTGGTGATGGAGGACATCGCCCGCATCGAGGTCATCAGCGGGCCGGGCGCGACGATCTGGGGCGCCAACGCCGTCAACGGCGTCATCAACGTCATCACGCGGCCGGCCGCCGACAGCCGGGGCGGCCTGTTCGCCGCCAGCGCCGGCGCGCGCGAGCAGGACGGCACGCTGCGCTACGGCGGCGCCTTGCCGGCCGCCGGCCACTACCGGCTCTACGCCAAATACGTCCGCGCCGACGCCACCGAGACGGCGGCCGGGCTCGACACGGTGACCGGTTGGCGCCGCGCCCAGGCCGGCTTGCGCGCCGACTGGGCGCTGGCGCGCGGCGCCCTGAGCCTGTCCGGCGACGCCTACGACGGCGCGCTGGGCCAACGCGGCACGGCCGACATCCTGGTGTCCGGCGCCAACCTGCGGGCCAGCCTGACGCGCCAACTGGACGGCGGCGCCGAGCTACGGCTGGAGGCCACCCTCGACCACACCGAGCGCAACCAGCCGAACGCCTTCGTCGAGCGGCTCGACACGCTGACGCTGGAGGCGCAGCACAGCCTGCGCCTGGCCGAACGGCACAACGTGAGCTGGGGCGGCGGCTACCGCCAGGCCCGCGACAAGGTGGCCAACGGTGCGCAGTTCGCCTTCCTGCCGGGCGACACCACGCTGCGCTGGGCCAATCTGTTCGCCCAGGACGAGGTGGCGCTGCGGCCGGAACTGCGGTTGACGGCCGGCCTGAAGGTCGAGCACAACAACTACACCGGCGCCGAGCTGCTGCCCAGCCTGCGGCTGGCTTGGTCGCCGGACACCAGCCAGCTGTGGTGGACCAGCCTGAGCCGCAGCGTGCGCGCGCCGTCGCGCATCGACCGCGACCTGTTCGCGCCGGGCAAGCCCATCATCATCGCCGGCAAGCCCTTCTACCCGCTGGCCGGCGGGCCGCGGTTCGAGTCCGAGGTGGCCAAGGTGCTGGAGTTGGGCTACCGCGCCCAGCCGCGTCCACAATGGTCGTACACGGTCGCCGTCTACGTCGCCGACTACGACAAGCTGCGCACGCTCGAACCGCACGCCGGCGCCTCCTCGCTGTTCAGCAACATGGGCGAGGGCCGCTCGCACGGGCTGGAGGCCTGGGGCCGCTGGCAGGCGGCGCCCGACTGGCGCCTGAGCGGCGGCCTGGTGCTGCAACACGTCGAGACCCGTCTCAAGGCCGGCAGCCACGACGCCAGCGGCGCCACCGGCCTGGCCACCAACGATCCGAATCTGCACTGGAGCCTGCGCTCCTCGCACGACCTGGCCGAACACTGGCAGCTCGACCTGAGCCTGCGCCACACCGGCAAGCTGCCGCGTCCGGTGGTGGCGGCCTACCACGAGCTGGACCTGCAGTTGTTGTGGCAGCCCCGGCCCGACCTCGACGTCGCCCTGCTCGGACAGAATCTGCTGCACGCCCACCACGACGAGTTCGGCCCCGTGGTGGGGCGCAGCGTCATCGAGCGCAGCCTATTGCTCAAGCTCACCAAGCGCTTCTGACGGCATCGCTGGCGCAGCGGCGCGCCGCTTGACGGCGCTTGCGGGTAAGCTGGCGTGGTGTGGGCGGCAGGCGGCCGGACTCCGGTCGGCGTTGCCGCCGTCACGCCGCCGTCACGCCGTCGCTACCGAACCGGGAGGAACCACGATGCCGAGCATACAGCCGCACCAGCCGCACCCACCGCTGCAACCGTCCCGCGCGCCCGCCGCGCCCAGCCGTCCGCCGCCGCGCGCCCACAGCACGCCGGAACCGGACCAGCCGAAGCGGCCACCGGACAAGGAGCCGCCGCCGGACGAACTGCCGCTACCTGAGCAGGCGCCGATCGAGGAGCCGCAGCCGCCCAAGCCGCCGATCAAGACCTGAGCGGCGGCGGCGTGTCGGCGGTCGATTTCGGCAGCGGTGGGATGCGGCGGATATGCTCCTCGGTGTCGCGCTCGCCCGGGGTCTTTTCGCCGCTGCCGATGTCGGGTTCGTCGAGGAAGTTGCCGCCCGCCGGCGCGGGCCGTTGGTCGGACGCCGGTGTGTCGTTTGGCCGTTGGCTTGGTTTCATGTCGAGCTCGCATTGAGTGGTTGTCGTCCAGAGCATGCTAGCAGCTCGCCGAAACGGACGGCGCGCGGCATTTTTGACATCCGGTTTGTACTGTCCGACATTGTTTTGCTGCGCAGTGTGTTGCTTTACGGATATATATTTCAAAATTTGTGCTGGCTGTCACATGGATGTCACTGAACAGTTTCTATAATTTAGTCATGACAACTTCTCGTCGCCACGGAGGCCATGATGGGCAATTCATTACATAACAAAATCTACCTCGGCCGCCGCAGCATTGCGCTGCTGCAGAGCCGCCGCGTACAGGCCTGGTTGTGCCTGGGCGCCTTCGCCAGCATCGGCCTGGTGTGGTTGGCGATCCGTAGTTTCAAGTAAATTGTCCCGGCCGGCGCGGCGGGCGGGGCGACGCATTACCTTGCCCTGACCGCGCCGGACGCGTACCATGAGGGCCGCAGCAGTCTCCCATGGAAAAATACGGCAATGAAGAACGAGAAATTAACGCAAGACGAATACGATGCCCTGAATGAAGTGGCACGCGGCCTCAAGGGCGATCGCATCAGCGCCTGCGTCGGACGCAACACCAAACGCCTGTCCGGCATCAAGCTGCTCAGCTTTGACAAGAAGGGCCGCCTGACGCTGACCGACAAGGGCCAGCAAACCATCTTCGTGCGCCGCTGCATCATCGGCCTGCGCGCCGTGTTGGCCGATCCGCTCAGCCAGCTCGACGCCGACGTCGCCACCTTCCTCGGCAAGAAGGCGCACATCCTGCCGCGCGAAGACGGCAGCGGCTTCGACATCACCGACAAGGGCCGCGAATCGCTGGCCGACATCGCCAGCCAAGGCATGTAACTCTCGGTTGCGGTGGCCGGAAACGAAAAGGCGTTCATTGTGAACGCCTTTTTTGCATTTTAGAGGCGCACGCGGCGGGCTCAGCTGATCGCCGGGGCCGCCACGGCATCTGCCAGCGCGCCGGGTTGTGCGTCGATGGGGAAGGTGGCGCTCATTGCGGGGTTCAAAAAGGCGTCCCCGGCCATCGCTGGACTTGCGCACGGCGCGGTGTTAGAGTTTATTTTCTATCAACCTTGCCGAGGCCCATCATGCCGAACACTCCGCTGTTTTCCCTGACCCTGACCCTGACCTTGGTGCTGTGCTTGCCCGCGTTGGATGCCGGCGCTCAGGTCAAAGCGCTGAGCGGCATGGCGGGACACGGCAAGGAAACCAGCATCGCCGTCGACATCAACGCCCGTGGCCAGGTGGTCGGCGTCATCGAGGACGAGGACGGCAAGCAGCGCGCGGTGATGTACGACAAGGTGCTGCGCGAGCTGGGCACGCTGGGCGGCAGCGACAGTTTCACCAAGGGCATCAACGCCGACGGCGTGGTGGTCGGCTCGGCGCAGGACGGCGCCGGCCACTGGCGCGCCTTCCTCTACCGCCACGGCGAGCCGATGCGCGACCTGGGCACCCTGGGCGGCCGCAGCAGCTACGGCACCGGCATCAACGCGGCCGGCCAGGCGGTCGGCTTCGCCGACACCAGCGACGACAATTTCCACGCCTTCGCCGCCGGCGCCGACGGCACGATGGTCGATCTGGGCACGCTGGGTGGCGACATCAGCTACGCCGCCGGCATCAACGCGCGCGGCGAGGTGGTCGGCACGGCCGCGCTGGCCGACGGCTACCGGCGCGCCTTCCTGTACCGGCCCGGCGTCGGCATGCGCGACCTCGGCACCTTGGGCGGCCGCTCCAGCGCCGCCAGCGCCGTCAACGACGCCGGCCTGGTGGTGGGCGCGTCGGAAATGCCCGACCGCCGCTGGCACGCCTTTGTCCACGACGGCGGCAAAATGCTCGACCTGGGCGCGATGATCGGCTACGGCAACAGCTACGCCACCGGCATCAACGCCGCCGGCCACGTGGTCGGCACGATCCTGCTGGGCGAGGAGCGCCGCTCCTTCGTCTACCGCGACGGCAAGATGCTGGTGCACCAGGCGGGCAAGGGCCTGTATTTGACCAACGCCATCAACGACGACGAGCTGGTGATCGGCGCCACCTTCTTCAGCAAGCGCTACGCGGCGGCGACCATGCAATCGGACGCGACGCCGGTGGTGCCCAAGGGTAGTCGCGATTTCATTGCCTTGATGGGATTCGTGGTGACGGCGGCGATTGGCGCGGTGCTGCTGCGCCGGCGTTATCGCGGCATCGAGCTGAGCAAGGGGCAGATGTTGCGCATGTGAGCGCCGCTCACAAGGTGCGCAGGTAGGCCAGCAGGTCGGCGATTTGCTGCTCGTTGCCGATGCCCCAGAAGCGCATCTTGGTGTCGGGCACCACCTCGCTCGGCGCCTTGATGAAGGCGGCCAGCGCCACTTCGTTCCAGACAATATTGGATTTCTTCATCGCCGCCGAGTAGGCGTAGTCGGTGGCGCCGGCGCGGCGGCCGACGATGCCGTTGAGCTGCGGGCCGAAGCCGCCGCGCGCCGATGGACCGGTCTGGTGGCAGGACGCGCATTTGTTGAAGGCGGCCTTGCCGGCCACGGCGTTGCCGCTCGGTTTGGCGCCGCCGGCGGCGCCGGTGCCGGCGGCGTGGGATGGCGTCGTCAAGCCGCCCAGCAGCAGCGTCGCTGCCAGGAGCGTGCGCGGGAACCGGGGCGGGAGTCGGGATGGCGGCGGGAGGGGCTGGTACATGCTGGTTCGCTGGGGAGTCTGTTGTGAGTGCCGACTAGTCAAGGCGCCGGCGGCCAATAAACCACCCACAGGCAAAATCCGGGGTCGGACCCGGCGGGTCCGACCCCGGCTCTTGGCCGGTGGGTGGTTCTGTTTCCGCCGGCGCCACCATC
>NZ_JAEMNU010000123.1:181372-233973 GCF_016461825.1 Rugamonas violacea | reverse complement strand
GGTGGGTGGTTCTGTTTCCGCCGGCGCCACCATCGGGCGGCCGACGGTTCCGGCCTGGCCGTATTATCGCGCAGCCGGGGCGAAGCCGTCGGCGCTGATCTCCAACTCGGTCACCTCGCCGTACTTGGCGGCGATGGCGCGGATCGCTTCGGCCTTGCCGACCAACACCGTCTGCAGCTTGTCGCGCGGGAAGTGGCGCTCGACCAGTTGCTTGGCCTTGGCCGGCGTCAGGCTGTCGACGTCGCGCATGAAGTTGTCGATCTGCTCGCGGCCGACCTGGAAGGCGTACATGTCGCCCAGCAGTCCGGCCAGTTGCTCGCCGGTTTCGAAGCGCGGCGGAAACTGGCCCTTGACGTAGGCCTTGGCCGAGTCCAGGGTGGCCTGGTCGATGCCGCGCGTCCACAGCCGCTGGTAAGTCTGGTGCGCCAGCGCCAGCGCCGCCTCGGTCTTGGGCAGGGCGGTGAAGCTGGAGATGGCGAAGGTGCCGCTCTGGCCCAAGGTGGCGAACTCGCTGCGGGCGCCGTAGGTCAGGCCGGAGTTGACGCGCAGCTCGTCGTTGAGCCAGGAGGTGAAGCGGCCGCCGAGGATGGTGTTGAGCACCTGCAGCGGCACGTAGTCCGGGTCGTTGCGGGCGATGCCGGCGCCGCCGATGAGGAAGGTGGTCTCGATCGCGTCGGGTTTGTTGACCAGCCAGACGCGCGCCTGGTCGGCCTTCACCTTGCCGTTGTCCTGCGCCGGCGGCGGGCCGCCGACGGCCTGCCAGGCGCCGAACAGCGACTCGATCTGGCGCCGCATCTCGGCCGCCTGGAAGTCGCCGACCACGACGATGGCGGCGTTGTCCGGCCGGTAGTAGCGCTGGTGGAAGCTTTTCACGTCGGCTTGTTGCAGCGCGGCCACGCTGGCCACCGTGCCGCCGGGCGGGTTGGCGTAGGCGCCGGCGCCGAACAGCATGCTGCGGTAGTAGTTGCCGACGACATTGCGCGGACTTTCCTTGGCCTGCTTGAGACCGTTGACCTTGCGCTCGCGCAGCTTGGCCAGCTCGGCCGCGTCGAAGCCGGGTTGCTGCACCATCTCGGCGAACAGCGGCAGCAGCGCGGCGGCGTCGGCCTTGGCGAAGTTGGCTTGCAGGGTGCTTTGCTCGCTGCCGGCGGCGCCGGCCAGGCGGGCGCCACGGAAGTCGAAGGCCTGGTCGATGGCGGCCTTCGGATGGGCCGCGCTGCCCAGCAGCAGGGCGTCGCCGGTCAGGTTGGACAGGCCGGGCTGGGCGGCGTCGTTGACGGCGCCGGCCTTGACCACGGCGCGCACCGAGATCAGCGGCACCTCGTGGCGCTCCATCAGGTAGACGGTCAGGCCGTTGGACAGGCGCGCCGTTTCAAACGCGGGCAGGCGGAATTCGGCGGCGCCGGCGCCGGTGGCGGCGGCCAGGCCGGCGCCGGCCAGCAGGCTAATGTGCAACAGGGTCTTCATCGGTCAGTCCTCCTTCGCGGCGAGCACGCCGACGGTGCGCTGCGATTTTTTCAGGTATTTGGCGGCGACCGCCTGGATATCGGCCGGGCTCAGTTTTTCGTATGCGGCCGGGGCGTCGAACAGCTTCTTGTAGTCTCCGAAGAAGACCTCGTAGTTGCCCAGCTGCTGGGCCTTGCCGTTGATGGTTTCTTGCGCGCGGTACAGATTGAGCAGCTTCTGGTTCTTGACCTTTTGCAGCTCCTCGACGCTGACGCCGTTGCGCACCACGTTGTCCAGCTCGGCCAGCAGGGCCTGCTCCAGCTTGGCCGGCTCGACCTTGGCGGCGGCCACCGCGTACAGGTAGAGCAGGCCGGGGTCGAAGCCGTCCAGGCTGTCGGCGCCGACCTGGGTCGCAAGTTGCTGCTCGACCAGGGCGCGGTAGAGGCGCGAGGTCTTGCCGTCGGTCAGCAGACTCTGCAGCACGTCGAGGGCGTAGTGGTCGGCGTGGTTGATGGCCGGCACCTTGTAGGCCACCAGCAGGTTGGGCGCGGTGACCGATTCCTTGGCGACGAAGACGCGGCGCTCGCCTTTTTGTTCGGGCTCGACGGTGCGCACGGCCGGCGGCAGCGCGCGCTTAGGGATGGCGCCGAAGTATTTGCTGGCCAGCTGGCGCACCCGCTCGACCTGGACGTCGCCGACGATGACGGTGACGGCGTTGTTGGGCGAATAGTAGGTGTTGAAGTAGCGCACCAAGTCGTCCTGGGTCCAGGCCTTGATGTCGGACTCGTTGCCGATCACCGACCAGGAGTAGGGGTGGGCGCTGAAGGCGACGCTGTTGAGCTCTTCCTGCAGCAGGCGCACGTTGGAGTTCTCCAGGCCGGTGCTGCGCTCGGACAGCACCACGCCGCGCTCGCTGGCGACCATCTTCGGGTCGATGCTGAGGTGGGCGATGCGGTCGCTTTCGAGCGTGAACACGGTCTCAAGCGAGGCAGCCGGGAACCAGTCCTGGTAGACGGTCACGTCGTTGCTGGTGTAGGCGTTGTTGGAGCCGCCCTTGGCCTCCATGGTGCGGTCGAACATCTTCGGGCCGTAGTGCTTGGAGCCGTTGAACATCATGTGTTCGAAGAAGTGCGACAGGCCGGTGATGCCGGGCGCCTCGTTGCGCGAGCCGACCTTCCAGAAGGTGTACATATTGGCGTTGGGGATGGCGCTGCTTTCGAGCACGATGAACTTCATGCCGTTGGCCAGCGTGAACGATTTCACTTGGTCGGCGGTCACCGCGGGCGCGGCGCCGGCCAGTCCGAACAGGACGCTGGCGGCCAGGACTTTCCACTTCATAAGGCTTCCTTTCGGGGGAGGGTGCAGAATGCGGCAAGGATACGATATTTTCCGGGAGAAAGTAGGCCTTTTTGATAATGACATTATTGCAAGTAAAATGGCGTCGCAATATATTGGCATTTTGGCTGCCTGAAGGGAACTTCGAAAAACCGTCATTCCGCATCGGCGGACCGCCGCGCAGGCGGGAATCCATACCCGCAAGCTCATTGGCTCAGCATGGGTTCCCGCCTGCGCGGGAACGACAATTTGGTGGTTTTTTTGAAATGCCCTGAAGAGCAGTCGCACCTGATATTTTTGACAGGTTTGCAACTAAAGGGCACCTCGAAAAACCGTCATTCCCGCGCAGGCGGGAATCTATACCCCGCATATCCATTGGCTCAGCATGGGTTCCCGCCTACGCGGGAACGACAATTTGGTGGTTTTTCGAAGTGCCCTAAATTGAAAAATATTTCTAGGCGGAATTTTTCTATTCAGGTAATTTGTAAAAATAATGTTTATTTTGCACAATTCGCTGACGGCGTTGCCAGTGGCAGCGTTGCGCGAGGTGTTGTCATGTTTTTGTTTTTAATTGAAAAATAGTATTGAGCGCGGAAGGTATGGTTTGGAATGGTTAAAGTATTTTTATTCATACTAGTTTCTTTGTTGCATTTTTCCTCTATGGGAAAAGATTATAAAGGTCGCGCTGACCTTGTTAGGGTTATTGATGGTATTAAAGTACTGGTTCATTCAAATGAAGAGTTGAGTTCTGAGTTTGTTTCGAGAATTTTTGAACTAAAATTAACTCCTAAATGTAATGTTCCACCTGATGGGAACGTTGATGGTCTTTACTACTGTCGATATGCGAGTAATTTTAAGAGTAAAGGCGCAATAAAGTTTGTTGCGTTTGAATCATTGGGTAAAGCCGCTAAGCCAAATCTTGGGGGGGAATGCTTCTTGGCGAGTGGATAAAGCTAGGCTGTGTGTAACCCGTCTTGATTTGACGGCTATGTTTGGAGTGGATTACTCATCACCACATACCCCACCTGCTTACTATTTAGGTAGTGGTTCGGGAGATTTTCCAATGAATGACTTTGACATTGTTTTGGTAGGCGGGGGAATTCCTATGGATGACGTTTATGTCCAAGTGAGAACTGATGGCGTATGTGCAATGGATATAATTTTACATAAGCCTTTTATAGAAAAGAAAAATTAATGGATAAGGCACTTCTTCAGATCGCATCGAAAACTGGTTAAAAACTATGATGGATGTTGCGAAAAATTTATAAGTAAATTGAACTCTCAATTAAACAGTTGAAAACGATTTGGAGAATGGAAGTGAAATTTCCTTTTTTGTTTTTTATTATTTTTCCCTTTGCGTTCAGTTCCAATGCTCAAAAAATTGGTTCAGCGCCAGTAGTTTCAGTAGACACGAGTGGCTTGGGAACGAGCAATCTAGCTACTGTTTTAGCTAAATCCGCAGGCGCGACGACGGAGGAGTTGACTCGACGTCTTGTGGCTTCTTTAATCCATGGCAACGCAATTGACGAAATGCACGATAAAAAACAAAGTATGGAAGCGCTTGGATTTAATTGTAGTGCGACGTTGTGCAACTACAAAGGGATTTATCGATCAGTCGTTAGGTCAGAAAAGTGGCTGCAATACGCGGATCGTAATTACGATATATCCGTAGACATCAAAAAATCACCTATTGAAATTAAGGTCTCTATTCAATCGATAAGGAAAGAGTCATCTGAATTAATCGGTACGGAGATTGGTGAATTTATTGCCAAGGAAGGTCCTTTTTCGGATAATGAAAAATTTTCTGAAAAAGTAATGTCCATCCTATCCATCATCCCAAAGCAGGACAGGCTCGAAGAGCTTCGGAAAATGGGATTCATCTGTGAAAACACCTGTGAATTTTCCGGAGGGCAACGTATAGACGTACTCAGTGGATGGGATTTAAAATCAAGAGCTTATAAATATAATGTCACAATTTCTGATTTGTCTGGAAGGTTTATTGTTAATGCAAATCAATTTATTTTAAATTGAGCAGATTTCATGGCAACGATTGTAGCGGATCAAGCTCCAGTGGCAGGTGTTCGAGAGCATGATTTTTGCGCTCTGGAAAGCAGGGGGTGACTGTGTAAATCTTATCAACAGTATGAATTTCAACTGTAATGCTTTCTCTATCGATGTCCTAGGCTTTAAAGGCACCTCTAAAAACCTGTCGTTCCCGCGTAGGCGGGAACCCATGCTGAGCCAATGGACATGCTGGGTATAGATTCCCGCGTGCGCGGCGGTCCGCCGATGCGGAATGACGGTTTTTCGAAGTGCCCTTAAATGTGCAATCGTCAAATGGGATCAGTGGAGGACCGGGCAAGTACCAACCTCCAACAGAAAAATAACTGGCTTTGTTTTCGAAAAGCTTGCTAACTGTTTGCCACGGCGGGTGGGAGCGGCTAGCATGACGCAGATCAACTCCGCAAAACACCACCAACACCCCCGAAAGCAGAAAACCGATATGGAAAAACCGATGAGCTGGTCCGCCCACGAACTGTCGATGACGGTGCTGATGACCCCCGACATGGCCAATTTCTCCGGCAATGTGCACGGCGGCACCATCCTGAAGTACCTCGACAGCGTGGCCTATGCCTGCGCCAGCCGCTATTCGGGCAGTTACGTGGTTACCCTGTCGGTCGACCAGGTGATGTTTTTGCAGCCGATCCACGTCGGCGAACTGGTCACCTTCCTGGCCTCGATCAACTACACGGGGCGCACCTCGATGGAGGTCGGCATCCGCGTGGTGACGGAGAACATCCAGCAGCGTTTGGTGCGCCACGCCAACAGCTGTTACTTCACGATGGTGGCGGTGGACGAGCACCGCAAGCCGGTGAAGGTGCCGCCGCTGGTGCCCGAGTCGGCCGAGCAGATCCTGCGCCATCAGCAGGCCCAGTTGCGCAAGCAGGCGCGCCAGATGGTGCACGGCGCCAAGAAGGGCGGCGCGCCGGCCTGACCGCCCACGGACGGCGGCCGGACGGTGGCGCGGTTAGGGCCGAGGCCGGCGCCGGCCAAGGCCGGCGCCAAGGCCGAGCGAGGCCAGGCTAGGCCAGGCTAGGCGAAGGCGGTCGACGGCGCCAGATGCTTGCCGTCCTTGAGCATCTGTTCGAACACGGCGGCCGGCACCGGCGGGCTGAAGTGGAAGCCCTGCATCTGGTCGCAGCCGTTGCGCCACAGGTAGTCGAGCTGGCGCGCCGTCTCCACCCCCTCGGCGACCACGCGCAGCTTGAGGTTGTGCGCCAGCGCGATGATCGACACGACGATGGCCGCCTCGTCGCCGCTGGCGCCGATGTCGCTGACGAAGGAGCGGTCGATCTTCAACACGTCGATGGGGAACTGGCGCAGGTAGGACAGGCTGGAGTAGCCGGTGCCGAAGTCGTCGATCGACAGGGTCAGGCCGAGGCCCTTCAACTGGTGCAGCAGTTCGACCGCCAGCGTGACGTCGCTCATGAACAGGCTCTCGGTCAGCTCCAGCTCCAGGCAGTCCGGCGCCAGGCCGCTGCTGGCCAGCACGGCGGCGATGGCGGCCGGCAGCTTGGGCTCGTTGAACTGGCGCGCCGACAGGTTCACCGCCACCCGCAGCGGCCCCAGGCCGGCGGCCAGCCAGGCCTGCGTCTGGGCGCAGGCGCTGGCCAGCACCCAGGCGCCGATCGGCACGATCAGGCCGGTCTCCTCGGCCAGGCCGATGAAGCGGTCCGGCTGCACCATGCCCAGCTCCGGGTGGCGCCAGCGGATCAGCGCCTCCATGCCGACGATGCGGCCGCTGTCGAGGTCGACCTGGGGCTGGTAGTGCAGCACGAACTCGTCGCGCTCCAGCGCGTTGCGCAGCGCGCCCTCGATGCGCAGCCGCTCGAGCGCCTCCTCGTTCATCGCCGGCCGGTAGAACTGGGTGTTGTTGCGGCCCTGCTTCTTGGCGCAGTACATGGCGATGTCGGCGTGCTCGATCAGGTGCTGGGCCGGCGTGCCATCGGCCTGGTAGATGGCCACGCCGATGCTGCAGGTGACGAAGAACTCCTTGCCCTCCAGCTGCACCGGCTGCGCCATGGCGCGCATGATGCGCGCGCTCACCTCCGGCGTCAGCGCCTCGTCCGGGTACTCGGTCAGGATGGCGACGAACTCGTCGCCCGACAGGCGGGCCACGGTGTCGCTCTCGCGCACGCTGTCCTGCAAGCGGCTGGCGACGGTCTTGAGCAACAGGTCGCCGGCCTTGTGGCCCAGGCTGTCGTTGACGAACTTGAAGCGGTCCAGGTCGATCAGCATGACCCACAGCGGATGGCCGCTGCGGTTGGCGTAGGCCACCGCCTGGCCGAGCCGGTCCTGCAGCAGCACGCGGTTGGGCAGGCCGGTCAGCACGTCGTGGTGGGCGATGTGCTGGATGCGTTGCTCGGACTGCTTGCGCGCGGTGATCTCGCTGCCGGTGCCGCGATAGCCCTGGAAGACGCCGTCGGCGTCGAACACCGGCTCGCCGTTGGTGCTGAACCAGCGCGCCACGCCGTCCAGGCCGACCAGCGAGTACTCCAGGTCGTTGAACGGCAGGTGCGCCTCGAGCCGGGCGATGTGCTCGCGGCCCCATTTCGCGCCGCGCATCTCGGCGTTGTTGTCCCAGCGCGTCAGGCCGAGGAAGCGCTCGCGCGGCAGGTGGCCCTTGTCGAAGAAGCCGTCGGTGATGTGGGTGAAGCGGAAGGCGCTGTCCTGCTCCCAATACCAGTCGGAGGACAGCGCCAGCAGGCGGCGGAAGCGGTGCTCGCTGTGCTGCAGCGCCAGTTCGGTGGCCTTGCGCGCGGCGACGTCCTGGTTGAGCTTCTCGTTGCTCAACTGTAGGTCGTGGGTGCGCGCCTCGACCAGCCCCTCGACGCGGCGCCGGCGTTGCGTCAGCGATTGCACGAAGGCGGCCGTCAGGGCGGAGAACAGCAGGCCGCCGAGCAGGGTGGCGCCGGAGCCCAGGTGCTCGGCCAGGAAGGGCTGCGGCAGCGGCGTCACCTGGACGTGCCAGGGCTTGCCGGCGGCGTTGAAGGTGCGGGTGAACACGGCGGCGCCGGCCGGCCAGGGCCAGGGCCAGGCCGCCGGCGCCGGTGTCGAGGTTTGGACGGTCCGGCCCTCGACGCCGGCGGCGTGGGCCTGGGCGGCGTTGGCGGGCGGCGTGGCCGGCGCCGGGGCGGCCCCGGCCGGCGGGCCGTAGACCAGGTTGTCGGGCTGGACCTCGTCGCCGGTGTAGACGCGCAGGCGCAGCTCGGCGTCGTCGAGCAGGTCGGCGCCGAGCAGGATCTTGTGCACCAGGTCGGTCGAGCGTATCACCGCGCCGGTGTTGCCGACCCAGGCGGCGCGGCGCTGCGCCGGCGTGGCGCTGGGCGCGCCGGCGCGGAACACCGGCATCAGCAACACGAAGCCCTGCCGGCCGCCGCGCTCCTGGGCCAGGCGCAGCAGCGGGCTGGCGGTGACCTGGCCGCTGGCCACCGCCTGTTCGATGGCGCCCAGCAGGGGCCGGTTGGGCGCCAGGTCGAGGCCGAAGGCGGCCTCGTTGCCCTGGTAGGGTTCGAGGTAGTCGACGATGATGTGCAGCGGCCGCGAACGCACCGGCACCAGCGCGCCGTGGTCGCCCTGCGCCTTCTCGCGCATCTGGTAGCCGGGCAGGCGGCGCGCCAGTTCCGCCTGGTAGGGCGCCAGCTCGGCGTCGCTCAGCACGCGGTGGTAGTTGAAGGCCTGGATGAAGGGGTAGCGGCGCAGCAGCGGCAGGGTGAAGGCGCGGAACTGCTCGCGGCTGGGCTCGCCGAAGGTGCGGAACAGGTCGTTGGTGATGGTGAGCACCTCGACGGCGTCGTCCAGGCCCCGCCGGATCGCCGCCACGCGCAGGTTGGCGCGCTGCTGGAAGCTCAGTTCGAGCTTGTCGAATTCCAGCGCGCCGACGGCGGCGCACAGCAGCGCCGTCACGGCCAGGCCGGCGCCCAAGGTCAGCGCGGCGGCGGCCGAGAGGGCAGAACGCTTGCTGCGGTGCGGCATCGCGCTTCCTTGTCAGGTGAAAGTATGCTGTCGATCAGTGTGTCACAAAAGTCCGCCGGCGGGGGGGGGGGGGGGGGNNNNGCTTTGCCGCCGCCGCCGCCCTCAGTGGCGGCCGCCGCGGCGCAGCCGCCACACCACCCAGTGCGCCAGCAGCCGGTTCAGCGGCGCCAGCCCCAGGCCCTGGTAGGGCGCCACCCGCTGCAGCGTGCTCAGCGCCGGCGACGGCGCGCCGCCCTTGACGGCGAACAACAGGCGGTTGTTGCCGGCGATGCCGCGGAAATGGCACAGGCGGTCGGCGAAGGCCATGCGCAGGCGCCGCCGCATGGCCGGGAAGTGCGGGTCGTAGCTGAACATGTTGGCCACCAGCACGCCGCCGGGGCGCAGCGCGCGGCGGCAGTCGGCGTAGAAGCGGGCGCTGGCCAGCGCCGGCGGCAGGCCGTCGGCGTCGAAGCCGTCGACCAGCAGCACGTCGGCGCTGCCGGCCAGGCTGGCCATGTGGCGCGCCGCGTCGGCGCAGACGATGCGCAGGCGCTCGTCGTCGGGCGGGATGGCGAACTGCTCGCGCAGGGCGATCACGTCGGCGCGCAGTTCGAGCACGGTGATGCGGCTGTGCGGCAGGTAGCGGTGGCAGAACTTGACCAGCGAGCCGCCGCCCAGGCCGACCATGACGATGTGCTCGGGGCGCGGCTGGAACAGGGTGAAGCACATCATGGCGCGGGCGTAGGCCAGCACCAGCTGGTCGGGGCGCGACAGGCGCATCTCGCTCTGCACCATGCCGGGCAGGAATTCGAGCGAGCGCAGATCGCCGTCGGTGCGGACCTGCGGGGCGGCGGCGGACGATGGGTGCGGCAGGTTCATGACTTCATGCATGCTAGCTTGTTGCCAAGCGCGGGTTTCTGATAAGCTGGGGCAATGTTGTGGTCGCGCCGGCGGTTTGATCTTAGCATGGCGCCGCCGACCGTTGCGGCGGCGCGCATCGGACGCCGGGCCGCCACATTGCGTTTACAGACGGAAAATTTGTAGGTACATTGACAGCACAGCAGCCGGCGCATCCGACGGCCCCCTTGGAGCGAAGAAGAGAGAGAGCGATGTTTTTAGACCACCCCACGATTACCGCCACCAACAGCTTCACCGAGCCGGACCGGATCGAGCGGCTGACCCGCGTCTATGGTTATGTGATGGCGCTGGCCGACTCGGCGGGCAACAGCCATTTCGTCGAGAAGCTCAGCCAGATCCACGACCACAAGGGCACCCTCATCGTCTTCTGGCACGACGCCCCGAGCGATGAGGAGAAGTCCTTCTTCACCCAGGCCTGGGCCAGCAAGGTCGGCGACGGCAGCAGCAACGTCGAACACGAAGTCTGACCGGCGGGCGGCGCGCGCCGCCGGCCGTTCCGCCGCCGGCGCCATGGCGCCGGCCGAACCTCCTGCCTTCCCATGGATATCAAAACACTGATTTTGGCGCTGGCCCTGGGCAATCTGAGCCTGTGCACGGCGCTGTTCTTCTTCGAGTACGAGCGCAGCAAGCGCTTCGGCCTGTCGACCTGGGCGCTGGCCAAACAGTGCCAGGCGGCCGCCTGGCTGCTGCTGTACCTGCGCGGCAGCATCCCCGATCTGCTCAGCGTGCCGGTCGCCAACGGCCTGTTGTTCGCCGGCGTCGCGCTGGACGCGGCGGCGCTGTGGAACGCCGTCGGCCGTCCGGTCTGGCGCCGCTTCCTGCTGCCGGCGCTGCTGGTGGCCCAAACCGCCTTCGCCGGCGCCTGGTTGTTCGACGCGCCGGCGCCGGTGCGCGTCGGCGCCGGCGCGCTGATCGTCGCCGGCTTCTTCCTGGCCGGCGCGCTGGCGCTGGCGCGGCGCTGGCGCCACAACAGCCTGCTGCAGCGCTTCCTCGCCGCCGGCATGCTGGTGCTCAGCCTGGCGCTGGCGCTGCGCGGCCTGCTGGCCGCCGGCCTGGCCGATGCCGACGGCCAGGGCGCCGGCGCCGGCCTGGCCGAGACCTTGTTGCAGTGGCTCGGCTTCGGCGTGCTCTACCTGATGATGCTGGTCAACTCCTTCGGCTATCTGCTGCTGTCGCGCCAGCGTCTGCAGAGCCAGCTCGACCTGCTCGAAGTGCAGGACGCGCTGACCGAGGTGCCCAACCGGCGCGGCTTCTACCAGGCGCTGGCGCCGTGGATGGCCTTGGCGCGGCGGCCCGGCATGCCCACCGCGCTGATCATCCTCAACCTCGACCATTTCAAGCGGGTCAACGACAACTACGGCCACCCGGTCGGCGACGCGGTGCTCAAGAGCATGGTCGAGGTCTGCCTGCGGCAACTGCGCGACAGCGACCTGATGGGCCGCCTCGGCGGCGCCGAGTTCGCCATCCAACTGCCGCGCACCGCGCTGGCCGACGCGCTGGTGGTGGCCGAACGCATCCGCAACGCGGTGGCCGCCGTGCCGGTCAAGACCGAGCGCGCCGTCATCAACCTGACCGCCAGCCTGGGCGTGACCACCATCCGCGCCGACGACAGCACGGTCAGCCTGTTCAAACGGGCCGACGAGGCCTTGCAGCAGGCCAAGCGCGACGGCCGCAACCGCGTCGCCGAGGCGCGCGCCGCCAGCCCGCTGGAGGCTTGAGGCGGCCGCCGGCGCGGCCGCTGTTGCAAACGCGGCGCACGCTTGCCAAACGTCATCAAGCGGTCATAATCGACGCTTACTGTAGTAGAATTTTTGTCACCATGGACATCGCAAGCCTTCGTGGTCGTTCTTAGAGAGAGGCTGGTATGTACGCAGCAGTAGATTTGGGTTCCAATAGTTTCCGCCTGCACATCGGCCAGCACGACGGCGAGGCGATCCGCGTACTCAAAAGCATGCGCGAGCCGATCCGCCTGGCCGCCGGCCTCGACGCCGCCGGCAACCTGACCGAGGCGGCCATGCAGGCCGCGCTGAGCTGCCTGAAGAATTTCCGCGCCACCCTGGCCGGCTATCCGCTCGACGCCGTGCGCGTCGTCGCCACCTCGGCGATGCGGGTGGCGCGCAACTCGGCCGCCTTCCTGCCGGCCGCCGAGCTGGCCATCGGCCACCCGATCGAGATCATCTCCGGCGAGGAGGAGGGCCGCCTGATCTACATGGGCGTGGCCAACGCGCTGGCCACGCCGGGCGAGCGGCGCCTGGTGATGGACATCGGCGGCGGCTCGACCGAGTTGATCCTCGGCCGTGGCCAGGACATCGAACGGGTCGAATCGTTCAGCCTGGGCACCGTCAAGCAGAGCATGCTGTTCTTCGTCGGCGGCCGGGTCGACGTGCCGTCCTTCGAGGCGGCCATCCTGTCGGCGCGCAGCCACTTCGAGGACGCCGCGCCGCCCTACCATCCGCAGCACTGGAAGCAGGCCTACGGCTCGTCGGGGACGATCCGCACCATCGCCGACATCATCGCCAAGAACAAGCTGGGCAAGGGCGACCTGTCGGCCGCCAGCCTGGAGGCGCTCAAGCAGCGCTTCATCGCCTTCGGCCACGTCAGCAAGATCGAGATGCCGGGGCTGCGGCCGGACCGCGCCTCGACCATCATCGGCGGCCTGGCGATCCTGATCGCCCTGGTGCACGAGCTGGAGATTCCGGCTTTGCAGCCGATCGAGGCCGGCCTGCGCATGGGCGTGATGTGGGACCTGTACCTGCGCTCGACCAAGCGCGACCGGCGCGAGCAGTCGGTGCGCGGCCTGGCGCAGAAATTCCACGCCGACGCCGGCCGCGCCGGCCGCGTCGCCGAGGACGCGGCCGCGCTGTACCTGCAAATGAAGCCGGTCGCCGACAACTACAGCCGCCTGCTGTATTGGAGCGCGCTGCTGCACGAGGTGGGCCTGGTGGTGTCGCAGACCGGCTACCACAAGCACGCCGCCTACCTGGTCGAAAACGCCGACCTGCCCGGCTTCACCACGCGCGAGCAGAAGGCCATGAGCCGCTTGATCCTGGCGCAGAAGGGCAATCTGCGCAAGGTGGCCGACGCCCTGTCCGACCCCGACTTCGCCAAGGCGGTGGTGGCGCTGCGCCTGGCCATCCTGTTCATGCACTCGCGCATCGAGCTCGACTTCGCCGAACTGAAGCTGCGCATGAAAAGCCGCATCGAGCTGGAGATCCGCCGCGAGCTGGTCAGCGACCATCCGACCGTGTCGTACTGGATGGAGAAGGAGCAGGAGTTGTGGGACGAGGTGGGGGTCGACTTCAGCATCCGCGCCAACGGCTGAGTTCGTACAAGGGCGGGTTTGTACCCGGATAGCAACTGCCGCGCCGCCCGCCCTGTCAATATTGTTGGAGCGACATATTTTTTCCCCGGAGTTTTGCTTACACTAGGGATGCGCGCCCGCTTCCCGCAGGCGACCGAGAACAGGGGGCATCGATGAGGGTCTGGCTGAATTCCTGCCGCATGCTGGCCCTGGCCGGCGCGCTCGCCGGCGTCACCGCAGCGCCGTCCGCCAACGCTGCCGCTGCTGCTGCTGCTGCTGCTGCTGCTGCTGCTGCCGTTGCGGCTGCCGCCTCGGCCGGCGTGTCAGCCGGCGCGCCGGCCAGCGTGGCGGCGGCGCCGCCGCTGGTGGTCAGCCTGTGCTTCGAGCGGCAGGACGTGCCGCCCTGGCGCACCGAGGCCGGCGGCGGCCTCAATTTCGCCCTGCTCAGGATGGTCGCGCAGCGCCTCGACCTGCGTTTCGATTTCCAAAGCATGCCGTGGAAGCGCTGCCTGGCGCAGTTGCAGGCCAACCAGGTCGACGGCGCCTTCGCCGTCAGCTACAAGCCGGACCGGCGCGAGGTCGGCGAGTACCCCGGCGGCGCCCAGCCCGACGCCAGCAAGCGCATGCACATCGACCGCTACGTGCTGTTGCGCCGCAAGGGCAGCGCCGCCGACTGGGACGGCAAGGCCTTCAAGCATATCGACGGCAGCATCGGCTTCCAGCTGGGCTACTCGGTGGGCGACATGCTGCGCGCGCACAACGTCGAGGTCGACGAGGGCAGCCAGCGGGCCAACGAGCTGGCCCGCAAGCTGCTCGCCGGCCGCCTGGCCGCCGCCGCCATGGGGGGCAGCGACGCCGCCGTCGTCATGCGCGGCCCGCTGGCGGCCCAGCTGGAGATGCTGCCCGTGCCGCTGATCGAAAAGCCGTATTTCCTGATCCTGTCGCACGCCATGGTGGCGGCGCGGCCGCAGTTGGCCGAGCGCATCTGGCGCGGCGTCGAGCAGGTGCGCAACAGCGCCGAGTACAAGCGGCTCGAACGCGAAGCGGGAGCCGGCCATTGATCCCACCCTAGCGAGCGAAGCGGCGGCGGAGCAGGCGGCGCAGGCCGCTGCGGGCACCGCCACGGCGCCGCTGCCGGCGCCGCGTGGCGGTCGGGCCGAGCCCGCGCCGCAGCACGACGATGACGACGCCGACGACGACGCCGACGCCGGCGGCGGCCTGTTGACGCGCCTGGCGCGCGCCTGGCGTCAGGACATCCTGCTGCGCCTTGCCGTCGGCATCTTCCTTGCCGTCGCCTTGTCGACGGCGGTCTACACCACCTATGTGATGCAGGCGCTGCGCAGCGAGGCCGAGCAGCAGTTGCAGGAGCGCGCCGAGCGGCTGGCGGCGGTGCTGTCGCAAGCCCTGGCGCGGCCACTGTTCGACATCAACAGCGGCGCCGTCGCCAGCGTCGTCGACGCCTCCGGCGCCACCCCCGAGGTGCTGATCTTGCGCGTGCTGGCGCCCGGCGGCGCCGAGCTGGCCAGCTATGTCGCGCCGAGCGGCGCGCCGGTGGCGGCGCTGCGCGTGCGCCGTGAGATCCTCTTCAGCGACGCCCGCCAGACCTATCCGGTGGGCGCCATCGAGCTGGTTTTCTCGCGCCAGCAGATCGACGCCGAGCTGCGCCGCCAGATCGTCGGCACCGTGCTGGCCAACCTGATGCTGGCGCTGGCCATCGTGCTGTCGATCGTCCTGGTCGGGCGCAAGGCGACGCGGCCGTTCGGCGACATCCAGCGGGCGCTGGAGCGCCTCAGCCACGGCCACACCGACATCGAACTGTCCGGCATCGGCCGGCAGGACCAGATCGGCCGCCTGTCCGGCGCCGTGCGCAGCTTCCGCGACACGCTGACCCGGCTGCGCCGGGCCGAGGGCGCGCTGCGCCAGCTCAACGGCGAGTTGGAGGAACGCATCGCCGCCCGCACGCGGGAGCTGACCGGCTCGGTGCAACTGGCGCAGGACAGCCAGGACAAGCTGCAGACCATCGTCGACACGGCGCTCGACGCGGTGGTGCGGATCGACCTGAACGGCCGCATCGTCGGCTGGAACCGCCAGGCCGAGAGCACCTTCGGTTGGTTGCGCGAGGAGGCGCTGGGGCGCGCCCTCGACACCACCATCATGCCGCCGCGCTTCCGCCAAGAGCACCGGCGCGGCATGCAGCGCTTCCTCGAAAGCGGCAGCGGCAAGGTGCTCGACAGCCGCATCGAGGTCTACGGCCTGCACCGCGACGGCCACGAGTTCCCCATCGAGCTGGCGATCACCCACGTCAAGCGGGCCGACCAGGGCAGCTTCGAGTTCTGCGCCTTCATCCGCGACATCAGCGAGCGGCGCGAGCGCGAACACAATCTGCTCAAGGCGAACGTGCTGGCCGAGGCGGCCAACGTCGCCAAGTCCGAGTTCCTGGCCAATATGAGCCACGAGATCCGCACGCCGATGAGCGCCATCATCGGCATGGCCTACCTGACCCTGCGCACCGAGTTGACGCCCAAGCAGCACGACTATGTCGGCAAGATCCACCGCGCCGCGCTGGCGCTGCTGGGCATCATCAACGACATCCTCGACTTCTCCAAGATCGAGGCCGGCCGGCTCGACCTCGAACAGGTTCCCTTCCACCTCGACGAGGTGCTGGCCAACGTCGCCAGCGTGACCGCCCAGCGCGCCGCCGAGAAGCAGCTCGAATACCTGTTCGCCGTGCCGCCGGCCGTGCCGCGCCACCTGGTGGGCGATCCGCTGCGCCTGGGCCAGGTGCTGATCAACCTGGTCAACAACGCCGTCAAGTTCACCGCCAGCGGCGAGCTGGAACTGCGTTGCAGCGTGTTGGAGAACGACGGCGCCCGGGTCGCCCTGCGCTTCGCCGTGCGCGACACCGGCATCGGCATGGCGCCGCAGGACCAGGCCAAGCTGTTCCGCGCCTTCAGCCAGGCCAACGGCTCGACCAGCCGCGAGTACGGCGGCACCGGCCTGGGACTGTCGATCTCGCAGCGCCTGGTGCGCCTGATGGGCGGCGACATCACGGTGCAGAGCAGCCCCGGCGAGGGTTCGACCTTCCAGTTCGAGCTGGACTTCGGCCTGTCCGACGCGGCCGAGCCGCCCGCCGTGCTGCCGGCGGCGCTGAACGGCGCCCGCCTGTTGCTGGTCGACGACAGCCCGGTGGCGCTGCAGATCCTCGCCGAGGCCTTGCAGCCGCTGCCGCTGCGGCTCGACCGCGCCGGCGGCGGCGCCGAGGCGCTGGCCGCCATCGCCGCCGCCGACCGCGCCGACGACCCCTATCTGCTGGTGCTGTGCGACTGGCTGATGCCCGAACTGGACGGCATCGCGCTGGCGCGCCGGGTGCGCGCCGACGCCACGCTGCGCCGTCCGCCCGGCATGGTGCTGGTGACCGCCTTCGGCCGCGAGGAGGTGCAACAGCAGGCCGACGACGCCGGCATCCTCGGCTTCCTGTTCAAACCGATCGGCCAATCGGCCCTGATCGACACCCTGGTCGGGCTGGTGGCGCCGCGCGCCCGATTGGCCGGCGGCGAGCCATCCATCGGGCCGCGCTACGGCGCCCGCGTGCTGCTGGTGGAGGACAACCCGATCAACCAGCAGATCGCCGCCGAACTGATGGCGGTGCAGGGCATCAGCGTGGATGTCGCCGGCAACGGCCACGAGGCGCTCGAACGTTTGCGCGGCGCCGGCCCGCAGGCCTACGCGCTGGTGTTGATGGACCTGGAGATGCCGCTGCTCGACGGCCACGCCGCCACCCGCCTGCTGCGCCAGGACCCGCGCTTCGACGCGCTGCCGGTGATCGCCATGACGGCGCACGCGCTGGCCGAGGTGCGCCTGCGCTGCCTGGAGGAGGGCATGCAGGACTACATCACCAAGCCTATCGACCCGGAGCAGTTGTTCGCCACGCTGTCGCGTTGGCTGGGCGGCGACGTCCTGCCGCCGGCCACTGCGCCGGTCGCCGATATCGATGCCGCCACCGCCGCCGATCCTGCGCGGGCCCTGGCCCAACTGCGCGCGCTGCTGGCCGCCTACGACGGCGAGAGTCCCGAATATTTCAGCGCCGTGCGCGGCGTCTTGGCCGGGCTGCTGCCGACGCATACGCTGGAGCGGCTGGCCGCGCACATGGCGGCCTATCAATTCGAAGAGGCGGCCCAACTGCTGGCTGACGCCGCGAAGAAAATGGAGTGAACATGAGTGTGACCGGGAATGCCCGCCAGACCATCCTGATTGTCGACGACACGCCCGACAATATCATGCTGCTATCGACGCTGCTCAAGGACCGTTATCACACCAAGGTAGCCAACAGCGGCATCGCCGCCGTGCACATCCTGCACACGCTGGGCGCGGTCGACCTGATTCTGCTCGACGTGATGATGCCGGAGCTGGACGGCTACGAGACCTGCCGCCGCCTGAAGGCCGACCCGGACACCGCCGCCATTCCGGTGATCTTCCTGACCGCCAAAAATCGCGCCGAGGACGAGGCACAGGGCAGGGCGCTGGGCGCGGTCGATTTTTTGAGCAAACCGATCAATCCCGGCGTGCTGTTCTCGCGCGTCGCCATGCACCTGACGGCGCGCAATGTGCTGCGCGTGCCGGACTAGCAGATTACTTGATGCGGCGGGGGAATAAACAATACTTTCATGATATTGCTCAAACACACTTTTGATAAATAGTATATATTGTTTATATTGTTGAAAAAATGGAGCAAACATGAACAAGCCTATCACCGCCAAAACCACCACCGCCGGCAACGCCAACGCCAACGGCAAAGACGCGCCGCTGCCAGTGGTCGCCACGATCGACACCGGTGCCGCCCCGGCGCCGGCCCACAAGGCCCCGCTGAAAGCCGCGCCAGCCAAAGCCGTAGTGACAGCCGCAGCAGCTGCGCCGGTCAAGGCCGCAGCCAAGCCGGTCGTCGCCAAGGCCGCCAAGCCAGTTGCCGCCAAAGCCGCTGCCAAACCGGCCGTCAAGGCTACTGTGAAGCCAGCGGCAAAGGCCGCAGCCAAACCAGCAGCAGCCAAAGCAGCAGGCAAACCGGCAGCAGCCAAACCAGCAGCAGCCAAGCCAGCAGCAGCCAAGCCAGCCAGCGCCAAATCGGCCGCCAAGGCCACAGCCAAACCAGTCGCAGCCAAACCCGCTACCGCCAAATCGGTAGCCAAGGCCGCTGCCAAACCTGCGCTGAAGAGCGCCAAGCCAGCCGCCAAGCCAGCCGCTAAATCGGCCGCCAAGCCTGCCGTCAAAACCGTCGCCAAGTCGGCAGTGAAGGCACCGGCCAAGACCGCCGCCAAGCCGGTCGACGCGGCCAAGGACAAACCGCACAAGGAAAAGCTGGTGCGCGACAGCTTCACCATGCCGGAGCAGGAATACGCGGTGCTGGGTCTGGTCAAGAAAGCCTGCCTGAAAGCCGGTTTTGAGATCAAGAAGAGCGAATTGCTGCGCATCGGCGTCGCGCTGATCAGTCAGATCGACCTGGCCACGCTGCAAAATGTGTTGGCATCCTTGCCACAGCTGAAAACCGGCCGGCCGAAGAAAAACTGAGTGTGTACATGTCACGGAAAAGACATATTGATGTCATTTTCTTGAAGTATTAGGCCGTTACGCTTGCTTCGTCTCCCACAGAAAGGACGAAGCATGCAAACCTCGATCATCCAAGCGCACGTCAGGGCAAGCTCGGCCAAGCTGGTTTTGAGCATGGCCAGCACACCGGAAGAACTGCGCGAAGTGCAGCGCTTGCGTTACACGGTGTTCATCGAAACCATGGGACTCTCGTCGCTGGTCAGGGAAGATGGCCTGGACAGCGACGAATTCGACGAGCATTGCGATCACCTGATCGTGCGCGACTCGGACACGCTGCTGGTGGTCGGCACTTATCGCCTGTTGAGCGCCGCGCGGGCCCGCAAGATCGGCCGCGTCTACTCCGAAAACGAATTCGACCTCGGTCGCCTGAACAACGTGCGCGGTCGCATGGTGGAGGCGGGCCGCGCCTGCATCCATCCCGACTACCGTGGCGGCAGCGTCATCATGCTGCTGTGGTCCGGCCTGGCCGAATACATGCGCCGTGAACGCTGCGACTACCTGGTCGGCTGCGCCAGCATCAGCCTGGCCGACGGCGGCCACAACGCGGTGGCGGTGTACCAGTCGCTGGCGGCGCGCCACATGGCGCCGATGGAATACCGCGTCACACCCCACCTGCCATTCCCCATCGATAAAGTCGCACCGGCGCTGAAGCCGCAGATCCCGCCGCTGGTCAAGGGCTACCTGCGCTCGGGCGCCTGGATTTGCGGCGACCCGGCCTGGGACCCGGACTTCGAAAGCGCCGACTTGTTCCTGATGCTGCCGCTGGCCAATCTGGACAGCCGCTACGCCCGCCACTACGGCGTTGAGGGCGAGGCCGCCTGAGTCCCGGGGGGGCGCGATCACGGCGCCGCGCACCATATCCCCTGGCGCCGCCGGCTGGTGTATCGGCCGGCGGCGCTTTTTGCCGCTACCATGTACCATGCGGTGAAAGTTCACAACAGGGGAGTGCTATGCGGTTTGAAGGGGAGGCGGAACGGGTCGGGTTTCAGCAGCGCGAGGTGGTGCGCCACCACGCCGGCGGCAGCGCGCGCGGCAGCGACAGCGTGGTCGAGGAGATGCCGGTGGCGCTGGTCTGCAATGGCATCTCGCATGCCGTGATGATGGCCACGCCGCGCGACCTGGAGTGTTTCGCCCTCGGTTTCGCGCTCAGCGAGGGCGTCGTCGACGCGCGCGCCGAGGTGTACGACATCGAGTTGCGCCAGCATGCCGCCAGCGCCGAGGTCGAGCTGACCTTGTCGCAGCGCGCCTTCACCCGCCTCAAGGAACAACGCCGCACGCTGGCCGGCCGCAGCGGCTGCGGCATCTGCGGCATCGAGAGTCTGGCCATGCTGGACCTGGAGCCGGCCCGCATCGTCGCCCCCGTGCTGCCGGGCGCGCCGGCGCCGGCCGTGGCGCGCGCCGCGCGCGAACTGGCGCAGCACCAGACGCTGATGCGCGCCACCGGCGGCGCCCACGCCGCCGCCTGGTGCCGCCCCGACGGCGCCATCGACTTCGTGTTCGAGGATGTCGGCCGCCACAACAGCCTGGATAAATTGATCGGCCATTTGGCGCTGAGCGGCGTCGATCCGCAGGGCGGTTTCGTCTTCATGTCCAGCCGCGCCAGCTACGAGCTGGCACGCAAGGCGGCGCGCCTGCACATTCCGATGTTGGCGACGATCTCCGCCCCCAGCTCGCTGGCGATCGACATCGCCCAGCGCGCCGGCCTGAAACTGCTCAGCTTTTGCCGCCAGGACGGTTGCGTCGAGTACTGCTAGGGCCGTGTCCGGCCAAACGGCGCGGCGCGGCCGACGCGGCCGGCGGTGCCGTCATTGTTGCAAGCTGACGTCACACCCTTGTAATAATTACCATTTTGATTTCAGTCTATGTTATCTTAAATACATGTCATTTATTCACTATCATGTTGAAGAATGATGTGTTCGCGCTATGGCGGCTTGGCGGTCGCCGCGTGGAAGGTAAGCCGGGACGGCGTCCGCCGCTCCGGAAAACTGACTCTGCTGATGGAGGTTTACACATGGCTGTTTCGTTCAAATCCGCTTTGAAGTCGACTATGTTTGCCGCTGTTGCACTGAGCCTGGGCGCGAGCGCCTCGGCCGCCTCACTGACCGAAAACTTTGACGGCGGCGTACCCGCCGGCTGGGTCAAGGTCAACAATAGTGATCCGAAAGGCAGCACCGATTGGTTCCAGGGCAATCCACTGGTGTTCGGTTCGCACCAGGGTGCGGCTACCTCCTACATCGGCGCCAATTTCAACGCCGGTGCCGACGTGGCCGACATCAGCGACTGGTTGATCCTGCCGACCCAGACCTTCAACAATGGCGACAAGCTGTCCTTCTTCAGCCGCACCGTCGATGGCTCGCTCTACCCGGATCGCCTGGAAGTGCGTTTCAGCGCCGTCGGCGGTAAAGACGTCGGCCACACCGCAGGCAGCGTGGGCACCTTCACGACCTTGCTGTTGACGATCAATCCGAACCTGGACTATTTCGGCTACCCCGAGCAGTGGGCCCAGTTCAACACCACCATCAGTGGTTTGGCGGGCGCGACCAACGGCGCCTTGGCCTTCCGCTACGTAGTCGAGGGCGGTGGTCCGGACGGTGACAATTCCAACTTCATCGGCATCGACACGCTGAGCGTCACCGCCGTGCCGGAGCCAAGCACCTACCTGATGTTGGGCCTGGGCCTGGGCCTGCTCGGCGTGATGCGTCAGCGCCGCGCCCGCGGCTAAGCCTTGCCGCGCCATGGCCGGCGCCGTCGCGGCGCTGGCCATGGCGCGCTGTAGCAACGCCGGCGCGCTTAGCGTGCGCCGGCCGCGATCTCGCCGATCGCCGCCACCAGCGCGTCGAGCTGCTCGATGCTGGTGAACAGATGTGGCGTGACCCGCACGCACTCCTCCGCGCCGACCGTGCGCAACACCGTGAAAATCCGATAGTCGTCCATCAAGCGCCGCACCACCTGCTGCGCCGCCACTCCCTCGATGCCGAAGGCGGCGATGGCGCACGAGCGTTCCGCCGCGCGCGGCGTGAACAGGCGCACGCCGGGCACATCGCGCACCCGCGTCATCCAGTACTGCGACAGGTGGCGCAGCCGCGCCTCCTTGCGCGCCGAGCCGATGGCCAGATGGAAGGCCAACGCGTCCTCGATCGCCAGGATGGGCGCCGGCGGCACCGTGCCGACGTGGGCCAGTTTTTTGATATCGTCGACGGCGCTGCGGCTGTCGCCGAACAGCGGCGCGATGTCGACCACGCGCGGACGGCGGATGTACAGCAGGCCGACGCCGAGCGGCGCGCCGAGCCACTTGTGCAGGTTGACGCCGACGAAATCGGCGCCCAGTTCGCCCAGCCGGTAGTCGAGTTGGGCGAAGGAGTGGGCCGCGTCGACCATCACGTCGACGCCGTGGCGCCGCGCCATCGCGGCGATTTTCGCCACCGGCATGATCTGGCCGGTGCGGTGCACCATGTGGGTCAACAGCAGCACGCGGGTGCGCGGCGTGATCGCCGCCTGGTACAGCGCGACGATCTGTTCGTCGCTGGCCGGATCGAGCGGCGGCGTCAGGCGGGTCAGCGTCAACGCGTGGCGCGCGGCGACCATTTCCAGCGTCTCGATGACGCTGTCGTAGTCGTGCTCGGCCAACAGCACCTCGTCGCCGGCCCGCCACGGGTAACCCTGCAGCAGGATGTTGAGCGACTCCATCAGGTTGCGCGTGATGACCAACTCGCCCGCGTCGGCGCCGGTGAACGCGGCCAGCGCGCGCATCACGCCGGCCAGGCGCTCGGGCAGGCGCACGCGCAGGAAGTAGGCGCTTTCCAGGTTGAGCTGTTCCTGGTAACGCTGGAAGGCCTGGTGCACCGGCGTCGCCTGCACGCCGAAGAAGCCGTTCTCCAGGTTGATGAAGTCGGGCGAGACGGCGTATTGGGCGCGCACGCCGCTCCAATAGCTCTCGTCCTGGACGGGGTGGTCGGGCGGGTATGGATTCAACTGGGCTCCTGATGGTGTGGTCGGTGGATGGTAGGATGGTTGGATGGCTGCGCTGCCAATTGTACAAGTTTGCCGACGCGCCGGCTGGCGCCTACAAGGCCACCTGCTCGGTTGGTCCGGATGCGACATTTGTTGGAACGCGCTTGACGATGGCGTCTGCGCGGCGCTAGCATGAATCGATTGCAATGCAGCGCTCGCGCTGGGGAGCGCCGCAGTATGGAGAAGCTAGAATGAGCTTGCCCGCGCAGCTGGTGCTGTGGCTGGCCTTGCCCTCGCTGGTCGCGGCGGCGCCCTTGGCCGGCACGGTGCGCCTGGCGTCGGACGACTGGTGCCCGTTCATTTGCGCCAGCCATGGGCAGATCAACGGCGGCTATCTGGTCGACTTGACGAGGCAGGCGCTGGCCCCGTCCGGGCTCCAGGTGGCGTCGCTGCTGCTGCCCTTGAACCGGGCCGTCAGCGAGACGGCGGCCGGCGCCATCGAAGGCGTCTACGCCCCCTCGACCGATCCGCGCTTGCAACTGAGCGTGCCGCTGGCGTATTCGCGCGCCTGCTTCTACACCCTGGCCGGCGTCGCCTGGCGCTATCGGGGCGGCGAGTCGCTGCACGCGCTCAGGGTTGGCGTCATCGCCGACTACGGCTACGACGACGGCGAGATGGATGCCTACATCGCGCAGCATCGCGATAGCAGCGCCAGCCTGGCGTTCGCCTTCGGCGACGCCGCCGGCCTGACCAATCTGCAAAAACTGTTGCGCGGCCGGTTTCCGGTGTGGCTTGAGCACGAGGCGGTCGCCCGCCAGCTGGTCGCCAAGCTGGGGGCCGCGAGCCGGATCCGCCAGGCCGGCTGCCTGGCCCAGGCGCTGCCGCTGACGATCGGTTTCGCCGCCCACGATGCGCGCGCCGGGCAGTGGCTGCAGGCGCTGGCCGACGGTCTGCGCTCGTTGTCGGCGTCGGGCCAGCTGGCGGCGCTGCGGGCGCGTTACCACCTCCTGCCGGATGAGGCGGCAACGCCGGCGCCGAACGCGCGCTAACCCGATTTGGCGGCGTTACGCCGCCTGCAGCAGCACCGGGATCGACTTCGAGGTCGGCGTGCCGGCGCCGTCGGCGACGCTGGCGAGCGGGA
This sequence comes from Rugamonas violacea, assembly GCF_016461825.1. Taxonomy (GTDB): domain Bacteria; phylum Pseudomonadota; class Gammaproteobacteria; order Burkholderiales; family Burkholderiaceae_D; genus Rugamonas. The sequence goes on along the minus strand of NZ_JAEMNU010000123.1, from coordinate 210,265 downwards.
TCAGCGCGTTGGTCTCGGGGAAGTAGGCGCCCAGGCAGCCGCGCGGGATGTCGTACTCGACCAGCATGAAGCCGTCGGCGCGGCGCTCGACGGCGTCGTCCCAGACGCTGACGATGTCGACCATCTGGCCGGCCGCGAAGCCCAGCAGCGCCAAGTCCTCGCGGTGGATGAAGACCACGCGGCGCATGCCGAACACGCCGCGGTAGCGGTCGTCCATGCCGTAGATGGTGGTGTTGTACTGGTCGTGCGAACGGGCCGTCATCAAGGTCATCAGGCGCGCGCCGTACTTCGCCTTGGCGCGGTGGATCGGCGTGTCGGTGTCGACGGCGCAAACCAGGAACTCGGCGCGGCCGCTGGCGGTGCGCCACTCGCGCAGGCGCGAGGCGACCTTCAGGTGGAAGCCGCCCGGCTTGGCGACGCGGGCGTTGAAGTCGTGGAAGTCGTCGAACACGCGCTCGATGGCGTCGCGGATGCGGGCGTAGTCGGCGGCGTACCAGTTCCAGTCGACCGGCGCCTTGCCCAGCGTGGCCTGGGCCAGGCGCGCCACGATCGCCGTCTCCGACAACAACTGCGGCGAGGCCGGCGTGTTCATGCCGTAGGACAGGTGCACCATGCTCATCGAGTCCTCCACCGTGATGCCCTGCGCCACGCCGCGCTGCAGGTCGATCTCGGTGCGGCCCAGCGTGGGCAGCAGCAGCGCGGCGCGGCCGTGCACCAGGTGGCTGCGGTTGAGTTTTGTCGCCACGTGCACCGTCAGCTCGCAGGCGCGCAGCGCGGCGAAGGTGAGCGGGGTGTCCGGCGTGGCCATGGCGAAGTTGCCGCCCATGCCGAAGAAGACCTTGACCCGGCCGGCCAGCATCGCCTCGATGGTGGCGACGACGTCGTAGCCGTGCGCGCGCGGCGGGGCGAAGCCGAACACCTCGCCCAGGCGGTCGAGGAAGGCCGCCGTCGGCTGCTCCTCGATGCCCATGGTGCGGTCGCCCTGCACGTTGGAGTGGCCGCGCACCGGGCACAGGCCGGCGCCGAGGCGGCCGATGTTACCGCGCATCATCATCAGGTTGGACAGCATGCGGATCGTCGCGACGGCGCCCTTGTGCTGGGTCAGGCCCATGCCCCAGGTGGCGATGACCCGCTCGCCCTTGGCGTAGATCTGCGCCAGTTGCTCGATCTGCGGGCGCGGCACGCCCGACTCTTGCACCAGCTGGTCCCAGTCCTGCCGGCGCAGGTCGGCGGCGAAGGCGGCGAAGCCGCTGGTGTGCTCGGCGATGAAGTCGCAATCGAGCACGCGCGGCGTGTCCGGCGCACCGGCCGCCGCCGCCGCGACGGCGGCGTCGTCCAGTTCCAGGGTGCGCTTGGCCAGCGCCTTGATCAGCGCGAAGTCGCCGCTCAGCTTGGGCTGGATGAACAAGGAGCTGATCGCCGTGCTGGAGTTGCTCAGCATCTCCAGCGGGTGCGACGGGCTGGTGAAGCGTTCCAGGCCGCGCTCGCGCAGCGGATTGATCGAGACGATGGTGGCGCCGCGCTTGGCGCACTCGCGCAGTTCGCCGAGCATGCGCGGGTGGTTGGTGGCCGGGTTCTGGCCGAAGATCAGCAGGGTGTCGGTGTGCTCGAAATCCTCCAGCGTCACCGTGCCCTTGCCGGCGCCGACGGTGGCCGGCAGGCCCCGGCTGGTCGGCTCGTGGCACATGTTCGAGCAGTCGGGGAAGTTGTTGGTGCCGTAGGCGCGCACGAACAACTGGAACAGGAAGGCGGCCTCGTTGCCGGTGCGCCCGGAGGTGTAGAACGCCGCCTGGTCGGGATCGGGCAGGGCGTTCAACTGGCGCGCGATCAGGGCGAAGGCGTCGTCCCAGTCGATTGGTAGATAACGGTCGCTGCCGGCGTCGTAGACCATCGGCTCGGTCAGGCGGCCGTGCTGCTCCAGCGCGTAGTCCGACTGTTCCAGCAGCTCGGTGACGGTGTGGGCGGCGAAGAAGTCGGCCCGCACCCGCTTGCTGGTGGCCTCGGCGGCCACCGCCTTGACGCCGTTCTCGCAGAATTCGAAGGTGGAGGCGTGCTCGCGGTCGGGCCAGGCGCAGCCGGGGCAGTCGAAGCCGTCCGGCTGGTTCTGCGCCAGCAGCGTCTTGTAGTTGCCGCCGCTGACCTTCTCGCGCACCAGGTTGATCGCCACCTGTTTGAGCGCGCCCCAGCCGGCCGCCGCGTGGGTGTACGGTGCGATGTATCCTGCCGGTTTGCTCTTGTCCATGCCTGCCGCTCCTGATGCCGTGTTGGTGTTGGTGTCGAGGGCGCAGTATAGTGCCTTCTTGTTAATTTGAGAACAAGGCAGGGCGCCAAGCGCATCGGCTACCATGGCGGCTCTGGCGAATGAGGACAATATGGATGACGCGGTATTGGCCGCCTTGATCGGCGTGCTCGAACAACTCTGGCGCAGCGAACGCGAGCGCCCCGGCAAGGCCTGCTCGCTGGCTTGGCTGAGCAAACAATCGGAGCGTCCGATGAGCGTGCTGCGGCGCCAGCTGACCCTGTTGGTCGACGCCGGCTGGGTCGCCCAGACCTTGCTGGAAGAGGGCGGCGGCACGGTGGCGCTGAGCGACGACGGCCGGCAACTGTGCGCCAGCCTGTTCAGAAAGCCCGCGGGCGCTTGAGAAAGTCCACAGGCGCTTGAAAAAGCCGCAGGCGCTTGAGAAAACCCACAGGCGACACCTGGGGTCAGACCCGGCGGGTCTGACCCCGGCTCTCCGCCTTTGGGTGGTTTAAAAGCCGCCGGCGCCTTGACTTGGCGACAATCCCGACCGTCCCGCTTTTTCAACAAAATGCTTGCCACCGAAAAGGCCGCAGTTTATAGTGATTGTACTGATCGGTACAGAATGTTCCAATCGGTACAAAACGAATCCACTGAAAGGCATCAACATGACTATCCGTCCCCCAGTCCCCCCGTTCACCCGTGAATCGGCCATCGAAAAAGTCCGCCTGGCCGAAGACGGCTGGAACAGCCGCAACCCCGAGCGCGTGTCGCTGGCCTACACGCCGGACTGCCTGTGGCGCAACCGCGCCGAGTTCGTCCAGGGCCGCGAGGCCATCGTCGGCCTGCTGGCGCGTAAGTGGACGCGCGAGCTGGAATACCGCCTGATCAAGCAATTGTGGGCTTTCGAGGGCAACCGCATTGCGGTTCGCTTCGCCTACGAATACCATGACGACTCTGGCCAGTGGTACCGCGCCTACGGCAACGAGAACTGGGAGTTCGCCGCCGACGGCCTGATGCAGCATCGCCTGGCCAGCATCAACGAGGCGCCGATCGCGGCGTCCGAACGCAAGTTCCATTGGGACGTGAACGGGCCGCGTCCGGCCGACCATCCGGAGCTGAGCGAGTTCGGTTTTTGATTTGAAGGGCAGACAGCAACACGATGGCAAGAATGATCGCAGAACGCAGTGATGTGGTGCCGCAGTTGGGCGAAGTGTTCCGTACCTACGGCTACGAGGGCGCCAGCCTGGCCCGCATCACCGAGGGCACCGGCTTGGGCAAGGGCAGCATCTACCATTTTTTCCCCGGCGGTAAGGAGGAGATGGCGCAGGCCGTGCTCGACGATATCGATGTCTGGTTCCGCGATCAGGTGTTCCTGCCCTTGCGCCAGTGCGGCGTGGCGGCCGATGGCGTCGCCGCGATGCTGGCCGCCGTCGGCCGCTACTTCCTGTCCGGCCAGCGCGTCTGCCTGGTCGGCGTGTTCGCCCTGGGCCACGAGCGCGACCGCTTCGCCGTCCGCGTGCGGGACTATTTCGACGAGTGGATCGCCACGCTGGCCGGCGCGCTGGAGCGCGGTGGCCAGGACGCCGCCGTCGCGCGCGACTTGGCCGAGGAGGCCGTCGGCGCCATCCAGGGCGCGCTGGTGCTGGCCCGCGCCGCCGACCAGCCGGCCCTGTTCATGCGTGCGCTGGAACGGCTGCGGGGTCGTCTGGCCTGAGCGGGAGGGCACGGCGGTGCTGGTCGTGTGCGTGCTTTTGGCGCTGGACATCGCCGCCGCGCCGGCATGCCAGCGGGCTGCCAGCGCCGGTTCGAGTGCTGGACTGCGCTCCAGCCGGCTTATGCTAATGCTAATGTAATGGGCCCATGTGTTAGGATGCCGGGCGCAGAAGCTGCCCTTCCATGCCCGGTCCCGGACCAATACTAAAAATGACCTTACAAAAAAACAATCACTTCGACCTGGCCCGTTTCGTCGCGGCCACCTTGGTCCTGTTTTCGCATTCCTTCGCGCTATCGAACCAGGCCGGATACATCGAGCCGCTCGCCTATGCCAGCGGCAACCGTCTTGATTGCGGCAGCGTTGCCGTCGCGGTGTTTTTTGCCATGAGCGGTTTCCTGATCACCGGCAGCTGGTTGCGCAAGGGCGTGCTGGTCGATTATCTGAGCGCGCGTGTCTTGAGGATCATGCCGGGGCTGGCCCTGGCCTTGTTGTTGAGCATTGCGATGGGGGCGGTGCTGACCGTCACGCCGCAGTTGTATCCGCAATCGGCGCTCAGCTATTTCATCAAGAATTTTTTCATGTACAAGGGGCAGGGCGAGCTGGCCGGTGTTTTTCAGAACAATCTGTATAACCCGGTGGTCAACGGTTCCCTGTGGACGCTACGGCACGAGTTCACCTGTTATTTGATCGTGGCGGCGCTGGGCATGGCGGGCCTGCTCAGATACTGGACGGTGTTGTTGATTTGGGCCGGCGCCACCGTGTGTGCCGTCTTCAATCTGGGCGGTATCCATTATCTCCAGGAGTTCTTCCCATTGCTGGGCTGGTTCATGGCCGGCGCCCTGGTGTACTTTGTCCGTGAGCGGCGCTTGAGTACTGCCGCTTGGGTGGGCATGGCGTGTCTGGTTGTGGCCATGGCTTACCTGAAAGTGGACTTGCGCTATATTTCGCCGGCCTTGGCATTCGCGCTCATCCGCTTGATTTACCAACAAGGACCGCTGACCCGCTTCGGAAAGTATGGCGACTTTTCGTATGGCATGTACATTTTCGCCTTCCCTATTCAGCAACTCGTTTCATCGCTATCGCTGGAGAAGATCTGGTGGCAGAACTTCTTGCTGTCGTTCCCCTTGACGTTGGTGCTGGCGATGCTGTCCTGGCATTTCCTTGAGCAGCCCTGCCTCAAGCTGAAGGATAGGCACTGGTTGAAGGCCAAATCCAAGGGTGCAATCGACGCCTGAGATGCGCAGGTGACGGTGTTCGATCTGTCCGGGCGCCAGCTTGACCAGGACTGCATGGTGGCCGCCCGCGAAGGGCTGGGATGGCGCACCGTGCAGGGCGACATGCGTGACCTATCGGTGTTCGCCGATACCAGTTTCGATTATGTGTTTCATCCAATTTTGAATCTGGATGTGCCGGAGATGCTCAGTGTCTGGCGCGAGTGCTATCGCGTGCTCAAGTACGGCGCCAAGCTCCATGTCCTCTTCGGACATTCAATGGCATTGGAGCCGGACACCTGTTCTCGTCCGGAGCGGCGCCATCGCGGCGCAAGACATCGGCGACCAAGAACCGGGAGATCCGGCCGTTGCCATCGCTCTCATGTTCGACAGTCTTACGACGTGTGTCCAGCCGGCCTCAACAACTAACGGTGGGAATGCTCTCACCGGTTCGGAGGTTGAGACCAATCCAGCACTGATATCCACGATCCGTGCCCACGGACGTGTAGTTGCAGGAAACGCCACGCTTGTTACGCTCCCTGTATCCCGATTCTTGGCTACATCCAGGATGGGAATCCGGGCCAATCGAATCGAACACGTCCTTGGCCGCTTGGCCTTTGAATGCAACGGTCATCGTGCGCTCCGCCGCGGTCGGCGCTTTGCGCTCGGCCAGCTCACCGGAGTAGATCGTATAGGTCGCATGAAACGGTCGCCATTCTCCCGACCACTGCGCCGCATAGGCCATCGAAAGTAGCGTAGTCAAACCGATCACCAAGCAAATAATCTTCCGCATATCAGGCCACCAGTTGCAGGTGGAAGTGATCGTCGTGCTTTGGCCACTTTCGCACTACAGGTAGATTCGGTCCGTTGAAATAAATCAAAATGACCGGCGAGTTGATGCAGAAGAGCTCAATCAGCTTTTCCGTTGCGTCGTGATCATACTCCGCGTCCCACCACCTGCAAGGCTCGTGCTTGCCATCCTTGCGCATTGGGCGGATGTCGACTTCCAGTCCGCTTCGGTGGGTCTTGTGATCTTTATTCGCAAGACCACCGGTAAGGCTGATATCACCGACACCGAACTTACGGCCATCCATGGTTTGCCATTCGCGCTCCACCCACAGGATAGCGGTGATCATTGAAGCGGTGGCATATTGATATGCACCGTTGCTGGGCTTTCCTTTCATCTGGCCGTAGGTATAGTAGCCGGCATCCTGCGGAGCTTGGGGAAGCATGAAATAGTGGCGCGAGTCCTGCGGTTGCAGTTCAAGTTCTTGTCCCATTGCGCACCTCAGACAATCCGGTTGGTCGTTAAGTCCCAGCCGCCAGACGTATTGCCGCCGGCGCCGCCGCTGATTTTTTGCTGCGTGTACGTGTGCTTGATTTTCGAGAATTTCAGGGCTACGCTGTCGTGCAAGATGTCGCCCGCGTGGATGACTTGATCAATGTTCCCTATCAGGACGTTTTCAAGTTCGACTGCGTAGTATTTAACGCGTTCGCCCATGCTGTCGGCGCGCATGAATTCGAGTCGCGCCTTTGGTATCGTTTTGCCGGCTGCGCAAGTCTGCATGAGGATCGGCGAAGCCAGATCCGCAAGTTTGGTCACAGATACACTGCGATGTTCGCACCGCTCGGCTGTGTGGCCGCCAGCGGTGGACGCCGTGGCACTTCGAGGCTGTGACACCCCCATGTGGGCGGAATGTAACTCTATCCAGCCTATATGCGTCGAATCGGTGCTCTCGCCTTTGATTCCATCGATCAGCAAGTAGATATCTGCGGCCATAATGATCTCCAAATCTGTGTGAATGAGATGGGAATTATTCATGGCTTCAATGGGGGCTCAATTGCGCATAGTCAGTCGGATTGAACTTAGCTGCGCAGCGAGTATCGCCGCTTCGCCCAGCGGCTCAAACGCTCGATGCGCCAAGTTCATCGCGCCGGAGAGAAGCTGTTCTTCGACTACGCCGGCCCCATCATCGCGCTCACCGACGGCGGCCGCACGCACATCTTTGTGGCCTCGCTGGGGGCGTCGAGCCACACCAACGCCTGCGCTGCGCTGCGCGAGACGACTTAACGCAAGCGGGTTTTCGCGTCATTTCCTACTTGAGGTGTCCGGACAGGAGAATCACTGTCCGGATTCAAGTGCCAATTGGGTGTCCGGTTTGAGATGAGAGCGAGTGCCTGGCTTGACGAGAATACTCAGCCGGCTGAACGAGGTCACGTCGTTCCTAGGCCGAATAGGGCACGTTTTCAAGCCAGCAAAGCCGCCAGCTCCGCTTCGCTGAAGCCGGCGGCGCGGCGCGCCTCGATGTTGAACGGGCCGCGCAGCCGGGGGGCGCGGTAGCGCTCGGCCATTTCGGCGTAGGCCGCCACCGGGTCGAGTCCGCGCTCGGCGCAGACGTGCTGGTACCAGCGGTTGCCGACGGCGACGTGGCCGATCTCGTCGCGCAGGATGATGTCGAGGATGGCCGCCGCGTCGTGGTCGCCGGCCTGTTTCAGCTTGTCGCGGATCGGCGGCGAAGCGTCCAGGCCGCGCGCCTCCAGAGTGCGCGGCACCAGCGCCAGGCGCGCCAGAATGTCGTCGCGGGTCTTCTCGGCCATCTCCCACAGGCTGTGGTGGGCGGGGAAGTCGCCGTAGGCGTAACCCATGCCGCGCAGGTGCGCGTCGAGCATGCTGAAGTGGTAGGCCTCCTCTTTGGCGACGCGAATCCAGTCGCGGTAGAACTCGTCCGGCATGCCGGGGAAGCGCCACAGGATGTCCAGCGCCAGGTCGACCGCGTTCATTTCGATGTGGGCCAGGGCGTGGATCAAGGTGGCGCGGCCCTCCGCCGTGTGCATCGAGCGTTTGCCCAGCTTGTTCGGCGCGACCAGCTCGGGCCGCGCCTCGCGGCCCGGCACGGTGCGCTCGGTGCCGAGGACGGCGGCGGCGTCGATCGGCCGGGTGGCGTCGATGGCGGCGGTGGCGGCCAGCTTGGCGGCATAGCTGGCGGTGGTGATGGCGTCTAGGGCTTGTTGTCTGGGCATGATGCGGTCTCGGGTCAGGGCCGCAGTGTGCCACGAATCGGCCGTGGCGGTGCGCTTGTCGTGGCGCGCGGCGGCGGCGGGCGACGAAAAATTGGCAAAAACGGTTTCTTTGTTTGATAACGCAGGGGGCGCGAGCGCGTCGGCTCAGTGTCTGGCGGGGAGGGTGTTTCGGTAGAACGCGTTCAGCGGGGGCTAGGCTGGACGTTCTGTGGCTGGACTAGACCGACGAGGCTGCAGTCATGCTGCGGTTCGCTCATCATGGCGCGGTGCTTGGCGCCTGTATTGCAAGTTCAGCAGGGCTGATCAGTGCATTGATGCGGTCGATAAGTCTTTTAACTCTTTGATGCTCAGGTCCGACTTTTCGTGCATTCGTAACAATATTGTGGCACCTACTGCAAGCTTGCGATGCCTGATCTTGCTGATGATGGGGGGTTGAACTTCCAACACCCTGCACAACTCTGCATCATTCTTCAAATTCATCTTTTCGATGAGTGTGTCGAGCAGTTTGTTTGGGACAAAGCTTGATGGTTCTAGCGCTCTGGCCCTGTTCATCGCTTCGATCAATTCCAACTTCTTTTGCCGTACGTTCATTTTGCTCCTCCTTTGCTCAAAAACGTGGATAGGTTGGCGTCTCCTAGCTGGCCATCGGTCACCGCATTGTGGTCTCAAATGGTGCAACCGTCTCAACATTATTGATAACCAAGCAAGTTGACTCAATGATACTACGACCGGAAATAAATGGGAGGATTTAACAAATAAATTATCTTGTTTATTGCTCAAACTAGTTGACGACTGTTGTTTCCTGTATGCCCGATTTTGTCAAAATGAGAACTTTATCGGCCATTTCGGCCGCCGCCTGCGAATGCGTGACCATGATGGCGCAGGCGCCGGTGGCTTTGATCTCGGCGCGCAGCAGGGTGAGGATGCTGTGGGCGGTGTCCGGATCGAGGTTGCCGGTCGGTTCGTCGGCCAGCACCAGGGCCGGCCGGTGCACCAGCGCGCGGGCGATGGCGACGCGCTGCATTTCGCCGCCGGACAGTTGGTGCGGGAAGTCGGCGTCGCGCCCGCCCAAGCCGACGGCGGCCAGCATGGCGCTGGCGCGCTGCTGCGGCAGGCCGTTGAGCAGCAGCGGCAGGGCGACGTTTTGCAGCAAGGTCAGATGCGGCAGCACGTGGAAGGCCTGGAAGATGAAGCCCATGCGCTCGCGCCGCAGGCGGGTGGCGGCGGCGTCGTCGAGGCCGGACATGGCGATGCCGTCGAGCAGGATGGGCGCGGCGTCGGCCTGCGGGCCGGCGTCCGGCGTGTCGAGGCCGGCGATCAGATTGAGCAAGGTCGACTTGCCGACGCCGGAGTCGCCCATGATGGCGACGAATTCACCGGCCTTGAAATGCCAGGACAGGTCGGCCAGCACCGGGCGGCCGTTGCTATAGGATTTGGACAGGTGACGCAGTTGGAGCATGGCGAATCCGGGACGAAGGGTGGAGGAGGGCGCCGGGCGGCTCGGTGGGGCGGCGGCTCGGCGGCTTGGTGAGACTTATCGGGTCAAGGCGCGGCGCATGGCGAAGCTGACCGCGTCGACCAAGGCCACCAGCAGCAGCATGGCCAGGATCACGGTGGCGGCCTGGCGCATCTGGAACAGCGACAGGTGGTATTTGAGCATCTGCCCCAGCCCGCCGGCGCCGACCACGCCGAGGATGGCGGCGGCGCGGATGTTGTTCTCCCAGCGGTACAGGGTGTAGGACAGCATCTGCGGCAGCGTTTGCGGCAGGGTGGCGTAGAAGAAGGCGGCCATGGCCGAGGCGCCGTTGGTGCGCAAGCTTTGCTCGGGCGCCGGCGCGGCGTTTTCCAGCGCGTCGGCGAACAGGCGACCGAGCACGCCGGCGGTGTGGGCGGCCAGCGCCAGGGTGCCGGCGAAGGGGCCGAGGCCGGCGGCGATCAGCAGGATCGAGGCCCAGACCAGCTCGGGGATCGAGCGCAGCACGTTGAGCAGGGCGCGCACCAGCGCGCGCGCCGGGCGGCCGAAGCGGCCGGCGCCGGGTAAGGCCAGCAGCAGGCCGGCGGCCACCGCCAGCAGGGTGCCCAGCGCCGACATCGACAGCGTTTCGGCGGTGGCCCAGGCGGTCTTGCTGACAAAGGCCGGCGTCATGTCGGGCGGGGCGAAGCCGGCGAGGAATTCGGCGATGCTGGCCACTGCCTGCAGCGTGAAGAATTCGCTCCACTTCAGCGGCAGCGAGGCGAAGCTGGCCACCACCAGGGCGAGCAGCAGCAGCGCCAAAATGGCCGTGCCCCAGGCGCGCGGCGGCGCGGCCGGCATGGCGCGCGGCCCGACGGCGCTCATCCGAGCCTCCGGCGCAGCAGTTTGGAGACGGCGTCGGCGCCGGCCACCAGCAGCACGAACACCAGCAACATCGAGGAGACCTCGCCGCCGGACAGCATTTTCATCGACTCGTCCATTCTTTGTCCCAGCCCGCCGGCGCCGACGAAGCCCATCACCACCGAGCCACGGATGGCGCATTCCCAGCGGTAGACGGTGTAGGAGACCAGTTCGGAGGCGGCCTCCGGCAGCGCGCCGTAGAGCAGCGCGGCCAGTCTGCCGCTGCCGTTGGCCAGCAGGGCGTCGCTGGCGTGGCCGTCGGTCGACTCCAAAATCTCGGCGTAGACCTTGCCCAGCATGCCGCAGTAGGTCAGCGCGATGGCCAGCACGCCGGCGGTCGGGCCGAGGCCGATGATGCGGACGAACAGCAGTGCCCAGACCAGTTCCGGCACGCTGCGCAACAACACCAGCAGCCAGCGCACGCTTTGCCGCAGCAGTGCCGAGGCCAGCCGCATGCGGCCGGTGCCGAGGCGCGAGATCGACATCTTCTCCGTCACCAGCAAGGTGGCGGGGATGGCGCCGAGCAGGGCCAGCGTCAGGCCGGCGGTGGCGATGGCGACGGTCTGCCAGGTCTCGCGCAGCAGCAGGGCGAGGAATTCGGCCGAGTGGGCCGGCGGCACGAAGCCGGCCAGGAAGCGGCCGGTGGCCTGCAAACTCTGCCAGTCGAACAGCAGGGCGGGATGGAATTCGCTGGCCACCATCATTGGCCACAGCAGGGCCAGGGCCAGCACGGCCATGCCGACCCGGCCGCGCCAGGCGGGGTCGGGGTGGGCCGAGCGGTGTTTCAGCAGCGGGGGATTCGACATGGGCTCAGAAGCAGGCGTCGACGGCCAGGCGCGGCGCGGCCGGATCGGCCGGCGGGGCGCTGGCGACCGGCTGCTCGCCCTGGTACAACTGGGCGATCATGGCCGGGCTGACCTGCTCGCGCGGCAGGTCGAAGACGATGCGGCCGTCGCGCAGCGCGACGATGCGCGGAAAGTGGCTGAGCGCCAGGTCGACCTGGTGCAGGCTGCAGATCAGCGTGGCGCCGCGCGCGGCGGCTTCCCGGCGCAAGGTGGCCAGGGTCAGTTCGGACAGCGCCGGGTCGAGCGCCGACAGCGGCTCGTCGACCAGCAGCGTCTGCGCGTTCGACAGCAGCAGGCGCGCCAGGCCGCAGCGTTGGCGTTCGCCGCCGGACAGGCGGTCGACGCGCGAATACAGTTTGTCGCCCAGGTTGAAGCGGGCCAGCGCGGCGAAGGCGGCGGCCGGATCGGCCGGTTTCACCAACGAGGCCAGCGCGCGCCAGAAGCCCCAGTGCGGCAGGCGCGCCGCCAGCACCGCCGTCACCACGCGCTGGCGCGGCGGCAGCGGCGGCGTTTGCGGCGCCAGGAACAGGCGGGCGCGCAGGCGGTGGCGTTCGCCCTCGGACAAGCTCCACGGCTCGACGCCGAAGGCCTGGAACAGGCCGTCGGCCGGCCGGTGGGCGCAGGCCAGGGTGGCCAGCAGCGTGGTCTTGCCGGCGCCGGAGGGGCCGATGATGGCCAGCTGCTCGCCCTGGGCGATCCGCAGGTCGATGGCGTGCAGCGCCGCCACCTGGCCGCGCGCGGCGGCCAGGTGGCGTACCGTCAGCCCTTGCAGGCGGTAGGTCGGCGCATGGTGGTTACCGGAAGCGGACATCGATTATTTTTTCAGCAGGCCCGCGTTGACGGCGGCCGCCTCGATGGCGGTGTAGTTGTCGGCCTTGGTGGGGATGAATTTGCTGGCGCGTTGCAGGTCGAGGATGGCCTTGTCGGCCGGGTTCTTCGGATCGAGGGCGAGGAAGGCGTCGCTGAGTTTTTTCTTCAGGTCGGCGTTCATGTCGGTGCGCACGCTCCAGTTGTAGTCGTAGTAGCCGGGCGTGGTGTAGAACACCCGCACCACGGCCGGATCGACCTTCTTCTCGCCGATCAGTTTTTCCCACACCGAGATGTTGAGCGCGCCGGCGTCGACCTTGCCGCCGGCGACGGCGGCGACGGTGGCGTCATGCGCGCCGGAGAAGGCGATGCGTTTCAGGTCGGTGTCCGGATTGATCTTGGCGGCCAGCAGGAAGGAGCGCGGCATCAGGTGGCCCGAGGTCGACGACTCGGAGCCGAAGCTCAGCGTCTTGCCCTTCAAGTCTTCCAGCTTGTTGATGTCCTTGTGGGTGGTGATGAAGACCGAGCGGAATTTTTCGTCCTCGGCGCGCTGCACCAGCGGCGTGATCTGGTTCTTGCTGCGGTCCTTGGCCTGGACGAAGGTGAAGCCGCCGAACCAGACCATGTCGACCTTCTTGTTGATCAGCGCCTCGACCGACGCCGCATAGTCGGTCACCGGGGTGAACTCGACCTTCATGCCGATCTTCTTCTCCAGGTACTCGCCGAGCGGCTTGAATTTGCGCTGCAATTCGGTCGGCGCCTCGTCGGGGATGGCCGAGACGCGGAACACCTGCGCCGGGCTTTGCGCCTGGGCGTGCGCGGCGGCCAGCATCAGACCGGCCGAGAGCGAGGCGGTCAACAGGGACTTGATAGTGCGCAGGGTGGAGGTTTTCATCGTGGCGTGCCTTTGTGTGGGTGGAACATTGCAATTGCGATCAGAAACAGGCCGCGCACGGCTGTGGCCTTGCGGCGCTTGAACTTGGATATTCAGCTATCATAGCAAAAAAGTCTTCGAAAAATTGTCATCCGCAGCAACGACCGGCGTGGCCTGTGGCGCGCGGCGTGGCCTTGGGATGGCCGTCATCCACTCTTGGACAGAGCAACTTTATGCCTATGTCACTGCGTATGACCCAGCCGGCTTCGCCGCTGGCCGCGGCAACGTCGCTGCCGATCGCCGCCGCTTCACTGTTGCGGCCAGCCCACGGCGATGCCGACTTGATCGGCGAGATCGCCGCCGGCCTGCTGGCGCCGGCGGCGCACTGCTCGCCCAAGTTCTTCTACGACGGCCTCGGCTCCAAGCTGTTCGAGGCCATCTGCGAGCTGCCCGAGTACTACCCGACGCGCACCGAGGCGGCCATCTTCGCCCGCCACGGCGCCGACATGGCGGCGGCCATCGGCGGCGGCGGCACCCTGATCGACCTGGGCGCCGGCAACTGCGCCAAGGCGGCCAGCCTGTTCCCGCTGCTGCGTCCCGCGCAGTACGTGCCGGTCGATATTTCGCGCGACTTCCTGCTTGATGCCGTCGAACGGCTGCAACAGCGCTTCCCGCAGATCGCCATGACGGCGCTGGGGCTGGACTTTTCCGCCGGCTTTGCGCTGCCCGCCAGCGTGCGCGCCGAGCGTCGCCTGTTCTTCTACCCCGGCTCGTCGATCGGCAATTTCACCCCCGAGCAGGCGGTGGCCTTCCTGCGCGGCCTGCGTGACAACGCCGGCGCCGACGGCGGCCTGCTGATCGGCGTCGACCTGGTCAAGGACAGCGCCGTGCTCGACGCCGCCTATGACGACGCGCTCGGCGTCACCGCCGCCTTCAACCTGAACCTGTTGCGCCACCTGAACCGCTTGATCGGCGCCGACTTCGACGTGACGCAGTGGCGCCACCGCGCCTTCTACAAAGCCGACGCCGGCCGCATCGAAATGCATCTGGAGGCGCGCGCCGCGCAGACGGTGCACTGGCAAGGCGGCAGCCGCCGCTTCGCCGAGGGCGAACGTATCCACACCGAGGATAGCTACAAATACACCCGCCAGGGCTTCGTCGACCTGTTGCAGCGGGCCGGCTTCGCCAGCCGCGCCGTGTGGACCGATCCGGCCGGCTGGTTCGCCGTGATCCACGCCGATGTGATCGCCGACTGAGCGCCAGCTCACCGTCAACTCAACGCCAACGCAACGTCAACTCAACGCCGAGCAAAGCGAGCCGCCTATGCAAATGCACGAAACCGGGCTGTGGAACGCCCGCTACGACACTGTCCGCCAACGTTCGCTGGCGCTGGCCGAACCGCTCACCGACGAGGACTGCGGCGCCCAGTCGATGCCCGACGCCAGTCCGATCAAGTGGCATCTGGCCCACACCACCTGGTTCTTCGAGACCTTCATCCTCGAACGCATGGAGGCCGACTTCGCACCCTTCCATCCGGCCTTCCGGGTGCTGTTCAACTCCTACTACAACGGCATCGGCGAGAAGCACCCGCGCGCCCAGCGCGGCCTGCTGACACGGCCGGCCATGCGCGAGGTGCGCGCCTACCGCGCCGACGTCGATGCGCGCATCGCCCGTCTGCTGGCCTCGGCCCTGGATGCGGCGGCGCGTGCCGAGCTGGCGAGCCTGTTGACACTGGGCCTGGAGCACGAGCAGCAGCATCAGGAGCTGATGCTGACCGACGTGAAACACCTGCTGGCGCAAAGTGCGCTGCTGCCCGAGTACATCCGCCGGCCGCTGGCGCCGGCCGCCGCCACGCCCTTGCGCTGGCTCGATTTCGAGGGCGGCTTGAGTGAGATCGGCCACGACGGCGCCGGCTTCTGCTTCGACAACGAGCTGCCGCGCCACCGCCAGTACGTGGCGCCGTTCGCGTTGGCCTCGCGGCTGGTTAGCAACGGCGAGTACCAGGCCTTCATCGACGCCGGCGGCTACTTCAACGCCGCGCTGTGGTTGGCCGAGGGCTGGGACTGGGTTTGCGCGCAAAAATTGTCGGCGCCGTTGTACTGGCGCCGCGACGAGGACGGCAATTGGTGCGAGTTCACGCTGTGCGGCGCGCAGCCGCTGGACCCGCACCGTCCCGTCACCCATCTCTCTTTGTACGAGGCGGACGCCTACGCCAACTGGGCCGGCGCGCGGCTGCCGACCGAGGCCGAGTGGGAGTTCGCCGCCCGCGCGGAGTTGGGTGGCGCGGGCGGCGGGGCAGCGCGCGCTGCGGACGCTGCGGCCGCCACCAATGCCGTTAGCGCTGCTGCTGCTGCTGCTGCAGGCGATTGGCTGCATCCGGCCGGCGCGAGTGGGGGCGCCAGCGCGGCGGCGGGAGCTGGAGCGGGGCGGGGTCTGCGGCAGATGTTCGGGCATTGCTGGCAATGGACCAGCAGCAGTTACGCGGCGTATCCGGGTTTCCGTGCCGCGCCAGGCGCGCTGGGCGAGTACAACGGCAAGTTCATGCTGAACCAGTACGTGCTGCGCGGCTCGTCGAGCGCCACGCCGGACGGCCACGCCCGCGCCAGCTATCGCAATTTCTTCCCCGCCGCCGCGCGCTGGCAGTTCAGCGGCCTGCGCTTGGCGCGCTAAGGTGTCATAGCCGTCGTTCCGCATCGGTGGACCGCCGCGCATGGGGAAACGCATGCACCGCGTGCTGCTTGGCGCGGCATGGGTTCCCGCCTACGCGGGAACGACTGGGTTTAGCGGGAACGACTGGGTTCAGTGGAAACTACTGGGTTCAGCGGGAGCGACTGGGTTTATCTAGTTGGTAGTCAAGTGGTGGCCGGCAGCCGGCGGGCGCTGGCCCGTGTGGCCACCCGTTGCACCGGCCTGTCGGCGCCGTCGATGCGGAACTGGCTGACCACCTGCTCAAGCGCGCCGGCTTGGTCCTGCATGGCCGCCGCCGCTGCGGCCGACTGCTCGACCAGGGCGGCGTTCTGCTGCGTCACGTCGTCCATCTGGGCGATGGCGATGTTGATCTGCTCGATGCCGTCGGTCTGCTCGGTGTTGGCCAGCGAGATCTCGCTGACGATATCGCTGACCCGCTTGACGCTGGCGACCACCTCGTCCATCGTGCTGCCGGCCTGCTCGACCAGGCGGGCGCCGGCGTCGACCCGGGTCACCGAGTCGGCGATCAGCTCCTTGATCTCCTTGGCCGCGCCGGCCGAGCGCTGCGCCAGATTGCGCACCTCGGAGGCGACGACGGCGAAGCCGCGTCCCTGTTCGCCGGCGCGCGCCGCCTCCACCGCCGCGTTGAGCGCCAGGATGTTCGTCTGGAAGGCGATGCTGTCGATGACGCCGATGATGTCGACGATGCGGCGCGACGAGTCGTTGATCGAGCCCATGGTGTCGATCACCTGCGACACCACGCTGCCGCCGCGCTGCGCCACCTGCGAGGCCGACTGCGCCAGCTGGTTGGCCTGGCGCGCGTTGTCGCTGTTCTGCCGCACGGTGGTGGTCAGCTCGACCATCGACGAGGCGGTCTGCTCGAGCGCGCTGGCCTGCGCCTCGGTGCGCGAGGACAGGTCCATATTGCCGCTGGCGATCTGGCTCGAGGCGGTGGCGATGGTGCCGGTGCCGTTGCGCACCTGGCCGACGATGTGGGCCAGGCTGTCGTTCATCTCACCGAGCGCGCGCAGCAACTGGCCGGCCTCGTCGTGGTGTGCGCTGTCGATGCGGCTGGTCAGGTCGCCCGCCGCCACGGCGCGCGCCACCTTCAGCGCGTAGCCGATCGGGTCGGTGATCGAGCGCGTCACGCGCCAGGCGAAGGCGACGCCGAGCAGCAGGGCGGCGGCGCCGAGCACGCTCATCAGGCGGCCGGCCGTGCTGATGTCCTGCTGCACCGCCGCGCCGTTGCTGGTGACGGCGCGACGCTGCAAGTCGGACAGCTCGCGGATGCTGGTTTGCAGCTTGTTCAGCCGCGGCAGCGTGTCGCTGGCCATCAGCGCGGCGGCGGCGTCGTGCTGCTGCTCGGCGATCAGCTTGCCGACCTTGCCGAACGAGGCGACGTATTGGCCGCGCTGCTCGCGGATGGCCGCCAGCAGCGCCTTGCCCTCGGGCAGATACAGCAGCTTGTCGAGGGTCTCCAGCGCGGCGCCGATGAGCTTCTTGTTGGCGTCGACTTCGCGGTTGATCTCGGCCACCCGCGCCGGGTCCTTGGCGATGAACAGTTCGAGCACCAGGGCCGAGTTGGCGCGCGTGGTGCTGCTGATGGTGGCGGCGGCGTCGGCCTTGACCCAGTCCTTGTCGATGATGGTGTCGGTATGCGCGCCGATGCTGCTCAAGCGTTGTAGGCCCACCACAATCAGGATCAACATCAGGGTCAGCACCGCCCCGAATCCAAGTCCAAGACGAATGCCGATCTTCAGGTTCGATATGTTCATGCAGTGACTCCTCACAGGCGTGGCGGGGGATTTGCAGAAAATGGTGCGGTGAACAAATCGAGTATAACGCCGAAAAAGACGTGTTGGCTGTGCGTCAAAGCAATACGCGGCGGGACGGCGGGGGCTGGGAGGATGCGGCGGAAGAGGGGGAGCGGCAGGAGTAGCAGCAGGGGGAGCTGCGGGGAGGCGGCGCGGGAACGGCGGGCGTTCCCGCGCCGGGAACTAGCTAGTCAGTTGGTCCGAACTCAGGCGGTGACGCCGGCGGCCTTGCCGCTGGCCGCGCCCTCGCTCAGGCGCAGCTGGCGGTTGACGGCGCTCAGCACGGCCTTGAACGAGGCGGTGACGATGTTGCTGTCGACGCCGGCGCCGAACAGGGTCGGGCCGTTGGCCAGGCGCAGCTCGACGTAGCAGGCGGCCTGGGCGTTGGCGCCCGAGCCGATCGAGTGCTCGTGGTAGTCCATCAGCTTGATGTCCAGGCCGAGCGCGTTGACGAAGGCGTCGATCGGGCCGTTGCCGCCGCCCTGCAAAGCCAGCGGCGCGTTGCGGTGGCTCAGCGCGATGTCGATCTGCACCGGCTCGTCGCTGGTGGTGTCTTCGACCAGCTTGTGCGAGGCGTAGGCGTAGGGCGCGGTCTGCTCCAGGTATTCGCTCTGGAAGATGCCGTGGATGCCTTCGGCGGTGATTTCCAGGCCGGTGGCGTCGGCCACCGCCTGCACGGCGCGGGAAAACTCGATCTGCAGGCGGCGCGGCAAGACCAGGCCGTAGTCCTGTTCCAGCAGATAGGCCATGCCGCCCTTGCCGGACTGGCTGTTGACGCGGATCACCGCGTCGTAGCTGCGGCCGAGGTCGGCCGGGTCGATCGGCAGGTAGGGAATTTCCCACTGCGCGCCCGGCTGCTGCTGGGCGAAGCCCTTCTTGATGGCGTCCTGGTGCGAGCCGGAGAAGGCGGTGAACACCAGGTCGCCGACGTAGGGGTGGCGCGGGTGCACCGGCAACTGGTTGCATTCCTCGACGCACTTGCGCACTTCGTCGATGTCGGAGAAGTCCAGGCCGGGGTGGACGCCCTGGGTGTACAGGTTGAGCGCCAGGGTGACCAGGTCGACGTTGCCGGTGCGCTCGCCGTTGCCGAACAGGCAGCCTTCGACGCGGTCGGCGCCGGCCATCACGGCCAGCTCGGCCGAGGCGACGGCGGTGCCGCGGTCGTTGTGCGGGTGGACGCTGATGATCAGCGAGTCGCGCCGCGCCAGCTTGCGCGACATCCACTCGATCTGGTCGGCGTAGACGTTGGGCGTGCTGCATTCGACGGTCGACGGCAGGTTGACGATCATCTTGTTGTGCGGCGTCGGCTCCCAGATGGCGCTGACGGCGTCGACGATGTGCTTGGAGAAGTCCAGCTCGGTGGTGGAGAACGATTCCGGCGTGTATTCGAAGACCCATTCGGTCTGCGGATGCTGGGCGACGAGCTCCTTGACCAGGCGGGTGCCGCTGGTGGCGATGTTGGTGATCTCCTCGCGCGACATGCCGAACACCACCTTGCGGAACACCGGCGCCACCGAGTTGTACAGGTGGACCACGGCGCGGCGGGCGCCGACCACGGAGTCGACGGTGCGGCGGATCAGCTCGTCGCGCGACTGGGTCAGCACGATGATGGTGACGTCGTCGGGGATGCGGTTTTCATCGACCAGCTTGCGCACGAAGTCGAAGTCGGTCTGCGAGGCGGACGGGAAGCCGACCTCGATCTCCTTGATGCCGATCTTCACCAGCAGCTCGAAGAAGCGCAGCTTTTTGTCGGCGCTCATCGGCTCGATCAGCGCCTGGTTGCCGTCGCGCAGGTCGGTGCTCATCCAGATCGGCGGTTTGCTGATGATGTTGTTGGGCCACTGGCGGTCGGACAATTGCACGGGTGGGAAGGCACGGTATTTGGCGGCGGGGTTCTGCAACATCATGGGATGCTCCTGGGTCTCGAATGGGGGAATGCGGGGACGGCGTTTTTCACTGCGGCGGCGCGGCGCAAGTTGCGCGGCGCGGGTGGCGATTGGTTGCCGGGCGGCCACGTTACACTAGGCCAGGCAACCGATCGGTAGCGATAGCAGCAGTGCCGACAGAACGCGCGCGGCGAACGACGCTGAGGGCGAATGGTCGGTGCTGCTAGGGACGCGGGTAGCCGGAGTGAACATCTGGGCAAACTTTCCTGGGGTGGTGAGACACGTGCGGCTTGTGGCCGGACGGAGCAGTGCGTAGAAACGAATTTAAGCGCGTGCTAGTAGTAGCGACGCTAGCGATAGGGCGCCAGCGTGCGACAGCAGGGAAGAGGATAGGTGCAGATGCGAGGTCATGCATCGAATGTACGAGATTGCAAGCGGCCTTGTCAAGTCATTTGGCGGCGCGCGGCCATCGCTGTGGCACGCCGGCGCCGGCGGACGCGGCGGGGCGCTTGGGTGTTGATACGAAAACAATGTAAAATGTGCACGCTTTCCCTGCCAGTCCGGCCGCGCGGCCCGATGCCGCCGCCGCGCCGTTGTCGTTTCTTCCCATTTCGAAAGGATGTCCATGCGCTTCACTACACTCACGCTGATTTCCCGCACCCTGGCTGTGGCCGGCACGCTGGTCCTGGCCGCACCGTTCGCCCACGCCGCCGGCGCCGGCTTCGGCGCCAACCTGATCGTCAACGGCGATGCCGAAGCGGGCGTCGGTTCGCCGAGCGGCGGCCTGGGCAGCACCCCGGCTTGGTCGCTGAGCTCGAATTTTTCCACCGTCAAATACGGCGCCAGCGGCGGCTTCCCGTCCGCCAGCGACGCCGGCCCGGCCAATCGCGGCCTGAACTTCTTCGCCGGCGGCGACAGCAACAGCGCCTCGCGCGCCAGCCAGGTGATCGACCTGAGCGCCTATGCCGGCGCGATCAACAGCGGCAAGACGCAGTTCGACCTGGCCGGCTGGCTGGGCGGCTACTCCTCGCAGGGCGACAACGCCGTGCTGAGCGCCACCTTCCTCGATGCCGGCGGCCACACGCTGGGCAGCGCCAGCCTGGCGTCGGTCGGCGCGGCCGAGCGTCACAACCTGACCGGCCTGGTGGCGCGCGATACCCAGGGCTATATTCCGGTCGGCGCCGTTTCGGTCGGCATTGTCCTCGACATGCTGCGCCGGGACGGCTCTTACAACGACGGCTATGCCGACAACCTGTCCTTCGCCATTTCGCCGGTGCCGGAACCGGGCAGTTGGGCGATGCTGGCCGGCGGCCTGGCCCTGCTGGGTGTGGCGGCCAAGCGCAAGCAGCGCAAGGCGTGATGGTTTAGCCCGTGGTTCCGCGCTCTCTAGCGCAGCATGGGTTCCCGCCTGCGCGGGAACGACCTCGGGCTGGCTTGCGCAGACAAAAAAACGCCGCCACGGTGATGCACCGTGGCGGCGTTTTGTATTTGCGGCGCGGGCGCCGGCGGCTACAAAACCACCCAAAGGCAGAGAGCCGGGGTCGGACCCCGCGGGTCCGACCCCAGATTCATGCCTGTGGGTTTTTTCAATCGAGCGGGCTGCCGTCAGGCGGCCACTTCCACGCGCGGCGCGCCGGCCACCATTTCGCCGATCACGGCGGCGCTGTCGAAGCCTTCGCGGGCGAACAGGGCCAGCACCTCGTCGACGCTGGCCGGGTCGCAGGACACCAGCAGGCCGCCCGAGGTTTGCGGATCGGTCAGCAGCATGTGCTGCGCCTGGCTGATCGCGGGCGACAGCGTGACGTCCTTGCCGTAGGCTTCCCAATTGCGGCCGGAGGCGCCGGTGAAGTAGCCGTCGTGGGCCAGCTGCTCGACGCCGGGCAGCAGCGGGATCTGCGCCATGTTCAGCCGCGCGGTCAGCTTGGCGCCACGGGCGATCTCGAGCAGGTGGCCGAGCAGGCCGAAGCCGGTGACGTCGGTCAGCGCGTGCACGCCGGGCATATCGGACAGCGCCTTGCCCGGCTTGTTCAATTTGGTGGTGTTGGCGATCATCGCGGCGTAGCCGGCGGCGTCCAGTTTGTCCTTCTTCAGCGCGGCCGATAGCACGCCCACGCCGAGCGGCTTGCCGAGAATGAGCACGTCGCCGGCGCGGGCGTCGGCGTTGCGCTTGACCTTGGACGGGTGCACCAGGCCGAGCACCACCAGGCCGTAGATCGGCTCGACCGAGTCGATGGTGTGGCCGCCGGCGATGGGGATGCCGGCCTCGGCGCAGATGCTCTCGCCGCCACGGATGATCTGGCCGATGGTCTCGAGCGGCAGTTTGTTGATCGGCATGCCGACCAGGGCCAGCGCCATGATCGGCGTGCCGCCCATGGCGTAGACGTCGGAGATGGCGTTGGTGGCGGCGATGCGGCCGAAGTCGAACGGGTCGTCGACGATGGGCATGAAGAAGTCGGTGGTGGCGATCAGCGCCTGCTCGTCGTTGAGTTTGTAGACGGCGGCGTCGTCGGCCGTCTCGATGCCGACCATCAGCTCCTTGGGCACCGGGAAGCCGCTCGAGTTTTTCAGGATCTCGGCCAGCACGCCGGGCGCGATCTTGCAGCCGCAGCCGCCGCCGTGGGAGAAGGAGGTCAGTTTGATGGTCTCGGTGGTCATGTTGGGTTCCGTGGTTGGGGGTGGTGCGGGGTATGCAGCAGATTATCCACTAACTTCAGCAGCGCCGCTCGCTCGGCGGCCGGGGCGAACAGCGGCGCGCGGGCGGCGCACTGGGCGCGCAGGCGGGCGTGGAAGGCCGGTTCGGCGATGCAGCGCTCGATCAGGCCGGCCAGCGCGGCGGCGTCGCCGGGCGCGAAGTAGCCGGCGTAGTCGTCGCCCAGCATGCCACGGTTGCCGCCGATGTCGCTGGCCAGCACCGCCACGCCGCAGGTCACCGCCTCGATGATGACGTTGGCGCCGCCCTCCATGTGCGAGGTCAGCGCCATCAGGAAGCTGCGCTTGAGGCGCTGCCGGGTGGCGCCGTGGGGCAGGGCGCCGAGCCAGTGGTAGCGCGGTGTGAGCGCCTGGGTGTGCCGCGCCAGGCGGCCCAGCTCCGCGTCGAGCGCGCCGCCTATGTGCAGCAGGCGCGCCGTCGGCGCCGTCACCAGCGCGGCGGCGCGCATGAAGGTCAGCGGATCTTTTTCGGCGCGCAGGTGGCCGATCATGCAGATGTCGAGATGGCGCCGGCGCGGCGGCGCGGCGTCCGGCGCGACGCTGGCTGGCATTGTCGTTGTGGCCGGCGTCGACGTCGTTGTCGTTGTAGTCATGGCTGTCGTGGTTGCCGTCGCGGCGGCGCTGGCCGGCGCGCGCAAAGTGGTGGCCGACTGGTAGATCACGCTGGCCTTGCCACGCAGCGGCGCCGGCAACTGGTCCAGGCCGTCCGGCTGCAGCACCACCAGCGCGCCGGCCTGGCGCAGCGCCGCCTGGGCGCTGGCGTCGTGCTGGATGTCGCGGTACAAGTCGGTGCCGGTGAGTAGCAGCAGCGTCGGGCGTTGCGGCCAGGCTTGGTGGAAGGCCGCCAGCGCGGCGGCCGAGCGGCGCGCGTGCAGCGCGATCAGCAGATCGGGCGCGCCGTCGCCGGTGGCGCGGCCGCCAGCGGAGGACGTCGCGCTGCCGGCGTCGCCGTCCGGCGCCGGCCACTGTTGCGCAATCGTCACGCGGTAGCGCGTGCGCAGAAAGCGCGCCCAGCGCTTGGCGCTTTGCCAATTGCCGTTGTTAGCCTTGGCCGAGGCCGGGCTGACAATCCAGATGTGCGGTTGGCTCATGGTGTGGGCTGGCGAACGATGGTTGTTTTGGCGGGCGCCTGGGCTACAATCAGATATGAGTTCAATCAACGCCTCCTTTCGAAACGCCAGGCCGATGCAGCTGGCCGACGCCCTGCAGAATGCGCGAGATTATACGCTGACGCTGTTCGAGTGCTTCGCGGCGGCCGGCATGGACGTCGCCGCCAACGTGCCGCAGCTGCGCATCGTCAATCCGCCCTTGTGGGAGCTCGGCCATATCGCCTGGTTCACCGAATGGTTCATCCTGCGCGAGGCGGCCACCAGCCACCCGGCCGACGCGATCTACAACTCCCTGTTGAGCCGTGGCGACGACTGGTTCGATTCGAACACGGTGGCGCACCGCAGCCGTTGGACGCTGGACCTGCCCAGCACCGGCGCCGTCAAGACCTACTGCCACGAGGTGCTCGACCGCGTGCTCGACAAGCTGACCCGCGAGGCCTTCGAGGACAAGGCCTTGTACCCCTACCGGCTGGCGCTGGCGCACGAGGACATGCATGGCGAGGCCTTGCTGTACACCTTGCAGACCCTGGGTCTGGCCGCGCCGGCGCGGCTGGTGAGCGACCAGCAGCCCTGTTACACGCCGGTCGACATCCGCTTCCCCGGCGGCACGCTGCACCTGGGCAGCGCTGCCGACGGCGGCTTCGTCTTCGACAACGAGCGGCGCGACCACGCCTGCCACGTGGCGCCGTTCACCATCAGCAGCAGCCTGGTGAGCAACGCCCAGTACGCCGAATTCATCGCCGACGGCGGCTACGACAAGCGCCAGTTCTGGAGCACCGCCGGCTGCAACTGGTTGATGCAGCAGGAGCGCTCGGCGCCGCGCTATTGGCAGCGCGAGGGCCAGCAGTGGCGCACCATGCGCTTCGGCCAACTGAGCACGCTGACCGGCGCCGAACCGGTGCGCCACATCAACCTGTACGAGGCGCAGGCCTACTGCGTCTGGGCCGACCGCCGCCTGGCCACCGAGGCCGAGTGGGAGTACGCCGCCTTGTCGGGCCATTCGGCCTTCCGCTGGGGCCATTTGTGGGAGTGGACGGCGTCGCCGTTCGAGCCTTACGCCGGCTTTGTCGCCGACCGCTACCGCGAGTACTCGGAGCCCTGGTTCGGCAGCCAGCAGGTGCTGCGCGGCGCCAGCTTCGCCACGCCGTCGCGGCTCGGCTCGGCCAAGTTCCGCAACTTCTACCTGCCCGAACGCGACGACATCTTCTGCGGCCTGCGCACCTGCGCCTGGGATCGCTGAGGCCAGCCAGCTGCGCGCAAGCCGGGGCGGACGCCAAAACCCACAGGCGCAAGTCTGGGGTCAGACCCGCGGGGTCTGACCCCGGCTCTTTGCCGTTGGGTGGTTTTTGCAGCCGACGGCATGCCGCCTAGACCGGGAAGTGCGCGCTGAAGGTGCAGCCGGCGCCGCCCAAGCCCGGCCCCAGCGTCAAGCGGCCGCCCAGCCGCGCCGCCGCCTGGGTGGCGATGGCCAGTCCCAGGCCGGTGCCGGCGCTGTCGTGGCCGGCGCCACGGTAGAAGCGCTCGAACACCAGCTCGCGCTCGGCCGGCGCGATGCCGGGGCCGTTGTCGGCCACCGACAGGACCAGCGCGCCGTCGCGCCGGGCCAGTTCCACCATCACTTCGCCGCCGCTGTGCACGTAGCGCAGCGCGTTGGTCAGCAGGTTTTGCAGCACCGACTGGAAGGCGTGCAGCTCCAGGGCTTGCGTCAGGCTGTCGGGCGCCTCCAGCGACAGCTCGATGTCGCGCGCCATCGCCGCCGGCGCCAGTAGCGCCAGCTCCTGCCTGAGCAATTGCGCCACGTCGAGCGGCGCGCCGGCCGGGGTCTGTTCGCGGTCGATCTGCGCCAGCTCCAGCAGTTGCTGCACCAGGTGCGAGGCGCGGCCGATGGCGCGGTCGAGCCGCTGCTCGGCGTCGGCGCGCTGTTGCGGATCGTCGGCGCGCGCCAGCGCGTGGGCTTGCACCGAGATCACCGCCATCGGCGTGCGCAGCTCGTGGGCGGCGTCCTGCACGAAGGCGCGCTCGCGCTGCACCTTGTGGCCCAGTTGCGCCAGCAAGCGGTCGATGGCGCTGGCCAGCGGCTTCAACTCGGCGTACTTGGAGTCGATGCCGAGCGGGCGCAGGTCGTCGGCGCCGCGCGTGGCGATGCGCGCGGACAGCGCGCGCAGCGGCCGCATGCCGCGCGCCACACCGATCCATATCGGCAGCAGGAACAGCGGGAAGGCGATGACGATGTCGAAGGCCAGGTCGCCGGCCAGCATGCGGACGGCCCAGGATTTGGCGATCAATGGTTGCGCGACGGTGACCAGCCAGGGGCCGGCGGCGCGCTGGAACACGCGGTATTGGCGGCCATCGATGAGCAGGTCGGTCAGCCGCGCGCTGTCGCCGGGCAGCGCCACGCCGACGCCGGCCGGTGCCGTGTGCAGGCGCCGGCCCTGGCCGTCGGCCAGCTGCAGCAGGCGCACGCCGGGCATCTCGTTGACGCGGTAGGAGTTGTGCAGCATCGCCGCCGAGGCGTCCAGCGCGACGCGCGCCTCGGCCTCGTTGCCGGCCGCCGCCACCGAGGCGACGATGGTGGCGCCCATCGCCGTCAGGTCGCGGTCCAGCGTGTGCGGATCGAAGAACTCGCTCGACAGGTAGGCCAGCAACAGCAGCCAGGTCAGCGCCACCGCCGCCAGCTGCACCAGCAGCACGCGCCGCACCAGGGTCGGGCGCAGCGCGTGGCGCAGGCGTTCCAGCAGCGTCATCTCAGACCGCCAGCATGTAGCCGATGCCGCGCACCGTGCGGATCCGCTCGGCGCCTATCTTGCGCCGCAGGTTGGAGATGTGCACCTCGATGGCGCCGAAGTCGAGCGCCTCGCCGAGCGGTTCCATGCGTTGCGCCAGCGCGCCCTTGGGCACCACGGCGCCCGGCTCGCGCGCCAGCTCCAGCAGCAGGTGGAATTCGCGCGGCGACAGCTCCAGCGTCGTGCCGGCCAGCGTGGCGGTGTAGCTTTTCGGTTCGATGCGCAGTTCGCCCACGCTCCACACCTCGCTGGCCTGCTGGGCGTAGCGGCGCAGCACGGCGCGGATGCGCGACACCAGTTCGGCCGTGGCGAAAGGCTTGAGGATGAAATCGTCGGCGCCGCCGTCGAGGCCGGCCAGGCGGTCCTCCAGCGCCGAGCGGGCGGTGATGATGATGACCGGCACGGCGACGCCGGCGCGGCGCCAGCGCGCCAGCAGGTCGAAACCGGTGCCGTCGGGCAGCGACAGGTCGAGCAGCACGCAGTCATAGGCGCAGTCGTGGAAGGAGCGCGGCGCCTGTTCGACGCGACGCAGCCACTCGCTGCTGATGGATTCGGCCTTCAATGCCTGCTGCAGGGCGAAGCCCAGATCCAGGTCGTCTTCAATGATCAGTATGTGCATGGCCGAATTATAGGTGGCCCAACCTTAAGCTAAGCCAAAGCTTGTAGAAAATAGAATGGCGCCATTGATAGTGGAAAGCTCGATGATGAACCTGAAACGCTTAAGAAAAGTGCTGCTGACGATGGCCTCGGCCTTGCTCCTGCTGCTGGTGGTGCTGCACATTCACACCGATATGTTTCAGTAGTTTTTATTGAAACATTGGGTTAGTCTCAAGAATTAACCCTCATTTAAAATTGGAGATAGTTGATGAAGCGAGTAGTCAAGTGGCTGTTGATGGCGCTGTTGACGGTGGTGCTGGCGCTGGCCGCGCTGGTCGCCCATACCGTGTATGCCAAGCCGCTCAAGCTGGACTGGTTCTACACCCGCGTGTTTGCCTCGTTTGCGCTGGACAGCCCCGAGCTGTTGTCGTCGCTGCGCATCCTGCCGGGATGGTTGGACTTCTACAGCGCCAAGCTGGACGACGCCTCGCCGGCGCACGAGAAGAAGCTGACGGCGCTGGTCAAGAACGAGTTGGCCGTGTTGAACCAGTACGACCGCAGCGTGTTGGACCGCGAAGGCCAGCTGTCCTACGACACGCTGCACCAGTATCTTCAGTTGCAGGCCGACGGCGAGGCGTTCAGCCAACACGACTTCCCGATCAACCAAATGGCCGGTGTGCAGAGCGCACTGCCCAACTTCATGGCGCAGGTACATCAGGTGAAGAGCCGGGAAGAGGCCGACAACTACATCGCCCGACTGAACAAGTTCCCGCGCAAATTCAGCGAGCTGCTGGAAGGGCTGAAACAGCGCGAGGCCAAGGGCGTCATCCCGCCGCGCTTCACGGTGGAGAAGGTGCTGGTGCAGATGAATGGTTTTGTCGGCCTGGCGCCGCAGGACAATCCGCTGTACTTGAGCCTGAAGGAGAAACTGGCCAAGATCCCGGCCGCGAAGCTTGACGACGCCGCGCGCGCCCAGCTGCTGGCGCAGGCCGAGCTGGCGGTCAAGGACAGCGTCTATCCGGCCTACCGCCAGTTGATCGCCTATTTCGTCGCGCTGCAGCCGAAGGCCAGCGTCAACAACGGCGCCTGGAGCCTGCCGAACGGCGACGCCTACTACGCCTGGTGCGTGCGCATGCACACCACCACCGACATGACACCGCAGCAGGTGCATGAGCTGGGCCTGGCCGAGGTGGCGCGGGTCGGCGGCGAAATGGATGCGATCCTGCGCCAGCAAGGGCTGGCCGAGGGAACCATCGGCGCCCGCGTGCAGACGCTGGCGCGTCAACCGGCGCAGCAGTACGCCAACACGGCCGAAGGCAAGGCGACCATGCTGGCAGGCTACCAGGCCATCCTCGACGAGGTCAATCAAGGTCTGGGCGGCGCCTTCGACGTGCGTCCCAAGCTGGGTGTGGAGGTGCGGCCGGTGCCGGCGGCGTCCGAGGCCAGCGCGCCGGGCGCCTACTACGAGCCGGGCGCCTTCGACGGCTCGCGTCCCGGCGTCTTCTACGCCAACATGCGCGCGCCGGGCGAGACGCCCAAGTTCGCCATGCGCACCTTGGCCTACCACGAGGGCATCCCCGGCCACCACTTCCAGATCGCCATCGCCCAGGAGCTGAGCGGCGTGCCGTTCTTCCGCAAGGTGATTCCGTTCACCGCCTATCAGGAAGGCTGGGCCTTGTATGCCGAGCGGCTGGCCTACGAGTTGGGCTTCCAGAAAAACCCGCTCGACAATCTGGGGCGCCTGCGCGACGAGATGATGCGCGCCACCCGTTTGGTGGTCGATTCGGGCATCCACTACAAGCACTGGACGCGGGAGCAGGCGATCAGCTACATGATGGACAACACCGGCATGGCGCAGGGGGATGTGACGGCGGAGGTGGAGCGCTACTTCGTCGCGCCAGGACAGGCGCTGGCCTACAAGGTGGGCATGCTGAAAATATTGGCGCTGCGCGAGCACGCCAAGCGGGAACTGGGCGCACGCTTCGACTTGAAGCAGTTCCACAACGAGGTGCTCAAGCACGGCGCCTTGCCGTTGACGGTGCTGGAGCGGGTGATCGAGGATTGGATCGGCGCGCGTAAGAAAGCCTGAGGCGGTTGGCCGCGAGTCGCCAGGGACGCAGGCAAAACCCAGCGGCGCAACCCTGGGGTCAGACCCCGCGGGGTCTGACCCCGGCTCTCTGCCTTTGGGTGGTTTGGGCGCAGCGGGCGCCTTGGCTTGG